>NZ_CM133223.1:0-2000000 GCF_054052205.1 Marinovum sedimenti
AGAGCCACATCCTGCCCGAAGACATCGCCCTGGATGTGCTGTTTGAGGATGACCACCTGATTGTGGTGAACAAGCCCGTTGGCATGGTGGTGCATCCCGCGCCGGGCACGCCGTCGGGGACATTGGTCAACGCGCTGTTGCACCATTGCGGCGATACGCTGTCGGGTGTGGGCGGCATGAAGCGGCCGGGCATCGTGCACCGCATCGACAAGGATACCAGCGGCGTGCTGGTGGTGGCCAAGGACGACGCGGCGCATCACGGGCTGGCCAAACAGTTTGAGAAACACACGGCGGAGCGCGCCTATAAAGCGGTGGTCTTTGGCGTGCCGGATGCGGCCGATCCGCGGTTGCGCGGCCTGCGCGGCATCAGTTTCGAGCCGGGCAATGTGCTGAAGATCACCACGCAACTGGCCCGCCACCGCACCGATCGGCAGCGACAGGCGGTGCTTTTTGAAGGCGGCCGCCACGCCGTGACGCGCGCGCGGTTGATTGAGAGTTTTGGCACGGTGCCGGTGATTGCGCTGATGGAATGCCGTTTGGAAACCGGGCGCACGCACCAAATTCGGGTGCATATGGCGCATTCCGGGCATGGCCTGATCGGCGATGGCACCTATGGCGGCAAACGCAAGATTGCCAAGGGCGCGATTTCCGACGCGGCGCAGGCGGCACTTGCGGCGTTCCCGCGTCAGGCGCTGCATGCCGAGACTTTGGGATTCGTGCACCCGGTCAGCGACCAACCGATGAGTTTCACCGCGCCTTTGCCGCAAGATATTGAAGACCTACTGGCGGTTTTGCGCGGCTGAAATATTTTACCGGCTGAAACGCACAACGAACCCGGTGCTGATCGGGTGATCTGTGCACTCATGCGCAGAAGTGGTTAAAATTCCAGGTAACATGACAAGATTTGTCGTGAAGTGCACATGCGCGTGAGCAGTTGATAACGATCTGGCAATCTGAACAGTTTAGTACAATTATCGGACTCAGCAGGGATATCTGCCCTTGAAAGGCAGGTTTCCCACACCATATTGAATGTTAAGGCCGTATACATCGGAGGAACGTTAATGGCGAACTATGCAAATCTCCCGGCGCCGACGCCAGAAGGCGGCATGTCGCGCTATCTACAGGAAATCCGCAAATTCCCGCTCTTGGAGCCGGAACAAGAATACATGCTGGCCAAGCGCTGGGTCGAGGAACAAGACACCGAAGCCGCGCACCAGATGGTCACGTCACACCTGCGCCTCGCGGCCAAGATCGCGATGGGCTATCGCGGCTATGGCTTGCCGCAAGCCGAGGTGATCTCCGAGGCCAATGTGGGCCTGATGCAAGCGGTCAAGAAATTCGACCCCGAGAAGGGCTTCCGCCTCGCGACCTATGCGATGTGGTGGATTCGCGCTTCGATTCAGGAATATGTGCTGCGGTCGTGGTCGATGGTCAAACTGGGCACAACCTCTGCGCAGAAAAAGCTGTTCTTTAACCTGCGCAAGGCCAAAGCCCGCATCGGCGCGCTGGAAGAAGGCGATTTGCGGCCCGAAAACGTGGCGCAGATTGCCAACGATCTGGGCGTGACCGAAGCCGAAGTCATCAGCATGAACCGGCGGATGTCGGGCGGCGATGCCTCGCTGAATGCCACCGTCGGATCCGAGGGCGAGGGCACGATGCAATGGCAGGATTGGCTGGAAGATGAAGACGCCGATCAGGCCGCCGATTACGAAGAACGCGACGAGCTGACGGCGCGACGTGCAATGCTGGCCGAGGCGATGGAGGTTCTGAACGATCGCGAGAAGGACATCCTGACCCAGCGCCGTTTGTCGGACAAAACCGTCACGCTTGAGGATCTTTCGGGGCAATACGACGTGAGCCGCGAACGCATCCGTCAGATTGAAGTCCGCGCGTTTGAAAAGCTGCAAAAGCGGATGCGGGATCTGGCGAAAAAGCAGGGTATGCTGGCAGACGCCTGATCTGAAAGCTCTGAATTATATGACGGGCCGGGGGAAACTCCGGCCTTTTTCCTTTGCGCGCCTTTCGCTTTGACGCTGGCCTGTCGCAGCGTCATGGTGCGCGAAACAGGCATCAGGGAGACGCGAAATGACAGGCCATGTTCGTTGGGGCATTTTGGGGGCGGCCAAGTTCGCGCGGCAGCACATGGCACCGGCTGTGCATTCGGCGCGCCGGGGCACGCTGTCGGCGCTGGCCACCTCCAGTGCGGAAAAAGCCGCGCCATTCAAAGAGTTGAACCCCGAAATTCAAGTGTTTGATGATTACGATGCGCTCTTGGCCAGCGATGCGGTGGATGCGGTTTACCTGCCTTTGCCCAATCATTTGCATGTGGAGTGGGCGGAGAAGGCGCTTCGGGCGGGCAAGCATGTGCTTGTGGAAAAACCACTGGCGATGCGCGCCGGAGAATTCGACAGCGTGATTGCGCTGCGCGATGAAACCGGGCTGATCGCGGCTGAGGCCTATATGGTGGTGCATCACCCGCGTTGGCAGAAAGTGCGCGACCTGGTGCAGGGCGGCGAGATCGGTGAGATCATGCTCTGGGACACGGTGTTTTCCTATGACAACAGCGCCGACACCGGCAACATCCGCAACCGCGCCGACACTGGCGGTGGGGCGATCCCGGACATCGGGGTGTACACTTATGGCACCGCGCGTTTCGTCACCGGCGAAGAGCCGGAGGAGATCTTGTCGACCGAGGTGCGCTGGGAAAACGGCGTGGATGTCTGGTCGCATATCACCGCGCGCTTCCCGTCGTTTCATTTTTCGGGCGTGAATTCGATGCGGATGGCCCCACGGCAATACGTGACCATTCAGGGCGACAAAGGCGTGATCACCGTCAAGGCGCCGTTTAATGCGGGCGTGTTCGATCAGGCGGAAGTGACGCTGGAGCGGGCGGGACTGGAGGCGGTGACCTGGCGCTGGCCGGGGGTGAACCACTACGTTGAGCAGGTCGAAAACTTCAACGCGGCGGTGCTTGACGGGGCAGAGTACCCCTGTCCGCTGGAATTCTCGCGCGGCACGCAAGCGATGATCGATATGGTGTTTGCCAAGGCCAAAAGCTGAGGCACGAAACGAAAAGGGCGGGCCAATGAGCCCGCCCTTTTTGCGCTGGTCTGAGGTCGCTTACACCGCGCGCATGGTGCGCGATGGTTCCTTGCCGCTGTTGGCGTCGATGAAATCGAGCACCAGCGGGCGGATGTTGTTGCGCCAGGATTTGCCGGCAAAGATACCGTAGTGGCCAGCGTCCGGCTCAAGGTGGCTGGCCTTTTTGCTGTCGGGCAGGCCGGTGCAAAGGGCAAGCGCGGCGACACATTGGCCGGGGGCCGAGATGTCATCCTTGGCCCCTTCAACCGTTTTCACGGCGACGGTGGTGATCTTGCCGATATCCACCCGTTTGCCTTCGACGACGAATTCGTTCTTGGCGATTTCGCAGTTCTTAAAGATCCGCTCGACCGTGGAGAGATAGAATTCGGCCGGCATGTCCATCACCGCGAGGTATTCATCGTAGAAACGGTTGTGCGCGTCATGATCCGACGCCTCGCCGCGCGCGACACGGCCGATCTGGTCCATGAAGGCTTTGGAGTGGCGCTCGCCGTTCATCGACATGAAGGACGACAGCTGCAGCAGGCCGGGATACACCTTGCGGCCAACACCGGAATATTTGAAGCCGACCCGCTGGACCATCGACTGCTCCAGCTGGCCCATCGTCACGCGACGGCCAAAGTCGGTCACGTCTGTGGGGGATGCATCGGGATCGACCGGGCCGCCGATCAGCGTGAGCGAACGGGGCTGCGCATCGGGGTCTTCGCCCGCGAGATAGGCGGTCGCGGCCAGTGTCAGCGGTGCGGGCTGGCAGACAGCGATGACATGAGTGTCCGGGCCAAGGTGGCGCATAAAGTCGACAAGGTAGAGGGTGTAATCCTCAACATCGAACTTGCCCGCAGAGACCGGAATATCGCGTGCATTGTGCCAATCCGTGACATAGACTTCACAATCAGGGAGCAAGGACAAAACCGTCGACCGGAGGAGGGTGGCATAGTGCCCGGACATCGGTGCAACCAGAAGAACTTTGCGCGGGGCCGGATTGCGGCCTGCGATTTCAAAGTGAATCAGATCGCCAAACGGGCGGCTCACCTCGGTGCGGATGTTGACCAGATGGTCGCGCCCGTCGTCGCAGGTGATGGAATGGATGCCCCAGTCGGGCTTGACAGCCATACGTTCAAATGTGCGTTCGGTCACGGAACCCCAGGCGGCAAGCCAAGTCATGCCAGGGTTGGGCCACATGGCAAAGGCCGGATAAGAGGCCATCGCCTCTGCCGTGGCCCCAAGCCATTGGTTCGTATTTCGAAGGGTCTCCATCATATCGTAAGTGATCATGTAGCGCATCGGGTGGCTCCGGAGATAAGGGGGCACAAGCGTGCCCTGTTGTTTTGTCGCTTTGACCCCTCCAACAAAGCGAAATATTGCTGCGACTGCATCATAAAGGGGATTCGTTAAGATGACAATCGAAGAGACTAAAGAGAGTAATAATCTTGCTCATCTAGACGAAAATATTGCCAAAATTGAGGAGTTGACATCGCGTTTGACGAAAGCGCTGACCCGTCGCAAGCCGCCCAACCCTCAGATTGCTGCGCCTGAAACCGAATTGTTCGCACGCGCGGCAACGGCATATTGGCAGGAATGGCTTAACAATCCGACAAAGATCCTGGAGCATCAGGTCGAATATTGGGGCAAGTCGCTAAAACATATTGTTGATGCGCAGCAAGTGCTTGCCCAGGGCAAGATGGTCGCGCCCGAGGACAATACCCCCGATGACAAGCGCTTTTCCAACCCGGTCTGGAAAACGAATCCGTATTTTAACTTTATCAAACAGCAATACATTATTAACTCAGAAGCGATAAAACAGGCGGTGGAAGACATCGCGGACATCGACGAGAAAGAAAAACGTCGGCTGCGGTATTTTTCGCAACAGATCGTCGACATGATGGCCCCGACCAACTTTTTCGCGACGAACCCTGATGCTTTGCTCAAGGCGATTGAGACGGAGGGTGCCTCTGTCGTCAAAGGGCTTGAGAATCTTGTGGCCGACCTGGAAGCCAACGATGGCGAGCTTGTGGTGCGGCTGGCCGATGAGAAGGCTTTTGAAGTGGGGCGCAACATCGCCACCACGCCGGGCAAAGTGGTGTTCCGCAATGAGATGATGGAGCTGATCCAGTATTCGCCGACCACCGAGACCGTGCATGATATTCCGATCGTGCTGTTCCCGCCGTGGATCAACAAGTTCTACATTCTCGACCTGAAAGAGAAGAACAGCCTGATCAAATGGGTCCTCGATCAGGGGTATACGCTGTTTGTGGTCAGCTGGGTGAACCCCGATCCCAGCCTCGCCGACAAAGGTATGGAGGATTACATCGAAAGCGGTTTCCTGACCGCGATTGAAGAGGCGAAATCGATCTGCGGCACCAAGCAGGTCAACGCTGTTGGCTACTGTATCGCGGGCACCACGCTGAACATCACGCTGGCGCTGCTGAAAAAACGTGGCGACAAGTCGGTGAAGTCCGCGACCTTCTTTACCACGCTGACCGATTTCTCGGATCAGGGCGAATTCACCCCGTTCCTTCAGGATGATTTCGTCGATGGCATCCAGGCCGAGGTGGACCAGCACGGCATTCTGCGCTCGTTCATCATGGGGCGGACGATGTCGTTCTTGCGGTCGAACGACTTGATCTATCAGCCGGCGATCCGCAATTACATGATGGGTGACACGCCGCCCGCCTTTGACCTGCTGTACTGGAATGGCGATGGGTCGGGGCTGCCTGGCAAGATGGTGATGCAATACCTCCGGGGGTTGTGCCAACGCAACGAGTTCATCGAAGGCACGTTTGAGGTTCTGGGCGAAACGCTCAGCATCAAAGATGTCAGCGTGCCGATCTGCGCCATCGCAACCGAGACCGACCACATTGCGCCGTGGAAGGATTGCTATCGAGGATTTAACCAAGCCAGCAGCCGGTCGAAAACCTTTATCGTGGGTCAGTCCGGTCACATCGCCGGGATCGTAAATCCGCCCAGCAAAAAGAAGTACGGCCACTTCACCAATGACGACATGAGCCTGACTGCGGATGAGTGGATGGAGAGCGGAGAATTCCATGAGGGGTCTTGGTGGCCACGGTGGGATGCTTGGCTCAAAGGCAAGGCTGGCAAGCAGGTAGAGGCGCGTACACCGGGTGATTCTTCGCATCCTGTGCTGTGTGAGGCCCCAGGAACCTATGTGAAGGTGAAGGCAAGTATCTGATAACTAGGCATTAATGTATTAATGCTGCGGTGCAGCAAAAAACTGTTGAAATGCTGCGCCGCAGCGGCTATATCTTTTGCAGACGCAGAAACGGGGTGGGCCCGTCGAGCGTGAAACAAAGGATTTAAATTATGGCCGCAGCTAAAGCACAAGACGTTACCGCACTCCTGAAAGACATGATGGGCGCATTTCCCGTCGACACGTCCGCTCTGGAAGACGCATTCAAAACCCAAGCGACTCTGAACGAAAAATTGTCCAGCGTTGCTCTGGAAGCCGCTTCGAAATCCACCGAGATTTCTTCGAAATGGACCAAAGACACTCTGTCCAAACTGGCAGACCTGTCGAAAGCCAAAGCCGAGCCCGCAGACTACGCCAAAGCAATGGCCGACTTCGCTTCCGCACAAGCCGAAGTTGCAGCTGAGAACGTTGCTGCTTTCGCTGAAATCGCGAAAAAAGTTCAAGCTGAAACCGTTGAGCTGATGATGGCTGCTGGCAAAGAATTCTCGGAAGAAGCTTCGGCTGCCGTGAAAAAAGCCACTTCCGACGCATCGGCTGCCGCTAAAAAAGCGACCGCAACTGCTAAGTAAGTTGATTTCGATGTAGTTCGCGTTGTCATCTCCTCCCCCCCTGATGCGCGATACATCAAAGAAACGGGTCCCTTCGGGGGCCCGTTTTTTCGTTTTGGGGCCGCCGGTTGGGCGGGGCAGGGATGAACCAGCCGCCAAAGATTGCTGCGCCGCAAACGTTTTTCGCAGACGCAGCGTTACAACGCTTTTCTTTTGTTCTACACTGACATAGGCTTTTCTGCAGCGCTGCAATTTACAGGAGGATTGCCCCTATGGCGGAGAAACCCAAAACCCTTCTGATCAAACGGTACGCGAGCCGCAGGCTCTATAATACCGAGACCAGCGATTATGTGACGCTCGAAGATATCTCCGGTTTCATCCGGGACGGGCGCGATGTTCAGATTGTCGATCTTAAATCGGGCGATGATCTGACGCGGCAATATTTGCTTCAAATCGTGGCCGATCATGAAAGCCGCGGCGAGAATGTTTTGCCACTTGGTGTGCTGACCGATCTGGTGCGCAGCTACACCACGCAGGCGCAAAGCGTTGTGCCGCAGTTCCTGACCGCGTCGTTTGACATGCTGCGGGAAGGCCAAAACCGGATGCTGGAAATGAGCCCGATGGCCAAGATGCCGGGCTTTGAGGCGATGAAGGCCCAGCAAGAGGCGTTCATGAAGGCGATGACCGGCGGGATGGCCAGCAATTGGACCGGCGCTGAGGGCGAAGAGCCAGGCACCGGTGCCGAGAAGAAAGACCCCGAAGACCTTGATGCGATCAAGAAACAGCTCGCTTCGCTTCAGGATAAACTGTCGAAACTCGACAAGTAAAACGCGTTCAATTTTGATTAAAAGCCCCGCCGTTATAGCGGGGCTTTTGTCGTTTCAGGTGCCATAGGCGCGCGGGGCCCCCATCACGCTTTCGGCGGCCCCAATCAGCGCATCCGCGATATAGTCACACTCTTCGCGGGTCAGCCGCGCCGGCAGCCGCACATCGCACGCCCGCATCAGCATGGCGCGGGTGGCGGGCAGATCGGCGGGCAGATCGGGGATGAACTTCCAGTTCCAAAAGGCGCGGGCATTGTCGGCCGAGAGGCCAAAGATCTGCACCTTGACGCCCATCGCCTCAGCCGCATCAGCAAAGGCGCGGCGCTCCGCTTCGGTCATGCCCTCAAGGTTGAACTGGATCGAATCCGGCGCACGAACCTCGGCAGGCAGACTGTCGGGCACCTGCATCCAGGTCGAGGTGTTAAGCCGCGCCGCCACATAATCGTGGTTGGCCCGGCCATCCTTTACCCGGCGGGCGAGGTGGGGCAGTTGCGGCCGGATCACCGCCGCTGACAAGTTCGACAGCCGTTGATTGTAGAGCGGCAGGGTGTTTTGGATCGCCGGGAACACATCTTTGAGCACCGGATGCTTGTTCCAATTGTGCTCATAAGCGCCCGACATGATGATCGCTTTGGCAACAATCTCGGCGTCATTGGTGATCAGGATGCCGCCTTCACCGGCGTTCACCATCTTGTAAGACTGAAAGCTGAAACAGCCGATCGTGCCGATCGTGCCGATCTTGCGCCCGTTCCATTCGGTGCCAAGCGAATGCGCCGCATCCTCGACCACCGGAATGCCGCGTGCGTTGCACATCGCTATGATCGCATCCATGTCCGAGGTGTGGCCGCGCATGTGGCTGATGATCACCGCGTCAACACTGTCGATCTTGGCCGCGAAATCCTCAAGGTTGACGCGGTAGTTATCGCCAACTTCGCAAAGAACGGGGCGGCATTCCGCATGCAGCACCGCCGAGGGCACCGCCGCAAAGGTAAACGCAGGGATCATCACGCGGGCGTCGCGCGGCAGGCCCAGCGCCTTAAGCGACAGGAACAACGCCGCCGAACAGGACGACACCGCAAGCGCGAATTCCACGCCCATCATCTCGGCAAATTCGGCTTCCAGAAGGGACACCGGCGCATCCTTGGGCGCGGTGTAGCGAAACAGATCGCCCGATTGCAGCAAACGGTCGATCTCGGTACGCGCCTCTGCCGGGATCGGCTCGGCGTCATGCACGTTCGGGGCCACAAGCTCGGTCATTTTCGCTTTCCTTAATCCTGTATTTCGGAAAACTAAATCAGAGCAACGCGGCAAAAAAGTGAATTTTTGATGAAGGCCGGGTTTCGGCGGATTTTGTGACCTCAGACACCCAGCCGATCGCGCAGCGCGTACCAGCTCATCGCCAGCGTCAGCAGCGGTGTGCGCATCATGCCGCCGCCGGGAAAGGCCGGAACAGGCAGGGCGGACATCGTCTCAAAGCCGTCCTGTTCGCCCATGATCGCCCGCGCCATGAGCCATCCGGCATGGGTCGCCGTGCCAACGCCGTGGCCGGAATAGCCCGAGGCCGACAGAACGCCGGGCGCGACCTGCGCAAGAAAAGGCAGGCGTTTCATGGTGATCGCCAAGGTGCCGCCCCACGCATAGTCAATCCTCACACCCGCCAGATGCGGGAAAATCTGCCGCATTGGTCTGCGCACCTTCGCGGCGATATCGGCGGGGAACGTGTAACCATAACTCTCGCCACCGCCAAACAGCAGCCGCTTGTCATGGCTGAGCCGGAAGTAATTCACCACAAACCGGCTGTCTGCGACGGCCACATCCTGCGTCAGCACTTGCGCCGCACGGTCGCCCAATGGCTCTGTCGCGGCGATGAAATTGTTGATCGGCATGACCCGCGCGCGCACCTTGCGATTGAGCGTGCCAAGATAGCCGTTGCCCGCAAGGATCACATGCTCGGCCTGCACCCGGCCTTGTCCGGTCTGCACCAACCCCGGCGCGACATGATGCACATAAGACCCCTCATGGATCACCGCGCCCGCATCCCGCGCCGCCCGCGCCAGCCCGACAGCCAGCCGCAAAGGGTGCAGATGCGCAGCGCCATGATCAATCATCCCACCCTTGTAATCGGGCGAAGGGCAAAGCGCATGACAGGCCGCGCCGTCCAGCGCTTCGGCCTGATCATAGCCATAGCGATCGCGCAGAAAATCCACATAGCCATGCAGATCAGCCACCTCGGCCGCGATTGATCCGGTCCAGGCCACACCCGGTTTCAGATGACAGTCAATCGCGTGCTCAGCCACCAGCCGCTTGACCAGCGCCTTGGCGTCCTCGCCCAACTGCCAGTATTTCGCCGCATCCGCGCGCCCGACGAGCTTTTCCAGCCCCTCCTGATCAACCCGCTGCCCAGACCCCAATTGCCCGCCATTGCGCCCAGAGGCCCCAAAGCCCACCCGGTGCGCCTCCAAGACAACAACCCGCCGTCCGGCGCGTGCCAGTTCCAGCGCCGCCGACAGCCCGGTATAGCCCGCACCGACGATGCAAACATCGGCCGTGACTTCACCCTTAAGCGGCGCGAAGGGTGGCAAAAACGCAGTCGTCGCCGCGTACCAGCTTGCAGGGTATTCCCCCTGTTTGTCGTTGGAAAACAGCAGGTTCATCAGGCGCACCCCAGTTCTTCTTCTGTTCAAAAATACCTCGGGGGAGTCCGGAACGGACGGGGGCAGAGCCCCTAATCTCACACGTTCAAGAGCAAATGCTCACGTTCCCAGGGCGAGATCACCTGAAGAAATTCTTCATACTCCGACCGCTTCACAATCCCATAAACCCGGGCAAACTCCGGCCCCAAAACCGCATGTAGATCGGTGGCCTGTTCGAACAAATCCAGAGCATCGCCCAAAACCTGCGGGATCGCCGGCTCACCGTCATAGGCATCGCCTTTGAACTGCCGGTCCGGGCGTTCTTCGTTGATCAACCCAAGGTAGCCACAGGCCAGCGACGCCGCAATCCCGAGATAGGGGTTGCAATCCATCCCGCCGATCCGGTTTTCCACCCGCCGCGCCTCGGGTTCGGAAATCGGGATGCGAATGCCGGTGGTCCGGTTGTCGCGCGCCCATTCCAGATTGATCGGCGCGGCGTGGTCCTTCACGTACCGTCGATAGGAATTCACATAGGGCGCCATCACTGCAATCGCGCTTGGCAGATGCCGCTGCAAGCCGCCGATAAAGTGATAAAACGCATCGGTTTCGCCGCCCTGCGGACCGATAAAGATGTTGTGCCCGGTTTGCAGATCCAGCACCGAATGGTGGATATGCATCGCGCTGCCCGGTTCATCGGCAATCGGCTTGGCCATGAAAGTGGCAAAGCAATCGTGGCGCAGCGCCGCCTCGCGGATCAGGCGTTTGAAGTAAAACACCTCGTCGGCAAGCTTGACAGGATCGCCGTGCCGCAGGTTGATTTCCAATTGCCCGGCACCGCCTTCTTGGGTGATGCCGTCAATCTCGAAGCCCTGCGCCTCGGCGAAATCATAGATGTCGTCGATCACCGGGCCGAATTCATCGACAGCGGTCATCGAATAGGCCTGACGTGCGGCGGCGGGGCGGCCCGACCGGCCCATCATCGGCTCGATATTCTTGGCCGGGTCGATGTTGCGCGCCACCAGATAGAATTCCATTTCCGGCGCGACCACCGGCGTCCAACCGCGTTGATGATACAGATCGACCACCCGTTTCAATACGTTACGCGGCGCATAGGGGATCGGCTCGCCGGCGCGGTCAAATGCATCGTGGATCACTTGCAACGTCCAGTCGCCGGTCCAGGGCGCGGCGGTTGCCGTGCTCATGTCGGGCTTGAGGATCATGTCGCGTTCGATAAACCCTTCGGCCCCCGCGGCCTCGCCCCAGTCGCCGGTGATGGTTTGATAAAAGATCGAGTCGGGCAGAAAGAAGTGCGTCTGGCGGGCAAATTTGCTGGCCGGCACCGCCTTGCCCCGCGCGATCCCCGGCAGGTCCGAGATCACGCATTCAACTTCATCAAGGCGACGGTTCTCAAGATAGAGGCTGGCACTGTCGGGCAGCTGTGTGGTCCAGTCGGTCATGCGAGGCTCCGTTCGCGGAAAAACTGCCCGATCTGGGCGGCGAGGATGTCAGCGTCGAGGGGCTGGCGCAGGCTTTCGCGGGCTTTCGTGATGTCGGCCGGCGGCACCGCGCCGCCACGATGTTCCATCAGGCCTTCGATGAAATCCGCACTGTATTCCGGGTGCGGCTGCACCGAAAAGACCTTGTTGCCATAGACGAGTCCAGCATTCTGGCAAAACGCATTGCTGGCGATCACCGATGCCGCTTCGGGCCGTTCTGTCACCTGATCCTGATGCCAGGCCTGAAGCGCCAAGGTCTTGTCGCCAAAGGCGTATTCCGTGCGACCGACCGCCCAACCACCGGCGAATTTCTCAACCTTGCCGCCAAGCGCCTGCGCAATGATTTGGTGGCCAAAGCAGATGCCAACCAGCGGAATATCCGCAGCATAAAGCGCGCGAATGAACGCCTCAAGCGGCTTGATCCACGGCAGGTCTTCATAGGCCCCATGCCGCGAACCAGTGATCAGCCAGCCATCGGCATCGGTGATCGAGCCCGGGAATTCGCCATCAAGCACATCGTAGTTTTCAAAGGTAAAACCCTGACCCGCCAGCAGATCGCCGAACATGCCGGAGTAAGATTTGAACTCAGGCAGCGCCTCGGGCCGATGCCCGGTGGTGAGGATGCCGATCTTCATAAGTCACCTGTTTGGTTAGACGCTCTCGAGATAGATCTCGACACGCTCTTTTTCAGTCAATTCTTCCATATAATGCCCCTCTTGCCGTTTGGTGAGGAGGAAATTGCGGATCAGTTCCGCCGGGAAGATGCGCTTGATATAGTCGCTGTTTTCAAAGGCATCCATCGCGCCGGTCCAAGTGGCCGGAATGCGCGGCACGTCGAGCGCATAGGCGTTGCCGGTGATCGGAGCAGGGGGCTGAGACTGATCTTCCATGCCGTTCATCGCCGCACCAAGGATCACGGCGAGCATCAGATAGGGGTTCACATCGCCGCCCGCAACGCGGTGTTCGATCCGGCGTGCCTTGTGATCGCCCGAGGGCACCCGCACCGCTGCTGTGCGGTTTTCATAGGCCCAGCAAATGCCGGTGGGCGCATGCGCTTCGGGCACCAACCGGGCATAAGAGTTGTGATGCGGCGCAAAAATCAGTGCGCTGTCGGCCATCGCATCAAGGCAGCCGCCAATGGCATGGCGCAGCACATCGGTGCCCTTGTCGCCGCCGTCGTCAAAAATGTTGTTACCGTCTTGATCGAGCACGGAAAAATGCGTGTGCAGTCCCGATCCGGCGTAATCGCCATAGGGTTTGGCCATGAAGGACGCGGCAAAGCCATGACGGCGGGCCAAGCCTTTGACCAACCACTTAAAAAGCCAGGCATCATCGGCGGCGCGCAGGGCATCCTCGCTGTGCATCAAGTTGATTTCGAACTGGCCGAGCCCGGCCTCGGAAATGGCGGTATCGGCGGGGATATCCATCTCTTCGCAGGCGTCATAGAGGTCGGTAAAGAACTGGTCAAAACTGTCGAGCGCGCGGATCGACATGGTCTCGGCCGCCTTGCGCCGCTTGCCGGAACTTTCGCTGACCGGCACCTGAAACGACCGGCCGGAATCGTCGATCAGATAGAACTCCAACTCGACCGCCACGACGGGCGTCAGCCCCTTGGCCTTATACCGATCCAGCACCGCGCGCAGCGCATGGCGCGGGTCGCCGTCATACGGCGTGCCATCCTCGCGGAACATCCAGATTGGCAAAAGCGCCGTGGGTGCCTCGAGCCAAGGCATTGGCAGAAAGCCGCGCTCGGTCGGCAGCAAAACACCATCGCGGTCGCCGCTTTCAAACACCAGCGGGCTGTCGTCGATATCCTCGCCCCAGATATCAAGGTTGAGCACCGACACCGGGAACCGCGTGCCGCTTTCCACCACTTTGTCGGCAAAGCGCACCGGCACCCGTTTGCCGCGCGGCTGACCGTTCAGGTCGGCGGCGGCCACGCGAATGGTCCGCACCAGCGGGTTCTTGCGAAGCCAGGATTTCATTGCATTGCCGGACATGGAGACACCTGAGAAATAATTTGATCAAATTATGGATAACGACCCGCCCCCCCGCTTGGCAAGCGGGAAACGCGCGAAAATCGCTATCGGATCAAATTCAACCGAAGCCGCATCTTCGAGCGGCGTTCCTGCGGCAGATGGCGGTTAAGCCGCCGGTTGATCAGCCCGAATATTCCGATCAACACCAAGGTCAGCAGAATGAAAAACCCAGCAAGAATGGGGTAGGGCACGAAGGGGTTGAACGTCTTGTCGGCAAAGTAGTTGGCATAATACAGCGCATCCCCACGCTGCTGAAACGCAGGAAAACCAGAGAGATAGACCAGCGTCGTGGCGTGAAACAGAAAAATCGCCTCGTTGGTATAGGCCGGCCAGGCCAGCCGCAGCATCGTCGGCCAGATCACCTTGCGAAACCGGGCCCAGCCGGAAAAGCCATAGGCGTCGGCGGCTTCGGTGTCACCTTTGGGCACCGACAACAGCGCGCCGTAAAAGATCTCGCCAGAGTAGGCAGCCGTGTTGAGGAACAGCACCACCAGCGCCCCGGCCCAGGCCGAGGTGAAGGGGGTAAAAACCGGTGCCACTTGTTTCAGCGACAGGAACAGGAAGTAGGCAAAGAAGAACTGGATAAACAGCGGCGAGCCCCGGAACAGAAAGATGAACCACTCCGCCGGCTTGCGCAAAACCGGGTTCTGCGCCGCCTTGCCCACAGCGACCAACGTCGCGAGAAAGAACCCCGACACCAGCGCCAGCACCCCGAAATACACGTTCCAGATCATGCCCGACCCGATCAGCACAACCTGCTGACACAGCGTGAAGTCCGACCGCGGCAACAGCCGCTCACCCACGCCAACCGAACGCAGCGCATAGTCGGCAATGGTCTCCCAACAGCTCATCTTGCGCGCCCCCGGCTTCTTCTGTTCAAAAATACCTCGGGGGAGTCCCAAAGGGACGGGGGCAGCGCCCCCAAGTCAACGCCTGCAAACTTCATGCCGCTGCCTTCCGTTGCGCTTCACCGCCCGCCGTCGCCTGCCCATGTGTCAGCCGCCGCATCACCCGGTCCAGCACCACTTCCGAGACCTTGGTGAACGCGAGGTAAAACACCAGCAACGCAAGGAAATACCACATCCGCCAATCGCCATGCGGATAGTCGGTAAAGCGCGCGGTTTTGGTCCCGCCCAGCTCGCGCGCCCAGTACACAATGTCTTCGACCCCAAGCAAAAACAGCAGCGGCGTCGCCTTGATCAGCACCATCCACAGGTTCGACAATCCGGGCAGCGCATAGACCCACATCTGCGGTACCAGAATGCGCCAAAAGCTTTGCCGGCGGGTCATGCCATAGGCCTCAGCCGTCTCGATCTGCGCCCGTGGCACCGCCCGCATCGCGCCAAACAGCACGTTGGCGGCAAAGGCTCCGAACACTAAAGCAAAGGTCAAAACGGCAAGCATGAAGCCGTAACTCTCATGCACCCATTGCGCGGCGGTTCCGAGCGGCAGTTTGGCCGCATCGCAAACCACGAAATCACTGCCTTGCCGAATGGGCTGGTCCCAGTCCGGGCATTTCACCTTGTGGCGCAGCCATTCAAAGCCCTGATCCAAGGCGATGACAAAAAATAGAAAAAACGCGATGTCGGGCACGCCACGCACAATCGAGATATACGCCCGGCCGATCCAGTTAAGCGGAAAGACGTGGCTCCGCGCCGCCATCGCGCCACCAAATCCAAAGGCCAGCGCCACCGGCGCGGTGATCGCCAACAGCAGCAACACAGTGCCAAAAGAGGCGTAAAACGCCATATGCTTGCCGGTCGTCAGATAACAGGCGAGCCAGCGCGCGCCGTCCAACGTTTCGGGGTCTGCGCAAAAACTGAAAATGGCGGGCCTCTCAGCGTGAAGGTGGGCCACACAGCCCACCCGTCGTTTCAAGTTCTGAGGCGGGCGTCAGCCCGCCACCCGATTTAGAAAGTCTCGCCGACTTCCCATTTCACGATCAACTCGTTGAGCGAACCGTCATCCTTCATCGACTGGATCGCCGCGTCGAACTTGGCGCGCAACTCAGCGTCGCTTTCACGGAAGCCCATGCCGATGCCGCCGCCCAGAAGGATATCTTCGGCCACGAAATCAAGCTCGGCGTCTTCTTCCACGAAAGGCGACAAGAAGGATTTGTCGGCCAAAACCGCATCCGCTTCGCCATTGCGCACCGCGCCAATGGTTTCCTCGGGGTTGGCAAATTCCAACAGGGTCGCGCCAATCTCGGCAACGTGACCGGCTTGGATCGTGCCCGCCTGTGCCGCGATAATAGCCGCCGCCGGTTCGATCATCATGCCGGTTTTGCCAACAAAGGACGACGGATCGGGTTGGGTATAGTTTTGCGTGAAATCAATGACTTCTTCGCGCTCGTCCGTGATCGACATGCCGGCGATGATGGCATCGTAGTTGCCCGAAACGAGGTTGGGGATGATCGAATCCCACTCGTTTGTGACCCACTCACAGGTCAGCTCGGCGCGCTTGCACAACTCGTCGCCGACTTCGCGTTCAAAGCCGTCGACCTCGCCCGCGTCATTGAGGAAGTTGAAGGGAGGGTAAGCGCCCTCGGTGCCCAGACGGACGGTCATGGAATGGCTGCCGGCAAGCGCCATGCTGGCGGTAAAGGCCAGAGCGGCGGTGCCCAAAAGGATGGTTTTCATGTGTGGTGCTCCCTAGTGTGTTGGTTTTAGACGGCCATTGTCGAGGACAGAAACCCCCGCAGCCGTTCTGATTTTGGTGCGCCAAAGAGCGTCTCTGGCGCGCCTTCTTCTTCGATCAGCCCTTGATGGAGAAAGACCACATGGTCGCTCACATCACGGGCCATTTTCATGTCGTGGGTCACAATCAACATGGTCCGGCCTTCACCGGCCAAGTCTTTGATCACCTTGACAACTTCTTGTTCCAGCTCGGGGTCAAGCGCGCTTGTCGGCTCATCAAACAGCAGCGCTTCGGGTTCCATGCAAAGGCCGCGCGCAATCGCCGCCCGCTGTTGTTGTCCGCCCGAAAGCTGCGCCGGATAGGCGCTGCATTTGTCGCCGATGCCGACCTTGTCGAGATAGCCGCGCGCCCGGTCTTCTACCTCGGCGCGGTCGCATCCGAGCACGGTCACCGGGGCCTCCATCACGTTTTGCAGGATGGTCATATGCGCCCACAGATTGAACTGCTGAAACACCATCGACAGATTGGTGCGGATGCGCAGCACCTGCTTGGCATCCGCCGGTCTGCGCGCCAGTCCACGGCCTTTCCATGTCACCGGCTCGCCTTTGAACAAAACCTCGCCCTGCTGGCTGTCTTCGAGCAGGTTGGCACAGCGCAAAAGCGTGGATTTGCCCGACCCCGACGAGCCGATCAACGAGATGACCTCGCCGCGATGCGCATTGATGGAAACCCCTTTGAGCACCTCCAAAGAGCCATAGCTCTTGTGCAGGTCACGAATCTCGATAACGGGGGTCTGGTCTGTCACGGGCATCAATCTATGAGTGGCGGGTTCTGGTAATAGGGCGGAAATTTTGCGCCCTTGCAACTTCCAATACGGCGGAATCGGGTAAATTCCGCCGGAGTTGCCGCCACGATAGCCCGTTTCGGAAGCCCTGTGCGTATCCTTTAGCCCTTGTCGACACGTTGCCGGGCAAGCGCGCTGTCGCGGTCATTGATCCCCAGCATCGGCGCAACCATGCGCAGCAGCGCATTCTCGGCGTCGTCGCGTTCGCCATCGGCCAGCACCACTTGCCACAGCGCCTCGATCACACCGATCCGCGCCTCGAACGGCACCTGATCCTTGATCGCGCGGGTAAAGCGCACGGTGTCGGGGGCCTCGGTTTCCAATTGCTCGGCCTCTTTGCGCAGGGCGGTGGCTTCAAACGGCGAAAGACCGAAGCGACCGGCGGCGATCTTGTCGATCAGCGCGCGTTCATCATCGTCATAGCTTTCGTCCGACCGGGCCACGCGCACCAAAAGCGCGGTCAGCGCAAGGCGTGCGTCGTCGTCGGGCAAGGAGGCGGGCTCGGGCTGGGTCAGCCGCTTGAGGAAATCAGCAAACATGGGGGATATATAGGGCCAAGCGGCGCGGGGGCCAAGCGGATGTCGCGCGCCTCGGTTACAGCCGCTGGTGTATATAGGGGGCGCTGCCCCCTCGGGGGTCTGGGGGCTGGCCCCCAGCCTGTCGACACGCGCAGGCGTGGCGAAAAACATGCATGGTCAGGCCTTCAGCTGATGCTTTGCGCGGCCTCGCGCGCTTCTTGGCTATGGTCAATCGACACGCCGAGCATTTCTTCGACCAGATCCACCAACGCCACTTCGTGCTCTTCCTGCACGCCGTCGGCAATCACCACGGCCCAGAGCGCCTCGGCAATCTTGCGCCGGTCTTCGTAGTCCACCGCCTCACGCAGCTTTTCGACAAACTCCGGCGTGTCGGGCACCGCCTCTTCCAAACGCTCGCATTCGGCCCGCATCTTGGCCGCGGCAACCGGATTGAGGCCATTGCGCAGTGCGAGGATACGGTCGATCTGCTCAAGCTCCTCGAACAGATAGACGTGATCGGCCTTGGCCACCCGTACCAAAAGCGCGCCAAGCGCATGGGCGGCGTCAAGCGCGGGCAGGGGCTGTTTGGGCGGGGCTTCGCCGCTGAACATCCGGGTCAGGCGGTCAAATATCGTGGGCATGGCTGTCTCCTCTGTCGGTATTTCCCTTGGCGGGTTATTCGTTTTCCACAGGATTAGCCTTTGGTGCCGCCTTGTCGACACCGCAGATGTCAAATGCCGCCTTGGCCGCGATAACGTAGCGTCAGGGGCGGGCGCGAAAGCGCTCTTCCTTGCTGATCACATGCGGTTTGGCCATCGGTGCCCAATCGGGCGGCGCAAAGAAGGGGGTCGCTTTCCACTTTCCAGACAGTCGGCCCACCACCAGATTGCGGGCGAAGACCCGCATAAGCCGCCCTAGGCCGCTGTCTTTCGTCGGTTTGCCCGGCCCTTTGGCCCAAACCGTATTCACATGTGCGCGCACCGGGCCAAGCGCCGTATCCTCGCCCTGATGCGCCGCGCACATCAGCGACACAAACGGCAGCTTGGCCGATTTCAACGTATTGGCCACCGGCGTGTTGCAACAGGTGGTGTGCCAGCGCGACAGCCCCTTGGGCGAGAGTTTCAGCAGCCCGAGATTTTCGGCACCGCGGGCAAAGGTGATCTGGGCCGGCGTGATCTGAAGCAGATCGACGCCGCCGGTGTCTGTCACCGTGTCCGAGCCGAGATGGCGCAGAAAGGTTTGGCAATCGGCGCAGTAGCACAGCAGCCGGTTGCCGGTTTTGGGTGCGGTTACATGCCACTCGGTGGCACCACAGGTGCAGGCGAAGGTCTCTGTCATGCGCGCGACGCTACCCTTGTGCAAAGGCTTGGGCAAGCCGTCGCGCACGCTGTCATCCGGTCTTCGTGATTTTGAAATAGAGGTGTAGCATCTACGGAGTCGTATACCGCCATCCAACACTCAGGGGAGTTTTCTCATGCCTATGTCCTTGTCACGACGTGGTTTTCTGGCCAGTACCGCGGGGTTTGTCGCGTTGCATCCCTTCTCGGTAAGTGCCGCTGGCAATCAGGCGCACCTGCGCATCATGGAAACAACCGATCTGCATGTGCACGTCTTTCCCTATGATTATTACAGCGACAAACCCAATGATACGGTGGGCCTGGCGCGCACCGCTGCACTGATTGGCGACATCCGCGCCGAGGCGACAAATGCGCTTTTGATCGACAATGGCGATTTCCTTCAGGGCAACCCGATGGGCGATTACATCGCCTATGAGCGCGGCATGAAAGATGGCGATATGCACCCGGTCATTGCCGCGATGAATGCACTCGGGTTCGATGCCTCGACGCTGGGCAATCACGAGTTCAACTACGGGCTGTCCTTCCTTGAGAAATCGCTGGCAGGGGCGAATTTCCCTGTGGTCTGCGCCAATATCGTCAAAAAGCTGGGGGCGACCCCGACCGAAGACGAAACCCTGTTGCCGCCTTACGTGATCCTTGATCACAAAGTCACCGATGGCGCGGGCGAAGAGCATCCCATTCGCGTCGGTCTGATTGGCTTTGTGCCGCCGCAGGTGATGAACTGGGATCGCCGCCACCTTGAAGGCAACGTGATGGCGCGTGATATTCTTGAAGCCGCGAAGGCCTATGTGCCGCAGATGCGCGAAGCGGGGTGTGACTTGGTCGTGGCGCTGTCGCACTCCGGAATCGGGTCGGCGGACGCGGCCGAGGGGATGGAGAACGCTGCCGTGCCGCTCGCCGCTGTCGATGGCATAGACGCGATCCTGACTGGCCACAGCCACCTTGTGTTTCCGTCGTCGACCTATGCCGACTTTGCCGGGGTCGACGTTGCTACCGGTACGATCATGGGCAAACCCGGCGTGATGGGCGGCTTTTGGGGCTCGCACATGGGGCTGATCGACCTGATGATCGAACGTGATGGCGCGGGCTGGCGGGTGCTGTCGCACACCTCTGAGGCGCGGCCGATCTATGAGCGCGGCGAAGATCGCAAGATCACGCCGCTGGTCGACAGCGTGCCGGTGGTGCTTGAGGCCGCGCAGGCCGAGCACGACGAAACCCTCGCCTATGTGCGCCGCGCGGTGGGCAAGACCGACGCGCCGTTGCATTCGTATTTCGCCTTGGTGGCCGATGATCCGTCTGTGCAGATCGTGTCAAACGCCCAGACCTGGTATATCGAGCAGATGATGGTCGGCACCCCGCATGAGGGTCTGCCGATCCTGTCCGCTGCGGCCCCGTTCAAGGCCGGGGGCCGGGGTGGGCCAGAGTATTTCACCGATGTTGCGGTGGGCGATGTGGCGATCAAGAACGTCTCGGATCTGTACCTCTATCCCAACACGGTGCGCGCCGTCCGGGTGACGGGGGCGCAGGTCAAGGACTGGCTCGAACGCTCGGCGGGCATGTTCAACCAGATCGAGCCGGGGGCGCAGGATGCTGTGCTGTTGAACCCCGCGTTCCCAAGCTACAACTTCGATGTGATGGACGGGGTGACCTATCAGATCGACCTGTCGCAGCCGTCGAAATTCGAGCCGAAAGGCGAGCTGGAGAACGAAGGCGCGAACCGCATCGTCAACCTGATGTACAACGGCGCGCCGCTTGATCCGGCGCAGGAGTTCATCATCGCGTCCAACAACTATCGCGCGGGGGGCGGGGGCGCGTTCCCCGGAGTCTCACCCGAGACGACTGTGTTTGAAGGCCCCGACACCAACCGCGACGTGATCGTGCGCTATATCGTGGAAAAAGGCACCATCAGCCCGCGTGCCGACGGCAATTGGTCATTCGCGCCGATGGAGGGCACCACGGTGATCTTCGAGACCGGGCCAGCGGGGGCAGGGTACGCTGACAGCGTGCCGGGTGTATCGCTGGAAGAGGCGGGCATGTCGGACACCGGGTTCGCCCTGTTCCGCATCGCGCTTTGAGAAATCGTAAGCCGGGCTCAAACCCGGCTTACCCCCTCACTGCAAACGCAAACCGGGCAGGGGCGGACGCGGCTCGCGCCTATCGACGAAGGCATCTCGATACAAATAGACGCATGCGCATCGGCACCTGAAATTCAGATGCCGCGCCATCACTGGTGTGCTCGCGGTTGTCACACCAACCGCGAAATCTCTTTTGCCGCCCGCACGAAATCCTTGAACAGCGGATGCGGTTCGAACGGTTTCGACTTCAGCTCGGGGTGGAATTGAACGCCGATAAACCACGGGTGATCCTGCCACTCCACGATCTCGGGCAGCTTGCCATCCGGCGACATGCCCGAGAACACCAGCCCGTGCTTTTCCAACTGGTCGCGGTACTTGATATCCACCTCATAGCGGTGACGGTGGCGCTCATCGATGGCAGTGCCGCCATAAATCTGCGCCACTTTCGAGCCGTCTTTCAGCGTGGCGTCATAGGCACCAAGGCGCATCGTGCCGCCCTTGTCATCCCCCGCCGAGCGCGAGACTTTTTCGTTGCCCTGCACCCATTCCTTGAGGTGATAGACCACCGGCTCGAACCGTTTCTTGCCAGCTTCGTGGTCAAACTCTTCCGACCCGGCACCGGCAACGCCGGCCACGTTGCGCGCCGCTTCGATGACAGCCATCTGCATGCCAAGACAGATGCCGAGATAGGGCACCTTGTGCTCGCGCGCGAACTGCGCCGCCTTGATCTTGCCCTCGGTGCCGCGTTCGCCAAAGCCGCCGGGCACAAGGATCGCGTGGAAGCCTTGCAGGTAGATCGCCGGATCTTCGCGGTCGAACAATTCGGCATCGACCCATTCCACCTTGACCCGCACCCGGTTGGCGATACCGCCATGGGTCAGCGCCTCGGCGATGGATTTATAGGCGTCCTCAAGCTGGGTGTATTTGCCAACAATCGCCACCCGCACTTCGCCTTCGGCGTTGTGGATACGGTCGCTGACGTTTTCCCACTTCGACAGGTCGGGCTTGGGGGCGGGGCTGATCTGGAATGCATCGAGAACCGCCTGATCAAGCCCCTCGCGGTGGTACGCCAAAGGCGCGTCATAGATGGTCGACATATCCTGCGCGGCAATCACGCTGTCGGGGCGCACATTACAGAACAGCGCCAGCTTTTCGCGTTCCTTGGCGGGGATCGGCCCCTCAGAACGGCACACCAGAATGTCGGGCGCAATGCCGATCGAGCGGAGCTCTTTGACGCTGTGCTGGGTCGGCTTGGTCTTCAACTCACCGGCGGCTTTCATCCAAGGCAACAGCGTCAGATGCATGAAAATGCACTGTCCACGCGGCTTGTCTTGGGAGAACTGGCGGATCGCTTCAAAGAACGGCAGGCCTTCGATATCGCCAACAGTGCCGCCAATCTCGCAGAGCATGAAGTCGACCTCATCCTCGCCAATCGAGATGAAATCTTTGATCTCATTGGTCACATGCGGGATCACTTGGATCGTCTTGCCAAGATAATCGCCACGGCGTTCTTTCTCCAGCACGTTGGAGTAGATCCGCCCTGACGAGACCGAATCCGTCATCCGCGCGGCCACACCGGTAAAGCGCTCGTAATGACCAAGGTCGAGATCGGTCTCGGCGCCGTCATCGGTCACAAACACCTCGCCATGCTCAAACGGGCTCATCGTGCCGGGATCAACGTTGAGATAGGGGTCAAGCTTGCGCAACCGAACCGAGAAGCCCCGTGCTTGCAGCAACGCGCCCAGAGCGGCCGAAGCCAACCCTTTACCAAGCGAAGAAACGACACCGCCGGTGATGAAGATAAAGCGCGCCATGCTGGTGGAAACTCCCGTGATCAAGCTAGATTCGACTGCGCGGCCAGAGGCCAAAAAACCGCAGTACCACGGGACCCTACTGTTATAGGATTCGCGTGGAATTGACAAGCCGACCGCAAGATACTGTTGCGATCAGGCTGGATATCTCAATGGATTGTAGGCGCGCCGGGGAAAACCCGGCGCTTTTGGCGGGTTTACTCGGCCCGCGGCACCAAAGGTGCATTCTCGTCCGCACCCGGAGGCAGCAGATCGTCACCCGGAAGGCTGGGCGTAGACGGCGTATCATCGCCGGTCTCTGCCGCAGGCGGGGTCAGACGATCAACAACCGACGTCCCAGCAGAGTTCTGCGCTGCGATCACGGTGAGTGTGATCGAGGTCACGATAAAGGCCGCGGCGAGGATCCAGGTGATCTTGCCAAGGGCAGTCGCCGCCGAGCGTCCGGCAACGGCTCCGCCGCCACCCATACCAAGGCCGCCACCTTCGGAACGCTGCATGAGCACAACGCCAATCAGGCCGAGCGCCAACAGCAGGTGGATAATCAGGACAACGTTTTCCATAAAGCCTCGCGGGTATCGTGTTGCCGGGCTATGTAGGCGGAAAGATCAGGGCGCGCAACCCGCAACGCAGTCAGGAAAGCACAGCTCGCTGCGTCAATACGCACCTCAGGTCTTCTTCTGTTCAAAAATACCGCGGGGGGCGGTCGCAGACCGGGGGGCAGAGCCCCCAAATCTCCAACCCTTCAACGCAGCAAACCCTCAGGCATCCACGTCATCCACATCCGCCTGTCCCGACAAACGCCGCCGCACGATGGACCAGCTCAAACCGATGGCCAGAACCAGCGACAGCGCGAAAATCCCCAGCCAGGTGTTCAGCGCCTGATTGTCGAGCGTCAGCACGCCGAAGTCATACAGCACCCAAAGCAAGGCACCGACAATGGCGGCCACCAGAAACATCCCCAAACCCCCGATCGAGCGCAGGGTGGCGCGCAGATAGATAATGTAGCCCACAAGAAGAAGCAGCCCCAGAAGGATCACCAACGGCAGTTGAGTGGTATAAGAGCGCAAGGCCCAACCGATGAAATTATACTCGGTCGGGTTAATGGTGGCCGCGACAAGACCGAACGCGAATATCCAACGGACGAAAAATCCCATCACACTCTCCGAAACTGACTGTTCAGGCTGAGACTTACTTCATCGCGCGGCGCTGTCCAGTCTGCGGAGCGCGCGCGGCAGGCGGAGCCCGAATTTTCCAAAATTCGGACCAAAATCCGTTCCCGGATTTTGTCACCGTTCGTTGCGATGTAGCGACAAGTGCAATTTCACGGTTTCGCGCGGCGCAAGGCTTGGGTATATCGGCGCGGGTTTGACTCCGGAACTCGGACAGAAAGGGACGATGCTGATGGCCAATGTAGTCGTGGTCGGCGCTCAATGGGGCGACGAGGGAAAAGGCAAGATTGTGGACTGGCTGAGCGAACGCGCCGATGTGATCGCGCGCTTTCAGGGCGGACACAATGCGGGCCACACTCTTGTGATCGACGGCAAGGTCTACAAGCTGCACGCGCTGCCGTCTGGCGTTGTGCGCGGTGGCAAACTGTCGGTGATCGGCAATGGCGTCGTGCTCGACCCGTGGAACCTGCTGCAAGAGATCGAAACGATCCGCGCTCAAGGCGTTGAGATCACCCCCGAGACCCTGATGATCGCGGAAAACACGCCGCTGATCCTGCCGTATCATGGCGAGCTTGACCGTGCCCGTGAAGAGGCCGCCTCCAAGGGCACCAAGATCGGCACCACCGGACGCGGCATTGGCCCTTGTTACGAAGACAAGGTTGGCCGCCGCGCCGTCCGTGTTGCCGATCTGGCCGATCCCGCCACGCTTGAGGCCCGCGTCGACCGCGCGTTGCAGCACCACGATCCGCTCCGCAAGGGGCTTGGCGTTGAGGCGATTGACCGCGACGGTCTCGTGGCGCTCCTCCTCGAGGTGGCCCCGAAGATCCTCGAATACGCTGCCCCCGTCTGGAAGGTGATGAACGAAAAGCGCAAGGCCGGCAAACGCATCCTGTTTGAAGGTGCACAGGGCGCGCTGCTCGACATCGATTTCGGCACCTATCCCTTTGTCACCTCCTCCAACGTGATCGCGGGGCAGGCGGCCACCGGTGTGGGCATCGGCCCCGGCGCGATTGATTACGTCCTTGGCATCGTCAAAGCCTATACCACCCGCGTCGGCGAAGGCCCGTTCCCAACCGAGCTTGACGACGCCGACGGCCAGCGCCTTGGCGAACGCGGCCACGAGTTTGGCACCACCACCGGTCGCAAGCGCCGCTGTGGCTGGTTTGACGCCGCTCTGGTGCGCCAGACCTGCGCCACCTCGGGCGTCAATGGTATCTCGCTGACCAAGCTCGACGTGCTTGACGGCTTTGAGACGCTCAAGATCTGCACCGGCTACGACCTTGACGGCACGCATCTGGATTACCTGCCCACCGCCGCCGATCAACAGGCGCGCTGCAAGCCGATTTATGAAGAAGTGCCGGGCTGGTCCGAAAGCACCGAGGGCGCGCGCAGCTGGTCTGAACTGCCCGGAAATGCGGTGAAATACGTGCGTCGCATCGAAGAGCTGATCGATTGCCCGGTTGCGCTGCTGTCGACCTCGCCTGAGCGGGACGACACCATTCTCGTCACCGATCCGTTTTCGGATTGAGGCGCATATGACCGGTCGCAAAGGTCTAAGCTACAAGGCACGCCGCCGCTGGTCGCTGGTGATCCTGCTCATCGGCTTGCCGCTTTATATCGTTGCGGCGGTCAGCATCGTGAACTTGCTCGACCGCCCGTCGATACTGGTCGAGCTACTGGTCTATGTGGTGCTTGGCATCGTCTGGGCGCTGCCATTCCGGTTTATCTTTCGCGGGGTCGGCCAAGCCGATCCCGACGAAACCCCACAGGACCCAAACGCCTGAACCAAACGCCTGAAAACTGTGAGCCGGGCGTCAATTCGCCCCTCACTTCCCTTGCGTCAAGGTTGAGCGCGAATTCCAGTTTGGCCTAGCCTTCGCCATGGACCACACCCCCGCACGCCATCCGCACGACAAGCCCTTCCTCGGCATCCTTCTGGCGCTGGGGTTTTGCGTGCTCGCACCGCTGGGCGATGCGATGGTCAAGCTGTTGGGCGAATCTGTCCCGCTGATCGAAATCCTCACCATACGGTTCCTGATCCAGGCGGTGGTCCTGAGCGTGGTTGTCGCCCTATCCGGCCGGGTTTGGCGCATGTCGCGCCGGGTGTTCTGGCTGGCTTGGCTGCGCGCGGTGCTGCATATCGCGGGAATCGCTGCGGTCTTTGTGTCGCTGCGCTATCTGCCCATCGCCGAAGCCATCGCCATCGCCTATGTCATGCCGTTCCTGATGCTGCTGCTCGGGCATTACGTGTTGGGCGAAGAGATCGGCGCGCGCCGGATGTGGGCCTGTGCCGTCGGGTTCCTCGGCACCTTGATGGTGGTGCAGCCCACCTTTGTGGATGTCGGCTGGCCCGCCTTGGTGCCGCTGCTGGTGGCGGTGATCTTTGCGCTGTTCATGCTGGTCACGCGCCACATCGCGCGCGAGATTGACCCGGTTTCGCTTCAGGCGGTCAATGGCGTCATGGCCAGCGCCCTTCTGGTACCAGTCTCGCTTTGGTTGGTGATCTTCGACAGCACGACGGCGCATTACGTCGCCTTGGTGCCGCGCGAAGTCTCACTTCTGATCGCGGTCGGCATCACCGGAACCATGGCGCATCTGCTGATGACCTGGAGCTTGCGTTACGCCCCCTCGGCGACACTCGCGCCGGTGCAGTATCTTGAAATCCCGGTGGCGGTGCTGTTCGGCTGGCTGATTTTTGCCGATCTGCCCAACGGATTGGCGCTGCTCGGCATCTGCGTGACAATGGCCGCCGGGCTTTACATCGTCATCCGCGAGCGGTCCATGGCGCGGACGCCGCTGATTGAACAGCCCTGACCACCTCATCGATACAGTCGCGCGGCAAGATCACCAGCATCCCCGGCGTGTCCATCCACAGCTGCACCCGCGTCGCCGAGGCTTCGTTCGAGGTGCCAACCCGCGCGCCCGGTGCAAAATCCAACCCGTCTATCGGCCAGCGCAATCCCACGCTCTGCCCCTGAACCGGCCGCATCGGAAACAGCGAGACCCGCGTGCCGACATCCAGTGACAGGTCAAGCCGGGGCGGGGCGTGAAACACGATATCCTCGCGCCCGATCAGCACACAGGGGCTCTCGGGGCGGGCAGCCAGCCGATTGAACACCGACAGCTGATGATCCACCCGCGCGCCGAGAAACCCCAGCCCGAGGATCAGCGGTGCCGCGATATTGCGCAGGCATTTGTCGAAATCGGTGCTGTCTTGTTCGCTGATATGGTGCAGCGCGCTGGCGGGCAGGGCGGCCCGTGTCGCGGCGTCGAGAGAATCGAAATCGCCGATCACCGCCTCGGGCACGACCCCATGGCGCAACAGAACTTTGGCCCCGCCATCCGCCGCAACCGCGCGTTTGGCCCAGTTTTGGGCGACAATAAGGTCGGCGTGGCGGAATTCTCCACCTCCGACCAATAATACTGGCTCTTGGGCAGAAACAATCGGGTGATTCATGGCATTTTAGCCGTTATTTAGGAGTTAGGTCACATTCTAGTCATGAAATGATACGTTCACTGGCACAGATTCGGGCCGCTTTGGCCGGGACCATCATGATAAACATGACCTTGCAGGTATTTGGAAGGCGAGCATCCGATGGTACAGACAAATAAAATACTGACCGTCTCATACGGCACCTTTTCGTGCACGTTGGAGGGGTTCGACGAATCCTTTGAGACCATGAAGGCGATTGCGGAATACTTCCGCGATCTGGCAGGCGACGATCGATACTTCGGCGCCGAACCCCCGACGCCCGATGCAGAGATGCTGGCGCGGATTGCCGAGAAAGAGATTTCCCGCCGGGTTGAGGCCCGGTTTGAAAATGACGGCATTGTTTTGCGCCCGTCGCTGCCCGCAGCGACCGAGGCCGAGACCGCCGACGAAGCGGACGACGCGCCTCAGATCGCGCCAGAGGTGGACGCGCAAGCCCCCGCCGATGTTGAAGCTGAGACCGCGCCAGAGGTGGCTGACAGCCCGGACACTGCGCTTGATCTGTCTGACGCCGATGTTGCCGAGGATGACGATTTTGATGCAGAGCTTGAAGCTGTTGCCGAGGATGATGACTTCGATGCAGAGCTCGAAGCTGTTGCTGCCGCGCTGACCGAGGGTTTTGATGAGGCCGTTCAACAGCCCGCACTCGAAGAGGTGCAGGACGCCGAAGACGATGAAGGCGAGGCACCCGTTGCCAACGCCGTGACCGTTCAGGCCGAGCCCGCGGTGGAATTCGACATCGAGGCGGCCAAGCCCGAGCGCGTGCCGGAATCCATCGCCGAGAAACTGGCGCGGATTCGGGCCGTGGTGTCGTCGGCCTCTGCCGAGCGTCGCCAGGCCGAAGTCGCAGTGGAGCAGCCCGTTGTCGAAGACGCCGTGGCAGTGAGCGCTGAGGACGCGCCTGCGGCGGAAGAGATCCGGATCGAAGACGTGCTGATCGACGAAACGCCTTCCGTCGCGGCTGACGAAGAGATCACCGCCGAAGTCGAAGCCGAGGATCTGTCCGAGGCGCTTGACGTTGCTGACACCGATGAAACCGCCCCGGCGGATGACGCGGCGTTGCTGGGCAATATCATGTCGACGCTGGCATCGGGCGAGGGCGAAGACGTGCTCATCGCAACCGATGAAGCCGCCGAGATCGATAGCGCCGAAGCGATTGCCGAGACTGCGGAAGAGACCCTCACCGACGAAGCCGCCGCAATTTCCGAGGCGATCACCGCTGAGGTTGACGTGGCTGACGAAGACACAGCCGAACCCGCTGTCGCAGCGGATCTGACCGAAGACGCGGCTGAGGTCGAAACCGATGCCGATGCGGCCTCTGTCGCGCCGCGCCGGGTGGCCCCGCGCCGTCCGGTTCGCGTGGTCAAGGTCAAGCGTCGCGCCGTCGAAGAGGCGCAGCTTGAAACCAGCCTGTCGGACGATGACGAGGCTGACCTGATGCGCAACTTGGCCGAGGTCGAAGCCGAGGTCGCGGGCGAAGAAACACCTGCGCCGGTATTGACCGAAAAGACCACAACAGACGCAGACGCACCGGAAATCAACGAAGATTTCGCCGAAACAAAGCATGCCGTCCGCGTCATGGCCCGCCGTGACCGCCGCGATAGCTTTGCCGAGGACGAGGGCGATGTATCGCGCCTGATGGCCGCCACTGACGAGCAACTGCAAGAGCCCGAAGGCCGGTCGCGTCGCAATGCGATTGCGCACCTGCGGGCCGCCGTTGCCGCCACCCGCGCCGACCGTGGCCAATCCGACAGTGCCGATGCCACAAGCGATCCGCGCGGCGCATACCGCGATGATCTGGCCGCCGCCGTGCGCCCGCGTCGCAATGCCGAAGCCGATCAAGAGCGCCCCAAGGTGGCCCCGCTCAAACTGGTGGCTGAACAGCGTGTTGACCTGCCGGAGAACGAAGTCCCGGCCCCCGGCACCGTCGCCCGTTCGGTGCGTCCGCGCCGGGTGCAAATGCCGCTGGAGCGTGAGGAAGAAGAAGCCGGCGGTTTCGCGGCTTTCGCCGAAGAAGTGGGGGCCAACCGTCTGCCCGAGCTTCTGGAAGCTGCCGCGTCTTACATGGCGTTTGTTGAGGGTCGCGACCAGTTTTCGCGCCCGCAACTGATGACCAAAGTGCGCCAGGTCGAGCCTGCCGACAGCAGCCGCGAAGACCGTCTGCGCAGTTTTGGCCAGCTCCTGCGCGACGGCAAAATCGAAAAAGTCGACGGTGGCCGCTTTGCTGCCTCCGACAGCATCGGCTTTCGCCCGGACAAACGCGCAGCGGGATAAACCGCTCTGACAAAACGAACAAAAGGCCGGGGCAACGCTCCGGCCTTTGTCATTTGGTCTCAGCAGTTCGGAACGTTCACCGCCAGCCCGCCAAGCGAGGTTTCCTTGTACTTCTCGTGCATATCGGCCCCGGTCTGGCGCATGGTTTCGATCACCGCATCCAGTGGCACAAAGTGTTTGCCATCGCCGCGCAGGGCCAGACTTGCCGCCGAAACCGCCTTGATCGCACCCAAACCGTTGCGCTCGATACAGGGCACCTGCACCAAGCCCTTGACCGGATCGCAGGTCATGCCAAGGTGATGCTCCAACGCGATTTCCGCCGCATTTTCAACCTGTTCGGGCGTGCCCCTCATCACGGCACACAGTCCCGCCGCGGCCATCGCCGCCGCCGATCCGACCTCTGCCTGACAGCCGGCCTCGGCCCCCGAGATCGAAGCGTTGAACTTGACCAGCCCGCCGATGGCCGAGGCGGTCAGCAGGAATTCCGGCACACCGGCGCGGCTCGCCCCCGGCACATGGTCAAGCCAATAGCGGATCACCGCCGGCACAACCCCTGCCGCGCCATTGGTGGGCGCAGTTACCACCTGATTTCCGGCGGCGTTTTCCTCATTCACCGCCATCGCATAGGCGCTCATCCAATCGTTGATCGTGTGCGGCGCCGATTGGTTCATCCCGCGTTCTGCGATCAAAGCATCGTGAATGCCGCGCGCCCGGCGGCGCACATTCAGCCCGCCGGGCAAGATTCCGTCGACCTGCAAACCGCGGTCGATGCAATCGTTCATCACCTGCCAGACCCGGTCCAACCCTTTGGTCAGCTGGTCATGCCCGCCGCGCGAAATCTCGTTGGCGCGCTTCATCTCGGCAATGCTCTTGCCAGAAGATGCCGCCATTTCAAGCATTTCCGCAGCGCTCTTAAACGGGAAGGGCACCGGATTGCCATCGTCTTTGTCGCGGCCATCGGCCAACTCGGCCTCGGTCATGACAAATCCGCCGCCGATGGAATAATAGGTTTCCGACAGGATCACGTCGCCTTGGGCATCGGTGGCGCGCAGCACCATGCCATTGGCGTGACCGGGCAGATTTGGCCCGAAATCGAACGTCAGATCGGCCTTGGGGTCAAACGACAGCGTGCCCAAACCCTTGGGCTTGATCGACTTTTCGGCGTGGATGCGGGCCAGTTCCGCGTCGGCTTTGGCGGCGTCGTAACTGTCGGGGGTGAACCCGGCGAGGCCAAGGATGGTGGCGCGGTCGGTGGCGTGGCCGACGCCGGTAAACGCCAGAGATCCGTGAAGAGTGGCCTGCAAGCCGCTGAAATCAAAAGGAGACGCGCGCATCTTTTCCAGAAACATCGCGGCGGCGACCATCGGCCCCATGGTGTGCGACGACGACGGGCCGATGCCCACTTTGAACATTTCGAAGACGGACAGAAACATCAGGCGGCGCTCCCTTGGTGTGGCGCGCTCTTCAGCGCGACGTGTGGCGGTGCCCCGAGTGATACCGCCCAACGCGCCGCTGCCAACCCCCGAAAACGACAGGTTTAAGGGTATTGCGGCCCATTGCAGAGCCGATTGCGCCGCTCGGGGGCGAAAACACCGCGTTTCCGGCGATATGACGGGCAAAACGGCCTCGCAACCCCATGCGCGATTTCCTATAACCTTGCGAAGATTGAGGGAGTCGCTGCACATGTCCGGAGAATTATCGCCCATCGACAAGGCCAAGTTCGTCGCCGCCAAGCGCGCCGCCGATTTTGTCGAGGATGGGATGCGCGTCGGTCTGGGAACCGGGTCAACCGCCGCATGGCTGGTCCGCTGTCTTGGAGAGCGCGTGCGTGAAGAGGGGCTGCGGTTTCGTGGCGTTCCGACATCGACTCGCACCGCCGAACTGGCGCGCGATGTCGGCATCACGGTGATCAGCCTCGACGAGGCGCGCTGGCTTGATGTCACGATTGACGGTGCCGATGAATTTGATAGCGATTTCAACCTGATCAAGGGTGGCGGCGGTGCGCTGCTTCAGGAAAAGATCGTGGCAACCGCCTCGGACCAGATGATCGTGATTGCCGATGCTGCCAAACGGGTCGAGCATCTGGGCGCCTTCCCGCTGCCGGTCGAAGTGATCCCGTTTGGCTGGCCAACCTCGCAGGCGCTGATCGAAGAATTGTTGGTGTCGATGGACGTTATGGGCCGCGAATCCACCCTGCGGATGACCGGCGATGCGCCCTATGTGACCGACGAGGGCAACCACATCCTTGATCTGCATCTGGGTCGCATCGGCGACGCGCGGCAATTGGCGATGGTGCTCAATCAAATTCCCGGAGTCGTTGAAAACGGGCTTTTCGTGGATATCTGCGACACAGTGATTGTTGGGTTCGGTGACGGGCGGATTGAGCTGCGTGATATCAACACCGGCGAAGTCGAGGCCGACAGGATCGAATTCGTGGAAGACGACAACATGTTTGCCGATCTCGGCGACTGGAAACGCGACTAAAGGAGCCTTCATGGCATTTGATTACGACCTGTTTGTCATCGGCGGCGGCTCTGGCGGCGTGCGCGCTGCACGTGTTGCCTCGGGCGAGGCCGGGGCCAAAGTGGCATTGGCCGAAGAAGATCGCTATGGCGGCACCTGCGTTCAGCGCGGCTGTGTGCCCAAAAAGCTGATGGTGTTTGCGTCGACCTATGGCGAGATGGCCAAGGAAGCGCAGGACTACGGCTGGACGATGATGGCGGGTGGGTTTGATTGGCCGGCGTTCCGCGGCAAGCTTGAGTCTGAGTTGGACCGTCTGGAAGGCGTCTATCGCAACATCCTGAAAAACAACGGGGTTGAGACGTTTGACGCCCGTGCCAAGCTGGTCGATGCGCATACGGTGGAGCTGTCCACGGGCGAGCGAAAGACCGCCAAGCATATTCTGATTGCCACTGGCGGCTGGCCGGTGACACCCGATATTCCCGGCGCGGAGCTGGCGATCACCTCGAACGAGATTTTCCACCTTGATGCGCTGCCCAAGCGTATTCTGATCGTCGGCGGCGGCTTTATTGCCTGCGAATTTGCCGGCATCATGAACGGGCTTGGGGTTGAAACCACGCAATTTTATCGCGGTGCGCAAATCCTGCGTGGCTTTGACGATGAAGCGCGCGGGCTGATTTCGGAAGAGATGATCCAGAGCGGCGTCAATCTGCACCTCGGCACCAACGTGCTTGAGATGAAAAAGGTCGACGACGGCATCTGGGTCAAGGCCACCAACGGCAGCGAACATGTCTTTGATCAGGTGATGTTCGCCACCGGGCGCGCGCCCAACACCAAGGATCTCGGGCTAGAGGAGGTGGGGATTTCCACCGACCGCAAAGGCGCGATTGAAGTCGACGCATACAGCCAGACGGCGGTGCCTTCGGTCTATGCCATTGGCGATGTGACCAACCGGGTTAACCTGACGCCGGTGGCGATCCGTGAAGGTATGGCCTTTGTCGAAACCGTGTTCAAAGGCAATCCAACGCCGGTTGATCATGACCTTGTGCCCTCGGCCGTGTTCACCCAGCCCGAGCTGGGCACCATTGGCCTGTCGGAAGAGGCGGCGCGCGAGCAAGAGCCGATCGAGGTTTATTGTTCGTCGTTCAAACCGATGCAATCGTCCTTTGCGGGCAAAAGCAACCGCGTGCTGATGAAGCTTGTTGTGAGCCAGAAGAGCCGCAAGGTGCTGGGCTGTCACATCGTGGCACCGCAGGCGGGCGAGATGATCCAGCTGGCCGGTATTGCCGTCAAGATGGGCGCGACGAAAGAAGATTTTGACAGGGTCGTTGCGGTGCATCCGACCATGTCCGAAGAACTGGTAACCATGCGTTCTCCGGTGCGCACGGCTTGAAAATGAAGGTCTGGCCCCAAAGATTAAGGGGAAGACAAAGATGGATGCGAACCTGAAGGGAAAAGCACAAATGGCAGGCAATTCTGGCGGACCCTGGGGCGGTGGCTCTGGCGGTCGGGGAGGCGACGGGCGCGGCTCGGGCGACAACAACGGCAGCAACGGCAACAACAATGGCGGCGGTCGGCGTCCGGGTGGCGATGAAAACTCGCAGATGCCTGAAATCGACGAGCTGATGAAAAAAGGCCAGGAACAGTTGCGCGTGCTTATGGGCGGGCGTGGCGGCAATGGCGGTCGCTCGAATGGCGGCGGCGGTGGCGGCAAGGGCAATGGCCCGATGCTGACTCGTGGTACCATCGGCCTTGGCGTGCTTGGTGCGCTGGTACTTTGGGGGATGGCGAGCTTTTACACCGTCAAACCCGAAGAGCAGGCGGTCGAGCTTTTCCTTGGTGATTATTACAGCACCGGCGGTCCGGGTCTGAACTTTGCACCTTGGCCGTTTGTCAGCGCCGAAGTCATTCAGGTGACGCGCGAACAGACCGAAGATATCGGTGTGGGCGGACGCGGCAGCGATGCGGGCCTGATGCTGACCGGCGATGAAAACATCGTGGATATCGATTTCCAGGTGGTGTGGAACATCAACGATCCGCAGAAATTCCTGTTCAACCTGCGCGAACCGCAGCCGACGATCCGGGCGGTGTCTGAATCGGCGATGCGCGAGATTATTGCGCAATCCGACCTCGCGCCGATCCTCAACCGTGACCGGGGCAGCATTGCCTCGCGGCTTCAGGATCTGATCCAGCTCACGCTCGACAGCTATGACAGTGGCGTGAACATCGTGCGGGTGAACTTTGACAAAGCCGATCCACCGGCATCTGTAATCGCGGCGTTCCGCGACGTGCAAGCCGCCGAGCAGGAACGGGACCGGCTGCAAAACGTCGCTGACGCTTATGCCAACCGGGTGCTTGCCGAGGCGCGTGGTGAAGCCGCGCAGCTGATGGAAGAGGCCGAAGGCTATCGCGCGCAGGTCGTCAACGAGGCCGAAGGTGAAGCGAGCCGTTTCTCTGCCGTTCTGACCGAGTACCAGAAAGCGCCGGAAGTCACCCGCCGCCGTCTGTACCTCGAGACGATGGAGCAGGTTCTGGGCCGCGTCGACAAGATCATCCTTGATGAACCGGGGGCCGGGGGGCAGGGCGTTGTGCCTTATCTGTCGCTCAATGAGTTGCGCCGCAACGCCACGCAATCCGAAGGGTCGAACTGATGCGGAAAACCACTTATCTTCTGCCGGTCGTCGTGATTGCGGTGGCAATTCTGCTGTCATCGCTGTTCATCGTCGACGAACGTGAAAAGGCGCTGGTGCTGCAATTTGGTCGGGTTGTCTCGGTCAAGGAAGACCCCGGTCTCAGCTTTAAAATCCCGCTTATTCAGGATGTTGTGCGTTATGACGACCGTATCCTGAGCCGCGACGTCGACCCTCTTGAAGTGACGCCGCTGGATGATCGCCGCCTGGTGGTCGATGCCTTCGCGCGCTACCGGATTGCCGACGTGAACAAGTTCCGTGAGGCCACCGGTGCCGGTGGTGATCTGGCCATCGAAGTGGCGGGGCGCCGGCTCGATTCGATCCTGCGGTCCCAAACCCGTGAGATCCTTGGTTCGGTGTCCTCCAATGACATCCTGAGCTCTGACCGGGCCGCGCTTATGCTGCGGATCCGCAATGGCGCGCTTGGCGATGCTTTGGAGCTCGGGCTTGAGCTGATCGACGTGCGGTTGAAGCGTACTGATCTTCCGGCGGAAAACCTTGATGCGACGTTTGAGCGGATGCGTGCCGAACGTGAGCGTGAAGCGACAGATGAGCGCGCGCGTGGTAACGAAGCCGCGCAGCGTGTGCGCGCGCAGGCGGATCGGACCGTGGTGGAACTGACGTCGGATGCGGCCCGTCAGGCCGAGATCATCCGCGGTGAAGCTGACGCCAAGCGGAACGGCATCTTTGCGGCGGCCTTTGGCGAAGACCCGGAATTCTTTGAATTCTACCGGTCGCTGACCGCGTACCAGCGGGCGCTGAAGGAAGGCAACTCGACGATGGTTCTGTCGCCGGACAGCGATTTCTTCAACTATCTGAAGTCGGATACCGGCAAGCAAGCAGACACCGCAGCCGCCTCTGCGCGGGCAACGGCAGCTGCCGCACCTGCACCTGAAGCCGCTCCGGTCGCACCCGAGGCTCCCGAAGCACCGGCAGACGAAGCACCGGCAGAAGACGCACCGGCAGAAGACGCAGCAGAGACCGAGACGCAGACGCAATGATCGCAACTGCATTTCTGGCCCTCGGGCTGGTCTTGATTGTAGAGGGGCTGGCCTATGCGCTGGCCCCTTCGCTTATCGAACAGATGCTCGAGATGCTGCGCGCCTTGCCCGAGGCGCAGCGCCGCAATCTGGGCTTGATGGCGCTGGCCATTGGTGTCTTGCTGGTGTGGATCGCCAAAACGTTGGGGGCGTGACACACAAACGATAGGGGCGGCGATGCGGCAGGTGGATTTCAAACGGCCCGACGGTGCTTTGGTTGCGGGCATGGGCGTTCTGATCATCGCAGCGGCCTGCACCGGGCTGGTGATGGCCCTCTTTATGGGCAAGGATTTCGACCTCAAGACCAACGCCCTTGTGTTGGCCGGTTTCGCCGGCGCCTGTGCCCTTGGCTATGCCTTTCTCAACACCTGGCGCAGGCCGATGCTGTCAATCCGGCCGGATAGGGTGGTCATCCCCTCGTTCTTTGGCGCGAAGACCATTCCCATTTCGCCCGGCCAGCCCTTTGGCGAATTCCTCGCCACATCGTATCACGGATTCGATCGCCCCGGCACGATCGAGGGCAACAAGTTCGTGCATTTCTATACACTTGATGCCCGTGGTGAGCTGACCAAGTTGATGGCGCTGCACCGCGACGCGCCCGAGATTGACACCATCCGCCGCGCCTTTTTGGAGGTCGCCGGCCTTAAGGCCGAGACCCTCAAGGCCGATAAAACGTCGCGCAAGGGCAAACCGGATATCGCGCATTGGCACCGCCGCTGATCTGACGACGAGAGCAAGCCTGCAAAACCGCACTGGTCCTGCTTTGTATCCGTGTTACATTCTTCACGATCTGTTCACATGGCGTTGATAGAGCGAGAGTTCCTTTGTCTGTGACTTTTGAGTACCTAAATTAGAGACAGTTGTTAAAGGCAGTCCGATCGCGATTTGCGGTCAAACAGGAGGAGTTCGTCAATTGAAACCCCAATCGAACGCAGTGGCCCTTGCAGAGCACCAAGTGCACCCGACGCGGTTGCGCATGATGTGGATGCTGGGCATCTCGGTGATGTTCGTGCTGGCGCAGGCGCTGTCCGCTGCCGCGCGCGGCGCACCCGAGAGTTTTGCTGATCTGGCCGAGGGCATAAGCCCCGCCGTGGTGAACATCACCACATCTACCACCGTTGCAGGCCGCACCGGGCCGCAGGGCATCGTGCCCGAAGGGTCGCCGTTTGAAGATTTTTTCCGCGAGTTTCAGGATCGCAATGGCGATGGCGGCGGTGATAGACCGCGCCGGTCGTCGGCGCTTGGCTCGGGCTTTGTGATCTCTGAGGACGGGTTTGTTGTCACCAACAACCACGTCATCGAGGGCGCAGACGAGATCTTGATCGAGTTCTTCAATGGCGGCGAATTGCCGGCCAAAGTGATCGGCACCGACCCCAAGACAGACATCGCGCTGCTCAAGGTCGAGGCCGATGGGCCGCTGCCGTTTGTCAGCTTTGGTGACAGCGACCTTGCGCGCGTCGGCGAATGGGTCATGGCGATGGGCAACCCGCTGGGCCAAGGGTTCTCGGTCAGCGCAGGCATCGTATCGGCGCGCAACCGGGCGCTTTCGGGCACCTATGACGATTACATCCAGACCGATGCGGCGATCAACCGGGGCAACTCGGGCGGGCCGCTGTTCAACATGGATGGTCAGGTGATCGGCGTGAACACCGCGATCCTGTCGCCCAATGGCGGCTCGATTGGCATCGGCTTTTCGATGGCGTCGAACGTGGTGACCAAGGTCGTCGACCAGCTTAAGGAATTCGGCGAAACCCGCCGCGGCTGGCTCGGTGTGCGCATTCAGGACGTGACCGAAGATGTCGCCGAGGCGATGGAACTGGCAAGCACTTCTGGCGCGCTTGTCACCGATGTGCCGGACGGTCCGGCCAAGGATGCGGGCATGGAAGCCGGTGACGTGATCACCAAATTCGATGGCCGCGAAGTGACCGACACCCGCGAACTTGTGCGCGCTGTGGGCAACACCACCGTGGGCAAGGCCGTGCAGGTCGTGGTCAACCGCGATGGCAAAACCCAGACGCTCAAGGTGACTTTGGGCCGTCGTGAGACTGCCGAAAACACCGCAGTGCCCGCATCGCAGCCGATGGATGACACTGATGAGCCTGCAACCGCGTCGATCCTTGGCCTGACCATTTCGCCGCTGAGCGACGAGCTGCGCGAGCAGTTGGAGCTTCCTGCGAGTGCGGAGGGCCTTGTTGTGACGGATGTGGACGAGGTGTCGCAAGCCTATGAAAAAGGTCTGCGCGCCGGGGATGTGATCACTGAGGCCGGTCAGCAGAAGGTGGCGGAAATCGCTGATCTTGAAGCGATGATCGAAGAGGCCAAAGACGCAGGGCGCAAGTCGTTGCTGCTTTTGGTCCGCCGCGCTGGTGATCCGCGCTTTGTGGCGTTGGGCCTCGATGGCTAAGTTCTGATGTGATATAACTTGACGAAGGGGCACCGGTTTGGGTGCCCCTTTTTCGTTGTGGTGTTGGATCTGATTGAAAGGGCCGGCCTCAGTCGCGGGCGACGGCCACAAGCCCAAGCTGACGCGCGGTTTCGATGGTCAAAAGCGCAGTTTCAAGACCTTGGGCGCGTTGGAATCGGCGCAGGGCGGCTTCGGTGGCAAGGTTGATCTCGCCCGAGATCGGACCGTCATAAAGGTCGCGGGCGGCAAGCGCGCGTTGCAAAGACGAGAAAATCTCGGGGCCGATGTCCTTGGCGCAGAGGGTTTCAAACACGTATTCCTTGCGCGGCACCACGATGTCCTGACGGGTTTCGGTGGCATAGATCGCCGGCGCCAGCAGCGAGCCGTCGGGATTGAGGATAGCGGGTTGTTCACGCACCTGCGCGGTGCGGGTTTCGATCACGGCCGGGGTGACATCGCGCACCCAGCAGCTTCCCGGTGTGGCCCCGGCGGGGGCGGGCACGCGGGCGGCCTCAAGCGCGGTAAAGGCGAAACGGGTGGGGGTGTCATTCGGGGGCGGCACGCAGGCGGTTAAGGCAAGGCAAAGCACAGCGCCAAGCGGCGCCGCGCAGGCCCGTCGGGGTGCGGCTGTGTGGATCATCTGCTTTGCCTCTTGCCCTCTGACGGAGCCTTGATTTCGCAGCAGATTAGCCGGTTTCACCGGAGCCGAACAGGGGGCCGGAACGCGGGCGGGAATTTTCCGGCGGATCTGTGACATCAAGAAGACTGTCGAGCATGGCCGAGATATCCTCGACCACTTCGGCAATCACATGGGTCACGCCGCCCTCGCGCTGAAGCCGTCCGGTGACGCGCAGCATCCGGCCCGCAATCACGGCGCGGCGGTATTGTTCGTAAAGTTTGCGCCAGACGATGACATTGACCACCCCGGTTTCATCCTCAAGCGTGAGAAAGATCACCCCTTTGGCGGTGCCGGGCCGCTGGCGCAGAATCACCAGCCCCGCCACGGTGATGCGCGCGCCCTGGGGCGGTTCGTCCAGCCGCACGGCCTGCAGCGCCGAGGGCGGGCGCGGCCAGTTGCCGTGGGCCGAAGACATGAGGGCGCCGGGGGGGTTACGAAAGACTTGCATGAAAACGAATATAGAACATCGGCAGCTCACCGCAAGTTGCAACAGCAAGGGTCGCAAATGTCGGTGAAAAGAAATAAGAGGCGTATCGAACACTAGATCAGGATTCCAAAGAGGGACGTTCGGATGGCGAAGATCACCTATGTCGAGCACAACGGCACGAAGCATGAAGTTGAGGTCGCCAATGGGCTGACCGTGATGGAAGGCGCGCGCGACAACAACATTCCCGGCATCGAGGCCGATTGCGGTGGCGCTTGCGCCTGCTCGACCTGCCACGTCTATGTCGATCCGGCTTGGGTTGAGAAGCTGCCCGCCAAGGACGACATGGAAGAAGACATGCTCGACTTTGCCTATGAGCCCGACGCCGCGCGCTCGCGTTTGACCTGTCAGTTGAAGGTCTCGGACGAACTCGACGGGCTTGTGGTTCAGATGCCCGAAAAGCAAATCTGATGAAGGCGCCGCGTCTGCCGTTGCGCCCTTGGCCCGGTTTGACGCGCGGCGCGTTGCTGATGTCGAGCCTGTGGCTGGGCGGGGCTGCCGCGGCCCAGACCGACGCCGTGCGCTGTGTGGCCGAGGTGGAGAGCGCGTCTTACGAGATGCCGACCGATCGCTATCCGCATGGCGTGTTGGGCGACGACCTCGAATGGGGCACCTTGCGGGTTGCCACGCGCGCCAAGCCGGAGTGCACAGCGGGCGGAGGCGATATTGTTCTGCGCCTGCCGTCGGAGCTGGTGTTTGAGGATGTGGCACCGCGGGTTGTGGACCTTGACGGGCAGGGGCCTGCCGAGATTGTGGTGGTCGAAAGCCACGCCACCAAAGGCGCGCGCCTCGCCGTCTGGGGCTTTCGCAACGAGGCGTTCTTGCGGTTGGCAGCGACGCCGTTCATCGGCACGCGGTTTCGCTGGCTTGCACCTGTCGGGGCGGCGGATCTGGATGGCGACGGTGTAACTGAGCTGGCCTATGTCGACCGGCCGCATCTGGCCAAGACCCTGCGGATCTGGCGCTATCTGCCGCGCGCGGATGGGTTGGCCGATCTGGAAGAGGCGGCTGCGCTGCCGGGCGTGACCAACCACCGGATTGGTGAGAGTAACATCGCCGGGGGCATACGCGACTGCGGGCAGGGGCCCGAGATGATCGTGGCCGATGCCGCGTGGCGCGAGGTTTTGGCGCTGCGCTATGACGGCGCGGCGATCACGATGGACACGCTTGGGCCGCATATCGGGCGCGAAAGCTTTGCACAGGCGCTGGACTGTCAGGCGCTGCAATAGCGGCACTAAGGCTGCGACGAGATGGAATAAAAAAGGGGCGGCGCAGTCAATAGATTGCGCCGCCCCTTTTCACGTCTGTGCTGTCAGATCAGTCCCAGCAGCTGACCAGAACCGCCATGCCACGGCCCTTGGTTGTCAGGTCTTCTGCCGCCAGCGAAGCACCGCCGCCGCGCGCGACGCGGGCCGAGATGCCAGCCTGACGTAGAGCGGCCTGAAGTGCGGCTGCATCTGCCGAAAAGCTGACCTCTTCGGGCAATTGCCGGCCGCTTTGGCTGCGGGGCAACAACATGCCGATCACCGCGCCCGAGCCGTCCATCACGGGGCCACCGGCGTCGCCGGGCAGGGTGCGCAGATCAAAGCGGTCCAGCGCATCTTCGCCATCAAGCCCGCGCAGATCGACCAGCTTGCCAAAGGTCATCGAGGGGGCCCCCAGAACGCCTTCGTAAGAGAACCCGGCCACGGCGACCTCGGATTGCAGGCGCGGGGCATTGGCGGCAAGTTCCGCCACTTCCATCGGCGCAAGATTGGACAAGGGCGTCAGGATCGCAAGGCCCAGTGTCTCATCGCTCATCGCGATTTTCGCGTCGGTGTGACCGTCGAGGGTGATCCGCGTGCAGCTCGATACCGCTTCAAGCGTGGTGGCCACTGCGCCCTTGTCGGACACAAAGAAACCGGTGCGCGACACGCGCGGCTTGCGGATTTCCAGACCGGACAAAAGATCGACCGACTGACTGTCGCCCACGCCGGTATCCGACGGCATCACGCCGCGAATACGGGTAAAGCTGGCGGACATTTCCTGAAGCACGCGGGTTCGGCGGTCTTCGTTGCCTGCGGGCCAGACCAGCATAAAGCCTTTGATCTCGCCGTCACGCAGACTGACCTCGGTGTGCGAGACGATCTCGTCGTTGCTGCCGGTGATGGAGAAGCCGTTGTTGCGACGTTCGCGCGGGCCATCGAGCGGCACAACTTCCAGGGTTTGCAGGATGTCATACAGGCCAAACAGCCGCCGTTGGTCACCCTCTTGCGAGATCAGCAACACCTGCGCGCCAAGATCGCCCTTGGGCGCATAGCGGGCGAACGGCGCTTCGTGGGCGGCAAATTCCACCACACCCAGCGGCAGTTTCATCTCGATGCCGGCCACAGAATCGCTCACCCTCTCAAGGCCCAGACCTTCGAGAACCGCATTGTAATTCTGGATCGCCAGGGCCCGTTGGCGAGTGGTCATCACGCCGTTGGCGTCAAACCCATTGGCCTCTTGCCACGCCGACATGGCGCGGCGGGTGCCAGCGCCATAAGCGCCATCAATGGCGGCATTGTAAAACCCGGCCCATTGCAGGGCGATTTGCAGGTCGCGCTTTTCCTGACCGGTCATCTGCGCTTCGCTGCGGCGCGCTTCGGCCAAAGTCTCTTGCACCACAACCTCTTCGACAGGTTCGGGCTCTACGGCCTCGACTTCGGCAACCGGCGCCTCTTGCGCCTCTTGCACGTCTTCGATGGCGTCCTCAATCGCGGCCTCTACCTCGGCTTCGACGGCAGGCGCGGGCGTGGCGACGGGGGCCTCGCCAGACAGCGCATTGGAGCCGACCGGCCAAAACTGGCTCTCGTAGGTCCGCGAACGGGCGATGAAACTGTCGCGCGGGATCTGGCCGTTGCCGCGCAATTGGCGCAGTTGGGTCGCGGCTTGTGCGTTGTCATAGGGGCCAAGCGCCACGGCATACCAGCCGGAGCCCATCGAGAACCCGTTCACATCGGGCAGGATCTGGGAATAATCGCGCACCCGTTCCTCGGCCTCAAGAAGGCTTGGCAGTGCTTCGATCTGGATCCAGGCGATATCGTCCTGGGCAATGGCGGCGCGCAGGCCAAAAACCAGCGCGAGCAATGATGAAATTATCAAACGTGTCATGTTTATAGGTCGTCCTGCCTGCAGTCACTCATACGCCGCGCAGTTTACCTGCTGAAACTGTGCGTGCACGCTCAAAGTAGGCGGCACAGGGGATTTGTCACGCGATCCGGGTTAACTTATGAGGATCGGCCCGGGATTGACGGTGTGTTGGCCCCGTTTCAGCGCTGTATCAGCGCTGTATCGGCGCGCTGTTTGGGAAAATCCCGGCAATTGGGGGGCTGCAATTGACCCTCGCGCCGCATCCGCCTAAGCAGGCGCAAAGCGTGCAAGGGCCATGACATGACATCCGATACCTCCGCCAAACCGCGTTCCTTTCAGGACATCATCCTGCGGCTTCAAGCCTATTGGGCCGACAAGGGCTGCGCGATCATGCAACCCTATGACATGGAAGTGGGGGCAGGTACCTTTCACCCCGCCACGACCCTGCGCGCCCTTGGCAACAAATCCTGGGCCGCCGCCTATGTGCAGCCCTCGCGCCGCCCCACCGATGGGCGATACGGCGAAAACCCCAACCGGTTGCAGCACTATTATCAATATCAAGTGCTGATCAAACCCTCTCCGCCCAACCTGCAAGAGCTGTATCTGGGCTCGCTGCAAGCCATCGGCATCGACATGGCGCTGCATGACATCCGCTTTGTCGAGGATGACTGGGAAAGCCCGACTTTGGGGGCCTGGGGGCTTGGCTGGGAGGTTTGGTGCGACGGGATGGAAGTCAGCCAGTTCACCTATTTCCAACAGGTCGGCGGGCATGATTGCCACCCGGTCTCGGGCGAGCTGACTTATGGGCTTGAGCGTTTGGCGATGTATGTGCTTGGCGTCGATCACGTAATGGACATGCCGTTCAACAATCCCGACGCGCCGATTGCGATGAAATATGGCGATGTGTTCCGCCAGACCGAACAGGAATACTCTCGCTGGAATTTCGATGTGGCCGACACCGATGTGCTGCTGCGCCACTTTGAAGAGGCCGAGGCGGAATGCGCCAGCATCCTGAGCCGTGAGCACCAAGACCCCAAGACCGGCAAGCGCATCGTGATGGCGCATCCGGCCTATGACCAATGCATCAAGGCGAGCCACATCTTTAACCTGCTCGACGCGCGCGGCGTGATTTCGGTGACCGAGCGGCAGGCCTATATCGGCCGGGTGCGGACACTGGCGAAATCCTGCGCCGATGCCTTTGTGCTGACCGAGGCGGGTGGCTATGTCGCGGAGGCGGCAGAGTGAGCGGACGGATACTCGCGGCGGGGATCGTGATGGTGGCTTTGCTGGCAGGCGCGTTGATCTATTACATGCAGATCTATGCCTTCTATTCCCCGGTGGCCGCGACTGGCACCGATGATGTGCGGCTGGTCAATCTGGTGACAGAGCAGCCCGAGGCGATCCTTTACGAGGACTTCGACGCGATTGACGCCGACAGCTCTCCGATCCGTTATCGCGCCTGTTTCACCACCTCGCACAGCCTTGCCATGCTGACCGAGACCTATGTGATGTACGATGGGGCCGAACCGCGCGTCGCACCGGGCTGGTTCAGCTGTTTTGACGCCGAGGCGATCGGGGCCGAACTGGCCGCAGGCACGGCGCTGACCTTTCTGAGCGAAAAGAACGTGGCCTTCGGTGTCGACCGGGTTGTCGCGATCAGTGATGACGGGCGCGGCTATGTCTGGCACGAGCTGAATGAATGCGGCGACAAAGCCTATGACGGCACGGTTGTGGGCGAGGCATGCCCGCCCCGGCCAGAGGTTTCGCCGGAAACTTCGGCAAACTAGGGAACCTTATCGGCCTGTCGCGCGCTGTGCCTCTAACAGGAGGACAGCTTATGCCGCGAAATGCCAATGCCCCCGATTGGGTCGTTCCGATGATGCGCGCGGGATATTCCGCGCGCGGTGTCGTTTATCTCATCCTTGGTGGGCTGACCTTTGCCGCCGCCTTTCGCGGTGGCGAGACTGAAGGCACCAAAGGCGCCATCGAAACTCTGCGCGGCGCGCCGTTCGGGTTGTTCCTGCTCTGGCTCGTGGCGTTTGGCTTTGTCTGTTACGGCGTCTGGCGGTTGATCGCGGCCTACTATGACCTTGAGCATCGCGGCGACGACGAAGAGGGCATGTTCAAACGCACCGCACTGGTGGCGACCGGGTTGATCCACATGGCGCTTGGCGCGGGGATCGCGGCCTTGGCGCTGGGGATCGGCGGCGGCTCGGGCGGCAGCGGCGCATCGAACTGGACGGCCAAAGTGCTGCAAATGCCCGGTGGCAAATGGCTGGTTGGGATCGCGGCGGTCTGTATCTTTGGGGCCGGGGTGCATTACGTGCTCAAAGGCTGGCAGAAGAAGTACAAACGCAACATCGAGAACAACGCCAAAACCCGCAAGCTGCAACCGCTGCTGCGCTGGGGGTTCATCAGCTACGGCATCGTGTTGGGCATCGTTGGCGTGTTCCTGTTCTTTGCCGCGCTCTATTCTGATCCGTCCTCGGCAAAGGGCATTGGCGGCGCGCTGGAATACATCCGTGGCCTCACCGGCGGGCGTTTCCTGCTTGGCTTCATCGGCGTCGGAATCCTTGGCTTTGGCGTCGAGAATTTTGTCGAAGCGCGCTACCGCGTTGTCGAAGGCGTCGGCTATTCCAAGGATGTCACCACACTGGCACAACAGGCCAAATCCAAGGTCACGAGCTGAAACTTGCGCTAACCGCTTGCCGTGCCTTGGCAGGGGCTTTAAGCACCGGGGCGTTGTCCTAAACCCCCCGGTGATCCCATGCCCGACCTGCTGATCGAACTCTTTTCCGAAGAAATTCCCGCGCGGATGCAATCGCGCGCCTGCGACGACCTTCGGAAACGCATGACCGATGGTCTGGTTGAGGCGGGGCTGACCTATGCCTCTGCCGCCGCCTTTTCCACGCCGCGCCGCTTGGCGCTGACGGTCGAGGGGCTGTTGGCCGAAAGCCCGACCGTGAAAGAAGAGCGCAAGGGGCCGAAAGTGGGCGCGCCCGACAAAGCCATCGAGGGCTTTCTGCGCGGGGCAGGTGTGACGCGCGACGCGTTGGAAGAGCGCGAGACGCCGAAGGGCGCAGTTTATTTCGCCAGCCTCACCAAACCGGGCCGGCCCGCCGCCGAGATTGTGGCCGAGGTGCTCGAAGATGTGATCCGCAACTTCCCTTGGCCCAAGTCGATGCGCTGGGGCACAGGCACCTTACGCTGGGTCCGCCCGCTGCATTCGGTGATTTGCCTGCTGAATGATGAGGTCGGGGCCGAGGTCGTGCCGTTTGAGATTGACGGGATCAAGGCCGGCGCGGTGACGCGCGGCCACCGCTTCATGGCACCGGATGCCTTTTCGGTCTCGTCGTTCGAGGATTACACCGCCAAGCTCAAGCGCGCGCATGTGGTGCTGGACGCGCAAGAGCGCGCCGATCACATCTGGCACGACGCCACCAATATGGCGTTTTCCCAAGGGCTTGAGGTGGTCGAGGACACCGGTCTTTTGGCCGAGGTCGCCGGGTTGGTCGAATGGCCGGTGGTGCTGATGGGCGAGATTGGCGAGGATTTCCTTGGCCTGCCGCCGGAGGTGCTACAAACCTCGATGAAAGAGCATCAGAAGTTCTTTTCGGTGCGCAATCCCAAGACCGGACGGATCGAGAAATTCGTGACCGTCGCCAACCGTGAAACCGCCGACACCGGCGCGACGATCCTTGCGGGCAACCAAAAGGTGCTGTCGGCGCGGCTGTCGGACGCCAAGTTCTTTTGGGAAAACGACCTGCGCGCCATCGGCGATGCCGGCCTTGAAGGCATGGCCGCGCCCTTGGCCAATGTCACTTTCCACAACAAACTCGGGAGCCAAGCCGAACGCATCGCCCGCATCGCCGCTTTGGCGCGCACCATTGCGCCGATTGTCGGTGCAGAAGCGGATGAGGCGGAACTTGCGGCCAAGGTCGCCAAGGCCGATCTGTCGTCAGAAATGGTCTATGAATTCCCCGAATTGCAGGGGATCATGGGGCGCTATTACGCGTCGAAAGCCGGGCTGTCGCAGCCTGTGGCCGACGCCTGCCGCGACCACTATTCGCCGCTCGGGCCGTCAGACGATGTGCCATCCGATCCGGTGTCGGTTGCCGTGGCGCTGGCCGACAAACTCGACACGCTGACCGGGTTCTGGGCGATTGATGAAAAGCCGACAGGGTCGAAAGATCCCTATGCGCTGCGGCGTGCCGGTTTGGGCGTTATTCGGCTGGTGCTGACGAATGAGATCGGTATTGACCTCATGGCACCGATCTCTGAGATGATGAACCTGCATGTTTGGACACATGACGTTCGAGAAACCAAGAGGTTGGGTTATGAAGACCCCTCTGACTTACAAAGCGTTGGCCCTACAGGGTATGCAGGTGCGAAACCGGAGAGTAATCACGATCTGCTGTCGTTCTTCCACGACCGGCTCAAAGTCTTCCTGAAAGACCAAGGCATCCGCCACGACGTGATCGACGCTTGCATCGCCATGCCCGGCAACGATGATCTGGCGCTTCTGGTCAAACGTGCCACCGCGCTCGAGGCGTTCTTGCAAACCGAAGATGGCACCAACCTGCTGCAAGGTTTCAAACGCGCCAACAACATTCTGTCTCAGGCCGAAGCCAAGGACGGGGTCGAGTATTCCTTTGGCGGCGACATCAAGTTTGCCGAGGTCGACGCGGAAAAGGCGCTGTTTACTGCGCTCGACGCCGCTGAACCCAAGATCAAAGCCGCGCTTGAGGCACAGGATTTCGAGGCGGCGATGTCGGCGCTGGCGGGGCTGCGCGGCGCGGTGGATGGCTTCTTTGAGGCGGTGCAGGTCAACGATGACAACCAAGTGCTGCGGCGCAATCGGCTTAACCTTTTGTCGAGCATCCGCACCTCGTGCCTGTCGGTCGCCGATCTGAGCCGCGTGGAAGGCTAAAGTCGTAGCGGGCCACGGCCCGACCGGCGCAATTGAGCTCTTTTAGCGCTTGTGTGGTGCGGTGCGGCGCTTATGCTGCACTGCAACGCAAAGGATCCGCGCTTGCTTCAGGACAATCCGAATATCACGCCGATCACGCCGACGGCACCGATGAAGGCACACACCCACGGTGGCCGGGCGAAATGTCTGCAACGGCTGGTGCGCATGGACCTGCCGGTGCCGCGCACGGTGGCGCTGTCGTTTGATACGGTGCATGGGATTGCCAGCGGCCACATGCCGGTGATCGCGGATATTCTTGCCAGTTTCCCGCCCGGCGCGCTGCTCTGTGTACGCCCGTCGAGCCAAGATCCCGATTGGGGCGGGCCGGGGGCGATCCTTAACATCGGCATGAACGACGCGCGCTATGTCGAGATGTGCGACACCCTTGGCCAATGTGCCGCCGCCGCGCTTTATGCAAGATTTGTCGAGGCTTACGCGCTGCACGTCGCGCGACTTGACCCCGATATGTTTGATGAGATCAGCACCGAGGGGCCACAAGCGCTGTCGGAAGCCTTGCGCGCCTATGAGGAAGAGGCCGAAGAGCCGTTTCCGCAGGAACCCGAGGCGCAGCTTGCACAGGTTTTGCGTTCGATGGCACGCGCATGGGAGGGCACGACCGCGCGCCTGTTGCGTCAGGCCAAAGGTGCGCCGGCGGATGCGGGGCTTGGCCTTGTGGTGCAGGAAATGGCGCTTGGCATCGGCCAACCCGAGGCACATGACGGCGAAACCGGGTCGGGCGTGTTGCAACTGGTCAACAGCCATACCGGCTTGCGCCAGATCACCGGGCGCTATCTGAGCCAGAGCCAGGGGCGGGATGCGCTGTCTGGTGCGGCCGAGGCGCTGTTTCTGGCGCGGGATGATCGTGGCCCCTCGCTTGAGGAAGTGGCCCCCGCCGCGTTTAACGAGATTGTTGAGATTGCCGAGCGCATGCGCCGCAAGCTGCGCGCCGAGATGCAGATCGAGTTCACCATTCAGGGCGGCCGCGTGCATGTGCTTGATGGTGTGCGGGTGGGGCGGTCGAACCGGGCGGCGGTGCGGATTGCCGTGGCGCTGGCCGAAGACAAGATCATTCCGCGCGAAGAGGCTTTGCTGCGGGTCGAGCCGCGCGCGCTCAGCGAATTGCTGCACCGTCAGATCGACCCCGACGCCGATCGCGATATTCTGGGCTTTGGAATCGCCGCCAGCCCCGGTGCCGCCACCGGGCGGATCGTGTTTTCCGCCGCCGCCGCGCAGGCCAGTGCCGCGCGCGATGAGGCCTGTATTCTGGTGCGGCGCGAAACCTCGCCCGAGGATATTCGTGGCATGCAGGCCGCCGTGGGCGTGCTGACCGAACGTGGGGGTGTGACCAGCCATGCGGCGGTGATCGGGCGGGGCATGGGGATTCCTTGCGTTGTCGGCGCGGCTAGCATGGGGTTTCAACTGCGCAAGAAACGCCTGACCGCTGTCGATGGCCGGGTGCTGAACGAGGGCGATATCATCACCATCGACGGCGCGGCGGGCGAAGTGCTCGACGGCAGCCCGCCGATGCTTGAGGCCGCTTTGGACGAGAGTTTCCAGACGCTGATGGAGTGGGCCGACGCGGTGCGCGACATCGATATTCGCGCCAACGCCGATACGCCGATGGATGCCACCACGGCGCGCAATTTCCGCGCCGACGGCATCGGGCTGTGCCGGACCGAGCATATGTTTTTCGAAACCGAGCGCATGATCGTGATGCGCGAGATGATCTTTGCCAATTCAAGCGAAGACCGACGCGCCGCGCTGGAACTGCTTCTTCCGATGCAACGTGCCGATTTCATTGAGGTTTTCCGCATCATGCAGGGGCTTCCGGTATGTATCCGGCTGTTTGATCCTCCGCTGCATGAATTCCTGCCGTCCGATAAGCCGGGCATGCGCGCGTTGGCCGAGGCGCTCGATCTGCCGGTGTCGGATGTCGAACGCCGGGTTGAAGCGCTCAGCGAATACAACCCGATGCTGGGTATGCGGGGGGTGCGGCTGGGCATCACCTTGCCGGAAATCTATGACATGCAGGCGCGGGCGATTTTTGAGGCCACGCTGGCGGCAAGCCGTGAAGGCGCGCCGGTGGTGCCCGAAATCATGATCCCGCTGGTCTCGGCCAAACGCGAGGTCGAGCTGGTCAAGATGCGGGTCGATGCGGTGGCGGCGGCGGTGCGCAATGAGACCGGGCGCAGCTTTGATTACCGGCTTGGCGTCATGGTCGAAACGCCGCGCGCGGCGCTGCGGGCCGAAGAAATCGCCCCCCATGCGGATTTTCTCAGCTTCGGCACCAATGACCTCACGCAGATGACCTATGGCCTGTCGCGCGATGATGCCGGGCGATTCATGTCTGAATACGTCCGCCAGGGCGTGTTTGCCGAAGATCCGTTTCATGTGCTCGATCCCGACGGTGTGGCCGAGTTGCTGCGGATCGGGGCGGAACGCGGTCGCAAGGCGAAGCCGGATGTGGTTCTTTCAATTTGCGGCGAACATGGCGGCAACCCCGAATCGATAGCGATCTGTCGGGACATCGGCTTTACGTATGTATCCTGCTCGCCGTTTCGCGTTCCGGTTGCGCGGCTGGCTGCAGCGCAGCTTGCGATCAGGGACAAGATCTAGGGGAAGGGGCCAAACGCCCCCCGCGTATGTCGTGCGAATCCAATAGGATATGCTGCGCCGCGGCAGGTTCCCGCTCTGCGTCAGGACGTCGCTAGAAGAAATTTCACCAATTCAGTATACAAGCCAAGATTACGAGCAGCCCGGGACCTCTCGGGCTTTCGCATGTGAGGGACATTTATGCGACTTTTGTTTGCCGCCGTTGCGGCTGTGATTCTGGCCATTCCGGGCCATAATGCCGATGCTGAACTGCGCCTCGATGAGGTGGGAAGCCTGATTCAATTGGAACGTCAGGGCCTTAAATCGGTGCCCAAGGGTACGCTAAAATGGGCGCTTGGCGCAGCAGAAGCGGATACATCCAGCAAGGTTGTGTACAACGCCGACTGGCTCAAAAGCCTGCCCAACGGCAAGGGCGGCGATCAGTTCACCTGCCTCGCCGAGGCGCTGTACTTTGAGGCCCGTGGCGAGAGCATTAAAGGTCAGGTTGCGGTGGCGGAAGTCATATTGAACCGGGTCGAAAGCTCGAAATTCCCCGACAGCGTTTGTGGCGTGATCAATCAGGGAACCGGGCGCAAATACGCGTGTCAGTTCACCTATACCTGCGATGGACATGCCGAAAAGGTAGGAAACCCAGCGGCTTATGCGCGTGTGGCCAAGATTGCCAAGGCGATGCTCAGCGGCATGCCGCGCCGGTTGACCGACGGGGCGACCTATTATCATACCACGGCGGTCAAGCCGAATTGGTCGCGCGTGTTTGCCCATACGGCCACCATTGGCGTGCACCGGTTTTACCGCGAAGACCGGCGGACTGCGCAAAACTAAGCCCCCTACCAAGCCTTGCACATAGCCCCGCCAACGTCGGGGTTTTGCGCTTGGGTGACGTCTTTGGGTCTGCCAGCGCGGCGCGACAGGTGCTAGACAGAGGGCAGATGACCGCCCGAACGCACCCCGAAGCCGAGCAAGAGCCGACCATGAGCAGAGACATCCACCTCGCATTTGCCCACCCCTCAGAGCGGGCTGCCGCCACCGAAGGCGTTGCCCCGCGTGACCGCATTTCGCTGCGCGATCACACCGTCGACGTCGAGATTGGCGCGTTCCAGTCCGAGCGCGGGCTGACGCAGCGGGTCTGTTTCAATGTGGTGGTCGAGGTCGCGCATGCGGGCGACCATGTCGATGACGATGTTGACCGCATCCTGAGCTATGACCGGGTCACTGAAGCCATCGCATATGAACTAAGCGCAGAGCGGCTCAACCTTCTAGAGACGCTGGCGGATCGTGTGGCCGAGCGGATCTTGCTGGAACCCCAAGCGATGCGGGTGTTCGTGCGGATCGAAAAGCTTGATCGCGGCCCCGGCGCGCTTGGGGTGGAAATCGTGCGCAGCCGCGACGATCTTGATCCCGCCCACGTCAAGGAACTTACGGATGAGCGGCCCCATCCCCGCGTGGTCTATCTGTCCAACGCGGCCATCGCCTCGCCCCATCTAACCGACTGGCTGGATTGGCTGGCGGGGCAGGCGGCGCCGGTTGTGCTGTGTGTTGGTATGCCCGATGGGCCGCGCCCGCAGTCGAGCCATCCGCTGGCGCAACGCCGGGTCGACCTGCTTGCCATTGAGCAAAACGGTTGGGTTCTGGCCGCGCGCGATCCGCGTTGCGTGGTGGTCGGCACCAAGACCGAGCTCGACTGGGGTATGAAGCACGACCAGATAAGCCTTTGGGCTCCCTCGAAAATTGTGCTCGACGCGGTGGAAGGGCCAAAGAGCCAACCGCGCGATTCCGTGGCGCTGGCCGGTTGGCTGGCCCGGCAATTGGATGCGGTGGATTTTCTGGTGATCGGCGAGGACCTGCCAGATACGGCGGGGCCACGCGCGCGCGCTGTGGATGTGACGAATACCCGTCTTGCATGACTTGCCGCTTTGGCTCATTCAGTCGCCATGACTGACTGTGATGACGCATACTTTCGCCCGCTGGTTCAGGGCGGCCCGGCGCGGCCCGACGGGGCGGTTTCGCTGGCCGGGGGCTGGCGTTGGTTCACCCACGCCGAGCATTTGACACGGGCGGGCAGCCGGGGATTCGTCGCCGCCGCCGATCTGCCGCAACAGGTGTTGCAGCGGCTGACTGTGCCGCGCCCGCCGGTGGCCGGGCTCAGCATGGCGCGGCCCAATCTGATGGGCATCCTCAACGTCACCCCCGACAGCTTTTCCGACGGCGGCCAACACAACGGCCCGGCGCGCGCCTTGGCGCATGGCCGTCAGATGGCCGAGGACGGGGCCGACCTGATCGATGTCGGCGGTGAAAGCACCCGGCCCGGTGCCGTGGATGTGCCCGAAGAGGCCGAGATCGCCCGGATTGAGCCGGTGGTCCGCGCGCTGAGCAAGGCGCAGAGCCTGCCGATTTCGATCGACACCCGCAAGGCATCGGTGGCGCAGGCCGGCGTTGATGCCGGTGCGATGTTGGTCAATGATGTCTCGGGCTTTACCTTCGACAGGACGCTTGCGCCGTATTGCGCGCAGCACCAGCTTCCTGTCTGTCTGATGCACGCCCAGGGCACGCCGCAGACGATGCAGGACAATCCGCAGTATGATAATGTGCTGCTGGACGTGTATGATTTTCTCGCCGCCCAGATCTGTATGGCCGAAGAGGCCGGCATCCCGCGCCACCGTATCATCATCGATCCGGGCCTCGGCTTTGGCAAAACGATTGCCCATAACCTCGCGCTTTTGCATGGGCTTAGCCTGTTTCACGGCCTTGGCGTCGGGCTGTTGCTCGGGGCGTCGCGCAAGGGGATGATCCGCGTGGTGGGCCACGCGCCCAACGCCGAAGACCGGATGCCCGGTTCGGTGGCGCTCGCCCTTGCCGGGGTGGCGCAGGGGGTGCAAATTTTACGGGTCCACGATGTGGCCGAGACCAAGCAGGCCCTGCGTCTGTGGCAAGCCGTTGATGAAGGAATTTGGAATGACGCGTAAACTTTTCGGCACCGATGGCGTGCGGGGCCGGGCCAATACCGCGCCGATGACGGCGGATATGGCGCTTCGGATCGGGGCTGCAGCGGGGCGCTATTTTCGCCGCGAACAGGGCGGCGTGCACCGGGTTGTGATCGGCAAGGACACGCGGCGCTCGGGCTATATGTTTGAAACCGCGCTGACGGCGGGGCTGACCTCGACCGGGATGAGCGTGCTGCTTTTGGGGCCGGTGCCGACGCCGGCGGTGGGGCTGTTGACCCCGTCGATGCGCGCCGATCTCGGGATCATGATTTCCGCCTCGCATAATCCGGCCGAGGACAACGGCATCAAGTTCTTTGGCCCCGATGGCTTCAAACTGTCCGACGAGGCCGAGGCCGAGATTGAAAAGCTGATAGAGGCCGGTGTCGAACCGGCCAGCGCCGGCAATATCGGCAAAGCCAAGCGGATCGACGATGGCCGTTTCCGCTATCAGGAACGGGTGAAGAGCACCTTTCCCACCGGCATGTCGCTTGACGGCATGAAGGTTGTGATCGACTGCGCCAACGGGGCCGCGTACCGCGCCGCGCCCGAGGTGCTGTGGGAACTGGGGGCCGAGGTGATCCCGGTGGGTGTGTCGCCCGATGGCTTTAACATCAACGATGGCTGCGGCTCGACCAAACCCGCCACCGCTGCCGAAGCTGTTGTCGCGCACGGCGCGGATGTCGGGATTTGCCTTGATGGCGATGCCGACCGGGTGATGATGATCGACGAGACCGGCAAAGTCGCCGACGGCGATCAGATCATGGCGCTGATGGCCGCGCGTTGGGCCGAAGAAGATCGGCTGCGCGGCGGCACCTTGGTGGCGACGGTGATGTCGAACCTCGGGCTCGAGCGGTTTTTGCAGGGCCGTGGTCTGCATCTGGAACGCACTGGCGTCGGCGACCGCTATGTTGTCGAGGCGATGCGCCGGGGTGGTTGGAACCTTGGCGGCGAGCAGTCGGGCCATATCGTGATGACGGATTACGGCACCACCGGCGATGGCCTGATGGCGGGCTTGCAGTTTTTGGCCGAGATGGCGCGCTCTGGGCGCAAAGCCTCGGAATTGGCGCAGAATTTCGAGCCGGTGCCGCAGATGCTCAAAAACGTGCGCTATGGCGTGGGCCAGCTGCCGCTTGAGGCCGCGGGCGTCAAGGCGGCGATTGCCTCGGCGGAGTCGGAGTTGGTCGGCAAGGGCCGTTTGTTGATCCGCAAATCCGGCACCGAGCCGCTGATCCGGGTGATGGCGGAATGCGAAGATCCGGCGATGCTCGAAGCGGTGGTCGACCGTGTGGTCGGCGCGGTGCAGGATGTGGTCTGAGGCAGTAGCCTCGAAACGGCGCAAGAGCAGGAAGCTGCTCTTGCGATTTGCCTCGGGCGGGGGGCGTTGCCGCCCCCTTGGCGTATCAGCGGATCGTGACCGGCGTCGCCGGCCTAGAGCGCCTTGGTCAGCACCGTGTCCAGCCGCGCCACCGTGGCGTCGACATCATACAGCTTGTCGAGGCCAAAGAGACCGAGCCGGAAGGTCGAAAACCCCGCGCCTTCGTCACATTGCAGCGGCACCCCGGCGGCAATCTGCGTGCCTTCCTTGGCAAAGGCGCGGCCCGATTGCACTTCCGCGTCGTCGGTATAGCTGACCACCACGCCGGGCGCTTCGAAACCGGGGGCAGCGACGGAGGTTATGCCCTTCGATGCCAGCAGCGCGCGGGTCTTGCGGCCCAAGTCCCATTGCGCCTCGGCCAGCTTGTCAAAGCCATGTTCGCGGCTCTCGATCATCGTGTCGTGGAACATCCGCAGCCCGTCGGTGGGCATGGTGGCGTGATAGGCGTGGCCGCCATTTTCATAGGCGCTCATGATCTGGTGCCACTTCTTCAGATCGGCGGCAAAGCTGTCGGACGTGGTCTCTTCCATCCGGGCCACGGCGCGGTCTGACAACATCACCAACCCGGCGCAAGGTGTTGACGACCAACCCTTTTGCGGCGCAGAGATCAGCACATCAACGCCGGTCGCCGCCATATCAACCCAGACACAGCCCGAAGCAATACAATCGAGCACCATCAGCGCGCCGACCTCATGCGCGGCCTCGGTCAGCGCGCGCAGATAGTCATCGGGCAGGATAATGCCAGACGAGGTTTCCACATGCGGGGCGATCACGAGGTCGGGCTTGTCGGCGCGGATGCGGGCAGTGACCTCTTCGATCGGGGCGGGGGCAAAGGGGCTTTGCGGATCATTTCCGGTGCGGCGGGCCTTCATCACGGTCTCTTCGCCGGTGAAGCCGCCCATCTCGAAAATCTGGCTCCAACGGAACGAGAACCAGCCATTGCGCACCACGAGGCATTTGGCGTCTTGGGCGAATTGCCGGGCCACGGCCTCCATGCCAAAGGTGCCGCCGCCGGGAACGATGACCACGGCCTGCGCCTTATAGACATCTTTCAGCGTGGCCGAGATATCGCGCATCACCTGTTGAAAGCTGGCCGACATGTGATTGAGCGAGCGGTCGGTGAAAACCACGGAAAATTCATCCAGACCTTTGGGATCGATATCGTCGCGCAGAGCCATCGGGGGCCTCCTTTATCCTGTTACGATATGGTTAGTGTGGGGCGTCCGAATTGTCGACAATTCGGTGAAAATCCATAATGGATTTTGTCACCCCAAGGGGCCGGGCAGGCGCTCTTCACTCAGCAGCACGTTCGCCTCAACCTGGCCAGCACCGGGCAGGGTCATGATGCGGCGGCGCAGCACGCGTTCGAAATCTGAAAGATCGCGGGCGGTGACACGCAGGCGATAATCGTACAGCCCGAGCACATGCTCGACGGTCTGCACCTCGGGGATCGCCGTCAGCGCGCGTTCGAAATCTTCCAGACTGATGCGGCCCTTGGTGGCCAGCTTCACGCCCAGAAAAACCGTCACGCCGAACCCCAGCTTTTCACGATCCAGCACCAGCCGCGTGCCGGAAATCACCCCCGCCTCGCGCAACCGTTTGATCCGCCGCCATGTGGCGGGTTGTGACAGATCGAGCCTGCGCCCCAATTGCCCGGCCGACAGGCTGGCATCGCGGGTCAGGGCGCGCAGAATGGCGCGGTCGGTGGCATCGACATCGATCATACAGGGCAACTCATACAAGGCACATCATACTGGCAGAGCCTCGTCATCCTTGATCCGGCTAACGTGCATCAAGGCCTCGACATCGGCGATATGGGGCAGGGTAAGCAGACGCTCGCGGTAGATCTCTTGATAATGCGGAATGTCGCGGGCGACGACGGCCAGCCGGACATCGACCTGGCCCAGAAACGTCTGGATCTCGATCACTTCGGGCACCAGCCGCGCGGCGGCAAGGAAATCATCGAAAGCCCGCGATTGCGTTTTGTCCAAAGTGATGCGCAAGGACACCTCGACCGCAAAGCCAAGGCTGGGCCAATGGATCTCGGCCCGTTTGCCAATGATGATCCCGGTCTCGCGCATACGTTCAAGCCGCCGCGACAGGGTTGCGGGCGTCAAATCGGCGCGCTGGGCCAATTCGGACAGGGGCAGGTCCGGCGCGGCCTGCATCTGGCGAAGAATGCGTCTGTCGATGTCATCAAGCATGATTTTTCGAGTTTACGGCAGTTCGAAGAATAGATAAATCGCAATTAGCGGAATTTATCGCGGAAATGACGCGCATTCACACGCGGCTGCGCGTAGATTGCCCGCCAAGAAGACATCAAACAAAGGAAGACCGATATGCGCGTCTACTACGATCGCGATTGCGATGTGAACCTGATCAAAGACAAAAAAGTTGCCATTCTGGGCTATGGCTCGCAGGGCCACGCCCACGCGCTTAACCTGCGCGACTCAGGTGCGAAAAACATCGTTGTCGCCCTGCGCGACGGCTCCCCCTCGACCAAGAAAGCCGAAGGCGAAGGTCTTAAGGTTATGGGCATCGCAGAAGCCGCAGCCTGGTGTGACGTGATCATGTTCACCATGCCCGACGAACTGCAGGCCGAGACTTACAAAAAATACGTCCACGACAATCTGAAAGAAGGCTCTGCGATTGCCTTTGCTCACGGTCTGAACGTGCACTTCGGCCTGATCGAGCCGAAAGCCGGCGTTGACGTCATCATGATGGCGCCCAAAGGCCCCGGCCACACCGTGCGCGGCGAATACACCAAAGGCGGCGGCGTGCCGTGCCTTGTTGCGGTTCACAACGACGCATCGGGCAAAGCGCTGGAAATCGGCCTGTCCTATTGCTCGGCCATCGGTGGCGGTCGCTCTGGCGTGATCGAAACCAACTTCCGCGAAGAATGCGAAACCGACCTGTTCGGCGAGCAAGCGGTTCTCTGTGGCGGTCTGGTTGAACTGATCCGCATGGGTTTCGAGACGCTGGTCGAAGCTGGCTACGAGCCCGAAATGGCGTACTTCGAGTGCCTGCACGAAGTGAAGCTGATCGTGGATCTGATCTACGAAGGCGGCATTGCCAACATGAACTACTCGATCTCGAACACCGCGGAATACGGTGAATACGTCTCTGGCCCGCGCATCCTGCCGTACGACGAGACCAAAAAGCGGATGAAAGAGGTTCTGACCGACATTCAGACCGGCAAATTCGTGCGTGACTTCATGCTGGAAAACGCCGTGGGTCAGCCGTCGTTCAAAGCGACGCGCAAGATCAACGACGAGCATTCCATCGAAGCCACCGGTGCGAAACTGCGCGGCATGATGCCGTGGATTTCGGCTGGCAAAATGGTCGACAAAGAAAAGAACTGATCCCTTTCGGGATTTTTCGATAAAATTGAACCCGGCAGCGACGGAAGCTGCCGGGTTTTTCGTTTCATGGTCAGATACTGGAAATAATCGGACCTAAGATCATGAAGCTGCCTACGCTCATCGCGCCCATCGTCCTCCTCGCGGCCTGCATCACCCTTGCCACACTCATCACGGCACAGGCGAATTCAGTGCCCCCGGTCGATGCCTTCGTCGAACCGCCCGCTGTCCATACGACATCCGCGGCCGAACAGTCCGACAGCCTCCACCTTATGTCCGGTCAAACGGCCCATGACGGCTGGGCTATGGGTGTGCATGACATCTGACGTTTGCTCACTCCGGTCGACGTACCCCAAGCCCGAGTTGCATGAGTTTGCGGCGCACCGGCGTGGCCCCGTGCAGCGCCGAAATCCCCGCCGCGCGCAGATCGCGCATCGGCTGTGACGCCAGCATCGAGGTGCGGTTCAGCGCGATGATACCGGCAGTGCGGGCGCGGATGTCGGTGATCCGGGCGCGGTGATAGGCGTCGAGCATTGCCGCATCGCCCAACTCCTCGGGGTTGGCCAGCGCCAGTTCTAGCAGCGTCGACAGATCCGTCAGCGACATATTCAGCCCCTGCGCCCCGATCGGCGGCAGCACATGTGCGGCTTCGGCCACCAGCGCCAAGCGTTCGCTGCTCAGCGTCTCGGCATGTTGCGCGATGATCGGCCAAAGGCTGCGGCGCGAGGCCAGCGTCAGCGGCCCGAGCAGATGGGTCGAGCGTTCGGTCATCGCCGCCTCAAACGCTTTGGTGCCTAACTGGTGGAGGGCGGCGGCTTTCGGGCCATCCTCCATCCAGACCACGGCCGACGAGGGTCGCCCCTTGTGATCGGGCAGCGGCACCAAGGTGAACGGCCCACCGGTGCGGTGGATCTCGGTCGAGACATTGCCATGCGGCAGCGGGTGGGTGACGGCAAAGGCCAGTGCTTTCTGCCCGAAGCGCGTGGTTTTGACCCCGATCCCCGCCGCCTGTCGCAGCGCGGAATTGCGGCCATCGGCGGCAATCACCATGCGGCACCGCCGGGCGCTGCCATCCGACAGACTGACGCGGGCCTCGGCTGTGCGGGTGAACAGCTTAGTCGCGGCGACGCCTGTCAGGAAGGTGACGTTGGGCAGTTCACCCAGCCGCCCCGACATCTCGCGGCGCAGCAGCCAGTTCGGCAGGTTCCAGCCAAACGGCTGATCCGAGATGTCATCGGCCTCAAAATCGCGGCTGACGCGCGCCTCAGAAGTGGTGCCGCCGGCATCGATGATCCGCATGGTCTCAAGCGGCATCGCATATGGCGCGAGCCGGGGCCAAAGCCCGGCGCTGTCCAGAAACGCCTGTGCGGGTTGCAAAAACGCTGTGCTGCGCATGTCGGCACCCTCGGCGTCGCGGTCGGTCACCGGCGGGGCGGGGTCGACGCAGAGCACGGAAAACCCGGCCTGGCCAAAGGCGGCGGCAGCGGTCAGCCCGGCAATCCCACCACCGGCGATCAGAATGTCGTGGTCCATCAGAGGCTCCTTTGCGCAGGTCTGCACCGGATAATAGCGCGGCACATCGCTGCGGCCATGCGGCAGATTTGGCTCAGGTCAGACCCGAGAGAAACCCGCTGAGATCATTGGTGTGATGATGGATGTGATCGGCAACCAGCCGCTCGGGCGCGACATGCACGGTGCGCATCCCCATCGCATGCGGCGCGGCGAGGTTGCGCGGATCATCCTCAAACATCGCGGCGCGGGCGGGATCGGTGCCGTCTTGGGCAAAGATCGCCTCAAAGGCTTCGCGCTCGGGCTTGGGCCGGAATTCCGCATGCTCAACGCCGTAAACCGCATCAAACAGCCCGCTAAGTCCCCGTGCGGCCAGCACTTCTTCGGCATAAGGCGCGGTGCCGTTGGTATAAACAATCCGCCGCCCCGGCAGTGCGCGAATGTGGGCGGCCAGCTTGGGATCGGGGGCGAGCACCGAGAAATCGATCTGGTGCACGTCATGCAGATAGGGCCCCGGATCGACGTCATGTTCGCGCATCAGACCGGCCAACGTGGTGCCATAGGTGTGCCAATAATGCTGACGCAGGTGATTGGCCTCCGCCTCGGCAACCCCCAAGGCTGACATCACATAAGCCGTCATGCGCGGCTCGATCTGCGAAAACAGCCGGGTTTCGGGCGGGTACAACGTGTTGTCGAGGTCAAAGACCCAATGCGCAACGTGTGAAAACAGATCCTTAGCCATAAGCCGGACGCTAGCCCCGCCGGGCGGTGGGCGCAATGGCCGTATTGCGGCGCCGGTGCCCGATCATTAAGGTGGCCGGATGCGGACCGGAGGAGACGCGCGTGAGCCAGAAGACGACGCCCCAGAAAGATGCCTATTCGATGATCCTGGAGGCGATCGACATCGGCACGTTCAAGCCCGGTGACCGACTGGTGGAAAGCGACCTTGCCGACCGGCTCGGGATGAGCCGGACCCCGATTAGGGAAGCCCTGCAACGCCTTGAAACTCAATCTCTTTTGTCGCGTGACGGGCGGTCTTTGATCGTCGCTTCGCTGGATCATAATCAGATGGCCGAGCTTTACGTGGTGCGCACCGAGCTTGAGGGGCTTGCGGCGCGGCTTGCAGCCCGCCACGCCACCAGTGAAGAGGTGCGCGTGCTGCGCGATATGGTCGAGGATGACCGGCGGCTGATCAATGACCCTTCGGCGCTGTCGCGGGCCAATCGGCGGTTTCACAAACAGATCCACCTCGCCTCGCACAACCGGTTCCTGGTGCAGCAACTTGACCTTGTGCATCGCTCAATGGCTCTGATGGCGACAACCTCGCTTGCCGCCGAGGGCCGGGGTGAAAATGCGCTCGCCGAACATGCGGCGATTGTGAGCGCGATCGAGGGCCGCGATGAGGCTGCGGCCTATGACGCGCTGAAGTCGCATATCTCGGTGGCGTTTGTGACGCGGCTGAAACTGGACAGTAAGAACGACGGATAGTCCACTGATCTTAGATGGTTTTATCAGGAAGGGTGTGATCGACTTGCTCTTGGTGGTTTGAGACGCCGTGATCAGTTTTGTCCCAGAAAAACGGTCTGAACAGCAGCTCGACCAACGCCTTATATGCCGCGATGGTGGCGAGCGGGAAATAGAACATCAAGGTCGGCACCCAAGGGATCAACCCGCGGTGTTGTGGGCTGGCCACTGCTGTGGCTCCGATGACAAGGCCCATGCATTCAGTTGAAAGAAAGAACGAAATTATAAAGACTTGCGCGCCATTGCTCATCCAATCCAGCAGCGGGTGGGGAAAGCCGAAAATGGCCAGCCAGAAGGACCAGAGCACCGGAGCCATTACAAACTGGCTCAGCGCGCCGAGAAACAGCACCTGAAAGCCGAAGAACCGCCGAAATCCGAGATCTTTCAGCAGTTTGCCGGGTCTGCGCATATGCACCCGGTAGGTGGCCATATATCCCTTGAGCCAGCGGGAGCGTTGTCTGATCCAAGGCCAGAACCGGCAGTTCGCCTCTTCCAAAGTCACGCTGTCGATCATCTCGATCCGAAAGCCGTGCCGCGCCAATCGCATGCCAAGGTCGGCATCCTCGGTGACGTTATAGGCATCCCATCCGCCCAAATCCTCAAGCACCTTGCGGCGGCAAAACAGCGTCGTGCCGCCCAGCGGAATGGCAAACCGCATGCGCGACATGCCGGGCAGAACGATGCGAAACCAGGTGGCGTATTCAATGGTGAAACACCGCGACAGCCAGTTTGCGAAGGGGTTGTAGTAGTCGAGAATGCCTTGCAGACAGGCGACATCGGGCGGGGCGGTGGCGAAATGTTTGGCTACGAGATCGATCTGGTCGGGGGCCGGATTGTCCTCGGCATCATAGATCCCGATGATCTCGCCCTCGCAAAACCGCAGACCATAGTTCAACGCGCGCGGCTTTGTCGTCAGATCCCCCGGTGGCACCACTACAATCCGCATCCACGGTGGCAGCTCGGCCTCGTCTAGTGCCGCGCGGGTCTGTTCGTCTTCCGCTTCGAGCAGCAACGTCACGTCAAGGCGGGATTTCGGATAGGTCAGCCGGGACAGGCGCGCCACCAATCGGTTGGCGATGGCGGTTTCCCGGAACAGCGGCACGAGAATCGATACTTTGGGGGGCGGTTTCCCCGGGGGTGGCGTCACCGCCGCCGGGGGATGGAACGGGCCGCGCAGACGGGCAATACAGGCCGCCGCCTTGACAAAAGCGATGCAGAACAAGGTGAACACCGCCCAACCCGCGGCAAGCGCATACAGAAAGGTGGGGGCGATGAACACCACCCCGGCAAACAGCGCCGCCACCAACGCGACACCGCGCATCTGCTTTGGCGTGGCGACCACGCGCATGTTACGACAACTGTCCTCGGCCGGAAGCCCGGTTTCAGCGAGGGCCACCAACCGGGCAGAGTGGCTTTTTGCGATGGCGGCGTGAATGTCGGCCTCGCTGGCGATGCCCATGACGATGGGCCCCGTCGCGGGCGGCAGCAGCGCAAGGATCGCATCAAATCGGTCTGGGTTGCAGGTGGCGATGACAAGGGTATCGCCCAGACGCAGCCACGGGATGATGCCGAATTCGAGACAAAGCAGGGGGTCAAGGCTCGTCGCGCAATCAGGATCAGGCGGGGCCTCGTCGAGGTTAAGCGATATCGCCGCCCACTGCGCCGCCTGGGCGCGCCGCACGTCTTGGGTGCTGGCATAACCCTCGGACAGCAGCACCTGATGCATCGGGGCCTGACACTGCGACTGGATCGTCAGCGCGCGCAGCAGATCGTCGGGGGACATCACCCCCATATCCACGAGGATACGCCCCAGCGGAAGCTGATAATAGCGACTGAGTCGCGCGGTCTGAAGGCCGCGCAATTGCAGTTGTGGAGGACTCATGTTCCCGGCCTTGTTGCTACTGGCCGAGAATGACGAATTTTACCTTAACATCCCGTTAACATTAACTTAACGGAAGATTAATCTGCCCTCGCAGGCGTTAACCCTTTGCCGCCATAGCCTCGGCAAATTGCTCGAACAGATAGAAACTGTCCTGCGGGCCGGGGCTGGCTTCGGGGTGGTGCTGGACCGAATACACCCGGCGGCTGTCAGAGTTCAGCGCAATGCCGCAGTTCGAGCCGTCAAACAGCGAAACATGGGTCTGAACCACATTGTCGGGCAGGGTGGCGGCATCGACGGCAAAGCCGTGGTTCATCGAGGTGATCTCGACCTTGCCGGTGACCATGTCCTTGACGGGATGGTTGGCGCCGTGGTGGCCGTGGTTCATCTTGATGGTGCGGCCGCCAAGGGCCAGCGCCAGCATCTGGTGCCCAAGACAGATGCCAAAGATCGGCAGATCGGTGTCGTTGAGCAGTGATTTGATCATCGGCACGGCATATTCGCCAGTTGCCGCCGGATCGCCGGGGCCGTTCGACAGGAAGATGCCGTCGGGGTCATGCGCCATCACCTCATCGGCAGTGGCAGAGGCGGGCAGCACGGTTACATCACAGCCAGCCGACGCAAGGCAGCGCAGGATATTGCGTTTCGCGCCGTAATCGATAGCAACCACCTTGTGCTTGGGGGCCTCTTGGCGGGCATAGCCCTCGGGCCAGGCCCAGCGCATTTCGTCCCAGCGATAGCTTTTGGCGCAGGTGACCTCTTTGGCGAGGTCGAGCCCCATCAGGCCCTTGAAGGCACGGGCCTTGGCCACCAGCTCTTCGAGGTTGAAATTGCCATCGGGATCATGCGCCAGCGCCACATGCGGCGCGCCTTGCTGGCGGATCGCACGGGTCAGGCGGCGGGTGTCGATGCCACCGATGGCGATGCGGTCGCGTGCGACAAGCCAGTCGCCCAACTCTTGCGCGACGCGCCAGTTCGAGGCGTCGGTTGGCATCCATTTGACAACCATGCCCTCGGCCCCGGAATCGCCGGTTTCGTCATCCTCGGGATTGACGCCGGTGTTGCCGATGTGGGGGAAGGTGAAGGTGACAATCTGACCGGCATAGGACGGGTCGGTCATGATTTCCTGATACCCGGTCATGGCGGTGTTAAAGCACAGCTCGGCCACGCGGGTTCCGGTGGCACCGAAACCGGTGCCGTAGAATACTGTGCCATCAGCCAGAACAAGGCAGGCGGTTGGCTTCTGATCAGCGCGAGCAGTCATGCGGCGACTCCATCTGGCGGTATATGGGGGCAAATTTGCGCGAACCTATGTCGTGAGAGGTACGGGGTCAAGGGGCTTGGTGTTTGCGCTAAAGATTTGAGTTTCCGTTTCGTTTCAGTGGGTTGTGCGAAATTGGCTGTGGTTGCCTCTGATCGGGGCTTGGCGTATGGTGCAAGGCTGGAAACAACCCATGGGGATGGGACATCATGAATCTACGCGCAGAGATCAATTCAGCGCTCAAACAAGCGATGAGAGACAAGGACGCACGACGTCTTTCGACCTTGCGTTTGATCAGTGCCGCCATCAAAGACCGCGAAATTGCGCTGCGGGGGACCGGCGAAGAAGAGACCATCAGCGAAGATGATGTGCTGGCGATCCTGAGCAAGATGGTCAAGCAACGTCAGGAAAGCGCGCGCACCTATGAAGAGGGTGGACGGCTGGATCTGGCGGAGCGCGAGCTGGAAGAGATCACGGTGATCGAAGAGTTCCTGCCGCGCAAGCTTAACGACAAGGAAGTGGCCAAGGCGATTGACGCTGCGGTGACAGAAGTGGGCGCGACGTCGATCCGGGACATGGGCAAGGTGATGGGTGCATTGAAATCGCGCTATACCGGGCAGATGGATTTCGGCACGGTCGGCCCGCGGGTCAAGGACCGGCTGGCGCAGGGATAACCTTGCGCAACGAAGGGCGGCGTTTCTAAGAATTGCACGCCTTTGGCGGATTCTAAAAATTGCACGCCTTTGGCGTGACACTGCGCCTCAGCCCCCATCCTGTCCTTCCCCCGTGGCCGGGGGAAGAGAGGGTTTGGCGGGCCTACCCAGACATTTTGGACGGTAATCTGCTTGGCTGCGTCAGCGGCGCAGGTCAAAGGCGTTCCGGATGTCGTGATCCTCGGCGATGCGGAAGCGTTGGACGAAGCGGGTCTTGAAGCTCACCCGTCCGCGCCGTGCGCCAAAGTTTTCACCATGATTGAGCAGGTAAAGCACGCGGGGCTGTGTCAGCGGCGTGAGGGCGCGTCCGGCGAGGCGGGCGAGGTAGGGGAACATGCGGTGTTCGTGCTGGCTCATCGCGCGCAGGAGGGCGCGTTCCGGCGCCCCGTTCGCGGTGTCGAACCGCAGAGCCGCGCAAGAGCCGCAGAGTTTCCAGAAGGGTTTGCGCAGGGGTTTTCCGAGCGTAGGAGGGCCAGCGAGCGCAAGCGTGTCGGCCCCGTGATCAAAGACATATCCGGTTTCGACAAGGTATCCGCCGGGGGCCTGCCCTGACAGCATATCCGCGACAAGGTCGGGATGGGCGATGTCGTCGGCGTCGAAGGTCATGGCGTAGCCTGCCGGGGCGTCCATCGCGCTCAGGTGATCGGTCAGCAGCGCCAGTTTGCGCCATTTGTCATTGCCCTCAAAGGCTTCGGTGAAGGGCAGAAACTGGATGCGCGGGTCATCGGGCAGGGTGTCGGGGCGGTCTTGGCCACAGATCACGGCCTGCCAGCGCCCGTCGGTCTGGCGCTGGAAGGCGGCGAGCGTGTCGATAAGCCGGGCGCAGGTGCTCTCCCAATCGCCAACGTGATGGCGGCCGACCAGGGGGATCAGGAAGATCACCGTCTCGGCGGGGGCTTTGGCGGGCGTGTCGCGCAGCGCCAGCGCGGCCTTTTCCGAGACTTGCAGCGCGGGGTCGCGGGCCAGCAGATGCGCGCCACCCAACAGGTGGGCCAGCGCCAGTCGCCGCAGCCGGGCAGATTTCGGGGTTGCCGGAGTTTGTGCCATCTGGTGTCAGCCCTGCGCGCTTAAAGGGGGGGGCGGCAAGTGCCGGGTCAGATCGTCATAGAGCGCTTTGCGTTCATCCTCGGACAGGAACGCTCCGATCTCGACCTCGCGGCCGCCGCCGCTGAGCGTGACGTAATTGGGCACCGGACCGCCCGCGCGGTGCAGGTGGGGACGGGCCCAGTAGGCATTGCAGGTCCAGGTCTGATCGGGCTTGCGTGGGTTATGACGCACGAGTGAAATTTCCTTTGGTGAGACCCGCAGAACCTCAAGCAATTGTCCATCGCGGTGATTGCGGTCCAGCGCGTACCACACCCCGCCAAGCGCCAGCAGCACAAAGGGCAGCAAGGCCCAGAGCAGCACGGTTCCGAGCAGGAAATAGAGCGGCAGGGTGGCGAGGGTGAAGCTGGCCAGCAGAAAGGCGGCATAGCCCTTGGGCGGCAGGGATTGATGCGGCCAGAGCCGCAACTCGGCCACCTCGGAGGCGGGGGTATGCGACCATCGGTACGGCATGGGGTAGGTATAAGAAGGCGGTCTGCCGCCGTCGATGGGAAAATGCGGGCACAGGTCGGGCAGGGTGCGGGCACGAGGGCGGGCACAGGGCGGACACGGTGCGGGCAGGGATTGGGCGGCCCAACTTTGGCGCGTTGGAGGGGGGGCTTGAGGTCGATGGGCCGCTGATCTTTGGCCTGCGAACTGCCGGACCCGCGACGTCATGTCTGCAAGCGCAGGCCTGTGAGCCGTTGCTCAAGCACTTTGACATGCAGGTGGTGGCCGGGGCCGGGCGCACAGGGAGCGAGCCAGGGGTGGTCGCGCGCCGCGGCCCCGTTTCGGGGGTATTGGGAGGCCCCGAAACCAATCTCTGTCACGGACGCAGGGCGCATATTGTGACCCCGCTCACAGCAAAGGGGCCGTGCCTTGAAAAAGTATTAACGGTGCAAGTCGTTATCCGGCTTGGGTCGGGCACAGCAGGCAAATGCCGCGGGTCGGTGTCTCTGTGGGGGTGGTGTCTGCGGTGGGGTAGGTCAGGAGCGGCAGCGACCCGGCTCCGAAGGCCGAGGCCCCGACAGGAACGACGATTGCGGCGAGGAGGGTGACAATGAGAGCGGTTGAGGCAATGCGAGGGGTCATGAAAACATCCTTTGTAAATCGATGCGCTCAAGCTCGCATGCTTACGTAGCGTAAGTCTGTGCGCCCGGTCACGTGCCGCCTCATTTCTGAAACCACATCCCCAACGCAAAAGGCCCGCGCAGAGCACGGGCCTTTCTGTGTCTTGGTCAGGCAGCGCGATTAGTGCGCGTGGCCTTTGTCCCAGTCTTCCTGCTTGGGCAGGATTTCAAAGGTGTGCTCTGGCGGCGGTGTCGGCAGAGTCCATTCCAGCGTATCCGCATATTCGTTCCAGTAGTTGTTGCGGGTCTCTTTTTTGCCTTTCAGCAGAGCATGCGCGACAATGTAGAAGAACAGCAGGAACGAGGCGAAGGACACAAAGGCACCGATCGACGACCACCAGTTCCAGGTGGCAAATGCCTCCGGATAGTCGATGTAACGGCGCGGCATGCCCTGACGGCCAAGGAAGTGCTGTGGGAAGAACGTGAGGTTCGCCCCAAGGAAGAACATCCAGAAATGCACCTGCGCCAGCTTTTCGTTGTACTGACGGCCGGTCATTTTGGCGAACCAGAAGTACATACCGGCAAAGATACAGAACACCGCACCCAGCGACATCACATAGTGGAAGTGCGCAACCACATAGTAGGTGTCATGATACGCGCGGTCCACGCCAGCCTGCGACAACACGATGCCGGTCACGCCGCCAACGGTGAAGAGGAACAGGAAGCCCATCGCAAACAGCATTGGTGCTTTGAACTCGATCGAGCCGCCCCACATCGTTGCAATCCACGAGAAGATCTTAACGCCCGTGGGCACCGCGATAACCATGGTGGCCAGCATGAAATAGGACTGCTGGGTCAGGGACATGCCGACAGTGTACATGTGGTGTGCCCACACAACAAAGCCCAGCGCGCCAATCGCGATGATCGCCCAGACCATCGGCAGATAGCCAAAGACCGGTTTGCGCGAGAAGGTGGCGATGACATGCGACACGATGCCGAAGCCCGGCAAGATCACGATATACACTTCCGGGTGGCCAAAGAACCACAGGATGTGCTGATACAGGATCGGATCGCCGCCACCGGCAGGATCAAAAAAGGTCGTGCCAAAGTTACGGTCAGTCAGCAACATGGTGATCGCGCCCGCCAGAACCGGCAGAGCCAGAAGGATCAGCCATGCGGTGACAAAGATCGCCCATGAGAACAGCGGCACCTTGAACAGGGTCATGCCGGGGGCACGCATGTTCAGGAAGGTGGTGATCATGTTGATCGCGCCAAGGATCGAGCTTGCGCCCGAAACGTGCACCGCGAAGATCGCCAGATCCATCGACAGGCCGCCTTCATTGGTCGACAGCGGCGGGTAAAGCACCCAGCCCACGCCAGAGCCCAGCTGATCGTTGCCGCCCGGGGCAAGGATCGACGAGACCGCCAGCATCGTGCCAGCCACATAAAGCCAGAACGACAGGTTGTTCATCCGCGGGAACGCCATATCCGGCGCGCCGATCTGCAGCGGCATGAAGTAGTTACCAAAGCCCCCGAACAGTGCAGGAATGACCACGAAGAACATCATAAGGATGCCGTGGCCCGTGATCAGCACGTTCCAGAGGTGGCCATTGGGCGTACAGACCGCATCAGATGCGATCATGCGCGCGCCTTCAAGGCACATATATTGCACGCCGGGCTGCATCAGCTCCAGGCGCATGTAAACGGTGAAAGCCACCGAGATGAAGCCCGCCAGCGCCGATATGACGAGATACAGGATCCCGATATCTTTGTGGTTGGTGGACATAAACCAGCGGGTAAAGAAACCGCGCTGATCCTCATGCTCGTGGCCGTGAATGGCGGCGTCAGCCATGTCTCGTGCCTCCTGCTTGACAAAACATGGGCGCTTGCACCAAGCCCGCACCCGGAATCTCAACCCGGTTCTAGATTGCGGTGCCAGCAACGGCAACGGGTCAGTTTGTCTTAGATCAAGAAAAAGTGTCGCGGGGGGGCAGGTTGCGACCTTGTGCCCCGACATTGGGCCACGGTCCCGTGCCCCAACACGGGCCTCGCGGGGGTGCGCGCGCAATGACGCGGGCGCAGGGGCCGTGCGACGCCTGCGGCAGACCGCTTGCGGAACGCCGCGCGCAAAGCCGTAGCTGAGCGCAGAGGCCGGGGTTTAGCTGGCGATGATCACCAGACCCACAACAGGAATCGCAAGCACGGCGAGCCAATACGGCAGGCGCCAATTGTACATTTGCGTGGGTCGATAGCATTTACCACAGTTCCGCGCGCCAAAGCGCAAACGGTGCGAGCAGCTTTTGCAACGGAATAAACGGCTGGTCACTGGATGGCTCCGGCGAATGAATGGTTCGAAAGGCCTGTTGCTGCCGTGTGGCGGCGCGAGGTCGTGTAATATGCGGTTTAAGTCTACTGTAATAAAGAGGTTAGGAAGCGGGAAATGGCTTGTCTAGTGAGCTAGGTCACACAGACGCTGCAGTGCGGAATTTTTATGGATTATTCACACGAACACGACTTTCAAAATGAAACTGCCGTGCCGTGGTGATTAATGTCCGGGCGCTCCGCATCGCTTTTGGGGGCAGAGTTGGCGGTAAAGTAAGCCGTTAACCTATTTCGCCGAATATTGCGTCGAATTGCGTCCGCAGGGCCACGTCAAGATCGTCCATGTTCACCGGCAAACCCAGATCGACAAGGCTCGTGACCCCATGTTCGGTGATGCCGCAGGGCACGATGCCGGTGAAATGCTCCAGATCGGGTTCCACATTGATCGACACGCCGTGAAAGCTCACCCATTTGCGCAGGCGGATGCCGATGGCGGCGATTTTATCCTCTTGCGGCTGTCCGGTGAGGCCCAGCGGCTTGTCACGACGCTGCACCCAGACGCCGACGCGGCCATCGCGGATTTCGCCTTTGACGTTGAACTGGTCCAGCGTGGCGATCACCCATTCCTCGAGCATCTGCACGAAACGGCGCACATCGCGGCCCCGACGTCCGACATCAAGCATTACATAAGCCACCCGTTGGCCCGGCCCGTGATAGGTATACTGTCCGCCGCGTTTGGAGGTGTGGACCGGGAAACGCTCAGGGTCGGTCAGGTCTTCGATCCGCGCCGAGGTGCCAGCGGTATAAAGCGGCGGATGCTCGACCAACCAAATCGCCTCATCGGCGCGCCCCTCGGCAATGGCTGCTGCTCGCTCTTCCATAAAGCGCACCGCATCGTCGTACTGCGTCAGGCCATCAGAGATGATCCACTCTACCATATCGGTTTTCCTCTCTGCCGGTTCGGGCCACAGTTTGGGCCACAGGCTGGCCCTTTGAAGACCCGCGCAAAGACCTGTCAAACCCACGCTGTGAAATCAAGGGAGGAAGCGGCGGGCTCCACGCGGAAACCCATCGCCCCAACCGGCGGGTGGTGCAGGGCTGGCGTGCAGAGCCCGTCCATTAAACGCGCATTTCCCCTGGTGGAAAAATTTTCGATTTAAGCGTGGTTTTGCTCTTGGCATCCCCACGGGCTTTGGCTAAACGGCACAAACCAATTCAAGTGTGCGGTCGTGGCGGAATTGGTAGACGCGCAGCGTTGAGGTCGCTGTGGGGTAACACCCGTGGAAGTTCGAGTCTTCTCGACCGCACCAATTGAACTGAGGACAGGGGGAACCCGCCTCAGCGGACTGGTAAGACCCCGGCACCAAGTGTCAGAGATCTGCCCCCCCCCCCTCCAAATTTCTAAAATGTTTACCTTGTATTGCAGACCGCTTGCGAATGGCTTTGGTGTGCCGTTCAGAGGGCGAAGTCCTCAGGTCCGCCCCAGATCGCGTGTCAGCCGGGCGACGGCAAGGTGCAGGCAGACTGAAAACACACCTAGTGTCAGCATGGCCGCGAACATCAGATCGGTTTTCGCCCGGCCATTCGCCAGCAGCATCAGATAACCCAACCCCCGCGACGCGCCGACCCATTCGCCGATCACCGCCCCGATGGGCGCATAAACCGCCGCGAGTCGCAGACCCGATCCCAAGGCGGGCAGGGCGGCCGGCACCCGGATGTGCCACAGGATTCGCGCCGGGCTGGCCTGCATCGTGCGCGCGAGGTCTAGAAAGCCTTGCGGCGTGCGCATCAAACCGTCGAAAAACGCCGAGGTGACCGGGAAATAGATGATCAGTACCGCCATCGCGATCTTGGACCACAGGCCAAAGCCCAGCCAAAGCGTGAGAATCGGGGCGAGGGCAAAGACCGGCAGCGCTTGGGTAAAGACCAACAGCGGCTGCACCAGAACGCGGACGGTGCGCGACGCGGCCAGCCCAATCGCCGTCACCACACCAAGCGCGGTGCCAATCACGAGACCAATCACCACTTCCATCGCAGTCACAAGGGTATGTTCGCCAATCAGGGCGCGGCTCTTCCACCACGCCTCGGCCACAAGGCCCGGCCCCGGCAGGATGAACTTCGGCAGGCCGGTCAGGCTGACCACGATCTGCCAAAGGGTGATGGCAAAGACGGCGGCCACCAACGCGGGAAGATATTTCATGCCACACCCGTACGCAGCAGCCGCAGCAAGGCGGCCTGACATTCCAGTGTTTCCAAAGCCTCTACCGGGCGCGGCACCGGCTGCGCGGGCGGCGCGCAATGCGTGAGGCCCGCCGGAGTCATCACCACGATGGCATGGCCCAGACGCGCGGCCTCGGCCGGGTCATGGGTGACCACCAGAACGGTTTTCCCCGCCAAAAGCTCGGCGGCCAGATCCTGCATCGCGGCGCGGGTCTGGGCATCGAGCGCCGAAAACGGCTCGTCGAGCAGGATCACCGGCTTGTCCTCCATCAGCGTGCGGGCAAGGGCAACGCGCTGGCGCTGCCCGCCCGACAGAGCGGCGGGGGTTTTATCGGCGTGATCCGTCAGCCCAACCCGCGCAAGAATGCGGGACAGCCGCGCGGTATCGGGCGTTTGCCCCCGCAATTGCGCGCCCAACACTACGTTGCGCGCCACGCTGGCCCATGGCAGCAGCAGATCATCCTGCGCCATATAGGCCACGCGGGGGGCGACGGTGCCGCAGTCGCTCGCGGTGATCTCGCCAGTGAACTCCGCCCCGGTCGCCAGACCCGAAATCAACCGCAACAGCGTGGATTTCCCCACACCAGAGCCGCCAAGAAGGCAGGTCCATTGCCCGGCTTCCAAGCGCAACGTGAGCGGCGCAAACAGCGCCGCGCCGTTGATCGCCGCATGGCCGCTGACCGTGATGCCAGGTGCCGGGATACCTGGGGGCAGGCTCATGGGGGACGGTTTCACGGGGTCAGGCCCATCTGCCAGAACCCGACTTCCAATTCGGTCGCGGTGCGGAAGGTGCGGCACAGCCGGTCCCAGCGCGGCACTTTGTCGAACTCGGTGCCCAAGCGACGGACCAACGCCGCATCCAGCATCGCACCGACATCGGCGCAGGCCGCCTGATACCCGTCGCCCGCATAAGCCGCGATCCACTCGGCGTAGGTGTCGGATGTGGCCTCTTGCGCCAACCGGGTGCCGATTTCGCCATAGCCCATGACGCAGGGCACCATTGCCGCCAGCAAATCCAGCAGATCGCCGCTGTATCCCGCCTCGAGCACGAAGCGGGTGTAGGCGAGGTTTTCAGCCCGTTCCGCAGTGGCAAACAGCGCCTCTTGCGACAGGCCCGCCGCCTCGCAAATCCCGATATGCAGCTGCATTTCCTCGGCCACAAGCGAATGCGCATGTTGCACCGCAGTCTGCATTTCGCCGTGGGTTTCGGCCTTGACCACCGCCAGCGCCCAGGCGCGGGAAAAGTGGATCAGATAGACGTAATCCTGTTGCAGATAATGCAGAAAAGCGGCGCGCGGCAGGGTGCCGTCCTTCATCCCCTCGACAAAGGCGTGGCGGGTATAGTCCTGCCACGCCTTGCCCGCCTGCGCCCGCAAAAGCGGGAAGGCACGGCCATAGATCTCGCTCATTGTGCGGTCACGTCGATGGCGATGGCGTCCACCGGGTTCAGGCTGTCGATCATGCCGCTGTCTTTGAGGAAGGCCTCAAAACGGGCATAGCGTCCGGCGTCAAAGGCGGCGGGGCGCAGGGCAAAGCGGGGCAGGGTGTCGACCCAGGCCTTGGCGTTCAATTCGTCCTGCAATTCACTCGAGGTGGCGGCGAAAATCTCCCAGCTTTCCTCGGGATTGTTGACGATGAACTGCGTGGCTTTTTCAGTCGCGGCCAGGAAACGGGCAATCTGGTCGGCGTCCATCCGGTCGGGGTTGGCGACATAGATCAGTTCGTCATACGACGGCACGCCTTCCTCTTCGATAAAGAAACACCGGCCGTCCACGCCTTCGATCTCCATCTGATTGAGTTCAAAATTGCGGAACGCCCCGATCACCGCATCCACTTGGCCCGACATCAGCGAGGGCGAGAGCGAGAAGTTGACGTTGATCATTTCGATGTCATCGGTGGTCACGCCGTGGCCGCCAAGCATGGCCTGAAGCACCGCCTCTTCGACACCGGCGACCGAATAGCCGATCTTTTTACCTTTCAGGTCAGAGAGTTGCGCGATCGGCCCGTCTTTGAGCACCAACAGGCAGTTCAGCGGCGTCGCCACCAGCGTTCCCACCCGTTTGAGCGGCAAGCCCTCGTGAATTTGCAAGTGCAGTTGCGGCTGATACGACACCGCCAGATCGGCCTGCCCAGCGGCCACAAGGCGCGGCGGGGCCGAGGGATCGGCGGGGGCGATCACCTCGACCTCCAGCCCTTGATCGGCGAAATAGCCGTTTTCCTCAGCAATGATAATCGGGCCGTGATCGGGGTTCACGAACCAGTCAAGCAGGAGGGTCATCTTGTCTTGGGCAAGCGCGGGAGACGCGGCCAGAAGCGCGACGGCGGTGATCAGATGTTTCATAATGGTTTCCTGTGGTTAACTTGAAGAGGCGGCGACGAGAACAATCTCGCCCGGCCAGATGTGTTGAACGGTTTCCGCCGCCCGCCAGGCGCGCAGCCCGGTGGCGCAGCACAGCGCAAGACGGGTGCCGGGGCCGGGCAGGTTCTGCGCAATGGCATCGGCAGGCAGGCGCAGGGCCGCGGGATGAAGCAGGGGGCTGTCCTCCCGCAGCTCGATGATCCGGTCGCTGTTCGTAAGCGCAGAACCCGCGACGAACCGAAAGGCCTCGGCAGGTTCCGGCGCGCTGTCAAAGCGAAAGCCCGAGGTGCGCAGGCTGCGTGCATCAAAGCGGACCAATTGGCCAAGCGGCGTGGGCGAGAGGCCGAGCAAAACGCTCAGCGCCATCTGCGCCTGTAGCGTGCCGATCAGGCCCACAACGGGGCCGAGCACGCCTGCGGTTTCACAGCTTGCGCCGCTGTCGGGCGCGTCGGGGAACAGCGCGCGCAGCGACGGCGCACCGCCACAAAAGCCGCCCGCATAGCCGCCCAACCCCAGCACAGACGCGCTGATCAGCGGCGTATTTTGCACAAGGCAGACATCCGAAAGCGTGTAGCTCACCGCATAGCTGTCGGCGCAATCGAGCACCAGATCGGCCCCGGCAATCAGGTCGGGCGCATTGGCCGGGGTCAGCCGATGGCCAAGCGCGGTGACGGTGATCGTGGCGTTAAGCGCACGACACCTTGCGGCGGCGATCTCCGCTTTGGGTTGGCCGCAATCGGCCTCGGTGAAATGCGTCTGGCGGTGCAGGTTCGACAGGGCAACGGTATCGCCATCGACAATGGTGATCTGCCCGACACCGGCCCCGGCCAACAGCGGCAGCACCGGCGCCGCCAGCCCGCCCGCGCCGATTACAAGCACCCGCGCGGCACAGAGGCTGGCTTGACCGGTCTCGCCGACCTCGGGCAGGATCATCTGGCGGGCATAGCGGCTCATCGCGTCGCCTCGATCCACTGCTTCACCCGCGCTTCGGGGTCGGCATTCAGGGTGATGTCGGTCACCGCCGAGACGATATCCGCCCCTGCCGCAAACACCCCCGCGGCGCGCTCGACAGACATGCCGCCAATGCCCACCAAGGGGATCGCGCCGAGGCGGGCCTTCCATTCGGTGACCCGCGGCAGCCCTTGTTGGTGCCATTTCATCTGCTTGAGGATCGTCGGGTAAACCGGCCCAAGCGCGACATAATCTGGCTTCATCGCCATCACCCGGTCCAATTCCGCATCGTCATGGGTCGACACGCCAAGCCGCAGTCCGGCCTTGCGGATCGCGCCGAGATCGGCCTCGTCCAGATCCTCTTGCCCGAGGTGCAGCCAGTCGCAGTCCAGCTCAATCGCGAGTTGCCAATGGTCGTTCACCACCAGAGTGGCCCCATGCGCACGGCAGAGATCGCGCGCTTGGACAATCTGATCGCGCACCACGGCGTCCGGCTGCTCCTTGATCCGCAGTTGCACCAATTTAACCCCAAGCGGCAGCGTCAGGCGCAGCCAATCGGAGTGATCGAAAATCGGGTAAAACCGGTCGAGGCTCATGACAAAAAGGCCTTTCCAATCACCGGGGTCGAGGCCTGCGCCATGTCGCGTGCCTCGATCGGATCGGCCTCATACGCCAGTTTGCCGGCCTCGACCGCTTGCATCATTGCGCGCGCCATCGCCGCCGGGTCGCCCGCGCGGGCCACCGCGGTGTTGAGCAGCACGGCGTCGTAGCCAAGTTCCATCGCCTGGGCGGCATGGCTGGGCAGGCCGATCCCGGCGTCGACGACCAAGGGCACCTCGGGAAATTCCGCCCGCAGCGCGCGCAGCCCGTAGGCGTTGTTCAGCCCCCGGCCCGAGCCGATGGGCGCGCCCCAAGGCATCAAAACTTCGCAGCCCGCCGCCAGCAGACGTTCGGCCACGATCAGATCTTCGGTGGTGTAGGGGAACACCTGAAAGCCGTCTTCGGTCAGGATGCGGGCGGCTTCGACCAGCTGAAACACGTCGGGTTGAAGACTGTCGGAATGGCCGATCACCTCCAGCTTTATCCAAGCCGTATCAAAGACTTCGCGCGCCATCTGTGCGGTGGTGACGGCCTCTTTCACCGTGTGGCATCCGGCGGTGTTGGGCAAGATCTTGACGCCAAGCGCCCGGATCATCTGCCAGAACGCCTGACCCGAGCCACCCGCCCCCTCGCGGCGCAGGGATACGGTGGCGACACCGGCACCGCTGTCGCGAAACGCGCGTTCAAGGATCGCCGGGCTGGGGTATTGCGCGGTGCCAAGCATCAGCGGGTTGGGCAGCTCTGTGCCATAAAACGCCTTCATCCTCAGCCCCCCTGCATCGGCGCGACGATCTCGATCCGGTCGCCGTCGGATAGCGTGTGCGCCGCGCGCAGGGCGGCGGGCACAAAAGCCTCGTTCACCGCTGTCGCCACCCGGCCCGAAAAGCCGCATTCGCCCAGCAATGCGTCCAGCGTTTGTGCCGTCACCTCGCGGGTGTCACCGTTAACCACGATCTTCATCGACCATCTCCGACTGTTGATTGTTAAGCGCCAGGTCCGCCACGCCCCGCGCCAAAGCGGGGGCCAAAAGATAGCCGTGGCGGTACAGCCCATTGGCATAAATCCGGCCACTGATGCGGCGGATGCGGGGCAGGTTGTCAGGAAAGGCGGGGCGCAGATCGACGCCGATTTCCAGCACCTCAGCCTCGCCAAATCCGGGGTTAAGCGCATAGGCCGCGCTCAGCAGTTCGAGCATCGAGCGGGCGGTGATGCGCCGGCTGTCTTCGCTCTCGATCATCGTCGCGCCGAGCATGTAAACGCCGCTGCCGCGTGGTACGACATACAGCGGGATACGCGGATGCAAGAGCCGCACAGGGCGGCTTAGCGTGACATCCGGGCAGCGTAGGATCAGCATTTCGCCTTTCACTCCGCGCAGATCATGCAGCACATCGCGGGCCTGTAACCCACGGCAATCTATCGCGTTTTCCAGATCGTCCGGTGCGGTTTGGCGGTGAAACACAACGCCCTTGGCCACCAGCCCGGCGTAGAGATCGGCCAGCGCCTGTCGCGGGTTCAGATGGGCTTCGTCTTCGAAAAACAGCCCACTGGCAAACCCGGTGAGATCCGGCTCAAGCTGTGCAATCTCGCCGCTGACCTCGCGAAAACCGCTGGTGCGGCGGGCAAACCGGCGCAGATCGGGCAGGTCGCGCCGCCCCGCCACCACCAGCGTTCCGCAGCGCTGCACCTGAGTGCGCGCGGCCCACCAATCAAACGCCTCTTGGCCCAGCCGCAGCACTGGCTCTTCGGCATTTTCGACCTCGCACCACGGGGCCAACATGCCCCCCGCCCACCACGAACAGCCATGCGGACCGGGCGGGCCGGCGGGGTCGAAGATCTGCACCGATGCGCCGCGCGCCGCCAACTCGCTGGCCACGGCCAAGCCCGCAACGCCGGCCCCTATGACGGAAAACAGCGTCACGCTGGCCAGACCGCGTGGAAATGATGCACCGGCCCATGCCCTTGACCGACGTGCAAGCCATCCGCCGCGGCAATCGCCGCTTGCAGATAGGCGTGCGCAGCCCGCGTCGCCGCCTCCAGCGCCAGCCCTTTGGCCAGACCGGCGGCGATGGCCGAAGACAGGGTGCATCCGGTGCCGTGGGTGTTTTTCGTAGGGTGGCGCGGGGCGGTGAATTCGGCCACAACGCCGCCCTGTGTGATCAAAAAATCGTGGCACATCGCACCGCTGGCATGGCCGCCCTTCATCAAAACCGCCTGCGCCCCGAGCCTGCATAGGGCTTCGCCTTGAGCGATCATCTCGGCCTGCGTGGCGGCCACCGGTTGGCCCAGCAGTCGCGCAGCCTCGGGCAGGTTTGGCGTGAGCAGGGTGGCGCGCGGTAAAAGCACAGCGCGCAGGGTGGCGACCGCGTCTTGCGCCAAAAGCGCATCGCCGGATTTGGCAATCATCACCGGATCAAGCACCAGCGGCCCGGCGAAATCTTTGAGACCCTCTGCGACGCACCCAATGATCTCGGGCGTCGCCAGCATGCCGATCTTGATGGCACGCACGTCGAGATCGTCGAGCACCGCCGCGATCTGCGCGGCAATCACATCCTCGGGGATGCCATGCACCGCTGTCACAGCGCGGGTGTTTTGGGCGGTGACGGCGGTGATCACGCTTGCGCCGTAAACGCCAAGCGCCGACATCGCCTTGAGATCGGCCTGAATGCCCGCGCCGCCGCCGCTGTCGGATCCTGCAATGGTTAACGCAATATGCGCCATAGGGTGCTCCTTAAAAACAGGGCACCGGACGGGGAACATATCGCTTGCACGAAAACCGTTCCCTACGCCGGAATTGCCCGGATCAGGTTCGATGGGTTAACGCTTGCGTCTCTCAGCCTCTTGCGAGGCACCCCAACGGTTGAAACGCGGATAGCAAGCACAAGGGACAGTGTCAAATCCGATATCGCGCGGGCATGGCTTGCGCTGCGGGCGCGGATATTTCCATATGCGGGGTAAGACGTGGACGATCGGACAGGCAGGACAGATGAGCAAAAGACCGACAGTCAATCTGGTGGGGCCGGGCAAGGTGGGGCAGACTTTGTTGCGCCTGCTGGCCGAGACCTGCGAGATCAAAGACATCTGCGCGCGCGACAGAGGCCGGGCCGAGGCCGCGCAGGCCTTTGCCGGGGCTGGGCGTGCGGCGGGCGAGTTGCGAGAGATGCGGCCTGCGGATCTGTGGCTTCTCACGGTGCCGGATGATGAGATTGCGGGGGTTGCGGCGCAACTGGCCACGCTCGATCTGCCCGCCGCGACTGTGGCGCATTGCAGCGGCTTCCACCCCTCCGACCTGCTTGCCCCCTTGGCCGCAAAAGGCTGGCAAGTGGGCAGCGCACATCCGGTTCTGTCTTTCGCAGATCCGGGGCAAGCGGCGCAGCAGTTCGCGGGCTGTTATTGCGGCATTGAGGGCGCGGCGTCGGGCCTGTTGACCGAGGTGTTCACCGGCATCGGTGGCAACTGCTTTCCGATCCGCACCGAGGCCAAAGCGCTGTATCACGCCGCCGCGGTGATCTCGAACAATTTCACCACGGTGTTGCAGGCCATGGCGCAACAGGCCTGGAGCGCGGCGGGGGTGCCGCAAGATGTGCGGGCCGGTCTGCACGAGGCGCTGTTGCGCGGCACGGTCGAGTCTGTGCTGAGCGTCGGGCCGCGAGCCGCGCTCACCGGTCCGGCCGCGCGCGGCGACAGCGCTGTTGTCGCGGCGCAGGGGGCGGCGGTGACGGCGTGGCACGGCGAGGCGGGCGCGCTGTATGACCAGCTGAGTGTCATGGCGCGGCGGCTAAAGGACAGCGGACAGGTCTGATCAGGGCAGAATTGCCAGCCAAACCCAGATCGTCAGGATCGACAGCGCGGTGGCGATCAGCACCGACGAGGCCGCCACCCGCCGCGCCACGCCGTACATATTGGCAAAGACATAAGAGTTGATCCCCGGTGCCATCGTCGCCGTGATCACCGCCGAGCGTGTCGCGCCGGTTGACAGGCCGGTGAGGCCGGACATGGTATAGGTGATCGTGGGATGCAGGATCAACGACACCGCGCAAACAAATGCAATGATACGGAAATCTCCGTCCGGGCGATAGCGGAACATAACCCCGCCCATAGCGAAAAGCGCGCAGGGTATCGACGCCTGCACAATCAATTCAAGCGCCGCTGTGACCACCCCAGGCAGGGTGACGCCCGAGAAATTGACCGAAAATCCCAAGAGAATGCCGATCACCAGCGCGTTGCGGAACATCGCGCGCAGCACCTTGGCGGGCACTTGTCGCGCCGGGGTGCCCCGCGCGCGGGCGATCTCCATCGCGGTGATGCCAATGCCGTAGCAGAAAGGCGAATGCAGAGCCACGATGGCAAAGTTTGCGCCCAAAGCCGCGCTGCCATAGGCGCTTTCGGTGATCGCGATCCCCAACATCACCGAGTTGGCAAAGAGACAGCAAAACCCGATGGCGACGGAATCTTCCCAAGCGCGTTTGAACAGATAACGCCCGGCCAAAAGCCCGACGGTAAAGCCGGTGAGCGAGCCGGTGTAGAAACTGACCAGCAGCGCGAGGTCGAAATGCTGGCCAAGATCGAGCGTTGAGATCGCTTTGAACAGCAGGGCGGGAATGGCGAAATTCTGGGTGAAATTCATCAACCCATCGACGCCGTTTTCGGTCAGCAGCCCGCGCCAAACCGCGAGATACCCGGCCCCGATCACCAGAAATACCGGCAGAATGACATCGAGCAGCGCCTGCATCTTAGCGGTCCGTTTTGTGACGTTGGGCCGGGGTCATGCGGGCAGCACCAACTGCATCAGGTCATGCGCGGGGGTGATGTGCTCCGGGGTTTCCTGGTCAACCTCGGCATGGTCCAAATCGATGTGCATATTGGTCAATACCGCGCGTTTCGGCGCGGCGCGCGCGATCCATTCAAGCGTGCGGTCAAGATGGGCGTGGCTCGGGTGCGGCTTGCGGCGCAGCGCATCGACCACCCAAATGTCGAGACCGTCGAGCACTGGCCAGACCTCGTCAGGGATCTCGGCCACATCCGGCAAATAGGCCAGCCCGCCAATGCGAAACCCAAGCGCGTCAATCGAGCCGTGGTTGACCTCGAACGGCGTGAGGGTAACGGGGCCGCCCGCGCCATTGATGGTCACATCGCCGTTGATGCCGTGCAGATCAAGGATCGGCGGATAGGGCGAGCCGTGGGGCTGGACAAAGGCATAGCCAAACCGCGAAATCAGCGCGTCTTGGGTGGGGCCATCCGCCCAAACCGGCAGACGCGATTTCATGTTGAATACGATCATCCGCAGATCATCGATGCCATGGGTATGGTCGGCGTGCGCATGGGTGAACACCACGCCATCCAGCGCGCCGGTGCCGGTGTCGAGCAGTTGGCTGCGCAGGTCGGGCGAGGCGTCGATCAGAACCGTGGTGGTGCCGTTTGCGCCGATCCGCTCTACCAGCATCGAACAGCGGCGGCGGCGGTTTTTCGGGTTGTCCGGGTCGCAATCGCCCCAATGGCCGCCAAGGCGCGGAACGCCGCCAGACGAGCCACAGCCGAGAATGGTAAAGCGGTATTCATCGCTCATTCCGGCACCCAAGCGGCGGCTTTGGTGAACAGCCGTTCAAAATTGGCCTCGGTTTGTGCGGCGAAATCAGCGTAATCGAGGCCAAAGGTCTCGGCCGCGCGTTTGGCGGTATGGGCGGTATACCCCGGCTCATTGCGGCGGCCCCGGAAGGGCGGCGGCGCGAGATACGGCGCGTCGGTTTCCACAAGGATCCGGTCAATCGGCGCGGCGGCAAAGATATCGCGCAGCTCCTGACTTTTCGGGAAGGCGGTGATGCCCGACATCGACAGATAAAAGCCAAGGTCGAGCGCCTGCTTGGCCAGCGCGGGGCTCGAGGAAAAGCAGTGCATCACACAGGCGTAAGGCGCGTTGCGGTGCTCGGAGGCGAGGATCTCGGCCATATCGTCATCGGCGGCGCGGGCGTGGATGATCAGCGGCAGGCCGGTTTTCTGTGCCGCTTCGATGTGAATGCGCAGGGATTTCTGTTGAATTTCAGCGCTTTCGGCGGTGTAGTGATAGTCGAGCCCCGTTTCGCCAATGCCGACAAACTTCGGATGCTGGGACAGCGCCACCAGTTCCTCGACGCTGGTCAAAGGTTCGTCTGCGGCGCTCATCGGGTGGGTGCCGGCGGCATAAAACACCGGCGCATAGTGGTCGGCCAGCGCGCGCACCTGCGGCTCGTTCTTCAGCTTGGTGCAGATCGTCACCATCCGGTGCACCCCGGCCTCGACGGCGCGGGCGACGATGGCATCGCGGTCCTCGTCGAAATCGGGGAAATCAAGATGGGTGTGGCTGTCGGTAATCTTCGGAGTGGTCATAATCCGCCTCACGCGGCCATATCGGACGCCGTTTTCTGGAGTTTGATCATCGTATCTAGGATGAGCGCGGCAGGGTCAAGATTGACCGCCCGGCCATGGCGCGCTCTGGCCGCAATCTGCTGTCCAATCTCGGCCCATGCCCGCGCGCTGCGCGCATTTGGGGCAAGGCGGGCAAACACCTCGGCCTCGTTGGGGGCGGCGGCGGGATGGGGCATCTCTCCGGTGGCACCGGCACGCGCCAGCCGGATCAACGCGAGGTCAAGCAGTGAGAAGATGGTGTTGACCTTGTCCTCGGCCCCGCGTGCGGTGGCAGCTTCGGCCAAGGCCAGCGCCCGGGCGCGGTCGAGCCGGGGCAGGGTGCCGAGCAGCGAGACAATCGCGGCGTAAAGCTTGGGCCCGTCATTAAGCGACAGGCGGATCGCATCGCCCACTGAACCGGAGGACAGTGCCGCCAAAGCATCGGCTTCTTGCGCGGCGACCGCGACCCCGGCCTGGTCTAGCGCGCTGGCCATATCGGCGGGTGCCAGAGGCCGCAACCGCAGGATGCGACAGCGCGAACGGATCGTCGGCAACAGCGCCGAGGGCTGGTGGGTGATCAGCAAAAGCGTCGCGCGGGCAGGCGGTTCTTCGAGCAATTTCAACAGGGCATTGGCGGCGGAGGGGTTCATCTCGTCCGCCGCATCCACGATCACCACGCGCCAGCCGCCATCCGCCGCCGACAGGGCGAACTTCGATTTCAGCTTGCGAACCTCATCGACCGTGATGTCGGATTTGAGCCGTTTGGCGCGATCATCCCAAGGGCGCACCAACTTGTACAACCCCGGCTCCGATCCGGCGGCAATGCGGCGCGCGACCGGGTGGTTGGGGTCGATATCCAGCGTTTCGGGCGGCGGCGGTGCGCCGAACATGCCATCGTCAACCGCACCCGGTGGGTTGGCGATCAGATAGCGCGCGATGCGCCAAGCCAACGTCGCTTTGCCCACCCCACGCGGGCCGGAAATCATCCAGCCGTGGTGCAATCGCCCCGAGCTTGCGGCCTCAAGAAAAGCCGCCTCGGCAGCGTCTTGTCCGATCAGGCGCGGGGTGTCGCGCGGGTGGGGGGCGCCGTCGGTCTGGTCGGGTTGGGGGCGGTCGTCGCTCATAGCTTCGCGTCCACCACTGCGGCCACGTCGCGCGCCACCGCGTCCATATCGCGCGCGCCGTTGATCACCCGGAACCGGTCTGAAAACTCATCGGCCAGCGCCAGAAACCCGGCGCGCATCTGCTCTTGCAGCCCGGCGCCGAAATCCTCGAACCGTTCCTCATGCCCACCCCGGCCTTTGGCGCGGGCCAAGCCGGTGGTCGGGTCCATATCGATCAGCAAGGTCAGGTCCGGCTCGCGCCCGATCATCAGGCTGTGCAACTGGTCCACAATGCCGCGCAGATCGCCGCGCGACAGGCCCTGATACATCCGCGTGCTGTCGGCAAACCGGTCGCAGATCACCACCTTGCCCGCCGCCAAAGCGGGCAGAATGGTACGTTCAAGATGATCGCGGCGGGCGGCGGTGAACAGCAAGATCTCGGTCTCGGCAGACCAACGATCGGGATCGCCTTGCAACACCAGCGCGCGGATATCTTCGGCACCGGGCGACCCGCCGGGTTCCCGAGTGAGAACAACCTCGCGACCAAGCGCCTGCAGATGATCTGCAAGCTGCCGGGCTTGGGTGGATTTGCCCGACCCATCAATGCCTTCGAAGGAAATGAACACCTTGCGCGCGGCTTAAGACGCGATGTCGGGCACCGGAGCACCCCACTGTTCGAGCAGGATTTTGGCGGCGGTGGTGACACGGCTCATAAAGCCGCCAGCCGCAACATCACGGTCGGCCACCAAGGGCACCACAGTGTCGGGCAGCCCCTCTAGCGTGATGATCATTTCGCCCAGCTTGTCGCCCTTGGCGATTGGCGCGGCGATGGGCGATTGAAAGACGGCTTCGGCATTGACCTTACCGCTTGCCAGCACCGGCACCAGCATCTCGATGTCTTCGGCTGGCGTCAGCCCGACGCGCATTTCGGCGCCCATCCAAACGTCAGCCTGCGCGACGATCTGGCCTTGGCTGGCCACTTTCGACTGGCTGAAATGGCGAAAGGCCCAATTGACGATCTGTTCGGATTGCTCGGCGCGTTCACGTTCGCTGTCGAGGCCCGAAACCACGAAAACAACCCGGCGGTCGCCCTGTTTGGCCGCCCCGACAAGCCCGTATCCGGCCTCGGCGGTGTGACCGGTTTTAAGCCCGTCCGCGCCAATATTCAGCTTAAGCAAGGGGTTGCGGTTGTTGACGTTCTGCGGCGCGCGGCCATCGAAGGTAAACTTGGTTTCGGCAAACATCGGATAGAATTCCGGGAAATCCTCGATGATCCGCCGGGCAATCAGCGCAAGGTCGCGGGTCGACATCCGGTGCCCGGCGGCGGGCCAGCCATTGGAGTTGATGAAGGTCGAATTGGTCATGCCCAATTGTTGGGCGCGGCGGGTCATATACCGGGCAAAGCCCGCCTCGGTGCCATCGGGCGACAGCGCCTCGGCGATCACCGCGCAGGCATCATTGCCCGACAGCACAATGATCCCGCGCAACAGGTCTTCGACGCGCACCCGGTCGGTGGTGTCGAGGAACATCGTCGAGCCGCCATAAGACATCGCATGCTGCGATACCGGCAGTTGCTCGTTTATGTCGAGCCGCCCGCCGCGAATGGCCTCAAACGCCATATACAGCGTCATCAGCTTGGACATCGAGGCCGGTGGCAAAGGGGTATCAGCGTCCTTGGCCAGCAGCACAGTGCCGGTGGTCAGATCAACCACAAAGGCGGATCTGGCACTGGTTTCAAAGGCTTGCGCATGCACAGATGTGCCCAGCGAGAGCAGGCAGGCAAAGAGGGGGGCAGCGAGATATCGGATCATGGAACTTCCGCTTCAGCGTGTCAGGCCCCGGCACGGGGGGCGGTTAATTCGTGACGGCATAGGCATCGGCAAAGCCTGCCGACTTGATGATCTTGAGGATATCGGCGCGTTCCGCCGATGTCGTGGCAGGCCCGACGAGAACCCGCCAAAAGGTTTTGCCCTGGCTCGATTGCTTTTTGACCGTCGGGATCAGCCCTTTGGAGCGCATCGTGGCCGCGGTGTTCTTGGCGTTCTTCTCGATTGAGAAAATGCCGATCTGGATGAAGGGTTTGGTGAGGCTTGATGTGGTCGGCGCAGGCTTGGCCGCTGGTTTCGGCTTGGGCGCGGGGGCCGCAACGGGGCCGGGGGCCGCGACAGGGCTCGTGGCAGGGGCCCCGGCAATGGCAGCGGCAGCCACATTGGCGACGGGATCATCCAGCGTGGTCGCGGTGATGGCATCGGGGGCGTCAAGTCCGGCGGCGTCGGCCGTCGCTTTGGGGGTTTCCGGTGTTTCTTCGCGGCGCAGGGCGGTCACGTTAAGATTGGTCGGTTGTCCGGCCAAAAGCGACAGCGCAGCGGCCGCATCAGACGATACCTGCAAGCGCGGGCCAGGATTGGAGCGCTCTTTGCGAAACAACGCTCCGATTACAAATTTGCCATTGGTGGAATTGCGGATGATCACCCGCTCAGGCTCGCTCACGTCGGGATGTGCGACCCAGACGCCGCCCAGCGAGGGGCGTCCGTCCCACAGGCCGGCTTCGGTCACCTGAAAGACATCCGGGGCCTCGACATCGCGTTCGATTAACCGGGTCGACCGGCTGGAAGGGGCCTCTGTGGTGCTGTCTTTCGCGCTGTTTTGCAGGAAGCCTGGAAGGCCGGCCCCGTTTTCACAGGCCGCCAGCAGCCAGAGCGCCGTGCCTGCCGTCAGCAGTCGCATGGCGGCTTTGCCACGCGGTGACCGCCCTTGGCTGCACGAGGTAACGCGCTGAATTCTCATCATTCTGCCCTTCTGCCATTGAAGCCCATTGTGGGCGCTTGCCGGTTTTCCGGTCTTGGTCTGACTGCCTGCGCGAGGTCTGCGCGCGTGCAGTTTATCCTTTGCCCGCCCGCAAGAAAAGGCCCGCTGGCCCGGATCGGCGGAAATCCTTCGTGACATGGCTTTGCAGAATCAGTTTGAGGTGTTTAACGAGGCGTCACGCGGAGGAGTGGCAGAGTGGTCGAATGCACCGGTCTTGAAAACCGACGTGCGTGAAAGCGTACCGTGGGTTCGAATCCCACCTCCTCCGCCAAACAATCTTCACCGTCTTCGGCTGCCTGTAAGGCGCTGAAAATTGGCGTAAATTTCGGTGTTCGAAATCCGCGATTACGTTGGAATCTCAATGGACCTGAAAAACAGGCACGTACCACCGCGTGGCGTCTCGAAACATTGCCATTTTTCCATATATCTTGGGGGTTTGCTAAAAACTTGCGCGAGTGTTCGAACAGCTTGGTAGAGGTCCCAACGGATCGGTCTAATTTTTTCAGTCTCGCCATCAAGATCTCGCCTTCGAGACGGAGGTCACGGATGCGACCTTCAAGAAGCCTGAATACAACTTCTTCCTTTGTCATGGCGATCCGCTCCACCAGCCTGTCGAGAGACACATTGTTTTCCTTGATACACTTCGTGAGTTGTCTCCGCATGGATGAGTCAGCAGCGCCAGCCGATTGTCGCGCCTGATCTATAAAGGTTTCAAAAACACCTAAAGCAAAGGATGAGGGTTGAGCTTGCGCAAGTAGATCTCGGACGCCGTCTTCAACAACTTTCCTGGGAATGGATTTCCTATTATTTTTGCAGTTCCTGTTAAAACACAGGTAGTAAGGATATTTTTTTAATTTTCCAGCAGACCAACATGCTGAAAGGGATCCACCACAGTCACCGCAGATTACAATGCCCTTTGCAGGGAACTCATCGATAGGGTCAGGACTCGTTCTCGTTTCATAGCCAGAACATGACGGTTGCGGCGAGGGCGATGGCGGAGAGGAAGACTTTCGGGCATCGGTCGTAGCGTGTGGCAATCCTGCGCCAGTCCTTCAGGCGCCCGAACATGATCTCGATCCTGTTGCGGCGTTTGTAGCGGCGCTTGTCGTATTTGACGGGCTTGGCGCGGGACTTCCGGCCAGGGATGCAGGGCTTTATCTCCTTGTCTTTCAACGCTTCCCTGAACCAGTCGGCGTCATAGCCCCGGTCGGCCAGAAGCCATTGTGCCGATGGCAGGCTGCCAAGAAGGGCCGCAGCGCCGGTGTAGTCGCTGACCTGGCCCGCGGTCATGAAAAACCGGATCGGTCGTCCCTCGGCATCGGTGACGGCATGCAGCTTGGTGTTCATGCCGCCTTTGGTTCGGCCGATCGCGCGCCCCCGCTGGTCGTCGGGCCCCCCTTTTTCGACCGCAGACTGCTCGCCGTGCGGTGCGCCTTCAGATAGGTCGCGTCGATCATCACCGTCTTTGGAACCGCTGCCTCCGACGCAAGGCCGTGCATCATCCTCGCGAAAATGCCCTTGTCGCTCCATCGTTTCCAGCGGTTATAGAGCGTTTTGGCCGGGCCGTATTCCGCGGGCGCGTCGCACCAGCGCAAGCCATTGCGATTGATGAATATTATCCCACTCAGAACACGCCGGTCATCCACCCGCGGCTTGCCATGGCTCTTGGGAAAAAACGGCCGAAGCCGGTCCATCTGCGCGTCCGTTGTAACCGCTCCGTTGCTACCGCGGTGATTTTGCCTTGATCCGGGCGACAAGGTCGGTGTCATCGACAAAGTCGTCGAGGAAGTCGTGCCAGGTCTGGGTTGTCAGGCGTGCTTCTCTGATCATGTCAGCCAGCTCTTCGATGCCGTAATCGGTGAGGCCAGTCATGCCCTCCTCTTGCCCTGTATAGATGCGGATGATGCTGCCGTAGGTCAGATTATCATCGTTGCGGATGATTGCCTCGAGGAGGTCTTGGTCTTCGCCAAGCATTTTCGCGACGTGGGCGATTGTGCAAACATGCGTCACTGCTGCCATCAGGCTGCCTTCGATTGCGCGGTTCCAACGGGCACCCAATTCCAAGGTAGCAATTCGTCGAGACGGTTGATCTTGTGATCATGGATGCGGTCGAGAATGTTGGCCAGATAGGCCTGCGGATTGAGGCCGTTGAGCTTGGCGGTCTCAACGATCGTCATGGCCCGGACAAGGGTTTCCGCACCGGTATCGGCCCCGGCAAAAAGCCAATTTTTGCGGCCTATGCCAATCGGTCTCAGGGCGCGTTCGGCCGGGTTGTTGTCGATTGCCACGCGGCCATCCTCAAGGAACAAGCAGAACGGCGTCTGACGGCTCAGACCATAGCGGAATGCCTTGGCGAGATCGCCTTTGCCGGGGATGCGCAGGAGCTGTTGTTCCGACCAAGCGAGGAAGGCTTCGACCTTCGGTTTGCTCAGCTTTTGGCGCGCGGCAAGGCGCAGATCGGCAGGCTGGCCTGCGATGTCGCGCTCGATATCGTAGAACGCCCCAATCCGGTCGAGCGCTTCACGGGCGATCTCGGATTTGGTGGATGCCCAGACGTCATGGAAGTCGCGTCGCAGGTGCGCCCAACAGGCGGCCTCGCGGAAGCGCGTGGTTCCGTCCGGTTCTGGGTCATAAAGCTTGGCATACCCCTTATAACCGTCAGCCTGCAGGATGCCGCAGCCTTCCGAGAGGTGCCGCAAAACATGCTCTTCTTTCCAGTCCGGGGCGAAGTAATAGATCGCCCCCGGTGGCGCTGAACCCGCCCATGGGCGCTGATCACGAACATAGGCCCATATCCGGCCCCTTTTTACGCCCTTGCCGAGGCCCTTGTCGCGCAAGGACCGGTCCAGCACACGGATTGGCGTGTCGTCCGCATGCAGCAGATCACTGCCCATAATATCAGCCTCGATCCGCTCGATAAGCGGCTGGAGGGTTTTCATGGCACGTCCACACCAGCTGACAAGCGTGCTTTCGGGAATATCTGCGCCCATGCGGGCAAAGATCTCGTGCTGGCGATACAAAGGAAGATGATCGTCAAACTTTGAGACCAGAATATGGGCCAGCAGGTTCGGACCCGCCATGCTGCCGGGGATCGGGCGGCTTGGAGCGGGCTCCTGCACCATCTTCTCGCAGCGACGACAGGACTTTTTGATGCGGGCAATCTGGATCACCTTCATCTGGGCTGCGATCATATCAAGCAGTTCGCTGACATCCTCGCCCACTACACGTAAATCACCACCGCAATCAGGGCAGCAAGTGCCAGGATCGAGTTCACGACGCTCGCGCGGCGTTGCGTCAGAGACGCGCGGACGACGGCGGAGCTTCGGAACTGCCGTCTCATCGGGTGCTGGCTCATTCTGACCTTCATCGATGAGGTCATCATCCCCTTCGGCGACAGCGACCAACAGGTCTTCCAGCGCCAGTTCCAATTGTTCGATCTCGCGCTCGATCTTTTCCGACGTTTTGCCAAAGGCCAGTTTCTGCAGCTTGGCGATCCGCAAACGCAGTGCCTGAACAAGTTGGTCATGGACACGCAACGTGGCCGATATCTTGGCATTCTCTGCCTGCAAAGCAGCGATCATTGCCTTCAGAACAGCGGGATCATCAGGAAGATTTACAACATGGTTTGACATGCGTCCAACTACCATGGCGCAAGTGGAAGCGCCATAAAAACAAGGCTAATCAGGCGGATAATTCACCCAACTCGAGCCGGTGGTGCGCCCCAGTTCGGGCGACGCCAATCTATCCCTTCCCACAACATTGCCAACTGCGCCGAGGTCAGCCGCGCCGCGCCCTCTGTCGCTGCGGGCCAGGGAAATCGACCGCGTTCGAGCACTTTGTAATAGAGGCAGAACCCCTGACCGTCCCAATAGAGAAGCTTCAGCCGGTCGCCCCTGCGCCCCCGGAAGGCAAAAACCGCACCGCCTGTCGGCTTCTGGCGCAAGACATCTTGGACCAGAGCTGCCAGACCGGCGATGCCCTTCCTCATGTCCGTGACGCCGCAGGCCAGATACACCCGAACGCCGGTCCCCGGGCCGATCATGCCGCCTCCACCGCTCGGATCAGCAGCGTCAGCAACGCCGCGTCCATGTTGCTGTCAAAGCGCAGGCAGCGCCCGCTGCGTAGACGCAATTCGACCGGCTTGGGCTCTGCTCCGGGGGACGCTTCGGAGATGGCGGGAACGCGGTGCGCGGGTGGAATATCGACAGCAAGGAACAGCACGCCGCTCTCCGGCGGCAAAAGCCCTTTCTTCTTCAGATCATGGCGCCAGGCATAAATTTGTTGCCGTGTCACATCATGGCGCTGCGCAACTTGCGTCACTGTCGCATTATCGATCCCGACCGACATGACGATCCCGAGCTTCTCTTCATCGCTCCACCGCCGCCGCCGCTCAAGTCCAAGAATTTCACCCCGCATCAACACCCCCGCATAAGACACGTCGCAAACGACGTCGTTATGCACGTGTCTTAGCCCATCACGCCAAAATCAGGCAGGCGGTAGCAACGGAGCGGTTACCGTCCGTTAGCCAGAAAAGGTTGCTCATCATCACCCCCGTCAGTTTGGGAGCTTGAATCACGCTGCCGACGTAGCCTCAAGCAGATCAATGGGTCCTGAGCCTAGATGGGCGCTTGCTGGTCGCTTTCTAAAAGCGCCTCGTGGGTATTGTCCCGTGTCTTGATTGCAATATCATTCATCTCGCCGGATAATCTCAAAATAACTTGTGAATGCACTACCCGATCAAGGTTCGGTGTCACCAAGAGATACGTGCTGGTAATCTGGGCAAGCGAAATTGCAGTCATCATAAGCGGATCCGCAAACCCAGAGTTGCTGGCTCCGACTAATACAACAGGGCTTTTCGCTTCTGACATGCCGAGCAGCTTCTCATTAGGAGAAAAATCTGCATGAATGTGCCTTGAAGCCCATTTATATCTTGGCCTCCAATGGTCCATTTCAACATGCCTCTCCATATCAGCGTAGTTTCGGTGCTTCAAATTAATGGCAGGCCACTCGCCATCTCTGTCTTTTGCGAGCGTCCTTCCAAGTTGTAGCTCGGCCGCTCCGCATCTATCGTCGAACGCTCGAAGCTGCTCTTCCGAAAATGGCGACATTTGTGCACGGTCGGCGTATTCGTTAAGTTGGCGAGCAGCTATGCGTGCAGAGAAATGAAAGCTCAATAGGTAGTTAAGCGCAGCTTCCTTACCTTCCTTTAGGATATACATGGCTGATAAAGTTAGTTCGTGCAAGGATCTCCACCGCGCCAGAGCGCCATCAGGATAGCCGCCCTTCAATAGGCAAATAATCTCTTGGGTGGCAATCAGTGCTTTAGGAAAAATTGCAGAGACCGCTGACATGATCACATGCGTGCCTTCCGCTTGATCGGCGTCAAAGTCTTTTGAATGAGCTTCACCCAATTCTTGAGAGATATGCCACATCATTTCAAGATGATCCAGAGCAGGCTTCCATCGTTCGAATGTGCGTTCTTCAAAGCCCTTTGTTTCATTTCTAATTAGATCCAACACCTCTTCAGAGATTTTCCGGTATTGTTGCAACGTGCTGCTGACGCAGTCGTCTACTGCTCCCCGAATGACGCCCTGAAGTCCTCCATTCAAGAAATCATTCATTTCCTCAAGGATTTCGTCTTCATCTTCTTGCGTGAATTCGATATTCACTTCTTCTTCGGTGCCATCATCCCATTCGAGGCACGCGTCGTGGCCGGACAGAATATGATCAACTATCTCTTTAATTGCTCTTTCATCCACCACACCATTTTCCTTAAGCTTCTTTTCCAGAGCAAGGCGCATGAGATTGCTCGGAATTTTCTCGATCTCCGCCTCGAGCACCCTCATTATTTTGTCCACAGAATTACCTTTAGTTTTTATGGCAGCAGTTTGCGTGCCGAGATCGTGACGCTGGTATAGCAGGGGTCAATGTTCGCGTATCGGCTCAGTTTGGAAGCTTTGCCTCTCCTGCATCTTGATTATTTAAGCAGTATGCAGCGGAGGACAGCAATCCGCCCATTCTGACGCACCGTCGTGAACGGCCCTAAGCGGCCTTTGGACCAGCCTTCCAATGCCGCAGCGCGGCTTCCCCAGACCGACCGTTTGTGCATCTTGCAGCATTTTCGGCGGCTGATAGATCGCAGCGCGGACACAGCCGCTATTCGCCGCAGATGCTCAATCCGTGTCGCCGGTGCGGGGTGTTCTACGATCTGCGCGAAATAGTGCCATGCGCCTTGGGACTCACCAATGTTTGTTGGGCGGAACCAATCATGCTCCTGAGGCGCTCACAGCTCAGGTAATGAGCACGACGATTCATGGCTGCTTCAATCTGGATTCGCATTGGCAGAACTTTATCTATCAACGCACATCTTCCGGTCTGACATCGCACAACATCACCAAATCGCCAGCTTCCGGAATTGGGCTGTCGATGGCCGGGCGCATGCGCGCTGTTAACCGGCCAGGAGCTTCGCGATCGCTTTCGCCTCGATCCCGGTCTGGTGCAGTTGCCCGTCTGCCGAGGCTTTGTAGGAACAAAAATACAAACCCTTTGCGCCCGATTCCTCGCCGCTTATCAAAGGACTGCCCATCTTATCCAAAACATGAGGCGACTCCGGAAGCACGGCCCTTAGATCTGTCCGATACCCAGTGCACAGAATGATCGCATCGAAACCACCAAAGGTTTCGTCAACAAATTGAACATCGCTTTCCTCTACCCGCGCAATCCCCGGCTTCACCGCAATCCGCCCGGCCTTGATCGCGGGCAAAGTCCCGACATCAATCAACGGCACACGGCCATCCTCGATCACTTGCGCCGCGGGACCTTTGCCTGCGCTTTGCAGACCGTAATCCTCTGGCCGCCCGATCTTGGCGCGCAGGATCGGCGCGGTGAGGGCATCGGCCCATTTATAGGGCAGGAATTTACGCAAACCCCCAAGCGACGTAATCGGAATACCAAACAGATCATGCGGCAGGATATTCACAGGGCCACGTACCGACAACGTCACGCGCGCCCCGGCATCGGCCAGATCAACCGAGATATCGCCACCCGAATTCCCGAACCCAACCACAAGCACGCTTTTACCGGAGAAGGCCTGCGCGGACTGATAGTCCGATGAATGCAGGATCGTGCCTGCAAAGCTGTCTGCCCCCGGCAGATCGGCACGATACGGCGTGCCATTCAAGCCAGTTGCGAAAATCACGGCATCGGCGACAACCTCGCCTTTGTTGTGAGCAACGCGCCAGCACCCATCCTGCGCACGCACAGTTTCGACAGTGACGCCGAATTCAGGCCTAAGCGCGAACGCGTCGGCATATGTGCCAAGATATTCCACCATCTGCGCGCGCGATGGGAGTTTCAGAAAATGCTTTGGCATCGGCATATAGGGCAGACCAGAGCGGCCCTTGACCGTGTGCAGATGCAGGCGTTCGTAATGCCCATGCCAGGACGGCGCGATCTTATCAAACCGCTCCAACATAGTAACCTTCGCCCCGGCTTTCTGGGCGCAGACCGCGCAGGCCAATCCGGCTGGTCCGGCTCCGATGATGACCACATGCATATGCGTTGCCCTACTCCGACATTCCTCAAGTGGAGTGCCTTTTCCTGCATGGTGCCGCTGAGTTGCGTCTCGATCAACCATCTTGTGCCCGCTGTTTCCTTGTTCAGTCATCCAACACGCGGTTCGAACGCGATTTCCGGTCTCCGCGGTGTGGGGAACGTGGTTTTGTGTCTGTTTGGCACCCGCTCGGACAATCCGGTTGAGCTGTGTTCGTTCGGTTTTGGTTGGTCATATCGTCATGTTGAAGCCGGTGGTGCACGGAGCCCGTGGATCGCAAGGCCAGCCTTTGATTATCCACGTCAGTACCTCTGGAGCGGATGATGCAAATTTCAAACGAACGGCCCTTAGCCGACTTTCGGCGATTATCCAGCAAACGGCAGCTAAGCTTCGGGACTTCCAAACTTCGCCTGCAAACAAAATTTTGAGGACTACACAAATCTTGAATAAAAAAATACTTCACTAAAATATGCCCCATCCGGAAAATGGGCGCCAGCATGCAGCGTGTCAAAAACGGTCAGGCAAAATTCCGCTCCACGTTTCAGTCGTTTTCTAACCCCACCGAAACCAGTGCCGACGCCATCAGAGCGCGCATCTCGTTGTTCTCAAATGGAAAGGCATTGAAAAACATTGCCACCGAGGTATCCGGCCGTCGCTCTCGCATTGCCTTGGCCCAGTATTGTGCTTTTTCATCATCGCCTCTGATCTTGCAAATCATCGCGGCGATGGCCCGGATTAAATAGTGGGCCCCCGGCGCACGCGCCCCTTTTTCTGCCCAGAGAAAGGCATTGTCGTAGTCTTCAAGTTGTAGATAGGCCAATCCGCGAGCGCATTGCATCGCATATAGGAGCGGATCGAGTGGACTGAGAGCAATGGCTTTTTCGAGTTGTGCCAGCGCCTCGTTCCCTCTTCCCGCAATGACGTCAGCCCAGCCATGCGCATAGAAACCCTGTGCGAAATTTGGGCTAAGTTCGACTGATCGGTCGATCCAGGGCATCCCAGCCTCCGGGTCACCCCTGAGCCAGTGCGCCCGACCCAATGTAAAATTACCAAAAGGGTCTACCGGATCAATCTCGACACATTTCTCTGCAAAGCGGCGGGCGTTGCTCACGTCTTGCGTCGTGTCGGTGGTGTACCTCAGAAAAGCTGTCTGAAAACTGGTAAAGGATCGTGCCGCGTAGGCCCGCGCAAACCCGGGCTCGAGCTGCGTCGCGTATTCAAAATGGCCTGCCGCAATCTGGTTGTCGGTCTTGTTGAAGCGGTACATGTGCTGCAGACCAAGGTGATAGATGCCCCAGGCATCCAAGTTTTCGGGCGGGCGCAGGCGGGCACGCCTGGCCTCGTTCAGGGGCACGTGCAGTTCGAGCGCCGAAATCACATGTGTCACGATATCGTTTCTGGTTTTGTTCACGTCACTGACCGTTCCGGAGAACCGTTCGCTCCAGATCACGGCCTGAGTGCGGGTATCCGACAGTTCCACCGACACAGCGATCACAGCGCCATAAATCTCCACCAGTCCGGTAAGGCAGTAGTGCGCGCCAAGTATTGCGTGGATAGCGGAAAGGTCCGGATCGTCGTGTCGAAAGCGGAATGTCGACCCCCGTGAAATCACCGTCAGCCACCGCAAGCGTGACAGGCAGGAAATCAATTCGGTCGGAATGGCATCGGCGATGGCGCTGTAGGCTTCGGAGTATCCGACCATTCGAAACGGCAAGATGGCAATCGAAGGACGCCCGGAGTCAGCCATCGTATCGTCAGTCGGCATTTGGGCTTCGGAAGTCTTGGCCTGCGCGGGCAAAGCTACATGAGCGATTCCGACAAAACGCACACCGCGACCACGTAGCGTTCGGATATACTTTTGTGTAACCCCATCATCGCCAAGAACTTTGCGCGTTGTCTTGATCACCGTGGAAATGGCAGCTTCGGACACGATCCGCCCGCCCCAAATCTTTTCGACGATCTCGTCCTTGTTGACCACACGGTCTTGATTCACCACCAAGAGCGACAGCAACTCTAACGCCCGCGGTTCGATCGCCAAGTCTTCTCCCGACTTGAGAAGCAAGCCCCGATCCATGTCCAGAGTAAAAGGCTCAAACTCATAGCGCATATTTTCTCTTTAGTCGACTGCGCGCAATTCACCAAGAAAATCTCAAGTTGTCCTCAAGCAAACGCAATCGCGATCTCGTAGATATTGCTCAGTCTTTCATGCATCACAGGAGAGCTCAAAATGTCGAAAATATCAAACTTCACTGCCGTTGTTATCATGTCCCTTGTCGGCACCACCGCGAGCGTCGCCGCCGAAACGGCCGAGGACAAGATCGCACGCGCAATGAGCGCTGCTCCGTCGGATATCAGTGATGACGCCAGGATCATGGATGTTGACGGCACAATCCTGCGAGAAGGATCGAACGGGTGGGTGTGCTTGCCGGGCATCGGTCTGATCCCCGGCGATCAGCATCCGATGTGCAATGATGCCGTCTGGATGAAATGGATGACAGCCGCGGGGTCAGGGTCTGCGTTTTCAACTGACGTCGTCGGGGTGTCCTACATGCTGATGGGCGACGCTATGGTGAACAACGACAATCCGATGGCCACGGACCCCAACGACGGTGGCGTATGGGTCCAGGAAGGACCCCACACAATGATGCTGTTTCCGAACATGGACATGCTCGCCGATCTCCCTCGCGATCCATATGCCGGAGGTCCCTATGTCATGTGGGGTGAAACGCCGCTGGCGCATGTCATGCTGCCCGTCGAGGCAAAGACGGCCCCCTGACAAGAATGGCGACACAAGGCACAATATCTGCAATTCTTACCCCAGCTGACCGCCAAGCGGCCTGTCGACGCAGCGGATCAAAACTGTTGAGCGCCGGGATCAACGAGAACTTTGGCGAAGCAAAGCAAAGGTCCCCCGCCAGAACGACGAAGTCTGTGGCCGGGCTGCAGACCGCACTTGGACCGCAACCAGTGAAAGGACAATTCATGCCAGCCGACGCAGCAATCAGGACCACCAAAGGCGGTGGACGTCTTTACGACAGTGTCCTCGAGACCATCGGCGATACCCCCGTGATCCGCATTAATAACATTTCGACCTATGGGGCCACGATTTACGTCAAGGCCGAAGCGTTTAATCCAGCGGGGTCCGTCAAGGACCGGCTGGCAGTAAACATCATAGAGGCGGCGGAACGGTCCGGTGCCCTGAAACCCGGTCAGACAGTTGTTGAGGCGACCAGCGGGAACACCGGGATCGGTCTCGCGATGGTTTGCGCCCAGAAGGGATATCCGCTTGTCGTGACAATGGCAGACAGCTTCTCGGTCGAGCGACGGCGCCTCATGCGTATGTTCGGTGCCAAGGTGGTTCTGACCCCGCGTGCGGAAAAGGGAATTGGAATGTACCGCAAAGCGGTCGAACTGTCTCAAAAGCACGGTTGGTTTCTGGCGTCGCAGTTTGAAACCGAGGCCAACGCCGACATTCACGAGAGCACTACGGCACGGGAGATCATCGCGGATTTTGCTGGCTCGCGGCTGGACTATTTTGTGAGCGGCTATGGCACCGGTGGCACGGTTACAGGAACGGCACGTGTCCTGCGCAAGGAGCGGCCGGACACCAAGATCATCCTGACCGAACCCGCAAATGCGCAGCTTCTGGGCAGTGGTCACGCGCAGGAACGCAACTCCAATGGCGCGCCCACACTCAGCCATCCGGCTTTTGAGCCGCATCCGATCCAGGGCTGGACACCGGATTTCATTCCAGCAGTGCTACAAGAGGCCATTGACGGCCAATATTACGACGATCTGATCCCGGTCACTGGTGCCGAAGGGATCAAACTTGCACAAGAATTGGCCAGAAAAGAAGGAATCTTCACCGGCATTTCGGGTGGGTCTACCTTTGCCATCTCGCTCGCGGTCGCGGAAACAGCCCCCGATGGGGCCGTAATCCTGTGTATGCTGCCAGACACCGGAGAACGCTACCTATCTACGCCGATGTTCGAATCTATTGAAGAAAACATGGATGACGATGAGCTTGCGATTTCACACTCCACACCCGGTGCCCAGATCGGCTGAATTTGGAACATAGGGATATTTTCGAAACCACGAGCCGTCGCTGCACTGCCGCGCTTACCATAAAAAATGCGCGACGTTTCCCGGCTTTCCGATGATCGATGAACTGACCTCCGGAAGCGTGTTGGTGTTCGTGAGAATCTTTTTTATCCGCCAGAGTTTTTTGCAAGAAATACGGCCTTGGCAAAATGCCAATTTGCCTTACCAGCTGCCGCCAGACACGGACTGGACCTGTCGCGGTTTGATGCCGCTCCTTTGATAGCATTTACTGGAACAAAGGAGACTGACTATGGGACTGAAACGGACGGACGAATTCCGGCAAGACGCTGTGCGGATCGCGCTGACCAGTGGGCTGACGCGCAAGCAGGTGGCTGATGATCTGGGTGTTTGAACCGCCCCGAGTTTACTGGAGGGTGCTTTGTTCAACGTCATGCTACTTTATTGATTGTGTTTAAGTTTGTATGTAAGCGGCGGCTGGAGGGCACCGGGCTTTCAGGTTGACGGCTTGAAGTTCCAAGGGAGCAGGTCGTCGATGCGATCTTTCGGATGGCCTGCGGCGATGGCTTCGAGGATGGGGTGGATAGCTCCCGCTCCACCCCGCGTCGCAATGTGCCATGCTGCAGTAGTTATAGAACGCTTATGAGAGGAGCTACGTAACCGCTCCGTTGCTACCGCCTGCCTGATTTTGGCGTGATGGGCTAAGACACGTGCATAACGACGTCGTTTGCGACGTGTCTTATGCGGGGGTGTTGATGCGGGGTGAAATTCTTGGACTTGAGCGGCGGCGGCGGTGGAGCGATGAAGAGAAGCTCGGGATCGTCATGTCGGTCGGGATCGATAATGCGACAGTGACGCAAGTTGCGCAGCGCCATGATGTGACACGGCAACAAATTTATGCCTGGCGCCATGATCTGAAGAAGAAAGGGCTTTTGCCGCCGGAGAGCGGCGTGCTGTTCCTTGCTGTCGATATTCCACCCGCGCACCGCGTTCCCGCCATCTCCGAAGCGTCCCCCGGAGCAGAGCCCAAGCCGGTCGAATTGCGTCTACGCAGCGGGCGCTGCCTGCGCTTTGACAGCAACATGGACGCGGCGTTGCTGACGCTGCTGATCCGAGCGGTGGAGGCGGCATGATCGGCCCGGGGACCGGCGTTCGGGTGTATCTGGCCTGCGGCGTCACGGACATGAGGAAGGGCATCGCCGGTCTGGCAGCTCTGGTCCAAGATGTCTTGCGCCAGAAGCCGACAGGCGGTGCGGTTTTTGCCTTCCGGGGGCGCAGGGGCGACCGGCTGAAGCTTCTCTATTGGGACGGTCAGGGGTTCTGCCTCTATTACAAAGTGCTCGAACGCGGTCGATTTCCCTGGCCCGCAGCGACAGAGGGCGCGGCGCGGCTGACCTCGGCGCAGTTGGCAATGTTGTGGGAAGGGATAGATTGGCGTCGCCCGAACTGGGGCGCACCACCGGCTCGAGTTGGGTGAATTATCCGCCTGATTAGCCTTGTTTTTATGGCGCTTCCACTTGCGCCATGGTAGTTGGACGCATGTCAAACCATGTTGTAAATCTTCCTGATGATCCCGCTGTTCTGAAGGCAATGATCGCTGCTTTGCAGGCAGAGAATGCCAAGATATCGGCCACGTTGCGTGTCCATGACCAACTTGTTCAGGCACTGCGTTTGCGGATCGCCAAGCTGCAGAAACTGGCCTTTGGCAAAACGTCGGAAAAGATCGAGCGCGAGATCGAACAATTGGAACTGGCGCTGGAAGACCTGTTGGTCGCTGTCGCCGAAGGGGATGATGACCTCATCGATGAAGGTCAGAATGAGCCAGCACCCGATGAGACGGCAGTTCCGAAGCTCCGCCGTCGTCCGCGCGTCTCTGACGCAACGCCGCGCGAGCGTCGTGAACTCGATCCTGGCACTTGCTGCCCTGATTGCGGTGGTGATTTACGTGTAGTGGGCGAGGATGTCAGCGAACTGCTTGATATGATCGCAGCCCAGATGAAGGTGATCCAGATTGCCCGCATCAAAAAGTCCTGTCGTCGCTGCGAGAAGATGGTGCAGGAGCCCGCTCCAAGCCGCCCGATCCCCGGCAGCATGGCGGGTCCGAACCTGCTGGCCCATATTCTGGTCTCAAAGTTTGACGATCATCTTCCTTTGTATCGCCAGCACGAGATCTTTGCCCGCATGGGCGCAGATATTCCCGAAAGCACGCTTGTCAGCTGGTGTGGACGTGCCATGAAAACCCTCCAGCCGCTTATCGAGCGGATCGAGGCTGATATTATGGGCAGTGATCTGCTGCATGCGGACGACACGCCAATCCGTGTGCTGGACCGGTCCTTGCGCGACAAGGGCCTCGGCAAGGGCGTAAAAAGGGGCCGGATATGGGCCTATGTTCGTGATCAGCGCCCATGGGCGGGTTCAGCGCCACCGGGGGCGATCTATTACTTCGCCCCGGACTGGAAAGAAGAGCATGTTTTGCGGCACCTCTCGGAAGGCTGCGGCATCCTGCAGGCTGACGGTTATAAGGGGTATGCCAAGCTTTATGACCCAGAACCGGACGGAACCACGCGCTTCCGCGAGGCCGCCTGTTGGGCGCACCTGCGACGCGACTTCCATGACGTCTGGGCATCCACCAAATCCGAGATCGCCCGTGAAGCGCTCGACCGGATTGGGGCGTTCTACGATATCGAGCGCGACATCGCAGGCCAGCCTGCCGATCTGCGCCTTGCCGCGCGCCAAAAGCTGAGCAAACCGAAGGTCGAAGCCTTCCTCGCTTGGTCGGAACAACAGCTCCTGCGCATCCCCGGCAAAGGCGATCTCGCCAAGGCATTCCGCTATGGTCTGAGCCGTCAGACGCCGTTCTGCTTGTTCCTTGAGGATGGCCGCGTGGCAATCGACAACAACCCGGCCGAACGCGCCCTGAGACCGATTGGCATAGGCCGCAAAAATTGGCTTTTTGCCGGGGCCGATACCGGTGCGGAAACCCTTGTCCGGGCCATGACGCTCGTTGAGACCGCCAAGCTCAACGGCCTCAATCCGCAGGCCTATCTGGCCAACATTCTCGACCGCATCCATGATCACAAGATCAACCGTCTCGACGAATTGCTACCTTGGAATTGGGTGCCCGTTGGAACCGCGCAATCGAAGGCAGCCTGATGGCAGCAGTGACGCATGTTTGCACAATCGCCCACGTCGCGAAAATGCTTGGCGAAGACCAAGACCTCCTCGAGGCAATCATCCGCAACGATGATAATCTGACCTACGGCAGCATCATCCGCATCTATACAGGGCAAGAGGAGGGCATGACTGGCCTCACCGATTACGGCATCGAAGAGCTGGCTGACATGATCAGAGAAGCACGCCTGACAACCCAGACCTGGCACGACTTCCTCGACGACTTTGTCGATGACACCGACCTTGTCGCCCGGATCAAGGCAAAATCACCGCGGTAGCAACGGAGCGGTTACGGTGATCCAGATTGCCCGCATCAAAAAGTCCTGTCGTCGCTGCGAGAAGATGGTGCAGGAGCCCGCTCCAAGCCGCCCGATCCCCGGCAGCATGGCGGGTCCGAACCTGCTGGCCCATATTCTGGTCTCAAAGTTTGACGATCATCTTCCTTTGTATCGCCAGCACGAGATCTTTGCCCGCATGGGCGCAGATATTCCCGAAAGCACGCTTGTCAGCTGGTGTGGACGTGCCATGAAAACCCTCCAGCCGCTTATCGAGCGGATCGAGGCTGATATTATGGGCAGTGATCTGCTGCATGCGGACGACACGCCAATCCGTGTGCTGGACCGGTCCTTGCGCGACAAGGGCCTCGGCAAGGGCGTAAAAAGGGGCCGGATATGGGCCTATGTTCGTGATCAGCGCCCATGGGCGGGTTCAGCGCCACCGGGGGCGATCTATTACTTCGCCCCGGACTGGAAAGAAGAGCATGTTTTGCGGCACCTCTCGGAAGGCTGCGGCATCCTGCAGGCTGACGGTTATAAGGGGTATGCCAAGCTTTATGACCCAGAACCGGACGGAACCACGCGCTTCCGCGAGGCCGCCTGTTGGGCGCACCTGCGACGCGACTTCCATGACGTCTGGGCATCCACCAAATCCGAGATCGCCCGTGAAGCGCTCGACCGGATTGGGGCGTTCTACGATATCGAGCGCGACATCGCAGGCCAGCCTGCCGATCTGCGCCTTGCCGCGCGCCAAAAGCTGAGCAAACCGAAGGTCGAAGCCTTCCTCGCTTGGTCGGAACAACAGCTCCTGCGCATCCCCGGCAAAGGCGATCTCGCCAAGGCATTCCGCTATGGTCTGAGCCGTCAGACGCCGTTCTGCTTGTTCCTTGAGGATGGCCGCGTGGCAATCGACAACAACCCGGCCGAACGCGCCCTGAGACCGATTGGCATAGGCCGCAAAAATTGGCTTTTTGCCGGGGCCGATACCGGTGCGGAAACCCTTGTCCGGGCCATGACGCTCGTTGAGACCGCCAAGCTCAACGGCCTCAATCCGCAGGCCTATCTGGCCAACATTCTCGACCGCATCCATGATCACAAGATCAACCGTCTCGACGAATTGCTACCTTGGAATTGGGTGCCCGTTGGAACCGCGCAATCGAAGGCAGCCTGATGGCAGCAGTGACGCATGTTTGCACAATCGCCCACGTCGCGAAAATGCTTGGCGAAGACCAAGACCTCCTCGAGGCAATCATCCGCAACGATGATAATCTGACCTACGGCAGCATCATCCGCATCTATACAGGGCAAGAGGAGGGCATGACTGGCCTCACCGATTACGGCATCGAAGAGCTGGCTGACATGATCAGAGAAGCACGCCTGACAACCCAGACCTGGCACGACTTCCTCGACGACTTTGTCGATGACACCGACCTTGTCGCCCGGATCAAGGCAAAATCACCGCGGTAGCAACGGAGCGGTTACGTCCAATGGTTAAAAGTTGCCTACAATGATGAGGCTGACGATTAGTGATCGTAGCAAAATTTTAGGAAGAATAGCTCAGTGGCAGACAGGTTAGAGCAAGCTTTGGCGGTGGCGCAAGCCGAGGCTGACGAAGAGCGAGATAGAATTCTTGCGGCGACAAGGGGACACTCAGATGAAGAGGCGCAGCAGATATGGGAAGAAGAACGGTCCATATGGCTGCAGTACCTTGAGGATGAGGTCCGTGTCGCGGAGACCAAGCTGTTACTCAGAGAGATACGAAAATACCATCTTCCAATACCCGAACCGATGGACACCAGATCTTGGCACCAATCAAAGATTAGCGATGGTCGCTATTTGTCTCAAGATGCCGAACGCTTCTTACAGCGCACGCTACTTGAGGAGCGCCGCGCGGCACGCGAGGATGCCAGGCGTGAGGCTGATCAAAAAAGAGCCAAAATCGGTACTTGGTTCGCTTTCCTCGGATTATTCTTGGCGTTTTTCGCCTTGCTGCAAGATATACCAATTGGAGAATTCGTAATTGATGTCATCAAAGAACTCAAAGCTGAGGCAGCTATAGACTAAGGTCTTCTTATGGCTGCTGCCCCGCAGCACTGATGTTCTATATGTGCGGCAGCTTTGGGCCGCTCCTTCCAATTGGTTGCCGATAGCCGAATGGAAGATTCGTCCCCCCGTAGGCGACCAGCACCATTTGCGGACACCCTTAAATATTTATCGAACTACAGCAGTGCTGTGGTTGTAATGCTGCAGTGCAGCATTACATGTTGATCAACAGCAACGAACCACCTTATTCTCCAGAAGGAGTGTCCACATGACCACGCAGAACACCCAGACCGCTATGTTTGACATCCAGAACCTGTTCAACCCCAAAGGCAGCCAAGATCTATTTAAGTCGGTGGCCAGCATGAACGAGCGCATGACTGCGATTTTTGTGGAAGCTGGCACCCGGTCGGTCGAGATCATGACTGCTACCACGAAGCAATCGCTGTCGAACCTCAGCGAGGTCGCACAGGTCCGCGAGGAGCCCGCTGAATACACCAAAGCTTACAGCGAATTTGCGCAAAAGCAGATGGACCTCCTGAAGCGCTCCGCGCAAGAAGTCGGCGAAGTGAACCAGAAAGCTGGCACCGAGACGCAAGAGCTGATTTCAGAGGTCGGTGAAGAAGTGAATGGCAAGGTCGCAGCCAGCGCCAAAGAAGCCACGGACAAGTTCAAATCTGCCGCCAAAGACGCCGCAGATAAAAGCGCATCTGACAAAACTGCTTCGGCTTCCAAAAAGTCCAGCTAAGGCATCATTCTCTTAAACTGTGACATGATGTGCGGCGGGTTCTGTGATGGACCCGCCTTTTTTTGTTAGGGGTGTCAGCACATTGTATTAGTCTGCTGTGGCACGTTTAACTCAATAAAATGATGCACAATGAATGAATAGCCGCAATGACGGGCCGCACCGCAGCATCTTGAAGTCATGGCCAAGATCGGCAACGGGCCGTCCATGTAGACGGCCCTGAGTCTCAGATTTCAATGGCTTCGGCGATAGCAAGTGCGTCTTCAAGTTCGACGCCCAAATATCTGACCGTGCTGTCCATCTTGGTATGGCCCAGCAGGAGTTGAACCGCGCGCAGGTTGCCGGTCTTCTTGTAGATCTGGGTGACTTTGGTCCGGCGCATAGAATGCGTGCCGTATGCGCTTGCCTCGAGTCCGATTGAAACTACCCAATTCCTGACGATGCGTGCATATTGCCGGGTCGAGATGTGAAGTCGCTCGTGAAAACGCCCAGGCCACAAATATTTTGATCCGACCATCAGGGGGTCTTGCATCCATTTGTCCAATGACGCCCGCGTGCCATCCGAAATTTCGAACCGCACGGGCTTCTGCGTCTTGCTTTGCAAGACCGAGGCACGTTCCTTGATTAGGCCGGAAGCCATGACATCTACGACCTTCAGTTTGACCAGATCGCACCCGCGCAGCTTGCTATCGATAGCCAAGTTGAAGAGCGCCAAGTCGCGATGGTTTTCGGCCAGTTCAAGACGAACCCTGATCGCCCAAACATGCTTGGGTTTCAGAGGTCGCTTCTGGCCCACGATGCGCCCCTTGTTCCAAGCAGGGCGAAGCGCGCGAATGGCAGGTAAGTTCGGTGTTTGCATGTCTGATCCTCCGATCCGCCACGCCCTCCACATCGACAACCCGACGTTGTCGGAGCATCATATCATGAAATGCTGCGGCGCATCCGAGGTCAGCAGAGAGCCCACATTGCCGTTTTTCTACACGGCAGCGAATGTCTGCTATTTCAAGTCAGAGAACGCGAGTGTCACTTTAGAAGGTCGTCCTCAAACGGGAAGCGCGACAGCAGTTCAATGCCCGTGTCCGTCACCAAGACTTGCTCCTCCAGCTTCACGCCTTCCTTGCCGCCAGCCTCGCCGATGTAGCTTTCCACGCAGAGTGTCATGCCAGCGACGATTTCGCCATCATAGCCTGCATCGGGAAAATCACCTTTGTGGTAAAGATATGGATATTCGCCTGTCATGCCGCAGCCGTGCGCAGAGAGGTAGTAACGGTTTTGGTAGAACTTTTGCGGAATGTTCCACGCGCGCTCAGCGTAGTCGCGAAAGCTCATGCCCGCATGAATGATACCCATGTTGCTAAGCACCTGCTCGTGTGCAACTTTATAGAGCTCTCGTTGAGCATCTGTCGGCTTGCCCGGACCGGAATGGAACGTGCGCGAAAAGTCGGAATAGTAGCCGTGGCAACCGACAACATCGGTGTCCAATGCGATCAATTCATTCTCGCCGATCACCTTGCTTGATGTTTCTTGAAACCATGGGTTAGACCGTTCACCAGCATTCAAAAGGCGTGTCTCACAATAATCTGCGTTTTCCGCGATCACGGATTGGTGCAGCACCGACCAAAGCTCATTTTCGGTCATACCAGGGCGGATTGCCTCGCGCAGCTTGGCAACGCCGTTTTCCGTGGCCCGCAATGACGCGTTGATGCATTTCATTTCTTCGCTTGATTTGACACAGCGCGCCATCTCGACAGGTTGCTGCGCGTCAACGATGTTGAGACCGCATTCCTTTAACGCGATGGCAGTTCCTGCATTCAAGCGTTCAAGTCCAACCGTGGCACCAGCCCCAACCAACTCGCTGATAAGGGCGCTCATCTCAACGGCCCATGCTGTTTCCCGTACCGCAATGTCAGGGCCTGCGGCGACGAAGCTGGCGGTTGATGAGGGGCGAACCTCATCGATGGTCTCATAACCTTCACCAAGGTGCAGGCAACCTGTGAATTCAAACAAGATGGATTTTTCAGCCGTCAGTAATAGATACCGCGACGGGGCATTGCGTTGGCAAAACACCTGCATGTTGCGCGCACCAGTCGCGTATCGAATGTTAATCGGATCAGACAAGATCACGGCATCCACATTGTAGCGCTTCATTTCTTGACGCACACGATTGAGGCGGTACATGCGAACGGCTTTCAAATCGATGCCTTCGCTTTCAGGTGCGCGGTCAAGAAGAGCGATACCTGCCAAATCACTGCGTTCTGCGTGCCAATCGAAAGTTGCCATTCGGTTGCTCTCCTGTGGATGCATTTCAGCCTGGTAGACAATTATCGCAGTGAGGCCACACAATGAACGCTTGAAAATCTCAGGCTCCAGCATAACCATCGGTTATGAGTAAACTTAGAAAACAGCTGCCGCCGCTTGATACGCTGATCTTTTTCGAAGCCGTGATGCGCAAGGGTGGCTTCACCGCAGCGTCAACCGAACTCTATGTCTCGCAAGCTGCTGTCAGCAAACGCATCCGACAGCTTGAAGACTGGTTAGGCACGCCGCTATTCGAGCGCAGCACGCGGAGCCTGAAACCCACTTTGGTTGGTGAAGCGCTTGCCGAACCCGTTACCATGGCCCTCGACTATTTGCGGACGTCGCTTGACGGTCTTAGATCCCCAGCGCACCCCTCCGTTCGGATAGCTGCCAATAATGCGGTCTCTATGTTCTGGTTATTTCCACGGCTTAGAGCGTTTACCTTCAGTCAGGCCTCTTGTCCGGTTGAAACCGTGGTCACAGATGATCCTTCACAACTGTTGGCTGCCGACAACGATCTTGCCATTATCTACGCCAATGGGCCGCCCGAGGGTTGGACGGGGCATAAGTTGATGGATGAGGAGCTGGCCCCCGTTTCGTCGCCCAGCGGCGTTCAACGATACCGCGAGAATCCCCAGAGCATGCCGCTACTTGAATATGAACGACATGCACCTGACTGGATCAACTGGGATGTTTGGGCGAGACGTCATACGTCATCCCCGCTGATGCTGCTGCCACGGGTTGTATGCCAAACCTATGGTCAGTCCATTGGGCGGGCGATTGCGGGCGAGGGTATTGCTTTGGCCAGCTGCACTTTGCTGCGCGAAGAAATCGCGTCAAACGCGCTTTTACCACTTGGGGGAGAGCGGCACAAAACGGGCAAAGGATATTTTTTAGTGCAGAGCAAAAAACGAACTGGCCAAAATGGTGTAAGTGCACTGGTTCGGTTCCTAACGGGTACAGACAACACGTAGCCGCGACCGAAAGCCGTCATTGGTGCAACAGCTGCGAAAGTCCGTTAAGTCCGCATAGCAAGCCTTGCGCAGTGTTCCGCAAACGGTCGTTTTGGAGAGCCCGTGCGGCGCAGCGAACGTTTCAAAAGAGCCCAACTTGACCAGTGCTGCGGCGCAACACCGATGTCAGCTTTCACGGATCCTCAGGACCACTGCAAAAGTGATTTATCTACTTCTCGATAAACAAGCGCAGAATGTTTTCCATCTGGATCAGTCTTCGTCATCCACAGGATCTGAGGCAGCTGTGATAGCAGACGACCTCACAAGCGTCGCTTCTGCCGTGTGTGTCATTCTGTCATATTTCAATGCAGCCAAAGTGTAGCGCATCGCGCGAAGTGACAAATTTATAAAGAAACCTGATGTTTTGAAACAGGATCTCGCGTAAAGCTATCAGTCATATACGCATGCCTTTGACAGAGTTGGGCTGATCGAAAACCGGGAGACGTACCTTGAAATCCAGAACCAAAGTCGTGATCATCGGCGGCGGCATCGCCGGGTGTTCGACCTTGTATCACCTCACACAAGAGGGATGGTCAGATGTCGTTCTGGTCGAACGTGATGAGCTGACCTCTGGCACCACGTGGCATTCGGCGGCGCAGGTCACGAACTTTGGCATGACCCAGACGATGGTTGGTCTTAAATCGCACTCCATCGCGCTTTACAAAAAGCTGCGTGACGATCCTGACTATCCGGTCGGCTATCACCATGGCGATGGTGGCATTCGCCTCGCCAACACCGAAGGACAGATGCAGGGCTATCGTCACTTCGCCTCCATGGCGCGTGGGATGGGCGTGGAATACGAGATCATCGACGCTGCGGAATGCGCGCGTCGTCATCCGTTGATTTCGACGGACAACCTGCTGGGCGGGCTATGGGACGGTCAGGACGGGGATATCGACCCGGCCCAACTTTGCCAGGCTTTGGCCTTTCATGCGCGCAGGGCCGGAGCAGAGATCTATCGCAACACCCAGGTGACCGACCTGACACAGCGCGCGGATGACACTTGGATCGTACATACCGAACACGGGGATATCGATTGCGATATTATCGTCAACGCTGGCGGTTACCGCGTGAACGAGATTGGCGCGATGATGGGCGTGCAGCATCCTGTCGCGTCGATGGAACACCAGTATTTCATAACCGAAGATATCCCTGCTATCGCTGCTGCCGGACACCGGATACCACTGCTGCGCTGCCCGATTTCGGATTACTATTCCCGACAGGAAAAGGGCGGTCTGTTGGTGGGGTTCTACGAACAGGACTGTCGGACCTGGGGTATGGACGGGATCAGCCCAAGCTTTTCGAATGATCTTTGCCCCGACGATTTAGACCGCGTGATGGACGTGCTGGAAGGCGCGTTTGAACGGATGCCCGTTTTGGCCGAGGTCGGCATCAAACGCATCGTAAATGGACCCATTACCTACACCATCGATGGCGCGCCACTGGTTGGCCCGATCCCGGGCAAGCGCAACGCCTATTGCATCATCGGTCTGCGCGCGGGCCTGGGCGAAGGTGGTGGGCACGGCTGGCTGCTGGCCCAGCAGATCGTGCAGGGCGACGCGTGCTATGACACCTGGGTGATCGACCCGCGCCGGTTCACCGGGCACGCGACCGTTGAACTTACGGCGCGAAAAGCGATTGAGGATTATCAAAACGAATTCCGGTTTCATTTTCCGCACGAACACCGCCCCGCCGGGCGCAATGCGAAGACAACGCCGTTGACGCCTGTTCTGGCGGTCGAAGGTGCTGAATTCACAGTCGTGAACGGATGGGAGCGTGTCGATTACATCAAGCCGACGCCGGATTTCCACCCCTCGCTCAGCTTCAATTTCGACGAAGCCTTTGATGTTGTGGCGGCCGAAGTGAACAATGTCGCCACGAATGTGGGGCTGGCAGAGGTCAACGGGTTCAACCGGATCGAGATTACGGGCAAGGATCGTCACGCATTCCTGGACCGGATGATCTGCGGAAGCGTCGCGAAACGCGACGGGCGTGTCGGGCTTGGCTACCTGCTGAACGATCACGGATGCATCAAGGGTGAGGCGACGGTTGCCAATCTACCCGCCTCGGACCGCGGACCGTCCCGGGTCTGGTATGGATCAGCGGCCGCATCGGAATACCACGACATGGATTGGCTGACCGAGCATCTTAACCCGAACGAGGACGTGCGCCTGCGCAGCCTGACGAACGATCATACGATCCTTGTCCTTGCGGGTCCAAACGCGCGCGCCGTGCTGTCCGATTGCGCGCGCGGCGACTGGTCTGCCACATCATTTCCGTGGCTTTCGGTCCGTGAATGCGCAATCGGCTTTGCCCCCGCCGTCGTAATGGGCGTCAGCTTTTCGGGCGAACTGGCGTATGAAATACACGTGCCCAATGCCTCGCTCTATGCCGCCTATCTCGCACTGCGGGACGCGGGTCAGGCCCATGGCCTGAAACTGTTTGGGGCGCGCGCCGTTGACTCCATGCGGATGGAGAAAGGATTCCTGCACTGGAAAGCGGACCTGATCACCGAATTTGACCCTTTCGAGACGGGGCTCTCGCGGTTTGTGAAACTGGACAAAGGAGACTTCATCGGCAAGAGCGCGCTGTTGAAACGTCAAGCTGCTGGGCCACGAAGCCGGTTGGTCACGCTCAAGATTGATGCAACCCACGCTCCGGCGCATCCGGGCGCGTCATTGATGCAGGACGATAAAGTGGTTGGCACAATCACATCCGGCGATTACGGCCATCGGGTTGGTTTAAACCTTGCTTACGCTTTCGTAAAACCTGATGTCGCAGCGACAGGTTCGACAATGCAACTTGATCTGTGCGGGAAACGTGTCGTGGCACAGGTCATCGATCCATCACCTTACGATCCAGAATTTGAACGGATGCGTGGTTGACAGATGCGTCCCAGGACGTGTGCCTAAGCGGCCATCTGCGCAATCGCAGCGAAGGACGGTTTCGTCCGCTCTACCGACCTTCGTCCTCCGAAAATGCTGCACCATGGATGAATGGCAGGTCTGGTGAAGCTGTGGCGCAGCATCGGCATGGTGGTTGGACGGCGGCTCCGGGCCGTCCTTACTTGGGCCTAAGGCACCTGATGGGCAAAATGCTGCGATCCGATCTAACGGCGGCAGAGTGCCCAGAGTCGCTGGTGCTGCACCGCGCACGAAAGTCCGATTTAGGACGGCTGGTTAAATCGCCTTAGAACTCACGGCCCAAAGCAGACAACAATCGATCGCGCAGTTTTTGACTGACCTCAATATTCGTTGACCTTTACGATGTGGTTCCTAATTGCATGGTCTCCCGCGCCATATCAGCCGCGAGCTTTGAAATGTCGTCTCGCGGCGTTCCGCGAAGCATTTCGACTCGAAGAGCAGATATATTGGCTTGATAGCGCCGCGCGAGGCGCATCGGGTCCGCGTCGAGCGGTAGTTCGCCCGCGATACGGGCAGCCTCGAAGCTCTCGGAGAACTCGACGCGCATTTGGTCGAGGTATTGCTTTGATGCCGCTGCAATTTCGGGATCAGTGGATGCTGTATCTACAACCGTTTTCATCAGCATACAGGCCTGACGTGATGGGTCTTCCTGCGCAAGATTTGCGTAGTTTTGAAACTGTGCGGCCAAACCGGTAAGGGGCGTTGCGGCCGTTTTCATTTGTGCACGAAAGCCTTTACGAGACACCTCAAAATACCGCTCAATCGCTAAAAGATATAGGTTCTCTTTGCTGTCGAACGCGGCATAAATGCTGCCCGGCTTCATGTGCAGGGTCGTTTCCAAATCCTTAAGCGATGTCGCGTGGTAGCCCTTGCGCCAAAACAGGGTCATGGCCGCATCAAGTGCGAGGTCACGATTATAATTTGCCGCGCGGGCCATGGGTTAGCCTTTCATTTCGGCAAGCTGTGACAGAATGCTCGTGTAATTGTCCACGCCTTGCGCCCCAGTGACAAGGTGTTTGCGGTCAAAAACCACGGCTGGGACGCCGGAAATGCCCTGTTGTTGCCAGAACTGTTCCGCGCTGCGCACGTCATTGGCAAAGCGTTGATCGTCAAGAACAGCCGCCGCTTCGTCACGGTCCAGACCGGTCTCACCGGCGATCTCGGCCAACACGATGTCGTCAGACAGATCACGCTGGTCGGTGAAATGGGCCGTAAACAGCGCCATTTTCAGATCATGCTTACGACCTTGGGTTTCGGCCCAGTGAAGCAATTGGTGGGTGTTGAACGTGTTGTGCATCCGCGAGTCTTCAGTCCACGCGAAATTAAAGCCAAGGCCGTCACCAAGCGCCTTCATCTGCTGGCGGGACTGCTCTGACTGATCCGGCGTGCTTCCGTATTTTTCGATGATATGTTCGCGGGTGTTCTGTCCTTCGGGGGGCATTTGCGGATTCAATTCGAACGGATGCCAATGGATTTCATGGTTGGTGCCAGCAGCGTCGAGCGCCTGAGACAACTGGCGATAACCGATGATGCACCACGGGCACATTACGTCGGAAACGATATCAATACGAAGTGGTTCTGTCATGTCATCTTCCTTAGTTGAGTACGGCGCGGTCACCCGCAAGCCAGAGGCGGAAATCGTTAAAGTCGAATAAGAGCGGCACCGTAATTACGACCAACAATAGGGTCAGAAAGAATTGATACTCATCGGGCCCTTCGGGGCGTGCGAATGTGATCAACGCCACCAATGGACCCCACGCGATGATGTGCCCAACTCCCGCCCATCGGGTGAACCCGCCGCTGACCAAAACGATCAACGTCGTCAGTGCAAAACCGGCAAAAACCAACGCCACAACCAGCCCGGCTGATGGTTGGCCAAGGAAAAACAAACTTGCCATATTGGTGCCGACAAGCACCACCAGCCACAGTTTGATCGCAACCGGAAGTGCGACGATGGATCGCCAGATATTCGCAAAACGATTTGAAGGTGCCAACATATCAAATTCCTGTTCTTACAGGGTGCCGGAGCGATTTCTCGCCCCGGCGACTGGATCATTCAGCAGCGATCGCTGTTGTCTTTACCCAAGCGTATTTCTGGAAAATTTGGTCAACAGGTGTTTTCGCAAAGTGGTTCGTGTAGTTCGACATCAGCTTTTGCGCGGCACCCAGAATGATTTCAAGGATGTTCGTTTCGATGTAACCTGCATCAAGAAAGGCTTGCGTGTCCGCATCCGCAACAAAGCCGCGATCGCGTACCATCGCCAATGTGAACGTGCGCAACGCTTCAAGTTTGGCTGTCGGCAGTGGCGTTTCGTTACGCAGTGCCTCGGTGATGGCGTCGTCGACTTTCATCATTTTGGCGATACCGGTGTGGGCTGGAACACAATAGTGGCAGTCGCTTTCAACGTTGATTGTCTGCCAGACGACGGTTTTTTCTTCGTCCGTAAAGGATGTCGCCATGAACTGCTGGTGGGCAAAGTTATAAGCGGCCAACAAGGGCGGGGCGGCGGCCATAGTGCCGTGCAGACCCGGAATGCGACCGTTGGCTTTAAGCGAAGTTTCCAAGAGCGGCTTGCCGGCCTCAGGTGCGGATTCTACGGTGTGGATCGGGAAGGTTGCCATGGTGTGTCCTTTCGGGAGCGAAGTTCTGATTTAGATAAACCCGACATAGATTGGATTGAGTGATCACTCAAGTTAATATTTGAGTGATCACTCAATAGTGAGCGGCTTGGTCAATGGCGAAGCATTGCAAGCGGCCAACCGTACGCCTTTAGTTATAACAAACTGACGGCGGCAAGCCGAAGGTCCACTTTCCGTCCGTGTCGTGTTTCGCTGCAAGGTCAGCGCAGAAAAGGCGGCCATTGCTCCTTAGTCCGCAAAGGACGGCTTGGTCCGCGACTTGAGAGTTCGCCCATCATCGATTTCCGCACGTGCAGCGAAGGTCCGGTCTGACGGGCCGCACCGCAGCATGGCGGAAGGTAAGCGAACGGCAGCAAAGGGCCGGCTTTGCCTCCAATGGCGACCGTCACAGTCAGGGTTTGCAAAGGTCGCCACCTGCGCGTTGCTGACCTTGATGCATGGTGCAGCATCAGAGCCGGTGTAGCTCACCAGTGAAGGGCCGCTTTCCCCAAACTGGTGACCCGCCCGCGCAAGCGCAGCGAACTCACACTATCCGCCCTGACTGCCCGTCGTCGTCTGATGAATAATGATTAAGCTCGAGCATCAACTTACAAGATTTTTATGATGTTCTGGGAAGAAGGTGAGATTACAAGGGCCAGATCGGCTGAATGGACTTTCACCGCCTCTCATGGGCAATGGCTGAATTCAGCAGATCAAGGTTTTGCCCGAGAAGATGCAGAGTTGCTGAAAAACATAGATCCCGAGCGCAAAGAGTGAAACACCGTCGCTCGCCCGAAATCGCTTAACTATCTGATAAACAAATGTTTACTTCAATTTACGCAGTCTCGCGGCGCGAAAAAATATGCGCACCGCGAAAAAATATGCGCGTCCCTACACCGGGCGAACGAACAGGCGGGTCACGCCGCGCGCCCGAAAAAAAAACCAGGCGTGAAAGGAGCCGCGCCGTGACCGTCCCGGGGCCCCAAGCCGCCAGCCCACAGCCTCCCTCTCGCTACAAGCAGCGCTGCGCGGCCACGAAATGGTCAAATATCGAGGTGCCCTGGGGTTGATGCAAGCGTCGCGTTCCGAGCGTCTTTCGTTTGATCCTTATTATATCATCACTGATGATATGAATGGTTCTTATCGAACGCCGCGACGTTTAAATCGGCTCGCTGACCTTTGACCCAAAACACGAAGGCGGAAATGAATGACTACCTTACGATATATATTCGTGGATTCGGGTCCACAACGTAGGTTGAACTCGCGGATAAAAAAGGCTTCGATAAAGTCGCCGTCATATAGGGAGTTTGGCTGTCAATGACCACAGAATTGCGGCATCAGCACTCCATTTCTGCGCGCTATGAAATGTCTCAATCGCTGGCGCAGGATGTTGAGCAAAGATCAGGTCCGCATCTGGTTCCGGCTATCGGCTTCGACGATGGCGAACACTACCTTCTGAGAGTCTACCCCAAGACCGGAGCAGCGGTCGATGAGGACGTACGAGCGCTTTTGTCCGGAACGCTCCGTCGTTTCCGGCGAGTGTTCGCAGTTGCGCGAATGCGTGACCTCTTCGTGGAAGCAGTCGAGCTTGTTAGTGACGATGCCGCTATTGCCGTCGTGCTGGTCTCATCGGGAACACCACTGGATTGTCTGTCGGCGCGGGAATGGAGCGAACTGCAAAGCACTGCACTGGAGAATACCGGCCGCGCGAAGATTTGGTTGGGCATCAAACGCATTGCAGAAGCACTCAATGCTTGTCACGGAGCGGGGCTCGTACATGGCACAATCGGCCGAAGCGCGATTTTTTTGGAGAGTGGACCCACCACGTTTCGGCTCGGCAGCTGCGAAGTGGCAGTCGCGATTGGCGATCCGGACCTCGGACTTGCTGTCCGAGCCTTGGGCCACACGGAAGCCCTCTCGTTCCGACGCGATTGGGCCGACCTTGGCCAGTTGGCCTCGGAACTGTTTGGTATCTCGACTGATTCCACGAGCGGTTCGGATACACATTACATCATGCTCGATGCGGAAAAGCAGCTCCTGCGGAATATGCTCGTCCCGCCGGTGCATCGGCATGTCGTTGGTAACGCAATCATCTCAGATATTGAAGCTGTCGCTGATGAGCTGGCCCGCATCGGCACAAGCGCAGAAAGCATACTGCTGGCGTATCCTGACCGGCGTGTCATCCTCTCGGACATTCCATCAGTCGTAAGTGGCGCGATATCACCAGACGACACCAATAAGTTGCTGCAATATGTAACTGACGACCTCGCTAAGAGCACGACTCGTGTGGCTCGGAGAGCGCCCAGCCACTGCGAAATTCAACTTATTAGCGATCATGCCTGCTATGATCTAAAACGCGCCGATGACCGTGTTGCCCGTATCGTAGGTTGTCGACCGCGCGCAAGTGACGACCACGTCCAAGGTGCGCAGACCCTCGTTCCGCAGGTGCGAGTTGTACTGAATCGAAGAGAGGCAGACGCCGAATGTCGCCGAGCAGGTCATGGAGCTGGATCTTGGTTGAACCTCTCAGGAGAGGAGCCTGAAAAAAGCGTGGCAGAGCGCGGACCGGCGACGACTGTATGGTACGCGCTTGTGCTCTCCGAGGTCTTTTCGCTTCTGTCGCAACGTTTCCGGGCCTATCCTGTTACAGTCCATGAAGCAGGCGGAGCGGGAGGACTAATTATTAAGTCCCGCATCGATTCGAAAATAGACGCGGCGAGGGCCGAACTGGGATTGCAACCTGCGGCGGCTGAGCTAACTCGGGAAATGGCGTTCTACGACAGCAGCGTCGAATGGACACTTTCGGAGTTCGACGGAATTGGATCCGGGCCGGCTGGCGCCCCGACCCTCGATTTTGACGGGGTCACGAAGCGTGATGGAGAGCAAGCCTATCACTTCTCAACGGACCGACCAATCAATGGCTTCACGCCTCGCTATCTACGGCCGAAGCCCGATAAAGGCTTACTTCAAGTTGTTAGTCGCCGACTTGCTTCTGTGGTGGCTGCGCGAGATCAGAACGATCTATTACGTGCGCTGGACGATCCGCGGAGGGTGCGGGCCGACTCCTTGATTGCAGAAATCGCCTCTCCCGGCTCGCCACCAGTGAAACTGGACACCTCAAAACACGCCGCCTGGAACGCCATCAGGAGGGGCGCGGCTCTGAATCTTGTGGTAGGGCCGCCCGGGGTAGGCAAGTCGTTCTTCGTTGCTGAGCTTATTGCGAGTATTCTCGACGCGACACCGGACGCCCGCATCCTTGTGTCGGCCCAGAATCACGAGGCACTGGCCTTAATGGAGAGTTCGTTAAAGAACAGACTCGCTGCAGCCAAACGTATTGTTGTACGCACCGAACGCGCTGACGTGGAGGTCTCCGACACCGCCTTGCGTGCGGATGCCCGTCGGTTTCTTTGGTCCATTGCAGAGGGTGATGCCTCGGGCCTGAATGGCTCGCAGCGTGGCCGAATCGCCAACGCATTAAATGGCCGCGGCGGCAACGAGAGACAGCAGCGTGACGCGGCTGCGATTCTGCGCGACACCGACCATCTCGTCATGCGCGCCGCAGACGTAACGCTCGCTACTACGAATTCCCACCGGATCGAAGCCTTGGTATCTGATGGTGAACAGTTTGATTGGGTGATCGTTGAAGAGGCCGCGCGGGCAAGCGGTGGAGAACTTATCGGTCCACTTCTTTTGGGGAACCGGCGGGTTTTGGTGGGAGACCATCATCAATTGCCGCCCTTCGAGGCGCAAATGCGCGAGAAACTCTACGGAGAGGAGGCCGCAAGCTGTCTTTTGCGAGACGCGGTAGAGCGTCTGGAAGTTTTGCCAGAATTGCCTCAAGAGATCAGCGAAGCTATTCAGACAATTCGAGACGACGACTGGTTGCGAGGGGATGTTCTTGGAACGGCCGCGAGGCTCGAGACACCTTTTCAGACCATTGCCGAACGAGAGGAGGCGACGTCTCGACCACAGGGAGAGGCATCAGGTGGGCCCGTGACCCTGTTGCGCGAACAAAGACGCATGCATCCGGTAATCTGTAACCTCGTCTCAAACATGTTTTACGGTGGTGCCCTCGTTTCGTCGGATCAAGTTACAGTTCGCCAGGACCCTGTCTTTGTCGGACGACCGGATCTCGGATCGCCACTTGTGATGCTCGACCTTCCCGCTCTTAGTCGGTCGAGCCAAGAAGTCATCGAAAAGCGTAAAGGCACGTCATGGGTAAACGAGGCTGAAATTGCCGCAGTAATTGCGTCGTTGCAGGAGATGCGCCCTCGGGTCGGCGCGAATGCGACTCTCGCGGTGCTATCCCCGTACAAGGGGCAGGTTGAAATGTTGGCGCGCTGTTTTGCCCCAATTATCAAGCCAATTGAGGACGGCAGGCGCACCCTTCATGGTTTCGAGAGCGCCAAGGGTGACGGGGTCTTTGCGCATACCGTGGATGGTTTCCAAGGCGGTGAAGCTGATCTCGTGATCGTCAGCCTCGTGCGCAACAACCAGCAGGTGGGGCATGGCGCTGTAGGATTTCTACGGAACCGACAGCGTCTCAACGTGCTACTAAGCCGGGCTCGTCACAAGCTGGTCCTTGCGACGAGCGCGCGTTTTCTCCGCCACGCCGTCGATGGCACTGATCCCGACCGTTTAGGTGGCACAGAGCTTCGCGTATTTCGAGACCTATTGGAAGAATTTGAGCATAGCAGCGTAGTAACGCTTTCTGACGGACGCATGGCTGCGACAAAGGTCACAATGGCTCTAAGCGGAGAATTTGCGTGAACCATCTGCTTTTACCGGCATGGCATTACACCGCGGCGGTGATCGTCGAACGCGTCTGGGGCTGGAGTCCTGTCGAAGAGGCGATCCTCTTGGCTTTCCTCAAGAAGCCAGGTTCAAGCGTGGATGTCGCATTTGATTTGGAGATTTCGGTCCAGGTTACAAAGTCCGCAGTCACGCGATTGATGCAGCATGGTCTCCTCGAATTGCGTCTCAGGCCTTCGCCAGCGCTCGCAGTGACCGAACCGGGGAAGGCATTCGTCTATGAGGGCATGCCACTGCCCGAGCGCTTGGAGATGCGCAGGGTAGGTATCAGCGCGGTCTACGAACCATTCGCGCGTAGTGTCCTGCCCCTCAGAGACTCTAAATTCCATCGCTTTTATAAGAAGCAGGATGGCGACATTTCACTCAGAGTCCCGCACGAAGGTCCGGCGATGAGCATCCACTCGACATTCGAAGCCTATGCTCGTCGTTTCGCTGAAGGGCGCCTGCGTGTCGGCGAGACAGTCAATTCTACTGACGCGGACACATCTCGGGTGGCCATGGGCATGATGGTTTTTCCTTTCAACGATATCCGCGACGGGGTGTTTCCTCCAGATGCAACTGACGCGTTTAAGGGGGTCATGCGGGATGCCGTTGAGGGCCGGACACCTCGTAAGAAATCGCGCCCCCAAAATCGTAATGTCGCTGATGACTCTCGCGTCGAGACAACGTTCCGACCCGAACAGATCGTGGCGGGGGGCGGCCCGCATCTCGACCGATTTATCTCTATCGTCGACGCAGCTCGCTCGGACGTCATTGTACTCTCAACGTTCGTTGCTCTGCAGGACGACCAGATAGGCCGAACAAATAAGGAGCGCCTATGCCAGGCGCTCGAACGCGCGGTGTCGCGTGGCGTGAACTGCCACCTCTTTCATGGCGCCCCGGCCGATGAGCATAAGCACGCCGAAGCGCTCAATGAGCTGCATCTGCGCCTACTGAAACACGCTTATCGCCCAGCCTGTGTGAGCGTCCACCTCAAAACGCGTGACACCCATGCAAAATTTCTTGCGGCCGATGACGGATACGGTGGCGCGGCAGTCGTGATCGGTTCGTGCAACTGGTTACAAACTCCCTTCTACTCTTTTGAGCTTTCGCTCGAGCTTCGCGAAGGCGTTGCAGCCGCTCGCGGCATTTCACTGTTGGCCGAAACTGTTTCCTCGCAGCCCGGCGCAGCGAGGGCTGTGGACGTCCTCCAGCGGTTGGCCGCTGAGGTCGGTCGGTTGCGTTCAAGCACTTTCGCTTGCGGAACCGGCAACGCAAACGAGGTAGGCGCGACCCTGCGGGTTCTGCGCGCCCATGAGCATCTTCATGTCCTGCGAACCGCCACGCGTGAGGCTGGGAAACGCATTATTTGTGGCACCAACCGGCTCGGCGCGCCGATGGAGCCAGCTCTGTTTGACCCATTACGCGAGGCCGAAGGCCGTGTGCTGGACCGCCGAATCCTTTACGGTGTCCCCTCCAAACCAATCCGAAAACGCCACATCCGTGAGGCTGAAGCCTTGGATGGCGGGGTTTACGCGGTGCCAATCAGCAATCCCACTTTACACGGAAAATTTTTCTTGTGGGATAGTGATGACATCGTTGTGACCAGCATGAACTTAGGCTCAAAGCAGGCCGACCCATTAAAGCCGCTGGACGAAGTTGGCCTTCACATCCATGCGCCGGGCGCAGCGGATATGCTCCACCAATACCTCGAAGAACATCTTGGGAGCATAACTCTCGACTAATCGATTCGTTCCCTGTTTTTAAGGTTCAGCACAAGCTTATGTGTCTGTGGGCTGAGAAACTACCGGGCACCTCTAAAAATTGCCCTGAACCCGGCGCTGCGGTATGATCTGAGCAGCGGACTGGCAAGCGGGTAAGACGATGGCACAGATGGGTTTCTTTGATCTTTCAGACGGCTATGCGAGCCTCGATGCCAAGAGAGACCCGCTGGTCGAGATCGATACCGTCGTGCCGTGGGAAGAGTTCCGCCCGACCCTTGAGCGGGTCTGGCGCAAGCCGGAGGCGGAGCGCAAGTCACGCGCCGGGCGCAAGACGATGGACGCCGGGCTGATGTTCAAGACGCTGGTGCTGAGCGCGCTTTACAACCTGTCCGACGACCAGATCGAGTTTCAGGTGCGCGATCGTCTGTCGTTCATGAGGTTCCTGGGTCTCGGGCTGGAGGATCGCGTTCCCGACGCAAAGACGGTGTGGCTCTATCGCGAGGCGCTGGCGCAGGCGGGTATGGTGGAAGCGCTGTTCAAGCAGTATGACGGGTGTCTGTCGCGCCAAGGCTATATCGCGCGCGGCGGGCAGATCCTGGATGCGTCCATTGTTCCGGTGCCGCGCAACCACAACACGCGCGAGGAAAACAAGACGATCAAGACCGGCAAGGTGCCCGAAGACTGGGCCGACAAGCCCGCCAAGCGGTCGCAGAAGGATACCGATGCCCGCTGGACGAAGAAGCACGGCAAGAGCCACTACGGCTACAAGAACCATGTGAATGTGGACCGCAGGCACAAGCTGGTGCGGCGCTATCACGTCAGTGACGCCGCGCAGCACCCCTCTTGTCTTATGAATTGAGCAGTTCCTGTGCGAAGCTGGCACAGCTGCACGGCACGGCATTTATGCCGGGCATCATTGATGTATTCGAAGATCGTCGATGAAGCTGATCATCGCTTAAGTGGGCGGTCGAGTTCCGCCTGCCCAAAATAAGCTGATTCCTTGCGCAATATCTCGTTCGCCTGGCGCAGTTCACGGTTCTCGCGTTCCAACGCCTTGATCCGATCGCGTTCCTCGGTGGTCACGCCATCACGCATGCCGCTGTCCTTCTCGGCCTGCTTAACCCATCCGTTTAGTGTCTGGGGAATACAGCTGATCTTGGGTGCAATTGCCGCAATTGCGCCCTCCTGCGTTTCATATGAACCTTAATGTTAAAACACCATCCGGACCGCACGTGCGCGGACCTCAGATGAGTAGCGATTTGCCATTTTTCTTTTTGTTATAACCATCATCCTTACTTAAGTTGATGGTCTTCGACAAACTCGGGGTGATTCAGTTTGCCTGCAAACCACGGGACGGTGGCGGCGATTGCGGTATATGCCTTCGGCGCAATGGGTGTTGCGGCGGTCTTTGGCGATGTAGCGTTCAAACGTATCTCGGAAGCTGTTGGCGCGCTGTAGAATGGCAACCTGGCCAGCCGTCCAGAGGGCGCGGCGCAGGCGGGCTTTCCTGTATTTTAATAGCGTGGTTTGGAAACTTAAGGATCGTAGCGTGACGCGCAACATTATGCGCCTCCCTGCAGTGGTGCGAGAAAATATGCATGATTAATTTGGGACGGAACAAACTGCAAACGGAAAAAACATAAGAAGGCGGTGTCGTTTTTAGTTCAGGGAAAAATGCGAAAGGCGCTACATTTTGCGCCGCAAATGGTCTGGACGAACTACAAGAAAAAGGCGAAAGTTCATCGGGGCCCCCTGCAGCACAAAGATACTCACACGAGAAGATTCCTTACGCTGAAACCAGACAGCATTAAATCCACGCGTTTTCGAACGGAAGATGTTGAAGTTGTTCTTGCTGCGATGATCAAGGAGTGTGTTGGTTCTGACAGAGCACGAGATGAAGAATGCATTGTTGGAAACGAAGTGATAGCTTAACCAGGACTTAGGGTCAGGACTCGTTCTCGTTTCATAGCCAGAACATGACGGTTGCGGCGAGGGCGATGGCGGAGAGGAAGACTTTCGGGCATCGGTCGTAGCGTGTGGCAATCCTGCGCCAGTCCTTCAGGCGCCCGAACATGATCTCGATCCTGTTGCGGCGTTTGTAGCGGCGCTTGTCGTATTTGACGGGCTTGGCGCGGGACTTCCGGCCAGGGATGCAGGGCTTTATCTCCTTGTCTTTCAACGCTTCCCTGAACCAGTCGGCGTCATAGCCCCGGTCGGCCAGAAGCCATTGTGCCGATGGCAGGCTGCCAAGAAGGGCCGCAGCGCCGGTGTAGTCGCTGACCTGGCCCGCGGTCATGAAAAACCGGATCGGTCGTCCCTCGGCATCGGTGACGGCATGCAGCTTGGTGTTCATGCCGCCTTTGGTTCGGCCGATCGCGCGCCCCCGCTGGTCGTCGGGCCCCCCTTTTTCGACCGCAGACTGCTCGCCGTGCGGTGCGCCTTCAGATAGGTCGCGTCGATCATCACCGTCTTTGGAACCGCTGCCTCCGACGCAAGGCCGTGCATCATCCTCGCGAAAATGCCCTTGTCGCTCCATCGTTTCCAGCGGTTATAGAGCGTTTTGGCCGGGCCGTATTCCGCGGGCGCGTCGCACCAGCGCAAGCCATTGCGATTGATGAATATTATCCCACTCAGAACACGCCGGTCATCCACCCGCGGCTTGCCATGGCTCTTGGGAAAAAACGGCCGAAGCCGGTCCATCTGCGCGTCCGTTAGCCAGAAAAGGTTGCTCATCATCACCCCCGTCAGTTTGGGAGCTTGAATCACGCTGCCGACGTAGCCTCAAGCAGATCAATGGGTCCTGAGCCTACCTGAGTAGGCGCGCGCAGTACGCAAACAAGGATATTTACTCTGGGCCCTCGACGCAAATTTTTGAACCAGAACGAGGCATTTGTGGAGGATGAAAATCATCCAAAAGCTTGAAGAAATTGCTGAAGAGAAAAACTGGATAGCATTCGCGAAGAAGCTTCGCGCTGCAATGTTGTCATATGAAGACTTTGGTGTCGGCAACAAAGGTGAGGTTCTGAGTAAAGTTGCGGCGTTGCAGGGGAAAAGCCCAGCAAGTCTACAGAATCCTCTTAGTGCTGAGAAGTGGATTGCTGACTATGCTCCGGACGAATACCCTCGGAAAAGTCGCGAGATTTCGATGACCAATGTACTGTTGCTAAAACAAATCCATTCTTTAAGCGCAAACGCAGCAGCTATCTATTCTCCGAGAGTATTCGCGTCAGAAATAGGTCGCAACGAATTAAAGCAGGCTTTGGAAGCAGTTAAGAAAGCCGAGGGTGTTCAGGGCACAGTTGGACATGAAAGATGGCAGCGGGCCCACAATTTTACACGGCTGGCTGAGGAATACATTTCTAAGAACTTGCCCCGCCTTTTTGATTGGCCGAATGCAGTTGCGAAATCTCGGAACAAGCAAGCGCCGCTTCCATGCGATTTAGAGATATGGTCTGACGGAGTTCCAGTAGTTGCCGTTGAGTTAAAGGTTGCGCGCCAGAAGAGTACTCGCAGTAATCGGGCTGAAACGCTGGGGTTAGCATCGTTGCTTAGCAATGAGTTTCATGAAGTATTACTTATTTATTCCCATGGACCCTCCAGACCATTAAGGGAAATTGTACAGCTACGTGATGAGCTAAATCTCCATAAAGTAAGAATTGCGACTCTCGACGAGAGCCTTTGTCGCACTGATCCTAAAAAGGCACTGCGGTTCTGGTGACTGACAGAGACAGAAAAATTGCGCAGCCTGTGAGATCAATATTGTTAAATATTGAGGGATTTTGGAATGCTCGTTGAAATTTTTGACTGTAAACGCATTTTCCACGTCTAAAATTCGTTCCGAGACGAAAAAGTGCCTTATCGGCTCGTGACGCTCTGGCGGACGAATTGGAAATTCATCTGAGGGATGTCGAGGTAAAAAAACTGCGTTCGGCTTGAGTTTTTGAAACGGGAATTTTTGAGAATAGACTAAATATTTGGGAGCTTTTTGAACGTAATGGGTAATCTTGAGAACACATCCAGCCCCTCAGAAATCGGCCCATCGCGCACCTTGTTCTCAGGACAGATGGGTGGCCACTAATTAGGTCGGTGTCTCGAGGAAAACTCAAGCGCTGCCCGCGTGAGACCTGACAAATGGGGCAGCATGGAAGATTTATCTAAATCTCGGCCCGAACCACCCTGCAACAAGATGAAAAATCACACTTTGTTGTGGACTTACCTCCTCGTGCACCCGAAAATGAGCAGTACAGGTTGCCCTACGATCAGGGTCTCAAGCGATCGCCCTGAGATAAGCCAGCCTCGTTTCTTTGACCTGAGAGTGTTGTCGGTTGAATTTTTGGGAGTGGCTGAAGATTAGAAAGTTGAGCTCATATAAAAAAGAGCAGTTGGTCGACATCTGCCGGGCTGTACGGTGGTGTTGGTTCAGCATTGCTGACATTGTTTATGCAATGCTGAACTTCGAATTAATCGTAGGCGTAATTTAATGTCAATTCTTCGGCTGCTTGGCGGCGACTCGGAACTCGCCCAATGTCATTTGGTATTATTCCACGGTTTGAACGGATCTATCGACGAGACATGGAGAGTCAATGTTTCTGGCGAAAATGAGTTTTGGCCTCTTTGGTTGATCGACGATATAGCCATGTTGGCGATATGGGCCGTCGAGTATGACGCCGCAATGAGTAGCTGGGCTGGCCATGCCCTCCCGTTGGAAGATCGCGGGCAAAATATTTGGCACCATTTGCGCGACGAGCCCCGGCTGCAACGCGGCAATATCGCGTTCATTGGCCATAGCATGGGTGGGTTGGTGGCAATTCAAACTCTCCGGTGCATTGAACGCGATCGAGCTGATAGAGACGCAGAAGAGTTTGGCCAACGGGTGCGCCGGATAGCGTTCTTGGGAACACCTCATCGGGGTTCTCGATTGGCTTCGAGTTTGTCGTGGATCGCGCCATTGCGTCCTACTCAAGCTATCCGAGACTTGCGGTCGGGTACGCCGCAATTGCGTGATCTTAGCGGTTGGTTTCGTAAACACGTTCACGGCAATCAAATTTTGACTCTTGGGCTCGCCGAAGGCTTGCGAACTGGCTTTTTTGCCAAGTTGTCTGCGAAAGTCGTAACCCCCGAAAGTGCAGATGCCGGGTTGGTCGACATGCCGACTATCGTCGATGAAACACATTTGACGATTAACAAACCGCTCAGCCGTGAAAATCAAGTATACAAAGCAATTCGAGCGTTTTTGCAGCGCCACCATGATGGGCGTGCGGCACCTACAAGAGTATTAGCAGCGGTCGATGCCATTGAGTCGAAAGTCGATGTTGGGCGTAGTGCATCTGAGGAAAGGCATAAGTTAACTCACGATGCCATCGCGCAGTTGAGTTCCCAGATTCCCTTTTCTGGCCCAAGAGATAGTCGGACGATTGACGAAGCACTTGATAAAAAGTTGGAAAGGCTGCTGCAGCGGCGTCTCTTCCCTCAGGTTGACGCTGTTGCTGAAGCTCGTGCGCTTCTAAGTGACACGGAGCATGGTGAGTTCATGGTCGCCTCCCTTGTATACCGGCATAAAGTTATTGCCTGGTGCGCGCGAATTATTGCGCCGAGTGAGCCTGCGGAAGCCGGGACAATTCTTGATCGCCATGCAAACTTGAAAGGTGAACTGGTAACGATTGCAACTTTTCGGATTCGTGCAGCTGAGGGCGATCTGGAAGCCGGGCTGAGCGAAATGGCGACGTATGAGACGAAGACATCTCGGGGTGCTTCCTATTTGGCAATTCTGCATCACCGAAGTCTTGAAGAGGCTATCGAGTGGCTGTCTAAAACGGAAATTGATCCGCTCGATCTTGATGACGGGGCGTTGTTTACCCATCTGGCCCAACTTCATCAGGCAGGACAGTGGCAAGATTCATTTGATCTTGCTCAGCGAATTGACGTTTTGCGGCTTGAATGTTGCGCCGCCTTAAACGGGGTGGTTGCAGGTATTTACCTTGCTGGTGCCATTCCGGACGCACGGTTTGACATAGTCCATCGCACCCAGCTTTTAGGTATGGATAGTCTACCGTTGAAGGACGATCCGCAGAGTTTATATCTGCGCCGAATTGCGTCTAATTGCTATTCCCGTTTGGCCGGTCTTTTGAAAGAACTTGACCTCCAGTCCATGGCACGGAGTAGCGCCGATTGGAGTCTTTGGCTCGACCTGCATGATCCGGATACCAAAGAAGATGCCCGACTGAAACTTGCGGAAAGTCTTGCGGATAAAGATGCTCTTTTGAGGAGGTTTTTATGGGCAAAAGAGTGCAGAATAAAAGTCGACTTAGATGCTGTAGCTCGAGAAATTGAACGACAGGTCGCACTTACGGGCGAGGCGCGGTTCGAGCATGCAGCTGCTCGTTTCGCGATGGCCATGGCCCATGATAAACCAATTGATGCCGTAAAGTATGTCGAGCGACATCGAGATCATCTATTCAAACATTTGGACGCGAGTCTTGTCCTTGGGATGGAAGCGGAGTTGCTGGCGCGTTCGGGTGAGACAGCGCGTGCACGCACGCGTCTTTTGGAGGCTGAAAAGGCCAGTATCGATCCCGCACTATTAGCACGCCTTCACGCGCTCATTGACCAAGCTGAGGGCAATGACGGTGTCCTTGAAAAACTGCAAAAGAACTTTGATCGCTCTGGTTCAATCCTTGATCACCGAGCATTGACTTTTGCATATGCAGAACGTGGTGCGCATACCGAAGTAAGAGAGCTCGGGAAAAACCTTCTTAAGCGTAGCGCGGATGCAAGAGATGCGCGTGTGGTCGTGATCGCTCTTTACGAGTCCGGTCAGCAAGACGATTCGCTAAAGTTATTCGACGACTACCCAGTCCTAATGCAGGAACCTAAAATGCGGCTCCTCCACGCTCGCGCACTTTTTGAACTGGGGAAACTCCGCGAAGCAACCGAGGTGTTGACTACTCTTAGAAATGAGAACGACGACCAAGCTGCGCGTGTTTTACACCTCCAACTTACAATCGCGATGGGCAATTGGGCTGCCTTGCAGGCATTCGTTGAAGCTCAATGGATACAGCGAGACGACCGGTCGGCGGTGGAACTGCTTCAGGCCGGACAGTTAGCACAGTTCATCGGAGCTTCACGGGGTGAGACACTTGTTCGATGCGCCGCTAATGAAGCGCCCGATAACCCCTACATTCTCTCAGCTTGTTACTTTGCAGCGTCAAGCGCAGGTTGGGAAAATGATGTGACCGTTTCAAGCTGGATCGAAAGAGCCGCGGAACTGTCGGAAAGTGCCGAGGCCGAGGGACCAGTACAAAGAGCATCTTTAGATCAATTCGTTGAGTGGATGCCCGCTTGGAAAGAGAAAGAGGCGCGCATAATAGAGCAAGCGGTGCGAGGAGAGCTTCCTCTCTTTCTTGTCGCAAAGTCGCTGAACCGTACTTTGACTCAGATGGTAATCTCTCAAGCCTTGTGGAACGTTGGTCAGCCCGATGTGAGAAAAAAAGCAATGCTCTTAACCACGTCGGGAAAATCTCGATCGGCGCCAGAAAATCCTCGAACAGTAGCTTTAGATCCTGTTGCGCTTCTGACCATGTCGATGACCGGATCCCTGGATGCGTGCCGCAAGACATTTGATAAGATATTCGTCGCGCACGAAACGTTAGCATGGCTCTTCGATGAGCGGACACAGTTGCGCTTTCATCAACCAAGCCAAGTTCACGCTGCACGTGCGTTACAACGATCCGTCACGGATGGAACCGTACGTGTGCACGAAGCAAGCAATGCCTTACCTGAAGGGCTGTTTCGGGAAGTAGGAAGAACCTTGGCAGAGCTTTTGACGGAGGCGACGACAAACAATGAAGACGGCCGCGAGAAGATCGTAGTGGTGGGGGGGCCAATTTGGAAAGTCGGTTCTGTTATGTCAGTTGAAGCGGAACTTGGTGATTACGCTCACTATGTCCGTTCTACTGCTGACATCGTCGAAGCCCTGTCGCAACGCGGTGTTTTAACGGCTGGCACGATCGCAGCTGCGCGCCGAGTTCACAAGCAAGGTGACGAAGTTGAAGTGAATTCTGTACCGAATAATGCGGTGCTTCTGCTTGATGACACCGCTGCTTCGTTGTTGTCGCAATCAAATCTCCTAAGTCCTCTTCGCCGGGCTGGTTTCGATGTGTTAATCCCAACTTCAGAGATGGAGGAGGCGCGTCAACTGATTGAGCATGATGCGCGTGCGGAGGATACACTTGCGATAGTCGAAAAGCTTCGGGCTTGGTTGGAATTGGGTATCCAAGAAGGTTGGATCCAGCTGGGGCGCGCAGTGAGACAGGATGGAGAAAATAATTCAAGCTGGTTCACACACCCATCAGCGGCGACCGCAAGGCTGACTGGGGACATCGACGCCTGTGTTTTTGATGACCGTTTCGTCAACTCGCATATGTCTATGGCATCTATGCAAGGAGCAATTCCGATCCTGACCTCATGGTCGTTGCTCGACATTCTTCGATCCAAGGGATCAATTAGCAAGTCTGATTGGAGTGAAGCGCGGACCACGCTTAGGCAGGCGGCTTACACGCTCGCACCTGTCGACAAGGACGAACTGTCTGAGTTTGTCGGGGGGGCCGCCGTGAAGGATGGCATCCTAATTGAGACAGCCGAACTTCGCGCGCTGCGCGAAAGCGTCATGCGGGTACGCATGAGTGACGTATTGCAGCTTCCTTTGGAGGCACAATGGCTTGACACAATCACAACCTGCTGCCTTCAAGTTCTTTCAGAGGTTTGGAATTCTGGCGGGAATCCCGCAGATGCCAGAGCCCGGTCGGACTGGTTGCTTGGTCTCGGTGACCCAGCGTGCTGGGCGCATCAAATAGGCGCAGACAAAGAGCAGTTTGGGCTTGCCAGACGTACTTGGCTCAAAATGCTTGCTTTGCTCGCAGTAGGTCGGGAAAACGATGTTGCAGGCCCATATGGGGATTGGCTTGAGGATCGTGTGCTTGCAAGCTTGAAAGAGGAAGAGCCGACACTCTTTGCTCAAGTTGTTGCCGACGTGAAGACACATACAAATGCGCTGGTTTCTCATCTGCTTGAAGTCGATTCCACGAAAGAGGTGACCGATGGAAATTGATCCAGATATTTACGGTAGCCTCTTGTTCGAACGCGCAATTGAAGCGATTCCGCCGTTGATAAGACATGAGATCCTGTTGGACGAAGATTTTCGGCAGAAATGGGGAGCAAGTACCCTCACAACTGTGCGGCTCGGGACGGACGGCCCACCTTTCGAATCCGGCAAACTCTATTATGCACTTCGATCAGTGCTCGACGGGTCCGGCGATGCTGTCGATCTGGTCGACGAAAACGGAGTGATCTGGAAAGTTATAGTGGAGAAAAATGTTGATCAAATCTTGGACTTCAAGATTTGCAGCGGCGAAGAATTATTTCGGTTAGAAGATCACTCACCACTGGCATGCGAAAAGGTGATACGGATCGCATGGCTTGATCGAATTGAAAAAGAGCTAATGCCACCATCCAGTTGGGTCGCTGATCGGAGACTGGAGCTGGCTGCGTCACCATTGAGCGATGCTGCATTTGTTGCTCTCGTGGATGACGTGGAAGTCATGCCTTCAAAGGTAGACAATGATCTGCGGATCAGCTTGAAAAATCGCCGCGCGGAGTTCCACAATTTCGTGCCAAATGACGTTCGATATTATACCCGGCTTGTCGGCCAAATCGGTGGTGAAGTTACTGCGTCAGATTTCGTCAACGCGGTCGCCGGCCCACATGTCGAACAACTCCTTGCGCGGTATGGCGCATCGGGGCTGCATCGAGCACTACTTGTCTGCGGGCATCCGACGATTTGTGCGCGCATCCCTGTCACGTCCTTGGCTACAGGTGAAGTACGGGAGTTATACGAATGGCTGGCCGTCAGTGGTGATCCAGTTTCGCGAGTTGCAGGCGTTGAAATATGGCTTGCGAATATAGCCGAGTATCCTGAACTTGAAGCGCCGGTAATCCAAATTATCAAGGCAGTTCTTTCGGAAGACGACGAGGATTCCAGCCCATACTCAGCTCTCTCGGCGGTTTTCTTATCATCGATGGGAGCCATCGCGAGGGGACGTGTGTTTGCAGAGGCACCTCCGTTTTTTCGCCGTCAAGCAGCACTCTCCCACGCGTCACTTGTTGTGCGGGCGATGTTAGATGTAGGATCCGATATGTCCGGTATAAAGAAGTGGTTGGATAAAACTGGCCATCCCCAGAACGCATTTCTCCAAGGTTTGATAGACCTTCGTCAGGAGCCGCGCTGGCTTCCTGAATATGCTTCAGCCCAACAATTGCGTGCAGAAATGATCGGGCGGCTTCGTATGGCTGTCGAGTCTCATAAAGACGCTATTGCGAGTGATGAACTGAGAGCACTGGTTATCGGAACAGATTCGTTGCTTGGCCAGACAATGCAGTGGCCATGGTCGATTCTCCCTGGTCCATTGGAGGGTGTCTCAGAAACCATTCAGCAAATGCCGGAAGATTTTTTGGCTGATGCTCGAAAGGCGTTTGCGTCAAACGAATTGAACACGAGTGAATTTTTGAAGGTAGTAAACATCGCGTACATCACCGGAGATGTCGAAGAAGTCGCGTCTCTCGCAGCAAATACTCTCGAGCGGCTTGACTTTCTCGTCAATACTGATGGGGAGGATCCGACTTCATTTCAGGTGCTTGCGGCCTTGTCCGCTGTTGCAGCCGTAGCCCGTAAACAGGATCTTGCAAGGAACGTTCGTGTACTTACACGGGTCAAACGTAGGTTGGGCCAGTTCCGTGATGACCCGGAAAATGAAGTTCACATCGCACTAATTGCTGCGGCATCCTTCGAGGATCTGGAGACATGGGCCAATTTCGTGGGGGAATGGGTAAATGAGATTTGTTTTTCGCTGGATACCAATGATAACGCGGGCAATCTCCTCAATATGCTGGGGCGCCTTAAAAAATTGGAGCCTACGCTTTCACGCCATTTCTCAACTGCTGAGGCCGCACTTTCCGCGTTGCAGCTTCAAACCTGTGTAGCGTCCCGGGAGATGGTGTAGGAACTGGCGTCCACCTGCTTCTTCATGGCTGGTGTTGCTCGTTCACTGGGCGGCGATCATCGTCGCCGTATCGGGATCGTTGCACACGGCACTCAGCGTTTCCACCGGCATGTAGCGACGTGAGACGGTCCACTCATCATTTTGTTCCAGCATGAGAGCGCCGACGTGCCGGACGACTGCGGCGCGGTTCGGGAAGATCCCGACGACGTTGGTGCGCCGTTTGATCTCCTTGTTGACGCGCTCCAAAGGGTTCGTGCTGTTCAACTTCGAGCGCAGGCTCTCGTGGTAGGCCATGTAGGCGAGGTCGTCGACGGCGCGCGTGGAGACTCCTTGAATGTAAGCTTCCTGGATCACCGCCATCAGCGCCTTCTCGGCCGTCCGGCGTGGCTCCAGAAACGCCGGGAAATAGCTGCCCTTGCGGAGCTTGGCGATGTTCAGTCCGATCTTGCCCGCGCGCGTATCCCATCGTCGCGGCCGGTATCCCCCGCTCGGCAGATTGCTTCGCAATCTCCTGCCGGGCAATGGTTGCGTTGGTTCTCACGCTCTGGTGTTCGCTCGCCATGCCCGGCTCCGCAAAGCGCAGATATTTCGATGTCCATCAGCCGCTGTGCGGCGTTCTGGATCAGCTCACGAAAAAAATCGTTCGACGTGTGCGTATTCCGGTGTATCCGCCCACCTATTCCGACAACATCCGCCCACCTGTACCGGGCTATCCGCCCACCTTTGACGCGTTGCCGTGAGGCACTTGGGTTTCGGTATCAGGTTTGGGCGGTTTCGTCACCTGCCTGAGCGTCCTTCTTTCTGAACGACTGCCCGTCGAGTTCGAGCCGGTAAGCGTTGTGCACGAGCCGGTCGAGGATGGCATCTGCAAAGGTTGGTTCGCCGATGACCTCGTGCCAGGTGCTGAGCGGCAGCTGGCTGGTGATCAAGGTTGATCCATTGCCGTATCTGTCTTCGACGATCTCCATCAGGTCGCGGCGTTGGCTGGCGTTCAGCCGGTCTGGCCCCCAATCATCCAAGATCAGCAATTGTGTTTTTGTCAGTGCCTTGAAGACGCGCGGGAAGCGGCCATCGCCGTGGGCCAGTTCCAACTCATCGAACAGGCGCGTGGTGCGTTTGTAGAGGACGGTTACGCCGTCGCGGCACGCTGCTTGAGCCAACGCGCAGGCCAGCCAGGTTTTACCGACGCCGCAGGGGCCGGTAATCATGAGATTGCGTTTGTCGCGTATCCATTTGCCGGTCAGCAGGTTTTGGAACAGCGCTTTGTCCAGCCCCCTGCGCGTTTTGTAATCCACGTCTTCCGGGGCGGCCCCGACATGGCGCAGGCGGGCGGTGCGCATGCGGCTTTCAAATCGTTTGGTCTCTCGGCTGGTGGCTTCTCTGTCGATCAGCAGCCCAAGCCATTCGGCATGCGTTAGATCGGCGGAGCCGTCTTGCCCAGCCATTTCGGCAAAGGCTTCTGCCATGCCGTCGAGCCTGAGTGTTTTGAGCTGATCCAGCGTTGGATGGTCGAGCATATCCTGTCCTCTTCAATGGAAGTAATCCGCACCACGGATATTGGGGTGTGTGATCGCGGGGCCGTCCGTGGTGGGGGTGCGGCGTTGGCGATCCAATCCATTCTTCAAAATGGAATGTAGGGATCGGTAAGTGTAGCTGTTGATGTGCAGCGCCCGCTCGCAGGCGGCATCGAGGCGCGCGGCTCCGAAGGTTTTGACAAGACGCAAGACGCCAAGGCAGGTTCTGTATCCCTGTTCAGGGTGACGGCGCTTGCGCATGACCATCTCGACAAAGGTCTCAACATTGGGCCCGATGCGAACCGCCTGTGTGCGGATGCGTTCCGGCGTCCAGTCGGCGCGATAGCGGTGGTTGGCGGGCATGTGATCGCGGATCGTGGAATGCTGGCGGTCGCCCGACGTGCGGGCATGGGCGGCAACACGCTGACCTTTATGATAAATCTCGACTGTGCGTGCTGTGATGCGCGCCCAAAGCTCCTGACGCAAAAGCTGGTGCGGCACAGAGTAATAGTGCCGCCCGATATCGACGTGGTAATCGAGACCGGCGCGGCACTTCTTCCATTCTGCATAGACGTATGGCTGATGGGGCAGCGGCTTCAATGCGGGTTTGTCCAGCGTCTCAAACAAGGCCCGACGGCTGGCACCAAGGTGCCGGGTGACCTTGCTGTTCAGCTGATCGCGCAGGGGTCGGATCGCTGCATTCAGCTCATCAAGGCCGAAGAAGGTCTGATTGCGCAGGCGGGCCAGAATCCAGCGCTCGGCCAGCAACACCGCGCCTTCGACCTTCGCTTTATCCTTGGGCTTGCGAGGCCGCGCGGGAACGACGACGGTATCGTAATGCGCTGCCATGTCGCCATAGGTGCGGTTGATCGCCGGATCATAGAAGCAGGCCTTGACAACAGCCGCCTTCAGATTGTCGGGCACCACCTGCGCAGGCACGCCTCCCAAAAAGCTGAAGGCGCGAACATGGCTGCTGATCCAATCCGGCAGGCTCTGTGTCCAGGTCGCTTCAACATAAGTGTAGTTCGATGCCCCAAGGGCAGCGACAAAGATCTGGGCCGTGCGTATCTCACCCGTTTCGGGGCAGGCAACATCAACGGTGTGGCCCGCATAATCGACAAACAACCGCTCACCAGCAGGGTGACGCTGCCGCATCACCGGCGACAGCTTGCCCTCCCAGCGGGTGTAAAGCTCGCAGTACCGGCTGTAGCCATAGCCATCTGGGTGCACTTCTCGATACTCTTGCCACAACAGCAAAAGCGTCACGCCCTTGCGGCGCAGCTCCGCGTGTACATAGGCCCAATCAGGCTGAGGGATTGGCTGGGAAATATCGCTACAGCGGCGAGGAAACAGCATCTGTTCCAGATCGCCATCCGACAGCCCATCGGGCAACGGCCAGATCAAACCAGCGTCACGGGCGCGGCTCAAATACTCGCGAAGGGTTGTGCGCCCAATCGCCAGACTCAACGCCATCTGACGCGTCGACAAACCCTCAAATGACAGGCGCAATGCCTCCCGTATCTTCCGCATCGGCAATCTCTTCACTGGGCCATCTCCCGTCCAAAAAGAACGGCAAAGTAGCCCGCCTCAGATCACCTCACAGCAGCACATCAAGGAGTGGGCGGATGCCCCGGAATCCCCGCGCGGATCAGATCGGTACAGGTGGGCGGATTAAATCGGAATCACTGGGCGGATGAGCCCGGAATGCGCAGACGTGCTTACGCGGTGCCACTGGCACCTCGGTCACGTCTCACCATCGCTCTTGGCGATCACCCCCGGAAGGTCAATCATGGTCTCGGTCATCTTGCTTTCCTTCGTTGTCATCGGCTTCAACAACCTCAAACCACGAAGATGCGCGGTGGCCGCCAGCCCGGCCGTGCGCGGCCTCCTACACCACCCGGTGGGGCACTACTCGAGCCTGAGAAGCATAGTTGTCTGGCGACAAGAGGTTGGATTTCGAAAACCACGTGGGCGCTCCTTGGGATTGAGCGGACGGCCCCTATTTTATAGCCCGGCAAAGCCGCTCCATTGTCACGACCTGCTCAAGGAGCGTGTTCGAACTTTCTCCCCAGAGGTCCGCCACTTGCCCTAGAGAAACGTTTCTCCCGATCTGGCTCCGGCCGGATTTTTCCGTTGTTTTCGAGGGTTATGCGGGGTGGGCTATTCACGTACCTCTCTGTCAGGTGAGCCTAAAGCGTTCTCTCCGGACCGATATTCTCCGGACCTGTTGACTGCGCCGATCTGGTGAAGTGCCGCAAGCGCATGATATTGTTTGTTTATTCAATATCGGATTTTCCGTTTGGACGCTGGTCTTGTTTGGTCATCGGCGACTACCATCGGAATTTCTCATGCCATGATCCGCTCGAGCCGTTGTTTCCGGCGCTCCCAGTCCGGCATCACTCGGTCCAGCAGGTCAAAGAAGGCAGTGCCATGGTGTGGCTCAGCGATGTGGCATAGCTCGTGGGTAATTACGTAATCGATGGCGTCAACCGGGGCTTCAACAAGGCGTCGATTGAGCAGAAGGCGGTGCGCGGGCGACATTGATCCCCACCGTTGTTTCATTTGTCGGATGATCATCCCTTTCGGCCGGAATGCTTCGGGCTCCGGGAAACGTTGCAGACTCTGTTCAACCTGCTCTCCGAACTTTATGCGCGCCCGGTTGCGGTACCAGCCCTCTACCAGTTCGCGCGTAATGTCTGTTCGGGTCTGGGCCGGCGGTTCTGGCCCGGCGCACCGTCAATACACAAGCTGGGTCCTACACGCTTGTCCTCACCGACGAAGGGGCCGCGATCCACATGACCAGCGCATCGGCTGCCACGCTGACCGTACCAGCGAACAGCGCAGTGGCCTTTCCGATTGGAACGGAGATCGAGGTGGTCGCTCTGGGCGCTGGCGTGGTCACCATCACGGGCGACACTGGCGTGACCATCAACGGCGTTGCGGCCGGGTCCGCGGATGTCGCGGCACAGTGGCAGGGCGCGGTTCTTCGGAAGTACGACACCGATGCCTGGCTGCTGATCGGCGCAGTGGGAGAGGTGGCATGAGGCTCATGGTTCCGGCGCATCACCAGGCAGCGCGCTCTCAGTTGGACAATGTAGCAGGGCAGGGGCCGTGGGCCGATCCCTTCGATGATCCATCCGGCACCGTGCTTTGGTCGCGCTGGATCGATGGCTCGACCTCCGGCACGGCAAAGGAGAACTGCGCGCTGTGGTCCAACAAGCAGGGGTTCTCGGGGTCCTCCAGCGCCTGCGAATGGCGGACGAATTCGGGTACAGGCCGGGCCAACGTGGAATTGCTGAATTGGGAAACACTGGCCGCCGGACCACTGATCATCCGGATGCGCTGCAAGGTCGAGACCTATGCGGTGTCGAAGGTCTGGTTGCTGTTCAACACGATCTTCACCGATCCGCTGTGGGAGATGTACGTCGACGTGACGCCCGACGGCACGGCACCCGCAGACCGGATCGGGTCCCACAGCCCGGAATGGTCGGATGTCTGGGTCGAGGAACACCCCTCACACCCCGGCTGGATGTTCATCAAGGCGCGGCTGGACCTGACTGGCGCGGCAGATGTGGACGGGGCCTTCACGGTGCACTTGACGGATGGAGACCAGAGCGATGAGCTTTTTCCGTTGGACGATTTCACGATGATCCGCGTGCAGGACCTGACGGTAGAGGTGGAATAACGGCGAGGGCACTCCGCTAACGCGACCACTTTCAAGTCATCAGGCGGCGGCGCAACCGCTCGTCCGGGATTGCGCACATGTCGGAGCGGCCAAAGCGATATCGATTGCGAGCGATCCGTCGATAAAGCCATTCCCGGACCGCCTTCGGCAAGATGCGCATCGCCGTGGCAAGCCGTCCAACCCCGCCAAGTTTCTCGCCAATGCGGATGATCGCCTCCATGCCGGACCACGCCTGACCGTTCTCCAGCAGAAGCCACGTCTCCGGGTCGGCGGGATCGAGACCATAGTGGCGCACCAGCGCGGTGCCAGGTGGCGACTGCACGGTGCAGATCCGGAATTGCTCCGTCCGGTCCAGCCGGGCAATCGTCCGCGCGCCCCAGGAACAGACGGCGCATTCGCCGTCCATCACCGCAATCGGACCCTCATCGACGAAAAGCGGCACGTGTGGATCGTTTCGATAAGAGTAAGGCGGTCGCGCGTCCAGTTCGGCCATCTACACGTTCACCTTTGCCAAGCAGCTGCCCGCATAGCCTATCCGATAAGGCGATCGCTGGAAACGGTCTGAGCGTTGACCACGCGACCGGCATCGTCGACCAACAGCGCGGTCGGGTTTCTCGACCTCGACATTATCCGCGCTCTGGCTTCATCCATGTCGACCTCGGTCCGGCGCGGCCGGAATGGCGACGCTGGGTGCGGCGGGCGTCGAGCTGGCGCAGCAGGTCCTGGCTGAAACCCCAACGGCCATCCTTCCGCTCGTCCCTTATCTCGACACGCTCCGTTGGGTGTCTATCGCTGTCGCCCTCGACGGGATCGCAGTCACGATCTACGCCCGACTTGATGATTGGAAACGGGGGCAGAGATGATCGCCAGCATTCTCGGCGAGATCGCCGCCACCCCAGGGGCGCCGGCCGCACTGCGCTACGGTGCAATTGTGCTCGCCATCGTTCTGTTCCTGCTGTCGGTCCGCCGCTCCGGCGAGAGCGTCGGTCGCATGGCGGAACGCCTTGAACCGAGGGAGAGGACCAATGAAACTCAACGCCGGATGCTGGAGGCATCAGCTCGACGTCCTCGTGATCGCGACGAGCTGGTTAACCGGCTGCGCGACGGCAGGTTTTGAGACCGGCGGCGTGGGGGCATGCCCGCCGGTCGTGGAATACAGCAGGGAGCTTCAGGCGCAGGCAGCCGAGGAATTGGCTATGCTGCCGGACGGATCGGCTGTAATCAAAATGATGGGCGACTATGCTGTCATGCGGGACCAGGCGCGGTTGCGACTCGGATGAATTCCGGAAACAAAGAACTTTGGAGAATTGTGACTTCACCAAGTTCTGCGAGCCGAACCGAACGTTCAAAAAGACTTCGGCGACCGGTCAGCATGTTGCGCACATAACCTCGCTATCTGCCGTTATTGTAGCAGGTGGGGCGGCGCGTCGGGATTTGCTCTTGAATGTGGTTTCTTGCGCGGCTTTTTGGTTGTTGGCTCAATGATCTTAGCAGCCGGACTGGCCTCTCTCTCGAGACGTGCCTTACGAAGACGCTCTGTCTTGAACTGGCGGTGTTTCTTCTCTTCGTCGAGGATGTCCTGCACAGCACGTGTTGTCTTGTCCATCGGCGTTTCCGCTCGGGGTGTCGTCATTTTGAATAAATTCGATTTTGTCAGCTTCGCCATGAATTAACTCCTAAGTGAAAATCTCGCGGGACATGAGGGACCTCCAAGCAGGCCGTGGAGGGGTGGGTGACACCCTCCCGTCGAAGTTTCACGGTTTACTGGTTGCGATCAAACAGGTCGTCAATCTTTGCTGCGCCGTCATTCGCATCATCTCGCGGCCACAGTGCCAACCCCAGGATCGGGGGAAGTGCCGTTTTCAGACGACGTTTCGGCCTCCATGCCTCTCAGGAACTTGAAGAGATCGCTGTCCGTCGTCAGGACAAGCGTGGTTTGACCGGAAATCATGTCGTTGTAGGCCTGCATGGTTCGCGTGAACTCATAGAACTCTGCCGCTCGGGGATTGATGTTGTAGGCCCGGGCATAGATATCCGCCGCGGTGGCGTCGGCCACACCGCGGATTTCTTCAACGGCACGATATGCTTCGGACTGAATCTTGTTCAGGTCCCGCTCACGGTTGCCGCGGATACGCGCAGCCTCGCCGTTACCTTCGGAAAGGAAGCGCTCAGCAATCTGACGTCGTTCGGAAATCATGCGGTCATAGATTTTAGGTCGCACGCTTTCATTATAGTTGATCCTCTTGAAGCGGATATCGAGAAGCTCGATTCCGAACACACGGACCTTCTCTGCGGCAGCCGTGAAGATCTCCTCCTCCACAAGCGCCCGTCCCTTCTGGATGGGAACCAGCGAACCAATATCCTGAGCAATTTCCTCGTCCGTCAAGAGCGTGTCCCTCAACGGAGTTCGACCCTTGGTCGTTCGGATGATCTCAATGAGTTCATGCTTGGCGACTGCATTGCGGGTCTCGCTGCCGAGAATGTCATCAAGCCGGGATTGAGCACTGCGTTCATCGCGCAGACGAAGGAAATACTGCAGTGGCTCAGTGATCTTCCACCGCGCAAACAAATCGACGGAGATGTAGAGCTTGTCCTTAGTGGGCATGTCGGAAGGGTTGCCATCCCACTCCAGAACCCGGCTATCAATCCTGTTGACCGTTTGAACGAAGGGCAGCTTTACCTTCAACCCCGCAGATGTGATCGGTTCACCGACAGGTTTACCAAACTGGGTGATAATGGCCTGCTCAACCTCACCTACCGTGTAGACCGTGCTTGAAGCCGTCACGACGGCGGCGACCACAATTCCTGCAAGAATGCCTAATCCGATTTTCATGGCCGGTCCTCCTGTTGGCGATCTAAATTCAAAAGCGGCAGGATACTGTTGGAGGGTCCATCAACGATGATCTTCGATCCGATGCCGGGCAAAACTGCCTGCAGCGTTTCAATGTAAATCCGCCGCCTCGTGACTTCCGGTGCCTTTTCATATTCGGCGAAAAGCGCTGTGAACCGCGCCGCGTCGCCTTCCGCTTCGTTGACCCTTTTCAGCCGGTAGCCATCAGCCTCTCGGATACGTTGATCTTTTTCGCCTTCAGCTAGTGGGATAACCTTGTTGTATTCCCGGCGCGCCTCGTTGATCAGGCGCTCCTTCTCTTGCTGGGCCTGGTTGACCTCATTGAAGGACGATTGAACCGGACCCGGCGGGTTGATGTTCTTCAGTTGCACCTGGTCTATGCTGATGCCCATCGCGTATTTCGTGGCCAACGCCTGCATTTTCAAAAGCGCTTCGTTTTCGATCTCTTGCCGACCGATCGTAATGACCTCGTCTACTGTCCGATCACCGACCACCTCACGCATCACGGATTCTGAGACGTAGCGCAGCGTCGCGCGGGGCTCTCGCACCTCGAACAGGAACTTCAAAGGCTCGGAGATCCGGTATTGCACAACCCATTCCACGAGGGCGGCGTTCAGGTCGCCCGTCACCATCTCGGTTTCGCGACGTCCGTCAACCGGGCTTTGAAACGGCTCGGTCGCGCCCGGCGTCGAGAAGCCAAACTCCTGCTTCAGCTGGCGCTTCACCGGTACGAGCGTGGCGACATCTATGCCAAGTGGGAACTTGAAATGCAGACCGGGCGGAACCTCTGATTTGTACTTTCCAAAACGCTGAACAACGGCGACGGAGTCGCTCGGGACGGTATAATAGGAGGTCCAGACCCCGATGGCGGCAAGAGCGATTGCTCCGACAACCACAAAGCCCTTCACCGACGGTGGCCCGCCAGGGACCATACCGCCCAGTCGTTCACGTCCCTTGCGGAGCAGTGCATCAATCTCCGGGCTGACGCGTTTCTTCGTGGTGTTCCAAGGCCCCCGATCTTCTTGGGCTTTTTCTTGGTCGGGCATGTCGCCTCCTTTCTCGCTCGCGCGGATTTATGATGTCGCTGATCAGTCGCGGCGTTGGTCGGTGACGCGCCCGGTCGCGGCCAAGATGGCCAGGGTCGGCATTCCTTCGCTTTTGCCTTTTAGAGGTCAGCGGGCGAAACGGTCAGATTCTTCGCCAGTCTGCGATGCGGAACCAGAGGACGCAGCTTCACCGCAACCGGGGCTTTCCAGACGCCCGCAAGTTCATCCCGCGTCTGCGCTCGGCACTCGTTGCTGCGCCGAGTTGCCGGGTCTGCACAGCCCAGCCTTCCGTCCTCATTTACTTCAGGATCATTAGACCCGCGCTGACGCATGTTAGCCCGGGCCAACCAGGTCACGTCGAACTGGCCCAACATGCCGGCATATTGATGCTCGCGGATGTGGCAGTGAAAAATGAGAGGATTTTCTTAACAGCCGTTGCTCATGTCAGGATCTTGGACGCTCCAAGCACGTCCAACTTTTCTGATCTCGACCCACAGTGAAAAAATCCCCGGTCAGCTTCGGCGGAAGGTCCTGGTTGGAGATTGGGTGGCAACCGGATGAATCGGCCCTCGGGCGGTGCTATCGATCTGGTGCATGGCTTTGGCGGTTCCAGAATTTGCCGGGCTTCTGGACCAAGTCGCCTTTCGGGACGCACCTGTGTTCAGTTAACTGATCCGTGACAGTTCGCGACCTGAAGGAGTGCGATAGACTGCCTGTGAAGAGCATTAACCCCATTTTGGGTCAGGACATTTTTGAAGGGAGCACGAAATGCATATCGAAGTCAGCACCGACAACAGCATCGACGGAAGCGAGGCCCTGACGAGCCACATCGCAAATCTGGTTCAGCGCGATCTGGCCAACATGGAAAGCCACATCACCAGGATCGAGGTCCATCTGAGTGACGCCAACGCCAACAAGACCGGCCAGGATGAGATGCATTGCATGTTGGAGGCGCGGCTCGAGGGGCTGCAGCCGACGGTCGTCAAGGAGTCGGCTGCAACTGTCGAACAGGCCGCGAAGGGCGCAGCGGTCAAGATGAAACATGCGCTGGAAAGCATTATCGGAAAAAGATCGGACCGTCGCTGACATTTCTGAAGACGTCTCTGGGCACAAAGACAGGACCGCCATTCTGAGCCTGAGCGTGGCCGACCTGGACCTGTCGCGGTTTGATGCCGCTCCTTTGATAGCATTTACTGCAACAAAGGAGATTGACTATGGGACTGAAACGGACGGACGAATTCCGCCAAGATGCGGTTCGTATCGCACTAACCAGTGGGCTAACACGTAAGCAGGTGGCTGACGATCTGGGTGTTGGCATGTCAACGCTGAACAAATGGATCACCGCGCACCGAGATACAGACGTGGTTTCCAAAGAGGATTTAGACCTCGCCAAAGAGAATGATCGGCTTCGGCGCGAGATCAGGCTCCTCAAGGAGGAGAGGGAGATCTTAAAAAACCGTTCCCGGCCGCAGCCCGCCTGTGCGCAGTATAAACAGCCTGTGCTATGCTGCGCCTGAAGGGCAGTTGCCGATGGCTTATTGGTGGGCTGGACCCCGTTAAAAAACGTGGCACATGGGCTGATGCGCACTTGAGAGTGGTGACGCCGCCATCGCGGTGATCCCGGTTAGGAAGATGACGAACTTGCATAGCCCACGCCCTTCGCCTTGAACGGAGGAGGTGCCATGACGAAGCGTAAATCCGGTGGCCACCCGGACTTGAAGATGGTCAATCCCAATGCGGCCGCGATCGACATCGGCTCGACGATGCACATGGCGGCTGTGAACCCTGACACCGACATCATGCCAGTGCGCGCCTTTGGGACATTCACACAAGATTTGCACGACCTTGCCGACTGGTTCCGGTCGTGCGGTGTCACCAGCGTGGCCATGGAGTCGACCGGCGTTTACTGGATACCGGCCTTCGAGATCTTGGAAGCGAATGGCTTCGAGGTCATCCTCGTGAACGCCCGTTACGCCAAGAATGTGCCTGGCCGCAAAACCGATGTCAGCGATGCCGGATGGCTGCGTCAGCTACACTCCTATGGTCTGTTGCGTGGCAGTTTTCGGCCTGAGGCCGAGATCGCCACCTTGCGCGCCTATATGCGCCAGCGCGAACGCCTGACAGAATATGCCGCCGCTCACATCCAACACATGCAGAAGGCGCTGATGGAGATGAACCTGCAACTGCATCATGTCGTCTCCGATATCACAGGCGGGACCGGTATGCGGATCATCCGCGCCATCGTCGCTGGCGAGCGTGATCCGGAGGCTCTCGCCGCGTTCCGGGATGTTCGCTGCAAATCCTCTATGGACACGATCAAGGCCGCGCTGGTCGGCAACGACCGTGAGGAGCATGTCTTTGCCCTGACACAGTCGCTGGAACTTTACGATTTCTACAAATCGCAGATCGAAGCATGCGACCGCAGGCTCGAGACGGCGGTCGGAGCGCTGACTGCCAAGGCAGATGGAGATCTGGCCCCACTGCCCAAGGCACGGATCAAGTGCAAGCAGCACAACGCGCCGTCTTTCGATGTGCGCGCTGCACTTTACGGGGTGCTGGGCACGGACCTGACGCAGATCCATGGCCTTGGGCCGTCGCTGGCTTTGAAGCTGGTGGCCGAATGCGGCACGGATTTGCGCGCGTGGAAGGAGGCCTGCGATCACGACAGTGTAGACGAGCGTATGGTCCTTGATCGTGCCCGGCATTCCGAAATGGCTGTGCGGGATCATCTTCATGTCGGTCAGCATCGCCAGCATCCGCGACACCGCGAACACGCTGGCGATCAGACCCGACGCCGTGGCGACCAGCGCCAGTGCCACCGTCAGATAGAAGCCGGTCTGGCCGAGGGCGGGCTGGGCTGCTTCGGCCAGCGCGTAGTCCTTGGACGCCACTATGCGGTCGAGCGGAAGGCTGGAACCGACCGCGAAGGCGACAAGCAGATAGACGACCACGCAGATCGCGATGGACAGGATGATGGCCCGGCCGACGTTACCCGCGCCGATCATCACGCCGGTGCCCATCGCGATAGCGCCGAGGAGGGTGATGCTGTCTTTCTTGTAGGCGTCCGCCATCAGAGTTCCTTTTGGGTTTTGCGTCGGGTCGCCACCCAGAGCAGAGGCAATCCGGTGACCAGGCCGAGGCCAAGGACCGCCCATGTCGCCCGCCCGAGATCCCCGCTGACCGCCTCGCCACCGAAATGGGCGAGCAGGAAGCTTGCCGGTATGATCCCGGCCAGTGTCGCGAGCGCGAAGCGCCAAGCATGCAGTCGGCTGAGCCCGGCGGCGTAGCTGATCATGTCGAAGGACACGAAGGGCATCAGGCGGCTGCCAAAAACCGTCGCCGTCAACGCAGTCTGCGATCCGAGCAGGCCTGCGTCGACCCTTTCGCCAAACACCCGCCGCAAAACATCGTGTCCGAGAACACGTGCGAGCCCGAACGCGATCAGGGCGCCAAGCTCAGCGCCGATCACCACAAACGCCGTTCCCCAGAGATGTCCGTAGGCGGCCCCGGCGGCCAGCGCGATCGGCGCGCTCGGGATCGGGCTCGCCACGACAGCGACGGTCATGAGCGTGACAATCAAAACCGGCCCCCAGATGCCAGCGCGCGCGACCAGCATATCGAGACGCTCGCCGTCCATCAGTCCGCGCGCCTCGGTGAACACCGACGGCGCGAACTGCCAGACGCCGAGCAGGGCGATCCCGAGGATCGACAGCGCCACGAGGATGATTGCACGCAGATTCATCTCAGATCGACGCGATGGCTTTCGCCAGAAGGTCGCGGACCTCTCCCGCGACGGTCGTCAATTCCGCGTTCTCGATTGCCTGCATCGACGCCACCGGATCGATGGCGCTGACCTCCACTCCGCCCTCGACCTCGCGCAGGATGACGTTGCAGGGCAGCATCGCGCCGACGCGTGGCTCGATCCCGATCGCCTGATGCGCCATCTTCGGATTACAGGCGCCCAGGATGCGATAGGCTGGCATCTCGACATCGAGCTTCTTTTTCATCGTCGCCTTGACGTCGATCTCGGTCAGGACGCCAAAGCTATGCTCCGCAAGCGCTTTGCGCGTGCGGGTGTCGATGTCGTCGATATCTGCGCCGGAGAAATTGCGATTGATAGTATAGGTCATTGCGAAGTCCTTTCATTCATTTTCGAAGATATTTTGCCAAGGCGGCTATGGCCAAGACCACGAGAACAAGGATCAGGATCCATGTGATCCAGCCAAACCCCATTCCGTAGCCCATTTCGTTCGAGTTCATTGTCGCTCCTCCTGTTTTTCTGTTGCGCGGTGCGCATGCCGCCATTCCTGCCGGGTCGAACGGAAGTTGAGAGCGCCTACCAAGCCCCCGGCAAGCTGTTCCTTCTCGGTTCAGACAAGGAGGCAGTGTCTTGTGTCCAGGGCGCAGCTCAAAGAATGTCACCGACGACAGCGCTTCATGATCTCTGAATACGCAGCATTTCTTGAAGCGCTTTCCGATCAAAATTCAGAGAAGCGTTGTTCTCGCTTTCGATAAGCACCTGTTCATTGAGCGCCATGATGGCTCCACGCGCTGTGGGCGAGAATGACCGGCTCAACTTGCCCATTGTGTCTACCAGCCGCGTGACCACATCGACGTCGGAGGTCCCGTAGCGTGCGATCGCCGAAAAGGCATTACATGCCAGTTCCTCGATGACGACGACTTCAGTCAGGATACGCAACTGTCCGGTCTCGTCGGAGCGGATCGGCGAGGGCCGCGCTTCGCTACGGTGCAATCACGCTGGCCATCCTTCTGTTCCTGCTGTCGATCCACCGCACCGGTGAGCGCGTTGGGCGGATCGCTGAACGTCTCGAAAACACGGAGAAGGCCAATGAAACTCAACGCCGGATGCTGGAGGCAGCGGCTCGCCGTCCTCGTGATCGGGGCGACCTTGCTGAGCGGCTGCGCGACGGTTAGTTCTGACCGTCGCGGGCTCGGGGCGTGTCCGCCCGTTGTCGAGTACAGCCAGAAGTTTCAGGAGAGGGCGGCCGAGGAACTGGCCCTGCTGCCAGGCGGTCGGCGATCGCGGAGATGCTGAGCGACTTTGCAGTGATGCGAGATCAGGCACGCGGTTGCATTCGCTAAGTCGCGGCTTCTCGATCGATGTCGCGCATTACGCATTTCTCCGGCAACCTATATCGTCGATTTCCTGGGGGCCAGAGTCTGCCCGATGCAGCATGTCGCCACGTCTCCCCCCTCCGCCTGGCTCTGTCTCCAGTGATATGCAGGGACTTGGGCCGCGACCTATTTCTTCTTGTGCTCGCCAAGATTGGTCAAGGCTTTGCCCTTCGTGAAGTCTGCTGTTGCAACGACCTTTTCCTTCACCTTTTTCGGCTTCTTCGCTTCTCGGTTGCCACGTTGCTTGTCGCCCTTGGACATTTGAATTTCTCCTGGTCCTGCGTGTTGTCTTAGTCTTTCAGCTTCCAATCAATTGATATCCATAAATGCTCCTGCAGTTCGTTGAAGCTCGACTTCACAAGCGTCGAACCGAGTTGCCGCCAGCGATGATCGCGTTGATCAAGTCCGCGACGGCGCGATGCCTCTCCGTTTCGAGTTCGGTGCCGACGGCGTTCTCGTGCGTGGCCGCAGCGTCGCGAAGAACGCCCAAGATCTCGTGCTCTGGAAGCAGTCCGCGATCGTTCAAGGCAAGCAGGAGCGCCTCGCAGATCGATAGGGCAGCCTGGCCTGCATGTTCGCTCGCCGTGGACATCCGGTTTCCTTTCGTGGCATCGTGAACCGGGGAAAGGTGAGGTTCACATGCGTCCGCACTTCTCGCATGAAGTGCTCTATACTGGACTGATCCAGAGCAGTGCCCGGGCCGATTTCAGCTCTTGGGTCAAAGCACGCCGGGAGGCCCCATGACATCAGTTGAACACAGCCCCCTTACCCGCAAGCTTTCGGCCTTCGTCGCCCTGTCTGATGTCGAGTTGGCCGTGCTTGAACGACTGCACCAGCGCCGTCGATCCTTCGTTGCGGGGACCGATATGGTGCATCAGGGCCAGTCGTCTCAGGCCGCCTATATTCTGTCCGCGGGTTGGGTCTGTTCCTACAAGCTACAGGCCGACGGGACGCGGCAGATCGTGGATTTCCAAGTGCCCGGGGATTTCCTGGGGTTGCGGAGCGTTCTCTTGCGCACCTCGGACCACAGTTTCGAGCCTATCGTGGACATCGAGGCTGCCGAAGTGCTGACGAGCGACCTTCTGGACGCGTTCGCGCAGACCCCACGCCTGGCGACCGCAATTCTCTGGGCGGCGTCAAGGGACGAGGCGATGGTCGTGGAACATCTCGTCGGGATCGGTCGGCGTGATGCGGACGCTCGGATGGCGCATTTTCTCCTGGAGCTGGCATCGCGCCTGGCGCTGGTGGGCATGGGAAGCAGGGAAGGGTACGACTGTCCTCTGACGCAATACCACCTCGCCGATGCCCTGGGTCTGAGTGCGGTTCACGTGAACCGGGTCCTGCGGCAGCTTCGCGAGAGTGGGTGTGTCACCTTCCGGGACGGTCATGTTACAATTCATGATCATGACCGTCTGGTGGACCTTGCCGAATTCGATCCGGCCTATCTAGATCAGATCGGACCGCTCCTGAAATGAGAGGGCCGCCCTCCCTTTTTCGGCAGGCGGCCCCGGTGATCACGTCAGACGCGAGCGGTTAGGCGAGGGCGTGGGTCGCCGCGTCGAGTTCCTTGTTGGTCTCGGCGTCGTTCTTCGCCGTGTTTGCCTTCTCAGCTGCCTGGTAATGCGTAAGCGCCGAGTCCTTCTTCGGGCCCGAGGGTGCCTTGTCCCAGGCGGCTTTCACTGACATCATCTTGTCGGCTGTCTTTGTCTGTTCGGGTGTCATTGGGAATGTCCTTTCATGGACGTTCCGAAAAATAAGAAGCGCGCCAACATGCCGACCCTTTCGGGTTCGGCACGCCCGCACGCTTCTCGGGTACTTTAAAAAAATGCCCACCAAATATTCGGCGGGCACATCTCACCTAGCCGATGTCAGCGCCTCGCCGCACTGACGCAGGTTAGCCCCGGCGCGTGCGGCAGGTCGAATGAGGTTGCGGCACTCAGGCCACAATGGTTTGCTGGTGGGAGATCCTCAGCCAGGTGTCGTCATCGTTGAGGTATGTTGAGGCGCAGAGTGCCTTGTAGATCGATATGTCGGCTTTCTCCGCCGAGACACGGTAGGTCAGAATGGCGATGTCATGACACCGCGTGACGCGACGTTCGGCCATGGCCACGGAGCGCCAGCCGGTGCTCTGCTTTAGATGGGTCCAGATCTGGTCACCCTGGAGGATGCCGGCTGGATAAGGGAAGATCATGATGGCGTTGTTTGCTGTCGTCGCCCGCGCGTTGTCCGCGCCACTGGTCCAGAAGTGTTCCTCCATGTCCCATAGAACGCTCTGTTCGTGCGGCGATAGCGTCCCGGTCTTGTGCGCTGAATGACCCATTGGCGTCGATGTCTGAGCGGAAACGGTCATTCGCCAGACCCCGACCCGCCAACCATAAACATCTGAAACAGCACAAAGATGATTGCGAGCACGGCCCAGATCGCGCCGCTTGTACCCGGGCGGCCAACGGCCACCGTCGAGGCAGCTCGCTTCAGGGTCTGCGACGGGGGGCTTTCCGGAAGCAGCTGGCTCAAGTCTCCTGCGACCCTGCGGTGATCGCTTTCGAGCGTGGGAACATCCGGAAATCGAGCAAGCAGCTTTCCCAACCGGGATCGCGCGGCATCGCGCCCCAGCGCGACCAACTCAGCGGTTTCTTTCCATGGATCGAGGCCGAGTCGCGCGAGCGTGGAGAGAACCGTGACGACATATCCGTTCCGGTCCTCCCCGACCGACGCATAGAGAAATCGCTCGAACTCGGGCGGGTGTGGTTTGAGAACATTGGGGGCGGCCATTGTCATTCCATTCCTTGGTTGCAGGAACGCAGATCGCCCCTGTTTTCCAAAGGATACGCGCAGGTCGGTCTCGCCGCCCTTACACAGGTCAGTGCGGACGACTGCCCCCAGGAAGGTCGCAACCGGTTCGGTGCCCGGGACTAACATGCGTCAGCGTCAGTGCGACGATCCCGAGGTACAAGGGGAGAAATCGTTCGACTGGTCCGTCCCTGACTTCACGGGACCGTCACCAGTGGTGAGCGACGTATCTGCCAACATCGTGGTGACCAAAGATGAACATGCGGTCGACCAGATCGACGGTGACGTTTTCGAACGCGTTCACGCTGCCGGGTTATCCCGGCAAACTGCCTGCGGGCGACTACGAAGTTCTCGTCGAAGAGGAGCTTCTCCAGGGGCTGAGCTTCGAGGCTTACCGACGGACGGCGACCTACTTGACGGTGCGCGGCAGGGGCAACCATGCCGGACGTACAGAGTTGCGCGCGATTTCTGAAAACGACCTGATGGAGGCGCTGAGCCGGGATCAGGCCGCGACCGAGACGAACTATCACAGCGATGCGGCGCTTTCTCCGCCAGAGGATCGAAAATGACATTTCCCGAATGGACGAAACCCGGTGCTTACGGTGCCTTGGTTGGCGCGGTTGCTATCTCAATTCTTGGCTTCACTTGGGGTGGCTGGACAACCGCAGGCAGTGCGGACGAGATGGCCCAAAGCTTTGCGGCTGAGGAAGTCACATTGGCGATGGTGCCAGTTTGTGTAAATCTGTCAGAAGCCGATGCAGAACGCACTGCAAAACTGGCAACACTGCAAGAAGCTTCAAGCTTTCAGCGGCGCAATGCCATGATGGAAACCGGCTGGGCCACATTGCCGGGCACTGATGCCCCAAGCCGGGATCTGGCAGACGCCTGCCTTGCGGGGCTTGAGTTAGATGGATCGTAAATCTCCGTTATCGGAGCTGCGACTTCAGCAATCAAACAGTGCCCATGTCGCAGCGGATATACCAACAATCATGGTCCTAATCATAGGGTCGATTACCGCAGTCCTGCTGTTTGCACTACCTACATTCGCCCAAACCGCCAGTCAGCCAATGCCAGAGAACGCCAGTGCTAAAAGTTATGGTGATGGATGGGAATGTAACGTTGGGTTCAGGCTGAACGAAAATGCCTGCGTCGCTGTGATCGTGCCGCAAAACGCATACGACACGAACCGGTCCTACGGTTCCGGGTGGGAATGTCTGCATGGGTTTCGCAGGACCGACGAAACTGCATGTGTAGCAGTAGAGGTGCCTGAGGGTGGGTTCTTGGATCCCTCAGGCGAACGGTGGCGTTGTTTGCGCGGCTACATCAAGGTCGATGACACATGTCAGGAGATCGTCCTGCCAGCGAATGCATACTTGGCAGATGCCTCATATGGCTCGACGTGGACGTGCGAACGTGGGTTTGAAGCAACTGGCGACACGTGCACAGCCATTGCGGTTCCGGCAAACGCCTATCTGAACGGATCAGGATACGGTCAGCCATGGACATGTGAACGCGGTTTTTTCCAACAAGCCGATCTGTGTGAGGCTGTCGTGATCCCTGCGAATGCTTACTTTGACGGTGCAACCTACGGCACCGGTTGGAAGTGCGAACGCGGATATGCGGTCGCCGGCCAAAGCTGCGAAGCTATAGACATCCCTGCACATGCCCATCTGGACCGGTCGGAAAATCGCTGGGAATGCGACAGGAACTTCCAAAAATCAAAAGGTCTGTGCGTGCTCAAAAACTAGGCGCACCGCGCGGCAACGCCGACTTCAAAATGCGCAGGTGAGGACAGTACTGTCCTCCGTGCCGACCAAAAAAGGGAACTACAATGCAAGCCAAATCTGAAACCGTCGACACCATCCGCCGTCCTGTCAGGGGCGCGCAAGCGCCACCAATGACCCATAGCGAACCCAAACATGCGACGTCAATCACGCAGGTCACAGCGCCACCATCGGCAGTCGTCTATTGCGAGGGGAACTTCGCGCAAATCGACGGCAAGACAGCAAATGGCCTTGTGCGCCATTCAGAGGCGTATCGAATCCTTTCTGTCATCGACAGCACCTATGGCGGACAAGACAGCGGAACCGTTCTTGACAATGCCGTGAACCACATACCGATCTTTGGTCATCTGGATGCCGCAGTTGCCCATGAAGCCGTCATTCCCGATACGTTGATCTATGGGATGGCCCCTTCAACGGGGCGGCTTTCACCTGCGGATCGAGGCGTTGTTCTAAATGCAATTGAGCTTGGCATGAACATCGTTAGCGGGCTGCATGAATATCTAAGCGATGACTGTGAAATAGCCAACGCCGCATCTGAACGGAATGTCACGATCCGCGACATCCGCAAGCCGAAACCCAGCAAAGACATGCGGTTATTCGATGGCAGTGTCGGTGGTGTCAAAGCTCTGCGGATTGCAGTTCTTGGGACCGATTGCGCCATCGGTAAGCGAACGACGGCGACCGTTTTGGCACGCGCCCTGAATGCGAACGGTATCAAGACGGTGCTTGTCGGCACGGGCCAGACCGGCCTGATGCAGGGCGCGAAATACGGTGTCGCAATGGATGCCGTGCCACCCCAGTTCTGCTGTGGCGAGCTTGAAGGCGCGATTGTTGCGGCTTCTGAAGCTGAACAACCCGATGTCATTTTGATCGAAGGTCAGGGCGCACTGAGCCATCCGGCGTTCTGCACATCGGCATTTATTCTGCGGGGCAGCCAGCCAGATGCTGTCATCCTTCAGCACGCGCCAAAACGCGCACATCGCTGCGATTTTCCCAGTATGCCAATGCCCACATCGTCAAGTGAGATTGCCTTGATCGAGGCCTTTGCCGACACAAAGGTCATCGGTGTCACCCTCAATCACGAAGGCATGACAGAGGCCGAAATCACCGCCACCATCGCGGCCCAATCCCACAAACTCGGGTTGCCCGTTACCGATGCGTTGGCCCGACCGGCTGCAAATCTGCTTGCGATGGTACTCGCCGCATACCCCGGTTTGACACAAAGGCCGTCTGTGGCCGCGATATGAGCTGCCCGCGCATCGAGGTGGACCTCAGCAAGATACGTCGCAACACGCAGACCCTTGTTAAGCGCTTAGGCCCGCGTGGGATCGGCGTCACAGGCGTGACCAAGGCTGTCTGTGGGCATCCAGCGATCGCTCAGGCCATGCTCGATGGTGGGGCAGCCGGGCTTGCAGATGCACGTGTCCGCAATGTGCAAAGGCTACGTTCGGCAGGCATGACAGGCCCTATCACTCTGATCCGTACGCCGATGTTAAGCCAGGCCGACCAAGTCGTTCAGTCCTGCGAAGAGAGCTATAACACAGAGCTTTCGGTCATTTCGGCGCTGGCTGCTGCCGCGATCCGCAATCGTTCCGTCCACGGTATCGTCCTCATGGTCGAAATGGGTGATCTGCGCGACGGGATACTACCCGAGAACCTAAAAGGTATTGCACAGCAGGTCATGCAAATGTCAGGGGTTGCATTGAGAGGGATTGGCGCGAACTTTGCCTGTCTGAGCGGGATCGCCCCTACTGCGTCTCAAATGGCCGCTTTTTGCGACCTCGCGAATGAGATCGAGGGGGTATGTGGCCCGTTCCTCAAGATTGTTTCTGGTGGCAACTCAGCCAACTTGCCCTGGGCACTTGGCGAACACGCGACGGGTCGCGTCAACGACCTTCGTCTGGGTGAGGCGATCCTACTGGGTGTTGAGCCAGTGTCTGGCGACCGGATCGATGGGATGTACACAGACGCCTTTACGCTTGTCGCAGAAGTCATTGAAACGGGTTCAAAACCTGCGCCTTCCGCCATCGCTCTGGTCAATCCAACTATGGCAAGACGTCGCATCGCGCACGCCAGTGGTGTTTCCAAGCGCATGATCCTCGCGATGGGACATCAGGACACCGATATTCTTGGGCTTTCAATGCCTGTTGGAAACACATTGATCGGTGCAACCAGCGATCATCTTGTCATTGGAATGCCCGGCACCCCGCCGACGCTGGGTTCCGAGGTAAGATTCCAGATGAATTACAATGCGTTGATGCGTGCCATGGCTGCACCAGACATCGAAGTGACACTGTTGGGTGATCCAATCACACGATCATCACGGCGCACCCAAGGCAAGGTCGATCACTTGGCGCTGGTTTGAAAGACCTCGCTTGGTCCGGCCGTCCCTAAGCCACAAAGGAAACTGAAAATTGACGAAACTCACAAAAAGCAATCTGTTCAAAGTGTATGACTCTAAACCGGAAACCCCGATGGAAAAGACGACGCGTGTCGTCAGACAAATGGTCGACGAAGAAACGGAACAACGTGACGCCAAGAATTCCCGACTGCGCAACGACCGCCTTGAAAGAGAAGCAAACACACCACCTGTAACCAAAAATTCAGCAGCGTCTAAATCGCGTCGCTCGAAAGCTGCTTCGACCCGGTAGTTGAACTTCGGCGGCTATGTTTGCGTGATGTGCGCCGCCGGGAAATGGTCACTTCAATCAGGATGAGATCGGCCAGGGCTGCTCCCAGAACTTCCAGACGTCCCTGCCGATCACAAGGAACCATCCATGACAAACGCAGAGCGATCCCCAGAAAAAATCCACTATATCTGCCAGACTTATGTTGAAATGAAAGCTGGGCGCAACGGGCAGACTGGCCTGAAAATTGCAAAGCAACTTGAATATTCCACAGCTTCAGAAGCACAAAACAGAGCCGAACGAGAGGCTCAATCAGAGGATTGCGCAGGCGCGGACGCCTACATGGTGACTGAAGATCCAGCCAGTGGAGAAGTTGGCGAACCGAGCTTCCTCGTAAGGCTTGGGAAGGTCCCAGAACTTGACGATTTCTAGAATCCTGAAAATGGCCGCGGTCAACCGGGACTTCCGGCTCTCCGAAGAGGCGTGCATCCTTGGACGGTGATCGTGACATGACAAGCCGCGGCCGCGCGTCTGGCATGTGCGTTAGCATAGGATGTCGTCTGCGATACAGCTTCCCCCAGCCGACGCCGCTGATCGCGCTGCTGAACGTCCACTACTCACGCTTTGGCGATCTGGAGGGCGCCGACTATCTCGTAACGTCGCCGAGCGTGCCGCTCGAAAGCTATCGGGACGGCTTCGGCAACTGGTGTACGCGCCTCTTGGCTCCGGCGGGCGACTTCTCCCTGTCGACGGATGGCATCTTCCGCGACACGGGCCGGCCCGATCCCGTTTTTCCCGACGCGCAACAGCACGCGGTCCAGGATCTGCCATCCGATACGCTCGTGTTCCTGCAGGGCAGCCGGTACTGCGATACCGATCTTCTTTCAGAGGAAGCCTGGCGTCTTTTCGAGACCACGGAACCCGGTTGGTCCCGCGTTCAGGCGATCTGCGATTTCGTGCATGGGCATGTCCGCTTCGACTACATGCAGGCGAAAGCGACGCGCACCGCATCGCAGACGATGGCTGAGCGACAGGGCGTCTGCCGCGATTTTGCCCATCTCGCCATCGCCTTGTGTCGCTGCATGAACATTCCGGCCCGCTACTGCACCGGATATCTGAGCGACATTGGTGAACCTCTCCCGCATCCGCCTGGAGACTTCGCCGCATGGATGGAGGTCTTTCTCGCTGGTGAATGGCACATGTTCGACCCGCGCAACAACAAGCCGAGGTTTGCGAGAATTCTGATCGCGCGCGGGCGCGATGCCGCCGATGTACCGCTGACCCAGACATTCGGTGAAAATACGTTAACGGAATTCAAGGTCTGGACGGATGAACTGGCCTGAATGATCTTGGCCTCCTTTTCGATACACCATCGTAAATCACGTCGCCAATCCCCATATGTAAAGTACCGATGTCAAACATCCCGGTCCATCATGGATGAGGAGTTGGCTCCGGCCAATCAAAGGATCGATGACATGTCCTTCAAGGACCTGACAGCTCGGGTTGCGGCCGCAATGAAGCTGAGGCCTGCCGAAACAGCGAAGACCCCTGCCAAGCAGAACGAGTCCAATGCCGCTGGCAAGGAAGCGCCAGCGAAATCCAAGACATCTTGAGACGCACACAAGCCGCGCGCCCCATTCTCAAAGGGGGCGCGAACCACCCGCAGCAGCATGGAGGAACACGTCAATGGAAGATCTGACGAGCAAGACTGTCGCGGTGTTCGCCCGACCGTTCACTGTACCTGGCTTCAACGAGACGCTCCCGGCGGGAGAGTACGAGATCGAAACGGAGTTGGTTTCACCCCCGGATCAAAAGGATCCCGCAGCTTGGAAGGCCTCCGTCCTGGTGAAGCTTCATCCCCGAATATCGCATCCCGGTCTTGCGCGAGCCCTGACCGTTTCCCTTGCCGACCTCGACCACGCACGCGCGAGGGATAAGTTGACGGGCAAGGCGTTGTCCGACCTCTTTCTCGAGGAAATGCTGGCCGATCCGATGGTGCGCCTCGTGATGAAGGCCGATGGCGTCTCCGAGGCGCATTTGCGAAATCTCTATTCTGAGCGTGGGACGCCTGATCCCGATCTAAATGGGCCGGCGTCAGCGACGACCACCCAAAGAACGCGGGACGATGCGTCAATCCGGGCCGCCGAGAACGAAGGAATGCCTTCAAGATCGGAAACGCTGTCGCGATCGCGCAGCCGCCACTTAGCGGGACAGATTTGATGTCGGGCAGGGCCATGGCCGAAGGCGCAATGCCATACACCGTGACCGTAAGGGCTCGGCGCGACGTTCCGCAGGAACGCCAATGCCTGCGGTGCGAAACCCTGTTCTGGAGCGAAGGGTTCGGAGAGCGGATCTGCAGGCGCTGCAAGGGATTGAACGCCTGGCGAAACGCCGTGCCCGATAGCTCCGGGTCATCACGCCGCCGCTGATCCGCATCGACGTGCGTGCCGTCTTCCTCGAACCACACTGGACCCCATTTTGCCCTGCCTCGACATCGTTCACACTACAACCTACCGATACCGTCAGGCGGTCTCTCTCGGACCGCACAGGGTGATGCTGCGTCCCCGCGAAACGCGGGAATTGCGTCTTTTCTCCCACGAGGTCTCCATTACCCCGACGGCGACCGTAACCTGGGCGCATGATGTGGCCGGCAACGCGATCGGCACCGCCATCTTTGACGGTCCGACAGATCATCTGGTGATCGAAAGCCGCGCCACCGTGGAACTGACCGCGCCAGCCTGGCCGGTCTTTGCCATCGCTGCAGCGGCCGCCCAGTACCCCTTTGTCTACGCCGCCGACGAATGGACGGACCTGGGTGCGTTGACGGTGCCGCAATACGATGACGTCGATGGCCGCCTTGCCAGATGGATCGAGGGCTTTGTCATGGCACGCCCGACCGACACGCTGTCTCTGCTGAAGGACATCAGCAATGGCGTGTTCTCGCAGATTTCCTACCAGAGCCGCGACGACGAAGGCACCCAGTCGCCGATCGAGACACTCGACAGGGGATGGGGCTCGTGCCGCGATTTCGCTGTCCTGCTTGCAGAGGCAGTCCGCCGTCTTGGCCTCGGGGCCCGCATCGTCTCGGGCTATCTCTCCGATCCCGAAATAGGCCTCGTTGGGTCGGCGGGTTCTGGATCTACCCATGCATGGGTCGAAATATTCATCCCCGGTGCTGGTTGGATTTCCTTTGATCCAACGAACCGGAGCGTCGGGTCCGGAAACCTGATACCGCTCGCTGTGGCCCGGAACATCGCGCAGGTCACGCCGGTAGCAGGCACGTTCCTCGGAACGAACGTCGATCTGCTTTCGATGGAGGTATTGGTAAGAATGGAGAGTGCTTCGGCTCAAAACAACTCGCTCCTGGCCCAAGGAGGCCGGGCGGACATCGCGCTTGTCTGATGGCGTTTCGGTGGGACTGGCATGCGGTAGCTAGTATAAACCAAGCAATACCAATGCCTTAACGACCGGAGAAGGTTGGATATCAGGCCCATCCCCTCCGCCACATTTTCAGCTTCGTGCGCTGAAAAAGATCAATTAAATATTTCTACTGGCGGCCTGTTCTCACATTGGTTCTCGCAGCACGCGCCAGGTTGCGCTGTTCAAAAATCAGGCACAGCAGCTCAAAGACCGCCTTGTCGCGCTTTTCCCGGGGACAAGTCGCGGGCATCGTCTCAAGCGCCCGCTTTGCTAGCTTTATGCTGGGCGCGAGATCTGGCGGCGCGGCCCGCGCTTCGGCTTCATCTCGGCGGGAGAGGTTTAAGTCATCGGCGTCCGATGCTCTAATCCGGCTGCGACGGCCATCCTGCTGGGAGGGTCCGAGTTTGAACTCACGCAGAGTTGCCAAGATCGCGCACGGAGAGCTTGCTTAAAGACTGGCCTGATGCACCCTGGGCCTGCTCCAAATGGATGCGAAAGCCCTTCGCCCTTTTGATGTGGTACTTGCTGAAATCTTCGCGCAGGTTCCAAGCATCAAAACGCTCCAGCGCGGCAAGTTCCCGGTCAAGTGACTTATCGGGAAGCTGGCGCGCGAACCTGCGGTAATTAGAATTACCAAGCGTGGGTCGCTCGTTTATCTCATTTGGAAGTTTAGATCATTGTGATCTTCCTTCTGGGCCTAACTTGAAAAGGCGATTAGGTGATGAGCAGGCATGCCGGCATGAGGCAAAAAGCCGGGAGGTCTGCGCACCACCTTAGCGTTCGCTATTGCGTAGTTTTGAGGTCGAGGGCCCGGGTGCTTTCAGGGAAGAGTTCTTGGGCTACGGGCTTGGAAAAGACCGTTCCACAGGCCTGGTAGAAGGCCGTCAGCTTTGCGCGGCCTTCCTTGATCTCGCAAACCGCAAACCCCTCAGCCGCTCTTCGCTTCTTGCCCAGCGCAAATCCGCAACCCCCTCAGCCAAATGGCGCAGGCCACGGTATCAAGCGCGGGCCTGTCAATCGCCTTGTTCCATCGTTGCAAAATCGACCCTCGCTAGGGATCGGCACCCCACCTTTGTCCCATGTTCATTGAGCGGTGTTAGGAATATCCTTCGACCGAGCGGCAGTTGGCGGCAGGGGATGCATGCGTTTGGCCGATGTCTGCAAAGAGACAGACGTTCGCCAGATCTATTGCGATCATTTTGCCCATCGCTGAGCATCGCGTTTTCGGGAAGGAACGGAACGTCGACAAAACGTGCCATTTTAACAGCAGGTTGCCATCACCGCCGGGCGGCTTCACTGTACTGACGTCGGTGGGGTATCGCAGGACTGCGTCGTCGTGCCTATCGGACAACCACGTAACTCAGACCGGCCGGGCCAAAGCTCCCGAGGATCACCATGCCAGAATACGCCCCGCTAGAGCTTCCCGACAACCCGGCTCTGACCGACAACATCACCCATTTCGCCCGCGCTCTGCGCAAGGCGGGCCTGCCAATCGGGCCGGGCCGGGTGATCGAGGCGATCCGGGCGGTCGAAGCTGCGGGCTTTACCGAGAAGGTGGATTTCTACTGGACGCTGCACGCCTGCTTTGTCAATAAACCCGAACAGCGCATTGTTTTCGCCCAGATCTTCCGGCTCTACTGGCGCGATCCGCGGTATATGGAGCATATGATGTCGCTCATGCTGCCCGCCATGCGCGGCGTGCAGGAAGAGCGCAACGCCAAGGCGGCTGAGAAACGCGCTGCCGAGGCGCTGCTCGATGGTGCTGATCTGCCGATCCCCGAAGAAGAGCCGGAGGCGCGCGAGGACGAGACGCAGATCGAGATTGACGCCTCGATGACCATGTCATCAGAGGAAAAGCTGCGCAGCCTCGATTTCGAACAGATGAGCACCGCCGAAATGGCCCGCGCCAAACGGATGCTGGCGCGGTTGACCCTGCCGGTGCCGCCGATCAAATCCCGACGGACCCGCGCCAGCCACACCGGCCACCGCTATGATTTCCGCCAGACCCTGCGGCTGTCGATGCGCCGGGGCGGGCAGCTGCATGAACTGGCGCTGAAAAAGCCGCGCCTGCGCTGGCCCAATCTGGTGGTGATCTGCGATATTTCCGGCTCGATGAGCACCTATTCCCGCACCATCCTGCATTTCCTGCACGCGGTTTCGAACGAAAAGGGCGCGGGCTGGGCCAAGGTGCATGCCTTCACCTTTGGCACCCGCCTGACCAATATCACCCGCCACCTGAAAACCCGCGATGTTGATGCCGCCTTGGCCGCTGCCGGGGCAGAGGCGCAGGATTGGGAGGGCGGCACGCGGATTGGCCAATGCCTGCACGACTTCAATCGCGACTGGTCCCGCCGGGTGATGGGGCAGGGCGCGGTGGTGCTGTTGATCACCGATGGGTTGGACCGGGGCGATCCTGAGCGGCTGGAGCAGGCGATGGAGCGGTTGCACCTGTCGTCGCGGCATCTGCTGTGGATCAATCCGCTTCTGCGCTGGGATGGCTTCGCGGCCAAGGCCTTGGGCATCCGCACCATGCTGCCGCATGTCGATACCTTCCGCGCGGGGCATAGCATCGAAAGCCTTGAGGCGCTGGCCGAAGCGATCTCGAAACCCGGCGATCCCGGTGAAAAGGCGCGGCTCATGGCGGACTTGGCGTAACTCCGATCTGTCAACAGATCGGCACCGATCCATTGATGGATCGGGCCCTGTTACAGCGCCAGTGCGGTGGTCGACTTGATCTCTTCCATCGACAACAGCGCTGTGACGTTGTGCACTTTCACCTCTGAAATCAGCGCCTGATAAAAGGTGTCATAGGCCCGCGCATTGGCCACCCGGACCTTCAGGATATAGTCGATATCGCCCGCCAGCCGATGCGCCTCTTGCACTTCGGGCCGCTCTTGAAGCGCTTTCAGAAACGCCTTCTGCCAGGCCGCATCATGCTCGGAGGTGCGGATCAGCACAAAGAAACACGCCTCGAACCCCAGCTTCTCGGCATCAAGGTAGACCGTCTGATTGCCGATGATCCCGGCCTCGCGCATTTTGCGGATCCGGTTCCACACCGGCGTCTTGGAAGACCCCACAACCTTGGCGATTTCGTCCAAGGACCGGCTGGCGTCTTCCTGCAGGGCCTTGAGTATTTTCCGATCCGTGTCGTCAATCCGAGCCATGTTTCTGTCTTTCGAGGTTTTGCGAAACGAACGTTCCAGTTTGGCGCATTGATAGAACGTATATCCTTATTGGCGCAAGCTACTAGCGCAGAAACGGGAAAATTTCCTATATATCACCCAGAACACGTAGGAGCCCGTCATGCAGCATTTTCCGATCTTCGTGAACCTCGCCGGACAACGCGTTGTTGTCTCTGGTGGCGGCGATGCGGCTGTTGCAAAGCTGCGTCTGCTGCTGAAAACCGAAGCCGCGCTTGTGGTGTATGCCGCCGCGCCGGTGGCTGAGATTGTCAAATGGGCCGATGAGGCGCGCCTTGTGCTGGTGCGTCGTGCGCTGGACGCGGGCGATATTGCGGGCGCGCGGTTGTTTTATGCCGCGGACGAGGATGCCACCGAGGATGCACGCAGTTCTGCGATTGCCCGGGCCGAGGGCGCGCTGGCCAATATCGTCGACAATCTGCACGACAGCGAATTCATCACCCCCGCCATCGTCGACCGTGACCCCGTCACCATTGCCATCGGCACCGAAGGCGCCGCGCCGGTGCTGGCGCGTGCGATCAAGGCCGATCTCGAGGCGCGTCTGCCGGTGCGGCTTGGTCCGCTTGCGCGTATTGGCAAAGCGTTCCGCAAGGCGGCCGATGCGCTGCCGATGGGCCGGGCCCGCCGCGACTTCTGGGCTGATTTCTATTTTGCCGCCGGTCCCCGTGCCTTTGACGAACGCGGCGAAACTGGCGCGAACGCAGCGCTCGACACCCTGCTGAGCGATCACCTGTCGCGCCCATCGCGCGCGGGCCATGTGGCATTCGTTGGCGCAGGCCCCGGCGATCCCGAACTGCTGACGCTCAAGGCCCGCCGCGCACTTGACGAGGCTGATGTGGTGATCCACGATCGGCTGATCAGCCCCGAAATCCTCGAACTGGCGCGCCGCGAGGCGGTGCTGCTGGATGCGGGCAAAGAGGGCTTCGGCCCGTCGATGAAGCAAGACGACATCAACGATCTGATCGTCCGCCATGCGGGCGAGGGCGCGCAGGTTGTTCGGCTGAAATCCGGCGACAGCACGGTCTTTGGCCGGTTGGACGAGGAAATCGACGCCGTGGATGCCGCCGGGATCAGCTGGCACATCGTGCCCGGCATCACCAGCGCCTCTGCCGCCGTCGCCGCCATCGGCCAGAGCCTGACGAAACGCGGCCGCAACTCTTCGGTGCGCTTCCTGACCGGCCATGACACCAAAGGCTTTGCCGATCACGACTGGCGCACGCTGGCCCGCGACGGCGAAGTTGCGGCGATCTATATGGGCAAGAAATCCGCCCGCTTTATCCAAGGCCGCCTGCTGATGCACGGCGCCGATCCCGCGACCCCGATCACCCTCGTCGAGAACGCCAGCCGCGCCAATCAGCGCATTGTGGAAACCTGTCTTGTCGATCTGCCCGCCGATCTTGCCGCGGCTTCGGTCGATGGCCCCGCGCTCACTTTCTATGGTCTGGCCCCGCGTGAAGCGGCCCTTGCGCAGCAAGGATTGGACCAAACCGACATTCAGCTGACCCAGGAGCTTGCCTGATGCCCCGTCAATTTACCCCCAAAGTCGTCACCGCCAACGCCCTGATCGAAGGCGATGTGATCTATCTGACCGAAGATGACCGCTGGACGCGGGCGCTGGCCGAAGCCGAAGTGCTGACCGATGAAGCCCACGCCGAGGTGCGGCTGCTCGAGGCCTCTGGCCGCCATGCCGAAGTGGTTGGCGCGTATCTGGCCGATGTCGCCCTGCAGGACGGCACGCCGCATCCCACTCACTTTCGCGAAGATTTCCGCCGCACCGGACCTTCCAACTATTTCCACGGCAAACAGGCCGAGCGCTGAAAAAATCCGTCAACGGATTTTGCAAATTTCATTGATGAAATTTCGCGCCCAGCCCAACGCAAGGATCAAGACATGTACAGCTATAACGACTTCGACCGCGCCTTTCTGACCGAGCGCAACCGCCAGTTTCGCGGACAGGTAGAGCGCCGTATCGACGGCTCGCTCACCGAAGAGGAATTCCGCCCGCTGCGCCTGATGAACGGCGTTTATCTTCAGCTGCACGCCTATATGCTGCGCGTCGCCATTCCTTATGGCACGCTGAATTCGGCCCAGATGCGCATGCTCGCGGTCTTGGCGGAAAAGTGGGACAAGGGTTATGGCCACTTCACCACCCGTCAAAACATCCAGTACAACTGGCCGAAACTGAACGATATTCCTGACATGCTAGATGCGCTGGCCGAGGTGAACCTGCACGCCATCCAGACCTCAGGCAACACCATCCGCAACGTCACCGCCGACCATTTCGCCGGTGCCGCCGCCGATGAGATCGAAGATCCGCGCCCGGTGGCCGAACTGATCCGCCAATGGTCGACCGACCACCCGGAATTCCAGTTCCTGCCGCGCAAGTTCAAGATCGCTGTCGCTGGCGGCCCGCATGACCGCGCCGTTGTTCTGGCGCATGACATCGGCTTGCAAATCGTCGAACAAGACGGCGAGATCGGCTATCGGGTTATCGTTGGTGGCGGCCTTGGCCGGACCCCGATGATTGGCAAGATCGCCCGCGATTTCCTGCCCAAGGCGGACCTGCTGCCTTATCTTGAGGCCATCGTCAGCGTCTACAACCTGCTGGGCCGGCGTGATAACAAGTACAAGGCGCGGATCAAGATCACCGTGCATGAGAATGGTCTGGAAAAGATCCAAGAGCTGGTCGAAGAGCGCTTTGCCGTGCTTAAAGAACAGTTCGGCGGCGTCGATCAAAAGATGCTGGCCGAGATCGAGACGCATTTTGCCGCCCCCGATTTCAAATCCTCCGGCACAGGCGCCTTTGAGGCCGCTTATACCAACGATCCCGGCTTTCGCTCCTGGGTCGACACCAATATCGAAACCCATCGCCGTGCCGATCATGCCATCGTCTCGATCTCGCTCAAGGCGCATGGCAAGACGCCGGGTGACGCAAGTGCCGCGCAAATGCGCGTCATGGCCGATCTGGCCGAGACCTATGGCTATGACGAGCTGCGCATCAGCCATGAGCAGAACGTGATTCTGCCGCATGTGGCCAAAGCCGCGCTGCCTGCGCTGTATCAATCGCTGAAGACCGCTGGTCTGGGCACCGCCAACATTGGCCTCGTGTCCGACATCATCGCGTGCCCCGGCATGGATTATTGCGCGCTGGCCACCGCCCGCTCGATCCCGATTGCGCAAGAGATTGCCACCCGGTTCGACGAGCTGAAGCTGGAGCATGAGATTGGCGATCTGAAGATCAAGATCTCGGGCTGCATCAACGCCTGTGGGCACCACCATGTCGGCCACATCGGCATTCTCGGGCTCGACCGGGCCGGGGTAGAGAACTATCAGATCACCCTTGGCGGCGACGGCACCGAAACCGCGAGCATCGGCACCCGTGCTGGCCCCGGTTTTTCGGCGGACGACATCGTGCCGGCGATTGAACGGCTTGTGGTGGGCTATCTCGACCTACGCAGCAGCCGGGACGAGACCTTCCTTCAAGCCTATCGCCGTCTGGGGGCAGAGCCGTTCAAGGCGCTGCTTTACCCGCAAGCGCACGAAAAGGCGGCCTGAGGTCCAATCTGGTCCCGACAGCAAAAAGAAGGCCGCCCCGTTCCGGGTGCCTTCCCCTGAGTTTACGCGAAAGGCAAAGCCCTTGACCGCACAGACCAACATAGAAGACCTGCGCGACACCATCGCCACGCTCAACACCGAGTTCCGCCACCACGGCGCGACCTCGGTTCTGGCGGCGGCCCTGTCGCGGCCAGAGTTCGGCAAGATCGCCATGGTGTCGAGCTTTGGCGCGGAATCGGTGGCGCTATTGCACCTTGTGGCGATGGTGGACAACACCACGCCGGTGCTGTTCATCGACACCCAGATGCTGTTTCCCGAGACGCTGGTGTATCAGGCCGATGTGGCCGAGCGTCTTGGCCTGAAAAACATGCGGATCATCCGCGCGGACAAGGCCGAGGTCGCCAAACGCGACCCTTACGGCGCGTTGCACATGAACAACACCGACGCCTGCTGTGCGCTGCGCAAAACCGAGGTGCTGGAAAACGCGCTGGGGGGCTATGATGGCTGGATCACCGGGCGCAAACGCTTTCAATCGGGCACGCGGGCCGAGATGAAATTTTTCGAGGTCGAAGACGGCACCGGCCGCATCAAGGTCAATCCGCTGGCCTTCTGGGCACCGGGCGACGTTGCGGCCTATATGGACGAAAACCGACTGCCGCGGCATCCGCTGGTGGCGCAGGGCTATCCCAGCATTGGCTGCGCGCCCTGTACCTCCAAGGTGGCACCGGGCGAAGACCCGCGCGCCGGACGCTGGCGCGGGGCCGACAAAGAAGAATGTGGCATCCATTTTGTGAACGGCAAAATGGTGCGAAAAGGAGAAGCAGCATGAGTGATACAGTGATCGTGCGCGACACCGGCTTTACCGCCGACGACTGGACCGAAGGCTTTGACGGGGCAGGGGTTTTGGACCTTGGCTCTGATGCCGACATTGCGGCTTTGGGCGATCTGACCGCCCTGCGCATGGTGCGGGTGGATTTCCCGAGCTTCGCCGATGGGCGCGGCTTTACGCTGGCGCGGCTGTTGCGGCTCAAGGGCTTTGTTGGGCGGCTGCGCGCGCAGGGCCATGTGCTGGCCGATCAATACGCGATGGCGCGGCGCGCCGGGTTTGACGAGGTGGAAATCTCGTCCGATCTGGCGGCGCGCCAGCCCGAAGACCAATGGGTGTTCCGCGCCGATTGGCGGGCTCATGATTACCAATCGCGTCTGCGCGCCAGCGTTTAAGCCGTTGATACCACGAGAAGGGGGCGCGCCGCGACAGCGCGTCGCTTTCTCTCTGCCCCATCACAGATTAAAGGTAAGGTGTCGGCCTGATCGGTCGGCAAAGGATACATGACAGAGTTGAGCAAAGTGACCGAAGCCAAAGCCATCAAAGTGCCGACCCTGCCGGACGCCCAGAAAGTGACGCAAGTCACCCACTGGACCGACCGGCTGTTTTCCTTCCGGGTGTCGCGGCCCGCATCGTTGCGGTTCCGCTCGGGCGAGTTTGTGATGATCGGCCTGATGGGCGAGCCGCACCCCGAGACCGGCAAGCAAAAACCGCTGCTGCGCGCCTATTCCATCGCCTCGCCGTCCTGGGATGAGGAGCTGGAGTTCTATTCGATCAAAGTGCAGGATGGCCCGCTGACCTCGCGCCTTCAGCACATCAAGGTTGGCGATGACCTTATCCTGCGGCCCAAGCCCGTCGGCACGCTGGTGCATGACGCGCTGCTTCCCGGCAAGCGGCTGTGGTTCTTTGCCACCGGCACCGGCTTTGCGCCGTTTGCCTCGCTGTTGCGCGAACCGCAGACCTATGAGGATTACGACGAGATCGTAATCACGCACACCTGCCGCGAAGTGGGTGAGCTGACCTATGGCCGCGCGCTGATCGAGAGCCTGAAAACCGACGAATTGCTGAATGAGGTGATTGGGGAAGGGTTCTGGAAGAAGATCAAATATTACCCGACCACCACCCGCGAAGAGAGCGCCAAGATGGGCCGGATCACCGATCTGATGCGCTCGGGCGAAGCCTTTGCCGATTTGGGCGTGCCGCCGCTGTCGCCGGAAACAGACCGTGCGATGATCTGTGGCAACCTGGCTTTCAACCTTGAGCTCAAGGAAATGTTCGAGGCTTACGGTCTTGTCGAAGGGGCGAATTCCAACCCGCAGCATTACGTGGTGGAAAAAGCGTTTCTCGACTGAGCTCTCGGCAAAGAGCAAATTCCATTGATGGAATTTTCAAAATCTATCAATAGATTTTGGCTCCGCTTTGGGGCGACGGTTACATGCTATTCTGCGCCGGGGCCAAGCTCCGGCGTTTTTCATGCGTGCCGGAGAGACTCAGAGCAGGAAGGCAAGCGTGAACGGCAGCGCCGCCACCGACATCAGCGTCGACACCACGACAAGCCCGGCCACGCTTTCGCTGTCAGCGCCGTATTTCTCGGCCAGCATGTAAGACGTCACCGCAACAGGCGCGGCCAATTGCAGGATCAGCACCCCAAAGGCCTCCGGCTCCAGCCCAAACCACAGCCCCGCAGCGATGCCGCAGACCACGCAGATCGACACCTTGAGCGCCGACAGCAGCAGCGGCCGGGCCAGTGCTCCGATCTGCAGCCGTGCCACCGCCACGCCCAGCGTGATCAACATCATCGGGATCGCCATCTGCCCGATCAGCGACAGCGTATTGGTGACAAACTGCGGCGTTTCCCATCCCTGCCACATGAACAGCCCGCCCAGCAGCGTCGCCGCAACCAGCGGTTCACGCACCACCTTGGACAAAGAACCGCCGCCCGACACCAGCCAAATGCCAAAGGTGAACTGGATCACCGCTGAGACCGCAAAAACCACGACCGCATAGCCCAGTCCCAGCTCGCCAAAGGCAAACAGCGCCAGCGGCAGGCCCAGATTGCCGGTGTTGCCAAAGATCAGCGGCGCGAGTAAAGTTCGTGTGTCAAGCCGCCCGAAACGCACCATCCCCCACATCACCAGCGTGACCATCGCATAGGCCGCAAGGCTCGCCAGTGTCAGCGCTGCCAGCGCAGCAGGCGCGACTTCGGTCTGCATCAGCGACACGAAAATCAGACAGGGAATCGCCAGCGACATCGCCAGACGGGTGACGAACTCCACCCGGTATTCAAATCCAAGCTTGACCCAAGTGAACCCCACCGCCGCCAGCAAAAACACCGGCGCAACGATTTCGAGCACTTTCAGAGCAATTTCCACGGCCATTTTCCTGAACTAAGGCAGCCCGCGCGAGGGGCTCAGACGTCTGCCGACCCAAAAAGCCGGCGCATCCGCAAAGCTGAAACGAAAAACGCCGGATTAAGCAACCCGGCGTTTCTGTGATCTTAATCTGATCGGTTATTTCTGCGGAAGTGGGCCGATCATCATAATCATCTGACGGCCTTCCATCTTCGGCATGTTCTCGACCTTGCCGATTTCCTTGGTGTCTTCGGCCACCCGCTCAAGCAGCAAACGCCCAAGGTTCTGGTGCGCCATTTCACGGCCCCGGAACCTCAGTGTTACTTTGACCTTGTCGCCATTCTCAAGAAATTTGAAGACGTTACGCATCTTGACGTCGTAGTCATTGGTGTCCGTATTCGGCCGGAATTTCACCTCTTTGACTTCGATGATCTTCTGTTTCTTGCGCGCCTCGGATTCCCGCTTTTGCTGTTCGTATTTGAACTTGCCGAAATCCATGATCTTGCAGACCGGCGGCGCGGCGTTGGGGGAAATCTCAACAAGGTCGAGCCCGGCTTCCGCGGCCATTTCCATAGCGCGGGCGGGCGTCACGACGCCGACATTTTCACCTTCTGCGCCAATCAGGCGGATTTCGGGGGAGCGAATACGATCGTTTACGCGCGGGCCGGTGTCACGGGTGGGCGGCGCGTTGTGGGGTCTGCGGGCTATGGCGTTGATCCTTGGACTGTTAAAGAATTCTGAGGCTGCAAGGTAGTGGTCACAGATCGGTCTTTCAAGCGTATAATCAGGGGAATTGCGCCCTTCCTTATGCTTTTCCCCTTGCGCATGCTGCAGTTGCATCGCAGGTCTGACAACCAAGAGGGTAGCGGATTTTCGCAGGACCCTTCAACAAATTTCGAGGGATTGAACGAGATGAAGAGCATCATCTGGGTTGTTGTGGCCGCCGCTGTGATCGGCGGGGGTTATTATGTGTACACGGCGCAGCAAACGCCCGACATGCCGGTGGCCGAAACCGGGGCCGCTGTTGAGGCCCCTGTCGCGGTCGAGGATGCCTCGGACGCGGCGGGCGACGTTGTGGTTGAGGAAAGCGTAGCTGAGTCGGTCGAGGCGTCTGTGGAAGATGCGGTTGAGGTCGTGGAAGAGGTGGCCGAAGCGGTCACTGACGCCGCCGCCGAGGCCGTTGACGAGGTTGCAGCGGCCACAGGTTCCGTTGCTGACGCGATCCAGGACGTGGTCACCGAGGTCGTCGAGGAAGCCGCAGTTGCCGCAGACAACGCCGAGGCCGTGACTGGCGATGTGACTGACACCGCCACTGCGCTGACCGAGGCGGCTGTGGATGCTGTGGCCGGCGCGGCGGACGGTGCCGGTGACACGGTCGCTTCGCTGAGCGAGACTGTTGCCGAAACTGTATCCGAGGCGGTGAACAAGGCCGTTGACGACGCGACAGCGATGACCGAAGCGCCCGAAGAGGTGGCCCTGGTTGCAGAAGACACCGCCGAGGCGGTCGAAGCGACAGCCGACAAAGCTGCGGATGCGATGGCCGCCAACAAGACGGCAGACACTGGCGCTGCTCAGGTAGAAACCACTGTGGAGGCCGAAGCCATCGTGGAAGCGGACACCACAGCCGAAGCAGCAGTAGAGGCTGACGTAGAAGCCGCAGCTGAGGTCGCGGTTGACGCAGCCACCGACGTCGCAGAGGCCACAACTGAGGCCGCAACAGAAACCACAGAAAGCGCCACTGACGTGGCCGAATTTGCGGTTGCCGACATCGAAAAAGCGGCCGAAGACGTGGCGGACGCCACCGAAGAGGCTTTTGCTGAGGTGACCGGTGAGGTTGACGCAACCGTTGAAGCCGCTGCTGACACCACAGTTGAAACAACAGACGAAGCCACAGACGATATCACTGTCGATCCGGCGGAGTTGCTGACCGTCGAAGGCTTTGATTTCGACAAGGTTATCGAGTTGATCGAGGGCAGCGAGCTGAATGCTTTTGCCAAGGCACCGCTGAAACTGGCGCTGGAACAGGCGCGTGACAAGCCCGAGCTGCTGGAAGCGGCGCTTGAGCGGATCAAAGAAGCGCTCGAGATGTAAGACCAGCCACAGGGCTGTAAGGCAAACCGCGTCCGGGCTCCGGGCGCGGTTTTTCTTTGCGTTTTTCTCTGCGTTACAGGCGGTTGGGCTGTGTCATCACCCGCGCCGGGGCTGCGGCCGGGTCGGAATTTCCTTGAGCAGCCCGCCGATGCCCATCCCGGCAATATCATCGTGGCTCACCTTGATCCCGCAAGCCACCCGCGACAATACCCAATCCGCGCCATTCAGCGCCGGAGACCGCGCACAGCCGGGCAGGCCGATCACAGACCGCGCGCCCAATGTCCCCAGAAACAACAGGTTACCGGGATCGACCGGCATGCCGAAGCGAATGACCTGACCGCCCGCACGCCGCAGCGCCTCGGGGGCCACGTCATGCGGGTCTGAGGTGGCCGAGCCGGTCAGAACCAGCACAAGGTCGCTCTTCACCCGGCCCAGCGCCTCGGCAATGGCTTGCGGGCGGTGCGGCACCGGGATCACCGCGTCGAGTGTGATGCCAAGCGCAGCCAAGCGTTCGGCAATGGCGGGCACGCCCTTTTCGCCGGCCCCGCCGGGAATTTCCGTCACGATCAGCGTTGCAGTTCTCAACACCGGTTGCGCCATTGTCACCGCACCGCGCGCGGCATCGCAGGCGGCGGCAAGGTCTGGCCCCGGCACGCCGTATGAGATGATCTTGACCGTGCCCACCATGGCGCCCGCGCGCATCTGTTGATAGGCGGGCACCGTCGCAAGGGTGATCATCGGATTGACCCGATTAAGCCGCACCAGCGCGGGCACATCCAGAACCGCCACCCCCGGAGCCTCGGCAATCAGGTTCACCCGCCCGGTGAACGCCTCGGTCAGCCGCAGCCCCGCCGCCGCCGGATCTGGCACCAGCGCCGCGGCCAGCTGCGCGGCGGCGGCGTTCTCATGCACATCATCGCGGTCAAGCCGGGCGACGATCACTTCGGTCTCGCCCGCCGCTGTCAAATCCGCCACATGCGCCTCGGTCAAGGTCACGCCTTTGCGCAACCTCGCGCCGTTCAATTGCACCGAATGCGCCAGCACCGCGCCCGCGCCATCGGCCACCGGGACCGGGCCAAATTTCATGCGCCTTTCCTGAGCACTTGGGTGATCTCAGCCAACACCGCCAGCGCGATTTCGGCCGGGCTGGTCGCGCCGATATCAAGGCCGATGGGGCCGTGAATACGCTCAAGATCCGGCTCGGCAAACCCCGCCGCGCGCATCCGCTCCAGCCGCTTGGCATGGGTGCGCTTTGACCCCAACGCGCCGATGTAAAACACCCCCGAGCGCAGAGCGGCCTCAAGCGCGGGATCGTCCAGCTTGGGGTCATGCGTCAGCAGGCAAAGCGCGGTGCGGGAGTCGAGGCCCAGCTCGGCCACGGCCTCATCGGGCCAGTCCTGCAGCAGCCGGGTGCCGGGGAACCGCGCCTCAGAGGCAAAGCTTTCGCGCGGGTCGATCACCGCCGGATCATAGCCCGCGTCGCGCGCCATCGCCACCAGATGCTGGGCGATATGCACCGCACCGACCACCACCAGCCGCAGCGGCGGATTGTGAATCGCCACAAAAGTCTCGCCATCGTCCTCAAACCCCGAGCGGTCCATACGAAACCGCATTTGATGGCCGTCAAAGTCCAGCCGCCGTGCGCCCGTCGTGGTATTGACCACATAGGCAACAGGCCTGCGCGCGGCGCGGGCGGCCACCAGATCAGCCAGCATATCGGCGGGCAGGGCGGGGCCAATCGGCTCGACCAGCACCTTGATCGTGCCGCCACAGGCCAGCCCAACCGCAAAGGCATCGCCGTCCGAAACACCGTACTCCAAAGCGCGCGGCTTGCCGTCGTCCAACGCTTCGAGCGCCTCGACCACAACCGCGCCTTCGACGCAGCCGCCCGAGACCGAGCCCTCCATTTCGCCGTCCGACGAGATCACCAATTGCGCCCCGATCCGGCGCGGGGCGCTGCCCCAGGTCTCGGTCACGGTGGCCAGTGCCACGCCTTTGCCAGCGCGGTGCCAGTCGAGCGCAATTTCCGGAATGCCTTGCATATTCGGGGTCCTCCTCGGCGCGACACTATCAGGTTTGGCAGGGGTGTCTTGCCCGAACGATGCGGGACTTTGGTCGCAGCCGCAGGTGCGTTAGGCCAGCTCTGACAGGAACAGATCAAGGTCCACCGTATCCAGCGGCTTTTGCAGCAGCGGCACGCCCAAGGTATTGCACCGCTGTTGCAGCGTCAGCGAGCGTTGGGCGGAAATGATCCGCGCCGGGATCTCGCCGTACCGTTCGGTGATCTCGCGAAACAGCGTGGTGCCGGTCATGCCATCGCCAAGGTCTTCGTCGATCAACATGGCGTCGGGCGTAATCTCCAACTCTTCGAGCAGCTCAAGCGCGGATTCGGCATTGGCCACGTCAATCACATCCGCGCCAGCGCTTTCCAAAGCCATCGTCAGGGCGCGGCGCATGTCGGCATCGTTTTCAACCAGAAACACCATGCGGCCATTGGCCTTGGCGCGGGTCGGCGCAACGCGGGCACTTGTCGAGGACGGCGCGCGCGCCGCAGAAGAGGCCAGCGGCACAGTGACCGAAAAGACGGTGCCCCGGCCCGGTTCAGAGCGCAGGTCAAGCGCGTGGCCCAGCCCGGCGCAGGCGCGATCGACGATGGCAAGACCAAGGCCCAACCCTTCGGAGGCCGAGGCGGGGGCGTTGACCCGGCTGAACTCGGCAAAGATCAGATCGCGGTTCTCTTCGGCGATGCCGGGGCCGGTGTCCCAGACCTCGATCCGCACCGCATCGCCGCGATGACGCAGCCCCATCAGCACCTTGCCGCGTTCGGTATAGCGCACCGCATTGCCCAGCAGGTTTTGCAGGATACGCCGCAGATACGAGGGGTCGGTGTCCACCTCAACGCCGGTCGGCACCACCCGCAGATCAAGGCCCTTCTGCGCCGCCAAAGGCTCAAGCTGGGTGTGCAGCGCCGAAAAGATCGGATCAAGCGAGACCGCGCGCACGTCAAACTCCGCCCGGCCAGAGTCGAGCTTCGAGATGTCGAGCAGCGCCTCGATGATGTGCTCGACCGATTCCAACGCCGAGGCAACCTTGTCGAGGGTGTCATTGCCCACCGCCGACAGCGCCTCGCCTTGCAGGGTGCCGACAAACAGTTTCGCGGCCGACAGGGGCTGCAACAAATCATGGCTCGCCGCCGCCACAAATCGGCTTTTCGACGCATTGGCGCGTTCGGCGGCCGAAAGCGCAGAGGCCAGTTCGGTGGTGCGTTCAGCCACCCGCGCCTCGAGCCGTTCGTTCATTTCCTGCAACGCGCGGGCGGCATTACGCTCGGCAGTGACATCGGTGAACGAGATAACAAAGCCGCCGTCCGGCAACCCCTGGGCAAAGGCATCAAGCGTCAGCGCCGCGCCCTGCGCCGCTTCAAACCGCAGCGCGCCGCGATGCTTGGGACGCGCCGCCCAGTCAAGCAGCCGCTTGCGTGACATGCCTTGCGACAGGGTGAAATCCTTGGGCATCTGGCCAATCAGCGCCTCAAACCGCGCGCCAAGTTGCACCCGGTTCATCGGCAGCTTCAACAGTTCGGCCACCCGCGCATTCCAGCCAATCAGCCGCGCGCCATCGTCAAAGATGCAGACGCCTTGATTGAGATGCTCGAGCGTGGCGGCGATTAGACGGGCCTGTTTGTCCTGCATCCGCGCGCGCTCTTCTCGCTCCAGCCGGATCAGGTCGGTGACGTCGGTTTGCAGCACCACGGTGCCCATATTGGTGGTGCGCCGCTCGGACACCTGAAGCCAGAGATCCTGTTTCAGCTGCACGTTGAACATGGCGTTGCGGTTGCGGTGGCGGGTCTTGCGCATCGCGGCCCAGCCCGCCGAGGTTTCGCCTTCGGGCAGGGCAAGGTAAATCGATTGGCTGACCAGATCGACATAGTTGTTGAACGGCAGCCCCGGCGTCAGCTTATGCGCAATGTCGCGCATATCGAGGCAGAACCGGCTGTTGCTCAGTACCAACCGGTCGTGACTGTCAAACAGGGCAAAGCCTTCGTTCACCGCCTCGATCGCATCGGCCAGATTGGCCCGCGCGCTTTCGGTCTCGGAATTGGCCTGCTCCAGCCGCAGGTTGCTGTCGTGCAAAAGGTCAAGCGCGCGCTCAAGATCGCGGGTGCGCGAGCGCACCTGATCCTCAAGCAAAGCGGCGCGTTCAAACTGCGCATAGGCCAGCCCGGAGGGATCTTGTTGCTGTTCGACCCGCCGCATCAGCGACTGGGTGATACGCAACAGCTTTTCGTTCTGCCGTTCCAGAGTGTCGGCGTGATTGACCAGCGTCATGCGGCATCGTCCGGCGGAAAGAAGGCGACGCCGGTCATCGTGTGGTTCACGTGCAGGGCGCCCAACTGCTCGCCATAGGTGGAAAAGCCGCGCACGTTGTGACGGCGCAGCACGTCCGATACCGCGCGGCTTTGCTGGTTCTGCCCGGCCTCAAGCCGCCGCAGGATGCAATCACAGCCGAGGATCATCTCGGGCTTGCGGTTGCCGGCCAGCGCGGTCAGCTCGTCCTCGAGGTGGCTGGCCATGTCGAGCGTATCAGCCAGCGTCAGCACCATGCCTTCGTCAATTGCGGAGAAAAACACCAGCTCGCCATGCTCATTCACCCGCTGGATTGCGCGCACATGGTGGCGGCCGCCAAGCTGCACCACCACCGGGTGGGCTGCAAAGGTGAACTGGTCAAGCTGTTCGGGCACCTTGCCAACAATGCGGGCATATTCCTGCGCTGCCGGTTCGGCGTTGATCTGGCGCACGATGCGGTTTTGCGGGTCGGCGTCTGTCACCACCATCTTGGTCTCAGTCGGGGTCAGGTGATTGAGGCTGAACACCCGGATCGGGCAGTTCGACCGCACCAGCGACACAACGGCGGCATTCTCGCGGGTTTCGCCATCAAGCGACAGCAAGGTCCGCTCAAACGCCTCGCCATCCCCGGCCGAGCCGCCAAACAGCGGCACGCCGCCAAGGCCCGCCGAAAGCACAGCGGTCAGCTCGTCTTCGCGCAAAGACAGGCCATCAACGGCGAGAAAGGCGAATTCCGACGAAAAATCCGGCGCGGCATCGGCAAGCGCCACGCGGTGGCGGATCAGATTGTCGATCTCGGATTGCGGCGCGATCTCTGCAAGGCTTTCGACGAGGTAACAGGAGGCGCGAAAATGCGTCGGCAACAGGCCGAGCGCCACGATCTGCCCTTCTTCATAACCCTCTGCGCCAATCTCTCCGGCGGTGGTGCAGGCGGCCACATGGCGGGCATCAAGCCGGCTGTGCGCCTCGGTGGTGAGCGCGGCGAAATCGGCACTGCTGCTGACAAACATCAGGACAAGCTCGAACGGACCGGGGCCAAGCCCCGACGCAATGGCGCCGACTGGATCGGTATCACTGACCGAGACCTGCGCACAGCGCAGGCTCGATGGGTCTCCTCCCAGGGCGGCCGAAACTTTTGTCGGTCCGTCCAAAACGTCCGTATTCCCGGATTGTTTGATTACGTGTTGCGCGAAAGCTTACGCCTGTTGCGATTGCTCTGGCAAGATGCCGCTGAACCGCGCCTCTTGTGCCACCAGCACTGCCTGCGTGCGGCTTTGCACCCCAAGCTTGCGCATGATCGCGGTGACATGGGCCTTTACCGTGGTTTCGGCAATCGACAGATCAAAGGCGATCTGCTTGTTCAGCTTGCCCTCACAGATCAGTTGCAGAATGCGCGACTGCTGGTTGGTGAGCGAGGCGAGCCGGCCCACCGCGTCATCCTTGGCCGAGGCGGCATCGGGCGAGGTCGGGACAAAGCCATCGGGCGTATAGGTTTCGCCGTCGCGGATCTTGGTCAGCGCCTTGTGGAATTCCGATTTCTGGCTGTGCTTGGGCACAAAGCCCGAGGCCCCCGCCGCCAGCGCCTTGGAGATCATCCGGTTGTCGGCCATCGACGACACCACGATCACCGGGCATTTGTTGCCCAATGCGGTGCGCAGGCGCAGCAACCCGTCAAGCCCGTTCACATCCGGCAGATTGAGGTCAAGCAACACGATATCCGGCATCGCCGAGCCCATAACCTTGATCAGCCCGGCCTCGAGATTGGCCGCCGTATCCACGTCTACCCCGGCGCAGATCGAGCGCAACGTCAGCACCAGCGCATCGCAAAACAGCGGATGATCGTCGATCACCAGCGCACGCGCGATGCCGGTCAGCGGGGTGGGGGACTCTGCGGTCATGGGCTCTGGATACCTGCTATTGTTATGTCTCCAGTGTAAGTGGGTAGCTTAACACAGGTCTCTTGTCCAATAGTCGCATGTGTGAGGCCACCGTCAAAAACGCGACCTCGGCACTTTCGTATTATAGCCCGCTCAAGGCCATTGCGCCTAGGCTGCCCCCTGAGGAGACTTGATGCATGAAACTGACTGATTCCCGCGAAATAGCCGCGCCGCCAGAAACCGTCTGGGCCGCCATTCTGGACCCTGAGGTGCTCAAACAATGTGTGCCCGGATGCCAAGAGATGACCGGCACCGCCGAAGAGGGGTTTGAGGCCACCGTTGTGCAAAAGGTTGGCCCGGTGAAAGCCACCTTCAAGGGCAAGGTGTCCTTGTCGAACATGCAACCGCCCGAAAGCCTGACGCTAAGCGGCGAAGGCAAAGGCGGCGCTGCCGGTTTTGCCAAGGGCGGGGCCGATGTGCGTCTGACGCCGCAGGGCGAGGGCACCTTGCTTAGCTATGATGTCGAGGCCAAGGTTGGCGGCAAGCTTGCGCAGCTTGGCAGCCGGATCATTGACGGGTTCGCCAAGAAGATGGCCGACCAGTTCTTTGACAACTTCAAGGCCGCCGTCGAGGGCCCCGCAGATCCGGACGCCGCCGAGACCGTAGAAACCGCGGATGGCGAAGAAAAGAAAAAGGGATGGTTCAAGCGTCTGGTCAACTGACCCGGCACTGCGGACTGTCACACGATAAAAACACCAAGGGAGGACTTCATGACCAAGGTAACGATGACCGTAAACGGCAAATCCGTGAGCGGCGAAGTGGCGGGCAACACGTTGCTTGTCGATTTCCTGCGCGGCGACCTGCGCCTGACCGGAACGCATGTTGGCTGTGACACCAGCCAATGCGGGGCCTGCGTCGTGCATGTGAACGGCAATGCGGTCAAAAGCTGCTCGATGTTTGCAGCCGAAGCCGAGGGGGCCGAAGTGGCCACCATCGAAGCCCAGGCCAATGCCGACGGCTCGCTCAACACCATCCAGCAGGCATTTCAGGACTATCACGGCCTGCAATGCGGCTTTTGCACCCCCGGCATGGTGATGTCGGCCACGGCGCTGCTCAAGGACAACCCCAAGCCGACCGAGACCGAGGTGCGCGAATACCTCAAGGGCAATATCTGCCGCTGCACCGGCTATCACAACATTGTCCGTGCGATCATGGCGGCCTCTGGTCAGGACGTCCCGGCCATCGCAGCTGAATAAATAACGGCCCCACGCACCGTAGGGTGGGTTTCAAACCCGCCATTCCCCAGGGAGGATATTTCATGCCCAAAGATCATGGCATCGGAGCCAGCCCAAAGCGCCGCGAAGACGTGCGCTTTTTGACCGGCACCGGCAATTACACCGACGATTACAACGTTCACGGACAGGCTTATGTCCACTTCCTGCGCTCTGATGTGGCGCATGGCAAAATCAACGGCATCGATACAACGGCGGCTGCGGCCATGCCCGGCGTCGTGCGCATCTTTACCGGCACCGATTTCGAAGGCGTCGGCGGGTTGCCCTGCGGCTGGCAGATCACCGACAAGTTCGGCGATCCGATGAAGGAGCCGGCCCACCCGGTTCTGGCCCAAGGCAAAGTGCGCCACGTTGGCGATCCGATTGCCGCGATTGTGGCCGATACGCTGGCACAGGCGCGCGATGCGGCCGAAGCCATCGAGCTTGATATCGAAGAGCTGCCCGCCGCCGTCAACATGAAGGCCGCGCTCGAAGAGGGCGCACCGCGGGTGCATGACGATCTGTCGGACAACCTGTGTTACGACTGGGGCTTTGTTGAAGAGAACAAGGCCGCGGTGGACGAGGCGATTGCCAATGCCCACCACGTCACCACGCTGGAACTGGTCAACAACCGTCTGGTCGCCAACCCGATGGAGCCGCGCGTCGCCGTGGGTGACTTCAACCGCGCCTCGGGCAACTCCACGCTTTATACCACTTCGCAAAACCCGCATGTGATCCGGCTGTTGATGGGCGCATTTGTGCTGGGCATCCCCGAGCACAAACTGCGCGTTGTCGCCCCCGATGTGGGCGGCGGTTTCGGCACCAAGATCTTCCACTACGCGGAAGAGGCGTTCTGTACCTTTGCCGCCAAAGCGCTGAACCGCGCCGTCAAATGGACCTCGACCCGCTCTGAGGCGTTTATGTCCGACGCGCATGGCCGCGACCACGTCACCAAGATTGAACTGGCGCTGGATGCGGACAACAACTTTACCGCGCTGCGCTGCCTGACCTACGCCAACATGGGCGCCTACCTCAGCACGTTCGCGCCGTCGGTGCCGACATGGCTGCATGGCACGCTGCTGGCGGGCAACTACAAGACGCCGCTGGTTTATACCAATGTAAAGGCGGTGTTCACCAATACGGTTGCGGTCGATGCCTATCGCGGTGCGGGCCGTCCCGAGGCGACCTATCAGGTCGAGCGGGTGATCGACAAAGCCGCGCGCGAACTGGGGGCTGATCCGGTCGAGCTGCGCCGTCAGAACTTTATCACCGAGTTCCCGTATCAGACGCCTGTTGCGGTGGTCTATGACACCGGCGATTACCATGCCACCATGGACAAGATGCTGGAAATGATCGACCGCGACGGTTTTGCCGCGCGTCGGATGGCAAGCGAAGCCAAGGGCAAGCTGCGCGGTCTGGGCATCAACTGCTTTATCGAGGCCTGCGGCATCGCGCCGTCGAACCTTGTGGGCCAGTTGGGCGCGCGCGCCGGGCTGTATGAATCGGCCACGGTGCGAGTCAACGCCACCGGTGGTCTGGTCGTGATGACCGGCTCACACAGCCACGGGCAGGGGCATGAAACCGCCTTTCCGCAGGTGATCGCCGAGATGATCGGCATCAACGAGGATCAGGTCGAGATCGTGCACGGCGACACCGCCAATGCGCCGATGGGCATGGGCACCTATGGCTCGCGCTCTCTTGCGGTGGGTGGCTCTGCGATGGTGCGGGCGACCGAGAAGATCATCAACAAGACCAAGAAGATCGCCGCCCACCTTCTCGAAGCCGCCGATGCGGATATCGAGCTGAAGGACGGCAAATTCTCGGTTGCCGGGACGGACAAATCGGTGGCTTGGGGCGATGTTTGCCTTGCTGCCTATGTGCCGCACAACTACCCGCTCGAAGACATCGAACCGGGTCTGGAGGAAACGGCGTTCTACGACCCGTCAAACTTCACCTATCCCGCAGGGGCCTATGCCTGCGAAGTCGAAGTTGACCCCGAGACCGGTAAGACCACCATCGAAAAGTTCGTCTCGGCGGATGACTTCGGCAATGTGGTCAACCCGATGATCGTCGAAGGCCAAGTGCATGGCGGCATCGCCCAAGGCATCGGTCAGGCCCTGATGGAAGCCTGTATCTATGACGAGGACGGCCAGCTTTTGTCGGCGTCTTACATGGATTACACCATGCCGCGTGCCGATGATCTGCCGCTGATGGAAAGCTACCGTGTGGATCACTCTTGCCAGACGCCCTGCACCCACAACCCGCTTGGGGTGAAGGGCTGTGGCGAGGCCGGGGCGATTGGGTCGCCGCCGACCGTGATCAACGCCATTCTGGACGCGCTGTATTCCGGCGGTCATAATATCGATCACATCGATATGCCCGCGACGCCTGCGCGCGTCTGGGCTGCGATGAACGGCCAATAAGGGAGGGCTGATATATGTATAGCTTTGATATCGAACGGCCCACGACAGTGGCCGAAGCCGTGGCGGCGCTGAGCGACGAAGAGGCGATGGCGCTGAGCGGCGGGCAGACTTTGATCCCGACGCTGAAACAGCGGCTGGCCAGCCCGTCGAAACTGGTCTCGCTCAGCGGGATTGCCGAACTGAAAGGCGTGAGCCAGGAGGGCGACACCCTGACCATCGGCGGTGCCACAACCCACGCCACCATCGTGGCCGAGTGCGGGGCCTATCCGGCGCTGGTCTATATGGCGAACCTCATCGGCGATCCGGCGGTGCGCAACCGGGGCACCATTGGCGGCAGCCTTGCCAACAATGACCCCTCGGCCTGTTATCCGGCGGCGGCTTTGGGATCGGGTGCAACCATTGTGACCAACAGCCGTGAAATCGCGGCGGACGATTACTTTCAGGGCATGTTCACCACTGCGCTGGAAGAGGGCGAAATCGTCACCGGGGTCAAACTGCCGATCCCGGAAAAGGCGGCCTATATCAAGTTCGAACAGCCCGCCTCGCGCTTTGCGCTGGTCGGGGTTTTCGTGGCCAAATACGCCGACGGCGTGCGCGTCGCGGTGACGGGCGCATCTGAGGAAGGCGTGTTCCGCTGGACTGAGGCCGAACAGGCGTTGTCGTCGAACTTCTCGGGGGATGCGCTTGCGGGCCTGTCCGTCTCGGGCGATGGCATGATCAGCGATCTGCACGGCACCGGCGCCTACCGCGCGCATCTGGTGGCGGTGATGACTAAGCGGGCGGTTGCCGCTGCGGGCTGATACCCTCTCACACACCTGAAAAGGGGCGGCCTGTAATGGGCCGCCCCTTTGCGTTTGTGGTGTGTATAGCCGCGTCGGTCAGGCTGGTTGACGGGGGGCCGATTGAGGTGCGGCCTCAACGGTTTTCACCAGCGCATTAATCTCATCGGCAATAATCTGCGGGTGATCTTCGGGCGTGAAGTGCAACCCGCCTTCGATCCGGCGCAGCGGGGCAGACAAATCCTTAGCCAGTCGCTCACCAAACTCGATCTTCTGAAACTCATCCGCCGCGCCCCAGACGATGCGGGCGGGAATCCCCAGCGTCGGCAGTTGATCCGCGATTGTCTGCGTGTCCTTGTCATCAAGCGCCCGCGCCTGGCGCACAAAGGCCGCCGCCTCGCCGTGGTCGTCGTAGTGCGGCGCGTGGGTCTTGAAGGCAGCATGAGCGGCGGCCTCGCTCTCATGGCCCATCTTGAAAATCAGCCGCAGCAAGGTGTGGAACGATCCATCCGGCGCATGCTTGGCGACGATCCCAGCTTTGGCCACCGCGCTGACCAGCGGCACCGGCCAAGAATCGTAGCAGATCGCGTTGGTCAACAGCAGGCCGCTGACCATCTCGGGATGCCTCACCGCAGCGATCTGCGCGACACCGCCGCCAAGGTCATGCGCGGCCAGAACCGCCCGCGTGATGCCTTGGCTGCGCATCCAAGCAACAAGATAGTCGGCCTGTTTCGCAACCGAGATGTCGCGGTCTTCGCCCTCGGGGATCGACGCGCCATAGCCGACCATCTCCCACGCCAAAACCCGCCGACCGGTGATCAGAGGGGCGACATCGCGCCAAAGGGCAGGGCTGGTGGGGATGCCGTGAATGAGAATGACTGGATCACCTGATCCGGTCTCCTCCCAACGCATGGTGATGCCATCGACCTGTGTGGTGCGGCTTTGCATGGCTTGATCCTTCCTCGGTTAAGCGACTGCTGCCGGACCAACCCACAGCGGACCGAGATCGTTCCAGTGCTGTCGCTTAACAGATCAAATCACCGCCAAAATCCGCCATAGTCCGCGCGAGCAGTCAGCGCATCCGCCGCGCCATATCCAGCATCCGGGCGGAAAAGCCCCATTCGTTGTCATACCAGCCAAAGATCCGCAGCACTCCGCCCAGCGACACCGAGGTTTCGCGCCCGGCAACGATCAGGCTCTCGGGGCGTCCCCGCAGATCGGTCGAGACCAGCGGCACCTCGGTATAGCCAAACAGCGTGGAGTCCGCCGATTGCACCAGCGCGTTCAACTCGGCGGCGGTGATCGGATCGCGGGTTTGTACCGTCAGATCAATCGCCGAGACGCTGGCAGTGGGCACCCGTATCGCCCGTGCCTCGATCCGACCGGCCAGATGCGGCAGCACCACGCCGATCAGCCGCCCGGCGCTGGTGGTGGTCGGCACCATCGACAGTGCCGCCGCCCGCGAGCGGACCAGATCGCCACGCGGCGCGTCCACCGTTGGCTGTGATCCGGTGTAGCAATGCACCGTGGTCATATGGCCCGATTCCACGCCCGCCGCTTCGTCGAGCAGGCGCAGCAAAGGGGCCAGCGCATTGGTGGTGCATGAGGCGTTGGAAATCACCTTTTGCTGTGTCAGCAGCTCTTGGTTGGCCCCAAGCACGATGGTCTCATCCGCCGCAGGCGAGGGGCCCGAGATCAGGATGCGCGCGGCCCCGGCGCCAAGCCCCCGCTCGGCAATCTCGCGGGTCTGGGCCTTGCCGGTGCATTCCATCACGATGTCGACGCCAGCCAGATCGAGCGTGGAAATATCTGGCGCATCGCTAAAGGCAATCGAACGCCCCGCCGCCTGAAGCGCGCCGTTATTGCCTGTCACGCCGCCGGGAAAGGGGCCAAAGATACTGTCAAAGCCAAACAGATAGGCGCAGGTGTCCAAAGGCGCGATGTCGTTGATGCCGACAATCTCGATGTCGGGATGATCGGTCAGGACCATCCGAGTGATGCTGCGTCCGATCCGGCCAAAGCCGTTGATAAAGATACGAAGGGTCATGGGGGCCTGCCGCGTTTAATGTGCGTCAACAGGCGCGACCTTAGTCGTGTGCAGGACGGGAAGGCCAGTGCAGAATCGCAAAGAGTTCGGCTGTTAGCGCCAAACCTGCGACCATTTGCGGGGCGTCCTTACAAAACGTGACTTAAATCTTCATGTGCCAGCGGCTAGGAGTATCAGGTATGATAGGACAGCTACTGGGAGGTAGGCCATGATCCCGGAACTAGGACAATTCGCACTCGCTTTGGCGCTGGCGTTGGCGCTGGTGCAATCGGTGGTGCCGATGGCGGGGGCCGCGCGCGGCAATCTCGTGTGGATGCGCACGGCGCAGATGACGGCGCTGGGGCAACTGGTGTTTGTGGCCTTGGCCTTTGCGGCGTTGATGTGGGCCTTTGTGGTCAGCGATTTCACCGTGGTCAACGTGGTCCAGAACTCCAATTCGCTCAAACCGATGCTGTTCAAGGTCGCCGCCACATGGGGCAGCCACGAAGGCTCGCTTTTGCTCTGGACGCTGATTCTGACGCTGTTCGGGGCCGGGGTGGCGATGTTCGGGACCAATATCCCGCATGCGCTTCGGGCGCGCACCCTGTCGGTACAGGCGTGGATTTCGCTGGGGTTCCTCAGCTTTATGTTGCTGACGTCGAACCCGTTTGACCGGGTGTTTCCGCCGCCTGCGGATGGCAATGACCTCAATCCGCTGTTGCAGGATGTCGGCCTCGCGATGCATCCGCCGCTGTTATATATCGGCTATGTCGGTTTCTCGATCGTGTTCAGCTTTGCCGTCGCCGCCTTGATCGAGGGCCGGGTCGATGCCGCCTGGGCGCGGTGGGTGCGGCCCTGGACCTTGGCGGCCTGGATGTCGCTGACGGCCGGCATCGCGCTGGGCTCTTGGTGGGCGTATTATGAGCTTGGCTGGGGCGGCTGGTGGTTCTGGGATCCGGTTGAAAACGTCAGCTTTATGCCGTGGCTTCTGGGCACCGCATTATTGCATTCGGCCATCGTGACCGAGAAGCGCGGAGCGTTCAAAAGCTGGACCATCCTGTTGGCCATCCTCACCTTTTCGCTGTCACTGCTCGGCACCTTCATCGTGCGCTCGGGGCTTTTGACCTCGGTCCATGCCTTTGCAGTCGACCCCGAGCGGGGCGTCTATATCCTTGGGCTTCTGGGGGTCTCTATCGGTGGCTCGCTCACGCTTTACGCGGTGCGTGCACCGGCGATGGAAGGCGGCGGATTGTTCGCGCCCGTCAGCCGCGAAGGCGGGCTGTTGATCAATAACCTGCTGCTGGCTGTGGCCACCGGGACCGTGCTGTTTGGCACGCTCTACCCGCTGTTCCTTGAGGCGATCACTGGCGACAAAATCTCGGTCGGGCCGCCGTTTTACAACGCGTCGTTTGTGCCGATCATGATGCCCTTGGTGCTTGTCATGGCGCTGGGTCCGTTCCTGACGTGGAAACGCGCCGACCTCAAAGGCATCTTGCAACGGCTGCGGCTGGCGATGGTGCTGGCGGCGCTTGGCGCGCTTGCGGTCTGGTACTTCGTCACCGGCGGACCGGCGCTTGCCGTGCTGTCCTTTGGGCTTGGCATCTGGCTGTTCGTCGCCACGCTTCAGGAATGGGGCAAGCGGATCAAACTGTTCAGCGCTCCGCTCAGCGAAAGCCTGCGCCGGGCGCGCAATATGCCCCGCGCCAGCCACGGCATGACACTGGCCCACCTCGGGCTTGCGGTCTGTATCTTTGGCTTTGTCGGCTCGTCGGCGTGGAAAGAGGAAGTGGTGATCTTTGCCCAGCCCGGCACGGAACTCCAGATTGCCGGGTTTGACATCACTTTTGAGGGCGTCGAACAGGTGCGGGGGCCGAACTACATGGCCGCGCGCGGCACGCTGGCGGTCTACCGCGACGGGGCCTTTTTGCAGAACCTCTATCCGGAGCGGCGCAACTATCCGGTGGCGCAAAGCCAGACCACGGAAAGCGCCATTCGCCACACTATCGCCGGCGATCTTTATGCCGCCATCAGCGAACCTGCGGCTGAGAATTCCGGCAATGCCTGGACGCTGCGGGTGCTGTATGAACCGCTGATCAACTTCATCTGGTTCGGGTCGTTCATGCTGGTTCTCGGCGGTGCCTTGAGCCTCAGCGACAGGCGTTTGCGCGTGGGCGCGCCGCGCCGGGCCAAGACACCCCAAATGGCACAACCGGCGGAGTAACGGCGATGCAACGAATTTTGGTCATGCTGCCGATTGCGGTGGTTCTGGTGCTGGGCGGCTTCTTTCTTTGGGGCCTCAATCCCGACCGCGATCCGGGGGCGATCCCCTCGGTGCTGATCTCGAAACCGGCCCCGGCATTTGATCTGGGGCCGATTGCGGGCGTCGATGTGCCGGGGCTGGCCAAACCCGATCTGGCGACGGGCGCACCGGTGTTGGTCAATGTCTTCGCCTCGTGGTGCGTGCCCTGCCGGGCCGAGCACAAGGTGCTGACGCGACTGGCGGCGCAAGAGGGCTTTCCGCTTTATGGTATCAATTACAAGGACAAGCCCGAGGATGCGAAGGTTTGGCTCGAGGAATTGGGCAACCCCTACGCGCGCATTGGATCGGATGAAACCGGGCGCGCGGGCATCGAATGGGGCATTTCTGGCGTGCCGGAAAGCTTTCTGATTGATGGCGCGGGGATTGTGGTCTGGCGCTATGTCGGCCCGATTGTGACCGAACAGGCGCAGGGTGATTTCCGCAAGGCTTTGGCCGCTGCGCGCGGCGGGGCAGGATCATGAAACATCTGCTTGCCATGCTGCTGATCGTGCTGGCCGGGGCCGTGGCGGCGGTAGAGCCTGACGAGATCCTCGATGATCCCGCGCTTGAGGCGCGGGCGCGGCTGATTTCCAAGGATATCCGCTGTGTGGTCTGCCAGAACGAACCGATTGACAGCTCTAACGCCGGGGTCGCGCGCGACATGCGGCTGCTGATCCGCGAGCGGCTGGTGGTGGGCGATAGCAACGCGGAGGTGGTGCAATATCTCGTGGATCGCTACGGCGATTACGTGCTGTTCAAGCCGCCGTTCAAACCCGAGACTTATGCGCTCTGGCTGGGGCCTTTTGTGCTGCTTGGCCTTGGCACCTTGGCCGCGGGCATGGCCCTGCGGCGGCGCAGGCAAATCGGTGCCGCGGCTCCGGGCCTCAGCGCCGATGACGAAGCGCAAGTGGCGGAGCTGATGGCCCGCTACGCGCAAGACTCCGACAAGAAAGACAGCTGACCGATGACATTCTGGATACTCGTTGCGGCGATGGCGCTTGGTGCCGTGCTGATCGTCCTTTTGCCGCTTTGGCGCACGGATGGGGTGCAGGTGGGCCACCGCGACGGCGCCCTGGCAATCTTTGTCGACCAGCTCAAAGAGGTCGAGGCCGAGCGGGCGCGCGGGCTTATCTCCGAGACCGAAGCCAAGGCGGCGAGCCTTGAGATCAAACGCCGGATGCTGGCTGTTGAACGCGAAGGGGCCAGTGGTCCGGCGCGCACCGGCGGCGCGGTGGTGTTGATGGTGCTGGCGGTGTCGGTGCCGGTGCTCGCCGGCGGGGTCTATTACATCACCGGCAGCCCCACGGCGCAAAGCCTGCCGTTTGCCGAGCGCGGGGCCGAACGGGCCGAGGACCGTCAGATTGTCGATCTTGCTGAAAAGCTTCGCCTGCGGCTGGAGTCCGAGGAAAATGGCGGTCCGACCGAAGGTTGGGAGCTTTTGGCCCAAACCTACGTCAAGATGGGCCGCTACGCCGACGCCGCCAACGCGCTCGCACGGGTGCTTGACCGCGACGATGCCCACTCGGGACACATGACGCAATATGCCGAGGCTCTGATTGCCGACAACGATGGGACCGTGACCGCCCAGGCGGGCCGCGCCATCGACGAAGCGCTTGAAATGGATGTGCTCAACCCGGCGGCCAGCTATTACAAGGCGCAGTGGCTCGAGCAGGAGGGCCGCTCTGCCGAAGCGCGCCAACTGTTGGTTCTGCGACTGCGCAATGAGACCAGCGTACAGCCGTGGATGGAGATTTTTGTCCGTCAGATCAATCGCATCGCGCAGGATACCGGTGATGCACCGGTGGCGGTCTCGGATTTCGTCGAACTGCGCGGGCCGACTGCCGAAGATGTCGAAGCCGCGCAGGATATGACCGCAGGCGAGCGCGGTGATTTCATTCAGTCGATGGTGGCGCGCCTGGCCGAACGGCTTGCGGACGAGCCGGATGATCTCGATGGCTGGCTGCAATTGGGCCGTGCTTATGGCGTGCTGGGCCAGACCGACAACGCGCTGGCCGCCTATCAATCTGCCGCTGGCTTGCTCGACCCGCTGGCCGCCAATGATCCGCGCCGCCAAGTGGTGGCTGAGGGGCTGGACGCGAACGGCGGCTAAAGCGAGCGTTGCGCAGGCGCACACTGCGGATCGCTTGGCAAAGGCAAAGCGCGCAATAGACACGTGACGACAAAGCCGCCCCTCACCGGGGGCGGCTTTTTTTTCAGCTGACAGGTCTGTGCAAAATTCCCGGCGTATCCATCGGGCTGTGGTCTGCGCGGAGTGTGACCGCGCGACCCATTGCGAACGCCCCGTTCAGGCCCCGCCGCTCGCCTTTTCAATCGCCTCGAACACCGCCTTTTCGCTCAGCAATTCCGGCAGTGCGATGCCTTCGGGCGCGGCGGGGCCATAGACGGCGTTGAACGGGATGCCGAACCGATTGAACCGCTCAAGATAGGCCGAAATCGCCGGGTTGGGCCGGGTCCAATCGGCCTGCATCGCCACGATGTCGTCACCCGCCAGCGCCTCCGACACCGGCCCACGATCCAGCACCAGCGCCTTGTTGGCCTTGCAGGTCAGGCACCAATCGGCTGTGACGTCGACAAAGACAATCTTGCCCGCGATAACCAATTCGCTGATCTGGCGTTCGTCAAAGCTGGCCCAGCGGGTGGCATTTGTCGCCGCCTCTGCCGGGGCCGGGGCCCGCAACGCCGAGAGCGCGATGGCAAACACCGCAAGCGCCGCAACCGCCGCGCCGCGAAACGGCAAGCGGGGCAGGCGCAGCAGCACAAGGCAAGCGGCCATCAAAAGCGCGACGATCCCAGCGGTGGCAAGCCCCGCCACACCGGCGAGCACAAAGAACAGCCATGCCGCCGTCAGCGCCAACAGCACGCCCATCACGGTTTTCAAAGCCACCATCCATCGGCCCGGTTTGGGCAGCACGGACACCACCCCCGGAAACGCAGCCACCGCGAGGTAGGGCAGCGCGAGGCCGAGGCCAAGCGCGGTAAAGATCACCCCGATCTCGAGCCCGCCGCCCGACATGGCAAAGGCCACAGCCGTGCCCAGAAAAGGTGCCGAACAGGGCGTGGCCAGCACGGCGGCAAAAGCCCCCGTAGCAAAGTCACCGACATGGCCGCTGCCCCCGGCACCCGCCATGCGCGTTTGCATGCTTGAGGGCAGCGAGAGGTTGAACAACCCGAACAGGTTGGCGGCAAACATCACCAAGATCACGATCATCACGGTCAGGAACACCGGGCTTTGGAATTGCAGACCCCAGCCCACCGCATGGCCCATTTGTTGCAGCAAAAAGGTCACCGCCGCCAAGGCCCAGAAGAACACCAGCACCCCAAGCGCCGACAGCAGAAACCCGCGGCGAATGCGGGCGCGGCCGCTTGCGGCGATCTTGGCGGCCGACGACAGCTTGATCGACAGCACCGGCAAGACACAGGGCATCACGTTAAGGATCAGCCCGCCCAAGACGGCGATCAGCGCCATGTACACAAGGCCCCGGCCTGCGGCGGGGGGCGGTGGCGGCGTGTCGGCCATAGGCGCAGTCACCGTTCCGGCAAAGGCCCCATCCGTCACGGTGAGCCGCAAAGGCGCGCCATCCGACGCGGCGTAAAACAGCGGAAAGCGCGCCCATAGCCGGGTGCCATTCGCGCCCAGCCGCAGTTCGGGTTTGCCAAAGACCGCATCGCTTTGCTCGGGGAAAATATCAGGCGTGCGAAACCCTGCAGTGCGGGTCACGGCCAAGGTCAGGTCTGTGTCCGAGACATGCGCCGCCTCGACAGTCAGCCCGCTGGCCGCGCCATCCTCGGGCACCTGTGCCAGCGCTTTGGTCAGGATCTCGGCGGCCTCGCCATCGATCCCGGTTCCGGCGGGCAGCGGCAACGTCAGGGTGAAATCCTCGGGGATGCAAACATCTTTGCAGACCAACAGCCGGACCTCTGTGCGCAATGTCGTGGCGGCTCCGGGCTCGGCCAGGGTGATCTGGATCGGAAAGGTCACCGCCTTGCCATAGCCGAAATTCTCGATGTCGAAGGCGGTAAAGCGGGTTGGGGCGGGAAAGAGCAGCTCGGTCTTGGCGACATTCTCCGCCTCTGACCAGTCAAGCTCGGGGGGAAGGCCAACTTCGCCGGGACTGCGCCAATAGGTCTTCCAGCCGTCTTCCAGCGTCAGCACAAGTCCGGCGGACAGGGTGCCGGCCTCGGGGGCCACGCCGTCCTCGGCTGTGACCAGCCGGGCGGTGAGTGCGTTTGCCGCGTAGGTTTCAGATGTCGCCGCGCCTGCCGTGATCGGCAAGGACAGACAGAGCAGGGCACAGAGGAACCGGGCAAGACGCATGTGATCTCCTTTTTGCCAGAGATATAGCGGATTTACCCGACAGATGCGCCATCGGTTTGTTCACGTCGCGGGGGGGAATCGGTCACTTTGGCGCGAGGGCGTGCAGGCGGGTCAGCCGCGCGGCATCCGCAGCACCACGTTGCGGCCGCTTTTGACATAGCTCAGCTGGCCATCACTGATTGCGGACACCCGACCACCGTCGATCCTGTCACCAACCTTGACCTTTTTGTAGCGGCCATTGGCCAACCGAACGAGCGCTTGGCGGCTAGACGGTTTGCCGTAGACACCGATCAGGTTGACCTTGCGCAGGTTGATCGCGTTCTTCTCGGTTGCCGCAGCCGCCACCGAGGTGCCCGACGGGATCGAGGGCTGCACAGTGCGCGGTTGCACCGCAGCGGTCGGGGTTGGCGCAGGAGCCGCGGCCGGGGGGGCGGGATCGGGCGCGCGCAGGGCCTGCGCGACAAGGACATCGATGTTGGACGGGCGGCGCTTGGGCTGAACCGAGGCAGCGACGGCAAAGGCGCTGGCCTCAACATCCTGCTCGGCTTCGACCTTGATTTCGTCTTGCTCGGGGCGTTCGCGCGGCCGCTTTTCCCTCAGTTCCGCAAGGCTGATCCCACCCAGATTGGCGCGCTCATTCTGTTCGATCAGATCGCCGGGCCGGGGCCGGGGGCGAATGCCGGTCAAGGTTTCATCCACCACAGCCGTCGTTACGGGGGCGGGCGCCGGGGCCAATGTCTGGTCTTCGGGGTCGGTGGTTGTATCCGCCGGAGCGCCGTCGGTTGCCTCGGGCGCGTCAGCCTCGGGCGCGGCGGCGTCAGGTTGCACAACAGGCAGGGCGGTTTTGACCTGCTTCTCGACACCCGAGCGCAGCGGCGGTTTAAGCGGTGGCGGACCCGCGACCAGCAAAAAGCCAGCAGGGTGGCGCACGCCCGCAGGTGTCGGCTCGATCAAGCCGTTGGCATCAAAGGTAAAACCCGCGTCTGCCGCATAGGGATCCGTTTGTCGGCCCGGAATGCCATCAGTGTCGGCCTCGCGCATGGTCGGGATCGCCACGGCGTCACCGACGTTGACCGACGGATCAATTGACGCCACATGCAGATCACCAACCGCGCGTTGATCAAGGTCGGCGGGGGGCACGGGCGCACGCTGCCAGATCCCGGTCGCGGCATAGCGAGCCTCGGCCTGTTCGGGGGTAAGCGCCTCGGCCTCAAACGGGACCGATAGCCCGCCAATCTGGCCGTCAACCAAGTCTTGTGACAGGGCTGGAACGCCTTGGTTTAGCGCGGCGAGGTCAACGGTCGCAGCATTTTCGATGTCAATCACGGCCCCGGTGGCGGGCAAGGCGAGCGCGGTTTCGGGCACCACAACCGCCTCGATGGGGGGCTCTGTCGCGGGGGTGACCGTCGGACTGATAATTTCGTCGATCTCGGGAATTGCAGCCGTGGCGATCGCTGTTTCGGAGTTCCGAGGGAACAGGCCCGCCAATCCCTCGTCCAGAAAAATCGACGCTATGGCGGCCGCCGCGAGCATAAGCAGGACCAAGGCCGCCGTCAGGATTAACCCAAAGAACCGCGGCTTGCCGCCGATCTTGTGCTGGCCGCCGCGCGCGCCAAAGACGGTCATCCGCTCGCCTTCGGCGATCACCGCGCCCGAGGCGGCAGCAGCCGAAGCCGCCCGGCGTTTGCCGAACTTCGGCTTGCGGATATCGGCAGGCGCGGCCTGGGCGGGTTCTGGCGATTGCGGCACCCGGCGGCTGGCAAATCCAACGCTCTTGGCCGCAGTGGTGGCGGCCTCGGCGCTGGGATCAAGCGGCGCGATTGTCGGCGGGGCCGGGACTGGGGCTGAGGCTGGCGCCTCCGGCTCGGGTTGGGCCTTGGGCCGCATGGTAAAGGAGGCGCGGGCGCTGGCGGCAACGTCAGCATTTGGATCGCGGGGTTTGGGCGCGGCAACAGGCCCGGTGTCGCGGCGGCCCGGCATGTCAGAGGGCAGGGCGCTGATCGTTCTGTCCGGGCGGGGCGCATGCGACTCTCTGTGGGCGCGGATGCTGGCAAAACCGGGCGCAGGGGGCACGGCGCTGGCGGCGGGGGCCGCCCCAACGGCAGGATTTTTGAGCGCGGCACGGGCAAGCTTTTGCGCGGCAGCGGCGGTTGCTTTTGCGCTTTCGGGCTTGGCCGCAGGTTCGTTCGGCGCGGCGGGTGCCTTGGCTGCGGGCGCAGGGTTTGCCTTGGCGGGCGCATTGCGCAGCACCGGAGAGGCAGCTGCCGCCTTGGGCGCGGCGTTTGGCTTGGCGGCTGGTGTCGCATCCAGTCGCACATCGGGCTGTGCCGACGGTGGGGGTGAATGCGCGGCCTCAGGTTTCGGCGTTTGCTCGGGCTTGGCCTCCGCCGGGGCCTTATCCTCGGGGCCTGTGGGCTTTTGCGGTTGCGAAGGTTTGGCCTTCGCTTCGTGTGGCGCTTCATCAGGCGCGGCATCCGCTGGCGGCGTCGGTTCAGGACGCGGTGCAACTGCCGCAGCCTTTTCCTTGGCCGGAGCCTTGGGTGCATCCGCCGGAGCCTTGGGCGCATCGCCCCGCACCGTGATCGGCATCTCATCGCCCTGCACGCTGGTCCCGCGCGCGAGGGTGGTCAGCGCGGTCTGCGTCGGGCCGAAAAACGGTTCGCGGACGAATCCGGCATCACTGGCCACATCCGAAACAAAACCCAGCGGCTGAAACCCATGCGCCAACGCAAAGCTCTCGGCCTCGTCCAGCGTCTCACGCGCGACGGCGGCGATGTGGATTTGGCCGTCCTTGGCCTGAAAATCATAGACCAGCTCATCGATGGAATAAGGCGTGGCCCCGTCCAAAGCAGCCTCGACTGCCTCGGCCACGGAAACGCCGTCTGGCGCCGCGATATCGAGAAATTTCACCTGTTCCGTCGGCAGGATCAGCTTGACGGCACCGGCATCGACACCATCTGAGGTGGCGGCGGTGCGCAGGGCCTTAAGAGCGTTGGACAAATCGGTACCATCCGGCGAAACCTCGCCCAGTCGATACCATCCGCCCCCCGCATCGCCATAGGCAGACGCACGGCGCAACAGGGCGATTCCCGCAAATGACAGCAGCAAAGCAAAATCAGGTTTCATCCGTCCGGCTTTCGCACTCCTTTCGCGGCCACACAAGTCACGCGATCGTCAACCATTACTTAGAGCAGCTTCCCGCCGAGAAAAAGGCTTTGCGCCAGAATGTCGCCCCGCATAGGTTGAAAGAAAGGGCCGCTTTGCACAAGCAAAAGGTTATTAGGGCTAGTATAACACAAAGGTCAGATCAATGTTGAGACGTTTGATTGTAAACACTTTTGTCATTTTAGTCGCAACGATTCCTCTGGCGGCGCAAGAAACACCCGCCCTGCGACAAATTATTGTCACCGGCGAGGGCGAGGCAGTTGCCGCGCCCGATATGGCGACTCTCACCTTTGGCGTGTCGCATCAATCTGCGACGGCTGAAGCCGCGATGACACTGGTGAACGATGGCGTGCGGGCGCTGTTCGAGCGGTTGAACACGCTTGGCGTGCAGCCCCGCGACATCCAGACCACGACGCTGGGGCTTGATCCGATCTGGAGCGAGCGGGATCGGCTTGCGCCAGGCGAGGCTGCTGAAATCGTCGGGTTCAACGCGCGCAACGATATGTCGATCCGGTTGCGGAATTTGGAAGGGATTGGCGAGGTGATCGGGCTTTTGGTCACCGATGGTGCGAACCGGCTGTACGGCATCAGCTTTGGCCTGCGCGATATGGACCCGCTGCAAAACGAAGCCCGCCGGCGCGCGGTGGCCGACGCTGGCGCGCGGGCGCAACTGTATGCCCAGGCGGCCGGGGTAAGGCTTGGCCCGGTGCAGCAAATCTCGGAACCCGGCGGATATCAGAGCCCCGGTCCGCTTTATGCCCGCGCAGAAGCGATGATGGCGAGCGACGTGCCGGTGGCCGCAGGCGAGCTGTCGGTTCGGGCGCAGGTCACGATGGTTTTCGGTATCGCCGAGCCATGAAGGCCCTTAGTGCGCGGCGCTTGGCAGGAAGAAAGCATTGCGCTCCATCAGTCCCGACAGGCGATAGCCCAGCCCGGTGAACGTCTCGTGCAGCCGTGTCTCATAGCCGCGCACCGCCCAGGCCTTTTCGGCTTCGAGCACGATCATCGGACGGCAGGTTTCAATCACCCGGCGCGCGCCCAGAATGGCAGGCCATTCGTGGCCTTCGAGATCAAAGTGCAGGATAGAGACGCGGCGCGAGGCGTCGACCAGATCGTCAATCCTTGCGACCTCGGCCTCGACCGTGCGGTCGGGCATCGCGTCGTCCACCACGCGCGCCCGGGCGGCCATTGGGGTGCCATTGTCGGCGGTTGTCTGAAGCGTAAGCTGTCCGGCCACTTCGCCGACGGCCAAAGGATGCAGGCTGACATTGCGCAGCCGGTTCAGGCGTATGGTTGCAACTGCCGCCGCGTGGCTAAGTGGGACCGGTTCGAAGGTATGCAGCGTGGCACCGGGCACCAGAGCCTGCGCCAATGCGGGCAGGAAATCGCCAATAAAGGCACCGCCGCTGATGATGTCACCCGCCCCGGCATGGCGCCGCATCAGGCGCAGGGTCTGGGGTTCATAAACCTCACCGCGCAGAAGCGCCTCGGGCACCTCGCGTTTGGCATAGGCGTCGGGGACGCAGTAGAAACCGTATTCGTTGACGGCCCGCGTGTGCGGGAAATCGCAGGTGTCCGGCGCCGGATGTGACCCGGCGGTGGGGCATGTTTGATGCAGCATTTCAACGGATCTTTCGGCTGACGTCCTAAATCTGCGACACCTTTAACCGGGTCTCCTTGCCACAAAGTAAAGACGCGCCCCAAAATCAATCGGAGCGCGTCTTTGTCATTTTCGAATCCACGGCCAGTCGTGAAATGCCGCGCTATCAGGCCGAAGCTTTGATCAGCGCTTGGTCGAGATCGGCAATCAGGTCTTTCGCATCTTCGATCCCGATGGAAATCCGCACCACATTGGGGCTGGCGCCGGCCGCTTTCTGCTGTGCTTCGGTCAGCTGGCGGTGGGTGGTCGAGGCCGAGTGGATCACAAGGCTGCGGGTGTCGCCAAGGTTGGCCACATGGCTAAACAACTCGAGCGCATCAACAAATTTGACGCAGGAGTCATAGCCGCCCTTAAGCGCAATGGTGAACAAGCCACCCGCACCTTTGGGGCAAAACTGCTGCTTGCGCGCCTTGTGCGGCGAGCTGTCGAGGCCCGCATAAGTGACGCCTTCGACAGCATCATGGGTTTCCAGCCAAGCCGCGATCTTTTCAGCGTTTTGAACGTGGCGATCCATCCGCAGGCTGAGCGTCTCGATCCCCATCAGCGTGTAATGCGCGGCTTGCGGGTTCAGCGTCATGCCAAGATCGCGCAGGCCGATGGCGATGGAGTGGAAGGTGAAGGCCAGCGGGCCAAAGGTCTCGTGGAATTTGAGGCCGTGGTAGGCGGGATCTTCGGCGCTGAGCGAGGGGAACTTGTCGGAGGCGGACCAATCGAAATTGCCCGAATCGACGACACAGCCGCCGGTGACGGTGCCGTTGCCTGTCAGGTATTTGGTCAGAGAATGCACCACCAAGGTCGCGCCATGCTCGATCGGTTTGCACAGGTAGGGCGTGGCAGAGGTGTTGTCGACGATCAGCGGAATGCCGGCGTCGTCGGCCACTTTGGCTGCGGCTGCCATGTCGGTGATATAGCCGCCGGGATTGGCGATGGATTCGCAGAAAATCGCGCGGGTGTCATCGTCGACCGCTGCGGCAACCGCCTCCATATCGTCGAAATCGACAAAGGTCGCGGACCAGCCGAACCGCTTGATGGTCTGGCTGAACTGCGTGACCGATCCGCCATACAGCCGGGTCGAGACCACCACATTCTTGCCCGGACCCATCAGCGGGAACAGCGCCATGATCTGTGCGGCGTGACCCGAGGAACAGCAGACTGCGCCGACACCGCCTTCAAGCGTGGCAACCCGTTCCTGAAGTGCTGCGACAGTCGGGTTGGTCAGGCGGGAATAGATATAGCCGACTTCCTGAAGGTTGAAGAGCGCGGCGGCGTGCTCTGCATCGCGAAACACATAGGCGGTGGTTTGATAGATCGGCACTTGCCGTGCACCTGTGGCCGGGTCTGGGCGTGCGCCTGCGTGCACTTGCAATGTGTCGAAGCCGTAGCTGGGGCCGTCAGTCATGGAATCCTCCCGAGTTGAAATTTTCGGCAGGTTAGGCAGGCCCCGGCGCATTTACCAGACTGCAAACGGCTAATTTTCACGCGGCGGCCGGGCTGATCTGTCAACAGATCAGGTCCGATCCATCAATGGATCGGGCTTTGCGCACGGGTGCGGGGATATGAGATTTAGAACCGCGCGCGCGATCCAGTCGCGGGTCACTTGCCTTTGGGCGTACAGTGTCGCGCCCGAACGTGCCGCGCAGCGGACCAACCATCCGCACAGAAGACGCGCAGTGTTCCCGCGGCGACCAAGCTGATCTGTTGACAGATCAGCACCGATCCATTGATGGATCGGGTTTGCGCACCGGTGCAAGGTTAGCGCATCCAGAAGCCTTCGCGCTTGATCTTGTTGCGGATCGCCTGTTCGCGACCGGGAAGATTGTCCTGATCAAACATATCGCGCACCTTCTGGCCGCGTCCTTGATAGATCATCCGCAACGCAGGCTCATATTCTTTCAGCCGTTTCTTGATCTTGTTGGGCGAGGTCACGATTTCCAGCGTATCCACCACCGCTTTGCTCTCGCGGGCAAACAGCAGCGGCAGCACCCGGTAGTGACAGGAATGCGACCCGTCGAGGAAACCAGCGGGCAGGGCATCCCGTCCACCGCCGAGCGCATGGATCACCAGCGGCAAGGCGACCTGATCCAGCCAGGGGTCCATCGCTTGGCAGACAAGTTCTTTTGGCGGCGCGTCGCGTATCGCCAGCGCATACTCAAGGAATTTATCCCCAAACACCTTAGGGCATTTGTAATAAAAGAACCCGGCGTTGAAATAGAGATAGCGCTGCCAGTATTCATCCGGCTGGTCCAAATCGAGCGAGCTATCGAAATCGAGGCCGAACCTGTCGTAAAGCGATTTCCAGATTTCGGTATAGCCCGGCCCATACAATTCCAGCTTGGGCCACGTGCCTTCGCGCCGCATCGACGCGCCCGGCCGGTCGAAATCAAACGGCACCTCGCGCAGGTCAGCGGTGATCAGCGTATCGGTGTCGAAAAATACAAAAGGCTCGCCCTCGGGCAGGGCGGCAAGCGCTTCGATCTTGTTGCCATAGGGGTAGTCCTGCCCGAAATGCCGGCTCTCAAACGGGAGGAAATCAACGCCCAGTTCCAACAGCAGATTGCGCAGGTCTTCATTCTTGATGCGCGGGTCTTTCTGCCACAACGGGCCGGGTTGCGGCTCGGCAAGGAACAAGCGACCCCGAAAACCACGATTGTAATGGCGGAAAGAGGCGGCAAACAGCAGAGCCTCATATTGCAACCGTCCGTTTTGACCGACGATCACGATGTTGAACGGCGTATCGCCGATTGGGTCTGCCACCTGTCTGCCCCGCTTGCTTTTACGTCTTTTGTTGCGGACTATAAGACGGAATTGCATTTGCCAAAAGCGGTTTGCGGCCAAAAATACCTCATATCGCGGCGTAATTAACAAAATGATTACAGGGGAAAGACCTATGCATTTAATTCTTATCCTGATTGCACTCATAGCGGGTGCTGGCGGCGCAGGGCGCGACGATGCGGAGAGGGACGTGGCGAGTGGCCCTTCCAAGGGGGCCATCTCTGACACCGGGGCTGACACCGGGGCTGAATCTGGGGCTGATACTGGCACCAGCTTGACCGCAGAGCCGCAGGTGCCGACCGGACGCTTTACCACCGCCACGGAAATCCGATCGATCCTTGACGCCACCAAGGGAAACTGGGTGGCAGTGCGCGAATATGACGGGCGCGATCTGGTGTATTTCACCCATCTGCTCGCCTGGCGCTGCGGGCTGGCCCAGATGGAATACGGCATAAACGGCGGTGCGATGCAGGTCTTTGCCCTGCCGCCGTGCCACGAGGATATGGCCACGCCCAATGCGCTGTTGCCCGAGGATGGCCTGCCTTACGTCGGCTTTGGGCTGGGATCGGTGCAAACGATCGAGCTGCGGATCACCTATGACGATCTTGGCGCTGACGCGATCACAGTCGACCGGCGCGGCGTGCTGATTCCCTGAGGCATCTGTCGCGCAAGCGTCTGAAACGGCAGCGCGAACTCCGGGTTGCGCCAGATCCAGCGCCCGGCGGCCATGGTGGCGGCGATGCGGCCACTGGCGCGGTGCAACACCACCAGATCCGCGCGTTGGCCGGGCACAAGCCGGCCCCGGTCCTTGAGCCCCAATATACCCGCAGGCCGGGACGCGATAAGCGACCACGCCCCGGCCATCGGCAAGGCACCCACCCGCGCAAGGCGCAGCGCGGCGCGGGCCAGCGCCTCTGGTGTGCCGTCAGACACCAGCGCATCACACATCCCGACAGCAATCAAATCGCGGGTTGCCGGGGCACCGGCCACGCCGCTGCCTTGCAAAACCCCCTGAGCTGGCATCAGAACCGGATCGCCCCAGGCCCGCGCCACCTCGGCGGCGCCTTGGCCCGCGGGGGCGACACAAATCTTGGCCCCCATCATCGCCAGCCGTTCCCGCGCCTGACCATCCCGGTCGCCGTAACTGCCGGACCTGAGGCCGCTTTGATCAAAGGCATGGGCGAGGTTGCAGAGAAACCGATGCACCTCACTGCTGCGATTGCGCAGAGTGTCCGCGATTTTGCGCATCTCACGCGTGGCGGGGCAGATGGCATTGCCCAGCGTATCGACGAACAGCACCGCATCAATCAAACCGCTGTCGAGCACCGAGAGCAATAGTGCCTCGCTGTCCATCATATGGGTGTCACAGCGCAGCATCACCCGCAGATCAGTCCGCGCCTGTTTGCGGAGCTTTGCCAGCGCGGCCAGCAGGGCACAGGCGGCGTCGGGGCTGTGATCGGGGGTTTGCCAGCCCCAGTCCAGGACCAGCCCGGCGGTGGTGATCCCCTGCGCGGCAAGGCTGGCCTCAAACGTCGACAGGTCGCCCAAGTTGCCCAAGGGGCCGGTGGCAGGCCGCTGCGCGCAGGCATCAACAATACCGGGCAGGATATCATAGCCGGGTAGGGCAATCTCGGGGGCCGGGCCATCGGTGATCCTGCCGTCCGCAAGGGTCAGCGCGCCCTCGGCAAATCCGGTATCGCACAGGATGCGGGCTTCGGTGATGCGAAGAGGAAGGGAGAGTACCGACATTTACCTGCTCATGCGTTGGAATACACGCATTGGTAAAGTACGGATATGTCGGCTGCATGACAGGTGGCTTATAATCTTGCGAAACGCGGTGCAAAATCGCAGTAAATCTATGCGCTAAAACAGAGCCTTCCAGTGGGCGGTCATGCTGCGTCGCGGCATCAAGGCCTATCCGCCAAGCGCCGCCCGACGGATCAGATGAAAGCGGCCTGTGTCTGCGTCCGACCCCAGCAATGAGAGCGCATCGACAGTGAAGGGCGCGGGCAACAGAGGCGCGAAATGCGCCGTCAAAGCCGCATGGGTCGCGGCAATCTCGTCTTCCTTCAACGGGCCGGTCAGGGTGATGTGAAACTTGAAGCTCTCCATCACATGCGGATAGCCCCAGCGCTGCAAGTTACGCTCCTGATCGGATGAGAGCCGGGCCTTGCGCCGCCGCGCCAGTTCCTCCGGCGTTGGGGGCGCACGAAAGCCATCGAAGTGTTGCACGACATCGGCAGCAAAATCGCGCAGCGCAGCGGTGTCGCCCAGCGCGGTCAGCGCCAGAAACCGCCCGATGCGGCGCAGCTCCAACCCTTCGAGCACCACCGGACCCCGGCCAAGCGCAAACGCCTGCACCGCGCTTTCCAGTGCCGTGGCTTCCATACCGGGGGTCAGGTGGAACGGCGGTTTCAGCGTGCCATGCGGGCCGTATTTGCGCGGCCGCTCGGTCAGCGCCTCGGGCGCGCGGGGCAGGCCGGGCACATCGGGCGCGACGCGCGATTGGCCCGACACCGGATCCCAGCCCAGCCAATCGGCCAGCGCCTCGGCCAAGGGGCCTGGGGGGATGGTGTAGTACAGGGCATAGCGGTCAGACATGGCGTTTCCTTTGGTGCTTTACCGCAAACTGTGGCGCAGGCGGGCGCGCAAATGGCGGTCGATCGTGTCCCAGACCAGCCTGATCCGGCGCGATGATTTAACCTCGCGGTGCGCCACGAGCCAGACCGGATAGCGGATCGGGTTTTGACCCGGCAAAAGCCGCACCATGCCCGGTGTGCTCTGGCCCAGGAAATCCGGCCCGATGCCGATGGCCACGCCCTGCCGCGCCAACTCCCAATGCACCAGATGGTTGTCACTGCGAATGGCCAGCATGTCGCGGGTCAGCGTGATGCCATAGGTGGCAAAGGCGGCGATCATCGCCTCGGCGCTGTCCATCGCGACAAAGTCATGCCCGGACAGATCGTCAAACCCCTGCGGCGTGCCGCGCCGGTCCAGATAGCTTTGCGCTGCGTAGAACCAGCCGCTGTCTTCGGCAATTCGCTTGGCGGTCAGCGCGGGGTCTTTGGGTTCGGTGTTGCGGATGGCAATATCGGCCTCGCGGCGGCGCAGATCGGTCACCGCATTGGTCGCGGCAATCTCGATCTCAAGCCCCGGCGCGCTTTGGCGCAGCTCGGCCACCACCGGCGGCAGCAAATGGGCAGAATAGATCTCGGAGGCGGTGATACAGACATGCCCGGCGATGTCCTGGCTCTGCCCCGAGGCCGCCAGCGAAATGCGGGTGGCGGCGTCACCCATCGCGCGCACATGGTCCATCAGCTCCAGCCCCGAGGGCGTCAGTTCCAGCCCGCGCCCGGTGCGCTCAAACAGGACCACGCCAAGCTCGTCCTCAAGGGCGCTGACCTGACGGCCCAGTGTTGGCTGCGCCATGCCAAGCGCGCGCGCGGCGGCAGAGAGCGAGCCTTCCTCGGCGGTGACGAGAAACGCCCGCGCCCGGTTCCAATCAAAGGTGACACTGCGCCAATCCATGCGAAAATGCATAACAGTCCTGCCGGATTGGTCAATTCCCGCAATGCCTGTGCATAGGGTACAAGTTGCCAAATGCACGTAAGGAGGCCAGCGATGAAAGCGGCGATGTATAACGAGTATGGCGGGGCCGAGGTGGTCGGGATCGAAGACCTTGCACAGCCGACACCGGGGCCGGGCGAGATTTTGGTAAAGCTCGCGCATGGCAGCGTAACGACCGCCGATTGGCGGCTGCGCGCGGCGGCCTTTCCCGGCGTTCTGGCGGTGCCCGGTCGGCTGATGTTCGGGCTAAGGCGTCCTCGCGCGCCAGTGCTGGGCAGCGAATTTGCTGGCACGGTGGTGGCGCTGGGCGAGGGGGTGACTGAGTTCGCGCAAGGGCAAGAGGTCTTTGGCTTTGTAATGCTGGGCGCACATGCGGAATACCTTGTGGTCAAGGCGGACGGCGCGGTGCTGCCGGTGCCCTCTGGCCTGACGTTGAAGGATGCGGCGGCGGTGCCGTTTGGCGGCCTTTCGGCACTGGTGTTCCTGCGCGACTTTGCCAAGGTCAAGCCGGGTCAAAAGCTACTGGTGATCGGGGCATCGGGGGGCGTTGGCGCCTACACGGTACAGATCGCGCGCATTTTGGGCGCTGAGGTGACTGGTGTTGCCTCGGGCGAACACGCGGAATTTGTGCGCACTTTGGGGGCGCACGAGACCGTGGATTACCGGACGCAAAAGCTGGGCACATTGACCACGCGGTTTGATGCGGTGATCGACACGGTCGGCGCGGCGGATTTTGCCACGGTCCGCCCACTGCTAAAACCGCGCGGCGTGTTTGTGCCGTTGAACTTTGGTCTGCGTGAGGTGGGGCAGGCGTTGTGGACCGCGCTGACCCGCCGCCGCCGCGTGCTGATCGGGGTGAGTGGCGATACCAAGGAGGACCTGCGCATTCTCAGCCGTTGGATCACCGCGGGCCAGTTGCGCCCGGTGATCGACAGTCGGTTTCCGCTGGCCGGTATCCGCGACGCCTATGCGCGTGTCGAAGGGCGCCATCGGCGCGGGGCGGTGTTGCTGGATATGGCGGCCTGAGGCGGGGCGGCCTGAGATGGAGTGGCCTTGAAACGGCACGGCCTAAATACGGAGCGGCCTACGCTGCGCTAGGGCGTCTTGCGCCCCAGCCGCGCGCTCCGGCCACCACGGCGCTTCTTGAGATGGCCGCGCCGATTGGGCAGCTCTGCCATGATCGTCGCGCGCTCATCACCGCTCATCACCGACCACTTGGTGATTTCATCAATCGAGCGCAAACACCCGGCGCAGATCCGCGCGTCGGGATGGATGACGCAGATATTAACGCAGGGGCTTTCGATTTCGTCGCGTTTCCAGACCTGATCTTTCATCCGTTCGCCTTTCGTCATGTCCGCCCCAGATGCGCCATCCGGTCCAGCACCCCTTGCAGGATATACGAGGCCGCCACATGGTCGATCACCTCGGCGCGACGTTTCCGAGACGTATCCGCCTCGAGCAGCGCGCGTTCGGCGGCAACGGTGGACAGCCGCTCATCCCAGAACGAGATCGGCCCCTCCCAGAGACGCGCGAAATTGCGGGCAAAGGCGCGGGTTGACTGACAGCGCGGCCCTTCCGAGCCATCCATATTGCGCGGCAACCCAAGGATCACCCCGCCGATGCTGCGCTTGGCGATGATCTCTTGCAGGCGCGCGGCATCAAGGCCGAACTTCTTGCGCCGCACGGTTTCGAGCGGCGTCGCCACGCTGCGGAAACTGTCAGAGACAGCAACGCCAATGGTCTTGTCCCCAAGATCGAGCCCGATCAGGGCGGTCATTGGCGGCACGGCGCGGGCAAATTCTTGGATATCATCAACAATCATGCCCCCCTGTACCCTGTCCCACCGGCAAGGGAAAAGCCCGTTAAAGGCACCATGTCGTGATTGACAGGCATTGTGGCGGATTTGATAGGCGGGCACACTGGCTTAGTCTTTTAGAACCACCCATGAGAGCCACCGGGATTCGAACCACATGAAGCGATATTCAGCCTTTGCCGTCGCCCGCGAAGCCGCGCGTTATCACCTTGGATGGGAGCGGGCCTGGGCCTCGCCCGAGCCAAAGAAGCACTACGATGTGATCATCGTCGGCGCAGGCGGGCATGGGCTGGCCACGGCGTATTATCTGGGCAAGAATTTCGGCATCACCAATGTCGCGGTGATCGAGAAGGGCTGGCTTGGCGGCGGCAACACGGGCCGTAACACCACCATTATCCGGTCGAACTATCTGCAAGATCCCTCAGCCGCGATCTATGAGAAATCCCGCTCGCTGTATGAGACGATGAGCCAGGATCTGAACTACAACGTGATGTTTAGCCCGCGGGGCGTAATGATGCTGGCGCAGACCCAGCATGAGGTGCGCGGCTATCAGCGCACGGCCCATGCCAATGCTTTGCAGGGCGTCACAACCGAGTGGATCTCGCCGCAGCGGGTCAAGGAGCTGGTGCCGATCATCGAACTCTCGGGTCCGCGTTACCCCGTGCTCGGCGCGCTCTGGCAGGCCCGTGGCGGCACCGCGCGCCATGATGCGGTGGCGTGGGGCTATGCGCGCGCCTGTTCGGCGATGGGCATGGACATCTTGCAGAAATGCGAAGTCACCGGCATCCGGCAAGAGGCGGGCCGCGTCACGGGGGTGTCGACCTCCAAGGGCGAGATCACCTGCAACAAGCTTGGCATGATCGTCGCGGGCAACTCTGGCGTGCTGGCCGAGATGGCAGGGTTCCGTCTGCCGGTGGAATCGGTGGCCTTGCAGGCGCTGGTGTCGGAACCGATCAAGCCCTGCATGGATGTGGTTGTGATGGCCAACACCGTGCACGGCTATATGAGCCAGTCTGACAAGGGCGAGATGGTGATCGGCGGCGGCGCGGATGGGTACAACAACTACACCCAGCGCGGCAGCTTTCACCATATCGAGGAAACCGTGCGGGCGCTGGTCGAGACCTTCCCGATGATCTCACGCCTCAAGATGCTGCGCCAATGGGGCGGTATCGTGGATATGACGGGCGACCGGTCGCCGATCCTGTCAAAAACCCCGCTAGAGGGCTGTTTCATCAACTGCGGCTGGGGCACTGGCGGCTTCAAGGCGATCCCCGGCTCGGGGTGGGGCATGGCAGAGTTGATGGCCAAGGGGCACTCGCCGCTGACCGAGGCCTTCTCGCTCGACCGGTTCCACGCTGGCCGCTTCATTGATGAGAGCGTGGCGGCGGGGGTCGCGCATTGATCGCTGCCACTCAAATTCCAGTTTTAGCGCATTCAGGGCGTGCACATCGCCCTGAACGAAACCTGCTTGCGACTTTGTTCGGATTTCTGGGTCAGGATGAGCGCGGCTCCACGCCTCAAGGTCTGACCACGAATACCCTGCATACATCTGCCACGCCTCTCATACGCTCTATGCTCCAAGCGGGCAGACTGGCATTTAAGACGTCGTATTTTCGTGAAGGAAGCGTTCGGCGCGGTTCAGCGGCGTTAACGTCCACTGCATCGGACATGACGGCATCGGACATCGCGGGATCGGCCATTCTCCGCCGCACCGCCGCGAAAAACACACCCTCGCTCGGGAACCACTTCACACAGGCCGACGTTGTCTCTGTGAAGTCAATGAGCAAGGGAGTATCCCAATGTCCGACCATACAAACAACGATCACATCGATCGTCTTGACCGTGAGCACACCAACACCACGACCACAACAACCACCAACTCTGGTGGCAACGGCGGCATGGCGTTTATTGTCGGCATCCTCGTTGTTATCGTGGCTGTGCTGGCTTGGGTCATGTTCGCAGGCGGCGACATTCCCGGCGGCTCGAGCGGGTCCTCAGACCTTAACGTCAACATCGAAAGCACCGCCCCGGCAGCTGAACCTGCACCGGCAGAAGGCGCAACCGAAGCACCGGTCGACGCGCAGTAACCCGGCACCTGCCGACCCCCTACACACCTCCTCGCTAAGGCGGGCGTCCCCGGACGCCTGCCTTTTGCCGTTTCAGGACCAAGATCAGAGGCCGCGCCCATGCTGACCCTTCATTGCCCCTATTGCGGCGTTCAGGCCGACGAAACCGAGCTGTCCCCCGGTGGCGAGGCCCATCTCACACGCCACGGCCCCGGCTCGGATGACGGTGAGTTCCACGACTACCTGTTCTCGCGGCAAAACCCGCGCGGCGTGCATTTTGAACGCTGGCGGCACGCGCATGGCTGCGGCAAGTGGTTCCTTGCGGCGCGCTGCACCCAGACGCTCGAAGTCTTTGGCACCTACGAAGCCCAGACCACCGAGCCGCCACAGCACATCCGCGACGCGATCAGCGAAAAACGCCCCGGATGGGAGAGGCCGCAATGACGATTGACCTCCCCAACACAACGCATTTCCAAGGCCAGCCCCGCGCGAAAGGGTCCGACACATGAGCACACGCCTCGCCACCGGTGGCCGTCTGATAGATCGGACGAAACAACAATCCTTTACCTTCAACGGCAAGCGCCTGACCGGGCACGCCGGCGATACTTTGGCCTCGGCTCTCTTGGCCAATGATCAGGTCCTGATGGGCCGTTCGTTCAAATACCACCGCCCGCGCGGCGTGGTTGCCTCTGGCGCTGAAGAGCCCAATGCGCTGATGGGGCTGGGTGAGGGCGACCGCTTTGAGCCCAACCAGCGCGCCACCACAACCGAGCTATTCGACGGGTTGAAAGCCGCGAGCCAGAACCACTGGCCCAGCCTTGAGGCCGACGTTGGCGTGGTCAACTCGGCCTTCTCGCTGTTTCTGCCTGCCGGGTTTTATTACAAGACCTTCATCCAGCCGCGCGCCTTCTGGAAACACATCTACGAGCCGTTCATTCGCAAATCCGCCGGTCTTGGCAAAGCACCGGACAAAGACGCGCGCGACCCCGACACCTATGAGCATTTCCACGCCTACGTCGATGTGCTGGTGGTGGGTGGCGGCATCGCCGGACTTGAGGCCGCCAAACGGCTGGGCGAGACCGGGGCCAAGGTGCTTTTGGTTGAACAGACGGCATTTTGGGGCGGACGTGCGCCTGTGGACGGCGGCGAGATTGAGGGCGGTAGCGTTGACGCCTATATCGCCGCGCTGCTGGCTTCGCTCAACGCGATGGACAATGTCACCCTGCGCAATCGCTGCATGGGGGCAGGAGTCTATGACCACGGTTATGCGCTGGCGTATGAGCGGCTGACCGACCACGCGCCCCACGTTAAAGGCCCGCGTCACCGGCTTTGGCGCATTCGCGCCGGTCATATTGTGACGGCCACCGGGGCGATCGAACGGCCGCTGTCGTTTGCGGGCAACGATGTGCCGGGTGTGATGCTGGCCTCGGCGGTGCGTGACTATGTGGTCAACTGGGCGGTCAGCCCCGGCGACCGCACCGTTGTCGTGACCAACAATGACGACGCTTACCGCACCGCCCTTGCGCTGCGCAAAGCCGGGCTTGCCGTGCCTGCGATCATTGACGCCCGCGTTCTGCCCAAGGACAGCCCGTTGATGGCCGAGGCGCGCGCGCTGGGCATTCGCATCTTGCAAGGCCATGCGATTGACCACGTTCAGGGCGGCAAGCGCGTCACCGGCGTTGCCATCTGTTCGCACGCGGGCGAAGGCGGCGCGGTGATTGACGAAATCCCCTGCGAAGCGGTGGCGATGTCGGGCGGCTGGTCGCCCGTGGTGCACCTGTGGTCGCATTGCGGTGGCAAACTGGTCTGGGACGACGCCCACGCCATGTTCCGCCCCGATCCTGACCGAGCGCCGACGGGCGACAAGGGGCAAGCTTACGTTACCGCTGTTGGCGCCGCCAATGGCGCGTTGACGCTGCAAGCGGTGCTGGAGGATGCGGTCTCGGGGGCCGCTGGCCTTGCCGATGGCGCGTCGGATACGGCGGCACCGCAGGCGATCACGCAAGACGAGGCGCCGCTCGCGCCGGTCTGGATGATGCCGCAGGGCGCGAGCATCAAGCACCGGATGAAAGCCTGGCTGGATTATCAGAACGACGTCAAGGTTTCGGACGTTCAATTGGCCGCGCGCGAAGGGTTTGAGAGCGTTGAACACGCCAAACGCTATACCACGCTCGGCATGGCGACCGATCAGGGGAAGCTCAGCAATATCAACGGTCTGGCGATCCTGTCAGGCGCGCTGGGCGCTGAGATCCCGCAGGTTGGCACCACCACTTTCCGCCCGCCATATACGCCGATTTCAATGGGCGCGATTGCTGGCCCCGCGCGCGCCGAAACCTTTCAGCCGGTGCGCGAAACTCCACTGCACGACTGGCTTGACAAGAACGGCGCGGAGTGGGAGCCGGTTGGCCAATGGCGCAGGCCCTATGCCATCAAACGCCCCGGCGAAAGCACGCATGACGCGGTCAACCGTGAGGTGAAAAACACCCGCGAAAACCTTGGGCTGCTCGATGCCTCGACCCTTGGCAAGCTGATCGTGAAAGGCCCCGATGCGGGCAAGTTCCTCGACATGCTGTACACCAACATGATGTCGACGCTGAAACCCGGCAAATGCCGTTATGGGCTGATGTGCAACGAAAACGGCTTTCTGATGGATGACGGCGTGGTGGCGCGGATCGACGAGGAGACGTTCCTGTGCCACACCACCTCGGGCGGGGCCGATCACATCCATGCGCATATGGAGGATTGGCTGCAATGCGAGTGGTGGGATTGGCAGGTTTACGTCGCCAATGTCACCGAACATTACGGCCAAATTGCCGTTGTCGGCCCCAAGGCGCGCCATGTGCTTGAGGCGATCGGCGGGCTGGATGTCAGCAAGGAAACGCTGCCCTTCATGGGCTGGGTCGAGGGCGAATTGGCCGGTATCCCGGTGCGCGTCTTCCGCATTTCGTTCTCGGGGGAACTCAGCTTTGAGATCGCGGTCAAGGCGGGCTATGCGCGCCAGCTTTGGGATCTGTTGCTGACCATCGGCAAGCAATACAGCGTCATGCCCTACGGCACCGAGGCGCTGCATATCCTGCGGGCCGAAAAGGGCTTTATCATGATCGGGGATGAGACCGACGGCACGGTGATCCCGCAAGACCTCAACATGCAATGGGCGATTTCGAAGAAGAAAGACGACTTCCTTGGCAAACGTGCGCATCAGCGGCCCGAGATGGCGCGCGCGGATCGCTGGAAGCTGGTCGGGCTGGAAACGCTTGATGGCTCGGTGCTGCCGGACGGCGCCTATGCGGTGGTTGAGGGCGAAAACGCCAATGGCCAGCGCAACGTGCAGGGCCGCGTGACCTCGACCTATTATTCGCCAACGCTCGACAAGGGCATTGCGATGGGGCTGGTGCTGCATGGGCCTGACCGGATGGGCGAGGTGATCAGTTTTGCCAAATCCGATGGCACCACGATGATCGAAGCCCGGATTGTCGACCCGGTGTTTTATGACAAAGACGGGGAGAAACAGAATGTCTGATGTGATGCCAACGCCCGCGCCGCTCCTGGGCAATGCGCGCTATGATGGGCTGATTTCGGTGCGTGAATCCGCGCCCCAAGGCATGATTGTGCTGCGCGGCGATCTGGCCTCGGTGCCGATCAAGAACGCGGCCACCGGCATCAGCGGTCTCGACATGCCATCGGCGCGCGGCGTCCGCTTTGAAGGCGAACGGGGCGTGGTGTGGATGTCGCCCGATGAACTGCTGTTGCTGTGCCCTTACGGCGAAGTCGCAGGCGCGTTGCGCAGCCTGTCAGGCACGCTGAGCGACAGCCACGCGCTGGCGGTCGACATCTCTGACGCGCGCTGCATGTTCGAACTGCGCGGCTCTGGATTGCGCGATGTTCTGGCCAAGCTTACCCCCGCCGATATGTCCACCGATGCCCTGCAACCGGGCGAGGCGCGCCGCTCGCGGCTGGCCCAAGTGCCCGCGGCCTTTTGGCTGCAAAGCGAAACATCGGCGCGGGTGATCTGTTTCCGCTCGGTGGCGCGTTATGTTTTCGACCTGCTCAAAACGGCGGCGCAACCGGGCTCAACTGTCGGGTTTCATTAATCCGTCCTGCGCGCGTCATGGTAAATATAGCCGCGTTTCTGACGCGGGCAGGGTTGACCTTGCCCGCCGACGCGCTCAATTAATACCAGAACGTGAACACAATTTAGGGGGTGTTACCCATGGCATTCGAACTTCCCGATCTTCCGTATTCCCACGACGCATTGACCGGCCTCGGCATGAGCCAGGAAACCTTGGAATATCACCACGACATCCACCACAAAGCGTATGTCGACAACGGCAACAAGCTGATTGCTGGCACCGAATGGGAAGGCAAATCGGTCGAAGAGATCGTTAAAGGCACCTATGACGCCAATGCCGTTGCGCAATCGGGCATCTTCAACAACGCCTCGCAGCACTGGAACCACGCCCAGTTCTGGCAGATAATGGGCACCCAAGGCAAAGACATGCCGAGCGAGCTGGAAAGCCGCATCAAAGATGCGTTCGGCACCGTTGACGATTTCAAAAAGCAATTCGCTGCCGCAGGCGCGGGCCAGTTCGGCTCCGGTTGGGCTTGGCTGGTTGTTGATGGCGACGGCACTCTGAAAGTCACCAAGACCGAAAACGGCGTCAACCCGCTGTGCTTTGGCCAGACGGCTCTGCTGGGCTGTGATGTGTGGGAACACTCCTACTACATCGATTTCCGCAACAAGCGTCCGGCGTATCTCGACAACTTCCTCGATAACCTGGTGAACTGGGATAACGTGGCAGAGCGTCTCTCGAACGCCTGATCACATCCGATCACCTGACATCACGAAAAGGCCCGTCACATCCGGTGGCGGGCCTTTTTTGTGCCCGGCGCTTCGGCGGATTGTGCGGTGCATCGGTGAATTTTCGGACCGCTTCGCCGGGGTATTGCCGGCCACTCCTTGCGCCAAATATTCAAGCCAGACCCGCCAAACAGCCGTTGCAACTTGGTCGCCCGGCTGACTAACTGCGCCCGACTTCCCAACCCCTATTCAGACGGACACCGGCATGACAAACGCCTCTGACACTCAGGCCCGTATCGGCGTGCTCTCCATGGTTGGCGCCTGCCTCGTCTGGGGGCTTTCCTCGCTGTATTACAAGATGTTGGCCCATATCCCTGCGATCGAAGTGCTGGCCCATCGCACGCTGTGGTCGGCGGTGTTCTTTCTTGTCGTCATCTCGGTGCAGGGGCGGTTGTCGGTGCTGGCGGCGTCGGTGTCAGGGCGGCATCTGGGCAAGGTGATTTTCGCGGCACTGATGATCTCTTGCAATTGGTTCATGTTCATCTGGTCGGTCAGCAATGGCCGCGCCACCGAGGCCAGCCTGGGCTATTACATCTTCCCGCTGGTGGCGGTGGTTCTGGGCCGGGTGGTGTTTGGTGAAAAGCTGGTGCGCATCCAATGGCTCGCCGTTGGCATGGCGACCTGTGCGGTGGCGCTGTTGACATGGGGGCTGGGGGTGCCGCCGTGGATTTCGCTGATCCTCGCGTTTAGCTTCGGCATGTATGGCCTTGCAAAGAAAAGCATATCTTCCGGTCCAGTCATATCGGTCTGCGGCGAGGTGCTGGTGCTGACGCCCATCGCACTGACCGTTCTGTTTGCCTTTGGATCACCGGGCGGTGCCGGGATCGAACGGGTGCTGGCGGTGGGGCAACCGGGGGGGCTGAGCACGCTTGATCTGGCGCTGTTGATCGGCTCTGGCCCGATCACCGCACTGCCGCTGATCCTGTTTTCCAGCGCCGCGCGCAAGGTGTCGATGGCCACCGTGGGGCTGGTGCAATACCTTAACCCCACGGTGCAATTCTTTGTTGCAGCAGTGATTTTTGCCGAACCGATCACCCGCTGGCACGGCATCGCCTTTGCGGTGATCTGGCTGGCGCTGGCGATCTATACCACCAGCAGCCTGCGTCAGGACAAAGCGGCCCGCAGGCTGGCCACGCAGTCTTCGACTGACGCGGTGCTGCCCCAGAAATCGCGCAGCGAGGCTTCGGCAAAGCCCTGATCGATCACGTGATCGAGCAGCACCAGCAGCGGATCCCAATAGCCCGCGACGTTCAGAAGGATCACGGGTTTCGCATGCAGGCCAAGCTGCGCCCAGGTCAGCACCTCAAAGAACTCGTCAAGTGATCCGGCCCCGCCGGGCAACAGGACAACCGCATCGGCGTTCATCAGCATGACCTTTTTGCGTTCATGCATCGTTTCGGTCACGACAAAGGTCGACAGGTCACGCTTGCCGACTTCGCGGTCCATCAAGTGTTTGGGGATCACGCCAAAGGTTTCGCCGCCATGCTCTTGCGCACTGCGCGCCACGCGCCCCATCAGCCCGATATCACCCGCGCCGTACACCAGCCGCCAGTCTTGCGCCGCAAGCGCTTGGCCCAGGGCCTCGGCGGCTTGGGCAAAGGCGGGATCTATGCCGTCCCGCGATCCGCAATACACACACACGGAGATGTCGGCCATTGTCACTCGCTCCTGATTGGGGGGTCTTGTAAACTGCGGTTTATGTTGCGCGTGCAGCATGGGAAGTCAACGCGACAGGGCAGCGTTAGCCCCCGCACAACCGGCCCGGACGACAGGCCTGTGTGCAATCACGGGGCGAATATGTCGCCGGAAATCCACAAATCGACCGGCAAACCCGCCTCTGACCGTGATTTTTACGTTTTTTCCCAGAGCTTGCCCGGTTATCTGTGCAAATCTGCAAGAAAAGACGTGCAGCGCGCCGTGGTCTGCCAATCGGCGCGCGAAGGGGATGAACGATGACGAATTGGACAAGAGTGTTGGGCGGGGGGGCTGTCGGCGTGACCGTGGCGGTTGCGGCCTATGTGGCGTGGTCGGTGGACGGGTTTTATGACGCCGATCCAGCCGGTGAACCTGCGGCGGCCCTTGTTCCGGCACCGTCCTCCGATACCGCGCCCTCCGAGCCGGTTGCAGCCGAAACCGGTGCTGGCACGTCAACGCCTAACGCCGCCGTCGCCGAATCCTCCGAGGTGGTCACGGATCAGCCTGCATCGCCCCCACTCGCCGCCCCCACCTTCGATCTGATCCGCATAGAGCCTGACGGCGCGGCTTTGGTGGCCGGACAGGCCTTGGCCGGTGCCGACGTGACCGTCTTCCTCGACGGTGACGGAATCGCGGCGACCCGCGTCGGCAGCGACGGCAAATTCGCCAGCCTGATGGACATCCTGCCCAGCAGACAGCCGCGCGTGATGACCTTGTCGATGCGAATGGGCGCGGAAGAGGTCTTTGCCGCGTCCGAGATTATCGTCGCCCCCTTCGGCTCTAAATCCGAGCCAGAGCAAGGTGCCGCTTTGATGCCAGAGGGCGCGACCAGCCCGGACGACACCGCAAGCGAACCGCCTGTCCCGGTGGACGTTGCCGCCTTGGTTCCCGGAGATACCGCTCAGGCGACAAACGCCCCGCGTGTTCCCGCGCCCGAAGCCGCCCAAACGGCTGACGCGCCGGTGGAGCAGGTGGTGCCAAACCCGCTGCCCGACCAAGAAGAAACGGCGCAGGCCGCCGGCACCTCTGACGCGACGGGCGATGCTGTCGCAACAACAGACGCGCCCAGCCCGGATCCTGCGCCCGATACGGTCGCCTCCGGCGAAACCGAAGCAACGCAGAACACCCCTGAAAATCTGACAACGGCCACGGCAACAACAGACGCGGACACCACGGCTCCAAACCCGACACCCTCGGCCAATCCGTCGCAAGACGGTCAAAATACGGTGCCCAACCCCGTCCAGCCTAAGGCCGATACCCCGTCAGAATTTGCCGACGCACCCACCCGCGAACTGCCAGCCAACGGCAGCAATGTCGACAAACCGTCGACCCCTGACAGCACATCAGCCACGGTCCAACCGCGCACTGAGGCAGCAAACGCGCAAGCGGCAACGCCCATAGAACAAGCGCTTGCGCCGACCGCCGATCCAGTGGTCTCTTCCACAAATGACGCGGAGGTTTCCGCCACTGAAATCGCCGATGCCCCCCAGTCCGAGAGCCAAAAGCCCGCCCAGATTCTCACCGACGGCCCCGCCAATGCCGAGGCATCCACACCCGCAAATAAAACGCAGGAGAGCGACAGCGAAGCGCGGACCAAGACCGCGCTCGCCATTGATGCGCCCAAGCCCAAACCGTCAGACACCGCCATAAATGACACCGCCACAATTGACCCTGCCAAAGACACCCCAACGCTGCTTGCCTCAGACCAAGACGGCGTGCGCGTGCTGCCGGGGCCAGAGGTGCTCGACCGGGTGGCAATCGACACAATTTCTTATGACGACGCGGGCGACGTGGCGCTGGCGGGGCGCGGGGCCGGAACCAGCGGCGGCGGCTTTGTCCGGGTCTACCTCGACAACACGCCGATCACGTCGTCTCGCATTCGCCCTGATGGCTCGTGGCAGGTCGATCTGCCCGAGGTCGACAAAGGCGTCTACACCCTGCGCGTCGATGAAGTCGGCGCCAACGGCGAAGTCAAATCACGCGCCGAAACGCCGTTCAAACGCGAAGACCGCGCGCTGCTCGAACGGGTGTCCGAAGACGCCGAAGGCAACGGCCCCGTCAAGATCGTGACCGTTCAGCCCGGCAACACCCTGTGGCAGATCGCGCGCGATCGCTATGGCGAGGGCTTGCTTTACGTCCGGGTGTTCAAGGCCAACACCAGCCAAATCCGCGACCCCGATCTGATCTACCCCGGCCAAGTCTTCGACCTCCCCGAAGAGGCAGAGACCGCCAACTGACACCGGTCCAAATCATGCTCAAACCTCTGCCGAGAGCACCCCTGCTTCTTCTGTTTGAAAATACCTCGGGGGGAGGCCAAAGGCCGATGGGGCAGGGCCCCGAACTCCACGCCAACCGCAATCACCTGCGTTATCGACCCGGCAAAAGCCCCGCATCAACCTGCAACCCGCCGAACGGGCTTTTCGCACAGCCAAACCCCGGCGGCAGCCCATCATCCGGGGCCAAATCGATGATACGCTGCTCATACCGCCGCCGCAGGCAAGACACCGCGCCGCCGCAGGTATCGCGCCATTGCAGCCAAAGCGCCTGATCGCGTTGCAAGGCTCCGCGGTTGCGGCGCGCCCCGTGATCGCGCGCCTCATAGTACAGCCGCGCCATCACCCGGTCGAGATCCCCAAGCAACAGCGTCTGGCAGATCGCCCGTTCCGAGGCGGTCAACCGTCCGTTGCAGGGAAAGCTTGGCGTTGACAACGCGGGCAGAGCCGCCAGAAGCGTGGCGGCCAAAACGGCCGGGCCCAAGACATGTTTCATCACTGTAGTGTCCTCGCAAAATGCCCCTGCGATGACCCAAAGCTAGCACGGCGGGGCCAGCACACCTAGCCCCGCTCGCGTGGACGTGAAGCGCGCGCTTAAGCCGCCTCATCCTCGGCCTGTTGGCGACGCCACAGGCTGGCATAGCGGCCATCGCGCTCAAGCAAGGCGCTGTGCGTCCCGCGCTCGACAATCTCGCCGTCTTGCAACACCACGATAAGATCGGCCTCGGCCACCGTCGACAGCCGGTGCGCGATCATCAACACCGTGCGCCCCTTGGCGGCCAACTCAAGCGCGCCTTGGATCTCCTGCTCGGTCTCGCTGTCCAGCGCCGAGGTCGCTTCGTCAAGCAGTAGGATCGGCGGGTTCTTCAGCAAGGTGCGCGCAATGCCCACACGCTGTTTTTCGCCCCCCGACAGCTTGAGCCCGCGTTCGCCGACCGTGGTGTCGTAGCCATCGGGCAGCGAGCTGATGAAATCGTGGATCTGCGCGGCCTTGGCGGCCTCGATCACCTCTTCGCGCGTTGCCCCTGCGCGGCCGTATTCGATGTTGTAATAGATCGTGTCGTTGAACAGCACCGTATCCTGCGGCACCACGCCAATGGCGTCATGCAGGCTGTCCTGCGTCACGTCGCGCACGTCCTGACCGTCGATGGTCAAGGCGCCAGCGGTGACATCATAGAACCGAAACAGCAGCCGCCCGATTGTGGATTTACCCGACCCCGAGGGGCCGACGATGGCGATTTTCTGCCCGGCCCCAGCGGTAACACTCACCCCTTTAAGGATCGGACGCGCCGCATCATATCCGAAATGGACATCGTTAAGGGCAACTTCACCGCCGCTGATCTTCAACGCCGGCGCGCCGGGTTTGTCCGAGATTTCAGCGGGTTGCTCCAGAAGGTTGAACATCTCTCCCATGTCGACAAGGCTCTGGCGGATCTCACGATAGACGGTGCCAAGGAAGTTGAGCGGCATGGTGATCTGGATCATGTAAGCGTTGACCATGACAAAATCGCCGACGGTCAAATCACCGCGCTGCACCCCCAAGGCGGCCAAGACCATCACACCCACCAACCCGGCGGTGATCAGCAGGGACTGGCCGAAATTCAGGAAGGCCAGCGAGTATGAGGTCTTGAGCGCGGCCTTCTCATAGCCCGCCATCGCCACGTCATAGCGCGCAGCTTCGCGGGCTTCGGCGCCGAAATACTTGACGGTTTCAAAGTTCAGCAGACTGTCGATGGCTTTTTGATTGGCGTCGGTGTCCTGATCGTTCATCTCGCGGCGCAGTTTCACCCGCCATTCGGTCACGGTGAAGGTGAACCAGACATAAAGCGCAATCGTCACCGCGACGACGGCCAGATACCAGACATCAAACAGAAAGAAGAGAACGATGGCGATCAGCAGCAGTTCAAGCACAAGCGGCCCGACCGAGAACAGCATGAAGCGCAGCAGGAACTCGACCCCCTTGACCCCGCGTTCAATGATCCGGCTGAGACCGCCGGTCTTGCGGGTGATGTGATAGCGCATCGACAGGCGGTGAATGTGGGTGAAGGTCTCGAACGCCAGCTGTCGCAGGGCTCGCTGGCCCACGGCCGCAAACAGCGCATCGCGCAGTTGCTGAAAGCCGTTGGTCAGCAGGCGGGCCATGCCATAGGCCACGGTCAGGCCGACCGCGCCGAGCATCATCGCCGAAGCCTCGCCGCCCAAGGTATCGACAGCTGCCTTGTAAAGCATGGGCGTGCCGACGGCGATCAACTTGGCGAAGATCAGAATGGCCATGGCACCAACCACCCGCTTTTTGACCCAAGGATGATCCTCGGGCCAAAGATAGGGGGCCACACGGCGGATCGTGCGCCAAGCAGAGCGGCGTTCGGCATCGGCGGGTTTTGCAGAGGCGGCCTCGGCGGTTTGCGCGTCAGTGGCTGTCATGTAAGTCTTCTTTCCGTCATCAAAGTGCGGTCATGGCACGCGGGACGCGCAACAACCGAAACCGGGCAAAAATCTTTGAAAGATTTTTTCTCCGAATTTTTCAAAAATTCAGATACGGATTTTATCCAAAAATCCGTTCCCCTCTCATTCTGCTGCACGCAGCGGCAATTCGGGTTGCGTCGCGTCGGCCGGCACAGGCACCGGCGCGGCATCCTCGACCCAAAGGATTTCCGGATGTTTGACCCGCCGCGCTTTGCGGCGCAGCGCCCAGTCGCGCGCGGCCTGGCTTGAACGTCCCTGACCCAACCGCGCCAACAGCCGCGCAATCCAGAACACATAGGTCCAGAACCACACCCGCGCCGCCAGCATCGCCGGGGTGAACACCAGCGTCAGCACCGTCGCGATGCCAAGCCCGAACACCACCGCCGTCGCCAGTTGTTTCCACCACAGCGCCGTCGGGCTGTCGATTGAAAAGCCACCGTTCCAGAAATCCAAGGATAGCCCGACCATCATCGGCGCCAGCCCGGCCATCGTGGTGATCGTGGTCAACAGCACCGGGCGAATGCGGTCTTCTGCGGTGCGCACAATCGCCTCGATCCGCGGCATGTAGCGGCTGTATTCCATATAGGTGTCGATCAGCACGATGTTGTTGTTCACCACGATCCCCGCCAAGGCGACAATCCCGGTGCCGGTCATGATGATCGAAAACGTCTGGTCCATCACCAGCATCCCAATCAGCACGCCAGTCGTCGACAGCACCACCGCCAACAGCACCAGCACCGCGTTATACACCGAGTTGAATTGCGCCAGCAGAATGATGAACATCAACCCCAGCGCCCCGGCAAACGCCGTTTGCAGGAAGGCCTGGCTTTCGGCCTGATCCTCTTGATCGCCGGTCCATTCGGTGGAAACCCCGGCACCAAGAGGCGCGTCGTCCAGCCAATCTGTCAGCAGAGCGATACGCTCGTTGGCCGTCAGGGGAACCGCGCGCAGGGCCTCATCGGCAAGCGCTTCGTCCAGCGCGCTGCGGCTCTGGCCCTCTTCAAAGGCAGTCACGACATAGCCTGTCGCGCCAATGGTCAGCACCTCTGTGTCACGTTCGGTGGCAGCCCGGCCATAGGCCAGAATGCGCGCGCGCGCCCCTTCGCCACGGGCAAAGGTGAACATCCCGGCCCGGACCCCGGCCTTGACGTCGAAATAGCGCTTTTGATCGACGCGGGTGATCTCGGCCAGCTTGGCCACCGGCTTGCGCGTGACGAAGTTCGACAGCGGGACAAGCCCGTCGGCCGTACGCACCTTCAGCGTGTCCAAAGTCGAAAGCACCCGGTCTTTTTCGGGCAGGCGCACGCGGATTTCGATCTCTTCGTCCGAGCTGTCAACCCGCATGGTATCGAGCAGAATGCCGCGCGTCACCAATTGCACCATCGCGCCAACAGTGGCCACATCCGCGCCAAAGCGTCCGGCTTTTTCCACATCAACGTCGATTTGCCAGTCGATGCCGGGCAGGGGCAGCGTGTCTTCGATCAGGTGCAGCCCCGGCGTGGCCTCAAATCTTTCGCGCGCCATGCGGGTGGCCGCGATCAGCTGGTCCCAGTCGTCGCCCTTGATCCGCAGGTGAACCGGCTTGGCCGAGGCCGGGCCGCGGGCTTGGGCCAGGATTTCGATGCGGATGCCGGGGATCTGTTCCAGCTGCGCCTGCAATTCTTCAAGCACGATGTCGCCATCCAGATCGGGCCGGTCGCTGCGGTCTTCCCACGGGATGGTCTCAAGCTGGATCTGGCCGATGGTGTCCTTGGGGGGCTGTGCGCCGCCGGTGTTGGAATTCAGCCCGCCACTGCCCGCAAACGCAAAGGCGTTGTCGATGCCGGGGTGGGCCAGAACGACCGCCTCGGCCTCGCGCACAATCGCGTCTTTTTCCGGCAGCGAGAGGTTGCCGCGCGCCAGCACATAAACGATGGCCTGCTCCGGCTCGCTTTCCACGAAAAACTCGACGCCCTTGCTGTTTTCCGCGAAATAGCCAAAGACCGCGACGACAAAGGCCAACACAGAAGCGGCGGCAACGATGGGCATGATCGGATTGCCTGCGATCAGCTTGATGAACCAGCCAAACAGCGTGCGCTTGCGCCCGGCGCGAATGCGTTTGCGCTGCCAATGAAACTCAACCGCGCCCAATGTGACCGAAGCCATGAACGCTCCGGCCAGAAAGATCGCCGTGCCGAGCCACAGCGGCATGCGGCCCGCCAGCACCTCAGCCGGGGCGTTGGCCAAAAGGTAAGCGGGGTTCAGCACCTGCATCGCGCCGACAAACAGCACCAGCAAGGCGACCGGCACCAGAGCGGCGCGGATGATCCAGGGGAACCGCGCTTCGAGCCATTTTGACGAGTGGTCAAAGGTGCGGCTCATCCGGCCCGTGACGCCGCCCAACACCGGCAAATAGATCAGCGCGACGATCAGCGAGGCGGACAGAACAAAGATCAGCGTGACCGGCAACATCCCCATGAACTGCCCCGGAATGCCCGGCCAGAACAGCATCGGCAGAAAGGCGCAGAGCGTTGTCGCGGTCGACGACACGATGGGCCAGAACATCCGTTTCGCGGCCTCGACATAGGCGTGCATCGGGCCGACGCCGTCGGAAATCCGCTTGTCGGCGTATTCCACCACGACGATTGCGCCATCGACCAACATGCCGACCGCCAAAATCAGGCCAAACATCACAATGTTCGAAATTGTAATGCCCATGAGGCCGAGAAGCACGAAGCAAAGTAAAAAAGATGTAGGAATCGCAAATCCGACGAGGAGCGCAGGCCGCGTGCCCAGCGCCGCCAACACCACAATCATCACCAAAGCGATGGCGGTCAGCACCGAGCCTTCAAGCTGGCTGACCATTGAGGCCACGACGCGGCTTTGATCATTCGAGGTGCCGACGTCGACAGCGGCGCGCAGCTCGGGCGGCCAGTCCTGCTGCGCCTCTTCCACCACCAAACGCACCGCTTCGGCGGTGTCGATCAGGTTAAAGCCTTTGCGTTTCACCACCTGCAAGGCCACCGTTTCCTCGCCGTTAAAGCGTGCGGTGCCGATGCGGTCTTCGAAGGTCAGCTGAATGCGGGCGAGATCGCCGAGCGTCACCACCCGGTCGCCGTTGATCTTGACCGGCAGGTTGTAGATGTCCTTGGGTTCGTCAAAACTCGACGGGATCTTGATGGCGAAACTGCCCTGCGCGGTCTCGACCTCACCCGCCGCAATCAGCTGGTTGTTGTTCTGGACCACACCAATCAATTCGCCGGCGGTGACGTTGTACGCCTCAAGCCGCAGCGGATCGATCAGCACCTCCAGCATCTCGTCGCGGTTTCCGGCAATCCCGGCCTCCAGCACCGCATCCAGCGCTTCAACGCGGTCCTGCAAGTCTTTGGCAACGCGCGCCATTGTACGCTCGGGCACCGCGCCGGTCAGATTGACGATAACGATGGGGAATTCGGAAAAGTTGATCTCGGTGATCGAATATTGCTCGGCCCCGTCGGGAAAGGCGGCCTCGGCGGATTTCATCGCGTCGCGGACATCGGCCATGACCTTGGTCTTGTCCCAGCCGAACTCGAATTCCAGCGCCACACCGGCATAGCCTTCTGAGGCGGTGCCCGACAGGGTTTTCAGCCCATCGAGATCGGAGAGCTCGGTTTCCATCGCCTTAACCAGCAAGGTTTCAGAATCCGCCGCCGAGATGCCGGGGAAGGGAACCGAGACAAACAGCGCCGGGATTTCGATGTCCGGTTCGCCCTCTTTCGGCAGGCCGACATAGGCAAAGCCGCCCGCCAAAAGCGACAGCACAATGAAGGCCATGACCATCCGGGCGCGCGAGGCGGCCCAGTCGACGATACCGGTCATTGTGTCACCTCCGCGCTGGCCTCTCGGAAGGTCGGGATCACCTTGACGCCGTCTTCGACGTATTCCTGTCCCAGCGTGATCACATCGACCCGCTCGGGCAGATCCGCCACCCAGACGCCCTCGCGACTGTCGCGCAACAGCGTGACCGGCAGAAAGGCGACGGTGTTGTCGGGCGTGACGCTGCGCAGGCCCAACGCGCCCGCGTCGTTCAAGGTGAGCGCCGATTGCGGCACCAGATGTGCCATGACCCCGGCGGCGGAAATGCCGATTTCGGCGGTTTGGCCATCCCGGATCGCCAGATCGCTGTTCTCGGCGGTGATTTCCACGCGAAAGGTGCGGGTGGTCGGATCGGCCGAGCGCGACAGAAAGGTAACGTCGCCCGTGACCTCATTGCCATCGGACAGGCGCGCGCCGGCCTTGGCCCCAAGCGCCACGCGCGAGACTTCGGTTTCGGGCACATAGGCCACCAGTTTGATCGGATCGAGCTGGATGATCGTGGCGCAAAGCGCGCCGGGTTGCAGCAAGGCGCCGAGCTCTGCGGCGTCGGATTCGAGCAGCCCGGCGAAAGGCGCGGTGATTTTCAGCCGGTCGATTTCCTTTTGCGCGGCGGCGACCGAGGCTTCGGCCGAGCGGATCGAGGCCTGCGCGCCCTGAAGCCCGGATTTCGCCACCTCAATCCCGGCGCGCGCCGCGCTTACCGAAGCTTCGGCGCTGCGCACGGCAGCTTGGGTCGCGGCGACGCGGGTTTCCGAGGCAAAGCCATCGGACTTGAGCTTCTTGGCGGCGCGTTCGTTGATCTCGGCCTCTTGCAGCCGCGCGAGTGCCTCTTGCAGGCGGGCTTCGGCCTCGGGCACGCCGGCCTCGACGCCGGGCACGCGGGCCTCGGATTCGGCCAGACGGGCCAGCGCCTCATCCATCATCGCGACGCGGGTGCCGGGATCAAGCTCGCAGAGCAATGCGCCCCGTTCGACAAACGCGCCTTTGCGCAGAGGGTCCGAGCGCACGAGACCGCTGGTTTCGGCCTGCACATTCACTTCGCGCGCGGCTTCGGTCTGGCCGCGCAGAATGACGGCACTGTCCACAACGCGGGCCTCGGAGTGGCGGGCAACAACGCGCACGCCCTCGGGTTTGGGGGCAACTTCGGCCATTTGTGTCGGGGCGCTGGCCTCTTCGGCCGCGTCCGGGGTTTCCTGACCAAGCACCTGCGTCAGGTGGTTTTCGCGGGCGAACTCGAACAGCGCCTCGCGTTGGAGCACCACAATCAACAGCACGGCGCTTACCGCAATCGCAGTCAGAACGGGAATAAGTCGCATGCGGTGCTCACTTTGGTTATCACACTGGCCCCTGGGCAGACCTCTGGCCGGATCGACCGGGCCACAGGGCACGCAGCCCGTATAAAGCGACTGCGCTAAACTAACCAGTTCAGAATAGCCATTTCGACAATCTGCCGCAAGCAATGGGCCAAATCGCTTGCAATCTGGATCTGGCGCGAACTGCGGTGGGCGCGGAGCGGCTCTTGGCACTTGGGGCGGGCCGCGCTAAGAGAGGCACAATGACCCGGGGCACCGACGTTTCTGGACGCAGCAAGAGGCAACGCCGTGAGTAACAACGACAGTTTCATCGAAGAAGTGACCGAAGAGGTCCGCCGCGACCGGTTGTTCCTGCTGCTCAAGCGGTATGGCTGGATTGGGATCGCTGCCGTTCTTTTGATCGTCGGCGGCGCGGCATGGCGCGAATATACGCAGGCACAAGATCGTGCCGCGGCCGAAGCCTTGGGCGATTCGATTGTTGCCGCGCTTGAAACCGAGGATGACACCGCCCGCATCGCTGCCCTTGGCGCGGTCGAGGCCGGGTCTGTCGGCGGATCGGCGCTCTTGGCGCTGCTGACCGCGTCTGAGCAAAGCGCAACCGGCCTAGACGGCGAAGCCGCCACAACGCTGGGCGACATTGCCCGCAATGGCGAGGTGCCGCAGATCTATCGCGATATCGCCAGCTTCAAGCTGTTGCTGGTGCAGTCCGAGACGGTGGACGGGGCCGAGCGCCGCAGTGGCTTCGAGGCGCTGGCCCGTGCGGGCAGCCCGCTGCGCCTGTTGGCGGAAGAGCAGATTGCGCTGATTGATGTGGAAACGGGTGACACCGAGGCCGCACTTGAGAAATTTCAGGCCATCCTTGCGGATGCCGAAGTGACCGCGGGCTTGCGCCAGCGCGTTTCGCAGGTGATTGTCGCTTTGGGCGGCGAACTTGGCGCGGCCTAAGCAGGTGACGACCCGCTGACACCGGCCGCCCAGGATAGGGCGGCGTGCGGCGGCATTGGATGACATACGGGGGCGGATCAGGTGAAAACGGCAACGATCAGGACACTTCTGGGCCTCGCGGCGATTTCTGTGCTGGTGTCCTGTGACCGCGCCAGCGATGCGATCCTGCCCGGCGCACGCGAAGCTATTCGCGCCGACGAAGACACGCTCGCCCCCCTCAACGCGCCCGCAGATGCGCTGGGTCTGGCGGCGACAACGCGCAACGCCAACTGGTTTCAGGGCCACGGGTCGCCTGCCACCCGCACCAGTCACCCGGCGTTTGGCACGGCGGTGACGCCGCTGTGGTCGGCACCGATTGGCAAGGGCGACACCCGCAAACACCGCATCACCGCCGATCCTGTGGTGGCCGGTGGCCAGATCTTTACCCTCGACAGTGACGCGCTTGTCACCGCCACCTCAACCGGCGGTGCCACGCTCTGGACCCGCGATCTCGCGCCCGAGCGTGACGGCGCCGGGCAGGGCTCGGGCGGCGGTCTGGCGTTTGGCGGTGGGCGGCTTTACGTGACCTCGGGTTATGGCACCGTCACGGCGATTGACCCGGCCACCGGGGCAGAACTCTGGAGCCAAAAGCTGCAGGCCAGCGGCTCGGCGTCGCCCAGCTATGGCGACGGGCTGGTGTATCTGGTGGCGGGCGACAAGACCGCCTGGGCGCTTGAGGCCGACAGTGGCCGCATCCGCTGGCAGATCGACGGGCTGGAAGACATCAACAACGTACACGGCGGCCCCGCCCCGGCGGTGACCGATCAATATGTGATCTTCGGCTATGGCTCGGGCGATGTGCAGGGCGTGTTCCGCAAAGGCGGGCTGCGGCTGTGGAACGCCACGATTGCCGGGCAACGCGATGGCTTTGCCATCAACCGGGTCAGCGACATCACCGGCGATCCGGTGGTGGTGGGCGATACGGTCTATGCCTCAAATCACTCCGGGCGCCTTGTGGCGCTGAACGTCGGGTCGGGCAAACGCAAATGGACGGTGCGCGACGCCGCGCTTCAGCCGGTTTGGGTGACAGGCGGGGCGGTGTTCTTTGTGTCGGATCGCAACGAGCTTAAGCGGGTCAATGTCTCGAACGGGGCCGATGTCTGGTCGGTCGAGCTTCCGGGCTATACCACCCAGCGTCCACGTCGCCGCGAAAAGATCTATGGCAACTACGGGCCGATTGTGGCCGGTGGCCGGCTGTATGTTGCGGGCGGTGACGGGCAGCTTCGGGTCTATGATCCGGCCAGCGGCCAACAGACCCGCACGGTCGAAATTCCCGGTGGCGCGACCTCCAATCCGGTGGTGGCAAACGGGGTGATGTATATCGTCACCAAAAAGGGCCAGTTGCAGGCCTACGGCGGCTGATGTATCGGGGGCGCTTGATACGTTCCGGAGCCCGAGTAATCTGATGTCCTTTACCCTCGCCATCGTGGGCCGCCCCAATGTGGGCAAATCCACGCTGTTCAACCGCCTTGTCGGCAAACGCCTTGCCCTGGTTGACGATCAGCCCGGCGTGACGCGCGATTTGCGCGAAGGCGATGCCCGTCTGGCGGACCTGCGCTTTACCGTAATCGACACTGCGGGCCTCGAAGATGCCACCGATGATTCGCTTCAGGGCCGGATGCGGCGGCTGACCGAACGGGCGGTCGACATGGCCGATGTCTGCCTGTTTATGATCGACGCGCGGGTCGGGCTTACGCCGGTCGACGAAATGTTTGCCGAGATCCTGCGCAAGAAATCCAAGCACATCTTGCTGGCCGCCAATAAGGGCGAAGGCTCTGCCGCCGACGCCGGTGTGATCGAGGCGTGGAGCCTTGGACTGGGCGAGCCGATCCGGATGTCGGCGGAACACGGCGAAGGGCTGAACGATCTGTACACCGCGCTGGTGCCGATCGCCGACGAGCTGTCGTTGGTGGCGGTCGATGACACGCCGGAAACCGATGTGGCGGTGGGCGAAGACGGCGAAGAGCTGCCAGAGCACACGCCGACCCGATCCAAACCGTTGCAGATTGCCGTGGTTGGCCGGCCCAACGCGGGCAAATCAACGCTGATCAACCAGATCCTTGGCGAAGAGCGGCTGTTGACGGGCCCCGAAGCCGGCATCACCCGCGACGCGATTTCGCTGTCGATTGACTGGGAGGGCACGCCCTGCCGGATTTTTGACACCGCAGGCATGCGCAAAAAGGCCCGGGTGCAGGAAAAGCTTGAGAAGCTGTCGGTGTCCGATGGCCTGCGCGCGGTGAAGTTTGCCGAGGTGGTCGTGGTGCTGCTGGACGCGGAAATTCCGTTTGAACAGCAGGATTTGCGGATCGCCGATCTGGCCGAGCGCGAAGGCCGGGCCGTCGTGGTGGCGGTCAACAAATGGGATGTCGAGCCCGAGAAACAGGCCAAGCTGAAAGACCTCAAAGAGTTCTTCACCCGGCTGTTGCCACAGTTGCGCGGTGCGCCGCTGGTGACGGTGTCGGCCAAGACGGGCAAGGGGCTGGACCGGCTGCACGACGCGATCATTCGCGCGCATGACATCTGGAACCGCCGGGTGACGACCGCCATGCTCAACCGCTGGCTTGAGGCGATGGTTGCTTCGCATCCGCCCCCCGCGCCGGGTGGCCGCCGGATCAAGCTGCGGTATGCGACGCAGGTGAAAACCCGCCCGCCGGGCTTTGTGGTGATGTGTTCGCACCCCGACAAAATGCCCGACAGCTATTCGCGTTATCTGGTCAACGGGCTGCGCGACAGCTTTGACATGCCGGGCACGCCGATCCGGATGACATTGCGCGGGCAGGGCGACAAGAACCCCTACAAGGGCAAGAAGAAGTCCACGCCGTCGCGGCTGCGCAAGCACCTTGGCAAAGGCCGCGCTGACGAGAAATGATTTCGCCACGCCTTCGCGTGTCGACAGGCTGGGGGCTTCGCCCCCAGACCCCCAATCCCAGATTTTGATATGATGGTGCGTCGATGCTTAGGTGTCGCGCGAAAGAGTGTTGCGCTTAGTGTGTTGCGCGGAGGTTCCGCACCGCCACCAGGGCAAGCAGCGCCGCACCGGCCAGCGACAACCCGAGCGCCGACAGCGCTCCATTGGGGACATTCGCAACGGCCACGCCGATCAACGCCCAGATCACGGCAATCGGATAGCTCGGCACATCGGGGCGGTGGCGCATGATCCGGTAGGCCACCATCAGCGCCAGCGTGAGACCGGCCCAGGCCGCGATCTTCTCATCCGTCACGCCAAACCCCGCGAGCAAAAGCGCAAGCGATACGCAAGACGCGCCTGTCAGCCACCCCGCGTAAAGCCCGATTGGCCAGTGCCCGAACCAACCGTCCTGCCGGGGCGCGCGCAGCAGCGCCAGCAGCGCCGCGGCCCACATCACCCAGATCCAGACCGTCGCCCAGAACGCGCTTTGCTGTGCAACAGCCAGCCACGGCGCGCCCGCCAACAGCGAGAGCAGCAAGGGCAGGCGCACCGGCTCCCACGCGGGATCATCTGCGCGTTTGAGCATTTGGAACCCGGTGCCAATGATCATCCAGATGTAAATCACGCCCCATATCGCAAAGGCGTACCCGGCGGGTTGGGCCGGGGGATCGATCTGTGGCACCGGGAATTGGTCCGGGTCAAACCCGTTGAATCCGGGCGTGGCGAAAGGAGCCAGCGCAAAAGCGATGGCCGCAACGAACAGGAGAATGGCGAGAGCGCGTGTCATAATCACGCAACCTAACGCTGTTTTCAGATTAGACCAGAGTGCCCGTGACGGAAAGTGTCGTTTTTCCGCGCAGATAGGGGTGCAGTGCTTCGGGAAGCACCACCGAGCCATCCGATTGCTGCCCATTCTCCAGCACCGCGATCAAAGCGCGCCCTACGGCAAGCCCCGACCCGTTGAGCGTGTGCAGGAATTCGGGCTTGCCGCCGCCTTCGGGCTTCATCCGGGCGTTCATGCGCCGCGCCTGGAAATCACCGCAGACCGACACCGACGAAATCTCGCGGTAGGTGTTCTGACCGGGCAGCCACACCTCGATGTCATGGGTGCGGCGCGCGCTAAAGCCCATGTCGCCGGTGCACAGCACCACGGTGCGATAGGGCAGGCCCAGCCGCTCCAGAATGCCCTGCGCGCACTCGGTCATCCGGTCCATCTCGGCGCGGCTTTGGTCGGGATGCGTGACCGACACCATCTCGACCTTTTCAAACTGGTGCTGGCGCAGCATGCCGGCGGTGTCGCGGCCCGCGCTGCCGGCCTCGGAGCGGAAGCACTGCGAATGCGCGACATAGCGGCGGGGCAGATAGCTTTCGGCCACCGTCATCCCGTGCACGATATTGGTCAGCGTCACCTCGGAGGTCGGCACCAGCCACCAGCCATTGGTGGTCTGATAGCTGTCTTCGCCAAACTTGGGCAGCTGCCCGGTGCCCAGCATCATTTCCTCTTTAACAAGCACCGGCGTCCAGGTCTCGGTCAGCCCGTTTTCCTCGACATGGGTGTCGACCATGAACTGCGCCAGCGCACGGTGAATGCGCGCCACGCCGCCCGAGAGCACCACAAAGCGCGAGCCCGAGAGTTTGGCGGCGGTTTCAAAGTCCATGCCGTCCTTGACGCCCGCCAGATCGTAATGCTCTTTGGGTGCGAAATCAAAGGCGCGCGGGGTGCCCCAGCGGCGGACTTCGACGTTGTCATCCTCGTCCGCGCCGTCGGGCGTGTCGTCAAACGGCACGTTGGGGATCGACATCAGCGCATCGGTGAGCGCCTGATCCAGCTCTTTGGCTTTGGCCTGCATCTCCGAGACTTCGGCCTTCTTTTCGCCCACCAGCGCGCGGAGCCGTTCAAACTCGGCCTCGTCGCCTTTGGCTTTGGCGGCACCGACCTCTTTGGCGGCGGCTTTCTGATCGGCCTGCGCGGTTTCGGCGGCATGGATCGCGGCGCGGCGGGCCTCGTCGATTTCGAGCAGAGACGACGACGCGTTCTCTAGTCCACGGCGGGCCATGGCCGCATCGAAGGCGGCGGGATTGTCGCGGATGGCGCGGATGTCGTGCATCTCTATCGTCCTCTGATCTGGGTTTGAGTCGCGCGGGGGTTATGCAACATGTTGGCCGGGTTGGGTAGGGTGGTTTCAGGTGTCGTCGGGTGGTGCGGGCAGGGTGGCTCGCCAAGCGCGCCAAGCTTTGTAAAAGGCATCGTACTCAAGTTCCTCCTGCGGCCAATGCGCAGGCCACTGGCCATCTGGCAAGGTCACGGTGCCATCCCCAAACATGTGATCGGCGTGTTCTGCCAATTGTGGTAGATTGGCAAAATTAACATCCCTGGCCGCCGCGCCTCGAAGAGTAGCGGCGCTCAGGGATGTTGAACTTTCAAACCGCGCCCAACTGAGGTCCGCCCCCTGCAACCGTGCCGCGATGAGGCCAGCCCCCTGCAACCGCGTGGCCCTAAGGTCCGCCCCCTGCAACCGCGCCTCCCCGAGGTGCGCCCCCTGCAACCGCGCCGCCCCGAGGTGCGCCCCCTGCAACCGCGCCTCCCCGAGGTTCGCCCCCTGCAACCGCGCCTCCCCGAGGCCCGCCCCTTGCAACCGCGCCCCCCCGAGGTGCGCCCCCTGCAACTGCGCCCCCCCGAGGTGCGCCCCCTGCAACTGCGCCCCCCCGAGGTGCGCCCCCTGTAACCGCGCCGCCCCGAGGAACGCCCCCTGCAACCGCGCCTCCCCGAAGTTCGCCCCCTGCAACTGCGCCGCCCCGAGGATCGCCCCCTGCAACCGCGCCGCCATGAGGTTCGCCCCCTGCAACCGCGCCGCCCTGAGGTTCGCCCCCTGCAACCGCGCCGCCCTGAGGTTCGCCCCCTGCAACCACGCCGCCATGAGGTCCGCCCCCTGCAAGTGTGAGCCGTCAAAGCGTGCACCGCGTAGGTCGTGTTCGGCGAGGTCCGCACCACGCAGATTTGCGCCGCGCAGGTCGAGACGATAGCCACGGTATGAACCGAGAATATCTTTCCAGCGATTCAGCGCGGCTTTATAGGTCTCCAGCGCTTCGGGCTCATGGCCGTCGTCTGGCAGGGCGAATTCGGGGCAGGGTAGGTCAAAGACAAAGCCATCCGTCGCGCCATTTGCTTTAGCCTCCAGTCCCAGTTGATGCGCGCTGCGCCGACCGATGACGTTTAACGCCACCTGAATGTCTTCGCGGATCGTCAGGTTTTGCCTAGCAGCGGCCTGCTTTTCGCGGAACGTCTTCAGCCGCTCCTCCCAATCCTTCTCAAGCGGGCCGTCGTCTTCACTGTCCTTCACCTCCAGTTCCGGCCAAGGCTCGGCTTCGGAGGCAGGCGCATTCTGGCGGATATAGACGCAGAGGATTTCCATGATCTGCACATGGTCGCGGTCGCTGTCCTTTGAGATCCGCTCCAATGCATAAATCGCGCCGATGCGGACTTCGAGGTTTGGCAGGGTGACTTCTTCCATCATGGGCTGTGAGTAGTCCGGCGTGTCGTCGACATTCACATAAGCAGGCTTTCCACTTTTACGCCGCCGCTGCCGTTTCTGGATTTTCTCGGCTCCTAAACCTTGCACCGCGGTGTTGATCCGGTCGGTAATGTGGCCTTGCTCGGTCACATCCACCTGTTTTTGCGCCACCACAGAGCGCCAGACCAGAAACGGGATGCCGATGATTGCGGCAAGGAACAGGCCAATGTTGCGCACGGCTTCGTGACTGTCCGGGCCTGCATGAGGGCCGACGCCGATGACCGCCCCCATGACAAGGAACAGCGCGGTGAGACAGAATGCCGCCAAAACCAGCGCCACAAGCATGAGAATGGCACCAATCAGGCCACCCAAGGGTTTGGATTTGGTGAAATCGGGCAGTTTGCGATAGCCCAGCCAATCGATCCATTTGTCCATCTCGGCACCTGTCTGACGCTCTCTCGCATCACCCTAGGCAAGCCTGCGTGGCATTCCCAGACCGAATGTCGCCCGCGCGGTGTGGATTAGCCGTGGCGCGGCTTGCAAACCGACGTGGCCGCGCATAGGTTCCGGCAAAATTCGCGGGGGCTTTCTTCGCGGCAGACACATCTTGAAAGGACGCCCTAAATGGACAGTAGTGCAATCGCGCAGTTCGTTCCGCTGATCCTGATCTTCGCGATCATGTATTTCCTTCTGATCCGCCCACAGCAGAAGAAGATGAAACAGCACACCAATATGGTCAATGCGCTGCGCCGGGGCGATCAAGTCGTCACCCAAGGCGGGCTGATCGGCAAGGTGACCAAGGTCAAAGAAGGCGACAACGAGATCGAAGTCGAGATCGCCGAAGGCGTCAAAGTGCGCGTCGTTCAGGCGACCATCGCACAGGTGCTCAACAAGACCGAGCCCGCCAAGGCCTGATCGCCGTCCCATATTCTGACCGAGGAGCGGCGGATGCTGCAGATCGATCTCTGGAAAAGAGTGTTCATTTGGGCGCTCTGTGCGGTGGGGCTGTTTCTTGCCCTGCCGAACGCGTTTTACACCCGGGTCGAGGTGTCGAATGACGCCGTGACCGCGATTGAGGTGCAGGGCGAAACCACCGAGTTGGCCGAACAGGCGGCGGGGTGGCCTTCGTTCCTGTCGTCGTCGCTGGTCAATCTGGGCCTCGATCTGCGGGGTGGTGCGCATTTGCTGGCCGAAGTGAAGGTCGCGGATGTGTATGAAAGCCGGATCAAGTCGTTGTGGCCGGAGGTGCGCGATGTGTTGCGGCCCTTGCGCAGCGATGTTGGCACGGTGCGGCGGCAGAACTCGCAAGGTGATGAGCTGCACGTCAAGATCGGCAATCCCGACGGGATGGAGGCCGCTTTGGCCGCCGTGCGTGCGCTTGCACAGCCGGTTGTGTCGCTGACTGCCGCGGGCGAGCAAGACCTTGCCGTGCGCGGTGAAAACGACGTGCTGATTGTCACGCTGTCGGATGCTGAAAAGCTGGCCACCGATGAGCGGACCGTGCAGCAATCGCTTGAAATCATTCGCCGCCGGATTGATGAAGTTGGCACCCGCGAACCGACGATCCAACGTCAGGGCAGCGACCGGATCCTGATTCAGGTGCCCGGCCTCGGCTCGGCGCAGGAACTCAAAGACATCATCGGCACCACTGCCCAGCTGACGTTTCAGCCGGTTGTGGGCCGTTCGGGCGATGGCACTGCGTCGCCCGGTATCGGTCAGGAAATCCTGCCGTCGCTCGACGAGGCAGGGGTGTTTTACATCCTTGAGGAAAACCCGGTTGTTACGGGTGAAGAGCTGACCGACGCGCAGCCTGCGTTTGATCAAAACGGGCGGCCTGCGGTCAACTTCCGGTTCAACCCGTCGGGCGCGCGCAAATTTGGCGATTACACCGCCGAGAATATCGGCAACCCCTTTGCCATCGTGCTTGACGCCGAGGTGATTTCCGCTCCGGTGATCCAGAGCCACATTCCGGGTGGGTCCGGCATCATCACCGGCAACTTCTCGGTCGAAGAATCGACCAATCTGGCGGTGCTCTTGCGTGCCGGTGCCTTGCCTGCGGGGCTTGAGTTCCTCGAAGAGCGGACCATCGGCCCGGAACTGGGCGCCGACAGCATCGACGCGGGCAAGATCGCGACGATTGTGGCCTTTGGCGCGGTGCTGGTCTTTATGGCGCTGAGCTATGGCCTGTTCGGTATCTTCGCCAACATCGCGCTGATCCTCAACATTGCGCTGCTGTTTGGCCTGCTGAGCCTGATCGGGGCGACGCTGACCCTACCGGGGATTGCCGGGATTGTGCTGACGGTCGGTATGGCGGTTGATGCCAACGTGCTTATTTTCGAGCGTATCCGCGAAGAGCTGCGCACCGCGCGCGGGCCGGCACGGGCGATCGAACTGGGCTATGAAAAGGCGCTGTCGGCGATCATCGATGCCAATATCACCACCTTCATTACGGCTGTGATCCTGTTTGTCATGGGCTCCGGCCCGGTGCGTGGTTTTGCGATCACGCTGGGCTTGGGCATTCTCACATCGGTGTTCACCGCGATCTTTGTGACGCGGCTGATCATTGTGATGTGGTTTGAACGCCGCCGTCCCAAAACCATCGAGGTATAAGCCCATGCGTCTTAAACTTGTTCCGCAAGAGACCAACTGGGATTTCTTCTCCCGGCCCAAACTGTGGCTGGGGATCTCGGTTGTGATGATCGTTCTAGCGCTGGTGTCGTTTGGGCTTCGTGGCTTGAACTATGGCATCGACTTTCGGGGCGGCACCACAATCCGCACCGAAAGCGCGCAGCCAGTGGATGTGGGGGCCTACCGTGATGCGCTGACGGCGCTCGATCTGGGCGATATCACCATTTCCGAGGTTTTCGACCCGACGTTCGACGACGATCAGAACGTGGCAATGGTGCGTATTCAGGCGCAGGACGGCGAAGAATCCGTTTCGGCGCAAGTGGTGGCCGATGTTGAGGCGGCGCTGCAATCGGTGACGCCGGACATCAAGTTCATCTCGGTGGAATCGGTTGGCCCCAAGGTTTCGGGCGAATTGATCCAGACGGCGGCGCTGGCGGTCATTCTGGCGATTGCGGCGGTGTTGATCTATATCTGGCTGCGGTTTGAGTGGCAGTTCGCGCTCGGCGCGGTGATTGCGCTGGTGCATGACGTGGTCCTGACCATCGGGGTGTTCTCCGAGCTTCAGATCAAGTTCGATCTGGCGATTATCGCGGCGCTGCTGACCATCGTTGGCTATTCGCTGAACGATACCGTGGTGGTGTTTGACCGGGTGCGCGAAAACCTGATGAAGTTCAAGAAACGGCCGCTGCGCGAGGTGCTGAACCTCTCGATCAACGAGACGCTGAGCCGGACCTTTATGACCTCTGTCACCACGCTTTTGGCGCTGATTGCGCTGTTTGTGCTGGGTGGCGATGTGATCCGGGGCTTTGTGTTTGCGATGATCTGGGGCGTGATTGTCGGGACGTATTCGTCGATCTTCGTGGCCTCGACCGTGTTGCTGATGCTGGGCGTCAAGCGCGACTGGACCAAGACCAACAACGACACGACCGGCAATCAGTTCGGTAATGTTGATGCCTGATCATGTTGGCGCCTGACTGGCTGGCCCCGGTGCTTTTGGTGCCGGGGCTGGGCTGGATGGTGCTGACCATCACCGTCGCGGGCATTGTGCGCGGCTTTACCGGCTTTGGCACCGCTTTGATCTTTGTGCCTGTGGCGGGGCAATTCCTGCCTGCCGCCGATGTCATCCTTATCATCACCATGACCGGTATCGGATCGACCGCCGCGCTATTACCGCGCGCATGGAAGGATGCGGACAGGGCGGAAGTCGGGCTGATGGCGCTCTGTGCCATGCTGACCGCGCCGCTGGGGGTGCAGGCGTTGCAATTGCTGCCGGACGGCACCATCCGCTGGTCGGTGACGGCGATTGCCGGGGGCACTTTGCTGGCGTTGATCACCGGGTGGCGCTATCGCGGCGAAGTCGGGCGGTTGGGCCTGGGCGTGATCGGACTGGCGGCGGGGTTTCTGGGTGGATTGACCGGACTGACCGGGCCGGTGGTGATCCTGTTCTATCTCGCCGGGGTCAAGGCCGCGCGGGTAGTGCGGGCCAATACGATTTTGTATCTGGCGCTGCTGGATGTGGTGATCTTTGCCAATCTGTTTGTCGCCGGTGTGTCGAACCCTGCGATGATCACGGTGGCTTTGGTCTTGGTGGTGCCTTACGTGGCCACGTCATTGATCGGCCAGCGGCTGTTTGATCCGAAGTATGAGCGGCTGTATCGCTGGGTGGCTTATGGGGTGATTGCGGTCGCCGTTGTGGCGGGCGCGCCGGTGTTGGACTGACCCGGTGATTTCGTCACGCCTGCGCGTGCCGACAGGTTGGGGGGCCAGCCCCCCAAACCCCCCGCGGTATTTTAGAACAGAAGAAGGACTAGGGCAGTTCGTTGTCACAGGTGGGGCCGATCAGTTTGAGAGGGAATTTGCCGATCTTGTGGTACTTCCGCGTTTCTTTTGGTGGGCAATCGGGGTATTCCTCGGGGCATGCGAATGAACGAAATATCATATAGTGACGCGGAGCCGATTGATGGCTATGGCCCCGGATTTTTCCGCGTTGGCGGCAAGGTGCATCAGGGCCATGTGATCACCGCCCATTCGGGCACACGTGCTTGGGGTGGGATGGACGACGTTGCGCCCTTGCTCGCAATGGCGGGTGAGGTTGATGTGCTGTTTGTCGGCACGGGCGGTGAGATTGCGCATATTCCTGCCACGTTGCGCTCTGCGCTTGAGGAGGCGGGGCTGGGGGTTGAGACGATGTCTTCGCCTGCAGCCTGCCGCACGTACAATGTGCTGTTGTCCGAGGGGCGCCGGGTGGCGCTGGCGGCGCTGGTGGTGGAGGCGTCAGAGTGACGCTGGCCGCGCAATCCGCTTGCTGCGCCTGACACCATTGGCAATCGTTGCGTCATGACAGTGCAGGCTGACAATGTAACCGTGACCCGTGGCGGAATCCCCGTGCTTGAAGGGGTGAGCTTTGTGCTGCCCCCCGGGCATGCCTTGGTGTTGCGCGGGCCCAATGGCATTGGCAAGACCACGCTGTTGCGCACGGTGGCGGGGCTGCAAGCGCCGTGGCGCGGCACGCTGACCGGGGCCGAGGACCGGGTGGCCTATGCGGCGCATGCCGACGGGTTGAAGGCGACGTTGAGCGTGGCAGAAAACCTGACATTCTGGGCGCAGGTCTTTGGCGAGAGCGATATTGCACCGGCGTTGCAGGCGTATCGGTTGGACAGCCTCGCCACCCGCGGGGCCGGGCAGCTTTCGGCCGGACAGAAACGCCGGTTGGGACTGGCGCGGTTGATGGTGACGGGGCGGCCAATCTGGATCTTGGACGAGCCGACGGTGTCGCTGGACCGCGAGGCGGTGGCGATGTTTGCCGATGCTGTTCGCGAGCATCTGGGGCAGGGCGGCATGGCGCTGATTGCCACCCATATCGAACTGGGATTGGACGGCGATGCGCTGGATGTCAGCCAGTATCGGGCGCGTCCGCGCGAGAGTGACGATTTCGACGAGGTGTTCCTGTGATCGCGCTGCTCAGACGCGACCTTGTGCTTGGCATTCGCGCCGGGGGTGGCTTTGGCCTTGGGCTGGCGTTTTTCCTGATCGTGGTGACGCTTGTGCCGTTTGGCGTGGGGCCGCAGTCGGACCTGCTGGGGCGGATTGCGCCCGGTATCCTGTGGCTTGGCGCTTTGCTCGCCTGCCTGTTGTCGCTTGACCGTATTCTGGCGCTGGATTGGGAGGACGGGTCGCTTGACCTGCTCGCCACCGCGCCTTTGCCGATGGAAAGCATCGTTTCGGTCAAGGCTTTGGCGCATTGGCTCACCACCGGCCTGCCGCTGGTGCTGGCCGCGCCGGTGTTTGGCGTGTTGCTCAATCTGGCCGGTCCGGGCTTTCTTTGGCTGACGGTCTCGCTTGCGATTGGCACCCCGGCGTTGTCGGTGATTGGCACCTTTGGCGCGGCGCTGACCGTGGGGTTGAAGCGCGGCGGCTTGCTGTTGTCGCTGCTGGTGCTGCCGCTGTACGTGCCGACGCTGATCTTTGGCGCCGAGGTGGCGCGGCGCGGGGCGGACGGCCTGGAGGTGCAGACGCCGCTGATGATGCTGGCGGGGATCTCGCTGGGCGTGATCGCGCTTTTGCCGTTTGCCAGCGCCGCAGTGCTGCGGGTGAACCTACGGTAACGTCGGGTTTACCCTCTTCGACCAAAATCGCGCTGGCAACGCGTCACATTCACGAATAGGTATCTGTTATGGCCAGTCTCTGGGAATATGCGAACCCTAAGAAGTTCATCGACACCTCGGACAAGGTGATCCCCGCACTGTGGGTCCTGTCTTTGGGGTCGCTGGCTGTTGGCTTGATCTGGGGGTTCTTTTTCACGCCGGACGATTACCGCCAAGGGTCCACCGTCAAGATTTTCTACCTGCATGTGCCCGCCGCTTTGATGGCGATCAACGCGTGGTTCATGATGCTGGTAGCCTCATTGATCTGGATCATCCGACGCCACCATGTCAGCGCTTTGGCGGCACGCGCCGCAGCGCCGGTGGGCATGGTGATGACGCTGATCGCGCTGATGACCGGGGCGATCTGGGGCCAGCCGATGTGGGGCACCTGGTGGGCCTGGGATCCGCGGCTGACCTCGTTCCTGATCCTGTTTCTGTTCTATCTCGGCTATATTGCGCTGTGGTCGGCGATTGAAAACGACGACACCGCCGCCGATCTGACCTCGGTGCTTTGCCTTGTCGGGTCGGTCTTTGCGGTGCTCTCGCGCTATGCGGTGAACTTCTGGAATCAGGGGCTGCACCAAGGCGCGTCGCTCTCGCTTGATGCCGAGGAAAACGTCGCCGATATTTTCTGGTATCCGGCTTTGGTGGCGATGGCGGGGTTTGTGCTGTTGTTTCTGGTCTTGGTGCTGATCCGCACGCAAACTGAAATTCGCGCCCGTCGGATGCGGGCGCTCTTGGCGCGGGAGCGGATGCAATGATTCCCGAATTGGGCAAATATGCCGTTCCGGTGCTGTCGGCCTATGGCGTCAGTTTTGCAGCTTTGGGCCTGATCATCTGGGCCAGCCTGCGCCGGGCGCGAAAAACACGCGCCCAGCTGGAAGATGTTGAAAACCGCCGGAAATCTCAGCGGTCGCAATAAGCTCCGGGTTGGTTGACTGGGCAATTTGCCTTTTGGGCATCTGTCCCCTGTGCGCCGACGACTGCGAGCAACAGCAGGATCGCGGCCTGTACCGTTACAAGAATCATTCTCATCCGTTTGTCCTTTGTCTGCCTCATGGACCCATCTCTACGTGGGCTGATCGTCAATAAACGGGGAATAACCGCGCTGTCGCCTCACGAAAACGCGATGCGCGGAAGGCCGCACATTTTTGGCCCTTTTTGCGCCTTGGGACAGGGCAGGCCAGAGCCCTTCGCATAAATTTGCCGCGCAAAGAAAAACGGCCCGAGGCTTGCGCTTCGGGCCGTTCAAGATTGGCAGGCCGGGCCTTAACCCGGCGCAGCCGTTAGGATTTGGCGAGGTTGCGCAGCACGTAATGCAGCACGCCGCCGTTTTCGATGTATTCAATCTCAACCGCGGTATCGATCCGGCACTTGAGAGTGATCTCTTTCACCGAGCCATCCGCCATCGTGATTTCGCAGGGCACTTCGGCCAGCGGCTTGATGGTGTCCAGACCCTTGATCGAAACCGTTTCCTCGCCGGTCAGACCAAGCGATTTGCGGGTGTCACCGCCGGTGAATTCGAATGGGATCACGCCCATGCCAACGAGGTTGGAGCGGTGGATACGCTCAAAGCTCTCGGCCACAACCGCTTTCACACCCAGCAGCGCCGTACCTTTGGCCGCCCAGTCACGCGAAGAGCCCGCGCCGTACTGCTCGCCACCAAAGATCACCAGCGGAGTGCCGGCTTCCTGATGCGCCATGGCCGCCTCAAAGATCGAGGTCTGTGCGCCATCGGGGCCTTTGGTATAGCCGCCTTCAACGCCGTCGAGCATCTCGTTCTTGATGCGGATGTTGGCAAAGGTGCCGCGCATCATGACTTCGTGGTTGCCGCGACGCGAGCCGTAGGAGTTGAACTCGCGCACAGGCACCTGACGTTCGATCAGGTACTGACCGGCGGGCGTGGTCTCTTTGAACGAACCAGCAGGCGAGATGTGGTCCGTGGTGATCATGTCACCAAGCAGAGCCAGCACTTTCGCGCCTTCGATGTTCTCGATTTCCTTGGTGTCCATCGTGATGCCCTGGAAGTAAGGCGGGTTCTGGACATAGGTCGAGGCAGCGGGCCAGTCATAGGTCTTTTCGTCGGTGGTTTCGACGCCCTGCCATTTTTCGTCGCCTTTAAAGACGTCGGCATATTTCGACAGGAAGGCTTCGCGTGTCACGGTTTCGCCCACCAGATCAGCGACTTCCTTGGTGGAGGGCCAGATGTCTTTGAGATAGACGTCATTGCCGTCCTGATCCTGACCCAGCACTTCGGTGGTGATGTCGACGTTCATGTCGCCCACCAGCGAATAGGCCACAACCAGCGGCGGCGAAGCGAGGTAGTTGGCGCGCACGTCGGGCGAAATACGGCCTTCGAAGTTGCGGTTGCCCGACAGGATCGAGGTCGCCACCAGATCGTAATCGTTGATCGCCTTCGAGATCGGCGCTTCCAGCGGGCCGGAGTTGCCGATGCAGGTGGTGCAGCCATAGCCAACAAGGTTGAAGCCGATGGCGTCGAGGTCTTCTTGCAGACCGGCAGCTTCGAGGTAGTGCGACACCACCTGCGAGCCCGGTGCCAGCGAGGTTTTCACCCAAGGCTTGCGGGTCAGACCCTTTTCGCGCGCTTTGCGTGCCACAAGGCCCGCGCCGATCATCACGTAGGGGTTCGAGGTGTTGGTGCAGGAGGTGATCGAGGCGATCACAATCGAGCCGTCGTGCAGCTGGTGTGCTGCGTCTTCGGTCTTGTACCACCCTTTGTTGTGGTGGCCTTCGTCACCGGGAATGACGCGAGGCTCGGGCGCGCCGCCTTCACCTTCCCAACGGACTTCTTCCTTGGGTGCGGCATCTTTGGCGGAACGCACGCCCTTGATGTACTTGGAGAATTCCGCCGATGCGGAATCAAGCGCGATGTAATCCTGCGGACGTTTCGGGCCGGAGATCGCGGGCACGATGGTGCCCATGTCCAGCGCGAGCGTGTCGGTGTAGACCGGATCATAGTTCTCGTCGCGCCACATGCCGTTGGCCTTGGCATATTCTTCGACCAGCGCGATGCGGTCTTTGTCGCGGCCGGTGTTTTCCAGATAGCGGATGGTTTCGCCATCGATCGGGAAGAAGCCACAGGTCGCGCCGTATTCCGGTGCCATGTTGGCAATGGTCGCACGGTCGGCCAGCGGCAGTTTGTCGAGACCTTCGCCATAGAATTCGACGAACTTGCCAACAACGCCCTTGGCGCGCAGCATTTCGACGACTTTCAGCACGAGGTCGGTGCCGGTTGTGCCTTCCATCATCGCGCCAGTCAGCTTGAAGCCGATGACTTCGGGGATCAGCATCGAGATCGGTTGGCCGAGCATCGCGGCTTCGGCTTCGATCCCGCCAACGCCCCAGCCCAGAACCGCCGCGCCGTTCACCATGGTGGTGTGGCTGTCGGTGCCGACGAGCGTGTCGGGATAAGCGACTTCATCACCGTTCTGGTCCACATCGGTCCAGACGGTCTGCGACAGGTACTCAAGGTTCACTTGGTGGCAGATGCCGGTGCCGGGCGGCACAACGCGGAAGTTGTTAAACGCGGATTGGCCCCATTTCAGGAAGGTATAGCGCTCCATGTTGCGCTCATACTCGCGGTCGACGTTCATCTGGAACGCGCGCGGGTTGCCGAATTCGTCGATCATCACCGAGTGGTCGATCACGAGGTCGACCGGGTTCAGCGGGTTGATCTTTTCAGGGTCGCCGCCCAGCGCAACGATACCGTCACGCATGGCCGCAAGGTCAACAACGGCAGGAACGCCGGTGAAATCCTGCATCAGCACGCGCGCCGGGCGATACGCCAGCTCGCGGTCGCCTTTGCCGCCGTTCTTGGCCCAATCGCCAAAGGATTTGATGTCGTCGGTGGTGACGGTCTTGCCATCCTCAAACCGCAGCATGTTCTCCAGCACCACTTTCAGTGCCGCAGGCAAACGGGAGAAATCGCCAAGTCCGGCCTCTTGCGCGGCAGGAATGGAGTAATACGACAGGCTCTTGCCGCCCGCCGTGATCGACTTGCGGGTCTTGGAGGTATCCTGACCAACTGTAATGGGCATGAAATGGCTCCCTTTCGATGTTGCCAAGGGTTTCGCTAACGCAGCAATAGCCCCGGTTGGGGTATGCAATCAAGGGGGGTGTGACGTTTTGTATGCAATAGTATGCAGAAAAGCGGACCCAAGTCACAGTCGGGTGCTGTTTCACTCACAATCGCAAAACCTTGATTGGTTATTACAGCCATCGCCAGATAGTTAATAGAGTGCGACGACATGGGGAATTTTTATGCGATTTAACACCGTCCTAAGCGCGCTGGCCCTCGGGTTGGCGGGGGCCTTGCCAATGACAGCGGCCGACGCAGAGGACGGCGGCGCGCCGATTGTGGTGGAATTGTTCACCTCGCAGGGCTGTTCCTCTTGTCCGCCCGCCGATGAGCTTTTGCACAAACTTGCGGCACGTGATGATGTTTTGGCCTTGGCGCTGCACGTCGATTACTGGGATTACATCGGCTGGAAAGACAGCTTTGCCTTGCCCGGCCACACCAAGCGGCAAAAGGGCTATGCCAAGGTGGCGGGGCGGCGGATGATTTACACGCCGCAGATGATCATCAACGGCACCGATCATGTGGTGGGCAATCACCCGATGGATGTGGCCGAGATTATCGCCCAGCACGAGGCCCGGTCTCGCGTGGTGGCGATTGCTGTCGAGGTGGTTGAGGGCAAAGCGATGATGACGGTGCGTGCCACGGGCACGGTGCCTGGCGAGATGCGCATCATGCTGGTCGATTACGATCCCAGCGCGACGGTTGAAATCACCCGGGGCGAGAACGCCGGACTGACCGTCAGCTATGCCAATATCGTGCAAAGCTGGCAGGAGCTTGGCCGTTGGGATGGACGCGAAGATTATCGTGCCGAACTGCCCGAAGTAAGCTCGGCGGCGGTGTTTGTGCAGTCTTCGGATCTCGGGCCGATTTTGGCCGCGCACAAGCTGCCCTGATTACCAAGCCTTTGACCATACAACGCTGATCTTACAGCCCTGTTTCCTGCGCCTTCACGCGGGTTTCGCGATACCAGACATAGACCCCGGAGACGACGATAACCGTCGCGCCAATCACGGTGGCCCGGTCGGGGAATTCGGCGAAAATCAGCGCGCCCCAGAGCGTGGCAAACAGCAGCCCGCAATAGGTGAACGGCGCCAGTGTTCCGGCCTCGGTGATCTGTAGCGCGCGGATCAGCAACAACTGACCAGCCGCCGCGACGGCTCCGATGATAAGGATCAGGCCGATGGTCAGCGCATCGCTCGGCATTTCACCCACCACGGGCAGAATCGCAGTCATCACCACCGCGCCAAAGGCGGCGGTATAGAACAGCGAGGTCCAGGCATCCTCATCACGGCCAACAAACCGGGTGATCAGCGTGTAGGCCGAGAAAAACACTGCCGCGCCAAGCGGATAGATCGCGGCGGGGCTGAAAACCTCGGTGCCGGGGCGGATGATGATCAACGCCCCGATCAGCGCCGCGCCAATCCCGAGCGCGCGGCGCAGGCCAATGGCCTCACCCAGAAAGATCGCGCCGCCAAGGGTGATCAGCACCGGGTTGAGATCCATGATCGCAGTGTTTTCCGCCAGTCCGATCCGGCTTAACCCGTTGAAAAAGCAGAAGGTGGCCGAGAACAGGCAGATTGAGCGCAAAAATTGCAGCTTGGGGTAACGCGTTTGCAATGTGCTTTTCAGGCGCGGCAGCACGATCAAAAGCACCACCAGCGTCTGTCCGGCATAGCGCGCCCACAGCGTGGTTGGCACGCCGATCCGCGAGGTCAGTTCCTTGGCCAAGACATCCGTGATCGAGAACAGCAGCATGGTGCAGATCATCAAAAGGATGCCACGGCCAGTGTCAGTTCCGGGCAAGGACGGCGCAAGTTTTCTAAGCATGACAGAAGCCTTACGGCGAAGTCATGGCACTGTCCATCGGTGTTGCATCGCCCGCGCATTTGCACAGGCGGCCAACCCAAAAACTGGGGCGTTCGCTTGCAAGTTGCTCAGGCTGTCAGCTCGCAACCTGCTCAGTCAGTCAGCTCGCCACTTGCGCAGTCTTATTACCTCGCCACTTGCTCAGTCCTATTAGCTCGCCACTTGCTCGACGCAAGCTTCGGTTTCCTGATCCCAAACGCTGCCTTGCGCACAAGACATCGCCTGATGGCCGCCAGAGCAACTGGCAAAACTGACAACAGGAAGCACAGCCAGAAGGGCCGCGCAGAACAGGGTCTTGATCATCGGGTCTCTCCCATCTTTCGGCAGGCTACGCCTGCCACGGGCACAGCATAGCACACAAGGGAGAGTCGCTCCAAATCGCGGGCCAAGGCCGGGCACCGCGCACAAAAAAACCTCCCGCCCGGGAGGGCGGAAGGCTTTGGTTCGCATGACCGTAGATTAGACCTTGCCGAACACGCGGGCAAAGATCGTGTCGACATGTTTGGTGTGATAACCCATGTCGAACTTTTCCTTGATCCCGTCTTCGCCCAGCGCGGCCACCACATCGGCGTCGGCCAAAAGCAGTTCCTGGAAGTCGAGACGTTCTTCCCAGACCTTCAGCGCATTGCGCTGCACCATCGAATAGGCATCCTCGCGCGACACACCGGCTTGCGTGAGCGCCAGAAGCACCCGCTGGCTCATCACCAGACCGGGGTATTTGTTCATGTTGTCGAGCATGTTGTCGGGGAAAATCAGCATTTTCTCGACCACACCCGCCAGACGGTGCAGGGCAAAGTCCAGCGTGATGGTGGAATCCGGGCCAATCGCGCGCTCGACCGACGAATGCGAAATGTCGCGCTCATGCCAAAGCGCCACGTTCTCCATCGCGGGCACCACCGACATGCGCACCAGACGGGCCAGGCCAGTTAGGTTTTCGGTCAGCACCGGGTTCTTTTTGTGCGGCATCGCCGACGAGCCTTTCTGGCCCATCGAGAAGAATTCCGCCCCTTCCAGCACTTCGGTGCGCTGCATGTGACGGATTTCCACCGCGACGTTTTCGATCGACGAGGCGATGACACCGAGCACGGCGAAATACATCGCGTGACGGTCGCGCGGGATGACTTGGGTGCTGATCGGCTCGGGGATCAGGCCGAGTTTCTCGCAGACATGCGCCTCGACCGCCGGGTCGATGTTGGCGAAGGTGCCAACCGCGCCGGAAATCGCACCGGTGGCAATCTCTTCGCGTGCGGCGATCAGGCGGGCTTTGTTGCGGTCCATCTCGGCGTAGAAGCGCGCGAAGGTCAGGCCCATGGTGGTGGGCTCGGCGTGGATACCGTGGCTGCGGCCAACGCGCACGGTGTCTTTGTGTTCCAGCGCGCGGGTCTTCAGCGCGGCCAGCACCCGGTCCATGCCTTTGAGCAGCAGATCGGTGGCGCGCACCAGTTGCACATTGAGGCAGGTGTCGAGCACATCCGACGAGGTCATGCCCTGGTGGACGAACCGCGCCTCATCATTGCCGATGATCTCAGCGAGATGGGTGAGAAAGGCGATGACGTCATGTTTGGTGACGGCTTCGATCTCGTCGATGCGGGCCACATCAAATTCGACATCCTTGGCTTTCCACGCCGCATCGGCGTTCGCCTGCGGGATCACGCCAAGCTTGGCCTGCGCGTCACAGGCATGGGCTTCGATTTCGTACCAGATGCGGAATTTGGTGGCGGGTTCCCAGATGTCGGTCATTTCCGGGCGAGAATAGCGGGGGATCATGGCGGGCCTCTTCGTCTTGCGGGGGTTGCGCGCGGTCATACGCGCATGGGGCAGGGGGAACAAGAGTGCGTGGCGCCGCGGCCCGTTCGGTTGAATTTTCCACAGTTCCACAGGCAGTGGCCCCATTTTCGCCCCATTGTTGCGGGATTGACATCAGTCAAAGGCAAACACCGAAGAGGATGGAGCCATGTCCAACGCAACGCTCACTGCTGGTTTCGAGGCCGGCGCACTGGTGGAACGCGACCAGCAAAGCTATCAGGCCAAGCACGAATACAACAAAACCGAGTTGATCGCGCATGCGGCGAGAGCGGCAGGTCGCGGTGCCTTTGGCATCGGGATCGAGGCGGCGAAGTTGCGCAAGGGGCGTCAGAAGATCGAACTGGATGAATACGTGAAGTTCCGGCTGTACGACCCGGCGGCGCATTCGGAGCAAGAGCGGGGCGAGTTCATCTCGTGGCTGTTGCAGAACCCGATCATCCATGAGGTCAACGATCTGCATTGGTTTGCGGTGACCGAGGACAAATGGCTGTCGTCCAAGCTGCTCGAGGCGGATGGCCTTCCAGTGCCAGACACGCTGGGCGTGATCGACAGCACGGGGCGGGCCTATCACGGAACGCAGCCGTTTGACGGCCCCGAGGCGCTGCGCGCGGCGATTGGCGGCGGGTTAGAGGCACCGCTGTTTGGAAAGAACATGCGCGGGTTGGGCTCGGTTGGGGTGTTCACGATCACGGCGGCCGATTGCGAAGGTCTGGCGCTGCGCGATCACGGCGAGATGTCGTATGATCATTTCTTTGCCAGCATCATTGGGGAACATGCGTTTCTGTTGCAGAAATTTGTCAGCAATTGCGGATTTTTGCGCGACTACACCGACACTACGGCCACGGTGCGGATGGTGAATATGGTCGATGGCGACGGCATCTATGTGCCCGCCGCGGTGCTGAAACTGCCGTCACAGCGCAATCAGGCGGATAACTTCTGGCGCGATGGCAACATGCTGTGCAGCATCGACCCGGAGACCGGCGAAGTGCTGACATTGGTGCAGTCGGAGGGGCCGGAACTGGTGCACATCGAGCGTCCGCCCGAGACCGGCAAAGAGATCATCGGCTCCCGTCTGCCCCATTGGGAAGCGCTGCGCGCGGTGAACGAGAGGGTGGCCCGGCTGCACGCACCGCTGCGGTATCAGAGCACCGATATCGCCTTGACGGATGAGGGTCCTGTGGTGATCGAAGTCAATGCGGGCTCGTCCTTTACGCTGCCACAATACGCCTCCGGCAAGGGGTTCATGACACCCAAGGTCCGGCAGTTGTTTCGCAGTTGGGGCAGCAAGATCGTCTGGGAATAAGGTTTGCGAAAGCATCGCCGTTCCACTGCCCGGGCCCGATCCATCAATGGATCGGTGCCGATCTGTTGACAGATCGGGGGTGCGTCGTCTCAATGCGTCCCCGTGCACGGCGCGCTTCTCCACGGTCAATGAGGCTGCAGCCATCGCAAGGCACGATGCAGGGGCGCCGATCCATCAATGGATCGGAACCGATCTGTTGACAGATCGGCCCGCTCTTAGTCCGCCGCTTCCGTACTAATTTCAGATGTGCGTTCCAGCGTGCGATGCACCGGGCATCTGTCGGCAATCTCCAACAGTCTGGCCCGTTGTTCTCCACTGAGGTCGCCCTCCAGCCGGATCACGCGCTTGAAGTGGTCAGCCTTGGTGTCTGATCCGGTACCAGCATCCTGCGCGTGCACCTTATCGTGGCTGACGTCCACGCTCACATGCGCCAACGGCCAGCCCTTGCGCCGCGCATACATCCGTATGGTCATCGACGTGCAAGCCCCCAGACCGGCGGCCAGAAATCCATACGGCGACATGCCCTGATTGGTGCCGCCATAGGCCTCGGGCTCATCGGCGAGCGCATGGTGAAACGGTCCGCTGCTGACATCCTGAAGGAACCCCGCCGGATCGGCCTCGGCCACGCGCACGATGCCTTCGGGGGCACCGGGCGGTGGCGCGGGTGGCCTGAGATCAAGATAGCGCCCGGCCCAGGCGGAAATCACCTCGGCGGCATATTCGGCGTCTCGCGCGCGCGAAATCAGGTGGTCGGCGTCGTCGAGGGTGACAAAGCTCTTGGGGTGTTTTGCTACCATAAAGATATTGGCCGCATTCTCGATCCCCACGACAGCATCCCGTGGCGCATGCAGCACCAGCAGCGCCCGGCGCAGATCGGCAATCGCCGGGCCAAGGTTCTGTGCCGCCACGTCGCGCACGAAATCGCGGCCGATCTGGATGTCGCGCCCGCCAAGCGAGACCCGCGCCGCGCCGTGCTGTTCAATCTCGTCCAACGCGCCTGCGAAGTTGTGAGTGACATGGCCCGGATCAAAGGGCGCACCCAGAGTGGCCACCGCCTTGACCTGTGGCAACCGCCCCGCCGCCCGCAAAACTGCCGCGCCGCCCAGCGAATGCCCGATCAGCAAGGCCGGTGGCATGCCCCGGTCGGTCAGCGCCGCGCAGGCCGCCACGAGATCCTCGACATTGCTCGAGAACGTGGTGTTGCAAAACTCGCCCTCGGAATGCCCCAGCCCGGTGAAATCAAACCGCAGCACCGCGATGCCCATCGCCGCCAACCGCCCCGAGATGCGCCGCGCGGCGGGAATGTCTTTGGAGCAGGTAAAGCAATGCGCAAACAGGGCCGTGGCAAGGTGCGGCCCGTCGGGCAGGTCCAAACGCGCCGCCAGCAGATCGCCAGAGTGACTTTTGAAAGTGAAACGTTCGGTCGGCATGGTAGTCCTTTCAGTGTGGCCCATTGCCAAGAGTAGGGCGCAGTCGCCCCCCGTTCCATGTTCATGTCAGCGCTGTCACGCGGGTGTGAGCAGTTGCGTTCTGCCGCGAGGCAAAGTGGCGTTGGTTTGCGATAAACCGGACAGTCCGTCCCCGAGGAGACTTGCCCTGATCCTGCGAACAGTCGCGGTCGCGCGCCATCCGAGAAAGGTCCGGATTTCCCGGTGTTTTATACAAATTTGATCTGGTTGATGAAATCGACCCAAGGAACAGTCGACGGTTTGCCCGGCGCGCGCCAAAGCATGACCGCGCGGAATTTTTCTCTTGTAGTGATGTGGCGCGTCGCTGGCGGGGGCAATAATAGCCTGCACTTTGCGCCGGAACAGGCGGGATTGGTGGCCAGCCGGCGGGTTTCAGGCGACGAACCGGTGGGGGCACAAGACTGATTGTCTAAATTGCAGTTTAAATACTCTGCATCTTTGGCTCTGGAACGGTCACTCTCTGGTGCAAAATCCCGCTATCCGAGGGGCTTTAGGCACGCCTCAGCCGCACTGCCCACTGCGCTGCACCGGCGGTTGTGTTGCGGATGGCTGGAGCGGGCTTCAGTAGCCGCGCCAGATCCACCCGCCGCCCAGAACCCGGCTGCCTTCGGATTCGTAAAACACACAGGCTTGCCCCGGCGAAACGCCTTCTTCGGGTGTCAGCAATTCAACCTCGGCTTCGGTCGCAGACAACGGCCGCAGGATCGCCGCACGCGGGGGGCGGGTGGATCGGACCCGCACCAGGATTTCGCGTTCCGCCAGATCGTCAAATCCGCCATCGCCCAGCCAGTTGACCTCGCGGACAGGGATGGTCCGGGTGGTCAGCATTTCTTTAGGCCCAACAATCACTTGCTGGGTTTCTACATCCAGTTTGACCACGTAAAGCGGCTCGCTCAACCCGCCGATACCCAACCCCCGACGCTGGCCGATGGTATAGTGAATCACGCCCTTGTGCTGCCCCAGAATCCGCCCGTCTGCATGCACGATTTCGCCGGGTTCCGCCGACCCCGGACGCAATTTTTCGATAACTTTTGCGTAGTTTCCATCCGGCACAAAGCAGATGTCCTGACTGTCGGGCTTGTCGGCCACGGTCAGCCCATGCTTGGCGGCAAGCTTGCGGGTGTCATCCTTTGAGGGGAGGTGGCCCAGAGGAAAGCGCAGGTAGTTGAGCTGCACTTGCGTGGTGGAAAACAGGAAGTAACTCTGATCCCGGTTGCCGTCCGCCGCGCTGTGCAATTCGGCCCCGTTCGCGCCCATCTTGCGCTGGATATAATGCCCGGTGGCCATGCAATCGGCATCGAGATCGCGTGCAGTTTCGAGCAGATCCTTGAACTTCACCCGCTCATTGCACCGGATGCAGGGCACCGGCGTCGCGCCGCCCAAATAACTCTCAGCAAATTCGTCCATCACCGCGTCACGAAAGACATTTTCGTAATCGAGCACGTAGTGCGGAAAGCCCATTTCCTCGGCCACGCGGCGGGCATCGTGGATGTCACGCCCGGCGCAGCAGGCGCCCTTTTTGGCCAGCGCCGCGCCGTGATCGTAAAGCTGCAGCGTGATCCCGACCACGTCATAGCCTTCGCGCGCCAGTTCGGCCGCCACGACAGAGCTGTCGACGCCGCCCGACATCGCCACGACAACGCGGGTCTGGGCCGGTGATTTGGCAAAGCCCAGCGAATTGAGCGCCTCTGTTGTGACGGTGGTCATGCGAATCCCTTTCTCGAAGTCCGCAAGAATATATGAAAATGCGACATACTCTCAAGGGCGGGCTTCATCCGAGGTTAAGGTACTGCCGCCATCCTTGTCTTAACAGAAGGGCAAGGATGTGATGTTTTTGAAAAAAGTTGAAGGACCACGGGCGATAACGCTCCCCGATGGTGAAGTCATGACGCGGGCCGATCTTCCGCCGGCCCAGACCCGAAGGTGGGTGGCCTCTCGCAAGGCCGCCGTGGTGCGTGGGGTGGTTTACGGGCTTATCACCCAGGAAGAGGCGCAGAAAAAGTATTCAATTTCAGCGGATGAGTTCCGCGAATGGGTCACCGCAGTATCCCAGTTTGGCGAAGAAGCGTTAAAAGCGACAACCTTGCAAAGATATAGACAACCATGAGTTGTGTTCCGGTTTTTCCCCTGCTACGGTAACGGTCGGTTAACCTTTGTTGTTCAGGTTAAGCGGGTAACGGGACTGTCGATGGAGACGAATAGATGCGTGTTTTACTAGTTGAGGACGACCCGACGACGGCAAAAAGCATTGAATTGATGCTGACCCATGCCAACCTGAATGTCTACTGTACAGATTTGGGCGAAGAGGGCATCGACCTGGCCAAGCTCTATGATTACGATCTGATCCTGCTGGATCTTGGATTGCCGGACATGAATGGCCACGAGGTACTGCGCCAGTTGCGTATGGCGCGCGTGGAAACCCCGATCCTGATCTTGTCTGGGTCGGATGACACCGAAAACAAGCTTAAGGGTTTCGGATTTGGTGCGGATGATTATCTGACCAAACCGTTTCACCGCGAAGAGCTTGTCGCGCGCATTCACGCCATCATTCGCCGGTCGAAAGGCCATTCCCAATCTATCATCCGAACCGGCCAAATCTCGGTCGATCTGGATGCCAAGACTGTGGAAGTGGGCGGACGTGCCGTGCATCTGACTGGCAAAGAATACCAGATGCTTGAACTGCTTAGCCTGCGGAAAGGAACAACCCTGACAAAAGAAATGTTCCTGAACCATCTTTATGGCGGAATGGATGAACCGGAATTGAAAATCATTGACGTGTTCATTTGTAAACTACGCAAAAAACTGAGTACGGCCACGGGCGGCGAAAACTATATCGAAACGGTCTGGGGCCGCGGCTATGTCCTGCGCGATCCGGAACCGGTCGAACTTGATGATGGCAGCCGTCTGGCCATCGGCGCCTGATCGCAAACCGTCTGGACCCTTCGCTGCCACCGCCCTATCACATGGGAAGTTAGGCGAGGGGTCCCGATGACGCAGGATATCGACGTTTCCAAATTGACTGAAGAACAGGCGCGCTCCGAGCTGGCTGAGTTGGCTGAGGCGCTTGGTGCGGCCAACGCAGCCTATCACGGCGAAGATGCGCCGGAGATTTCGGACGCCGCGTACGACAGTCTCAAACGTCGAAACGCCGAGATCGAATCGCAGTTCCCAAACCTCAAACGCAGCGACAGCCCTTCCGATCAAATCGGTGCCGCCCCCGCCGAGGGGTTCTCGAAAGTGGTGCACGAGGTTCGGATGATGAGCCTCGGGAATGCATTCGATGACGGTGATGTTCTGGATTTTGACGCTGGCGTGCGGCGCTATCTCAACCTGCCAGCCGACGCGCCGCTCGCCTATACGGCGGAGCCCAAAATTGATGGATTGTCGCTGTCACTACGTTACGAGAAGGGCAAGCTTGTCTCTGCCGCGACACGAGGCGACGGAGAAACCGGCGAAAACGTAACGGCCAATGCGCGTACAATCGCTTCAATCCCACAGTCTCTCGACGGTGCCCCCGAGCTTCTCGAAGTGCGCGGTGAGGTCTATATGCGCCATGCGGATTTTGAATCCTTGAACACGCGTCAGGCGCAACGTGGCGGCAAAACCTTTGCAAATCCCCGCAATGCCGCCGCCGGCTCTCTGCGCCAACTGGATTCGGAGATCACCCGGGATCGCCCGCTCGCCTTCTTCGCCTACAGCTGGGGTGCCTTGAGCGCCCCCCTGGCCGACACGCAATCAGACGCGATCAAGCGGCTGGCACAATTGGGTTTCGAGACCAATGATCTCACCCGGCGCTGTGAAACACCTGCGGAGATGATCGCGCATTATCGCGACATCGAAACCCGCCGCGCCACTTTGGGCTATGACATCGACGGCGTGGTCTACAAGATTGACCGCCTCGATCTTCAGGCGCGGCTTGGATTTCGCTCGACGACGCCGCGCTGGGCCATTGCCCATAAATTCCCCGCCGAACTGGCATGGACCCGGCTCGAAGCAATTGACATACAGGTCGGCCGAACCGGCGCGCTTAGCCCGGTGGCGCGATTAACTCCTGTCACGGTTGGGGGCGTCGTGGTTTCAAATGCCACGCTGCACAACGAGGATTATATCCTTGGCCGCGACAGTCGCGGCGAAACCATCCGCGACGGTAAGGATATCCGGATCGGTGATTGGGTGCAGGTCTATCGCGCCGGCGATGTGATTCCGAAGGTGGCCGATGTCGATCTGTCCAAACGGCCCGAGGGCACGGAACCCTATGCTTTTCCCACAACCTGCCCGGAATGCGGCTCTGAGGCGGTGCGCGAAGAGGGCGATGCGGCGCGCCGCTGCACCGGCGGTCTGATCTGCCCGGCGCAACAAATCGAAAAGTTGAAACATTTTGTGGGCCGCTCCGCCTTCGATATCGAAGGGCTGGGCGCGAAACAGGCCGAGCAATTCTATCGCGATGGCTGGATTGCCGAACCTGCCGATATCTTCACGCTAAAAGAGCGCTACGGCTCGGGCATGCAACAACTGAAAAACCGCGAGGGCTGGGGCGAGAAATCGGCGCAGAAACTGTTTGATGCCATCGACGAGCGGCGGCGCATTCCGCTGGGCCGGGTGATCTTTGGCCTTGGTATCCGGCACGTCGGTGAGCAGGCCTCCAACATTCTGGCCACGCATTACGGCAGTTGGTCCGCCTTTGATGCGGCGATGTCAGAGGCGCAGCCAATGGACGGCCCGGCCTGGGAGGAATTGCTTGGGGTCGACGGCGTCGGCCAGATCATGGCGGCGTCGCTGGTTGCGGCTTTCGGGCAAGAGGCCGAACGCGCGGCGATCACGCGGCTGATAGATCAACTCAACGTTCAGGATGCCGCCAAACCCAAGGTCGACGGCAGCCCAGTGGCGGGCAAAACCGTGGTCTTTACCGGTTCGCTGGAAAAAATGACCCGCGCCGAGGCCAAAGCCCGCGCCGAGGCGCTTGGGGCCAAAGTGTCCGGCTCGGTTTCTAAGAAAACCGATTTGGTGATCGCGGGGCCGGGGGCTGGGTCCAAGGGCAAGAAAGCCGTGGAACTGGGGATCGAGACCATCGATGAAGACACCTGGCTGGCTTTGATCGGGGTATGAGCACGCGGCCTGAAACGTTGTTTCCGCTGTTCGCGGGCTTGGAAACCTTGCCCGGCGTCGGCCCCAAGATCGCCAAGTCGCTCGCCGGACTGGCGATCGAGGCCCCACGCGATATGCTTTTTACCTTGCCGCATTCCGGAATCGACCGACGCAAACGCGATACGGTGCAGGGGGCAGATTTGCCCGGAGTTGTGACCGTCGAGGTTGAAGTTGGCCGCCATATGCCGCCGCGAAGCCGCTCCGGGGCCTACCGGATCAATGTTCAGGACGCCCAGACCTCGTTTCAATTGGTGTTTTTCCATGCGCGCGGCGATTATCTGAGTAAAATTTTACCCAGTGGCCAGCGGCGGGTGGTGTCGGGCAAGGTCGAATTGTTCGACGGAATCGCCAACATGGTGCACCCCGATCATATTCTGCCGGTGGCCGAGGCGGGCGAAATCCCTGATTTCGAACCGATTTACCCGCTGACGTCCGGCGTAACCCAGAAGGCGATGCACAAGGCGGCGCAGGGTGCGTTGACACGTGCGCCTGATCTGGCGGAATGGATCGAACCATCTCTCTTTGCGCGGGAGGGCTGGCCTAATTGGCAGGCGGCCCTGGCTGCGGCACATAATCCTGAGGATGCCCGCGCGCTCTCACCGACAGATCCGTCGCGGGTGCGTCTTGCCTATGATGAGTTGCTGGCCCATCAATTGACGCTGGCCCTTGCGCGGCAAAACCGACGGAAAACCGCAGGACGGGTCAGTCAGGGCACGGGGCAGTTTCAATCCAAGGTATTGAAATCCCTTCCATACACGCCGACTGCGGCGCAAAGCCGGGCGATTTCAGAGATTGCCGCGGATATGGCGCGCGACCAGCGGATGAACCGGCTGTTGCAGGGCGATGTCGGCTCGGGCAAGACGCTGGTGGCCTTCATGGCGCTGCTGATTGCGGTCGAAGCCGGCGGGCAGGGCGTCATGATGGCCCCGACCGAAATCCTTGCGCGTCAGCATCTTGAAGGGTTGCAGCCTCTGGCGGCAAGCGCGGGGCTTGTGCTTGAATTGTTGACTGGGCGCGACAAGGGCGCTGAGCGGGCGGCGAAACTGGCGGCGCTGCAGCGCGGCGATATACAGGTTTTGGTCGGCACCCATGCGGTGTTTCAAGATGATGTGGAATTCTGCGATCTGCGGCTGGCGATTGTGGACGAACAGCACCGATTTGGCGTGCGTCAGCGGCTGGCGCTTGGGGCCAAGGGCGTTGCGGCAGATGTGCTGGTCATGACGGCGACGCCGATTCCGCGCAGCCTCGCCCTCGCGCAATACGGCGATATGGATGTCTCGATCCTTGATGAAAAACCGCCCGGACGCAAACCGATCACCACCGCATTGGTGTCAACTGACCGGCTTGACGAGGTTGTGGGCCGAATTCGCGCGGCTGCCGAGGAGGGGCGTCAGGCATATTGGGTCTGTCCTCTGGTCGAGGAAAGCGAAGTGTCCGATCTGATTGCGGCCGAGGAACGGTTCAAGCGTCTGCGTGCCGCCTTGGGCGAGGGCAAAGTCGGACTGGTGCACGGCCAGATGCCGCCCGCCGACAAGGATGCCGCGATGCGCCGGTTTCAGTCTGGCGAAACCTTGGTTCTGGTGGCCACCACGGTGATCGAGGTGGGGGTTAACGTGCCCAATGCCACGATCATGGTGATCGAGCGGGCCGAGACCTTTGGTCTCGCGCAGTTGCACCAGCTGCGCGGTCGTGTCGGGCGGGGGGATCAGGCCTCAACCTGCTTGCTGATGTATCAACCGCCTCTGGGCGAAGGCGGCCGTAAGCGGCTGGAGACATTGCGCAATACCGAAGACGGCTTTGTCATTGCCGAGACCGATCTGGAAATGCGCGGTGCTGGCGATGTGATTGGCACGGCGCAATCCGGGCTGCCGAGGTTCCGCGTGGCAGACCTCGAATCTCAGACCGGATTGATGGAAACGGCCCAGACCGACGCCCGTGCCCTTTTGCACACCGACCCGAAGCTGGAATCGGCGCGGGGCCGTGCGGCGCGTGTTCTACTTTGGTTGATGCGGCAGGATGAGGCCATCCGTTTGATATCAGTGGGTTAGCACCTCTCGTTTCGATTTGTTCCTCGATGTTCTCAGAAAGTTCTTTACAGAACGTTTCCAATATGAGAACAAATAGGCAACACGAAACGGGAGACGCCACTATGAAGTACACGCTGACCAAGACCTGCCGCCGCGCCGATCTGAGCTTTGTTCAGGATGCTTTCGGGGCCGTTTCCCTTGTGATTATGCTGGTGGGGTCGCTGCATCTGCCCGCGTTGTTCTAGACATTCTTCTGCCTGCACTCGCGTCCCGCGCGCCTGTCCCCATTCGCGCGACCTGCCTCATCCCATCCCCATGGGACTTCGGGGTCTGCCTCATCGCCCCCACTCGTGACGCGAGAGCTTTACTGGCCGCCTTCTTCGGAAGGCGGCCATTTTTTTACCAAAAAATGTGTAATATCAGGCCGATACGGCCGTCGCCTGCCGTGCGGCTTCGGCGGTGGCCTCGACTGCCAGCAGAATCGAGGCATGGCGGTTCTTATAGTCGCGCGCGGGCAAAAGCACCTCGTACCCCTCGAACGGGGCTGACGGCACTGGCCCGTCTTCTTTCAGCATCCGGCGCAATTCATCACCGGCGCGGTCAAGTTCGTCCGGGCTGCGCCCGATCACTACCGACCCCAGAACCGAGGCTGCAGATTGGCCAAGCGCACAGGCTTTGACGTCCTGCCCGAAGGCGGCGACCTTGCCGTTTTCCATGGTGACATCAACCGTGACGGTCGAACCGCAGAGCGGCGAGCGCTTCTTGACGGTGGCATCGGGTGCGGCCAGCCGGTCGGTCAGCGGAATATCCGCTGCCAGCGCCAGAATACGGGCAGAATAGAGCTTGATCAGGTCGGTTTCCGGCATCTCGGCTTTCTCTTTTGTCTTGGGTTTCATAAATAGGCACGACACGCTCCCATGCAAAAGGTTTTTCTCTATGTCCTTCGATCCTGCGACCTTGGTCTATAACGATGCGGGCCTGATTCCGGCCATCGCACAGGATGCCACGAGCGGCGAAGTGCTGATGATGGCGTGGATGAACGCCGAGGCGGTGGCACGGACATTGGCGTCGGGCAAAGTGACCTATTGGTCGCGGTCACGGCAGAGTTTCTGGGTCAAGGGCGAGAGTTCGGGCCATGTACAGGGCTTGGTGAGCTTCCGCGTGGATTGCGACCGGGATTGTCTGGTTGTCACCGTGAACCAATCGGGCCCGGCCTGTCACACCAATCGGCGCAGTTGCTTTTACACCGAGGTGCGCGATGGGGTGGAAGTGGAGTTGATGCAGCCGGAAGGTTAGGGGGCTTTGCCCCCGCCCGCCCCAAGAGGCGGTCTCCCCCAAGGTATTTTTGAACAGAAGAAGCGCAGGCCGTCAGAGGCCGACCATTGTGCGGATGTCGTGTGCCGAGTGGCCCTCGGTGCGGTAGAGCGCGATGGCGCGGGCGTCGTCGCGTTTGGCGAGGCGTTTGCCGTGTTCGTCGCGGATGAGCTTGTGGTGATGATAGATCGGCGTTGGGTGGCCAATGAGTTTTTGCAAGACGGTATGGATGTAGGTGGCGTCGAAGAGATCCGCGCCGCGGATCACATGGGTGATGGCCTGATCAGCGTCATCGATCACGATGGACAGGTGGTAAGACGCGGCCATGTCGCGGCGGCTTAGGACCACATCGCCAACGGTTTCGATCATGGTTTCGGCGGTAACGGGGCGGTGGCCTGGGTTTTCGCCCTCTTCAATAAAGATAGCCCTATCAATTTGTTGCATGGCCATCTTCATGTCGAGCCTTAACACCTGATCCTCTGGCAGTGGGCCGGTGCGCGGGTGAGTGCGACAGGTTCCGGGATAGATAATCCCGTCGGGTCCGAGCAGCGGCGCGCCTTCTTGTGGGGCGTTGGCGGCGGCTTGGATGTCGCGCCGGGAGCAGCTGCAAGGATAGAGCAAGCCGCGCGCCCAGAGCGCCTTTAGCGCGTGGCGGTAGCGCGCGGTGCGGGCGGATTGATGCCAGACCGGCGCGGGCCAATCGATGCCCAGCCAGCGCAGATCGTCATAGATTTGCGCCTCCCATTCCGGGCGCGCGCGGCTTTGATCGATGTCGTCGATGCGCAGGTGGAGCACGCCGCCCTGCGCCCGCGCCATGTCATGCGCCAGCAGCGCAGAGTAGGCGTGGCCCAGATGCAGCGGGCCGGTGGGCGACGGGGCGAAGCGGGTGCGAAACACCAGGGCGCGGCCTAGGCAGCGTCGGCTTTTGTGCCCAGCCAATCAGTCCAGGCGTCTTTGGCGCGGTCGGTGTAGGCCTTGTAGCGGTCTTTGCGGCCGCGGCGTCCGCCTTTGAGGCCATCGACCGGGCGGAACAGGCCGAAATTGACGTTCATCGGTTGGAAGGTTTTGGCATCCGCGCCGCCGGTGATGTGGTGGATCAATGCGCCCATCGCGCTGTCGTGCGGCACCTCGGGCAGCGGCTGGCCGAGGATGTCAGCGGCAGCAAGACGCCCGGCCAAAAGGCCCATCGCAGCGCTTTCGACATAGCCTTCGACGCCGGTGATCTGGCCAGCAAAGCGGATGTTGGGGCGCGATTTCAGCCGCATCTGCGAATCCAGAAGCGTTGGCGAGTTGAGGAAGGTGTTGCGGTGAATGCCGCCGAGGCGGGCAAAGCTCGCCTCCTCAAGGCCGGGGATCATGCGGAGCACTTCGGTCTGCGCGCCGTATTTCATCTTGGTCTGGAAGCCAACGATATTATACAGCGTTCCCAGCGCGTTATCGCGGCGCAATTGCACGACGGCATAAGCTTTGACGTCGGGCTGGTGCGGATTGGTCAGGCCGACAGGCTTCATCGGACCAAAGCGCAGCGTCTCGCGGCCACGTTCGGCCATCACCTCGATCGGCAGGCAACCGTCGAAATATCCGGCGGTTTCGCCCTCGTGAAACTCGGTCTTGTCGGCGGCCAGAAGCGCGTCAATAAACGCCTCATACTGCGCCTTGTCCATCGGACAATTGAGATAGGCTTTCTGCTCTTCCTCGGTCTCGCCCTTGTCATAGCGCGACTGCATCCAGGCCTTCGACATGTCGATCGACTCGGCATAAACAATCGGCGCAATCGCATCGAAAAACGCCAGCGCGTCGGCACCGGTTTCCGCCCGGATCGCTTCGCCCAAGGCCGACGACGTCAGCGGCCCGGTGGCGATGATCCAATGGCCATCGGTGGGCAGTTCGGTGATCTCGTCATAGTCCACACGCACATTCGGCAGGGCCATCAGCGCCGCTGTCACCGATTCCGCAAAGGGATCGCGGTCAACTGCCAGTGCGCCGCCTGCGGGCAGGCGATGTTTGTCGGCGGTGGCCATGATCAACCCATCCGCGGCGCGCATTTCCCAATGCAGCAGGCCGACGGCGTTCTGTTCATCGTCGTCCGAACGGAACGAGTTGGAACACACCATCTCGGCCAGATTGCCGGTGCGGTGCGCAAAGGTTTCGACCTTGGGCCGCATCTCGTGGATCACCACGTTGATGCCCAGTTTTGCGGCCTGCCAAGCCGCTTCGGATCCGGCCATTCCGCCGCCGACGATGTGCAATTCTTGTGTCATGCGCGCTCACATACGCCCTTTTGGGCGCATGTCAAAGGGGCGCTATTGCTGCCAGTCGGGGGTCCGCTTGTCGAGGAAGGCGCTGATGCCTTCGGTGGTGTCACGGTCGAGCATGTTTTCCACCATGACCTGCCCGGTATAGGCATAGGCCGCGTCGAGTCCCATCTCGGCCTGCGCGTAAAACGCCTCTTTGCCGATGCGCACCGCAGAGCCCAGTTTCTCGGCCACCCGCGCCGCCAAAGCCGCGCTTTCGGCGGCAAGGCTTTGCGCGGGCACCACACGGTTGATCAGGCCCAGCGTTTCGGCCTCGTCTGCTTCGATAAACTGCCCGGTGGACAGCATTTCAAACGCCTTCTTGCGCGGGATATTGCGCGACAGGGCCACCATCGGCGTCGAACAGAACAGTCCGATGTTCACCCCGTTGACGCCAAAGCGCGTGCCCTCGGCGGCAACCGCCATGTCGCAACTGGCGACCATCTGGCAGCCGGCCGCGGTGGCGATGCCGTGGACCTGCGCGATCACGGGTTGGGGCAGGCGGGTCAGCCCGGTCATCACCTGCGCGCAACGGCCAAACAGATCGGCGAAATAGGCACGCCCGCCATCGCTGGCTTGCCGCCCCGCAGTCATTTGTTTGAGGTCGTGACCGGCGCAGAACGCCTTGCCAGTGCCCGAAATCACCACGGCGCGAATCGTATGGTCCTCGCGCAGCGCGTCAATCTGGGCCTGAAACGCCGCCAGCATCTCGTCGCTAAGCGCATTGAGCCGCTCGGGCGCGTTCATTTTCAGGTGGGCCACCGCCCCGGTGTCGTAACGTTCCAAAATCGCCATCTTGCCCTCCCAAGCCTTGCGCGGCAGCGTAGCGGGGCGCAAGGCATGAGGGAAGAATGACAATTGTAATTAACGCTCAGGAAATGACGGATTTTTTGTCCGAGGTGTTTCCGCAGGTTGAGGGCATGTTCGCCATCGACAGCCTCGACGAAGAGTTTCTGGTGATGCGGCTTCTGGCGTCCGAGCAGCATTTGCGCCCCGGTGGCACCGTGTCTGGCCCGGCGATGTTCGCGCTGGCGGATGTCGGGGCCTATGTGGCCACAATGGCGCGGATCGGGCGCGAGGCGCTGGCGGTGACAACGAATTGTTCGATTGATTTCATGCGCAAACCCGCCGCCGGGGCGGATGTAATCGGTAAGTTTCGACTGCTAAAGATGGGCCGCGCGCTGAGCGTGGTGGACTGTTTGCTATATTCCGAAGGCCAAGAGACCCCGGTGGCCCGCGCCAGTCTGACCTATTCGATCCCGCCGGCGCGTTAACGACGCGTATGAAAAAAGGCCCGAGGGCAAGCCCCGGGCCAGGGAAGAGGTCTGACAGGGTCAGGGATCAACCAGCGCGGACGCGCTTACCCTTGCCAGAACGAGCGGGCGGCCTCTGTGTTGGCCGCGTCGCGCGTTACGCCGATGTCACGCAACAGGTGATCATCGAGATGTTTGAGATGGGTTCGGGTGCGCCCACGTGCCTCCCATTTGGCAATCATCACAACAACCTTGAGCGCGACAGCCGCAAACGGCGTCATTGGGCGGCTATTGAAATAGCCGAGGCCCTGCGCGGGGGAGGTGTGATCGTGTGCCATGAGAGTACCCTTTCCAAATTGTATTGACACAATGCGGCGAGCCGCTGTACAATTTTGATACAATGTGGCGCGCTATGGGTCTATGGAATTATTGTGATGGATACAATTTCGATTGGTGATATATCGGGCTTTGACGGGCCGAAATACCGCGCCGTGGCCGAAGCAATCCGCGCCGCCGTTGCCCGAGGCGAAATGGCTGTGGGGCAAAAGCTTCCGCCGGTGCGGGAACTGGCCTGGACCTTGCAGATCACCCCCGGCACCGTCGCGCGCGCCTATACGCTGTTGACCGACGAGGGGCTTTTGCAGGCCGAGGTCGGGCGGGGGACCTTTGTTGCCGATGCGCAGTCGGGCGGATCTGAAACGCCGCCGTTGCTGATCCAATATCCGATGCAAAACGCCGATACCGTGCCGATGCTCAGCCCGTGCCTGCCAGATGTCGGCCAGGTGGATGCCATCCGCCGCGCTATGCGCAGGGCAGCGGAACGCAACACCGCCGACCTGCTTGATTACCCGTCCAACAAACCCTACGAACCGGCGCGCAAGGCCGCCGCGCGGTGGCTCAACACCCATTTGCCAAGCCCGGTGCGCAGCGATGAGGTGGTGCTAACCCATGGGGGGCAGAACGGAATTTGCCTTGTCATGCAATGCGTTCTGCGGGGCAGGCGGCCTGTGGTCTTGGTCGAGGAGCTGTCGTATCCCGGCTTCCGCCGCGCCGCTGAAATCCTGCGGGCCGAGGTTGTGCCGGTGCCAATCGACGAACACGGTCTGATCCCCGAAGAGCTGGATCGCCTTGCGCGCACCCACTCGGCGCAACTGCTCTGTACCTCGCCTGATGTGCAAAGCCCGACGTTGGTGCACACGCCGTTGAAGCGCCGCCGCGAGATTGCCGCCGTGGCCGAAGCGCGCGGTTTCGATATCCTCGAGGACGGATGTTATCGCCGTAGCGGAACGCCGCTGCCGAACTATCGCATGATCCTGCCGGGGCAGAGCTGGTACGTTGCGTCGATCTCGAAATCGCTGACGCCGGCCTTGCGGATTGGCGTCGCGCTGGCGTCGGACAATGGTGTGGCGGCGCTGCGCCGGGTGGCGGAATACGGGTTCTTTGGCCTCTCGCGTCCCTTGGCCGATCTGACCGAATTGCTGTTGGGCGACCCGGCGGTGGATGTTTTGGCGCAGAAGGTGAGCGATACAATTGCCCGGTATGTGCGTGCCGCGGTGAACGCGCTCGGCACGCATGACCTCTCTTGGCACGAAAGCGTTCCGTTTGTGTGGTTGCGCCTGCCCGAGGGTTGGCGGGCGGCGGCGTTCTGTCAGGCCGCTGAGGCCGAGGGCCTGCAAATCCGCAGCGCCGAAGGCTTTGCCCTGCGCGAAGCCCGCGTGCCCCATGCCGTGCGCATCGCAATCAATGCACAGGTCAAGCTTGAGACGTTCGAGGATGCGATGCAGCGCTTGCGCCGATTACTGGACGATCCGCCGGAAAACATTGGCGTTTAGTGGGGTAAATTGATACCTATTTTGCAACCATATGATTTTGCAGGTAAAATTCGGATAAGCGTGCCTTGACTGTGCAACTGCACCCTTTATAACCCGGCCATCGAATTTGGTGGCGCGTGGTTTATGCGCCCAATCTCCAAACCCAAGGGTAACCTGACATGAAAACCTTTTCTGCGACCCCGGCAGATATCGAAAAGAAATGGATCGTGATCGACGCTGAAGGCGTTGTTCTCGGCCGTCTCGCTTCGATCATCGCCACGCGTCTGCGCGGCAAGCACAAGCCTTCCTTCACGCCCCACATGGATTGTGGTGACAACGTGATCGTCGTCAACGCGGACAAGATCCAGCTGACCGGCAAGAAGCGCGAAGAGCACCACTACTGGCACACCGGCCACCCGGGCGGCATTAAATCCCGCACCAAACAGCAGATCCTCGAGGGTGCACACCCCGAGCGCGTTGTGACCCTCGCGGTCAAGCGTATGCTGCCGGGCAACCGTCTGGCGCGCGTTCAGATGACCAACCTGCGCGTCTATGCCGGCACCGAGCATCCCCACGAGGCGCAAAGCCCCGAAGTGCTCGACGTCAAGATCATGAACTCGAAAAACACCCGGGTGGCGAAATAATGGCTGAGCAAGTGAATTCCCTCGAAGACCTGAACGCCGTCACTGCCGGAGTTGAGGCTGTTGCCGAGGTTGAAACCCCGCGCGAGCCTGTTCGTGACGAACTGGGCCGTGCCTATGCCACCGGCAAACGTAAGGATGCGGTTGCCCGCGTCTGGATCAAACCCGGTTCGGGTAAAGTTTCGGTTAACGGCCGCGAGCTGAACGTCTATTTCGCACGTCCCGTGCTTCAGATGATTCTGCGCCAAGCGTTCTCGGTTGCCGGTGTTGAAGGTCAGTTTGACGTGCAAGCCACTGTCAAAGGCGGCGGTCTTTCCGGTCAGGCCGGTGCGGTCAAGCACGGCATTTCCAAAGCGCTGCAGCTGTACGATCCCTCGCTGCGTGCCCCTCTGAAAGCCGCAGGCTTCCTGACACGCGACAGCCGCGTTGTGGAACGTAAGAAATACGGTAAGCGCAAGGCGCGCCGGAGCTTCCAGTTCTCGAAGCGTTAATCGTTTCGCATATCGAATGGAAAGGCCGCCTCGCAAGGGCGGCCTTTTTGCTGCGCGGTGCGTCGAACGCGCAGAGGGGCTTGACGTGGGCCGCACGAAAGCTGATCCCTCGGGCATGAAAACCTATAGCATCCAAGACGCAGGACAATTGGCTCAGGTGGCAAGTGGCACGGTAGACCCGGCCAAGCTGACGCTATTCTCGACGATGAAAAACGAGATGGGCTTTTTGCGCGCGTTTCTGGCGCACTACAGGTCGATCGGCTTTGAGCAATTTCTGATCTTTGACGATGCCTCGGACGACGGCACATTCGAACATCTGGCGGCCCAACCCGACTGCGTGGTGATGCACTCAACCTTCGGGTTTGGCGACGAAATCCTGTACCGCGATCCCGACGGCGAGACCCGCAAGGAACGCGCAGGCACCTACTTCAAGATCGCTCTGCCGCATCTGTTCTTCGATGGCGCCTATGTGGCCTATGTCGACGCCGACGAATTCCTGTTTCTCCCGCCGGGTGTCACCTCTATCGCCGAGGTTATCGCGCACCTGACGCGCGAAGGCGCGCCGTCGGCGATTGCGACAGTGGTGGAATTCTTCCCAAAAGACGTGGCCGGGCTGCGGGGCGAGATGCCGCAAAGCTTTGACGGATTGCTGAAGGCGTACCCCTATTTTCAGTCCGAACCCTTGGTGAACCTGATTGCAGGGCATCAGCCGGAGCTTACTGGAAAATCAAAAACATCACGTCTTTTCAAAGACTTTGAAGTTGAACCTAAGGTGGTGCGCAAGGGGCTGCACAGGCTCTACATGCCATCCAAAGCCCGCAAGGCGCAGCAGTTCCAGAAGTCGCCCCGCCACAAAACGCCTTTGGTTCTGCGTGATGCAAAAAGCCGCCTGACCGGATCGCATTACGCCAATCTCGCCCCGAGTTCCGACGTGCTCCTGACGGTTGCGCACTTCGTGTTTACCGTGCAGTTCAGCCAGAAAATCGAGAGGGCGCAGGCCTGGGGGGCGCATGCCAATGCCGCGTCGAAGTACCGCTATTACGCCGAGTTGCTAGAGCGGATGCAGGCGCGGGACGGCAGCTTTCTGGACGAGAACTCTGTGGAATTTCAGAACGTTCAGCAGTTCATCGATTGCGGATTGATGGCCTATCCCAAGACATAGCGCGCCGACGGCCAGACCTCGGCAATCTGTGGCAGCCGCTTGGCCACCGCCTCATACACCGGGGCGTAGTGGCGGGCGATTTCGGCGGTCAGATCCTCGGGCACGCCCGATCCTTTGGCCCGCGCATTCACCTTTTTCGCACCGGCGTCCGGCTCTACTGGCACATCGGCAAAGGCCGCCAATTGGGCAATACCGTCCGCCGTGAACACTTCCTCAAACAGGCAAATATGTCTGTCCTCGGGCGCGAACACCGTCTCCATCGCCTCTAATGTCATGTCGTACCGTGTGCGCGCTGCGGCCTCGGCACCGGCGTAAAACGCCCGCAGAGCGGCGTCATTGTCCGTCGCCTTGGCCACGCGTCCGCGCTCCATTTCCATACGCAAATGTGAGCGTATCCGATCCACCGGATCGCGCATCGAAAAGATTGTTTTCGTCGTGATATCAAGCTCCTCAAAGCCAGCCTTAATCTTCTGCAAGAGCGGCGCGGGCAGGGCGGCATAGCTGGGGGTGATGTCGCCGGTCATGGTGGTGCCGGGTTGGCTCAGCAGCGAGTCGAAGTAATCGAAGTACCACTCCCGGTTCTGCTGCAAGCGCCACCGCAGATGGGCAGCGGGTTCCGACAGTCCGGCCTTGCGCTTGGCCTCGGCGCGGATCCTCTGCCAGGTCGAAGGATCGGGCACGCGGTAGCGGGCAAACACCGACCCGAGATCGCTCTCCCAGATCTGATACTCGCCCAGCCGCCCGAAATTCGCGCCGGTCTGGCGGTTCAGGTAAGCTTGGATCCAGCTTGATCCGCATTTCTGACCACCAAGGCCCAGGAAGAAAGTTTTGCCGCTCATAGTCATGCCTTACGCGTCTGGCGGGATCAGGCCAAGCCCCCGCAGGTAGATCCCGATGCCGGCCTCAAGCAATTCTTCCGGTGGATAGGGGCTGCGCGAGCCCGGTGCGCCGCGCGCAAACAGCTCGACAACCCCGTGGCTCATCGCCCAGATATGCGCCGAAAACATCGCGGCGGGTGGGCGTTTCGCCTCGGGGATATGCTGCGACAGCCCCGCCGCCGCCTGCTCCAACACGCCGCGCGCCTTGGCCGAGGCTTCGGCGAGATCGGCCGTTTTGTTGACCGAAACGCCGCTTTCAAACATCGCGATGTAGTGGCCGGGATACTTGCGCGCAAAGGCAAGATAGGCCCGCCCCGTCGCCTCAAACGCCGACAGCGCCGAAGGTTTGCCGCCGTCATAGGCGAATTCGATCACGTCGGCGAAAATCTCATAGCCCTGAAGCGCGGCCTCGGCGATCAAATCTTCGCGCCCCTCAAAGTGGCGATAGACCGCCGCCGGCGTCACCCCCGCCTGTTTGGCTGCCTCTGACAGCGTGAACCCGGTCGGCCCACGCTCTTCGATCAGCCGCAGGGCGGCATCGATCAGCGCCTGACGCAGATTTCCGTGGTGATAGCCGCGTTTAGGCATCACGGGCCTGTGCCGTCCAAAGGTCCGGTCCGCCTGCGATCAATGGGTCGATCTGGCCCAAAGCGGCAACATCCTTATTGGCATAATCGATCTGGCACAGCACAGCCCGGATGGCATTCAATCGCGCACGGCGTTTGTCATCGGTGCGCACGATGGTCCAGGGGGCGGCGTCGGTGTGCGTCCGCTCCAGCGTCTCGGCGATGGCGTCGGTATAGGCGTCCCAACGCTTCAGCCCTTCAACATCGATCCAGCTGAGCTTCCAATGCTTAAGCGGGTCCCCTTCGCGCTGCAAAAACCGGCGCAGCTGCTCGCCGCGACTGACGTTCAGCCACAGCTTGATCAGGGTAATCCCCTCATCCGCCAGCATATTTTCAAAGTCGGGGGCCTGACGGAAAAACCGTTCGCGTTGATCATCGGTGCAGAAATCAAACACCTTTTCCACCACCGCGCGATTGTACCAGCTGCGGTCGAAAAACGCGATCTCGCCGCCCGAGGGCAGGTGATCCACGTAGCGCTGGAAATACCACTGGGTGGCTTCCTTTTCCGTCGGTTTCGAAAGCGCCACCACGCGCGCCACCCGTGGGTTCATATTCTCGCGGAACCGTTTGATCGTACCGCCTTTGCCCGCCGCATCCCGGCCCTCAAACACCACGGCGATGCGCGCACCGCTGTCCTTGACCCAAGTCTGAAACTTGACCAATTCGATCTGCAGCGCGGCCATATCCTTTTCATACGCCTTGCGCGGCATGCGTTCGGAATAGGGATAGCCCTCTGACAGCATCTCACCCTTTTCGGCACGGCGTAGCGCATCGCGGATGGATTTGGGGGCTTCGGTCTCGAAATAGGTGCTGATGGCACCGTCAAAAGGTTTCGCCATAGGGCCTCGCATATTTTTATTGAAATATGGCGGTTTACGCCGCCGGGTTCAATGTTAATGGTCTTCACGACCGGCTTTAGACCCCAGTTCACGTTGCGGCATCACCGCCCGATCCAAAGAACACGCGACCGTCGAACACCCCAAACCCACTTAGGTCTTCTTCTGTTTGAAAATACCTCGGGGGTGAGGCCAAAGGCCGAGGGGGCTGGCCCCCTTTCTCCCATCACACCAAACGCCACCGCACCAAAGCCAAACCCGCTACAGCCCGGCACGCGCGGCCGCGCGGTGCACCGCGTCGATAACCTCCTGCGGCGCAGCGTGATGCGGCATATGGCCGATCCCCGGCATCCGAACAAGGTTGGCCCCCGGCAATTGCCGGCTTAGTAGCTCGGAGTGCACCGTAAGCGGCACGATGGTATCGTCTTCGCCATGCAGGATTTCGGCGGGCATCGTCAGGCTGTGATAGTCTTCAGACATGGCGACCACTTGCGGCCTAAGCGTGATGATCTGACGGGCGTTGGCACGCAGGCTCTCGCGGCGCAGGGTCAGCCCGGCTCCGATATCGCGGCCATAGCGCAGCGGCGCGACCTGCGGCGTAAAGATCGCCTTGAGCGCGTTTTCCACCCGCGACGGCGGCGCAAAGGCGGTGATCAGTGGCACCAACAAGGTACTGCCCAGCCAGGACGAATTGACGTGATACAGCCAATCGAGGCCGCCGGGCCAGGGATTGGACACCGCGCCCAACAGCACCAGCGCCGAGGTCTCCTCGGGGCGCTCCAGCGCCCAAGCCAGCGCAACCGCACCGCCGTACGAATGGCCCAGCACCACCGGCGCAGTCACGCCAAGCTTGTCGGCAGCGCGTTGCAACAATCGGGCCTGCTCACGCGGGCTTTCGTCGTGGGTCTGAAGCCGCTCGGTCCATCCCAGACCGGGGCGATCAAAGGCAATGACGCGGAAATCGCGCGACAGCGGTTCGATCAGACCAAAGGTAAAATCGCGCAGGTTGCCCGACGCGCCGTGTAACAGCACCAGATCCGGCCCTGCGCCGGTGACAAGCGCGTGCACCGTGGTGCCGTCAACCTCGATCAACTCCCCAAGCGGGCGGTACTGCGCCTCGGCCTGTGCTTCTTTGAAATCCGCACGCCGGTCGATCAGGAATGCGCCACCGGCCAGAACTGCAACAGACAGTAGGGCAAGGGGCAGACCTGCGATCATCTCAGCCCCGCAGGTCGGTCGATTTCTGGCCGATCTCGTCCATGTCGAACGGGGTCGTCAGGTACAATTCGCTGATCCAGTTGCCGTACAAAAGATGCGCGTGACTGCGCCAGCGGTTCTGCGGCTTTTTCGCGGGATCATCGCCGGGGTAGTAGTTCATCGGCACGTTGATTGGCGTGCCATTGGCCACGTCGCGGTCGTATTCTTCTTTGAGCGTGCCACTGTCATACTCGAAATGGTTGAAAATATAGAGCGCGCGGTGCGCCCGATCCTCAACCAGACAGGGGCCGGAATCAGCACTGCCCAGCAGCGTTTTCAGCCCCGGCGCGGCGTCGATCTCGGGTTGTTTCATCTCGGTCCAGCGGCTGACCGGGATCACGCAATCATCTGAAAAGCCGCGCAGATACGGCGAGGCCGGGTCAAGATTGCTGTGGCGGAAACAGCCAAAGGCCTTGGCATCCAGCATGTGTTTCTGCACGCCGTGGAAATGGTTGATCATCGCCATCCCGCCCCAGCACACGCCAAAGGTGGAATGCACGTTGGTCTGGGTCCAGTCCATGATTTCGCAGAGCTCATCCCAATAGGTCACGTCTTCGAACGGCAGATGTTCGATCGGCGCGCCGGTGATGATCAGCCCGTCAAATTTCTCGTGCTGGACCTCGCGAAACGAGCGATAAAAGCTGTCCATGTGCTCGGCCGAGGTGGTCTTGGTCTCATGCTCGCTCATCCGGATCAGCGACAGCTCGATCTGAAGCGGCGAGGCGCCGATCAGCCGGGCGAACTGGGTCTCGGTGGCGATCTTCTTGGGCATCAGGTTCAGCAAACCGATACGCAGCGGGCGGATGTCTTGATGCTCGGCCTGCGCCTCCGACATGACCATGACACCCTCGCGCGACAGCACGTCAAAGGCAGGCAGGTCGTTGGGGAGCTTGATCGGCATCAGATGTTCCTTTTTATCGAGCCAGAGAGATAGGGCAGAGCGCACGGCGGCACAAGGCGCAGGCCAGACGTCAGCCAGAGATCAATCGGCTTTGGCGTCGATGGCGCGGGCAATAACGTCTGTGAAATCGGCCTCGTCCCGCACGCTGGCGATATCGTCGGCGGTGACGGTCACGCCCCAATTGCGCGCCATCGCGGCATACAGCGGCTGGCGGTGGGCCAGCGCGCGGCCATAGGTCCAGCGGATAAAATCATCGGGATCGACAGCGGCCTCGTCACAGCCCTTTTCCGCCAGATACTCCTCCCAGCAGCGCGCCAGAAACGCGGGTTGATAGGCCATCGGCTTGGGCGCGCGGTTAAAGCGGCGGATCAGCTCTTGGGTATGCGCCTCGGACCCTTCGATCCAGATCATCAGCGCGCGCGACGACAGCTCGCTCATCACCGGATCGGCGCGGTCTTCGGGATCGACCCATTCGCAGATCGACCCGCCGGTGTCACAGATGAAATGCGGATAGCCGTAAAGCGCCTGACCCCGGTCAATGAAATAGCCGGTGTCGCGCAGCGCGCTGATCTCGGCCTGACGGAACTGATCTTGCCGCCGGGTGTATTCTGCCATCGGCAGGCCGCCAAGATCGGGGTTGCCGGGTTTGCCCAGATAGGCCGACACCGGCGTCAGATTGTGGAACGAGATGTTCGAGCCGATATAGATCGAATCCGACATCAAGAGATCGCGCAGAAACGGCACCTGCATCGCATGTGCCTTGGCATTGTCGGCGATGTATTCGCCCATGTACCGGGTGCCAATGCGGTAATCGATGGAATAATGAAACCAGGCACCATTGTCGCGCAGGGTGTTGGAAACATGCGTTTTTCCAAGGCCGGACATGCCAAAGAACAGCACGCGTTTTTGCGGCGCGGCGCGCCAGTCGTCAGCAGAAGAATACAGCATGGCGCAAGATCCTGATTAGTCCCTGCCTCGCCTAGCATGATCTCCGAGTACGAAAAAGCCCCGCCGCGCCAAGGCGCAGACGGGGCGTTTCCGTGAGGGATGTCGTGCTGGTTTAGAAGGCAAAGCCAAGTGTCAGGCCAAAGCCGGTGGCGGTGTTGTCGCTGAACTTGGTCGGGGTGCCGGATTCGGCATCGCCAAGCCAGGCATGCTCAACGCCGGCCGTGATCTTGGCTCGGCCCATCGTGTAGCTGCCGCCAAGGCCGACGGAGGTATAGCCGTCAGTGGGCGAAAGCCGCGATGCTTCGCCGCCCTTCTTGGATTCGTGGCCGACGCGGGCAAAGACCGAAAACTGGTCCGACAGCTGACGCCCGATACCAAGTTGATAGGTGAAAGTGTCGTTGTCAAAGCCGGTGATTTCCGACCCGGTTTCGGATTCGTAAGCGCCGGGCGAGACTGACCATTTCGACCATTCGGTCCATTTGATCGAGCCAAACACCAGCGTTTTGGGCGCAACGCCGGATTGGAAATCCAAAGTAAGCGATTGCGGCATGATGATCGGCGTGTCGGTGGTGGTGGCGATGGGGGTCATCGTCGGGACGCCGCCGGGAAAGCTCAGCTGCGTATAGCTTTCGTCAGCTCTAAACTCATGCTCGATCTGAGAGCGGTAGGTCATCGCCACGCGCGCGGCATATTCCGGGATCTGGAACGCCGCACCCAGGACAAACCCGAGATCGGTCTCACGCGAACTCGATGCGGCATAGTCGCTCACGATGCTGCCGGGCAGGGGCCCTGCGCGGCCGTCCGGATCCGAGGCGCCATTTGCCAGCGGGAGCGGGATGTTGATGTCTGCCGATGAGGTGAGCAACGACGGACCACCATAAACCGACACTTGGTCGGTCACGTCATATTTGACCAGCAAATCAACTGCGGTGCTGCGCCACTCGGCAGTCAGCCCTTCATAGAGACCCGCGCCATACGAGGCGTCCGCCGCATACGGCTGCGACAGCACAATCGCGAAATCAAGCCGGTCCGCGAGGGCCATCTTGAGGCCAAAGCCGATATGCTGCGTGGCGTTCGCCATGCTGCCGGTGCTCCCGCCACCGACAAACCCGGGATAGTCGCCATCAACGCTCGGCGTGGTCTGCGAAAAGGAGAACTGCACATAGTTGCCCTCCTCAAACAGGATCGAGTCGGCGGGGCGGGCACGTTCGATGCCTCCAGCCTGAGCGATACCTGCAACGAAACATGCCGCGGAGGCGGCACTTGCTACATACTTCATTTGAATTTCCCTGTCTCTTCCCTGCTAAAACGCTAGGGCCTAGGGGTCTTTTCGGTCAATCGCTGACCCGGCGTCACACTTGGGGTTGTGCCGCTACGTTACATTTTCGTGACATCAACCTGGCGTATCGATCTCAGGTTGTGGGCCGCGGTGTGGATATTCAGGTAATTCCCGCCAAAGATTATCGCCGCGCCAAGCAGCACAAACAGGTCGAGCGGTTCTTGATAAAGCAGCATTCCGACAATCGCGATCACCGGCAGGCGGGCGAAATCAATTGGCATGACCACAGAGGCCGAGGCCAGTTTCAGCGCCGTTGTTAGACAGAAATGCGCCACCAGTCCGGCGCAGGCGATCAGCACCACCCAAGGCAGGATATCCAAGCTGGGAACCGTGATGTCGCCATCGTATCCAGCGCAGATCAGTCCGAAAAACGCTTGCATCACAGTCAGGTAGAACAGGATGCAGGTGATTGTCTCCGTGCGGGTCAAGAGCCGGGTAAACACCGCCGAGCCAGCAAAGCCAATCGCCGCCAAAGCCGCCGTAAGCTGGCCGAACTCCAACGTTTCGGGGTTAGGGCGGGTGACCACAAGGATGCCGACAAAGCCGATGACAGCGGCCAGCACCCGCACCTTGGTCAGCCGTTCGCCAAGGATCAGCGGCGACAGCACAATGACCCAAAGCGGCGAGGTGAACTCCAGCGCAAAGACCTGCGCCAGCGGGATTGCGGTGATCGAATAGAACCACAGGTTCTGGCCGGTGAAATGGCTGAGGTTGCGAATAAAATGCACGCCAAGGTTGCGTCTTGACACCTGTTTCAAGGTGCCCGCCGCGCCGGCCACGACCACCACAATGACCACGCCAATCAGGCTTCTGAACAGCATGATTTCAAAGGTATCGAGGTCAAGGCTCACCGCGCGGCCCGCGATGGCCATCGCAGTGAACGACACGATTGCGCCGATCATCCAAAGCGCGGCCCGGATGGTATCGCTCATGATGTCACCGGGCTGTCGGCGGCAGTCGAAGAGGGGCGTGAGGTATGCAACATGGCGCGACAGGACCATAAGATAGGGCAATTGAAAAGAGCCCTGTCGCTTGGGTTTTACTATAGGACTTTATCGCTTTGGGAGGTTAATGCATGCCCGCCTCAAGCGGCAGACGGCAACAGCCCTCAAACAGGGTTTCCTGCTCGCCGATCCTCAGAAGTGTTGCAATCGCATAGGGATATTCGCGGTCGCTCATCCCGTCACTGCACAGTTGCGGGCGCAGAATTGAGGTGGTGGCGCCGCCCTCGTTGCTGTGATGCAGGGCCGCGGGAAAAGCCGGGCGTCCGGCGGCGACCAGAGCGCTGTCGAGCACGAGGCTGACGGCGCTATAGGTCGGGTCGGAGTAGACCGCCGTGGTTTCGGCCAGGCGGATCGACCAGAACGGTTCGGCCCCGGAACATAGCAGACCCACGGGCAGAGTGGTGTCGCCGAGGGTGGCAATCGCGTCAGGTTCGAGAAAGCGCATGGCAATCCAGCCATTGGCCTCTTGCCACAGGATGCGGCCCCAGGTGCCGGTTGCGTCGGTGTCGATCACCTCGATTGCGGTGGTGTCATGGGGCAGGTCGCCGATGTCTTCGCTGCTGCCATCGGGCGCGGCGCGGACATTGAGCGTGTCGTCCGACGCAACTCCGGTGACGCGGTGATAGCTGGGGTCGGCGGTGGCTGTGGTGGCAAGCAAACTGGCAAAAAGCGCAAGACGCAACATGGGGCGGGCTCCTGGTCCGGGTTGAGAACAGGCAGGAGTATAGCGCGGTTGTGGGGAATTGCTGTCGATTCGCTTGGGGCGGGTATTGCGGGGAAAAAGGGGCGCTGCCCCTCGGCCTTTGGCCTCACCCCGAGGTATTTTCAAACAGAAGAAGCAGGGGGGCGGCACTTCGGTGTTCCCGGTGCCGCCCCTTCAAGGCTTATTCCCACTCGATGGTGCCCGGAGGCTTCGAGGTTACGTCATAGGTTACGCGGTTGATGCCTTTGACTTCGTTGATGATTCTCGTGGCGGTTTCGCCAAGGAAGTCGTGGCTGAACGGGTAGTAATCGGCGGTCATGCCGTCGACACTTGTGACCGCGCGCAGGGCGCAGGCGAAATCATAGGTACGGCCATCGCCCATCACGCCAACGGTGCGCACGGGGAGGATGGCGACAAACGCCTGCCAGATTTCATCGTAGAGCCCGTGCTTGCGGATCTGGTCGATATAGACCGCATCCGCTTTACGCAGGATCTCGAGCTTCTCGCGGGTGATCTCGCCGGGGCAACGGATGGCAAGGCCGGGGCCGGGGAATGGGTGGCGACCGATAAAGGACGCGGGCAACCCGAGTTCCTGACCCAGCGCACGGACCTCATCCTTGAACAGCTCGCGCAGCGGCTCGACCAGTTTGAGGCCCATCTTTTCCGGCAGACCGCCAACGTTGTGGTGCGACTTGATCGTCACCGAAGGGCCGCCCGAAAAGCTGACCGATTCGATCACATCGGGGTACAGCGTGCCTTGGGCAAGGAACTCGGCGTCTTCAATCTCATTGGCGTATTTCTGGAACACGTCGATGAACAGCCGCCCGATGATCTTGCGTTTGGTTTCCGGGTCGCTTTGGCCGTCAAGCTCGCCAAGGAACAGCTCGGATTCGTCGGCGTGGATCAGCGGAATGTTGTAATTGTCGCGGAACATGGCGACAACTTCGTCGGCCTCGTTCTGGCGCAGCAACCCATGATCGACAAAGACGCAGGTGAGCTGATCGCCGATGGCTTCGTGTAGCAGGACGGCGGCGACCGAGGAATCAACGCCGCCGGAGAGGCCGCAGATCACCTTTTTGTCGCCAACCTGTTCGCGGATCTTGCGGATCGCTTCTTCGCGGTAGGCGCCCATCGTCCAATCGCCCTTAAAGCCAGCCGCACGCACGAAGTTTTCGTACAGGGTTTTGCCATTGGGGGTGTGGTGGACTTCGGGGTGGAACTGCACCGCATAGAACTGGCGGTCGAGATCGGCGGTGATTGCAAAAGGCGCGCCGGGCGAGGTGCCGTAGACCGTGAAACCGGGCGCAATATCAGAGACATGGTCGCCGTGGCTCATCCAGACCTGCTCGCGGCCCGAGCCATCCATGAACCAACCGTTCAGGAACCCAGGCCGGGTGTCCGACGGTGTCACCCAAGCGCGGCCAAACTCGGCTGTGGCATGTTCGCCGGCCTCAACCGTGCCGCCAAGGTCGTGCATCATGACCTGCTGGCCATAACAGATCCCAAGGATCGGCACGCCAAGGTCATAGACAGCTTTCGGCGGGCGGGGCGACCCCTCGCGCATCACCGAATCCGGGCCACCGGAAAAGATCACCGCCTTGGGGGCAATCTCGGCCAGAAGCGCATCGGTCACGTTCTGATAGGGGTGGATTTCGCAATAGACATTCAGCTCGCGCAGGCGACGTGCAATCAGCTGCGTCACCTGGCTGCCAAAGTCGATGATCAAGAGGCGGTCATGGGTATCCTGTGTCATGAAAATGGCTTTAGGCGGGGCCGGGAATAAGGGCAAGTGCTAACCCATGCTGTCGGATCTGTGACGGCCCTGTTTCTTGCCGCGATTGACGTCGGCGCGGTAAGACCAGATCGCGATGCCAACCCAGACAGTCACATAGATAAAGCCGCCCGCAAACAGGAACTCGCCGGGAATCGGGCCAACATTGGCGCGGTCCGCAGCCTGCGCCCAGCTTTCCACCGGCGTTGGATGCACCGCGATCTTGCCGCCAAAGGCCAGCGTCTGGATCAGCAAAATCCACAGGTAGTTGCTGCGAATGCGCCGCCCGACCGAGGTGAGAAAGCCGACGTGATAGCGCGGGTGCAGGTAATCCTCGGCCAGGGTCTTTTGCCAGTTCTCCTCAAGGTGCAGATCACCGTCATAGAGCATCGGCGCATAAAAATGGTTCTCAAGCCAGCGGGCACGGGCGCGCCAGACGTTGAAATAGCGATAGCGCCGCGCCTCGAGCATCAAGAACAGCAGGATCAGCACGCCAACCAGCACCAGTGGCAAGGGCGAAGAACTGGGCGAGGAAAATGAGATCGACAGCGCCACGCCAAGGGTCACCACCGCCCAATTGGTTGTGGTGTCGAGGCGCGTGCGCCAAATCGTGCTGCGATAAACCTCGCCACGATACAAATGGGCCACCGCCGTTATTTCCGACGATGTCAGTGACTTGCGTGTCTTGCTCTCGCTCTGGGCCTCGGTCTGTGTATTCATGCCACCACCGGTGTTGCCCGCTCCCCGGGTCCATCATGCACAGCCGGTGGGCGCAGGTCAAAGGAAGTCGGGCGCTTTCCTTGGCGCAGGCTTGGCTTTGCGATATGCGACGGGCAGGAGGAACGTCATGGAACGCATTTTGACAGAGTTCGGCATGGGCACCTCGCTTCGGCGGGGCGATTACACCCAGGCCGCCAAGCGGGCGATTGAAAACGCGCTATGGCACAATTCGATCAATGCCGCCGAGCTGTTTGGCTTTGACAAAAGCGACATGCGAATCGCGGTGCAGATCGCGGTACAACAGCCCGATCTGGTGGACCGTGATGCGGTGGCGGCGGTCTTTCCTTATGGCCAGCCGGTGATTGATGTGGTGCAAGGCGGGCTGGATATTCCCCGGCCCGAAGGCACCGGAAACCCGACGGTGATCGCCCATGTGGCGCTGACTGTTTCGTTTGATATGGAGCCTGTGGCATGACCGAGCGGCGATTGATCATCGAAATGGGGCAGGGCGTTGATCTGCATGGGCGCGACTATACCAAGGCGGCGGGGCGGGCGATTGATGACGCGCTGCGCCATTCCAGCCTGCATGTGGTGAAACGTCTGCAACTGCGCCCCGAGGCGGTGCGGGTTCAGGTCACGCTCGGGGTGCAAGAGCCGTCGCAGGTTAAAACCGCTGACCTTGTCGGCAAATTCCCCTTTGGCGAGGTCACGATTACCCCGGTCTATGGCGGCATGGACGTCATCCATCCCGGAAGTGACGATATTCAGGTCGTTGCCAGCGCCGCGATTGAGGTGTTTTTGCCCGAACAAACCGGATGGACGCTGCGTTACTCTGCAGGTTAGGGCCGAATGCGCGGGCCTGTATGTCGTTTTCCCGCCTCAAATGGCGGATTTCCCCCAAGCGCTTTGCCGGGGCTGTTGTAAATCCGGTGTAACAACCGGCCAACGGCCCGGCAAAGATCGAAAGGGTGACCGACATGTCAGACGTAGCAGCTCCTCGGCGGGCACGGGGCGGAGGCGGCGCGGCGCGTCGTGCGGAGCGTTCTGCCGTCAGCTTTGCCACCGCGAAATATATCGAACGCAATATCCCCAACTTCGAGATCCTGAACGAAGAAGCGCTGGCGATTATTGAAGCCAATGCGGAAACAGTTCTCGAAGAGATTGGTGTCAATTTCGTCAACAATCCCGCCGCCTGCGCGCTGTGGAAAGAGGCCGGCGCCGATGTGCAGGGCGAGCGGGTGCACATCCCGCGCGGTCTTGCTCGCAAGCTTTGTGAAACCGCACCCTCCAGCTATACGCAACACGCCCGAAATCCGGATCGCAACGTGGTGATTGGTGGCAAAAGTCTGGTCCTTGCCCCGGTCTATGGCCCGCCCTTTGTGCGCGATGTCGCGGGGGGGCGCCGCTATGCCACGATGGAGGATTTCCGCAAATTCGTGAAGCTCGGCTATATGTCGAAATGGCTGCACCATTCCGGCGGAACGGTCTGTGAGCCGACCGATGTGCCGGTGAACAAACGCCACCTTGATATGCTGCTCGCGCATATGACGCTGTCGGACAAGCCGTTTATGGGGTCCGTGACAGAGCCGAGCCGCGCGCAAGATTCGGTCGAGATGTGCGAGATCCTGTTCGGCAAACAATTCGTGCAGGACAACACGGTGATGACCTCGCTCATCAACGTCAATTCGCCGCTCACGTTCGACGATGTGATGATGGGCGCGATGGAGGTTTATGCCAAGAACAACCAGGCCTGCATCCTGTCGCCGTTTATCGTTGGCGGCGCGATGGCTCCGGTGTCGGTGGCGGGCACGCTGACCCAGGTTCTGGCCGAAGTGCTGGCCGGAATCGGCTATTCCCAACTGGTGCGCCCGGGCGCGCCGGTGATCTTTGGTGCCTTTGTAACCTCGATCGATATGAATTCGGGCGCGCCCACGTTCGGCACGCCGGAAGCCTCGCAAATCCTTTATGGTGCGGGGCAATTGGCCCGCCGCATGGGGCTGCCGTTCCGGTCGGGCGGGGGGCTGTGCGGCTCGAAATTGCCTGATGCACAAGCGGCTTACGAGACGGCACATACCCACAACGCCGCGCTGCTGGGTGGGGTGAACTTCATGCTGCACGCTTGTGGTTGGCTTGAAGGCGGGCTGGTGTCGAGCTTCGAGAAATTCGTCATGGACGCCGATCAGCTTGGCGTGCTGCACCAGATGGCGCGCGGCGTTGCGTTTGATGAAAACGCCCAGGCGATGGGCGCGATCCGCGAAGTCGGCCCCGGCGGGCACTACCTTGGCTGCGCCCACACCCAGGCCAATTTCAAGGATGCCTTCTGGAAGACCGACCTGCTCGATTACAAGCCGTTCGAGACATGGGACGAAGAAGGCGCACGCGATACCATGACGCTGGCCGCAGAGAGGGTCGAGCGGATGCTGAACACCTATCAGCAGCCGCAAATCGACCCGGCAATAAACGAGGCACTGGCGGGGTATGTCGCCAACAAAAAGGCCTCGATGCCAGACGCCTTTACCTGACATTTGCCTCAGGCACGCGCCGCGCCCGGTTCCGCCGGGCGCGTGCGATCAGACAGGCATGCAGTCAGGCGGGCCCGCGATCAGTCACGCTTGCAATCAGCCCGGCCCGCAATCAGGCGGGCGTGCGCACCAGCTGCGCCTCACCCATCATCGACACCAGCACCTCGACATGCTGCGCCACGCTATAGCTGGCGCATCGCTTGAGCCGCGCCGTATCAAGATCGGACTCGATCTCGATCAGCCGGATCAGCGCGGCGCCACTGCGGCGCGGGGCAGGCCCTCCGAGGCATCGCGCAAGGTGAACTTCGCGGCGATATTCCAGAAGTCCGGCCCGTGCGGCGCGGATAAGCAGGCGGGGTCGGCGAAGCTGGCGAAGGGTGGTCAGGGCGTCTTGCATGGCGTGTCCTATCACTGAAAACATACTGTCCACAGCAGTGTGACACAGCCGGTACGGGTGTTGCGCCGGACCGCCCAACAGAGTGCGCCTCGATCAGGATTGTTTATCCTTTAGAAACAATGATGTTTCCACGTTGGTCACAATTAACCAATGAGTAACCATATCACCTTTAGGTTGTGGATATCTTTGTAAACGTCGGGATGGGTGTCTTGTGCAAGAGTGAGTTTGGACCGTCGCAGGTTATCGAAATGCGGGGTGCGGCAACCGGGGATTGGCCCGGCTGGGTGCCTGCTGCGGCTGCACATTACATACACCATGTGGAACACGGGCTGTCCTTGCGACAGCTCGCGCGGTTGTCGGGATGTCATCCGTCAACCGTGCTGCGACAGGTGCGGCGGCTGGAAAGCCGGCGTGACGATCCGCTTGTCGATGCCGCGCTCCGACACCTTGGAAACACTGCAACAGGTAAGGTGCCATCGCGTACGAAAGGCAGACACATGGCGGCACACTCCCGGCAGGAATGCGCACAGACGGATGATGAAACACTGGATCGCGAGGCCCGCCGCGTCCTGCGACGGCTGAGCGAGGCCGGGGCGGTTCTGGCGGTGGTGCCCGACATGGAGAAATCGGTGGTGGTGCGCGAAACCGCCAGCGGCACAACCCAGCGCACCGCCGTTGTTGATACGTCCATTGCCGAGGCGTTGGCGCTGAAGGAATGGATCGACTGCAAGACGCCGGGCCGCATCGCCCGCTATCACATCACGCCCGCCGGGCGCGCGGCCTTGGCCGATTTGCTGGCCGCTGAAAAGGATGCATTGGACGGCACCAAGGACGCCCGCGCCACGCCGCAGGGGATGGCCGAGGCGCAGGCTCCGTTTTGCGCCGGCGCTGATCCGATGGAAAAGCCGCGCAACCGCAGGGTCCGCTACACCAACACCGAAACCCCGCTCACGTCGCTCGCTCGGCGGCGCGACAAGGACGGCACCCTGTTCCTCTCCGATGCTCTGGTCTCGGCCGGCGAGCGTTTGCGCGAAGATTTCGAAGTCGCTCAAATGGCACCGCGCACCACCCAGAACTGGGATCAGTTTCTGACTGGCGGGGCCGACACGGGCCCCGGCCGTGGCGACGGCCCTTTGGCCGCCACCGAGGCCCGCCGCCGTGTTGCCAATGCGCTTGGCGATCTGGGACCGGGGTTGGGCGATGTCGCCCTGCGCTGTTGTTGCTATCTCGAAGGGCTTGAAATCACTGAGAAACATATGGGTTGGTCGGCGCGCTCGGGCAAGATTGTCCTGCGCATCGCGCTTCAACGCCTGCGCCGGTTCTATGACGAGATCAAGGGCGCCGATGCGATGATCGGCTAAGCCAAATCCACCGAATGCCCCGCGGGATCAACCCTGCGGGGTCACTCCACCAGCGTGTCAAACTCCCGCGCGCAGGCAATATCGATCTCCGACAAGCCCTCGGCCTCATGCGTGGTATAGCTTAGCGTGCAGTAGCCCCAGCCAAAGGCGACATCGGGGTGATGGCCATGCCGGTCCGCCATCCAGGCGGCCAGATTGGCCAGATACACCGCCTTGGCAAACCCCTTGACCGCAATGCGCCGGGTGATCGTCGTGCCATCCTGCGACAGCGCCCAATCCCCATGCAGCACCGCCATCTTTTCGCGCGCGCCATCCCGGTCCAAAACCGGCGTGTCGGCAGAGCAGCTGCCACCAATATTACAAACTGTCATACTCTCACCTCACGCGGCATCGGATTTCGGGGGGTAGGCGGGGGCGTGCAACCCAAGGCTCTGGGCGCGGCGCACATCGGCCAGCAAGTCGCGCTCGGCGGCGGCAAAAAGATCGTCCAGATCCTCGATCACGAAATAAATCGGCTGGTGAATATCGATCCGGTAGGGCGTGCGCAGGATGTCGATAATGTCAAAAGGCCGCCGCTCCGGGCCGGTCTTGCCCACGCTCCACGGCAACTCAGTCACGGATGAGGCCAGCCCCGAGCCGAGCGCCTTGTAGCCACCGTTCTCAATCACCAGGCCGAACTCGATCGAGAACCAGTACAGCCGGATCAGCCAGGCATAGTCCTTGCTGTCGGCCTTCAACCCCGCCGCGCCAATGGCCTGTGAAAACCCGGCGAATCGCGGATCGGCCAGCAGAGGCGCATGGCCGAACAGCTCGTGAAAAATGTCGGGCTCTTCAATGTAATCGAAATGCTCGCGCCGCCGGATAAAGGACGCGGCAGGAAATTTTCGCTCCGCCAGCATCCGGAAGAATCGCCCAAAAGGAATCAGCGCCGGCACCGGCTCCACCTGCCACCCGGTCAAATCCCGCAGCGTCTCCGACACCTCGGGGCATTGCGGCACCCGTGTGCGCGGCAGGTCCACCCGGCGCAACCCGTCGAGATAGGCGCGGGCAGAATGGGCCTCAACATTGGGCAACTGCTGGTCATACAGATCGCGCCAAACGGCGTCTTCCTCGGCGGAATACGCGATAAAGCCCCGGTCGTCGGGCAGTTTCGCACTATAGCTTGTGGTCTTGGGCATTGGTGATCCTCCTCAACCAAGATTGCGCCTGCCGACGGGAAAATTCTTGCCTTTCTTGCCTGTCATGCGCGAAAATGGGGCAAGACATCCCTGAAATCGGCTGGGAAAAGGCAAAATGACCCTAGATATCGACACGACCGACCGACACATCCTGAAAATCCTGCAAACCCACGGCAAAGCCAGCATCCAAGAGATCGCCGATCAAGTGGCGCTGTCGACCTCGCCATGTTGGCGGCGGATCAAACGGATGGAGGATGCGGGCCTGGTCACCGGCTACACCGCCCGGCTCAATCCCAAACTGCTTGGCCTGCACGCGCTGGCCTATGTCTTTGTCTCGCTGATGGATCACCGCGAAGAGACCATTGCCGCCTTCGCCCGGCTGGTCGACAGCCAGGAACGGATCATCGAATGCGCGTCTGTGACTGGCGAAAGCGACTACATCCTGAAAATCGCCGCCCGTGATCCCGAAGACCTCGACCATTTCCTGATGCGCGGCATCCTCTCGGCGGGCCTTGTCCGTGCCAGCCACACCCATTTCGTGTTGCGCCGCACCAAACCCACGTCACCCTGGCCGCTGCTGTAAAACAACAAAAGACCGAGGCGCACCCCGGTCCTTCTTCTGTTCTTAAATACCGCGGGGGGGCCCGTAGGGCGGGGGCAGAGCCCCCAACGCCAACGTTTATTCCGCCGCAACGCCTTTGGCTGCATCCGACAGATAGCCCAGCAGCGTTTCGGGCGAGGACACGCCATAAGGGTCTTCGCCGTGGTTGTCCGACAGGCCGGGCTCTTCAAACCAGGCCTCGATCACGCCGTCGTTGATGATGGCCGCATAGCGCCACGAGCGCATGCCAAACCCAAGGTTATCCTTGGCCACCAGCATCCCAAGCTTGCGGCTGAATTCGCCCGACCCATCAGGGATCACGCTGACGTTTTCAAGTTTCTGCAATTCGGCCCATTTGTTCATCACAAAGCTGTCGTTCACCGACATGCAGTAGATCGCGTCGATGCCATGCGCCGCGAAAGTCTCGGCGTTCTGCTCAAAACCGGGCAGTTGATAGGTCGAGCATGTGGGCGTGAACGCGCCGGGCAGCGAAAACAGGATCACGCGTTTGCCAGCAAAGTAATCAGCGGTGGTCATGTCCTGCCAGCGAAAGGGGTTGGGGCCTTCGATGCTGTCATCGCGGACGCGGGTGTGGAAGGTCACCTGGGGGAGGGTGTAACCAGTTTTCATTGTGCTCTCCATCGTTCGTCTGGATCAAAATTTCGGGTCCGGAGCGATTCCGGATTGCCGTTTTTGGACTATGCTGCAGGTGCGAAGTCAACCCTTCGCGGGTGCAGAAATAGCGGCTATGTGGGAGAGGCAACCTTGCAGTGAGCGGTACTGGCAAACAGGGGATGGTCGACAGCATGGCAGTGTTGTCGAACTGGCATGGCTCACTGCAAGTGCTTATGGTATAGGCAAGACAACTTGATCCAGTCGCGGGGAAATTATCGTGCGAGACCTCAAAATCCCGGAACAGCGCCATCCGGAAAAAGCCCATCGCCCGGACAATGCCCAGCCGAAGAAGCCCAGCTGGATCCGGGTAAAGGCCCCCGGCGGCGAGGGGTACAACACCACCCGCAAGATCATGCGCGAAAATAATCTGGTGACGGTCTGCGAAGAGGCGAGCTGCCCCAACGCTGGCGAATGCTGGTCGCAGGGTCACGCCACCATGATGATCATGGGCGACATTTGTACCCGTGGCTGCACCTTCTGCAACATCGCCACCGGCAAGCCCGACACGCTTGACGCGTTCGAGCCGGGCCGTGTGGCCCATGCTGTTGAAAAGCTGGGGTTGAACCACGTTGTGATCACCTCGGTCGACCGCGACGATCTCAAGGATGGCGGTGCCGATCACTTTGCCCAGACCATCCGCGCCATTCGCCACCGCTCGCCCAAGACCACCATCGAAATCCTGACCCCCGATTTCCTGAAATGCGCCCCTGAGGTGCTCGAAATCGTGGTCGAGGCCAAGCCGGACGTGTTCAACCACAACCTTGAAACCGTCCCCGGCCTCTATCCCGAGGTCCGCCCCGGCGCGCGCTATTTCCACAGCTTGCGGCTGTTGCAGCGGGTCAAAGAGATGGACCCGTCGATCTTTACCAAATCCGGCATCATGGTTGGCCTTGGCGAAGACCGTCAGTCGGTGATGCAGGTGATGGAAGACATGCGCGCCGCAGACATCGATTTCCTGACCATCGGCCAGTACCTGCAACCCACGCCCAAACACCACGCGGTCGAGCGGTTTGTGCATCCCGATGAATTTGCGACCTACGAAAAAGCCGCCTATGGCAAGGGCTTCCTGATGGTGTCGGCCACGCCACTGACCCGCTCGTCTTACCACGCCGGTGACGATTTCGCGCGCCTGCGGGCCAACCGCGAAGCCAAGCTCGCCAAGGTTTAAGCGCCTCAGGCCCTCGCAGGTTTTCCTCGCGAGGGCTTCATAAAGCCGTTCAGCCCGAGGCCAATCGCCGTGTCATTGCCCGCCCAAGCGGTGGGAACGCCGCCGCCAACCGCAGGGCGCGCAGGGCCAGACCGCGGCGCAAGCTGCTGTCACTGTTCAACATTTTCCGCCCACGTTCCGACAGCCGGATCACTTTTGCCCCCTCGGGGTGGCGCGCGGCGGTATAGCCGTCGGTCCGTCCGTCAATGATCCGTTGTGCCAGATCGGCGGCATCGGCGATCCCGAGGTTCATTCCGCGCCCGCCAACAGGCGAATGGCAATGCGCCGCGTCACCCGCCAGAAACACCCGACCTTGCTGATACTGTTTCACCTGCCGCACCGAGATCGTGAACGTCCCCCGCCGCCGCACCCGCCGCACGTCCATCTTGACCGGCAGCGCGGCCAGCGCATCTTCGCGCGACGAGATGATCCGAAACCGTCCTTCCTCCAGCGGCACCACCACCAGAATATCGCCTTGATCGAGCAGGAAAGCCTGAAACCGGGTCGGATCGCGCCAACCCTCGGCATCGACATCGGCAATCGACCACAGGTTCGGAAGATCGAAGCCGGGAAATTCAAACCCCATCGCCGCGCGCACCGCGCTGTGCGCGCCATCCGCCCCGATCAGGTAATCGGCCTCCAGCGTGCCATCCGCAGTCTCAACCAGAACACTGTCTTCGCTCTGTGAGACGCCAAGGAATTCAACGCCATAGCGCACGATCTCGCCATAGTGGGTCAGCGCGGTTTCAAGATGAGTTTCCGTCCGGTCCTGGGCCAGCCCCCAAAGGCGGCTGGCGTCGTCAAACCCCAACGGCAAGCGTGCGACCTCTTGCGCGCGCAGATGAAAGCTCGCGCCAGTAAATGCCACGGCCTCGGCCAGAATCGCATCGGCCACGCCGGACGGGCGCAGAATATCAATCGAACGCGCCTGAAGCCCCACCGCCCGCGACAGATGTGACGGGCCGGGCCGCTTTTCCAGCGTTGTTACGCGGGCCCCCAAACGGGCCAATTCCACCGCAGCGGTCAGCCCGGTTGGCCCGGCGCCGGCAATCACCACATGCATCATATCCCCCCAGATATGGTCCGAAGGGTATCCTACACCGATTCTCGGCTAGTACCCGGTGTCTGGCGTCGCAGGCAGCGGCAATGCTTTGACATATGCGGCAATTGCGGCACGGTCCTCGGCGCTCAGCTTGGAGATATTTTCGACCACATTGGCCATATGCCCGCCAGCGCTGTCGAACTCGGGGGTGAATCCGGTCTCGAGGTAATAGGCGATGTCGGTGGCCGACCATGTCAGCTTGTCCGGCGTCAGCGCCGGAATGGTGCCTTGCCCCGATGGGTTGGGCGCACCGGCCATCCACCGGCTGCGGTCAAGGCCGCCCAGCACATTGCGCGGGGTGTGGCATTCGGCGCAATGGCCCAAAGCCTCAACAAGATACCGCCCACGGGTCATCTCCTGCCCGAGATTATTGCCGGTCATCACCCAATCATCCTTAAGAAACAGGACCTTCCAACCGCCAAGGCTGCGCCGGATGTTGAAGGGAAATCCCACGCCATGCGGCTGCGACGGTGCGGCACTGGCGGGCAAGGTCTGGAGATAGGCGTACAGGTCGACAATGTCGCGCGCGCCCATGTGGGTATACGTCGTATAGGGAAATGCGGGGTAATAGTGCTGGCCCTCGGGCGAGACGCCATGCAACAGCGCATTCGCGAGATCCTGTAACGACCAATCGCCAATGCCGTGCTCGGGATCGGATGAAATATTGGGCGCGGTAAAGGACCCGAACGGCGAGGGGAATCCCTGGCCGCCTGCCAAAACCAGCTTGTCCTCGCCCGAAGCCCCCGGTGCCGCGTGACACGAGGCACAGCCCGCCGCGTTGAACACCGCTTGGCCGCGATCAACATCACCGCCCGAGGCATCCTCGAACGTGTCTTCGGCCACAGATTGCGGGGCGGTCATAAACCAGCCAATCCCGGCCGCGACAAGCGCGACCGGGATCAGAACCTTCAGAACTCTAGCCATTCAGCCAGATCACTGCGGAATGCGATAGTCTTGGTGGCACGCTTTGCAGGTGCCGCCCAGCCCGGCCAGAATCGGGCCAAGCGCCTCTTTGCCGTTGCCAGCCTCGGCTGCGGCCTTTTCGGCGGCCATGCCCAGATCGGCCCACTTTGCCTCGAAACCAGCGGTGTCGGAAAAGATGGTTTCCTTGGCGGTGGTGCCGTCGTTCATACCGCCGTCGGACCCTTCGGGAAACAGCGTCGCGATATCAATCATCGAAGCGCCGTGGATTGACTTTGCCGCGGCAGAGGCCGCTTCGGCGTCATACTCGATTTCGCCTTTGGCCATGCCGCCCAAAGTGCCGAGGTTAAGCGCAATGACCCACATCGCGCCCTGACGGGCCTTGATCTGGTTTTTGTATTCTTGTGCAAAAACAGAGCCACCCGACAGCATTGCCGCAGCGGCCAAAACAGTAACAATCTTTTTCATAAGTACCTTCCCGGAGTTGGTGCCCAAATCGAACTCTAGTATGCATGGTAAAGATCGCAAACACATTCTTAAACGCTGCAAGGTGGGTGCGTATTTATGCACAACGACAACTGGGACGACCTGAAATTTGTATTGTCCGTGGCCGAATCCGGCTCGGTCAGTGCAGCCGCGCGCAGGCTTGGCGTCAACCACGCAACGGTTTTGCGGCGGATTTCGGCGTTTGAAGCGGCGCATGGGGCCGAGGTGTTTGAACGCTCGCAACAAGGGTATCGGCTGCGCCCGGATCGCGCAGAAGTGATTGAAGCGGCGCGCGAAGCGGCAGTGGCCCTAGACCGCGTGAGCCACATCCTTCGTATGGGCGGCGCGGCAACCGGCGATGTGCTGCGACTGACCTCGACCGATACGTTTTGCACCACGGTTCTGGCCGCTGGATTTGGCGAGATCGCGTCGGCCATGGCCCCGCACCGGGTCTGTCTGATGTCGAGCAATGCGCATTTGGACATGGGCCGTTTGCAGGCTGATCTGGCGGTGCGCCCGGCGCTTGCGCGCCCTGCCGACATGGCGGGCGAGATCGCGGCAGAGCTGGGCTTCGGCACCTATGCGGCGGACCCTGACGAAAGCCGCTGGCTTGGGTTGGAGGGCGCGTTGTCGCGCGCGGCCCCGGCGCAATGGATGGCCAATGCCGTGGCTCCGGGCCAGATCGTGGGCTGCGCCGACAGCTTTCTGGTGCTGCGCAACATGGCGGCAGAGGGGCAGGGACTCGCCGTTCTGCCGCATATCCTTGCCGCCGACTGCGCCGGACTGGTGCCGGTGGCGCGGGGTATGCCGACGATGCGAATCCCGATTTGGGTCTTGTGTCACAAGGACTTGGCCGGATCGCCGCGGCTGCAAAGCTTTGTCGATGTGGTGACACAGGTGTTGCAGGCGCACGCCAAAGCGCTGGCCGGTCCGGCCTAGCGCCGGGGCCCGCCAAAGGGCAGTCGCTCGGCCGTCAGCGCCTCTGGCCAGCCGACCCAACGTTCGATGGCATAAAGCGCCAAACAGGCGGCAATCACGCCAAACACCAGCATCACTTTGCGTGGCGACGGCGGGTTGCGCGCCCAACGCGCCATGCGCAACAGCCAGTTCATCGGGGCCGCCGGTGGGGGCCGGTGGGGCAAAACGCCTGGGGTCGCCGCCTCATTCGGTAAAACGCACTTTGCCGATATAAGGCAGGTTGCGATTGCGCTGCGCATAATCGATGCCATAGCCCACGACAAATTCATCCGGGATCTCGAACCCGATCCAATCGGCCCGGAAATCCACCTCGCGCCGGGTCGGTTTGTCGAGCAACGCAATCGAGCGCAGCTTGGCCGGGTGGCGCGATTTCAACAGCGAGATAACATGGCTCAGCGTATGCCCGGTGTCGACGATATCCTCGACCACCAGCACATCACGGCCCTCAATCGCGCCGCGCAAGTCCTTGAGAATGCGGACTTCCCGGCTTGATTCCATCGCATCGCCATAAGAGGAGGCTTCGATAAAATCGACCTCGACCGGCAGGTCAAGCTCGCGCACGAGATCGGCGATAAACACGAACGACCCGCGCAACAACCCGACCACCACGACCTTTTCGGTGTCGGCGAATTCGCTGCGGATCTTCTGGCTCAGTTCCTCGATCCGGGCGGCAATTGCCTTGGCCGAGATCATCTGATCAATGACATAAGGACGCGCTGACATGGGCCACCCCTTGAATTTTGTTGTCTGTCGGGCGACACGGTGCCCCGCAACGTCATGACAAATCCGGGGCCAGATGCCAACCCATTCCGAAACCCGCCGCCTGCCGTATACCGCCCAACAGATGTATGATCTGGTGGCCGATGTTGCGCGCTATCCCGAATTTCTGCCGTGGTGCGCCGCTGCGCGCATCCGCCATCAAGAGCTGCGCCCTGACGGGTCGACCTTGCTTGAGGCGGATCTGGTGATCTCGTTCAAGGTGTTCCGCGAACGCTTTGGCAGCCGCGTGGTGCTATGGCCCGAGACCAAGAAGATCGACACCGAATATCTGGATGGGCCGTTCAAATACATGAAGTCCAACTGGGGCTTTGTCGATGCGCCCGACGGCGGCTGCGATGTGTCGTTCTTTGTCGATTTCGAGTTCAAGAACCTGATCCTGCAAAAGATCATCGGTGTGGTGTTCAACGAGGCGATGCACCGGATCGTGCGCGCCTTCGAAACCCGCGCTGCGGCGCTTTACGGCTAGGGTCGCCCCGTTAGCGCACTGAAGATGCACTGAAAACTCCGCGCCCTTGTCCTGCTTCTGACGCAATTGCCGATGAAAAGGGGCGGGTTAGAAACCATCGCGGAGACTGCAAGAAATGCAGATATCGTCTTTCTCGTTCGGGTCACCGAGCGCGTCCTCGTCCAACAGCAAGAATGCTAAGGATCTTGGGACAGACAAAACGACAGAGGCTTCGTCTGTCGAAAAAACCAACAATGGCAACAAAGCCGAGGCGCAGGCCGCCAAGTCGGAGAAACCCGGCAAGGTGAAAGAAACCGAAAGCGCGCCGCCGGCGGCCAAGGCTGAAAGCACCAAAGCCGCAGAGCCGTCAGCACCGGCCGCTAAGGCCGAGCCAAGCGCACAGGAAAACAAGGTTTCAGACCGCGCCAGCAGCGAAAACAGCCTGTCACTCGCGGCCGCCAAGCCCGCGCCGCAGGACCAGTCCGTGGCCCGTGCGCAGGCGCTTCAGGTGCAGGCCGAAAGCCAGATGACCTCGTTGATCTCGGGTCTGAAAGAAACCCCCGGCACCGAAGTCTCGATCATCAGCCGTCAGGACGGCGAGGCGCGGACCGCCAATCTGGGGGCGGCTTTGAAAGGTTACGCCCAAGCCTCGGCGATGCAGGCCAGGGCTCAGAGCGGTTTTGACGCGCTTGTCTAAGCCGTCTCTGCGCGATTAAAGCCCGGCACAGTCTGCCGGGCCCGTCTCAACAGACCAGTCTCTCCCGACCTGCCGGATTTTCGATCTGGCGGGTCGGGTGTCGTGACAAAAGCGCTATGCGGCGTTGGCCGGTTGCGGCTTCCACTCGATGCCATAGACCCGCTGCATCCGCTCCTGATAATAGTCGCTCAGCACCGGAAACCCCTCAGCCAGCTTAAGAAATTCCTCACGGTCGAGCACAAGCACCTTGCTGTCTTCCAGCGTGCGCACGGTGCTGGCCCGCCGATTGTGACCCAGAATCCAGCGCTCGCCAAAGTGGTCGCCGGCTTGCAGGATCGACGTCGTCACCTCGCCGGTCACCTCGTCCTCATAGGCCAGCTCCATCTTGCCTGAGATGATGGTGTACACCCCGTCGGCCCGATTGCCCTTTTCAAACACCCGGTCCCCGGCGCGGAAATGCGCATAGCGCGCGGCATGGGATTGTTCGCCGCCGATCTGCACCACCGAGCGGCGGCTGAGTGCATCAAGCATCCAGTTCAGCAACACGCGCACCTTGGTGCCGACACCGGGCAGGAAGGCGGCGTAATAGGCGCGCCACAAAATCCACGCCGGAAAGCCCGAGAAGTTCATCCCCCAGACCTGCGCCACACCGCGCCGCGCCCCGAGCGACGCCAACGCGCCTTGGGATTTATAGTGGAACGGCTTGAGCGGCTGACCCTTGATGGTGGCGGCGATATTCTCGGCCAAAGTCCGCGCCTCGCGCACGGCAAACTGTGCGGTCGGGGGGGCGAAATCGCCGCGTTCCGTCGCGCCGTCTTTCATCGGGATCATCGCGCAATCACCGAGCGACCAGACGTTGTCATGCCCCTTGGCGCGCAGTTCCCGCGTGACATCGATCCGGCCCTGCACCTTGGGCAGATCCATTTCGCAGACCAGCTTTGACGGCGCATTGCCGATGGTGGCAACGATGGTCCGGGTGGGAATTTCCTCACCAGTGGTGGTCACCAGACAGGTGCCCGTGGCCGCAGCAACGCCGGTGTTCAGCTTGACCTCAATCCCGTGGCGGGCCAGTTCCTTGGCGGCATAATCGCCCAGCTTTTCAGGCAGTTCGCCCAGCACGCGGCCCGCAAATTCCACCACCACAACACGCACCTCATCGGGCGAAATATTGGGGTAGAACTTCAGCGACCGGTCGATCAGCTCTTTCATCTCGCCCACGGTCTCAACGCCCGAGAACCCGGCACCCACCACACAGAAGGTCAGCGCTTCTTTCTTCACCTCGGGCAGCTCGGTGATCTCGGCATGTTCGAGCCGTTCGATCACATGCGCACGCAGGCGGCGGGCATCGTCGAGCGTTTTCATCGTCAGCGCGTGATCGGTAAGCCCCGGGGTGCGGCTAAGATCCACCCGCTGGCCGGTGGCAATCACCAAATGGTCATACGACACCTCGGTCGGGCGGCGCTGAACGCCTTGGAATACGGTCACAATCTTGCGGTCAAGATCGACGCTGTCGACCTTGGCTTTGCGCACAAAGACATTGCGCAACAGGAACCGCAGCGGTGTCACCGCATGTGGGGCGGCGATGGATCCGGCAGCCACCTCGGGCAGCAGCGGCTGAAACACAAAGTAATTGGTGTCGTTGATCAGCTCGACCTGCGCGTCATCACCCAGTCGCGATTTGATCTCGCGCGCCGCGAACATTCCGGCAAATCCGCCGCCGAGGACAAGAATTTTCTGTGCCATATCGGCCCCCTTGGTTGGCCCGGCCTGACGCAGTCTCTCTGACTGTCGCCGCGCCGCAGCATGGCCGGAGTTCTAGCGGTAACTTATCACGTTTACAATAAAAACGTTAAAAATCAATTGCATACAAATGAATACCAAAAGTAAATTTTACGCGCGTAAAGTAATTTTACGTGAGGTTCCAACGCTCTAGAGGCTTGGCGGACCCTGCGCAAATCGGCCATTTCTCGCGGATTCCTGCCTGTTGATGGCGGGGCCGGGGCGGCCGAAACGGGGAGCCGTGCGGCACCAGACACGCGACCGGATGACTTAACGTCACCTCACCGCACTGCGATTCGCGATCACCGCGTCCTTGGCGCATGAAAAAGGGCCCCGAAGGGCCCTTGTCCTGTCCGTACTCGATAACCGTGCGTCAGCTGGCGTGGTCGTAGGCGCGTTCGCCGTGCACCGCGAGGTCAAGCCCGTTGGTCTCGGTCTCCGCATCGACGCGCAGCGGGGTGATCGCCTTGACGACATAGATCAGCGCGACGGTGACGACCGTGGTAAACACCCCGACAATCACCAGCGACCCGAACTGCGCAATAAAGCTGCCGGCGCCAAAGACCGCGATCATGATGGTGCCAAAGATGCCGCCAACGCCGTGGACCGCAAAGACATCCAGCGTGTCGTCGATCTTGAGCGCGTTACGGATCAGGTTCACCGCTTCCTGACAAAGCACACCCGCCACGGCGCCGATGATCAGCGCCTCGACCGGGCCGACAAAGCCCGAGGCCGGGGTGATGGACGCCAGACCGGCGATGGTGCCGGTGACGATGCCCACAAGGCTGGCCTTGCCGAACTTGATCTTCTCCCACAGCGCCCATGTCAGCGAGGCGGTCGCCGCCGAGATATGCGTCACGGTGATCGCCATGGCTGCGCCGCCGTCTGCCGCCAGTTGCGAGCCGCCGTTAAAGCCGAACCAGCCAACCCAGAGCATCGCCGCGCCGATCATCACGAAACCGGGGTTGTGCGGCGGGGTAGAGCGGTTCTTGCGCGGCCCAAGGAACACCGCGAGCAACAGCGCCGCGAGGCCTGCGGTTTCGTGCACCACAATGCCACCGGCAAAGTCGCGCGCGCCGATCTCGCCAAAGATACCGCCGTCCGACAGCATGCCGCCACCCCAGATCCAATGCACCACGGGCGCGTAGACCAGCAGCATCCACAGGCCCGAGAACAACAGCACAAAGCCAAAGCCCACACGTTCAACATAAGCGCCAACAATCAGCGCCGGGGTGATGATCGCAAAAGTCATCTGAAACGCAAAGAACGCCACCTCGGGCAGGGTGCCCGACAGGCTCTCAGCCGTGACCCCCAAGAGCATCAGCTTGTCGAGCCCGCCCCAAAGCCCGCTGTCGCCGCCGCCAAAGGCGATGGAATAGCCGACAACGAACCACAGCACGCTCATCAGACAGGCGATGGCATAACAGTGCATGAAAACGCTAAGCACATTGCGGGCGCGCACAAGCCCGCCATAAAAGAGCGCAAGCCCCGGCAGCGTCATGAAGAGGACCAGCGCCGTGGCGACCATGATCCACGCGGTATCAGCTCCGTTCATCCCTCGAATTCCTTCCTGAGTGGCAGTTTCAGGGCAGAAAGCGCATCGCAGCTGCGAAAAAAAGCAGCAACTGGACCGGGTGGCGCACAAAAGCGGGGCATTCGTGATGTGCCCGTAAATTGTGCAGTTAAGCGTGGGGTGTGCTTAAATCGCGCGCAGTTTGTGCAAAAGAAGGCCCAGCGCGTGGTCACGCGCCGCCAGTCGCACGCCGGGCCGCCCAAGCGCGCCAAACTCTATGGTCTCGGTCTGTGTGTCGGTCGGGGTGGCAATCGCGAAACAGACCCGGCCTTCGGGCTTGAACTCTGATCCGCCGGGGCCTGCGATCCCGGTGATGGCAACCGCGAGCGTCGCCTTGGCGTGGCGTCGCGCGCCCTCTGCCATCTCGCGCGCCACCTGTTCCGAAACCGCGCCAAACGCCTCTAGCGTCGCGGCGCTGACACCCAACATCTCTTGCTTGGCGGCGTTGGAGTAGGTCACAAACCCCCGGCCAAAGATCTCGGACGACCCGGCCACATCCGTCAGCGCCGCCGCTACCATGCCGCCGGTGCAGCTTTCGGCGCAGGTCACTGTGGCCCCATGCGCGCGCGCCTCGGCCAGAATGTCGTCAGCCAGACTCATCAAACCAGACTCATCGGACCAGGAAACCATGCGCGATCACCGCCAGCACGATTGTCACCAGCGCCGCCGCGATCCCGGCTAGCACGTCATCAAGCATCACGCCAAGCGCATCGCCGCGCCGGTCGGCGGTGCCAATCGGGCCGGGCTTGAGGATGTCGAACAGCCGAAACAGCACAAACCCCGCCACGATTCCCGGCCAAAGCCGCAGCACGTTGGCATCCATAAACGTGGCACCATATGACACCGGCAGCAGCGCCAGCCATTGGCCCGCGACCTCATCAATCACAATCTCCGACGGGTCATGATCGGCCTGACCGCGCGTCTCTTGGATCGTCGCCCACCAGCCCACGGCAAAGACCACCAAAGTGGCGGCAAACAACAGCCATGGCCCGCCCAGCACATGCAGCGCCCAGGCAAACGGCAACGCCGCCAACGACCCCCAAGTGCCGGGGGCAGGGCGTAGATAGCCGACGTAAAACCATGTTGCGATGATACGGCTCATTTTGTCACCAACAGAACGCTGGCTTGCGCCGCGATCCCCTCTTCGCGGCCGGTAAAGCCGAGTTTCTCCGATGTGGTGGCCTTGACCGACACTTGGTCAACATCCACCGCCATAATCTCGGCCAAGGCCGCGCGCATTGCACCTGCATGTGGCCCCACTTTAGGCCGCTCACAGATCATCGTGACATCGGCATTGCCAAGCTCGAACCCCATTTCCCGTGCCAGATCAATGGCATGACGCAGGAAAATATGGCTCTCGGCCCCCTTCCACTGCGGATCAGAAGGCGGGAAATGCTGGCCAATATCGCCGCGTGCAAGCGCGCCATAGATCGCATCGGTCAGCGCATGCATGCCCACATCGGCATCTGAATGCCCGCGCAACCCGCGTTCATGCGGCACCGGTACACCACACAGCATCACATGGTCGCCATCGCAAAACCGATGCACGTCATAGCCATTGCCGATCCGCATGTCGGGCGCTCCTTTTAGCAAATCTTCGGCCCGCGCGAAATCGCCGGGCAGGGTGATCTTGAGGTTCTGTTCTGCGCCAGCCGTGATTGCCACGTCCAGCCCGAAAGCACGCGCCACCTGCACATCGTCAAGCGCCTCGCCGCCAAAGGCGCGGTGGGCGGCCAGGATGGCATCGAAGTGAAACCCCTGCGGCGTCTGCGCCCGAAACAGCCCGGCCCGATCCCGCGTGCCGGTCACATGGGCCCCATCGCCGGTCCACAGCGCATCCGTGACAGCAAGTGCCGGGGCCGCGCCGGGGTGGGTGGCCAAAGCATCGATCACCTCGTCGATCACCGCAGGCGTCACGCAGGGCCGCGCCACATCATGGATCAGCACGGCGTCAAAGCCGCGCCCGTCCAGCGCCTCAAGCCCCCGGAGCACGCTTTCGCATCGGCTGGCCCCGCCAAGCACAATCGTCGCCGCAAGCCGTTGGGTTTGCTGGCTATCCTCAGGGTGAACCACCAGCACAGTCTCGGTGATCCGGGGCAGATCAAAGGCGGCAAGCGTCCAGTCAACAACCCGGCGCCCGGCAAGGGGCCGCCATTGCTTTGGCGCGCCCGGGCCCGCCCGCGTGCCGCGCCCTGCGGCCATGATCAAAGCTGCGATTTTCATGCCCGCGTGATATTCCCTGCTGATCCAAGTGGCAATTGCCCCTGTATCGCTGCCCTTTTTTTAGGCAAGCGACCTTTTCGCAGCCGTCAAATGGCTGCGAAGCGTTGAATGTGCCCCGGTCAAGGAGTACCCCGGATGAGTATGCACAAGGATTAAGCATTTGACCATTCAGGTGGCAGATATCACGCTCAACCCCCCGGTTTTCCTCGCCCCCTTGGCGGGAATCACCGATCTGCCGTTCCGAAATCTGGTGCAGAGCTTCGGTGCCGGGCTGGTGGTGTCGGAAATGGTGGCCAGCCAAGAGATGGTGCAGGCCAAGCCGGGTGTGCGCGAAAAAGCCGAGCTTGGCTATGGCGTCGCGGCGACCGCGGTGCAGATTGCCGGGCGCGATGCCTATTGGATGGCCGAGGCCGCGCGGATTGTCGAAGCCAACGGCGCGCGCCTGATCGACATCAACATGGGCTGCCCGGCCAAGAAAGTGACCAGCGCCAGTGGCGCGGGCGCGGCGGGATCGGCCCTGATGAAAGACCTCGACCACGCGCTCACCTTGATCGAGGCGGTGGTGGCGGCGGTCAAGCTTCCGGTCACGCTCAAGACCCGGTTGGGCTGGGACGATGATCTGCTGAACGCGCCGGAATTGGCGCAGCGGGCCGAGGCGGCGGGGGTCAAGATGATCACCATCCACGGCCGCACCCGCTGTCAGTTTTACAAGGGGCGCGCCGATTGGCAGGCCATCGCGAACGTCAGCAACGCGGTGTCGATCCCGGTGATTGCCAATGGTGACATCACCAATAGCGAGGGGGCAAAAGCCGCACTCGAGGCCTCTGGCGCGCAGGGCGTGATGATCGGGCGCGGCGCACAGGGGCGGCCCTGGATCCTGGCGCAAGTGGCGCATGATCTCTTTGGCACCCCGGCGCCAGTGGTGCCTGTGGGTAAGTCTTTATCAGATATAGTATCAAGGCATTACGAGGATATGTTGAAGTTTTACGGTAACGAACTTGGCCTGCGCGTCGCGCGCAAGCATTTGGGGTGGTACATGGATGGCGCGGGCACTGAACCGGGCCTTCGCCGTGCGGTCCTGACGGCGCGTGACCCGGCGCAGGTGCTGGCACATCTGCCCGACGCGCTCGCGCCCTCGGCAGAGGTGGCAGCATGACCGGACTGCACCACACTGCCGATAATGTGGTCTGGTCGTCGCTGCCGGTGCCTGCGGTGTTGATCGACGCTGACGACCGGATCATCGATGTGAACCCTGCCGCCGAGGGGTTTCTGAATTCCTCAGCCAAAGCCGTGCGCGGCGATCCGGTCTGGGACCGGTTGGCCGTTGATGCACCGCTGGAGGAAAGCTTTATCCGCGCCCGCGCGCAGGGCACGCCGCTGTTCGTCAACGATGTGGATGTCGGCACCGGCGACCGCGCGCCTTTGCAGTGCAATCTCCAGGTTTCGCCGCTCCAAGGTGAAGACGGGACGATGCTGGTGCTGATTTCGCCGCGCGAACTGGCCGGGCGTATGACCCAAAGCCAATCGGTGAAATCTGCTGCCAAATCCGCCATCGGCATGGCCGAAATGCTGGCCCATGAAATCAAGAACCCGCTGGCCGGGATCGCCGGCGCTGCGCAGCTTCTCAGCATGGGCCTTACCGCAGAAGACCTTGAACTTACGGATCTTATTGTCGGAGAGACCCGTCGCATCGTGAAGCTGTTGGAACAGGTCGAACAGTTCGGAAATCTGTCGGCACCGGTGCGCCGCTCGGTCAATGTGCATGACGTGCTAGACCGCGCGCGGCGCTCTGCGCTTGTCGGCGCGGCGGCGCATATGAAGATCACCGAAGATTACGATCCTTCGCTGCCGCACGCTTGGGGCGACTCCGATCAGCTGTTGCAGGTCGTGTCCAATCTTATCCGCAACGCGGCTGAGGCCGCGGGCCCCAATGGCGGCACGATCCGGCTGCATTCCTACTATGAACGCGCGTTTCGGCTGCGGCGTTCGGATGGCACCGGCCAGACCCTCCCGCTTCAGGTCGAGGTCATTGATGATGGCCCCGGGCTTCCCGAAGACCTGCGCGGCGACATCTTTGATCCCTTCGTATCGGGGCGGGAAAACGGCACCGGGCTGGGCCTGGCGCTGGTGAGCAAGATTATTTCGGACCATGACGGATGGATCTCCGTCACTTCCGTGCCCGGACGCACGGTTTTCAAAATTTCGCTTCCGATGGTGCCCAAGGGCACGGAAGCAAAGCCGACCCAGGAGTCTTAGGTTATGGACGGTACAATTCTTGTTGCAGACGACGATCGCACCATTCGCACAGTGCTCACCCAGGCGCTGACGCGGGCGGGGTGCAAGGTGCACGCGACCTCATCGCTGACCACGCTGATGCGCTGGGTGGGCGAAGGCAAGGGCGACGTGGTGATTTCCGATGTGGCCATGCCGGACGGCAACGGCTTGGAAATGCTGCCGAAAATAAAGGCGGATCGGCCCGATCTGCCGGTGATCGTGATCTCGGCGCAGAACACCATCATGACGGCAATTCAGGCCGCCGAGGCCGAGGCTTATGACTATCTGCCCAAGCCGTTTGACCTGCCGGATCTGATGAAACGCACGGCCCGCGCGCTTGAGGCGCGCACGGCGCCCGCGCGGCCCGCACCCGATGTGCCCGATCAGCCGGATGAGCTGCCGTTGGTGGGCAAAACGCCGGTGATGCAGGCGCTGTATCGGTTGGTGGCGCGGGTGATGAACACCGATTTGCCGGTGTTGATCTCGGGCGAAAGCGGCACCGGCAAGTCGTTGATCGGTCGTGCGCTTCACGATTTCTCGGACCGACGCACCTTGCCGTTTATCACCGTCACCGGCAACGATCTGCGCGATATCGAAGGTCCGGCGCGCATTCTGGCGCGGGTCAAGGGCGGCACGCTGCTGTTTGACGAAATGACTGACATTCCTGATGAAATTCAGGCCCGCATCGTGCGGATGATCGACACGCCGGGTGAGCATGTGCCGCGCTTTATGGCGACAAGCCAGGGCGATCTGGCCGAAGCGCTCGACAAGGGGCGGGTGCGGCAGGATCTGTATTATCGCCTGTCTGGGGCCACGATTCAGGTGCCGTCGCTGCGCGAACGGGTCGAGGACATCGCGCTGTTGACCGATCACTTCCTGATGCGGGCCGAACGTGACGGTGCGCCGAAACGTTGGCTGTCCGACGATGCCGCGGACCTGTTTCGCGCCTACAGCTGGCCCGGCAACGTGCGCCAGTTGGAGAACGCGGTGCGCCGTCTCAGTCTGACCAGCCGCGCCGATGAGATCACCCGCACCGAAGTCGAGCTTGTGCTTGGCAACCAACCCGAGATGGAGCCTGTTCTGTCGGGCGGCAGCAGCGAAAAGCTGGGCGCGTCGGTGTCGCGGCACCTGCGGCGGTATTTCGATCTGCACGGGGCGTTGTTGCCGCCGCCGGGGCTTTACCAGCGGATCCTGCGTGAAGTAGAATTCCCGCTGATCGAGATTGCGTTGGAAGCGACAGGCGGCAATCAGGCCAAATGCGCCGAATTGCTTGGCATCAACCGGAACACCCTTCGCAAAAAAATCACCGACCTCGATATTCCCGTGACACGGCGCCGCAAGTTGATGTAAAACAGCCACATGAGTGGCCCCGATGTCGCAGTTCCTATGCTGCGGCGGGAGAAAGCCACAATATATGGCGGTTCGCTGCGCAAGCAGCACATCAAGGCGAGGGCGGTCTGTGGCCACAGGGGCACATGCATCGACAAGCAATTTGGCCGGCGGCGGCAATAATCCGCCGAGGCGCATGGTCCGGTGGGACAACCTGCGGCACTGGGTGCGGCGCAGGCGTGTACAGAACGTGGCCACGCTGGGGCTGGTGCTTTTGGGGCCGGTTTTGGCGTTCGCCACCTTCCTTGTCATGGGCCCGCTCAACATGGGGGCCAGTGCGCCGGGCCTGCGGCTGATCCTGCTGGGCGATTTCGTCTATGTCCTGCTGATTGCGGCTTTGGTGCTGCAACGGGTGGCGCGTATGGTGGCGGCACGGCGCGCGCGGTCCGCCGGGTCGCGGTTGCACCTGCGGTTGACCGGGGTGTTTGCGCTGATGGCGCTGATCCCGACGGTGACAGTGGCGGTCTTTGCGGTGCTCACCATCAACATCGGGCTGGAAACCTGGTTTTCGGACCGGGTGCGCCAAGTGGTGGGGGCCTCGCTCGCCGCCGCCAAAGCCTATCAGGCCGAACAGCGCGAGGATCTGTCGGAAGACGCCCGCGCCTTGGCCAATTACATCGATGCCCAGCGCCGCAACGTGCAGCGCGATCCAACGACCAACCTGCGCAAAGTGTTGACCGACGGTCAGTCGCTGATCCAACGCGGCTTGCGCGAGGCCTATCTGATTGACGGCACGGGCGAGCTGCGCACGCGCGGCGAACGCTCGTACCTGTTTGATTTCGAACGCCCGACCCCGGCACAGATTGCCGCGAGCCACAGCGAGACGCCGGGGCAAGACAGCCTCAGCCTGATCGAGGATTGGGCCAACGGCGAATTTCGCGCGATTGTGCCGCTTGAGGCCTATCCCGATCGCTATCTCTATATCAGCCGGGTGGTTAACGGCGAGTTACTCAACCTGTTGGACAACACCCAACAGACCGCGCAATTCTATCAACAACAAGAGAGCGAACGCGGCAGACGGCTGTTTGATTTCGCGCTGATCTATCTTGGCTTTGCGCTCTTGCTGGTGCTGGCGTCGATCTGGCTTGGCCTGTGGTTTGCCGAGCGGCTTGCGCGGCCTGTGGGCCGTCTGACCGGCGCGGCGCAGCGGGTGGGTGCCGGCGACCTTGATGTGCAGGTGCGCGAGGAAGAGGGCGATGACGAAATCGCCATGCTCAGCCGTTATTTCAACCAGATGACCAAGCAGCTCAAGGGCCAGCGCGAAACCCTGCTCGACAATACCCGCCAGATTGAGCGGCGTCGCCGTCTGTTTGACAGTGTGTTGTCCTCGGTCACCTCTGGCGTTGTTGGCCTAGACGATGAAGGGCGAATTTCCTTTGTGAATCGCTCGGCCGAGCGGCTGTTGGGCTGGAGCGAGGACCGCCAATCTGTGCCGCTGACTGTGGCGGTGCCCGAGTTCGGGCCGCTGTTTGCCCAGCTGACCAGCGGCGAGCGCACTGTGGTGCAGCACGATATCAAGGTGGTGCGTGAGGGGCGGCAGGAAAACCTGCTGGTGCGCATGGCCACCCGAAGCCGCGAAGATGGCGGGCTTGAAGGCTATGTGGTTGCGTTTGATGACGTTTCCGATCTTGTCGCCGCCCAGCGGATGGCCGCCTGGGGCGACGTGGCCCGCCGCATCGCGCATGAGATCAAGAACCCGCTGACCCCGATCCAGCTCTCGGCTGAGCGGATCAGCCGCAAGTTCAGCCGCGAGCTTGAAACGAACAGCGCGGTCAAGCTTGAAGAGCTGACCGGGGTGATTGTGCGCCAGACCAACGATCTGCGCCGGATTGTCGATGAATTCTCAAAATTCGCGCGGATGCCCGAGCCGGAGCGCGCGCCCGAAGACGTGGTACACCTGCTGCGCGGCGCGCTGTTGTTGCAGGAAAGCGGCCAGCCGGATGTGAGTTTTTCCGCCGAATTGCCGGACGGCAAATTGATGGCCGATCTTGATGCCACGATGATCAGTCAGGCGCTGACCAACCTGATCAAGAACGCCGGCGAGGCGATTGAGACCCTGCAAGAGCGCGGCGCACCCGAGGGGCACAGCCCGATGATCCGCGTCACCTGTGGCGTCGAGGGGCGCCAAGCGGTGATCCGGATCATGGACAACGGCATTGGCCTGCCCGAAGACCGGGCGCGCCTGTTCGAGCCTTATGTGACCACCCGCGACAAGGGCACCGGCCTCGGCCTGCCCATCGTCAAAAAGATTATCGAAGAACATGGCGGCAGCCTCGCGCTTGACGATGCACCGCCATTTAACGGCCAGCCCAGTACAGGCGCGATGGCCGTGATCCGTCTGCCTTTGGCGGCGGAACCAACCAGTGTGAGTGAAGAGGACCGAGGGGAACCGAGCAAATGAGCGATATTTTAATTGTCGACGACGAACGCGATATCCGTGAGCTGATCGGGGATATTCTGGAAGATGAAGGCTATTCGACCCGCCTTGCCGGTGGATCGGATGAATGTATGGCGGCGCTGAACGAAGAGCCGCCCGCGCTTATGATCCTTGATATCTGGCTGAAAGACAGCCGAATGGATGGGATCGACATCCTCAAGACGGTCAAGCGCGACAACCCCGGCATCCCGGTGGTGATCATCTCGGGCCACGGCAATATCGAGATTGCGGTCGCCGCGATCAAACAGGGCGCTTACGATTTCATCGAAAAGCCGTTCAACATTGACCAGCTTCTGGTGGTGATCCGCCGCGCGATGGAAACGTCGCGCCTGCGACGTGAGAACCAGCAGTTGAAGCGCAAGGAAACCACGGCGGCCGAGATGGTCGGCGACAGCGCCTCGTTCCGCGCGCTGGTGAGCCAGTTGGACAAGGTGACGAAATCCAACGGTCGGGTGATGCTGACCGGCCCTGCGGGCAGCGGCAAGGAAGTGGCCGCGCGCTATATCCATGCGCAATCGGGGCGGGCAGAGGCGCCGTTTGTGACGGTGAATTGCGCCTCGATCGAGCCGGAAACCATGGAAGAGGTGCTGTTTGGTCGCGAATCGACCGAACGCGGTGTCGAGGCCGGTCTGCTTGAGCAGGCGCACGGCGGGGTGATCTATTTCGATGAGGTCGCGGATATGCCGCTGGGCACCCAATCCAAGATCTTGCGGGTGCTGGTCGATCAGCAATTCACCCGTGTGGGCGGCGCCGATAAGGTGCGGGTTGATCTGCGCGTAATCTCATCGACCAACCGCAACCTGGAAGAGGAAATCGAGGCCGAGCGCTTCCGTCAGGAACTGTTTCACCGGCTGAACGTGGTGCCGATTGCCGTGCCCTCGCTTGAGGAACGCCGCGAGGATATTCCGGTGCTGGCCGAGTATTTCATCAAGTCCTGCAACGACAGTCAGGGCCTGCCGATGCGCCAGCTTTCGGACGAGGCGATTGCACTGATGCAAACGATGACTTGGCCGGGCAACGTGCGCCAGCTCAAGAACCTGATTGAGCGGGTGCTGATCCTTGGCGATGGCACGGGCAATATCGAGGCGCATGAACTGCCGCAGGACGCGCCGACCGGTCAGGAAGAGGGCCGGGTGGTCTTGGCGGGCACTTTGGCGACCTTGCCACTGCGCGAGGCACGCGAGGCGTTTGAACGCGAATACCTGCTGACCCAGATCAACCGATTTGGCGGCAACATCAGCCGCACGGCCTCTTTCGTCGGGATGGAGCGCTCGGCGTTGCACCGCAAGCTGAAATCGCTTGGGGTTGTGACCTCGGCCAAATCCGGCGCGCGGGTGGCGCGGGTGGATGAAGCCACGGCGCAAGTGGGTTAAAACGGTGCGGACAGATCGCGCCAATCGGCGCGCCCTCATCGGCGCGGGGCTGTGTCTCGCGGTGTTGGCAGGCTGCGATGCCCCGGTGACACAGCAGGCCTCTGCGCCGGGGCTTGCCTTGTCAGAGACCGCCAACACGACCGAAGCGCAGATTGATGCGGTGAGCCAAGCGCTGCGCGCGCTCGGCCCTGGCGTTGATCCGAAAGAGGCCGACCGCGCCGCGCGCATTGCAGTGCTCAAACCGCTGGAACTGGCGCAAGAGTGGAACGTGGTCGACGCGCCATTGACCCATAATTTCAAGGTGATCCACGGGTTGCGCCCCAAGGGCGTTTGTCAGGATTGGGCCAACGCGCTCGCCCCGGTGCTTCAGGCCGAAGGCTTTCGCACCTTGCAGGTCCATATCGGCATGGCCAACGCGCGAAACGTTAAGCTAGAGCACGTTTCGGTGGTGATGACCGCGCGCGGCCAGCCGATGGCCGAGGGGCTGCTGCTTGATCCCTGGCGGATCGGGCAGGGGCGGCTTTACGTCGAGCGGGTGGCGCAAGATCCGCGCTACACATGGGAAACGCTTGAGGCTGTGCGCGCGTGGCAGGCCGATCTCAAGGCGGGCGCAGACGCGCAAAGCTAGGCAGGCCCGCGATAATCCTGCACAGCCGGGGGCAATGACGCGGTGCAGCATGGCATTGACCGGCCTTTTCGGTTCTGCCAAGGATAGCGTTCGCGAGGCAGGGCAGGGAGCCCAATCATATGAAGGTCATCATCTGTGGTGCCGGGCAGGTGGGCTGGCAGATCGCCCGCCATCTTTCGGGCGAACGCAACGACGTGACCGTCGTCGACAACAATCCCGATCTGGTGCGCCGCGCCACTGATACGCTGGATGTGCAGGGCATTGCTGGTTTCGCCAGCTATCCCGACATCCTTGCCCGTGCGGGCGCGCGTGACGCCGATATGATCATCGCTGCGACCCACTCGGATGAGGTCAACATGGTGATCTGTCAGGTGGCGCATTCGGTCTTTGCTATCCCGCGCAAGGTCGCGCGGCTGCGGTCGCAAAGCTATCTCGACGCGATTTATTCTGATCTCTACCGCCGCGATCACATGCCGATCGATGTGGTGATCTCGCCGGAAAAAGAGGTGGCGGATGCCGCCCTGCAACGGCTCTCGGCCCCGGCGGCCTTTGACACCGAAAGCTTTCTGGACGGTCAGGCGCAATTTCTCGGGCTGCGGCTCGAAACGGATTGCCCGGTGCTCAACACGCCGCTGCGCCAGTTGACCGACCTGTTTTCCACCCTGCGCTCGGTCGTGGTGGCGATCCGGCGCAAAGGCACACTGTTTGCCCCCGCGGCTGGCGATCAGCTTTTGGCGGGTGACGATTGCTATGTGATGAGCCATGTCGACGACGTGCCCCGCACGATGGAGATTTTCGGCAAGAAACAGGCCAAGCAGGAGCGCGTTGTGATTGTCGGCGGCGGCAATGTCGGGCTGGCGGTGGCACAGGCGCTCGAAGAGCGTGCCGTGCGAATCCGCGCCAAGGTGATCGAGAAAAGCCGGAAATGTGCCGAACATGCAGCGGATATTCTGGAGCGGACCATTGTGCTGAATGGCGACGGGCTGGATGCGCAGCTTCTGAAAGAGGCCAATATTCACCGCGCCGATGCCGTGCTGACCGTGACCGACGATGACAAGGTCAACATGCTCGCGGCGGTGCGCGCCAAGGCCGAGGGCTGCCCCTATGCCATCGCGCTGATCAACGATCCGACGCTGGTGCCGCTGATGGGGCCGCTGGGGATCGACGCCTATATCAACCCGCGCGCCACGACCGTGTCGTCGATCCTGCGCCATATCCGCCATGGCCGGGTGCGCGGTGTCTATTCGGTGGGCGACGCCGAGGCCGAGGTGATCGAAGCCGAAGTGCTCTCAACCTCGCCCATCGCCGGGCAGCGCATCCGCGACATCGACTTCCCCGAAGGCGTCTTGGTTGGTGCGATCTTGCAGGATGGCAAGGTGGTGCGCCCCACCGGTGCGCTCAGGATCGAAGAGGGCAATGTCATCACGCTGTTCGCGATGACCAAGGACGTGCCGGAAGTCGAGCGCCTGCTTCAGGTCTCGATCGACTTCTTCTAGATGACCAACCACCTCAAAAACCTGCCGTTTTTCCTTCAACTTGCGGGTTTGACCGGGATTTGGATGATGGTGCCGGCGGCGCATGCGCTGTCGGCCGAGAATTTCCATCAGGCGCGCAGCTTCTTTTACGCCGGGCTTTTGACGCTGATCTTTGTCAGCCTTGTCGGCATCGCGATTTCCAACCGGCCGCACAATCAATCCGGCCTGCGTCAGTTGATGGGGCTGCTTGGAGCGTTTACCGTCATTCCGCTGATCATGGCGGTGCCGTTTTATGAGGCGTTGCGCACCACCAGTTTCCTCAATGCTTATCTTGAGATGGTGTCGAGCTTTACCACCACCGGGGCCACGCTGTTTGCCCCCGACCGGCTGTCGGACACGCTGCATCTGTGGCGTGCGCTGGTCGGCTGGATGGGCGGTTTGCTGATGTGGATCACGGCGGCGGCCATACTTGCGCCGCTCAATCTTGGTGGTTTCGAAGTCACTGCGAGCGCCGAACCCGGCGGCGGCGAGGCGCGGGTGGCAACGATGGAGGGGGCCGATCCGGTAACCCGGATGATGCGCACCTCGTGGCGGTTGATCCCGGTTTATGCCGGGCTGACGCTGGCGCTTTGGGTCTGTCTCTTGGTGGTCGGCGAGCGGCCCTTGGTGGCGTTCAGCCATGCGGCTTCGACCATGGCAACCTCGGGGATTTCGCCCATTGGCGGCGTGCAGAACGGCGTGTCGGGCATGGTGGGCGAGGCGCTGATTTTCCTGTTCCTGCTGTTTGCACTGTCGCGGCTGACCTTTTCCAACGACACCGTGACCGGCGCGGCGGCCAGCCTGAAATATGATCCGGAATTCCGGCTGGGGCTGATGTTTGTGGTCGTGGTGCCGGGCTTTTTGTTCCTGCGCCACTGGGTCGGGGCGTTTGAGGTTAACGAGGTCAACAACGTCTTTGGCGCGTTCCGCGCGCTGTGGGGCAGCATGTTCACCGTGTTGTCGTTCCTGTCGACCACCGGATTTCAAAGCGGCGATTGGGCCGAGGCGCGCAGTTGGTCGGGCCTTGATAACCCCGGCATGATCCTTTTGGGGCTGGCGATGATTGGCGGCGGCGTGGCGACAACGGCGGGCGGGGTCAAACTGTTGCGGGTGTTCGCGCTGTTCCTCAATGGCCGCCGCGAGATCGAGCGTTTGGTGCATCCCTCATCGGTCGGCAATGCCCGCGCCGTCAGCCGCAGGATTCGGCGCCACGGGGCCTTTGTCGCCTGGATCTTTTTCATGCTGTTTGCGATTTCGCTGGCGGTGATCACTGTGGTGCTTGGGGCGTTTAACGTGCGGATGGACGCCGCCATTGTGCTGGCCACCTCGGCGCTGTCGACCACCGGACCGTTGGTGAATGTGGCGTTGAATGCGCCAATCGTGCTGGTCGAACTCAACAGCGGAGCCAAGCTGGTATACGGCGCGGCGATGGTGCTGGGGCGGCTTGAAACCCTCGCCATCATCGCACTTTTATCGCCCAACCTCTGGAGGAATTGACTTTTGCTGCAGTGCAGCATAAATAGGAGTTGATTAGGGGCTGGAAACTCCATCCCCGGCACGACATACTCTCGTTCCAGTGAGGGGGCCGATCCGCGGCAACTACGGCAAGAACAAAGGCAATTTTAGCATGGCTTCGGACAGACAGAACCTTCAGGACGCGTTCCTGAATCACGTGCGCAAGACCAAGGTTCCGGTGACGGTTTTCCTTATTAACGGCGTCAAATTGCAGGGCGTGATCACTTGGTTTGATAATTTCTGCGTACTTCTGCGCCGCGACGGACAGTCGCAGCTGGTGTATAAACACGCGATCTCTACGATCATGCCGGCGCAGCCGATCAACCTTTATGATGGTGATGATAGCGCTTGAAAGAGCATGCCACGCATGTGACCCGCGCTTGGGTCCTGCATCCCGATATCAAAAATGATTTCGACCGCCGGGCCGCTGGGCCGGCGCTCGATGAAGCTGTGGCTTTGGCTGCGGCACTCCCCAATCTTGAGGTTGCGGGGGCCGAGACCGTGCGCCTTCCCAAGGCGCATCCGGGCACATTGTTCGGTTCCGGCAAGATTCAGGAACTCAAGGCCCGCATGCAGGGTGCCGATGTCGAGCTTGTGCTGATTGATGGCCATGTCTCGCCGGTGCAGCAGCGCAATCTTGAAAAGGAATGGGGCGTCAAACTGCTTGACCGCACCGGGCTGATTCTCGAAATCTTCTCGGACCGTGCTGCCACCCGCGAGGGTGTGCTTCAGGTCGAGATGGCCGCGCTGTCGTATCAGCGCACGCGGCTGGTGCGCGCCTGGACCCACCTTGAGCGGCAACGTGGCGGGCTGGGGTTCGTTGGCGGTCCGGGGGAAACCCAGATCGAGGCCGACAGACGGGCGATTGACGATCAGTTGGTGCGCCTGCGCCGTCAGCTCGACAAGGTGGTGAAAACCCGCGATCTGCACCGCAAGGCCCGCGCCAAGGTGCCGTTCCCGATTGTCGCTTTGGTGGGCTATACCAACGCCGGGAAATCCACGCTGTTCAACCGGTTGACCGGGGCCGAGGTGATGGCCAAGGACATGCTCTTTGCCACGCTCGACCCGACAATGCGCGCGGTCGAGCTGGACAACGGGCTAGAGATCATCCTGTCCGACACCGTGGGCTTTATCTCGGATCTGCCGACCGAGTTGGTTGCCTCGTTCCGCGCCACACTGGAAGAGGTGCTGGCGGCGGATGTCATCTGCCACGTGCGCGACATTGCCCATGATGGCACCGAGGAACAGGCGCAGGACGTGCGCACCATCCTCAACGGCTTGGGCGTGCCAGAAGAAACCCCGCAGCTTGAGATCTGGAACAAGATCGACAAGTTGGATGACGAGGCCCGCGCCGCCCATCAGGCCCGCGCCGCGCGCGATCCGGACATTGTGACTCTGTCGGCGGTCACGGGCGAGGGGATGGACGACTTTCTTGACGCCATCACCCGGCTGCTGGACGCCGAAAAGCATGACACCACGCTGGTGCTTGCCTTTAACGACGGGCGCAAACGCGCCTGGCTGTTTGAGCGCGGGCTGGTGACGCAAGAGACGCAAACCGAAGACGGGTTCGAGCTTCAGATCCACTGGACCCGGAAATTGGAAGCGCAGTTCAACCGGCTGTAAACTGTGCAGTTTCGGCGCAGGGTGCCGGTGACATCATCGCAAAATAACACCAAGGTGCGCAGGATTTGCGCACCTTAGGGGGCCGGGATCAGCCGGGTGATGCCGGTCGCCGCAGCGCGCGCCAGTTCCTCGTCCAGTGACATCGGGATGTATTCGCCGCGCCGCCACAGGCTCCCGAGATCGTCGTAGTGACGCGACAGGAAGTGGCCTGATTGCCCGGTCGAGGTGACAAAGACTGAAGAGTCCGGATCGGCAAAGTCATAGACCCCGCGATAGCCCGCGCCGTGCACGTTAAGATAGGGGTTTGGCCCGGTGCCCAAGGTGCGCCCGCGCATCAGCGTTTGATCGCCGCCCGAGGTCGATTGGCGGATGTTGACGAAATAGCGCAGCACCGGCACCTGACCCAAGACCGGATGATCATGGGTCGCCTGATGCGCATCCCCCCAGCGCAAGGCCGTGAGATCGCGGCCAAAATTCTCTTCGAGCCAGACAACCGCATCCTCCAGCGCCAGCCGGGCGATATCGACACAGGTTTCCGAGGGCGAGGATTGCAGGATGTCACACCACGCGCTTGCGCCATCGATGTCGCGGTAGACCCGCTCGATAAACAGCGGTTCAACGTGGTTGTAGGCGTCGGCCAGCGGCCCGATGTCATCGCGGATCAGCCGGTCCTGGAGCGCCCGCAGCCAGGCGGCATAGATCAGCGGTTCGGGCAGGTGCTCGTTCATCTCGCCGTTCCACTCCGACAACAGCGACAGCGCCACTTCGCGCTGGCCCGCCAATGTGCCGGCCGGGGCAGCCTCGCCGGTGAACCACAGATCGGCCCCGATCAATGGCAACAGCGCGCGGGCGGCATTGCTGACGGTGTCCAGCTGCGCCTCGGTAAAGCTGTCGCGGGTGTGGACCTCGCGCCCCTGCATCAGCCGCTCCCAGCGCTGAATGCGCTGGCTGTCGCCCCAATCAAACGAGACATGGTCAGGGAAGGGCCGGTCGATGACCTTGTTGTTGGTGTTGCCGACAATGCCGCCCTCGGGGCGCACAAACGACGGGTTATCCTCATACGGCAGCCGGCCTTGCCAGCGGTTCTCGGCCATCCAGCCCTTGGTTGGCAGGCGCCCCATGCTTTCATGCCGCTCAGACCGGCGCGGCATCTGCCCGACCAGTTGCAGCGCGATGCCGTCTTTGTCGGCGAGCGTGAGCATTTGGCTCGGCGCGACCACCTTTTCCCCCGCCGCCAGCCCTTCGTCCACCGATTGCGCGTACATCAGCGACATCGCGGCGCTGGTGGTGGTGTCCTGATCATTCAGCGCCGTCCAGGCCAGCGCGGCCACATGGCCAACCGGCGTGATTTCGCCCAGATTGTAGTGCGAACCGGGCAGCACCGGGCCATTGTCGGTCCAGCGCAGGGTCAGCGTCACCGGGGCCTCGTCCTTGATCCGCACAATCGAGCGGCGGGTTTCAAACGGTTTAAAGCCGCCGGGCGTGCGGTATTGCTGGGTGTCGTCGGGGTTGAGCTGCTCGATATACAGGTCCTGATCGTCGAGATACGACGAGGTGATCCCCCAGCCAAGGTTGGGGCTTTTGCCCGCCATCACAATCGGCACGCCGGGCACGGTTGCGCCGATCACGCCGCCGGTGTCCAGCTCGAGCCGGGCCAGATACCAGATCGCCGGGGCGGTAAAGCCCAGGTGCGGATCATTGGCAAGGATCGTGCCGCCACTGGCCGAGCGCGAGGCCGCCGCCGCCCAAGCGTTTGACGCGCCCGCCAAGCCGCGCGGCGCAAACGGCGACAGCGGATGCTGGGGCAGTTGGGCATAGCGGGTGGCGCCATAGCGTTGGCCCGGCACAAGCTCGGCGTATTTCGGCAATGCGGCCACACCTGTGCCCGGCGCATCGGGCATGATATCGGCCAGTCGCGCCTCATCACGGATCAAAAGCGAGGTGCGGGCGCGCAGCACCTCTTCTTGCAGGTTGCCCGACAGCTGAACCGCGAGAAGCTTTACAAGTGCAATTGAATCAGCGGGTTGCCAGGGTGCGATCGGCACATCAAACACAAAGAACTCGGGCGCACCACGGCCCAACGCATCGCGGTTGATCTCTTCAAGCCGGGCATTCACCCCGGCGGCATAGGCATTCAGCGCGGCAAGGGTGCGAGGGTCTTGCGCCGCCACCGATTTCACCGCCTGCGCATGCAAATCCAGACGCCGCATCAACGTGTCGGTCGACAGCGTCTGGCGGCCAAAGACTTCGGACAACCGGCCCTGCACCGTGCGCCGCAGCACCACCATCTGCCACAGACGGTCTTGGGTATGGGCATAGCCGAGCCCGAAAAACACATCCGCGTCAGCCTCGGCAAAAATATGCGGCACATTGGCGTTGTTGCGCACGATCTCAATCTCGCCGCCCGGGCCTTTGACCGTCAGCGTCTTGTCATAATCCGGCAAAGAGCGCGACGCGAGGTAGTACACCGCCACCACCGCAATCGTCACCATCACCACCAAAGTGGTCGCCAGCCGGAACAGCCATTTGAATAAGCCCGCCATATGCGTTTTGCCTTGCCTTGTCCGTGTTGGTGTACGGGTTAGTGTACCGGTTAATGTGCGGGCCTCTTGTCTTCCGGCCAGTCTCGGGTGAGAACCCATTAAACGAAACCAATGCAAGACAAAAGCAGGAGGGTGCGCCATGGCGAAACTGGCATTTTTGGGGTTGGGTGTCATGGGCTATCCGATGGCTGGATATCTCGTAAAGGCCGGCCACGATGTGACCGTCTATAACCGCACGGCGGCCAAGGCCGAAAGATGGGCGGCTGAGTATGGCGGAAGCGTCGCCGCGACCCCGGCCAAGGCGGCGCAAGGCGCTGATTTCGTGATGTCCTGTGTCGGCAACGACGATGATCTGCGCGCGGTGTGCCTTGGCGAAGACGGGGCCTTTGCCGGCATGGCGACAGGCGCGACCTTTGTTGATCACACCACGGTGTCGGCTTCCGTGACGGCCGAGTTGTATGAGGAGGGCAAGGCCAAAGGCATCGCCTTTGTCGATGCGCCGGTCTCGGGCGGGCAGGCGGGGGCCGAAAACGGCCAACTCGTGGTGATGTGTGGCGGCGACCAAGACGCCTATGACCGTGCCGCGCCGATGATCGACGCCTATGCCAAGGCCTGCCGCCGCTTGGGCGAAAGCGGGGCCGGGCAGTTGACCAAGATGGTCAATCAGATTTGCATCGCCGGGTTGGTGCAGGGCCTCTCGGAAGGGCTGCATTTCGCCCAGAAGGCCGGGCTCGACGGGCGCGCAGTGGTCGATGTGATCGGCGGCGGCGCGGCGGGATCGTGGCAGATGGTCAACCGGTTTGAGACCATGCTTGACGGCGCGTTCGAGCATGGCTTTGCGGTGGATTGGATGCGCAAGGACCTCGGGATTTGCCTGAAAACCGCCGATGAGGTCGGCGCAAGCCTGCCGGTCACGGCGCTGGTCGATCAATTCTATAAAGACGTGCAAAAACTGGGCGGTGGCCGCTGGGACACCTCAAGCCTGATCAAACGGTTGACCGACGCCGGCTGATCGCCAAAGCATAGCCCGCCTCAGCGCGACCAGTGTCCGGGGCGGGCCGCTTGAACATAGCTGTACCTTTCGGCCCGCCTCAGGCGATGGTTCAGCCCTTCTCTGGCTCGAAAATATCCCGGGGTGAGGCTGCAAGCCGAGGGGCAGCGCCCCTTTCTGCCCCCAATGCCCCGCGTCCTGTCACGCCCACCTTCGGACCAGATGCCAAACCAACCACACCCCATTGCCAATATCGTGCAAGTTGTTGGCATTGCGTGCAGGGTCCTGACGATTGGGCATTGTATTTGCCACCAATCCCGCCTTATGTTGACGACAGGCACCTAGGCGGTTTCCGCTGTGCCCGAGAGTTTCGCTGTCTTTGACGTCGCGCGGGCCAGATGCCCGCACCCTTCCAAGACAGACCGATCTGATCGCCGGACCATGAAAACGACGTGGCGACGATCAAGAAGACCAGCCCGAACCGCGAAATCGGCGGGCGATAAACGGGCGGACGGCAAACATGCCGAACCGTCGGAGAAGAAACGCGATGCAACGCGCGAGACATCAGCAGGCAAAAGCAGGGGCCACCATTGGCCTCGCACCCATGCCTGTGCTGACCGCGCGGACCACCGCCCCAATCGGACATTTCCTGCAATCGGCCGCCCCGCCCGGATCACTTCGGGCGGCCCAGTCGCTGTGGGAAAGCATGAAAGTACAATGGCCAAGAAAATGCTTATCGATGCCACCCACGCGGAAGAGACCCGCGTTGTGGTGGTTGACGGAAACAAGGTTGAGGAATTCGACTTTGAATCGGAAAACAAACGCCAGCTTGCTGGCAATATCTATCTAGCAAAGATCACGCGGGTCGAACCGTCGCTGCAAGCGGCGTTTGTGGATTATGGCGGAAACCGCCATGGTTTCCTCGCGTTTTCCGAGATCCACCCCGATTATTACCAGATCCCCGTGGCCGACCGCGAGGCGCTGATGGAAGAAGAGCGTGCGTATGCCGAGGCATTGCGCGCCCGTGACGAAGACGAAGAGTCGCGCCCGAAAAAGCGCAGCAGCCGTCGCCGCAGCTCCTCCAAAGCGGAAAAGACCACGACCAACGACGCGGTGGAAACCCGCGAGGTTGAGGGTATGGAAACCATCGATCTGACCGAGGGCGATGATACGCTCGAAGGTCTGTCGCCGATGGAAACCGTCTCCGGCACCCCGGTCGATGAGCCCGCGGATGGTGCACAGGACGGTACGCAGGACGCGGCGAACACCGACGCTCCGGTTGCGGCCTCCGAGCCTGAAACCGCAGCAGATGAGACCGCGACCGAGACCCAGGACGACACTCCGGTTGAGGCCACTGAAGACGCGGCACAACAGGCCGAAGCCCCCGGTGACTTTGAAGCCGATGTTGAGCCTGCGGACGAAGATGCCCCGCGCAAACCCGACGCCACTGAAAAAGACAGTGAAATCGAATCGGTTGCCGAGGAAGATGACGAAGCTGACATCCGCCCGCCGCGCAAACCGCGCCCGCGCCGGTATAAAATTCAGGAAGTCATTAAAGTTCGCCAGATTATGCTGGTGCAGGTCGTCAAAGAAGAGCGCGGCAACAAAGGCGCGGCGCTGACCACCTACCTCAGCCTCGCGGGCCGTTACTGCGTGCTTATGCCCAACACCGCGCGCGGTGGTGGCATCAGCCGCAAGATCACCAATGCCCCCGACCGCAAGAAACTGAAAGAGATTGCCAACGAAATCGACGTGCCGCAGGGCGCGGGCCTGATCATCCGGACCGCCGGTGCCAAACGCACCAAATCCGAGATCAAGCGCGATTACGAATACCTGCAACGTCTGTGGGAACAGATCCGCGAGTTGACGCTGAAATCCATCGCGCCGGCGAAAATCTATGAAGAAGGCGACCTGATCAAACGCTCGATCCGCGATCTTTATAGCCGCGACATCGACGAAGTGTTGGTTGAGGGCGAACGCGGCTACCGCATCGCCAAGGACTTCATGAAGATGATCATGCCGTCCCACGCCAAGAACGTGAAACTCTATCAAGAGTCGCTGTCGCTTTTCGCCCGCTTCCAGGTCGAAAGCTATCTTGGCGGGATGTTCAATCCGACCGTGCAGCTGAAATCCGGTGGCTACATCGTGATCGGCGTGACCGAGGCGCTGGTGGCGATCGACGTCAACTCTGGCCGGGCCACCAAAGAAGGCTCGATCGAGGACACCGCGACCAAGACCAACCTTGAGGCCGCCGAAGAAGTCGCGCGCCAGTTGCGTCTGCGCGACCTTGCCGGTCTGATCGTGATCGACTTTATCGACATGGACGAGCGCAAGAACAACGCCGCCGTCGAGAAGAAGATCAAGGACAAGCTGAAAACCGACCGTGCGCGCATTCAAGTTGGCCGCATCTCGGGCTTTGGCCTGATGGAAATGTCGCGCCAGCGTCTGCGCCCCGGCATGATCGAGGCGACAACCGCGCCGTGCTCGCATTGCCACGGCACCGGGTTGATCCGTTCCGATGACAACCTTGCCCTGCAAGTGCTGCGTCAGATCGAAGAGGAAGGCACCCGCCGCCGCTGTAAAGAGCTGTTGGTGCGCTGCCCGGTTTCCATCGCCAACTACCTGATGAACGCCAAGCGCGAACATGTTGCGCAGGTTGAGGCGCGTTACGGCGTGGCGGTGCGGATCGAAGGCGACCCGTCGCTGATCAGCCCCGATTTCCACATCGAAAAGCTGAAAACCGCAACCCGCCGGGTGGCCGAAGTGGTCGCGCCTGTGGTCTCTGCCAATACCACGCTGATGGATCTGGTGGACGAGAATACGGTTGAGGAAGAGATCGAGGAAGAGACACAGGTTCAGGCCGAGTCTCAGACTGAGGCGGAAGTTGAAGCGCCCGAAGTGGCTGGTGATGACGAGTCGCCCAAGCCCAAGAAGCGCCGTCGTCGGCGTCGTCGGCGCAAGCCCAAGTCGGAAGACGGCAATGGGTCTGACGAGTCCGGCGAAGCGGGCGATGAAGATGATGGCACGACGTCTGATGCGGCACCTGTCGCTGCCGAGGCTGCATCCGATGATGCGGTGAGCGAAGACGCTGCGAGTGAAGATGCTGCGGCCGAAAAGCCCAAGCGCAAGCGCTCGACATCGAGCACCCGTCGCCGGTCGAGCAAGGCAAAGACGGAAGCTGCGGATGGTGCGGCAGAAGCCGCGCCAGTGACCGAAGACGCTGTTGCTGCGGCACCTGTTGCTGAGGGTGACACCGCCGAGCCGGTTCAGGCGGAAGCTCCAGTCGCGGTGGAAACGCCTGCTCAGGACGACACCCCTACCGAGACGGCAGATGCCGCTCGTGAGGACGCGCCAGCCGACGCGGCAGAGCCTGTGCAGGATGCTGCACCGGTCGAAGTCGCTCAAGCGCCGCAAGTCGCAGACGAGGCGGAGATGGTGAACGAGGCCGTGAGCGCCGTGGACGCCATCAACCACGAAGCGCCTGACGTCGCGGATGCCCCGATTGCCGAGGAAGCCGCGCCAGAGGCTGTTGCTGCGCCTGAAGTTGCTGAGACTGAAGCTGCCGCGCCTGAAGTTGCTGAGACTGTAGAGGCAACGCCTGAGGCCGAGCCCGAGGCAGAGCCAGCTCCGGTGGCGCAAGAGACCCCAGAGCCGGTGGTGGAAGACATCCCGGAGCCTGTGCTGGAAACCGCAGGGGCCGAACCCGAGGACGAAGCGGACGACCCGGACAAGCCGAAAAAGCGCGGTTGGTGGTCGATGGGCCGCTAAGCCGGTCGCGCTCTGACAGACACAAAAAAGCCCCGGCATCGCGCCGGGGCTTTTTTCGTTGCGCTGGTGGCAGTGTCAGCCGCCCTTGCGGATCACATAGATCTGCGCCGCGCCATCCTCGCGCGTTTCGACCATGGCATGGCCGGCCTCGTGGCAGAAATGCGGAACGTCGATCACCGCCGCCGGATCATCGGCGCGCAGTTCAAGAATGTCGCCATTGGCCATCGATTTCAAACGCTTGCGCGCCTTGAGCACGGGCAAAGGGCAGAGCAGGTGGGTGGCATCAAGTGTTTCAATCATGGCTTTGGTCTAGGATGGCGGGCGGCTTGTGTCCAGCGCCTTACTCTTGCCCTAAAACCCCGTTAAAGTTGCATAAAAATCGAGAGTGATCAGATGGACGGGCGCGCAACAGGCGAAGTCAAAAAACGCCGGGTGTTTTACATTCCGGGCTACGATCCGATTCATCCCCGCCGCTACCGCGAGCTTTACCGTCGTGAAGGCGCGATACAGGCCGAAATCTCGGGGTATGACATCGCGCTAAAGCCTCGAAAATCCAACGAAAATTACGGCTGGCACGTGGTCGGAGAGATCGACGGCACCCGCGTCGAGACCGAATTTGAATGCCTTGTCTGGTCGGATATCGTGAAGCAATCGATGGGCCACGGCATCGCCATGAGCTATGTTCGCATGCTCTATACCGCCGTTGCCTATATCGGGTCGGGCGCGCTTTGGCGCTTGGCCAAGTTGCAAAAAGGCCCTGTGATTGCAGCGCTTTACCCGGTGTTCATGATGTTGTTTCAGGCGGTTTTGGCCGTCGGGGTAACAGTCGGTTTTTTCAAGGCCGGGTTCTGGCTGGCACCGTGGATCGGGTTTCTGGGGCCGGTGCTTGGTGCCGCTGTGGGCGCGGTGCTGGCCTGGGCGATCCTTGATCTGTTCCGGCGCTGGGACAACAAACTTTTCGTTTATTATCTGATGCATGACTATTCCTACAACGCGCGCGCCATGGGGGCGATGCCAACCGAGCTTGAGGACCGGATTGCGCAGTTTGTGGAAAGCATCGCAGCGGCCTGCAATGAGCCGGTCGACGAAATCCTGGTGATTGGCCACTCTTCGGGCGCGCATCTCGGGATTTCGGTGTTGTCCGATCTGATCCGCTCGGGTCGGGTGCGGCCCGATGGGCCCAAGATCGGCTTCATGACATTGGGCCATGTGGTGCCGATGGTGACGTTCTTGCCACGCGCTTGGCGGCTGCGCGCCGATCTGGCGTATCTGTCTGAACGCGAAGAGCTTTTCTGGATCGACGTCACCGCGCCCGGCGATGGCTGCGCCTTTGCTCTGTGTGATCCGGTTGCGGTCTCGGGCGTGGCGGGGCCGGACAAGAAGTGGCCTGTGGTGTTCTCGGCGGCCTTCACCAAAGCGTTGTCGAAAGAGCGCTGGAAAGAGCTGCGCTGGCGGTTTTTCCGGCTGCATTTCCAATATCTTTGCGCCTTTGACCGGCCACGTGACTATGATTACTTCCAGATCACCGCCGGGCCGAAAACGCTGGCCGCACGTTACCATGATCGCCATCCGTCGAAATCGCGGATCGAGCGACCGGTCAACACCTATACCTCGACCACGCCATGAGACGCCCGCCCAAGCCGCAATCCCGCGCTGACAAGGTCTCGCTTCTGCGCTACATGGCGTTGTTTCGCAAAGATATTCTGTCGGCCCAGCCGGGGCGGCTGTACCGTGCGTGGATGGCGGAATTTCGCACGCCGTTTTTCCGGTCTTACATGATCAACCAGCCCGATCTCGTGAAGCGTGTGCTCAAGGAGCGGCCCGACGACTTCCCGAAATCCAACCGGATTGGCGAAGGGCTGCGCCCGCTGCTCGGCAATTCGGTGTTTCTGACCAATGGCGATGTGTGGAAGCGCCAGCGCCGGATCATCGACCCGGCGTTTGAGGGAGGGCGGCTGCGCGATACCTTTCCCGCGATGTGGGCGGCGGCGCAGAGCGCGACTCGCAGGTTGGTGAAGAACGCCGGGGAAGAAGTTGAAATTGAAGCGGAAACCAGCCACGCTGCCGCCGACGTGATCTTTCGCACGCTGTTTTCTATCCCAATCGAGCATAACATCGCGGCCAAGGTGTTTTCGGAATTCCGCGATTATCAACGCAGCCAACCGATTCTCAATCTCGCGGCCTTTGTGCCCTTGCCGAAGTGGATGCCGCGATTCTTTCGCCGCGATACCCGGCAGGCCGCCGCGTCAATCCGCAGGCTGATCACCCAGCTGACGACCGACCGCATGGCTGAAATCAAGGCCGGCACTGCGCCAGATGACCTTGCGACCAAGATCATGACCACCCGAGATCCGGTGACGGGTGAGGCATTTTCGACCGAAGAAATGGTCGATCAGGTGGCGATTTTCTTTCTTGCGGGGCATGAAACCAGCGCCTCTGCCCTGGCCTGGGCGCTGTATATGTTGGCGCTGTATCCCGAGTGGCAGGACAGGGTAGCCGAGGAAGCCAAGGCGCTGGAAAACAGTGATTTTTCGGTGATGAGCAAGCTGCAGACCTCGCGCAATGTGTTCCGCGAGACGCTGCGGCTTTATCCGCCGGTGCCGATGATGGTGCGCGAGGCGACCTGTCCGGAGCAGTTCCGCGACCGTGACATTGCGCCGGGCAGTCAGATCGTGCTGAGCCCTTGGCACCTGCATCGCCACGAGCGGCTCTGGGAGCGACCGGATGAATTCGACCCGGCGCGCTATGGCACCGAGAACGGCAAGACCTGCCTGCGCGAGGCGTATATGCCGTTTTCCGCCGGGGCGCGGGTCTGTACCGGGGCGGGATTTGCGATGGTTGAGGGGCCGCTGATCCTGTCACATCTGCTGCGCGATCTGCGTTTTGAAGTGAGCGACAGGCCCGAACCGGTGCCTGTCGCTCATTTGACTGTAAGATCGGACAAGGGAATTTACCTCAAGGTGACAAAGCGATAGAGCTTTGCAATCAGAGGGGCTTACCCGCCGTTCTTCAGAGTTTCCTCGAACTTCCTGATCTTATCGTCCAAGAACTTCCGACCGCGTTTTTCCGCCGTCCGAACGCGCACAGCGGTCAGAAAAGCTTCTTCGGCGGTGGTCGACGAAGCGCCCAACACCTTGGCCATAGCGGTCATCAGGGTTTCGTCGTCCATAAGCTCGGACGCTTCAATAACGTCACGGGCGAGATCGTCAGCAAGGTCTTCTGTCACACCCATGTTTTTGGTCCTAACGCGTGTTTTCAGTCAGGCGGCGTTTGACGTAGTCATTCACCGTTCCGATCATTGTATCCATATGATCGTTCTCGAAAAAGTGCCCGGCGCCATCAATCTCGGTATGGGTGATGGTGATGCCTTTTTGCTCATGCAACTTGCCAACCAAAGTGGTGGTATCGGCGGGCGGGGCCACGCGATCGGCGGTGCCGTTGATGACCAGACCCGACGACGGGCAGGGCGCGAGGAACGAGAAATCATACATATTCGCGGGCGGGCTGGCCGAAACAAAGCCGGTGATTTCCGGGCGACGCATCAAAAGCTGCATCCCGATCCATGCGCCAAACGAGAAACCGGCAACCCAGCAATGCTTGGAGTTGTTGTTCATCGATTGCAGATAATCGAGCGCCGAGGCGGCATCAGAGAGTTCGCCTACGCCTTGATCGTATTCGCCCTGCGATCTGCCAACGCCACGGAAGTTAAACCGCAGAACGGTGAACCCCATGTTATAAAAGGCATAATGCAGGTTGTAGACAACCTTGTTGTTCATCGTGCCGCCAAACTGCGGGTGCGGATGCAGGACAATCGCAATCGGCGCATCGCGCTCTTTTTGCGGGTGGTAGCGGCCTTCAAGCCGTCCTTCGGGACCGGGGAAGATAACCTCGGGCATGTGCGGTGATACTCCTCGCAAAGGTGCCGGCAATTGTTGACTAAATTGCTCAGTCACCTTAGAATGGTTCTAAACCCAATCCCGAGAGGGTTGGGGGCTGATCGCAGATAAGCCTATTAGATAACAAGGTCAACAAGTCAGCGGGTTTAACCTGCGGGGGAACGGATGAAGCTGAGCACCAAAGGGCGCTATGCGATGGTGGCGCTGGTCGATATTGCGCTTCAATCTCAGGATCGGTTGGTGACGTTGGGAGAGATTTCTCAACGCCAGGATATTTCGTTGCCCTACCTTGAGCAGTTGTTCGTCAAGCTGCGCCGGGCCGAGCTTGTGGCGTCGGTGCGCGGGCCGGGGGGCGGCTATCGTCTGGCGCGGCCTGCGACCGAAATTCGGGTGGTGGATATTCTTGCGGCGGTCGATGAGACGGTGGACGCGATGCACAAGGGGGCCGGGGCCAGTGGCGGTCTGTCGGGCAGCCGGGCGCAATCGCTGTCGAACCGGTTGTGGGAGGGGCTGTCGGCGCATGTCTATGTGTTCCTGCATCAGACCCGGCTTTCGGATATTGTTGGCAATGAGCTGGCCCCTTGTCCGGCGGTGCCGGGGCTGTTTTCGGTGGTTGACGATGGCTGAGTTTGGGGGCTTTGCCCCCGTCCCGTTGGGACTCCCCCACGATATTTTTGAACAGAAGAAGGGCTGGGGTCTTGCCTAGGGTCTATCTCGATCACAATGCCACCGCCCCTTTGTGCGATGCGGCGCGCGCAGCGATGATTGCGGCGATGGATGTGGTGGGCAACCCGTCTTCGGTGCATTCCGAAGGGCGCAAGGCCAAAGGCTTGGTAGAACAGGCACGAGCGCAGGTGGCCGAAGCGTTTGGCGCGGGCGAGGCGGACATCGTCTTTACCTCGGGCGCGACCGAGGCGGCCGGTCTGGCTTTGGCCGGGCGCGGGCTGGTGTCGGGCGGGGTTGAGCACGACTGCGTTGGCGCTTGGACCGAGGATGCGCTGGCGGTGGACGGTGCGGGCCGGGTGACGGTTTCGGATGCCGCGACCAGCGCGGTGCAGGCGGCCAATAGCGAAACCGGGATCTTGCAGGACTTGCCGCCGGGGCTGGCGCTGACCGATGCGGTGCAAGCCTTTGGCAAGGTGCCATTTTCGTTCTCGTGGTCAGGCGCACAGATGGCGCTGATCTCGGCACATAAGCTCGGTGGGCCCAAAGGCGTGGGTGCGCTGGTGTTGCAGCGCGGCCTGGATGTGGCCACACAGATCCGCGGTGGCGGGCAGGAAATGGGCCGCCGGTCGGGCACCGAAAATGTGGTTGGCATTGCCGGATTCGGCGCGGCGGCAGCACAAGCGGCGCGCGATCTGGACGCGGGAGTCTGGGATCACGTAGCGAAACTTAGAAATATTCTAGAAAAAGCCATTGAGGCCAGTTCAAAAGAGATTATTTTAGTCGGGAAAGATACATCGCGTTTGCCCAATACCTCCTGCCTGATTGCGCCGGGCTGGAAGGGGGAGACGCAGGTGATGGCGATGGACCTTGCCGGTTTCGCAATCAGCGCCGGGTCGGCCTGTTCCAGCGGCAAGGTGAAATCCAGCCGCGTGCTGCGCGCGATGGGATACGATGAGATTGAGGCGGGCTGTGCCATTCGGGTGAGCCTTGGGCCTTTGAATACAGAAGATGACGTGCTGCGTTTCGCTGAAACATGGTGCCGAGGATATGAAAAGCATCGCGCCCGTGCGGCGTGACACCGGAGGGAATAGCATGGCAGCTCTTGACCAAACTCAGGTCAAAGACGGCGTCGATCAGGAGACCGTTGACGCGGTCCGCGAGGTCAGCACCTATAAATACGGCTGGGAAACCGAGATCGAGACGGAATATGCGCCCAAGGGCCTGACCACGGATATCGTGCGTCTGATTTCGAAGAACAACGAAGAACCCGAGTGGATGCTGGAATGGCGGCTGGCGGCCTATGAACGCTGGCTGACCAAGACAGAGCCGGATTGGGCGATGGTCGATTACCCTGAAATCGACTTTCAGGATCAGTATTATTATGCCCGTCCCAAGAGCATGATGGAAAAGCCCAAGTCGCTTGACGATGTCGATCCGGCGCTTTTGGCGACCTACGAAAAGCTGGGCATTCCGCTGAAGGAACAGATGATCCTTGCCGGTGTCGAGGGCGCGGAAAATGCGCCTGCCGAGGGCCGCAAGGTGGCTGTGGATGCGGTGTTTGATTCGGTTTCGGTGGGCACGACCTTCCAGGCCGAGCTGAAAAAGGCCGGCGTGATCTTCTGCTCGATCTCCGAGGCAGTGCGCGAGCATCCCGAGTTGGTCAAGAAGTACCTCGGCTCGGTTGTGCCAGTGTCGGACAACTTTTACGCGACGCTGAACAGCGCCGTGTTCTCGGACGGCTCGTTTGTCTACATCCCGCCGGGGGTGCGCTGCCCGATGGAGCTCAGCACCTATTTCCGCATCAACGCCGAGAACACGGGCCAGTTTGAGCGCACGCTGATCATCGCCGACAAGGGCAGCTATGTCAGCTATCTTGAGGGTTGTACCGCGCCGATGCGCGATGTTTCGCAGCTGCATGCCGCGGTGGTTGAGATCATCATCGAAGAAGACGCCGAGGTGAAGTATTCCACCGTACAGAACTGGTATCCGGGCGATGAGAACGGCAAGGGCGGCATCTATAACTTTGTGACCAAGCGCGCCGATTGCCGGGGCGACCGGGCCAAGGTGATGTGGACGCAGGTTGAAACCGGCTCTGCGGTGACGTGGAAATACCCGTCGTGCATCCTGCGCGGCGATGACAGCCAGGGCGAGTTCTATTCCATCGCCATCACCAACAATCACCAGCAGGCCGACACCGGCACCAAGATGATCCATTTGGGCAAGCGCACCAAGTCGCGCATTGTCTCTAAGGGGATCAGCGCGGGCGTGGCGCAGAACACCTATCGCGGCCTCGTGTCGATGCACCCGAAAGCCAAGGACAGCCGCAATTACACCCAGTGTGACAGCCTTCTGATTGGCGACAAATGTGGGGCGCATACGGTGCCGTATATTGAGGTCAGGAACAATTCTTCGCGCGTGGAACATGAGGCGACAACCTCTAAGGTCGACGACGACCAGATGTTCTATTGCCGCCAGCGTGGCATGGGCGAAGAGGAAGCGGTGGCGCTGATCGTCAACGGCTTTGCCAAGGAAGTGCTGCAAGCGCTGCCGATGGAGTTCGCTCTGGAAGCGCAGCAGTTGGTGGCGATTTCCCTCGAAGGGTCTGTCGGATAACGCAGCGGTGGGGCGGGCAAAACGCCCGCCTTGCAGTAAGGGTGCCCAGGTTCCTTGGCACCCGAGCGCTGACCGGCGTGAAAAGGCAGTGGAAAGGCCAGATATGATTCCGCGTATCAACCGTCTTCGCAAACGTTTGCGCCTTGGCCGTCCGGTCGAGAGCGTGAAGCTTCAGCTTGTTCATGCCCGCGTGCAGGACGTGCCTGTCACCTTTTGCGTCAACATGAAGAATGACCCGGTGCAGCGCAATCATCGCCGTGGGCAATTCTATGAGATGTCCGAACTGTCGCGGCTGACCTCGATCTTCCCCAAGGGCGGCGTGTTTGCCGATATCGGCGCGAACGTCGGCAATCACACGTTGTTCGCGGCCAAGTTTCTCGGGGCGTCCAAGGTGATCCCGTTTGAACCCAACCCCAAGGCGTTTGATCTGCTGGTGCAGAACGTGTTGGTCAATGGGCTGGGCGATGTGGTTGATCTCTCGATGCTTGGCGTTGGCGTCTCGGATGAACAGACCGGCGGCTTCGCCATGCAGGACCGCGACCGCAATCTTGGCGGGGCCAAGATGCTTGAGGGCAGCGGCGATCTTGAGGTGCATCGCGGTGATGCGCTTTTGGCCGAGGTGACGCCCGATTTCATCAAGATCGATGTCGAAGGCATGGAGATGAAGGTGCTGGCCGGTCTGAGCGGCGTGCTGGAACGCTGCCGCCCGGTGATGATGGTCGAGGTTGATAATGAGGTTGAAGAGGCGTTTCTGGCTTGGGTGGCCGCGCAGGGCTATGCCGTGCTGTCGACCCACCAACGCTATCGACTGAACAAGAACCACCTGATTTGTGATGCGGGTGATCTGGACCGGCTTAAGCCGGTTTATGACGCCACCGCCAAACAGCCGGAACCGGCGTTGGAAGGTGAGGCATGACTGGCATACAGGACGGCGCACACACATCAAGGGTTGCGATAGCCGCATCGACTCTACCTGCAGTTGGTGCCTTCGCGTAATGATTAATAATTTACTAACATTAACTGCGGATCGGCCGCGTTCTCGCCTTCTTTCGCTGCCAGTTTCACTTCGAAACCGGGCCGAGGAGATGCGCAGCGATGGTCAGACAGGGGCAAGCGACGTTCAATGCACGCGTGGCGCGGATCAACGCGGGCCACGTCAGTTGCATGCCGCGGCCCGGCGTCTCGGACGGATCCGGCGGCGGATGGATGGCAAAGGGCGAAGCATCCCGCATCGGCCAGCGCCGCAGAGTGACACGGGGCAAAGCCACACCACTGGCCTTTGTCGTCTCGCTGGTCTTGGGCGTCCTGTCCTATGTGCTGTCGCAATACGCGTGGTTTCACCTGATGGGCCTGCCCGACACATCGATGACAAGCGATATCCGCATGGCCGTCGAAGCGGTGGCCGCAGTGGCGGTGCTTCTGGCGCTGTCACAGGTGTTTTCGGCGTCGTCGAAACTGCTGGTGGCCGTGCGGCTGGTGGGGATCGCCTTGGCGATGGTCACGCTGCACAATCTGGTTCACATCTATCCGGACATCTTCGAAATGGCGGTATCGCGGGATTGGGTCAACACGATCAAATCCATGTCCGAACCCAATTCGATCCTGTTTCGCGGCGTGTCTTACACGCTCTCCTAATCCCACAAAATTCCGAAATCAGCGCAGTGCAGCCCCGGCGGGCCGCGCTGCCTTCATGCGTTCATACGAGGTAAAAAATGCTGGAAATCAAGAACCTGCACGTCAAACTTGAAGAAGAAGACAAGCAGATCCTCAAAGGCGTCGATCTGAAAGTCGAAGCGGGCAAAGTCCATGCGATCATGGGCCCCAACGGCTCGGGCAAATCGACGCTGTCTTATGTGCTGTCGGGCCGCGACGGCTATGAAGTGACCGAGGGCAGTGCCACGCTCGAAGGCGATGATCTGCTTGATATGGAGCCCGAAGAGCGCGCCGCGGCGGGCCTGTTTCTGGCGTTCCAATACCCGGTGGAAATCCCCGGCGTTGGCAACATGACCTTCCTGCGCACCGCTCTGAATTCCCAGCGCAAAGCGCGCGGCGAAGACGAGCTTTCGGCCACCGATTTCCTCAAGATGATCCGCGCCAAGGCCAAGGATCTGAAGATCGACGCCGAGATGCTGAAGCGTCCGGTCAACGTCGGCTTCTCGGGTGGTGAGAAAAAGCGCAACGAAATCCTGCAGATGGCGATGCTTGAGCCCAAGATGTGCATCCTCGACGAGACCGACTCTGGCCTTGACGTTGATGCGATGAAACTAGTGGCGGATGGCGTGAATGCGCTGCGCTCCGAGGGCCGTGGCTTTCTTGTCATCACCCACTATCAGCGTCTGCTTGACCACATCAAACCCGACGTGGTGCACATCATGGCCAATGGCCGCATCATCAAAACCGGTGGTCCCGAGCTGGCGCTGGAAGTTGAAGAACGGGGTTACGCCCATCTGCTGGAGGAGGTGGCATAATGGCGCTGCCGCAAACCAAACAGGATGTCACCGAGGCACGGATTGCCGCGCTCGACCTGCCCAAAGGCGGCTGGTCGGACAGTGCCCGTCAGGCGGCGTTGGGCCGTCTGCGCGAAATGGGTCTGCCCGGTCGGCGCGATGAGTACTGGAAATACACCCGCCCCGACACGCTGACCCAGATCGACGCCCCGCGCGCCGCGCTGTTCAACCCCGAAGAGACGCCGGTGTTTAACGATGTCGACCGGTTGAACGTGGTCTTTGTTGACGGTGTGTTTGATGCCGAAGCCTCGGACGATCTGTCGCTCGAAGGCGTGGTGATCGAACGTTTGGCCGCCGCCAAAAGCGATCTGCATTGGGCCAAGCCGATCTATGGCGCGCTGGAAACCAACGGTCAGGTGCCGGTGCAACGCCCGCTTGCCGCGCTCAACACCGCCTTTGCCAGTGATGGCCTGTTGATCCATGTGTCCGGCACGCCGTCCAAGCCGATCTCGATCAGCTATGAGCACCGCTCGGAAACCTCGGACGCGATCCTGCACCACGTTGTTAAGGTCGACAGCGGCGCTGAAGTCACGATCCTTGAAAACGGCCCCGGTGCCGCGCGGATGAACACCGCGATGGAGATCGATGTGGCTGACAACGCCACGCTGCACCACATCCGCACCCAAGGGCGCGATCATGAGCGGCGTGCGGCGACGCATATCTTTGCCCGTCTTGGCACGGAATCGGTGTTCAAAAGCTTTACACTGACGGCCAATGGCAAGCTGACGCGCAACGAGTGTATCATCGAACTGACCGGTGACGATGCGGTGGCGCACGTCGCGGGGGCCTGTGTCGGTGATGGCGATTTTCTGCATGACGACACCGTGTTCGTGACCCATGACGCGGTGAATTGCGAAAGCCGTCAGGTGTTCAAGAAGGTGCTGCGCAACGGCGCGACCGGCGTGTTCCAAGGCAAGATCCTGGTGAAAGCGGGCGCGCAAAAGACCGACGGCTACCAAATCTCGCAATCGCTTCTGCTTGACGAAGACAGCCAGTTCCTCGCCAAGCCCGAGCTTGAGATCTATGCCGATGATGTCGCTTGTTCGCACGGGTCGACCTCGGGCGCGATTGACGAAGAAGGGCTGTTCTATCTGCGTTCGCGCGGTGTGCCGCAGCCGCAGGCGGTTGATCTTCTGACGCTGGCCTTTCTGGCCGAAGCGGTGGCCGAGATCGAGAACGAGGCGCTTGGTGAAGAGATCACCGCCCGGATCGAGGATTGGCTCATCCGGCACCGGGACTGATCCGGGGCGATGGCGATCACATCGGACATCGTGGCCACCTATCGGGGGCCGGGCGCTGTTGTGCGCAGGCTGTTGGCGCGTGGCCAACGCGAAGACCGGGCGCTGGCCATTCTTATGGCCGGCTGCCTGTTGGTGTTCGTGTCGCAATGGCCCCCGCTGGCGCGTCAGGCGCATATCGAGGGCGTAGAGCTGAACCCATTGCTTGGCGGTGCGCTGCTGGCTTGGGTGATGATCGCGCCGATCCTGTTTTACGCGCTGGCGGCGGGCACGCATATGCTGGCCAAAACGATGGGCGGGCAAGGCAGCTTTTTCGGCGCGCGTCTGGCACTGTTCTGGGCGTTGCTGGCGGTGTCGCCGCTGTTCTTGCTCAACGGGTTGCTGGCCGGGTTTGTCGGGCCGGGACCGGGGCCAAAGGCGGTGGAGTTCCTGTCCTTCGCGCTGTTCGTGTGGTTCTGGCTGGGTGGCTTGATCGCTGCTGAGAGGCCCGAGGCATGACCCGCTCTGACCTGACCGAGATGATCGTCGACACTGCGATTGCGCCGCGCAAGGCGGCGGACCGGCTGATCGCGCTTGGCCTGTCGCGCCATGTGCTGTGGCAGGCGCTTACGCTGATGATCGTGCTCAATGCGATTGTTTATTGGCTGGGCACAACGGCCGCGCCAACCGGGCAGCCGCTGCCGCCGATGCTGGCCACACCGTTCATGTTTGCTCTCACGCTCGGCTGCGGCGCGGTTGTGACCGTTTTTGCCGTGACCTTTGTGGGCAAATGGCTGGGCGGCAGCGCGCAGCTTGTCGACGTGCTGGTGTTGATCACCTGGCTTCAGCTTTTGCGCCTGCTGGTGCAGCTTGCGGCCATGGTGCTGTCGGTGATCGTGCCGGGGCTGGCCTTGATGGCGGTTATGGTGATCAATATCTATGGCCTCTGGGTCTTTGCAAATTTCATCGATGTGGCGCACCGTTTCAATTCGCCACTCAAAGCTTTCGGCGTCATTCTGATGGCCGGGATGGGCATCGCTATGGGCCTGGCCGTGATGTTATCGCTCATCGGGGCCACCGCAATTGGAGTATCCGCGCATGTATGACGTGAACGCAATCCGGGCCGATTTCCCGATCCTGTCGCGCGAAGTGAACGGCAAGCCGTTGGTTTACCTCGACAATGGCGCGTCGGCGCAAAAACCGCAGGTGGTGATTGATGCGATCACGCAGGCCTATTCGATGGAATATTCCAACGTCCACCGCGGCCTGCATTACCTGTCGAACCTCGCGACCGAGAAATACGAGGGCGTGCGCGGCACCATCGCGCGGTTCCTGAACGTGGCGGATGAGCATGAGATCGTGATGAACTCCGGCACCACCGAGGGCATCAACACAGTCGCCTATGGCTGGGCGATGCCGCGGCTTGAAGCTGGCGACGAGATCGTGTTGTCGGTGATGGAACACCACGCCAATATCGTGCCCTGGCATTTCCTGCGCGAACGGCAGGGGGTGGTGCTGAAATGGGTTGATGTCGAGGCGGATGGATCACTTGATCCGCAGGCGGTGATTGATGCAATGGGGCCGAAGACCAAGCTGATTGCAGTCACCCAGATGTCGAACGTTTTGGGCACGCGGGTGGATGTAAAGGCGATCTGTCATGCCGCGCGCGCGCGCGGGATTGCGACGCTTGTCGACGGCTCGCAGGCGGCAGTGCATGGCCCAGTTGATGTGCCAGACATCGGCTGTGATTTCTATGCGATCACCGGGCACAAGCTGTATGGCCCCTCCGGCTCTGGCGCGATGTATATGCGCAAGGAGCGGATGGCCGAGATGCGCCCCTTCCTTGGCGGCGGTGATATGATCAAGGAAGTCCACCGCGACGAGGTGATCTATAACGACCCGCCGATGAAGTTCGAGGCCGGGACTCCGGGGATTGTCGCCACCATCGGGCTTGGCGTGGCGCTGGAGTATATGATGGGCGTCGGGATGGAGAACATCGCCGCCCATGAGGCCGCGTTGACCAGCTATGCGCGTTCGCGGATGGACAGCCTGAACTGGCTGAATGTGCAGGGCAAGGCACCGGGCAAAGGCGCGATCTTTTCGTTCACGCTGGACGGTGCGGCGCATGCGCATGACATCTCGACCATCCTCGACAAAAAGGGGGTGGCGGTGCGCGCCGGGCATCACTGCGCCGGGCCTTTGATGGATCATCTTGGGGTGACGGCGACCTGCCGGGCCTCGTTTGGGATGTACAACACCGAGGCCGAGGTGGACACATTGATCGAAGCGCTTGAATTGGCGCATGATTTGTTTGCCTGAACACGGAAAGTTTGGGATGTTTGAAGGGACGTAGGGGGCCAGCCCCCTCGGCCTTTGGCCTCACCCCCGAGGTATTTTTGAACAGAAGAAGCCGGGGGGCTTGTGCGGTTTCGTTTGGCGGGGCTCAGCTTGCCGGCGTTGCATGGGGGTGTCTGATGCGCGTTGGAGGCTTTGCGGCGTAGAGGGCGCGTCTAGGTGCGGTGGATTTCGGGCGACTGGCGAGCGACTTTTGTTTCGACATGGTTTTGCGCCTTGGCGAGATCGGCGTGAAACTGCGCGGTGGCGTCGGCTCTGTGGGACAAGTCCTTTATTCGCAACAGATACGCCGGATGGACCGTGACCAGAACCGGGTGGCCCAAACGGCTTGTCTCAAGGCCGCCGCGGCGCTTTATGAGGTCTTTGCCCGTGCCGGTGAGCGCCTGCAGCGCGGTTGCGCCCATTGCCACGATCAACTGCGGATCATGGCGCGTTTCCTCGAGATCCAGCCACCAGCGGCAATGCTCGATATGATCGCGTTCGGGCGATTGATGCAGCCGGCGTTTGCCCATTGGGCGAAAGCGGAAATGTTTCACCGCGTTGGTGAGGTAGACGTCGTCGCGCGTCAGCCCGGCCTTTGCCATCGCGTGGTCCAGCACCTGTCCCGCCGGGCCAACAAAGGGGCGCCCTTCGAGATCTTCGCGGTCGCCGGGCTGTTCGCCCACGATCATCAGCCGTGCGTTCAGCGCCCCTTCGCCCGGCACCGCCTGGGTGGCCATGCCGTGCAGTGGGCAGCGAGTGCAGCCGCGGATCGCTGCCTCCAGCCCCTCCTTCGGCATCTGCCACGCGCTGTCATGCGCGGCCTGTTGGCGGGCGGCCGGGGTGGCAAAGGCGGGGGGCAAGGTCGGGGCGGCTTCGGCCATTTTGCGCACCCGCGATTCCGCTTCGGCCAGCATCGCGGGGATGGCGCGGGTTTCGGGCATGTTCTTCCAATATTTGCGCGGCATCTCTGAGGTCATCGCGCCGATTTTCACCCGCGCGGGATTGAAGATGTTGCGAAAATAGGTGGTCCAGAGCCCTTCGGCGGCATCCTCGGGCAAGGGGGGCTTGGTCTGGCCGGGGCCAAAGTGCAGCGCACCATCCTCGAAGATCGCGGTCTTGTCGGGGGTAACGATGCGCCAATCCATATCGGCAAAGCGCCGGGTGAAGAACGGCGCGGTGGGTTCGAGCGCATGGAATGTCGGCTCGAACCAAGCGGCAAAGCTGCGGCGCGCGGCATCGGGCTGGCCGATCTCGCGAAAGCGGACGAAGGCTTTCATCTTGTGGGCATCGCGGCTGACGTTCTTGGCCATCGCCTCAAGCTGCGCCACCGCCGGATCGGCCCGATCTGACATCAGATGTTTCTCGCGTTGCAGCCGCCACAGCAGCGCATAGGCGCGCGCAAACCGCTCGGGATCGCGGTGCCAGATCGCCAGACGGGCGGTGGAGACAAACGCCTTGGGCACCATCGGCGGCGGGCCCTTGGGCGGAATGCGGGCAGAGGGTAGGGCGCTTTCGCCGCCAAACAGATCGCCCCCGTCCTCGCCCCATTGCCACAGCACTTCGTCGGGCGGCACACCGCGCATCATCAGGCCACGCGCCGCATCGCGCCAAGCCTCCCAGGTTCCGATTTCAGGCAGGGCGATGGTCTGCATCAGAACAGGCTCAACTGCTCCGGCGGCGGCGCAAAGCGCGCGCGCAGATCGACGCTGTCGGTAAGACCACCCGGCGTCCAGCCGCCACAGGTCACAAAAGCGCGGGCCTTTTTCATCAACGCGCCGATCTTGAGCAGATCTTCATAGCGCAGCGTGCGATTGCGGCGCGCGGCGAGGATGCGATTGACCGTGCGCACGCCAAACCCCGGCACCCGCAGCAGCAAATCGCGGGTTGCGGTGTTCACATTCAGTGGAAAAATCGCCCGGTGCTGCAAGGCCCAGGCCAACTTGGGATCAATCTCAAGATCGAGGTTGCCGCCCTCGGCCGCGCCGGTGATTTCGTCCAGCCCAAATCCATAGAACCGCAGCAGCCAATCCGCCTGATACAGCCGGTGTTCGCGTTGCAGCGGCGGGCGGATCAGCGGCAAGGCCTTGGTGGCATCGGGGATCGGCGAGAAGGCAGAATAATACACCCGCTTGAGTTTATAGCCGGAATAGAGCCGAGTGGCATTGCCAAGGATCGTCGCATCATTCGAGCCATCCGCGCCGACGATCATCTGCGTCGATTGCCCGGCAGGCGCAAAGCGCGCCGGGCGTTTGCCGCCGTGACTGCGATCCTTCGCCGCCTCATGGCGCAGCCGCACATCGGCCATCGCGCGGCGAATCTGATCGGGCTTTTTCTCGGGTGCCAGCCGGGTGACGGCGGCATCGGTGGGCAATTCGACGTTGATCGACACCCGGTCGGCCAGCAGCCCCGCTTCGGCCATCAGCTCAGGCGCGGCGTCCGGAATGGTTTTCAGGTGAATGTAGCCTTTGAAGCCGTGGTCATGCCGCAGCTTGCGGGCGATCCGCACCATTTCCTCCATCGTGTGGTCGGGCGAGCGGATGATTCCCGACGACAGAAACAACCCCTCGATATAGTTGCGGCGATAGAATTCCAGCGTCAGCGTCACCACCTCATCGACGGAAAACCGCGCGCGTTCAACGTTGGACGACACGCGATTGACGCAATAGGCGCAGTCATAGATGCAAAAATTGGTCAGCAGGATTTTGAGCAGGCTGATGCAGCGCCCATCCGGCGCATAGGCGTGGCAAATGCCCGAGCCTTCGGTCGAGCCGAGGCCGCCCTTGGTCGAATCCCGCCGCGTTGTGCCCGACGAGGCGCAGGAGGCATCGTATTTGGCCGCATCGGCGAGGATCGCCAGCTTTTGTTCTATGGTTTTCGTTGTCATGTGTTCTTGATATGTTCTTGCGGAGGGTGAGGCAAGACCACGACCGAGCTCAGGCGTAGGACAGGCGCTTTTTCGCGCAGAAGATGGTTGCAGGGGGGCGGCGTTTCGGGTTAGAGGCAGAGCAGGCATTCGTTGCGTCCTCGCAGTGTGCGTCGCCATCCAGGGCGGTGCATGTGGGGCGCAGGCGGTGCCGCGAAGACAATGCGGACCCATAGCTCAGCTGGATAGAGTGTCGCCCTCCGAAGGCGAAGGTCGTAGGTTCGAATCCTACTGGGTCCGCCACTTCCTCTCATTTTCTCTAAAGTGCGATCTATCGCGGGTTCTGCGTTGGTTTTCCTATGAAAACCTCAGCCGTCGGGCCCTTCGAGGGGCATGACCGTGCCTTCGAACTGAAACTCCAGGCCCGATGGGGGATAGCGGCACTCGACCGTGCCGTCGAACTCGGCGCTCAGCATTCGGTCGATCATGATACTGCCAAAACCGCTGTCCTCGGGGGCTGTGATTTCGGGGCCGCCGGACTCTCGCCATGACAAGGCAAGGTGGTCTTGCGCAGCACCGGACAGCGACCATTCAATCTCAACCACACCGTCGGTGGCCGACAGGGCACCGTATTTCTGCGCGTTGGTGAACAGTTCGTGAAACGCCATCGACAGCGCCTTGAACTGGCTCGGTCCAAGCCGAACCTCCGGGCCGCTGTGAGACAGACGCTGACGGTCGCCGATCTGGTCCTGAAGCGGGCAAATCAACGCGCCGATCTCGGCAGACTGCCAGTGATTGGCCGTCAGGATATTGTGCGAGGTCGACAGGTTGGTCAGCCGATGCGTGAGCTTATCGCGCTCATGCGGCACACGGCGCAGCGATTGTTTGACCAACGCGGTGATCACCGTAAACACATTGCGGATCCGGTGCTGCATCTCGCCAGCCACCATATCAAGCCGTTGCAGCGTTAGAACCTGCTCGGTCACATCCCGCAAAATCACCGAATATTCCCGCGCGCTGTAGGGCGCCTCGGGGTTAGAGATTTCAGTGACCGAAATGTCGAAGTATTTGGATTGGGTCCGGGCTTTGGCCTCGAAACGGCGGGTCTCGCCCGTGGCCATGATCGCTTTGGTCGAGGTGAGAAACCATTTTTCTTCGCCCTCGAGGGGCAGAAGTTCATCCACCGGGGCACTTTTCACCCTGTCATCTGCAATATCGAAGTGGCCGGCCACGGCGGTATTGTGGCGCTTGATATACCCCTGTTCATCGCAGCGCATGATGCCAACCGCAGCGCTTCTGACAATTGCAGCAAGCTCTTCGGCCTCGTTGCGGGCCTCGCGCAGATGGGCCTCAAACCCCAGTCGGCTTGAGGCGTCAAAGAACACGAAATCGATCCGATCGGGGAACTCATCTGTTGCGGACCGCAAGGTCGCGTTCATCAGAACGCGCTGCGGGGTGGTGTCGCTCTCGGCGCGCAGCTTGCAGGAAATCTCGCGCGCGGCCCCCTCAAGGCGCACCATCGGCGCGATCTGCGTCTCGAAATACAGCTGCGATTCGGACGACAGGATATCGGACAGCCGCGCCTTGGCCACCAGATCCTCGGCCCGCTGACCCAGCCAACCGGCCAGCGCCGGATTGGCAAACAGCACGCGCCCGCGCAAATCGGTGACCAGAAAACCGCAGGGCGCGTCGAGCGCGACCTGTGCGGCAATGCGGTCGCTTGGCCAGAGGCCGGGATCACTCAAGCTGGTCAAGGAAAAGCCCTAGCTCCTGTACCGTGATTTCGGGGTCGGTGATATGCGGGCAATGGCCGGTGGCATCAATCACCCGCAGCGTGCTTCGCGCCATATTCGCGTCAAGCCACTCGCCGACGGCCACCGGGGCCAGCGCATCATCCGAGCATTGCAGGATAAGTGCGGGATGGGTGACTTTCGCCATTTCGTTGCGGTAATCGGCCATAAAGGTGACGCGGGCAAAGTGCCGGGCGATTGTCGGCTCGGCGCTGCAAAAGCTTTGTTTCAGCCGGGTGGTGGCGGCTCCGTCCTCGGGCTGACCGGCGATGATCGGGGCAACGTGATCGGTCCAGCCCAGGTAGTTCTCCTCCATCATGCCGATCAGGCTGTCGATGGCGGCACGGTCAAAGCCGCCGACATAATCGCCCTCGTTGATGAAACAGGGCGAGGGGGCCACCAAAGCCAACGCGCGAACCCGCTCGGGGGCGATCAGGGCGGCGAGACAGGCGATTGTTGCCCCGACGGAATGGCCCACCAGCACGCAATCGGTCAGATCCCGTTCGGTCAGAATGGCAACAAGGTCTTTGGCGTGCGCTTCAAGCCGTTGGTAGGCGGTGAAATCATAATCTTTCCACGCCTGCGTGCCCATCCCGGCCAGATCATAGATAATCGTTTGATACTGCGCCGTAAATTCCGGCTCGACGGCGGACCACATGGTTTGATCGCACCCGTACCCGTGAACAAAGACAAGCGTCTGTGCACCAGCGCCGCGGACAAGTGTTTTATGACGGTCGATATAAGACATGGCGTACTCTTAAGTCCAAGTTTTCAAGCCGTTGCCCTTACAGCGGTATCGCGGACGCAGGCCATTCGCAAGAAACCAGAAACACATACTTTGTAACACCCGACCACAGGTTTGCAGCGACATGCGACTTTCCGGTTTCGCGGGATGTGATTGACCACATCTTGCGCACAAAAGCGTCACGGCAAACTTTTCACTTCTGTTCAATTATATGGACACCCAAGGGGCTAATCAACGATTTTGGCCGTGTCTTACAGGGATTTTACCGGGTTTCGGTGAACATTGTGCATGTCTCACAGGGGCCCGCGCTCTGCCGAATTTGGTGCGTAGGTTTGCAATGGCTGACGGTCTTGTCGGCCAAATCCGTGACAGTCCGGGAACTTGCCGCCGTCGACATGCGTTAAACCCCAAGGCAGTGCGCAGTAGTGACCGGAGAGGGATGGCATGGCAGATATACTCAATCGCCCGACCGTCCGCGTTCCCGTGCCCGCGCGTCGGCTCAGCCGCGCTAGGCCAGAGACACCTTGGCCTCGATTGCCTACACCGTAGCCCAGACCGCTGACGCCCGAGCCAAGCTCTGCTTCATCCCTGAAAAACCGTTAGAATTTGAATGAAATTGGAGTAGCAGGACTTGGAACAAGAGCCTTTTTTCACGTTTCAACCGTACCACATGGCCTTGGTTGCGGTTGGCGTGATCGTTATTCTGGCGCGCTGGTTGCCGCGGTTGTTTTCCTCGCGAGAGCCGGTGTCGGCGCCGCTGATGATCGTCTTCGGGGCTGGGATTTCGCTGCTCTTGCCGGGTGTGTCGCCGCTTCCAGACCCGCGCCAAACCCCTTTGCCGTGGGAGTTGGTCAGCGAGTTGACCGTGATTGTCGCGCTGTTTGGCGCGGGCATGCGGATCGACAAATTGCGGCCGTGGTCTCGGTGGATCCCGACCTTTCGCATGCTCGCGATTGCGATGCCGCTGACGATTTTCGCCGTGGCTGTGCTTGGGGTGATGGTTGGCGGGTTGACCGTGGCCGGTGCCTTGCTGCTTGGCGCGGTGCTGGCACCGACCGATCCGGTGCTGGCGGCGGATGTGCAAGTCGGACCGCCGCAGGAAGGCGCCGAACATCCGGTGCGCTTTACCCTGACCACCGAGGCGGGATTAAATGACGGGCTGGCGTTCCCCTTCGTTTACCTTGGCTTGATCGTCGCGGCCGAGGGGATGTCGCCCGAGGTCTGGCTTTGGGATTGGGTGCTGCTTGACGTGCTGTATCGCATCATTGTCGGCGTTGGCATGGGCTGGGCCGGGGGCCGGGCGCTGGCCTTTGTGCTGTTCTCGGTGCCGCGCAAATCGATCCTTGCGGAAACCGGGTCTGGCGTGGTGGCGCTGGCCGGGGTGTTGCTGTGTTACGGTTCGACCGAGCTGGTTGAGGGTTATGGCTTCATCGCTGTCGCCGTGCTGGGCCTGACCCTGCGCCGGGTCGAGGAAGACCACCACTTCCACCGCCGTCTGCACGATTTTTCCGAAGCCATCGAGCATGCCTTGACCGCGCTTTTGCTCATCGCGCTTGGCATCGTGTTGCCCAGTCTGTTTGCCGATCTGCAATGGACGCATGTGGCGATTGCCTTGGCGCTGATCGCGGTGATCCGGCCTGTCACCGGCTGGCTGGCCCTGGCCGGGACCGATCTTCGCCGTCGAGACCGCGCAGTGGTGTCGATCTACGGCGTGCGCGGCATCGGCTCGATTTACTACCTCTGTTATGCGGGCAGCCACATGGAGTTCGCCAACGAGGCGCAGCTTTGGTCCTTGGTGGGTTTGGTCATCCTGATCTCGACCATCCTGCACGGGTTCACCGTGGGCTGGGCGATGGATCAGTTGAAAGACGCCTGAGGCGACGGGGTCGCTTGCACAGCCGGTCTTATTTGGTCGCCTTCGCGACGGGCCGTCCTTTGCTGCTCCCGCGAAGGTCTTACTAAGTCGCCACCATGACGGGGTGACTTAGTTTAGTAAAGTCCGCCACCGGCGTCCCATTGCCGCTTCTGTGCATGTCTTTTTCAGTCGCCTCCGCGACCGTCATATTCAGTCGCCTCCGCGACCGTCATATTCAGTCGCCTCCGCGACGGGCAAGCGGGAGTAATACAGCGCGAGGGCGGCAATGTCCTGATCTGTCAGCGTCATCGCCGCTTTCTCCATCAGTTCTGCCCGCGCCGCGCCGCCGCGGCGGCCATCGCGCCAGAGGTGCAGCTGTTGTTCCAGATAGGGCTGCCACTGGCCGTTGAGCGCGGGCATCTGTGCGGGCTTTACGCTGCGGCCCGGCCCGTGGCAGGCGGTGCAGGCGGGCACGTTGACAGTGCCGCGCGTGGCCAGTGCCTCACCTTGCGCCAAAAGGCTGGCGTCTTCGGGGGACAGCGGGGCGAGGGTGGTCGCGGAAGCGGGCTGTTTGGCGAAATACGCCGCCGTCTCTGCCTGCTCGGCGTCTGAGATCAAGGACACCGCCTGCGCCATGAACCCACTGTCGCGCGCACCCGAGCGGTAGGCGCTCAGGCTGTCGGCGATGTAATCTTGGCTGAGGATATCAAGTCGCGGCACCTTTCCTCCCGGCGTGCGCCCCTGCGGCCCGTGGCACGAGACGCAATAGGCCACGGCGCTTTTAACCTCGGGCGCAGTATAGCCGGTATCGGCATAGCCGGTGTCAGCCTCATCCCGCAGAGTTTCGAGATAGGCCACCACGGCCCAGACCTCATCCTTGCGGGTGGCGGGCCAATGCGGCATGCCGCTCATGATGATGCCGTCCTGGATAATCAGATAAAGGTGCTGCGGCTCCCAATCGCCAGGCAGCGCTTTGATCGCGGGCGGTTGTGGCTCCATCGACAGTGCGGTGGCCGGGCGCGCCTCGCCGGGGCGGGCGTGGCAAAAGGCGCAGGCGGTCTCATAGTGACCCTGGCCCAGCGCGGCGAGGCCGGGGGCGGTGAGGTCAGGCACCTCCTCAGCATCCGGCGCACGCAGCCGGATCGAATTGCGAAAGGTGGTGTTAAGCACCCAGGACACGCCCGGCCAATGCCCCGCACGCGCCGAAACGTTATACAGCCCAAGGCCAACCACGGCGGCAGCCCCCAGCGCGCCAAGCACCGCCAAAGCGGCAAGGGTCAGGATGACAGGTCTCATGTGGGTGCCTCCGTCGTGGGCTGGGCCAGCCCGCGTTTCATCAGCCAGACTCCGGCCAGCAGATAGGCCGGCGTGCCGATCCCGAGCATCAACAGCCCGCCCAATTGCTGCGCTCCAAGGTCCGGTGCCATGCCACAGGCCCCGGCAAAAAGATCACGCGGCGCAAGGATCAGCAGCGCGCCCAGCAGCGTCATGTGCATCGAGGTCAACAGCATCGCACCCGCACCTGCAAGCCGCTGCCCGGCGCGAAAGGCCCCCGCCCAGACCAAGAGGCCGACCAGCAGGAAGCTGGCCTGCTCAAGGGCGAACACCAAGCCAGAGCCACAGGCCAGCCCGTACATCCTTGGCAGGTGCCAGCCCCAGACCACGGCAAACTCCAGCACCGTCGCCAGCAGCGGTGACACCGCCAGCAGTCGTGCCAACCCCGGCCAGCCGAGCACCAGCAGCGGCGCGGCAATCGCGACCAGCGTCATATGGCGCAGCATGTGCAGGGGGAACATCGGCATCTGCCACGGCACCCAGAGCAGCGCCAGCAAAGCCAGGCCCAGAAATGCCAGGCCAGTATGGGCCGGGACAATAGATGCCGGGGGACGGATCATCGGCAGGTTCCGATCAACAGCACCGGCAGGGTCACATAGACCACGCCGACAAACGAAATGATCGCCAGCAGAAAACCGGCGCGGCCCATGAACCTGTGGCGGGTCTCGTTGCCACTCTCAGGGGTGGTGCGCGCGTGATGGCCCGCAATGTTCCACTGCCGCCATGCCTGCCAGCCAAGCCACAGGATCAGGCCCAGCGCCAGCGCCGTGGCGGCCATCACACCGGTGCGCAGCGGCAAGACACCGTCGCCGCCCTCTGCCAACCGGCCACAATACAGCGCGGTTGCGGCGTAACTGGCGGCGAAATGCAGCGCCCAGATTGTGGGGCAGAGCACCAGCCGCCACAGGCTGCCCGCAGCCTCGGCGAACTCTTCGGCTTGGGGATGGCGCGGCCCGGTGCTCATGGCGACACCCCCGGAGCCACGCCCAAGGCACTTGCAGGCACCAGAGCCGTGAGGTGCCAGAACCGCGCAACATGGCATAGGTCGGCGTCAAAGTGCGAACACAGCCCTTGCCGCCTCCGGCTGCCAGCGGTCTCCTCAAGCTCTTCGGTCTCTGGGCGGGGTGCGGTGTTGCTCATGACAACAGCCCCGGAGCCACGCCCAGAATGAACCCGGTGAACAGCGCCGTCAGCCCCATGAAGTGCCAAAACAGCGCGACATTGCACAGGTCGGCGTCATAGCGCGGGGTCATCTTGCCTGCGATGCTGCCCGCAAGGCAGTAGCCCTGCATGATAACTGCCAAAATGCTATGCGCCGCCAGCCAAACCGCAAAGGCCCACATCATCGCCGGGTAGACGTGGCTTGTCGGGTCCAGCGCCAGCACCGACCACACCATGAGCGCGGCGCCGGCGACTGTCGCCACCAGCCCGCCCGCCAATGTCACCCGGCACAGGCCGACATGGCCACGTTTGTTGACCTCGCGCGCCAGCACCGTCGCCCCCCAGGACAGCACCAGCAGCAAGGTGCCCGCCGCGACCATCGCGCCATTGGCGTGCAACGCGCCCTCGGGCAGGAAATCCGCCCGCGCGGTCCAGTAAAAGAAGAAGCCAAAGATCAGGCTGGCAAAGGCGGTGGCATCGCCAAGCATGGTGATGAACACCCCCCACCAGCCGACGGACTTTGGCCCCGAGGCATAGACCGGCAAGCGCAGCCCAAGACCGGCGTCGCGCATGTCTCCGGCGGGCACCTGCGCCGTCGCGGTCCACAGCCAGTAGAGCACGCAGACAATCGCAAACGCGCCGCAGATGATCGCAGGGGTATAGATGTGGAAGGTGGGAAAGATGAATGCCCCGCCGGTAAAGCCCGCCGCCATCAGCGTGATCCACGCCGGGCCGGTGACGCGCTGCACCAGTACCGGCGTCGCGTCGATCACCGAAGTCACCATGGTTTCGCGCACCGCGCCCGGTGCATCGGGCAGGTAATAGCGACCGGCGTCCATCCGCGCGACCAGCTTGTCCTGATCCCACAATGGATAACGCGAGGTGATATGCGGCACCGAGCGCACGCCCCAAGCTTCCTCTGGCACCTCATGCGACCATTCCAGCGTGCCCCCGCCCCACGGGTTGCGCGCAATGGTGCCCTGATGGCCCTTGGGTCGCAAAAGGTCATAGAGGAACACCGCAAACCCGGCGGCCACCACAAAGGAGCCTACCGTTGAGATCATGTTCAGCAAATCCCAGCCCGCACTGGCGGGATAGGTAAAGATGCGCCGGGGCATGCCTTGCAGCCCGGTCAGGTGCATCGGCAGGAAGGTGACGTTGAACCCGGTAAAGATCAGCCAGAACGCCCAGCGGCCCAACCTCTCGGACAACAGCTTTTTGCGGAAGAATGGGAAGAAGTAATAGATCCCCGCGAACACCGGAAAGACCATGCCCCCGAACAGGGTGTAATGCAGGTGGGCGACAATGAAGTAACTGTCATGCGCCTGCCAGTTAAACGGCACAATCGCCAGCATCACCCCGGTCAGCCCGCCTGCGACGAAAATCGCCAAGGCGCCTGCAATCCACAGCATCGGCAGGCTCATCTTGACCCGACCGACCATGAGGGTGGCGACAAAGGCGAAGAGCTGTACGCCCGTAGGGATCACCACCGCCTCAGACGCGGCGGAAAAGAACCCCAGCGAGATTGACGGCAAGCCGGTGGTGAACATGTGGTGGACCCACAGGCCGAAGCTGAGGAACCCGGTGCCGACCGCGCTTAGCACAATCCACGAATAACCCACGATAGGGCGCTGGGCGACGGTGGGCACAATCATCGCAGCAATGGCGATGGAGGGCAGGAAGACGATGTAAACCTCGGGGTGGCCAAAGATCCAGAACAGGTGTTGCCAAAGCAGCGGGTCGCCGCCGCGCGTCGGGTCAAAGAATGGCCAGTCGAAGGACCGCTCGAGTTCGAACAGGAAATCCCCGGCAATCAGCGGCGGGAAGGCAAACAGGATCATCGCGCCGACCACCAGCACGTACCACGCATACAGCGGCATCAGGTTGATCCGCATTCCCGGTGGGCGGCATTTGAGCGCGCCGACGATCAGCTCGACCGCAGCGGCGATTGAGGCAACCTCGATAAAGCTGAGACCAAGCAGCCAGATGTCGGCCCCGATGCCTTCGTCCTGTGTCGCAAGGGGCGGATACATGAACCAGCCAGCCTTGGGCGCGGCGTCAAACAGCAGCGATCCCATCACGAAAATGCCGCCGATCAGGAAGCACCAATAGCCGTAGGCCGACAGACGCGGGAACGGCATGTCGCGCGCGCCAAGGAAGGCGGGGAGGAGCAGGATGCTGATCGCCTCGAACATCGGCACCGCGAACAGGAACATCATCGCCGAGCCGTGCATAGTGAAGAACTGGTTGAACCGGTCGGCATCAAGAAAGGTGTTCTCGGGCACAGCCAATTGCACCCGGATCGCCAGCGCCAAGAGGCCCGCCACCAGCATAAAGAAGAACGCGGTCATGGTGTACCAGACACCGACCTCGGAGTTGTTGACCGCCGACCAATAGCGCCAGCCTTGCGGGGTCTTCCACGCACGGCGCAACTCGGTCTGGCCACGCTCTTGCTCGGCCTGCGAAACTGGCTCGGCCAGCATCTCCGCGCTGGGCGGATAGGGGCCTTCGGGGGTCAGATCGGCGGCGCGGTTCACCGTCATTTCAGCGCCTCCAGATAGCGGGCAAGGTCATCAATCTCGGGCTGGCTCAGGTGGTCATAGGTCGGCATTTTCACCTCGGGCTTAAGCGTCTCTGTGTGGCCGATCCAGCGGGCGAAATCCGCCGCCTCGGTGCCCAGGATCCCGGCCCCCAGCGACACGCGGCTACCGACATGAGTAAGGTCAGGGCCAACCAGTCCGCGCGCTTCGGTGCCGCGAATGGCATGGCACGCGGCACAGCCTTCGCGGGCAAACAAAGCCGCACCGCGCTGGGCGTCGGGGGCGGTGATCGAAGCGGCATCACTGGCCTCATGGGTTAGCCAAGCGTCGAAGGCCTCAGGCTCCATCACCACGGTCTCAAACGCCATCAACGCATGTGACGCCCCGCAGAATTCGGCACATTGGCCGCGATAGACGCCGGGATTGGTCGGCTCGAACGACATAAAGGTTTCGCGCCCGGGGATCATATCGGTCTTACCGCCCAGCGCCGGCACCCAGAACGAATGGATCACGTTGTGCGCCGCCAGTACCAGACCGGTGCGCGTGCCCACTGGCAGCCGCAGCTCATTGGCCGACACAATCGGCGCCTCGGCCCCCTCGGGCCAGTATTCCACCCGCCACCACCATTGCTCGCCAGTGATTTTCACCTGCAGCCCGTCGCCGGGGTCACGCTGGTTGGTCATCATTGGCAGGGAATAGATCAACAGCGCGCCAAGCAGCACCACCGGAAACAGGATGCCGCCGCCGACAATCACCGCTTCGGCCCATTTGCGCGACATCGCCCCCACGTTGAACCGCGTCACATAGAGAAACAGCGCCGCGACGGCGAGCCAAAGCACGACAGCCCCGACAAGCATCACCCAGAACAGCGAGAGCAGTTCAGAGGCGTCGGTGCCCGCGGGGTTAAGAACGGACTGACGCCCGGTGCAGCCCGCCAGAAGTACTGGTGCCGCCAAGGCAATGCCGCATCTTGGGCGGGTGAAATATCTCACGCGTGGTGTCGTCACGATGTCAAATGCTTCATGTCAGAGCTGCCCGGCGTCTGGCCGTTTGAATTCATAATCGGTCACGTAGCGCGCCAGATTGCATTGCCAATCCAAAATATCGCCACCGCGCTGGCATCTGTACGGGGCGGCCCGGTCAAGACACGGTCGGATGGGCAAGTCGCTGCGATCCTTGCGCCCCTCGTGTAGCCCGCCGCGTGCGCTACTCTGGTTGAACCTGTGGATCGCCAGCTTTCAGCCGCCAGCCATTCGCGGCCTGAAGAAAGGTCGCGGACTGGATGTGCTCGAAATCGCGCGCAGCGGCGCCTGCGGCAAAGCGGTCAACCTGCACCTCGCTGCCCCGCAGGAGCAAGAGATTGAAATCATTCGGCTCTCCGCGCACCCGGTTCGACAGGCCGGTCCCGGCATGGACCTGCAATACGGCGCGGGTGTCATCCAGCTCGACAAAGGTTTCGGCGCGCCAACTGTGCAGATGGCCCGACAGCACGATATCGGTGCCCGCCGCGCCGAGCGTATGGATCGCTCCGGCGGCGCCGCGCATCAAGGTCTTGGTGTCGCCGGGGCGGTGTTGCAGCGGGTGATGCAGCACGGCGATGCGCAATGCCCCCGGCGAAGTCTCGGCAAAGCCGCGCTTCACCCGGCGGATGTCATTCCAGCTGAACCAGCCGCGCTGCACCGCCAAAGGATCGACCGTGTTGATCCCCAGAACGGTGGCCTCGGGCGTGTGGACCACCGGATTGAGGTTGCGATTGATGTATTTGCGGTACTTGGCGAAGGGCCGCACCAGCCGTTCCACCACGTTGTACAGCGGCGTGTCATGGTTGCCCGGCACCACCAGCACCGGCGCGTCGATCGCATCAATAAACGCGCGCGCCGCGCGGAATTGCGAGGCGCGCGCGCGTTGGGTCAGATCGCCGGAGATGGCCACGAGATCGGGGGCCAGCCCGTTGACCTTGGCAAGCAGGGGGCGCATCAACTCTGGCCGGTCGCGGCCAAAGTGCAGATCGGAGAGGTGGACCAACCGCTTCATCAGCGCTTGTCCACATCCTGCGGTGGCGCGATCACTTGCAGCGCGTCGGTCTGCATCCACAGATGAAACGGTCCGGCAATCTGATCCCGTTCGCCATCGCGCGCCACCAGCAGCGATTTGCGTTGGGCGGTGATCCGAATGTCCTTGGCACAGATCAGCCGGAAGTCGCGGTTGCGCACCGCAAAGCCCAGCGCCATTTTCACCACCTGCACAAACAGCATCGGGCCGCTGGTGTCCTGCGCCAGCAAGAGCGCGAGCTTGCCGGTCTCGACACAGTCGGCCCCGTCGCCGCCGAATTGCCGCAGCTGGTAGGCATTGCTGCAGACAAAGGCCAGCGGCGTGCGGATGTCGTGCACCTCGCCATCGGCGGTGATCTTGAGCGTGAGCGGGCGGGGCGGGCGCAGGATGCCAGCGAGCAGCGTCCAATAGGCGGCAATCCGGCTGCGGCCCCAGCGTTTGTACACCGTCTCACGCCGCCGCAAAATCAGCGGATACAGCCCGAGGCTGGCGTTGTTAAGGAACAGCTTGTCGTTGATCTTGCCAAGCTTAAGCATCTGCCGGCGGTCGTTTGCAATGACAGCAATCGCCTCTTGCGGGTCCTCGGGGATGCCAAGCGAGCGGGCGAAATAATTGAATGTTCCGAAGGGGATGATGCCCATCGCGGCGGAGGTGCCGACCAGCCCCGAGGCCACGCCATTGATCGTCCCGTCACCGCCTGCAACCACAACAACCTCGGCGCCGTTGTCGGTGGCCTGTCGCGCTTTACTGGCGATGTCGTCCTTGGAGTTCAGCGTGGTGATTGAGGCCTCAAGCCCCGCTTCGGACAACCAAGTCCGCAGGTCGTCGACACTCGGGCCCTCGGTGCCGCGCCCGGATGTCACGTTCAGCAACACTTCGACACTGCGCGCGGGTTTGGTGGCGTTGTCCGGTCGGTCTTGTGGCGCCCAAGCGCTCTGCCGGTCGGTGACGGGTATCTGTGTTGCGTCCTGCATAGCCCTCGTTCCCGGCGTTTCCGCTTTATCCGATGTTGCGACGCGGTCGCAGCCCGGCACCGCACAGATGGCCCGGACGTTCCCACGCCAACGGGGCCGACAGTCCGGCCCCGCTGGTGGCTCAACACCCGACGGTTTCAAAGGTTCCACGCATCCTGTGCGCGTGTGTCACTTGCCATCCGAACCGCGCTTTTTGCGCAAAACAGCATAGGCCACGGACACGGCGGTAAAGCCGCCCAAAAGGATCGCGGTCCAGGTGGCGGCACCGGCGTCGCCCGTCATCGCCTCATGGCCAAGGTAGACCAGCACAAAGCTCGCCGGGATGATCCCGGCAAAGGTGGCAAGCGCAAACCGCCACAGATGCAGTGTGCTCAGCCCCGCGACATAGCTGATCATATCGAACGACACGAAGGGCAGAAGCCGACTGCCAAACACCAGAAACGTCAGCGTATTTTGCGATCCGAGCAGGCTGGCCCCGACGTTCTTACCGAAGTGACGCTCGACAAAGGGCCGCCCAAGCCAACGCGCCAGACCAAAGGCGATCAGCGCACCCATTTCCGCGCCCAGCACCACCAGAACCGTGCCAAACGCATTGCCATAGGCCGCCCCAGCCACCATCGCAATCGGGGCCGAGGGCAGGGGGCTGGCCACCACCGCCAGCGTCATCAGCGCCACCACAAGCACCGGCCCCAGCGCGCCGGCCGCATCAATCCAGCGGCGCATGTCGGCGCGTTCGGGCAATACGCTGTCTAACCCGACAAGCTCGGGGAAGGCCGCAATGACAAACAGCAGACCAAAAGCAATCAAAAGGCTTATCCGGATCAGAATGGCCTTGTCTCCTATGAGGCAAAATCAGGCAGGCGAAAGGGGGCCCGCACCCGGTCCATAGGCAAGCATCGCGCAATGTGCAGTAGGAAAATCGCGTTGGCAATTCACGCGAGGGGGGACGCAGTGATTAAGTGCAACTTTGATACAAATTACGACAAACTCGGGCTATACGCTTTAAACTTATGTCAACTATCTTGCCATTATCTGGGCAAAGGCAGCAGTAAGACACATGGTGCCGGCCCGGCAGCGTTGCAAGCGCGCCCCTCGTGGGCTGTGTATCGGGTTGCGCCCCACCATGTGACCCAAGTTACGGAGCCTATCGAGTGACCCAGTTTTCCCGCCGCACCTTCCTGTCCACCACTCTTGCCACCTGTGCGCTGCCCGGCGCGGCGCTGGCGCATAAATTTCAGATGCCGGAAAAGTATGTGCCGCAGCTGGTAAACACCCGGCGCAAGGATTGGCTTGCTGGTGATGTGCATGTGGTGCCGGATGATTTCTACCTGTTCTTTATGCTCGAAAACGGGATCGCCATCCGATACGGCGTCGGCGTTGGCCGCAAGGGGCTGTACGAGGCGGGGACCTTCACGGTTGAGCGCAAGGCAGAATGGCCGTGGTGGCGGCCAACCAATGCGATGATCCGGCGCGAGCCCGGCAAATATGCCAAATACAAAGACGGCATGAAAGGCGGGCCAAACAACCCGTTGGGTGCCCGCGCGCTTTATCTGTATGACGATGCGGGCCGTGACACCTATCTGCGCATCCACGGCACCAATGCGCCCCAGACCATCGGCTCTGCGGTGTCGAACGGCTGCGCCCGGCTGACCAATGACCACGTCAAAGACCTGTACAAACGGGTTGAGGTGGGTGCCCGCGTGTACCTTTATCCCAAGCAGAACGCGGCCTGACCCTTGGCTTGGCCGCAAATGCACCCCCGCAGGGGCGGTCACTCCAACGCTGCGCCGGTTACAATCCGCGACAAAACCACAGCAGTCAGCGCCCGAAATTTGCTGTAAACGCCCAGCATGGAAACCCTGCCCAATATACTTGTGGTCGACGATCACCGTGACATCCGCCAATCGGTTGCGCGCTATCTTGAGCGCAACGGATTTCAGGCCAGCATGGCGGCGGATACCGCCGAGATGGACAGCCTGCTTGCGGGCGCGACTTTCGATTTGATCGTTCTGGATGTGATGATGCCGGGCGAGGATGGCGTGAGCGCCTGCAAACGCCTGCGCGACAGCAGCGATATTCCGATCCTGATGCTGACCGCGCTGGATGGCGAAGACGATCTGGTGACCGGATTTGGCAGCGGGGCCGATGACTACCTGTCCAAACCCTTTAGCCCGCGCGAGCTTTTGGTACGCATTCAGGCGATCCTGCGCCGGGCTGGCAAACGCGCCGAGGCGACCGACAGTCTTGCCGGCAAGACGGTGTCGTTTGGCGGGGTGGTCTATGACGTGGATGCCCGCCAGATCCGCGCCGAGGATGGCCGCCACGAGATATTGACCTCGGGCGAGGCCAAATTGCTGTGCATCTTGATTATCCACGCGCGCGAGGTGCTGAGCCGGGATGATCTGCTGATGAAAAGCACCGGCCGGGTGGCTGGGCCGATGGACCGCACCATCGACAACCAGATCAGCCGCCTGCGCAAGAAGATCGAGCCGGATGTGCTGCGCCCCCGGATCATCGCCACCATCCGCAACGGTGGCTATTCCCTGACCAGCGATGTCGAGATCGCGCCGTGACGACGCCGGGCTGGCGGATGCGCACGCAGGTTGTCCTGTTGGTGCTGGCGGCGGTTGTGGCCGGGCAGGGGCTAAGCCTGTGGCTGTTTGCCGACGAACGCTCGCTTGCGGTGCAGGCCGCGCTCGGGGCCGAGGCGGCGGGGCGCGCGGCCAATGTGGCGCGGCTGATCGAAACCGCGCCAGTCAGTTTGCATGACCGGATCGTGACGGCGGCAAATTCGCCGTTGGTGACCTTTGAACTGAGCACTGAGGCCCATGTGGCCGATGGCGAACACCACGCTGATGAGCTGGTCGCCTTGCGGATCAGGGCGCTGATGGGCGACAGCTTCAGCCGGGCGATCCGGGTGGAAGTGCATGAAATCGCTGGCACAGTTCTGCCGGTCCCCAACCTCACCCCCGAGCTTGCCGCCGTGCACGCCGACATGATGCGCGGCACTTTGGCGGCGGTCGAACTCGAGATTTCAATCGCGCTGACCGGGGGCAATTGGCTTAATGTCGCCACACGGTTCGAGCGTCCGCCCTGGCAGGTGCGCGCCAGTTCGGTGACCTCTTTTGTGATCACCGCGGGGCTGGTTGTGGCCGCGATCTTTTGGTTTGTGATTGCGCGCCTGACGCGGCCCCTGACGGCGCTGACCGCGGCCACCGACAGGCTGGGCCGCGGCGAAAACGTGCCGGATCTGGTGCCCAGCGGCCCGCGCGAGGTGCGGGCGTTAACCCAGTCGTTCAACATCATGCAGGACCGGCTGAGCCGCTTCGTGGCCGACCGGACCTTGATGCTGGCGGCTTTGGCGCATGATCTGCGCTCGCCGCTGACGGTGATGCGGGTGCAGTCCGAGATGGTCGACGATGCCGAAACCCGCGAGGCTTTGGGCCGCTCGGTCGAGGAAATGTCGGATATGGTCGAAGCGACGCTGGCCTATGCGCGCGGTGTTGGCGCACAGGAAGAGGTGACGCCGATTGCCCTGTCAGACCTGATCGCACGCAGTGCGCGGGGCGGCCCGGTGTCGGTGGCCCCGCGCGATGACCTTACGGTGATGGTGCGCCCGCAGGCGATGACCCGCGCCCTGCGCAACCTGATCGACAACGCGCGGCGCTATGGCACGCAGGCCGATGTGGCCTGGACGGCGCGGGACGGTTGGATCTGGATCACGATTGACGATATCGGGCCGGGCATTCCCGCCGATCAACTTGACCACGTTTTTGAACCCTACGTGCGGCTAGAGCAGAGCCGGTCACGCGACACCGGCGGCACCGGCCTGGGCCTGTCCATCGCCCGCAGCATCGTGCTGGCCCATGGCGGCAATCTGAGGCTGCTCAACCGGGCGACAGGCGGGTTGCGGGCGCAGATTGCGCTGCCGCTGTCGCAGGGGCCAGTGGCGAAGCCCGGCGATGAAGCGAACACAGCAATTACAAAATGATACACGCCCCGGCGCGCGTCAGATGTTAATCGAACGTCAAGGTTAATCCGGCAAAGAAGGGGAGCAATGCGCGCGCCCAACCCTTTGCCGCAGGCCGCCCACATGCGGATAAGCGCGCCTTCGCGTGCCGAAACTATCACGCCCAATCGAAAGAGAAGTGACGATGCTGAAATCCCTACTTACCCCGGCCGTTCTGGCCTTCGCCCTCGCGCCGCTTGCCGTATCGGCCCAAGAGCTGTCAGACGCGCGGATCAAGGAACTGGTCTATGAGGCCATTCTGGAAAACCCCGGCATCGTGATGGAGGCTGTGCGCCTGCTTGAGCAGCAAAATCAAGACCAACAGAATGCCGCCGCCGCCACCGCGCTTGGGTCGATGGGCGACAAGCTGAACAACGACCCAAATGCCCCGGTGCTTGGCAATCCCGAGGGGGACGTGACCGTGGTGGAATTCTTTGATTACAATTGCCCCTATTGCCGGCGCGCCATGCCCGAGGTGGATGCCTTGATCGCGCAGGACAAGAATGTGCGGCTGGTTTATCGCGAATGGCCGATTCTCGGCGATGGCAGCGTCTTTGCCGCCCGCGCCGCACTGGCCGCGCGCAAGCAGGGCAAATACGAAGAATTTCACGTGGCGATGATGGGGATGCAAGGCCGCGCCGAAGAGGCCAGCGTGCTGCGGATCGCGCGTGACGTGGGGCTTAATATCGATCAGCTGCGCATCGATATGGAGGCGCCGGACGTGTCGGAACACATCGACACCTCGATGGAGCTGACCCGGACGCTTGGTTTTTCCGGCACGCCGTCGTTTGTGATCGGCGATGCGCTGATCCCCGGTTTCGTGGAAAGCGATGTGCTGGTGAAACAGGTGGCTGAGACCCGCGAAAAACAAAACTGATATTGGCGGCGGGCATCCAGGGCATCGCGTCTTTGGTGCCCGTCACTCTGCTATGGCGGGCTGCCTCCGCAAGACGGCATGGCGTTGGCTGGGCGCGCAGCTTGGTTCATCTCGGTTATCTGTGAACGCCAGATGGCCCCGATTTGCAGGGACAATCCCGCCGGGAAGGGTCAATGCGAAAATCTCCGCCGATGGCCGGAGCGCCCCGCCATTGCGCCCGCGCGCAATCCGGTGTTTGAAGGCAAATTGACACGACACTTCGGAGATCCGACCATGTTGGCGCATGAAAGTCAGAAATCTATCGCAAGGCGGCGCGGCACTGGCAGCCGTTGCGCAACAACCGTTTGCATGCGGCACCTGCGCGCCGCGCGCCGTGCGCTTTTGTCGGCCACGCTTGGGGTCTTTGCAATGGTTTTGCCGCTTGGTGCACACCCGCATGTCTTTATCGACGGCGGCATCGACTTTGCCTTTGACGGGACTGCCAACCTGCAAGGGATCACCGTCACCTGGATTTATGACCCGTTCGAGACGCTTTATATGCTGTCTGAAATGGACGTCACGCCCTCGGGGCCGGACGGATTTACAGACGAAGAACGCCAGATTGTCGAAGCCAACCTGTCGGATTTTCCGGCAGATTTTGATGGCTCCGCGCATCTGAGCATCGGGGCAGAGCCGGTCGCGCTTGGCTGGCCCAGTGATCTCACGGCGCAGATGAGGGGCGAGCGGCTGGCGCTGACGTTTACCCGCACGCTTGATGTGCCTCTGCCGATGGACGGGCGCGCGCTGACGGCGGCGTTTTATGAACGGACGTATTTCTTTGATTTCAGCCTGACCGAAGACAGCAAGATCACCGGCAGCGGCGATCTGTGTTCGGCCACGCGCGATCCGTTCAAAGCCTCGGAAAAGACTGCGGAAATGCAGCAGGCTTTGGCCAAACTCAGCCGCGAGGAAAGCCCGGCTGACAGCAATGTCGGGGCCCAGTTTGCGGATCGTGTGGTGGTGACATGTGGCAACGGCTGATCCTGGCGCTCGGGCTTTTGGCGGTTGCCGGGGCGGGGCTGTACCTCAACTGGCCCGCGATCCTGACGTGGACCGCTGAGACCCAGCGCGCGTTTCAGAACACGATGGCGAGCGGGCTGCGCGCGGCGCAAAACGGCGATCCGCGCGCCTTGGCATCGCTGAGCCTCGCGACGTTTTCCTATGGGTTGGTGCATGCCGCGGGGCCGGGGCACGGCAAGATTTTGCTCGGGGCCACTGCTGTCGCATCGGCCGCGACATGGCGGCGGATGGTGGTGCTGTCGCTGGTGTCGGGGCTGGCGCAGGCTTTGAGCGCGATCCTGCTGGTCGTGGCCCTTGTCAGCGGGCTCAAGATCCTGTCGGGCAGCGATGCGGTCGATCTGGCCGAGGCTTGGCTGCGCCCGCTGAGCTATGGGTTGTTCGTGGCGATCGGCGGCGTGATTGTCTGGCGGGGGGTGCGCATTCTGCTGCCTTCTGCGCCGCAAGGGCACGACCCTACGCACGACCATCCCCATGACCATCCCCATGATCACTCCCAGTGCGGCCACGCGCATGGCCCGTCGGTGTCCGACATCGAAGCGCTGAAAACCTGGCGTGACAGCGTCGCGCTTGTGGTCAGCATCGCGATCCGGCCCTGCACTGGCGCGCTGTTCCTGCTGGTGATTGCTGCGCGGCTTGAGATTCTCTGGGTCGGCATCGTCGCCACCTTTGCGATGGGTCTGGGCACGGCGGTGTTCAACGCGGGGGTCGCCACCTCTGGCGTTTTTGCCCGCCGTTTGGCGCAATCGGGTGACAGCCGCACCCTTCAGATGTCTGCCGGGTTGCTGCATGTCACCGGTGGCGCGCTGATTGTTGTGCTCAGCCTCGCGTTCCTTCTGCCGACATTGTGACCGCGCGTGCGCCGCAGGCGGGGGGCCATGGCTCGATCTTTGTCGCTGACACGCTAGACTTTTATCGACGGCAGCGGCGTGTCGAAGGGGCCGCATTTGGCCGGGCCGGTGCAGGCACAGACTTGGCAAGGATCGACGGAATGAACAAAATGCGATGGGCCCTCCCAGTCCTTATGGCGGGTTTTCTGGCCGCACAGGCGGCGACGGCGGGGCCGGTGCCCTTTGACGCAAACTGGAAAGAACAGGGCTTTTTGCGTCTGTTTTCCAATGATTACAGCCTTCAGGGGCGCAAACTTGGGGTGACGTCGGACGGCACCGTATCGCTGCTGTGGCGGCCCGTGGGCGAGGATGCCCGCCAGACCGGTGGTGCAAGCTGGCGTTGGGGGGTCACAAATGGCGTGGCCGCCACCGACCTGACGCGCAAAGGCAGCGATGACCGGAACCTTGCGCTGTATTTCATCTTTGTCGATCCGGCCCGCGCAGAGGCTCTTAAAACCCGCAGCGCCCGCGCCATTCTGCGCGAAGACAGCGCCCGAGCGCTGATTTACGTCTGGGGCGGCGCGCACCAGCGCGGCAATGTCTTGCCCAGCCCCTATTCGCCACGCCTCAAGACCGTGGTGCTACGCCCATCCGGGACGGGAGACCACCGCGAACGTGTTGATCTAGCGAAAGATTTTCGCCGGGCCTTTGGCACGGCCCCTGGCGCGCTCTTGGGCTTGGCAGTGTCGGCAGACAGTGACGATACCAAAGGGCGCATCTCGGGTTCAATCAGCGATTTGACGCTGGAGTGAGGGCGTCGGGGCCGTGGCGCATCTGGTTGCGGTACGGCCTGCGCCTGCGGCGCAGTGCGTCGCAGACGCCGGAAGTATTTCAAAGCGAAACCTCGGCGCAGCGCGTGGGGTACAAAGCGGCGCGCAAAGTGTAGGGATCGCCCGCTTTGAGTGCGCCGTCTGCATGAAATCAGCTTAAAGTGGCATTTTGCGTGGCGGCTTTGCAAATGCTGCACTAGCATAATGCTCAGCGTTTATTTCATTTTCCGCCCAGAGCCCCCCATTTCGCTCTGTTTTCAGGAGTTCATTGATCATGACACATTGGCTTTTTGCCGCCGCCCCTTTGGTGTTGTCCGCCAGCGTTGCAGGGGCCGAGCCGCTGCCTGCGCTCACCCTCGAACCAGGCGCGACAAGCGTTTCGGGCCTGTCGAGCGGGGCGTTTATGGCGGTGCAACTTCAGGTGGCCTTTTCGGCTGGCATCTCGGGCGCGGGCATCGTGGCGGGCGGGCCTTTTGACTGTGCCGACCGTTCGCTGTGGCGCGCGCTGAATGTCTGTATGGCCCCGATTTTTGTCAACGCCAGCCCGCGCCGTTCGTTCAGCGCGATGGAGGCCAGAGCCGCAGAAGGCAGCATCGATCCGCTGGCCGGGGTGGCGGATGACCGGCTGTATCTGTTTCACGGCAAGGCCGACGATACCGTGGCGCGGGCCACGATGGATGCGCTGGCCGAGACCTATGACATGCTTGGGGTGGCAGCGGAAAACCTCACCTATGTGACATCGGTGGAGGCCGGCCACGCCTTTATCACTGAACAAGGCAGCTTGACCTGCGCCGACACCGCGCCGGATTTCCTGAACGATTGCGATATTGATCAGGCGGGCGACATCCTGACCCAGATCTATGGCCCGCTTTCCCCGTCGAAACCTGTGCGGGATGCCGGATTTTTGGTGTTCGATCAGGCGCAGTATACCGACGGGGCCAAGGGGATGGGCGCGGTCGGGTTTGCCTATATCCCCGAGGTCTGTGCGGCGGGGGAAAGCTGTCGTTTGCACATCGCCATACATGGCTGCAAGCAGGGCCAGCAGTACATTGGCGAGACTTATGCCAGGACGACCGGGTTCAACGCATGGGCCGAGGCGAACCGGATCGTTGTGCTTTATCCCCAAGCCGTGCGGATCCCGACGCCGTGGTACAACTGGTTTGGCGGCAATCCGAACGGGTGCTGGGATTGGTGGGGGTATTCGGGGTCGAACTATCTGACCCAAACCGCGCCGCAGCCCGCCGCCATCGCCCGCATGGCCGCCGCTTTGGGTGCGCCATTGCAGGATTAGGCGAGCGCTGGGGGAGATGATCACGCCGGTCAGATGGGGCAGGGTAGACGGTATCGAGATTGCGTGTGTGTCGACGAGCGCGTTGTACCCAACCCTGCAGAGACCGTCCTGCCCCTAATTGGTGGGACGCATCGCTGGCAGGACACACGGCCGGAACCGCTATTTCAACAGGCGCGCGAGATCCTAAATTTGTAGTCGGTTGCGGCTAGACGCCAGGCCGATCTGTCAACAGATCGGTACCGATCCATTGATGGATCGGGCTGCTGCCTGATGGCGGGCAGTTTGCGACTACGATCCAGACGTTTCTAAAAATCGATGTTCGGCGCGATTAGGGTGGGGACACCGGCGTTATGGTCGATCCGGAGGAGCAATCGAAAGGGCACCAAGGTCGAAACCTCGTCCCTGGCGGCTTTACGTCTTTGATGTCGTGCAATATTTCGTGCTAAATCGCGCGACAGCCAAGATTGCCTCACACAAATGGACCGCCCCCTCCCATGACCAAGACCCAACCGCTCGCCTCTGAAACCCCCGGGCCGTTCTGGCTTGAGGACGACACCCACCGGCGCTGGTTGGCGCAGGACGCGCTGCGCCAGCTAGAGTTCTTTCGCGCAAGTGCACGGCCCGAGGGCGGGTTTTACATTCTGGGCCATGACGGCGCGCCAATGGCCGGCGAGGTGCAAGAGTTGCACACCACGACGCGTTTGGTGCATTCCTTCACGCTTGGCAAACTGGCCGGGGGCGCGGAGTGTGACGCGATCATTGATCACGGCATGGCCTATCTGAAAAGTCACCACCATGACAAAGATCACGGCGGATACCTTTGGGCACGCGATGGCGACGCGGTGCACGACGGGCGCAAACTGGCGTATGGCCATGTGTTCACGCTTTTGGCCGGGGCCAGCGCCAAGATGGCCGGGCACCCCGATGCCGATGCGCTGATCGAGGATGTCAGCGCCGTGCTCGACCAGCATTTCTGGGAGGAAGAGCGCGGTCTGTTCGCGGATGAATGGAACCGCGATTGGACGCCGTTTTCCACCTATCGCGGCATGAACGCCAACATGCACAGCGTCGAGGCGCTGTTGACCGCGTTTGAGGCGACCGACCGCGAGGTCTATCTCGACCGGGCCGGGCGCATTCTCACCTTCTTTCTGGGCCAAATCGCGCCTGCCTTTGACTGGCGGTTGCCCGAGCATTACACCGCCGATTGGCAGGTTGATCGCGGCTATTCCAGCAATCCGATGTTCCGCCCCGCGGGCACCACGCCGGGGCATTCCTTTGAATTGGCACGGCTTTTGCTGCAACATTGGGATCTGAGCGGGCGCAAGGACGCCACCGCCCCCGAAACCGCAAGGCGGGTGATGGAACAGGCGCTCTCCGATGCATGGGACCAAACGCGCGGCGGCTTTGTCTATACGCTTGATTTCGATGGCACCCCGGCGATCGAGGATCGCTATTGGTGGCCGGTGACCGAGGCGATTGGCGTGCTGGCGGCCTTTATCAAGCTCGAGCGGAACCCGGCGGATGAGGTCTGGTATCGCAGGCTCTGGCAGTTTGCCGACGCGCATTTCGTCGATCATGACAGGGGCGGCTGGTTCCACGAGATCGACGCCGAGGGCAAACCAACCGAGTGGCAATTTCCCGGTAAAGGCGATATCTATCACGCGCTTCAGGCCGAGCTGTTTCCGCTGGCTCCGGGTTTGTCCAACCTCGCCCGCGCGCTGCCGGATATAAACGGTTAACGCGCGCCTTTCGCAAGGCGCGCGTCGGGATCAGAGCGGCTGAGGCAGGCCCTCAGTTCAGGCGCAGCCCGGTGTCAGGTGCGAAATACGACACCTTGCCAAGATCAAAGGCCAGACGCTGGGCCACCCCCGGCGCTGCCGAGGTTTCCGCGTGCAGCCGGGCGGTGACATGTTTGCCGCCCAGTTCCAGCACCGCAAAGGTATCGGCGCCCGCCGGTTCAACGATGTCGATCACGCAATCGGCCTCTTGCCCATTGGTGCCGGTCTGCGCCGCAGCGTCTGCGATGTTTTCCGGGCGCACCCCGATGATGACATCTTCGGGCAAGCTGAGGTTCTTGGTATCGTTCAGAACCATCGGCGCGCCGTCTCTGCGCGCGATTTCAATGCTGGTGCCGGTGCCATTGGCCCGCGCTTTGGCCGGGATCAGGTTCATCGCCGGGCTGCCCATGAAATCCGCAACAAACAGGTTGGCGGGGCGGTTGTAGATCTCGGCCGGGGTGCCGATCTGCTGGATCACGCCGCCTTTCATCACCACAATCTTGGTCGCCAGCGTCATCGCTTCGATCTGGTCGTGGGTCACATAGACCATCGACGCCCCAAGCCGCTGGTGCAGCGACTTGATCTCGGTGCGCATCTCGACGCGCAGCTTGGCATCAAGGTTGGACAGCGGTTCGTCGAACAAGAATAGCTTGGGATCGCGCACCAGCGCACGGCCCATCGCCACCCGCTGACGCTGGCCGCCCGACAACTGGCCGGGTTTGCGATGCAGCAACGGCTCGATCTGCAATTGCTGTGCCACATGGGCCAGTTTCTTGTCCTGGGTGGCCTGGTCGATGCCGCGCACCTTCATGCCGAAGGTGATGTTCTTGGCGACGGTCATCGTCGGGTAAAGCGCATAGGACTGGAACACCATCGCGATGTCGCGGTCTTTGGGGCTGACATTGGCCACGTCACGCCCGCCGATGTGCATCTCGCCGCCCGAAATAGGTTCGAGACCGGCGATGCAGTTCAGCAGGGTCGACTTGCCACAGCCCGATGGGCCAACCAGCACAAGGAAGTCACCCTGTTCGATCGACACGTTGATATCCTTGAGGATTTCGGTGGTGCCATAGCTCTTGAACAGGTTGTTGATTTCAAGGATCGGAGCCATTTGTGTTATCCTTTCACGGATCCGGCGGTCAGACCGCGGACGAAATATTTACCGGCGACGACATAAACAAAGAGGGTGGGCAAACCTGCGATGATCGCGGCGGCCATATCCACGTTGTAGGCTTTGACGCCTGTGGTCGAGTTGACGATATTGTTGAGCGCGACTGTCACCGGCTGGGTGCCGGCCTGGCTGAACGAGACCCCAAACAGGAAGTCGTTCCAGATCTGGGTGAACTGCCAGATGACGGTCACAACGATGATCGGCAGCGACAGCGGCAGGAAGATCGACCAGAAGATGCGGAAGAAGCCTGCGCCATCCACCTTGGCCGCCTTGGTCAGCTCAGACGGGATCGACACGTAGTAATTGCGAAAGAACAACGTGGTGAAGCCCAGACCATAGATGACGTGAACAAAGATCAGCCCCGGAATGGTGCCCGCCATGCCCATCAGCCCCAGCATCCGCGCCATCGGCAGCAGAACCACCTGAAACGGGATGAAACAGCCAAACAACATCAGCGAAAAGAACAGGTTTGCGCCGCGGAATTTCCACTGTGCCACGACATAGCCGTTCAGCGCGCCAACCAAAGTCGAGATCGCCACAGCCGGGATCGCAATCAGCACCGAGTTCCAGAAATAGGGCCGCACGCCTTCACATTGGATACCGGTACAGGCGGTGGACCACGCGGTGCGCCAGGCGTCAAACGTCACATCGCGCGGCAGTGAGATAAGATCGCCGGTGCGGATTTCATCGAGGCTTTTCAACGATGTGGTGATCATCACGAACAGCGGCATCAGATAGAACAGGGCGAAGATACCCAAGGTGATATAAAGCAGCCAACGGAGCGCGATCTTGCCGGCCTGGCTTTCGCTCGGGGCCTGCGTAACTGAAAGATCAGCCATCTTTGGACCTCAATTCTGAATAGAGATAGGGAACCACGATCGCAAAGACGACCAACATCATGACCATTGCGGAACTTGCCGCCTGACCGATATCGCCGCGCGAAAACGCCATCGCGTACATGTAGGTTGCAGGCAAATCGGTGGCATAGCCGGGCCCGCCGCCCGTCAGCGCGATGACAAGGTCAAAGCTCTTGATGGCAAGGTGCGACAGCACGATGAAAGCCGACAGAAAGATCGGGGCCATCGCCGGAATGATGATCGCGGTATAAACTCGCCATGTCGGGATGCCGTCAACCTGGGCCGCTTTGATGATCTCGCCATCGACCGAGCGCAGGCCCGCCAAGAACAGCGCCATCACAAAGCCAGAGCTTTGCCAGATCGCCGCCAAAACGATGGTATAAATCGCCATGTCGGGGTTCACCAACCAGTCGAAGGTGAAATTCTCAAACCCCCAGCCGCGCACCATCGCCTCGAGCCCGAGACCGGGGTTGAGGATCCATTTCCACGCGGTGCCGGTGACGATCATCGACAGGGCCATCGGGTAGAGGTAAATCGTGCGGATCGCGCCTTCGGTGCGGATGTTTTGATCAAGCAGAATGGCCAGCACGAGGCCAAGCACCATTGCGATCACGATGAACAAAATGCCGAAAACAAAAAGGTTGCTGAAAGCCGTGTCCCAGCGCGGCGATGCGAGCAGCCGCTCATATTGGATGGTGCCTTCGATTTCATATTTGGGAAGCAGGCGCGAGCGTGTCAGCGAAACCCAGGCTGTCCAGGCGATAAAGCCGTAGACGAAAACCAAAACTGCGATGAACGAGGGGGCCAGAACGAGCTTGGGCGTGTTTTCTTCAAGCCACTTAAGCATTGGATAAGTCTCCAAAGGTGGCCCCGCCCCCCAATAAAGCCGGTGAAAGCTGGGGGGCAGGGCTGGCGTTTACATGCTGTTTGCGATTGCGTCAGACAGCATCTTGACGGCATCCGCCGAGGACATGTCCGAGTTGAAGTGCGCGGTCACGACATCGGTGATTGCGCCGGCCTGTGCGCCGCGAAGGGCCATACCGTGGGCATAGCTTGGCAGCAGCGAACCGCCTTCAGAGCTGGCGGCCATGTCTTTGGCCGACAACAGTGCGCAAGAGTCGAATTCATCAAGCGACACATCGGTGCGCGCGGGGATCGAGCCTTTGTTGAGGTTGAACACCTTCTGGAAGTTCTGACCGACAACCAGTTTGGCCAGCAGTTCCTGACCGGCTTTCTTGTCGTCGCCGTCCACGTCGAACATCGCAAAGCTGTCAACGTTGTAGAGGAAGCCATCGCCCGGCACCGACGCGCAGAGGAAGTCTTCGCCCGGCACTTTGCCAGCCGCCATGAATTCGCCTTTGGCCCAGTCGCCCATGATCTGGAACGCCGCTTCGCCGTTCATCACCATCGCTGTCGCCAGGTTCCAGTCACGGCCCGAGAAGTTGGTGTCGACAAAGCCGCGCATGATGCGCATCTGGTCAAACACGGCAACCATTTCGTCCGAGTTCAGGGTCTCGGTGTCGAGATCGACAAACGCCTTGCGGAAGCCATCGGCCCCGAGGATGCCAAGCGCCACGGCTTCGAAAACAGTCGCGTCCTGCCAGGACTGACCGCCGTGGGCGAGGGGGATGATGCCAGCGGCTTGCAGCTTTTCGGCGGCGGCGTTGAACTCATCCCAGGTTGTCGGCATGTCGATGCCATTGGCGCTCAGGACTTCGGCGTTGGCCCAGATCCAGTCGACGCGGTGCACGTTGACCGGTGCCGCGCACCAGGTGCCTTCGCATTTCATGTGGTCCGCGATCGAGGTCGGCAGAACCGAGGCCCAATCGTTGGCTTCGGCAACAGCAGAGATATCGGCCAGAACGCCTTCTTCGTACCATTCCTGAATCGCCGGGCCTTTGAGCTGAACCGCGGTCGGTGCGTTGCCCGAAAGCACGCGGGCCCGCAGGGCTGTCATTGCCGCGTCGCCGCCGCCGCCAGCCACGGGCATATCCGTCCAGGTGCCACCGTTATCCGCGAATTCCTTTTGCAGGACCGCAACAGATTTGGCTTCGCCACCGGATGTCCAGTAGTGCAGAACTTCGGCTGTCGGCTCTGCGACGACCGCGCTTGCCGCGACCATTGCCAGACCAGAGACTGCGCCCATTACATACGATTTCATTTGGTTTCCTCCCATGAAAACACCGCAAATGCGGATATTGTGCCAGCGACACTGAGCTTATCTGGCTGTCCATGCAATCGGCTCATGGCGGCTATTCCCGGCGGTCATGCACAAATTGCGGCAGGACGTTACAGCTTGTTACCTGAGGCTGGATTCTGTTTCATGCAGTTACATAACAAGGGCTCTGAAAGGCCCATGCCTGCCGCAACCTGAGGAGGAGCGCCGGTGACGATTCCCCGAATACTGGTGGTCGATGACGATCCTGACATGCGCCAGATGATGACGCAGTTCCTGCGGCGCAACGGATCAATCGCCTTGCCCGCCGCGACCGAGGCCGAAGTGCGGTCGCACCTTGCGGGCGGGCGGGTCGATTTGATCTTGCTCGATGTGATGCTCGGCGATGAGAACGGCATCGAGATTTGTGGCCGTCTGCGCCGCGAACAGGATGTGCCGATCATCATGGTGTCGGCCTTGTCGGCGGATCATCAGCGGATGGAGGGCTATTCGGTCGGGGCCGACGATTACATCGCCAAGCCGTTCAACCCCGAATTGCTACTGGCGCGGGTCAAGGCGGTGCTGTCGCGGGCGCGGCGGTCCTCGTCTTTGGTGCACCGTCGCAACACCCGCAGGTTTGCCTTTGCCGGGTGGAGCTATGACGCCAAGCGCAACGAAGTGCTCTCGCCCGCCGGGGTGCAAGTGTCTCTGTCGCGGCGCGAAACCGCGCTGTTGCAGGTGCTTTTGGCCAACCCGCATATTCCCCTGACCCGAGACGAGATTGCCGCCGCGCTCGACGTGACCGGCGAAACGGCGCAAACCGGCGAGGCGCTGGGCCGTGCCATTGATGTGCTCGTCGGGCGGCTGCGGTCCAAGATCGAGGTAAACGCCAAAGACCCGCAATTGCTGCGGACCGAACGGGGCGTCGGCTATGTCTTTGCCATCGATGTCGCGGAAGCAGAGGCATGAGGCGGATGCGCCGCCTGGATGTGATTGGCAGTTTTCTGGTGCTGGGGGCCTTTGTGTCGGGCGGGTTGGCGGTGGGGCTTTGGCTGTATTCCAACGCCAGTTGGCAGGCGCATGGGGCCCGCGCCTACGCCGCCGGGATCACGCTGTATAACGCGGTGCAGAACGGCACTGCCCCCTCGGATGGGGTGCGCATTCTGCCGCTGTCGGCTGAGGACGTTGCCCGCGCCGAGGCCGGCGTCTTTCGCCAATTGTCCAGCGCGCCGCGTGCTGCGCGCCTGACCATCGTGCCGATGTCGCAAGACGCCGCCAACACCGCGACCGGCGCGCCCTTTACCATCGCGATCCTTTCGGAGGATCTGGTCTACCGTTTGGCCGAGCTCACCAGCCGCCAAGGGCGGTCGGCGGCGGAAACCACCGGCGAAGTCTTTCGCCTTGTGGCGTCCTATTGCAGCGATCCGGTGGTCGTGGTGCGCATGGGGGCCGAACCTTGGCTGCGGGTCGATGGTGCCTCGGTCTGGAACTGCGACGCGGCCCCCCGAGACTTGCGCATGCTGGCGGTGATCCTGGCCGTGATCTCGCTTGGTGGGCTGTTGACCGTGGTGCTTAACCTGTCGTCCGATTTCACCCACTTTGCCGAGCAGCTGCGCAATCGTCGCCGCATTGGCGGGCCGGAAGCCTATGAAATCCCCGGACCGCACGAGTTGCAGGAAATCGTCGACGCGGTGAACAGCTTTCTACAGATGGAGCGTCAGCAACTGGCCAGCCGCGCCGCGGTGTTGTCCGGGGTGAGCCATGATCTCGGGACGCCGGCCACCCGTTTGCGGCTGCGCTCGGCCTTGATCGAAGACCCCGAATTGCGGCGCAAGCTTGAGGCCGATATCGACAGCATGACCGGCATCATCGAAAGCGTGCTCACCTATACGCGGGCGGAAATGAACGTCGAAATCCCGCGCCGGATGTCGCTGAGTTCACTGATTGATGCGGTGGTGGCCGATTATCAAGACGTTGGCAAAGGGGTCAAATTCCGTCAGGGCGACGATATTATCGTGCAGGGCGGGCAATCGGTGTTCATGTCGCGGCGCGGGCACAGCGTGCTGGCCCATGACCGCGACATCACGGTGATGGGGCGGCCAATCTCGCTGGAACGGGCGATCACCAATCTGATCGAGAACGCGCTGAAATACGGCCGCCGGGCCACTGTCGCGCTTGAGGCCGATGCGCGCACGGCGACGATTGTGATCGAGGACGAAGGCTCAGAAAATTCTGCCAAGGACATCGAGGCGCTGATGGCCCCGTTCCAGCGCGGCGACAACACCACAACAATCGACGGCTACGGGCTTGGCCTAACGATTGTGGAAACCATCGCGGTGTTGCACGGTGGCGGACTGTCGTTTGAGGATTCCGCCAAGGGCGTCTCGGCGCGGCTTACCATCCAGCGGGGGTAAGCCGCGTGGATTAGCTAGTAAACTCCGTCGCGAACCGGTCACGCAGCAGGTTTTTCTGCACCTTGCCCATCGTGTTGCGCGGCAATGCGTCGAGGATGACAAGCCGTTGCGGGTGTTTGTACCGGGCAAGCTCGGATTGCACCGTTTGCATGATCGCTTCTGGGTTGGGCGCGCGGGTTTGGTCTGCGACCAGAATGCCGAGCACGGTTTCGCCGAAATCCGGGTGCGGCACTCCAATCACCGCGCTTTCCAGCACGCCGGGCTGGTTGTCGAGCACAAGTTCGATTTCCTTGGGATAGATATTGTAGCCGCCGGAAATGATCAGATCCTTGTTGCGCCCAACGATATGCACATAGCCGTCTGCATCGATCCGCCCAAGATCACCGGTGATAAAGAACCCATCGGTGCGCAGTTCAGCGGCGGTTTTCTCGGGCATCTGCCAATAGCCTTTGAACACGTTGGGCCCGCGCACCTCGATCAGGCCGATCTCGCCTTGGGGCAGGGTGCTGCCACTCTCGGCATCGGTGATTTTCAGCTCGACGCCGGGCAGCGGGAACCCCACGGTGCCCGCGCGCCGCTCGCCGGAATAGGGGTTTGAGGTGTTCATATTGGTTTCGGTCATGCCGTAGCGCTCAAGAATACGGTGGCCGGTGCGGCTTTCAAATTGCACATGGGTTTCGGCCAAAAGCGGCGCAGAGCCTGAGATGAACAGCCGCATATGTGCGGTGGCGGCGCGGTCGAACCGGGCGTCATTCAGCAGACGGGTATAGAAGGTCGGCACCCCCATCAGCGTGGTCGCGCGGGGCAGGTGGGCAAGCAGGGCGTCGACATCGAATTTCGGCAGATAGACCATGCTGGCACCGGAAGCGAGCACGACATTGGTGGCCACAAACAGCCCGTGGGTGTGAAAGATCGGCAGCGCGTGCAGCAGTACATCCTCGTCCGTGAAACGCCATTCACGCACCAGAGTTTCGGCGTTGGACAGCAGGTTGTCCTGCGTCAGCATCGCGCCTTTCGAGCGTCCGGTGGTGCCCGATGTGTAAAGGAACGCCGCCAGATCGCTGCCCGCACGCGCCACGGTGTCAAAGCTGTTTGGCTTGGCGGCGGCCTTGTCCGCCAAGGTGCCCGAGCCATCGGCGTTCATCGTCTCGACCTGCGCGCCAAGGGGGTGGCCAAGCTCTTGCAGGCTGGCAAAATTGGCCCCGTCGCAGACAATCAGCGCCGCACCACTGTTTTCGATGAAATAGCCAAGTTCGGCTACAGTATATGCAGTGTTGAGCGGGAGGAACACCAAACCGGCCTGCGCGCAGGCGGCATAGAGCGCCAGCGCTTGCGGCGATTTCTCAACCTGCGCCGCGACCCTGTCACCGGGTTTGAGGCCGCTGTCGGTCATCGCGTGCGCCAGTCGGGCGGCAGATGCGAGGAAATCCTGATGGCTGAGCGTTTCGCCGTTTGGCAGGTGCAGGAACGGCGTGGTTTTCCCGGCATGGGCGCCAAACAGACGGTCATAAAGCGGGTTGGTCATCATCGGTCTTTCTGGCTGGGTCCGGCGGAAACTGTCATGTGTTTTTGCGCCACAGGGGCCGGGGCGTAAAGGTTTTTAACCGCACGGCTGCCAGTTTGCGCCCCGCGCGAACCCGCCGCCCAACGACGTGCGCAGAAAATTTGAAATTGTCCCTTGACCCTCCAGTGACTGGAAACCCTATCTGTTGCCCTGTAACGCTTTTCAGGAGGTCGAGATGGCCACGCACACAACTGCAACTCTCTTGGTAGAAGGGATGACCTGCGCATCCTGCGTCGGCAGGGTCGAGCGCGGATTGGCAGCCCTTGAGGGGGTCACTGATGTCTCGGTGAACCTTGCCACAGAAGGCGCGCGTCTGACTGTGACTGACGCGGCGGCGATGGACCGCGCGGCCTTGGCCCTGACGGACCTGGGCTATCCGGCGCGCACCGCCAAGGTGGTGTTCAACATTGCGTCGATGTCCTGTGCCTCTTGCGTGGGGCGCGTTGACAAGGCGCTGGCCGCGGTGCCGGGGGTGCGCGAGGTTAATGTGAATCTCGCCTCTGAAACCGCGACTGTGACCTATCTTGAAGGGGTCACCAGCACCGCAGACCTGATGCGCGCGGCCGAGGAGGCGGGGTATCCTGCCACGCCCGTCGAGGCGGGCAAGACGCAAGACACCGCCAGCCGCAAGGAGGAAGAGGCGCGCGCCCTGTCGCGCCGGGTGGCGCTGGCCGCTGCTTTGGCGCTGCCGGTGTTCCTGATGGAGATGGGCAGCCACCTTATCCCGGCGGTGCATATGTTGATCGAGGGCACAATTGGGCGTCAGGCCAGTTGGCTGATCCAGTTTGTCCTGACCACTGCGGTCTTGTTCGGACCGGGGCGGCAGTTCTACCTCAAAGGCTTTCCGGCGCTGCTGAAAGGTGCGCCCGACATGAACAGCCTTGTCGCGGTGGGCACTGGTGCGGCCTATGGCTATTCGCTGGTGGCGACTTTCCTGCCAAGCGCGATGCCCGAAGCGGTGCGCGCGGTGTATTTCGAGGCGGCGGCGGTGATCGTGGTGTTGATCCTGATCGGTCGCTGGCTTGAGGCCCGCGCCAAGGGGCGCACCGGGGCGGCGATCCGCAAGCTGTTGCAGCTTCAGGCCCAGACCGCACATGTGCTGCGCGATGGGGTGCCGGTTGAGGTAAACATTGATGCGCTGCGCAGTGGCGATCTTGTGGTGGTGCGTCCGGGCGAACGCATTGCCGTTGATGGCGAAGTGACCGAGGGCGACAGCCACGTTGATGAAAGCATGATCTCGGGCGAGCCGGTTCCGGTGACCAAATCGATCGGCAGCGATGTGACCGGCGGGACGGTGAATGGCACCGGCAGTCTGACGTTTCGCGCCACGCGGGTTGGGGCCGACACTACGCTGGCCCAGATCATCCGCATGGTCGAAGAGGCACAGGGTGCCAAGCTGCCGATCCAGGGCCTGGTCGACCGGATCACCCTTTGGTTTGTCCCGGCGGTGATGGCGCTGGCGGCAATAACGGTGCTGGTCTGGCTGGTGCTCGGGCCTGATCCGGCGCTGACCTATGCGCTGGTGGCCGGGGTTTCCGTGCTGATTATTGCGTGCCCCTGTGCGATGGGTCTGGCCACGCCAACCTCGATCATGGTCGGCACCGGACGCGCCGCTGAAATGGGGGTGTTGTTCCGCAAAGGTGATGCGCTGCAAGAGCTGTCTGGCACCCGCGTCGTCGCGCTCGACAAGACCGGGACCGTGACCGAGGGCCGCCCCGAGCTTACCGATCTGGTGCTGGCCGAAGGGTTCGTGCGTGCCGATGTGCTGGCGCAGATTGCGGCGGTCGAGGCGCGCTCGGAGCATCCGATTGCCGAAGCCATTGTGCGCGGGGCAGGGGCCGAGGGCATCCAGCCCGCCGAGGCGACCGGGTTCACCTCGACCACCGGCTATGGTGTGCGGGCTATGGTGAACGGGGCCGAGGTGCTGGTGGGCGCTGACCGGTTGATGACGCGCGAAGGCATCGATCTGGGCGATCTGGCCGAAACCGAAGCGGCGCTGGCCGCCAAGGGCCGCACCGCGCTGTTTGCCGCCATCGACGGGCGGATTGCGGCGGTGATTGGCGTGTCCGATCCGGTGAAACCGGCCAGTCGCGCCGCCATTGCGGCCTTGCATGCGCAGGGTTTGAAAGTGGCGATGATCACCGGCGACAAACAGGCGACGGCGGATGCGATTGCTGCGGAAATCGGTATCGACGAGGTGATTGCCGGTGTTCTGCCCGATGGCAAGGTGGCCGCGCTTGACGATCTGCGCCGCTACGGCCCGGTGGCCTTTGTCGGCGATGGCATCAATGATGCGCCCGCGCTGGCCCATGCGGATGTTGGCATTGCCATTGGCACCGGCACCGATGTGGCGATTGAAAGCGCGGATGTGGTGCTGATGTCGGGCGATCTGCGCGGGGTGGTCAATGCCTTTGAAGTGTCGCATCGCACCATGCGCAACATCCGTCAGAACCTGGGCTGGGCCTTTGGCTATAACGTCGCGCTGATCCCGGTGGCGGCGGGGGTGCTTTACCCGGCCTTTGGCACCTTGTTGTCGCCGGTGCTGGCGGCGGGGGCGATGGCGCTCAGTTCGGTCTTTGTGTTGACCAACGCCTTGAGATTGCGCCGGATTGCCCCGGTGATGGATGAAAAGCTATCGGCGCGGGGCACAGTGGCCCCGGTCATGGCATCGGCGCAATAGGAGGGCCGTTCCAATGAATATCGGAGATGTGGCCGCACAGTCCGGCGTGTCGAAAAAGACGATCCGTTATTATGAGGAGGTTGGGCTGATCACGCCCAACCGCGCCGCCAATGGCTATCGCACTTTCCGCGAGGCGGATCTTGAGACTTTGGCGTTTCTCAGCCGGGCCAGAGCGCTGGGCTTTGCGATCGAGGATTGCCGCAAGCTGCTTGCGTTTGACAGTGACGCAGAGTGTGAATGTTCGCAGGTCAAGGCGCTGGCCGAGGCGCATTTGCGCAGCCTTGAGGCCAAGGCCGCTGAGATCGAGGCGATGCGCCTGTCGCTGACCGATCTGATGTCGCGCTGCGCTGGTGACGAAAGCACCGACTGCCCGATCCTTGGTGATCTGGCCGGGGCAAATGAATCCAGTGAGGACGAGGCGGCTGGCACTGCGGCGCTTGAAACGACGGGGGCGCGTGGCTGACGGTCGGGCTATTTGCCTGTCGCGTCCAACGGTGTGCGGTCTTTGAGGCGCTGGCCAAGGGCGCTGTCTTCTAGCCGGAGGTAGCGCAGCGCTTCGTCGAGGGTCGACATCACGGCCATCTCGAATCCGGGCACCCCGGCCACCGCTGCGGAATAAAGCTCCGCCGCGCGGCGGGGGGCACCGTCGGGGGTAAGTATCGCTTTGCGGCTGGGTTGGCGCTGGCGCTGGTTGAGGCTGGTGATCAGGTCGGCAAAGCCGCGGATGTCTTTGTCGGTCAGATCCAGATGCGTCACATCGCGCATGTCATCGAATTCGACCATACCCTCGGCATAGGCCGGATTTTCCTCCAGCGCGTCGAGCACCTCAAGGATCTCCGTGCGCGTCACATGCCCGCGAAAGGTCTTGATGACCAAGCCATCGTCGGCACTTACCCAGCACGTCACCGGCATTATGGTATCCCCAAACATATCCCGAGCCTTGCGGACTAGCATATTACCGTCGCTCGCTATGAAAATACGTGTATGAGGGCGGTAGTGCAAGGCGTCTGCTCTTTCAGGTTGAAACCTGATTAAAAGTGACACGACTTCAGCGCGATGATTGCCCAATGAAGGGTTGACATACGCGCACCGATAGCGCATTTGCCAGACATCGCTGCGCTGCCGCGTGAGCACGCCGGGCCCAAACGAGGGCCATCAGCGATACCAGACTTCAGTTCCCCATCACGCAGGGTTCCTGACGCGACGACCGGATTTCGCGGGGCACGCCCGCTTGTCCTGAGGTCTCGCGCACCCTCATCGGCTGCCTCGTGGTGGCTTTGCAACAAGGGCTTTGCCCGGGTGTCCGACCCGTGTGGCCCGTGAAGGATACGATTTGTTCGATTTCGATATGCTGGGTCTTGCGCCCTCCCTTAACGAAGCGCTGACCCGCGCCAAATTCTCTCAACCCACCCCGATCCAGGCCAAAGCGATCCCGCTGGCGATGGAAGGGCACGACATCCTTGGACTGGCCCAAACCGGCACCGGCAAAACGCTGGCCTTTGGTCTGCCGCTGATTGACCACATGCTGGCACAGCCGATCAAGCCCCTGCCGAAAACCGCCAAGGCGTTGATCCTTGCCCCGACCCGCGAGCTGGTGAACCAGATCGCCGAGAGCCTGAAAACGCTGACCCACGGGTCGCGCATTCATGTTGTGACTGTTGTTGGTGGCCAGTCGATCAGCCGTCAAATCAACGCGCTTGCCAAAGGCACTGACATTCTTGTCGCCACGCCGGGCCGCTTGATGGACCTGATGGACCGTCGCGCTGTTGATCTTGGTGAGGTCAAGCACCTCGTGCTCGACGAAGCTGACCAGATGCTCGACCTTGGCTTTATCCACGCGCTGCGCAAGATCGCGCCGCGCCTTGGCACGCCGCGCCAAACCATGCTGTTTTCGGCCACCATGCCCAAGCAGATGGAAGAGCTGTCGCGCGCCTATCTTAACAACCCGCGCAAGGTGCAAGTGTCGCCTCCGGGCAAGGCCGCTGACAAGATCACGCAGTCGGTGCACTTCCTTGAAAAAGGGGCCAAGCCGTTCAAACTGCGTCAGGTTCTTGAGCAAGACAAAGACGCGCTGACCCTGGTATTCTCGCGCACCAAACACGGTGCCGAGAAGCTGATGAAAGGTCTTGTGGCCGACGGTTTCAACGCCGCCTCGATCCACGGCAACAAAAGCCAAGGCCAACGTGACCGCGCGATCAAAGCGTTCCGCGATGGCACGATCAAGGTGCTGGTTGCGACCGACGTTGCCGCGCGCGGCATCGATATTCCGGGCGTCGGCTATGTGATCAACTATGATCTGCCGGAAGTGCCGGACAACTATGTTCACCGCATCGGCCGGACCGCACGTGCGGGCCGTGAAGGCGAGGCGATTGCCTTCTGTTCGGCGGAAGAGGTTGATCTGCTGGTGCAAATTCAGAAGCTGATGAAGATGGATATCCCGGTCGGCAGCGGCACCCAGCCTGTGGCGGTCAAAGACCCGACCCGTGGTGGCGGTGGTCGCAACACCAACCAGCGTCGCCGCAGCCGTGGCCCGCAGGGTGGCGCAGGTGCAGGTGCAGGCGCAAGCCATGGCGCACCGGCCAAACGCCGCCGTCCGCGTCGCAGCAAAGCGGCCTGAACCGGTCCAATATTAGCAAAAGGCCCCGCAGAACACTGCGGGGCCTTTTTCGTTTAAGCGGTTTTCGCGTGGGCTGTTGGTCAGCGCGGATTTACCAACTGGCTGAAATGTATTGGGTTTCCATGAATTCGTGCATGCCTTCATGCCCGCCTTCACGGCCCAGACCCGATTGTTTGACCCCGCCAAAGGGGGCCGCCGGGTCCGACACCAGCCCACGGTTCAGCCCGACCATCCCGTATTCAAGCCGCTCACAGACGTGCAACCCGCGCTTGAAATCCTCGGTAAAGACATAGGCCACCAGCCCGTATTCGGTGTCATTGGCGCGGGCGATGACATCCTCCTGATCGGTGAAGGTCTGGATTGCGGCCACGGGGCCGAAAATCTCATCCTGCACACAATCGGCGTCGGAGGACACATTGGTCATCACCGTCGGCGGATAGAAAAACCCTTTGCCTTCGGGCACTTCGCCGCCCAGATGCAGCTTGGCACCCTTGGCCACCGCATCATCAACAAAGCACTGTACCTTGTCGCGGGTTGACGCATTGACCAGCGGGCCGATGTCCACCCCGTCTTCCAGCCCATCGCCCATCGTCAGGGCCGCCATCTTTGCGGTGAACTTCTCGGTAAAGGCCTCGGCCACGGCTTCGTGCACATAAAACCGGTTGGCGGCGGTGCAGGCCTCACCGATATTGCGCATCTTGGCCAGCATCGCGCCTTCGACGGCGGCGTCGATGTCGGCATCGTCGAACACCACAAACGGCGCATTGCCGCCCAGTTCCATCGCCGGTTTGAGCACCTGATCCGCAGCCGATTTCAACAGCTTGCGGCCCACACCGGTCGAGCCGGTAAAGCTTACCACCCGCACGCGGGGATCATGCAGCATGTAATCGACCAACGCGCCGGTCTGTTTCGACGGCAGCACATTCACCAGACCCGCAGGCACACCGGCCTCTTCCAGCACCTCCATCAGCGCCAGCATGGTGAGCGGGGTTTCGGAGGCCGGTTTGATGATCACGCCACAGCCTGCGGCAAGCGCCGGGGCGATCTTGCGCGTGCCCATCGCCGCCGGGAAGTTCCACGGTGTGATCAGCACAGCCAGACCGGCGGGTTTGTGCTGCACCATGATGCGCGCGCCCGAGGCCGGGGCGTGGGTGAGCAACCCATCGGCGCGCACCGCCTCTTCGGCAAACCAGCGGAAGAATTCGGCGGCATACCCTGCCTCGCCCTTGGCATCGGCGCTGGCCTTGCCGTTTTCCAGGGTGATCAGCCGGGCAAAGTCGTCAAGCCGCGCGGTCATCAGCTCCCATGCTTTGCGCAACACTTCCGAGCGGGCGCGGGGCGTGCGGGCGGCCCAATCCTTCATCGCGGCTGCGGCGGCATCCATCGCGGCATCAGCATCGGCGATTTCGGCTGAGGCGACCGAGGTGATGACGCTCTCATCAACCGGATTGATCACATCGAACCGGGTGCCATTGGCCCCGGCGGTCCAGCTGCCGTTGATGTAGAGATCGGTTTTCAGGGCGGCGAAATCGATATCGGCTTTGGTCATCTCTCAGTCCTTCTTCACGTATCTGCGGCGCGTGCCGCGTTGGCCGCAAGGTGGCCCCGCCGCGATGCAAGCGCAAGGGCGATGTGCGGCGGACAGGGTCCGGGGCGCAGCGGTGCTAAAGGGTTGGGCCGGTTACAGCGCCGTCCAGGCCGCATCATTGCGCGACGAGGCGATACAGGCCGCGATAAACCGCATGCCGGTCAGGCCGTCCTCAAGACCGGGCGTATGTGCGCCCTCGGCCACCGGTCTGCCGTCTTCTGCGGCGCGGATCAGCTCGGCGGCGTCGGCATAGATCGTGGCGAACCCTTCGAGATAGCCCTCGGGGTGGCCCGGCGGCACCCGCAGCCCGCGTTGTCCGGCCGCGTTCGCGCCGGCCCCGCCGCGTGTCAGAAGCTGTTTGGGCGCGCCAAACCGGGTAAAGGCCATCACGTTGGGATTTTCCTGCGCCCAATCGAGCCCGCCCTTGGTGCCATGTATCCGCAACCGCAGGCCATTTTCGTTGCCCACGGCAACCTGACTGGCCCAGAGCATGCCCTTGGCCCCGCCGTCAAACCGCAGCATGACGTGCACGTTGTCATCCACTTGCCGCCCCGGCACAAAGGCATCGAGGTCCGCCGACAGCGCCTTGGTCGTCAACCCGCTGACATAGCTCGCCAAATTATGCGCGTGGGTGCCGATGTCCCCGACACAGCCGCCCGCGCCCGAGCGCGCCGGATCGGTGCGCCAATCGGCTTGTTTCGAGTGGGTCTCCTCGGCCAGCCAGTCCTGCACGTATTCCACATGCACCAGCCGGATCTCGCCCAATTCGCCCGCGCGCACCATCTCGCGCGCTTGTCGGATCAGGGGATAGCCGGTGTAATTATGCGTCAGGATGAACTGCTTGCCGCTGTCTTTGACCGCTTGGGCCAGCGTCTCGGCGTCTTGCATCGTGGCGGTCAGGGGCTTGTCACAGATGACGTGAATGCCGGCCTTGAGAAAGGCAATCGCGGGGGCGGCGTGCATGTGGTTGGGGGTGACAATCGCCACCGCATCAATGCCGTCGTCGCGCGCGGCCTCGGCGCGGGCCATGGCGTTGAAATCGCTATAGGCGCGGTCGGAGGCGATGCCCAAGTCGGCAGCAGAGGCGCGGGCGCGGTCGGCATCCGAGCTGAGCGCCCCGGCGACCAAATCCCATTGCCCGTCGATCCGGGCGGCGATGCGGTGCACGCCGCCGATAAATGCGCCCTGACCGCCGCCCACCATGCCAAGCCGCAACCGTCTCATGCCTCGATCCCCAGCATCCGGCGGATCTGGGCTTGGTCGGTCTCGCCGCCGGCGAAATCGTCAAACGCCTTGTCCGTCACCTCGATGATATGGCGTGCGATGAACGGCGCGCCCTCGGCTGCGCCCTGTTCGGGCGATTTCAGGCAGCATTCCCATTCCAGCACCGCCCAGCTGTCATAGCCATATTGCGCCAGTTTCGAGAAGATGCCGCCGAAATCGACCTGCCCGTCGCCCAAGCTGCGGAAGCGTCCGGCGCGACCGGTCCAGCCTTGGAACCCTGAGTAAACGCCTTGGCGGCCATCGGGATTGAACTCGGCATCCTTGACGTGAAAAGCGCAGATCCGTTCGTGGTAAATGTCGATGAACGACAGGTAATCCATCTGTTGCAGCAGGAAATGCGAAGGGTCGTAGTTGATCCGGCAGCGGCTGTGATCGTTGCAGGCCGCGAGGAACATCTCATAGGTCACGCCGTCGAACACATCCTCGCCAGGGTGGATTTCAAAGCCGATGTCGATGCCGTTGTCCTCATAGTGGTTAAAGATCGGCATCCAGCGGCGGGCGAGTTCACCAAAGGCTTCGTCAATCAGCCCCTCGGGGCGCTGCGGCCACGGGTAAAGGTAGGGGAAGGCCAGCGATCCGGTAAAGCTGACCGTGGTGGTTAGCCCTAATTTGCGGGCGGCAACGGCGGCCTTTTTCACTTGATCGACGGCCCAGGCCTGTCGCGCCTTGGGGTTGCCATGCACCTTTGCCGGCGCAAAGGCATCGAAGGCCTCGTTGTACGCCGGATGCACGGCAACAAGCTGGCCTTGCAGGTGGGTCGACAGCTCGGTGATCTCGACACCGGCATCGGCGCAAATGCCCTTGATCTCGTCGCAATAGGTGTCGGACTCGGCGGCCTTATCAAGATCAAACAGCCGGGCATCGAAGGTCGGGATCTGCACGCCTTTGTAGCCAAGGCCAGCGGCCCATTTGGTGATGTTTTCCAGCGAGTTGAACGGCGCGTCGTCGCCGGCGAACTGGGCAAGGAACAGGGCGGGGCCTTTGATCAATCCGGGCATATGGGTCTCCGATTTTCAGGGCTGGGGGGTGTAACGGACAAAGGCGAACTGGCGTGCATCCGGGTGCCAACAGGGCACGTTTAGGGTGCCCTGGCCGCCAAAAAGCGCCAAAAGCGTGCGGGGGGTGCCGCCATCGGCAGGCATCAAGCGCAGCTCGACATCACGCCCGAAGGGGTGGCCCTCGGTGCCGTGTGGATAAGCGAGGTAACAGACGTGGCGGCCATCCGGCGCAGGATGCGGGAACCAGTCGACGCTGTCGCCCTGGGTCATCTGTTGCGGATTGCTGCCATCGCGGCGCATCCGCCACAGCGCCATGTCGCCGCCGCGGTCGGAATTGAACCAGATCCACTGGCCATCCGGGGTGTAATCGGGCCCGTCATACTGGTGTGCGCCGGTGATCAAGATGCGTTCCGCGCCGCCCGCAAACGGGCAGGTGGCAATGCCGAAGTCGCCATCGCGGATGCAGGTATAGGTGATCTCGGCTCCATCCGGCGAAACCCCGTGAAACCAGCTTGGGGCGTGTTCGGTGATCTGTCGTGGAGTGCCGCCGCAAACGGGCAGGGCGTGGATCAGCGCGGTGCCCCGGCCCGGCGATTGCGACACCACAAGCGCGCTTCCATCCGGCGATATGCCGTGGTCGTTGTTAAGACGGTTCAGCGCGCCGGTGTTGATCGGCGTCAGCGCCGGGTTGGCAAGGTCGATCCGGAACAGGCGACCCTCGGCATTCACGATCAGCGCGCGGCCATCTGGCGTCCAGTTCGGGGCCTCGACGTGCCTGTCGGTCTGAAGCACCACGCGGGTCTTGCCGCTGTCGATATCGATGATCTCAATCGACGCGCGCATCAGGCGCGCTCCGATGGGGTGCCCGATCCCAGTGGGCATGGCGGCAAAGCCGGGCAAGCGCCGGGCGGGATCGGGCGTTGGCTCATTTGCGCTGGGGACCTTCGCGCTCGGCCGAGGCGGCCCAAAGGTTGATGTTGGCGTCCTTGGCGTGCTGGTCGATGCGGGCCAGCTCGTCCTTGGAGAAGTCGAGATTGCCAACCGCGCCAACGCAATCCACCACTTGTTGCGGCTTGGACGCGCCAATCAGCGCCGTCGTCACCCGACCGCCGCGCAGCACCCAAGCCAGCGCCATCTGCGCCAGCGTCTGGCCACGCTCTTCGGCGATGCCATTCAGCGCGCGGATGTTTGCGAGCGCCTCATCGCTGAGGAAGTCCTCGCGCAGCGATTTGCCTTGGGTCAACCGGCTGCCTTCGGGAATGCCACCGAGGTATTTGTTGGTCAGCATGCCCTGCGCCAGCGGCGAGAACACGATGGAGCCAATGCCCAGATCGTCCAAAGCATCCAGCAGCCCGTCTTCCTCGACCCAGCGGTTGAGCATGGAATAGCTCGGCTGGTGAATCAGACAGGGCGTGCCCAGCTCTTTGAGGATCGCGGCGGCCTCGCGGGTGCGCTGCGCGTTGTAAGACGAGATGCCAGCATACAGCGCGCGGCCCGAGCGCACGATGTAATCCAGCGCCATCATCGTCTCTTCCAGTGGCGTATCGGGATCGAAACGGTGCGAATAGAAGATATCGACGTAATCCAGCCCCATCCGTTTCAGCGACTGATCGCAAGACGCGACAAGGTATTTGCGGCTGCCCATTTCGCCATATGGCCCCGGCCACATGCCATAGCCGGCCTTCGACGAAATGATCATCTCATCGCGGTAGGGTTTGAAATCTTCGCGCAGCAACTGGCCAAAGGCCAATTCCGCCGTGCCCGGCCCCGGACCATAGTTATTGGCCAGATCGAAGTGGGTGATGCCGTGATCAAAAGCGGTGCGGGTGATCGCACGTTTGGTCTCATGCGGTGTGTCGTCGCCAAAGTTGTGCCACAGCCCCAGCGAAATCGCCGGAAGCTTGAGCCCCGAGCGGCCGCAGCGGCGGTACTGCATTGTATCGTAACGTGTTTCTGACGCGGTCCAGACCATGCGTTCCTCCTAGGCCAGTACCACCAGCGCAGCCGTGAGGCCGATGTCCTCAGGGCCGTCGCGGGTGGTTTCAAGCGTGATTTTTGTTTTGGTGTCGCTGCAATGCCGGATCGCGGTCAAAACGTCCACCACATGCATCTAAATTTCCCGAGAGCCGGGATACCATCGCGCAAACGAATCTCACGCTTCCCTGAAATCGATTACATGGTCATTTAAGCAGGAAAGAAATTTCTTGTAAACGATTACATCGCACTTATCATGACTAGGGGCGCAGGCGTAAATACTGCGCTTGGCAGACCTATACTGCGGGGCGCGACCATGATGCAGAAGACGGCAAGAATACAGGATGTTGCGCTGGCGGCGGGGGTGTCGACCGCCACGGTCAGCCGCGCGCTGTCAAATCCCGAAAAGCTTACCGAAACCACGCGGCAGGCGGTGTTCGATGCCATTCAAAGCACCGGATACCGGGTCAACCGCGCCGCGCGCAATCTGCGCAAACAGCGGGCCGGGGCGGTTCTGGTTCTGGTGCCGAACCTCGGGAATCCGTTTTTTTCCCAGATACTTGCGGGCATCAGTGCAGGGTTTGCAGGAAGCGACACCTCGGTTCTGATCGCCGATACCGCCGACCATCCCGAGCGGGAACGCGTGTTGATCGACTATTTTCGCGACAGTCGGATCGACGGGATGATTTCACTTGATGGCAACCTGAGCCACGACGATTTGGCGCTGTTTACCCAGGAAAGCGTGCAAGACCGGATCGTATTTGCCTGCGAATGGGTGCAAGGGGCGAACTTTCCGTCTGTCCGCTCGGACAATGAAAAAGGCGCGCGTTTGGCCGTGCGGCACCTCTATGATCTGGGCCACCGCGACATCGCCCACATCACCGGCCCCGAGGGCAACGTGCTGACCCGCACGCGGCGCGCAGGCATGATGCAAGAACGGGAAAGCCTTGGGCTGAAGGTGCGCGATGAATGGGTGATCCGAGGGGATTTCTCAGTGAATTCAGGATATTCAGCCGCACAGTTGATCTATGAAATGAAGGAAAGGCCGACGGCCGTGTTCTGTGCCTCTGACATGGTTGCATTTGGCCTAATATCAGGGCTTAGCGCCTGCGGACTGTCGGTGCCGAAGGACATTTCCGTGGTCGGGTTCGATGATATCGAAATGTCGGAATTTTATGTGCCAGCGCTGACCACGATCCGGCAAAACCGCCGGGAAATCGGTATAAGATCGGCGCGTAACCTGCTCGGGTGTATGGATAAAAAGTGGTTGGATCAGGAGGGTGATCCAGAGCTTATTGACGTCGAATTGGTGGTGCGGGAAAGCACCGCGCAGATGACGGTGTAAGCCGGGCGCGAGGCCCGGCCTACCGAAATATCAGGTCATCACGTCAGGGGCTGAGCGGCCGGTGCGTTGCTGCAATTCGCTCAAATCACCAATCGCGGCGGCAACATCAGCCAGGGCGGCCTGGGTCTCGATTGTCAGATCGCCGTCAGCCGGCATGTAGCGTTCGAGGTACACCCGCAGAGTCGCGCCCTCGGTGCCGGTGCCAGACAGGCGCAAAACGCCACGGCTGCCGCCTTCGAACAGGATGCGAATGCCCTGATTTTTGCTCACCGAGCCATCGACAGGGTCGTGGTAGGCAAACTGATCCGCCTCGGTCACGGTCAGCCCGTGCAATTGGGTGCCGGAAAGATCGGGCAGCTTGGCCTCAAGATCCGCCATCAAACCATTGGCCTTGTCGCTGTCCACCGCCTCGTAATCATGGCGGGAATAGTAATTGCGGCCATAGGTTTTCCAGTGGTCCATCAGGATGTCGGCCACGGAAACCTTGCGTACTGCCAATACGTTAAGCCACAGCAGCACGGCCCAGAGCCCGTCTTTCTCGCGCACGTGGTCCGACCCGGTGCCCGCGCTTTCCTCGCCACACAGCGTTGCGCGACCAGCATCAAGCAGGTTGCCGAAGAATTTCCAGCCCGTGGGCGTCTCAAAGCACTCGATCCCCAGCTTTTCGGCCACCCGGTCACAGGCCTGCGACGTCGGCATCGACCGCGCCACACCAGCCAGACCTTTGTCGTAGCCCGGCGCCAGATGCGCATTGGCGGCCAGCACCGCGAGGCTGTCGGACGGGGTGACGTAGATGCCCTTGCCCAGGATCATGTTGCGGTCGCCGTCACCATCCGAGGCGGCGGCGAAATCGGGGCCTTCGGCGCTCATCACCAGATCGACCAGCGGCTTGGCCCAGATCGGGTTGGGATCGGGGTGGCCCTTGCCGAAATCGACCTTTGGCACACCGTTCATGACCGTGCCTTTGGGCGCACCCAATGTGCCCTCAAGAATGGCGGTGGCATAAGGTCCGGTGACGGCGTGCATCGCGTCGAACTTGAGCGAGAAACCATTGGAGATCATTGCGCGAATGGCATCGAAATCAAACAGTTGCCCCATCAACTTCGCGTAGTCCTCGACCGGATCGACAACCTCGACTGTCATGGTGCCAACAGCGGTTTCGCCAATCGCACCAAGGTCGATATCGCCGGTATCCAGCGTGTGATATTCCGACAGCGTCTTGGTCTGCTCGAACATATCGGCAGTGACCTTTTCCGGGGCCGGTCCGCCGTTGGAGATGTTGAATTTCAGGCCGAAGTCCTCATCAATCCCGCCGGGGTTGTGGCTTGCCGACAGGATAAGCCCGCCGTCCGTGCCGCGCTGGCGGATCAGGTTGGACGCCGCAGGGGTGGACAGCAGGCCGTTTTGCCCGACGATGGCGCGTTTGGTGCCATTGGCGGCGGCCATCCGCAGGATTGTCTGGATCGCTTCGGCGTTGAAATACCGGCCATCGCCGCCGACCACAAAGGTCTTGCCCTCGGCACCACCGATGCCGTTGAAGATCGACTGAACAAAGCACTCAAGATAATGCGGCTGCATAAAAACCTTGGTCTTTTTTCGCAGCCCGGACGTGCCGGGTTTCTGGCCCTCAAAGGGGGTGCAGGAGTGTGTCACTCGGGACATGTTTGCGGTCCTTTCTCTGCTAAAACAGGGGGTTGGCGGTTGCCAGCCTGCATGGTTGCGCCGATAGCGGCGATTTGTGGGGAGGTGGCGAAATCCTTGACGTCCACCGGGGTGCGGCGGCGCCAATTGGGGTGTTCGTCGATGGTTCCGGGCAGGTTCGGCGCGTCGATCTGGCCAAGCACATCGTCAAGCTGAACCGCGACCATGGCCGCAGGCGAATGCGTCAGCGCGCCGTGGATGACGCCTGCGATTTCGTCCGGTCCGGCGGTCGAGCGGATATCGCAATTGGCCCGCAGGCTGTTGCGCTGGTGGCTGCGATGGCCGTGTCTATGGCCGGCCTCAGACGGGGAAATCCAGCCGATATCGCGCCACAGCTCGACGTCGGCCCCATACCAAAAACCGCGCAGGGTCGGCGTGTCATGGGTGGAGAAGCAGGCCAGCGCAAAGGGCCGCAGATCGGCTGCGGGATGCAGCCAGCCATCGTCGCGGCTTTCGTATTGCCAGACCGCATAGGAATAGAGCCCGGCGTCGTTCATCTTGTGCCGGAATCCGGCGGGCACAAGGCCAAGATCTTCGCCCACAACCACACAATTGGCGCGGTGGGCTTCGATGGAAATAACTGCCAGAAGCGCTTCGAAAGGTTGGGAAATATAGGCACCGGGGCTGTCATCGTCCGGCACCCAGTAGCTGCGCATCAGGCCCAGCGCATGATCAATCCGCAGCAACCCGCATTTGTCCATCAGCTTGCGCAGCATGGCGCGCAAAGGGGCGTAACGTGCCGCTGCCAGACGACCCGGAGCATGGGCGACAAGATCCCAAGATTGGCCCTCGGGGCTCAGCTGATCGGGAGGCGCGCCAATGGTGACGCCGTGGGCAATCGTGTCGCCGTGCATCCAGGCTTCGGCGCCGCCCGGACGGGCCCCAACGGCAAGATCGAGGTAAAGCCCAAGCGACATGCCTGACGCCAAAGCGGCGGCTTGCGAGGCGTCAATCTCGGTTTCGGCACGCCATTGAAGCCAGCGATGGAACAGGGCGCGTTTGCCAGCGGCTTTGACCGCGTCGGCGCCGGGGGCCTGCAGGTTTGCGGGCCATTTTCTGTAGTCCGGGCCGTGCTTCTCACTCAAGGCTTCGAAGCAAGAGAATGCCTCAAGTGACGCATTCTCTGTGGCGCAGAAGTCTTTGAATTTCTTGGACCTTGAGGATTTAAGAAACTCGGCCTCAAGTGCCGGTCGTTGCCGAGCGCGAAAGGCGGCGTAGTCGATAATGTCACTGTCAGGGCTGGGGCCAAGCCCGCCGGCAACCGCAATATGATCGGCGTTGAAAAAGCCGCGGTGGGTGGGCGAATACGGGCTGATCACGTCGCTCGCGGCCCAACCCAACGCGGACACCGGATTGATCCCAAGAAACTGCGCGCCGTTCTGGCCCAGAGCCGTGGCGGTGGTGGCCAGATCTTCATAGCTGCCGAGGCCGCCGTTGTCGCCGGAGCGAAGCCCATAAAGCGCGGCTGTCACGCCCCAGCTGCGATGGTGCCCGGCGCTGTCGGACAACAGCGGCGCATGGGCAGGACGGGCCATGAGGAAGCTTTCCTCGGTCCAGCCATCGCCTGACAGGTGCAGGGTGTAATAGCCGACGTCGAGCGCGGGCAGCTCAAGTGTATCGGTGCTGCGGCCTGTGGCGGTTTCGGTGCCATCCTCGGCCACCACAGACCACGCACAGCGGGCTGACAGCGGCAGCGACAGGGCGTGACCTGCGCGCAGGATCACCTCATCAGGCACGTGGCGGTGGGCCTTTTCGGCCTTATGAAGCGCCAAGGCGTCGCGCACGGCGGCCTCGGTTCCGGCCTCGACACCCAGCGCAGCCAAAAGCGCGCGCAGAGTCGGGACAGAGGTTTCTTTGCGGGCCCCGGTCAGATCGTGGAAATCGAGGTGCACCCCGGAGAGTTCGGCCAGCTGGCGCAGCGCTGCATCGGCGCTCATGCTTCGGGCTCCTCGCGCAGCACAAAGGCCGCGACGGAATGCGCCGCAACCCGGGTGCGGCGCACGGTCATGGCCGCCTGCGCCTGATGCGCCTGCGAGGTGTCGATTTCGCGCACCCATTGGCGTTTGCCGGGGTCGGGCAGCACCAGCACCTCGGCGCGCGCTTCGCGGTTGAACGCCAGCAGCACCGTATCAAGCGAGGCATTGCCCGGCGCGTTTTCGGCACAGCCGCGCAACACGAGACACAGGCTCGACAGCCCCGGATCGCGCCAGTTCAGGCAAGAGCCGTCAAACGCCCGCCATTCAACATCACGCCGCCCGTCGCTTTCGCGTTTGGCCCCGTGCAGGAACACGTTTTGGCGCACAACTGCATGATCTTTGCGGAATTTCACCAGCGCGGCGGTGAAGTCGATCTGGTCTTCGTCAAGCGCCGTCCAATCGATCCAGGCGGTGGGATTGTCCTGACAGTAGGCGTTGTTGTTGCCGTTCTGCGAGTTGCCGCCTTCGTCGCCCGCCAGCATCATCGGCGTGCCTTGCGAAAGCATCACCGTCGCGAGGATATTGCGCTGCCGCCGTTTGCGACCGGCGAGGATCACCGGGTCATTGGTTTCGCCTTCGACGCCGAAGTTGTCAGAGTGGTTGGCGTGGTGGCCGTCTTTGTTGTTCTCGCCGTTGGCCTCATTGTGGCGTTCGACGTAAGCGGTTGTATCCGCAAGGGTAAACCCGTCGTGCGCGGCGGCGAAATTGACCGAAGACCACGCGCGTCGGCCGCGCTGGTCAAACAGGTTGGCCGAGCCGAGCAGGGCCGATCCGAGATCTTGCGCACTGTGGCCATCGCCGCGCCAGAACCGGCGCACGGTGTCGCGGTAGCGGTCGTTCCATTCGCCAAACAGCGGTGGAAAGTTGCCAAGCTGATAGCCGCCGGGGCCAATGTCCCAAGGTTCGGCAAACATCTTGACGCCCGACAGCACCGGGTCCTGCCGCATCGCCGTCAGGAAGGCCCCGCCAGCGTCAAACCCCTGCCGTGTGCGGCACAGGGTGGTGGCGAGGTCAAAGCGGAAGCCATCGACGCCCATCGCCTGCACCCAAAAGCGCAGGCTGTCCATCACCATGCGCAGCACAAAGGGGTGCGAGGTATCAAGCGTATTGCCGCAGCCGGTGTCATTCACATTATAGCGCGGCTGGCCGTCAAGCAGGCGGTAATAGGCGGCGTTGTCAAAGCCACGAAAGCTTAGCGTCGGGCCCATATGGTCGCCCTCGGCGGAGTGGTTGTAGACTACATCGAGGATCACCTCGATCCCGGCATCGTGGAAGCGTTCCACCATTGCGCGGAAACCCTTGACGCCCGCCGGGCCAAGATAGCGCGGCTCGGGCGCGAAGAAGCTTATTGTGTTGTAACCCCAGTAGTTTACCAGACCTTTATCACGCAACATCGGTTCGGATTTCAGCGCCTGAACCGGCAGCAGTTCGATGGCGTCGACGCCGAGCCGTTTGAGATGGTCGATCATCGCGTCCGAGGCGAGGCCATCATAGGTGCCGCGTTGGTCTTCGGGGATGTCGGGGTGCTGCATCGTGGCCCCACGAACATGCGCCTCATAGATCAGCCCGCCATCGTGACCCCGATTCAGCGTCTTGGCATCGAGCGGAAACAGCGCCGGGTCAGAGACCACCGATTTGGGCACATGCGGCGCGCTGTCGGTTTCCGAAAAGCTGAGATCAGCCTCCGGCGCATCGGGGTTATAGCCGTAGGTGGCCGGATGATCGGTGAAGTCGCCATGCAATTCACGGGTATAGGGATCAAGCAACAGCTTGTTGGGGTTGAACCGGTGGCCGTGATAGGGCGCATAAGGCCCGTTCACGCGGTAGCCATAGAGCGTGCCGGGCTGCAACCCCGGCATATAGCCGTACCACACCGCGCCAATACGCTCGGGCAGGTCGATGCGCTGTTCCTCGCGGGTGCCATCGGGTGAGAAGATGCACAGCGTCACGCGGGTCGCGTTTTCCGAAAAGACGGCAAAGTTGGTGCCTTCACCGTCGAAATGCGCGCCCAGCTTGTGGGGGCGTCCCGATCGGATCTCTGCCGTGATCGGCGCGGGTTTGTTCATGCAGTCAGAACCTCGTTGTACAAATCAGCATAGGCTTGGGCCGAGATGTCCCAGCCCACCCCCTGTGCCATCGCGGCGCGCTGCAGATCCTGCCATTCGCTTTTGTTGGCATAGGCGCGGAACACTCGGTCAAGCACTTCGGATACGCCTTCGATGCCGACATCGTCAAACAGGAAACCGGTGCCAACCTTGGCGCGGATCGCCGCCACATTCGCCTCGATCACCGTATCGGCAAGTCCGCCGGTGCGCGCGACCACGGGCAGGGTGCCATAGCGCAGCCCATAAAGCTGGGTCAGGCCGCAGGGTTCAAACCGCGACGGGATCAGGATTGCGTCGCTGCCACCTTGCAGCAGATGCGAGAACGCCTCGTCATAGCCGATGTAACAGCCGACCTTGCCGGGGTAGTCCGCCGCCGCCTCTTTGAACGCCGCTTCCAGTTCCGGCGCGCCAGAGCCAAGCAGCGCCAGCTGCCCGCCACTTTCGACAAGATGCGGGATGGCATCGGCGAGGGCGTCGAGACCCTTCTGTTCGCTCAACCGGCTGATGACGCAGAACAGCGGTCCGTCGTGATCGGCGTCAAGGTCGAGGCGCGCACAGATTTCGGCGCGGTTCGCGGCCTTGCGCTCAAGGGTTTGCGCGTCATAGCTTTGCGGCAGCGCCTTGTCCTTGGCCGGGTTCCAGGCGTCAAGATCGATGCCGTTAAGGATGCCCGACAGCACGTCTGAGCGCGCATTCAACAGCCCCTCAAGCCCCATGCCAAACTCGGGGGTAAGGATTTCGCGGGCGTAAGTCGGGCTTACCGTGGTGATCCGGTCGGCAAAGGCCAGACCGGCCTTCAGGAACGAAATATCGCCGTGATACTCCATACCGTCGGCGTTGAACCAATCCCAACGCAGGCCAAGCTCTTGGCCCTCAAACGCGGCATAGCGGCCTTGGAACGCGATGTTGTGGATTGTCATCACCGTCTTGGGCACCGGCCCGCCGGGTTGTTTGAGGTAGACCGGCGTCAGCCCGGCCTGCCAATCGTGGGCATGCACAACGTCAGGCTTCCAATTGGCCAGCCCGGCAAAGCTGATCCGCGCCGCCGCTTGCGCTAGGGAGGCAAAGCGGCGGTGGTTGTCGGGCCAGTCCTGGCCGTTGGGGTCGCTGTAGGGTCCGCCGGGCCGGTCAAAGAGTTGCGGCGCATCGAGCAGGAGGAGCGTGATGCCCTCCGCCTCGACTTGCACAACCCGACCCGGCCCACCGGGAAGGTCGCCAAAATTGGCAACTTCTGTGCCTTTGGCCAAAAGCGGCATCAGCGCGGGATAAGCCGGCAACATGGTGCGGGCATCGATGCCCAGAGGCTTGAGCGCTCCGGGCAGGGCACCCGCCACATCCGCCAGCCCGCCGGTTTTGATAAACGGCGCGCATTCCGAGGTGACCATCAGCACATTCATATCAGGCTTCCAGTTTGTCGATCATGGATTGGGTGATCAGGCAAATGCCGCCTTCCGAACGGCGGAACCGCTTGGCATCAAGCTCGGCATCCTCGCCCACGACAAGCCCCTCGGGGACTTTCACGCCACGGTCAACGATACAGTTCTTGAGCTTCGCCTTACGACCGACCTCGGCATACGGCAGACAGATCACGCCGTCGAGTTCAGCAAAGGAATGCGTGCGCACGCCAGTGAACATCAGGCACCGGTTGAGCTGCGAGCCGGAAATGATGCAACCACCCGAGATCATGGAAGAAATCGCATTACCGCGACGGCCTTCTTCGTTGTGGATGAACTTGGCCGGGGGCACCAATTCCGAATAGGTCCAGATTGGCCAGTTGGTGGCGTAGATGTCCAACTCGGGTTTGAAATCGGTCAGGTCGATGTTGGCCTGCCAATAGGCATCAATGGTGCCGACATCGCGCCAATACGGCGTATCCTCAAGCCCGGACATGACGCAAGAGCGGCCAAACGGGTGCGCATAAGCCGCGCCCTCGGCGACGATCGCCGGGATGATGTCATGGCCGAAGTCGTTGGTGGAATTCTCGTTTTTGGCATCTGCCTCAAGCAGACCATAGAGGTATTCCGCCTCGAACACATAGATCCCCATGCTGGCAAGCGAACGGCTGTCGTCGCCGGGCATTGCTGGGGGATTTTCGGGTTTCTCGACGAATTCGAGGATCTTGTCGCTCTCGTCCACACCCATGACGCCAAAGGCTTTGGCCTCGTCGCGCGGCACTTCGATACAGCCAACCGTGACCTTGGCGCCCGATTTGACGTGCTGTTCGATCATGAACGAATAGTCTTGTTTATAGATGTGGTCGCCGGCCAGAATAAGAATGTATTTCGGGCCATAGCCGCGCAGAACGTTGATGTTCTGGGTCACGGCATCCGCGGTGCCCTTGTACCAGTTCTCTGCGTTAAGCTGTTGGGATGCGGGCAGAATATCGAGGCTCTCGTTGCGCTCGGCGCGGAAAAAGCTCCAGCCGCGTTGCAAGTGCCGGATCAGGCTGTGGGCTTTGTACTGCGTCGCCACGCCGATCCGTTTGATCCCCGAGTTGACCGCATTCGACAGCGCAAAGTCGATGATCCGGGTTTTGCCGCCAAAGAAAACCGCCGGTTTTGCCCGAATGTCTGTCATTTCCTTAAGTCGGCTGCCGCGTCCCCCCGCCAGCACATAGGCCATCGTTTGTTGCGCGAGAATATGTCGTGCGTCTGTCATCGGGTCCTCCCCCTTGATGATGCAAATTTAACTTTAGTTACTCGTACTTATTAAGCTTTCTTAAACTTTAGGAACATGGTCGCCAGCGGCGGAATGGTCAACTCTAGCGATTGTTCGCAGCCGTGCGATGCCACTTCTGTGGTCTTGAGATCGCCAGGATTGACCTGACCGCTGCCGCCATAATCGGCGCTGTCGGTGTTAAGCGCTTCGACCCAGGTGCCCGCCTCGGGCACGCCAATGCGATAGCCGGTGCGGGTGACGGGCGTAAAGTTCGACACCACCAGAACCGGGTCGCTGCCATCCTTGCCCAGCCGCATCCACGAGAATGTGCTCTCGTCGGAATTGCCGCCGTCGATCCAGCGGAAACCCTCGGGCTTGCTGTCGAGTTCATACAGGGCCGGCGTGCCGCGATAGAGGTGGTTGAGGTCGCGCACCAACTCCTGAACGCCCTTGTGGGTGCCATAGTCGAGCAGGTGCCAATCGAGACTGCTCTCGTTGTTCCACTCGTCCCACTGGCCAAATTCGCAGGACATAAACAGCAGTTTCTTGCCCGGATGCCCCCACATAAAGCCGTAATAGGCCCGCAGGTTGGCAAACTTCTGCCATTCATCGCCCGGCATCCGGTCGATCATCGAGCCTTTGCCGTGCACCACTTCGTCATGACTGATCGGCAGGACGAAATTCTCGGAGAAGGCGTAGTGCAGCCCGAAGGTCATCTTGTCGTGGTGATATTTGCGGTGCACCGGATCTTCGCCCATGTAGCGCAGGGTATCGTTCATCCAGCCCATGTTCCACTTGAAGCCAAAGCCCAGGCCGCCGGTGTCGGTGGGGGCGCTGACGCCGGGAAAGGCAGTGCTTTCCTCGGCAATGGTCATGATGTCGGGCTGGTCGGCATAAACCGCCTCGTTCATCCGCTGCATAAAGCTGATCGCTTCGAGGTTTTCGCGCCCGCCGTGGATGTTGGGCACCCATTCGCCCTCTTTGCGCGAATAGTCGCGATAGAGCATCGAGGCCACGGCATCGACGCGCAGACCGTCGATGTGATATTCCTGCACCCAGAACTTGGCGTTGGAAATCAGATAGTTGGCAACTTCTGTGCGACCGTAGTTATAGACCAGCGTGTTCCAATCGGGGTGATAGCCCTCTTTCGGATCTGCATGTTCGTACAGCGAAGAGCCGTCAAACGCCCCCAAGCCGTGCACGTCGGTCGGGAAGTGGCCGGGCACCCAGTCAATGATGATCCCCAGACCGGCCTGGTGGCAGGCATCGACGAAATAGCGGAAATCATCGGGTGTGCCAAAGCGCGAGGTCGGCGCAAACAGGCCAACCGGCTGATAACCCCAAGAGCCGCCAAACGGGTATTCGCTGATCGGAGTGGTCTCGATATGGGTAAAGCCCATGTCGGTGGCGTATTTCACCAGCTCGTCGGCCATCTCACGATAGCTAAGCGAGCGGCCGTCTTCTTCGGGCACGCGGCGCCAGCTTTCCAGATGGACCTCGTACACCGAAATTGGCCGGTCAATGCGATGTTCGCCACCGCGTTTGCCCATCCAGTCGCCGTCTTGCCAATCGTATCCGTTCAGATCACGCACAACCGAGGCGGTGCGCGGCGGCACTTCGGCACCAAAGCCAACCGGATCGGCCTTGAGCGGCAGAACCTGTCCAGCCTGATCGAGCAATTCGTATTTATAGGCGGTGCCATCGGTGATCCCGGCAAGGAAAATCTCGTGCACACCGGTCGCGCCACGCCGACGCATGACAAAGCGGCGGCCATCCCAACCGTTGAAATCACCCACCACCGACACGCGCTTGGCGTTCGGGGCCCAGATGGCGAAATGCGTGCCCGCAACGCCTTCATGCGTCATCACATGTGCGCCGAGCGCTTTCCACAGATGGCCGTGCGTGCCTTCACCCAGCAGGTATTCATCGAATTCGCCCAGCACATTGCCAAACGAATAGGGGTCATACTCTTCCCAAGTGTCGCCCGCGCGGGTCATCCGCAGCTTGTAGGCAAAGGATTTTTTCCGCCGCGGGACAATCGCGGCGAAAACACCGTCGCCCCCCTCGACCCGATCCAGAGAAGCAACCGACTTGCCGGTCTTGGCGTCAAGAACCTCGACGCTGTCGGCCTCCGGGCGGAACACCCGGCAGACAAGTTTTCCGTCCGCTTCGTGCATGCCCAACACAGCAAAAGGATTGCCATGTTGGCCAGACGCGAGCGAACCCGCTTCATCGGGATGGATCAGGGGGGCTTCAGTCATGCAGATTTCTCCATTCCACCTGTGTTGACGGAGCTGACGCGCCAGATGTCACGCGCATAGCCCTGGATGGTGCGGTCAGACGAGAACCAGCCCATATTGGCTGTGTTCTTAAGCGCCATGGCCGACCATCCGGTCGTGTTGCGATAGGCCGTGTCTACCCGGCGTTGCGCATCAAAATAGCTGTCGAAATCACAGGTCACGAGGAAATAATCGTGATCGTAAAGATTGCCGACAAGCTCATGATAACGCGTAACTTCGTCAGCGCAAAACACTCCGTCAACAATCTGGCCAAGAACCCGGCTAAGACGCGGGCTGGCTTCGATCGCTTGGCGGGCAAAACCGTGGATTTGACGGCGTTCCTGCACTTCTTGCGCGGTGAGACCAAAGAGAAAGAAATTCTCGGCCCCGACGTGTTCGCGAATCTCGACATTGGCCCCATCAAGCGTGCCAACCGTCAGCGCGCCGTTGAGGGCGAACTTCATGTTGCCGGTGCCCGAGGCTTCTTTGCCAGCGGTCGAAATCTGTTCCGACAGGTCCGCCGCCGGGATCAGGCTTTCGGCCATCGTGACATTGTAGTTGGGCGGATAAACCACTTTGAGCAGGTCTTTGGTGACCGGGTCATTGTTGATCTTGGCCGCGACGTCGTTGATCAGATGGATGATCTGCTTGGCCACGTGATAGCCCGGGGCCGCTTTGCCGCCAAAGATTTTGACGCGCGGGGTCCACTCAGCATTCGGATTGTCGCGGATGTCGTTCCAGAGCGCGATGGTCTCGAGAATGTTCATCAGCTGTCGTTTGTATTCGTGGATCCGCTTGATCTGCACGTCGAACATCGCGTCGGGGTCGACCTGCACACCGCAGGTTTCGGCGATCCAGTTGCTCAGCTCCACTTTGTTAACGCGCTTGGCGTCGTGGAACTGGCGGAGAAACGCTTTGTCGCCCGCTTTGTCGTTCAGCTTTTTGAGTTGTTCGAGGTCAGCCACCCAGCCATCACCGATCTCGGAGTTGATCAGGTTGGTCAGCGGCTGGTTACAGGTGTGCAGCCAGCGGCGCGGCGTGATGCCGTTGGTCTGGTTGATGATCCGGGTCGGGTGGATCTTGTGCAGGTCGGCGAACACGGTTTCCTTGACCAACTCGCTGTGCAGCGCCGAAACGCCGTTGACCTTATGCGCCATGATAAACGCCAGTTCGCCCATGTGCACGTGATCATGATCGATGATCCGCGGGCTGCCCGGATGCTCGGTCTGATGCGCGTCGTCGATGGCGCGAATGATTTCCAGGTGCCGGGGCAGGACATAGCCCATCAGGCCAACGTGCCATTTTTCCAGCGCTTCGGGTAGAAGCGTGTGGTTGGTGTAGCCAAGGCAGTTGCGCGCGATCTCGATGGCTTCGGGCATGGCGAGGCCATGCACATCCACCAGTTGGCGCACCAGTTCCGGACCGGCAATCGCCGGGTGGGTGTCATTGAGCTGGATCGCGACATGATCGGGCAGGGCGCGGATATCATCGTGATCCGACAGATAGCGCCGCATCAGATCCATCAGCGAGGCGGCGGTGAAGAAGTATTCCTGCTTCAGGCGCAGCTGTTTGCCCGCATCGGTGGTGTCATCGGGATAGAGCACGCGGCTGATGGTGCGGGCCAGCGCTTCGGAGCGACCAGCAGCAAGGTAATCACCACGGTTAAAGCTTTCGAGGTCAAAGGCACCCGGTGCCTTGGCCGACCAAAGGCGCAGCGTGTTGCCCCAGATGCCCTGCCAGCCGATCACCGGCGTGTCATAGGCGGTGGCCCAGACGGTTTCCGACGGCATCCACTGGGCCTTGCCCTCGATATGTTCGACATGGCCGCCGAACTGGATCTTGTGGCGCACTTCGGGGCGTTCAAATTCCCAGGCGTGGCGTTGGCTCAGCCAGGTTTCCGCAGTCTCGACCTGTTTGCCGTCCGAGAATTTCTGCTCGAACAGACCGTGTTCGTAGCGAATGCCATAGCCGTAAGCCGGGATGCCGAGCGTCGCCAGCGAATCCATAAAGCAGGCCGCAAGACGGCCAAGGCCGCCGTTGCCCAGCGCCGCATCGGGTTCGTCCAGAACGATGGTGTCATAGTCCTGACCCAAGCCCTCGATGGCTTCGCGCGCTTCTTTATCAAGACCGAGGTTGGCGGCCATGTCTTCGACAAGACGCCCCATCAGGAATTCCAGCGACAGGTAATACACCCGCTTCGCGCCAGAGGCATAGGTTTCGCGCGTGCTGCGATACCAGTGGTCAACCATGCGATCGCGCAGGGCCAACGACAGGGCAATCCGCCAGTCATAAACTGAAGAATGCTCCGCGTCCTTGCCCAGCGAATAGCGGATATGGTGGAGAATTTCGTCTTTCATCTTACAACTCACAGCAATGGCTTTGACGCACTGTTAGCGCTAAACGTCGCATTCCGCCACTCGGAAGATATCCGGTCGGCGGATTTGCCACATAATAGCGCCGAGTGTGCAAAGTTCGGCAGATTGCAAGAGCATTGCGTCGATAACACGGAACTCATGCGTGTGTCAGCAGCAAACTTTCAAACCCATGAAAATGATAGAGGTTTGCATAGGTTGGCGGCTGCGCGATCTCAAGCCGGGGCAGGCGCGTGAACAAGACCTGCAAGGCAATCTGCAATTCAAGCCGTGCCAGCGGTGCGCCGACGCAAAAGTGCCGTCCTGCGCCAAAAGCGACGTTTGCCTTGATCGGTCGATTCGGATCAAAGCGGTTCGGGTCGTCCCAAACCTGCGGATCGCGGCCCGCCGCGCCGAGTAAAAGCCCGACCTTGGTGCCGCGCGCAATGGTGCTGCGCCCGATCTCAAGGTCTTCGTATGCCCAGCGGATGAACATGTGCAGCGGCGGATCGTAGCGCAGGATTTCCTCGACCGTGCCACCGATGCTGGCATCGTCAAACCACTGCGGTTTGGCTCCATGTTCGATCAGCGCGTTCACCCCGTTGCCCAACGTGTGCACCGTCGCCTCATGCCCGGCGTTAAGCAGCAGAACGCAGGTGGCAATCAGCTCCTCGGCACTCAGCGTGTCGCCATCCTCTTCGGCGGCAATCAACTGGGTGATCAGATCGTCGGCGGGGGTTTTGCGGCGGGTGGCGATATGGTCCGACAGAAAGGCAGCAAAGTCGCGGGCGGCGGCATTGGCGGTGTCTTCGATCTCGCGGTCGCGCCGGGCCTGATACATCGCCACCATATCGTTGGACCAGCCGAGCAAGCGGTCGGCCATATCGTCGGGCACGCCCAACAGCCGCGCGATCACGATCACCGGTACCTTGGCGGCGTAATGCGGCAACAGATCAAACGCACCCTCAGGCCGCGCATCAATCAGGTCGTGGCAGAGCCGTTCAATCTCGGCCGCCATCCCGGCGATTTGCCGACCGGTAAAGGCGCGCACCACCAGTTTGCGCAGCCGGGTGTGGCGGGGTGCTTCCAGTTCCAGCATCGAATTGTCGTCGATGGCATAGAAGTCGGTCAGGTGGTCGGGCCGGGGCCGGCGCAAATCCTCGGGGCATTCGCGGCCCATCCGGCTGTCGCGCAGCGCGGCATTCACACTGGCGTGGGAAAACGCGCAGTCCATGTTGAAATCGCGCCAATAATGCACTGCACCCTGCGCGCGCGCGGCGGCATAAAACGGATAGGGATTCTGGACAAAGTCCGGGTCGGTCGGGGATTGGATAAGCACTGTCATGGCCCCATCCTCACCGGCTGGCTTCCCTTTGCAAGGCTTGCTGGGTAAAACCACAGGCATGTCGGCAAAAACCTCCTCTTTTCGCGGCCTTGCCGTGCTTTACGTCGCCTGTATCGCGGTGGTGAGCGCGGGGGTCTGGCACACCGGGTTCCGCCAAGGGCTGGATCAGGCGGCACGCCAGGGCGAGGCCAGCCTGTCACTGGCCGCCGACCGGTTGACCGCGCAGCTTCAGCACCACGCTGAGGTGGCGGTGTTGACCGCTGATCACCCGGCGCTCGCGGCATTGCACCAAGGCGGCGACCGCGCTGCCGCTGAGGCGCTTTTGCTGGATGTCGCTGACAAAACCTCGGCTTTGACGATGTTTTATGTCGATGCGGCGGGGCAAGTACTGGCCGCGTCAACCGATCTTGTGCCCAAAGATCTGGCGCAAAGCCGCTATCTGCGCCGGGCCATGCAAGGCGCGCTCGGTTCGGATCATCTGGTCAGCGAGACGTTTGGCGTGCGGGCGTGGTTCTTTGCGGCACCCACCTTTGACGCGACGGGCCGGGTGCGCGGCGCGCTGGTGCTGGGTGTTGATATTGAACGGCTTGAGGAAAACTGGCGCGGTGACCGTCCGGCGATTTACTTCCTCGACCGCGACGGGCTGGTGTTCATCTCGAACCGGTCTGAGCTGTTGTTTTGGCGCAAGCCACCGGGTGCCATTGGCCCCGAAACCCCGCAAGGCCAACAGCCGCGCACCGTTTCGGTTGGCGCGCATGATGTCTGGTGGCTGAATTGGTCGCCGTATGTGCCGCGCCGCGCGCTGCATCTTAGCCAGGATTTGCCAGTGATCCGCATGCGGGCCGAGGCGTTGATCGATACTGGCCCGGCGTTGCGCATGGCGTTGTGGCAGGCGGCGGCGGTGACGGCGCTGATGGCCACCTTTGGCGCGCTGTTGTTTCTTGCGGGGGCGCGGCGGCGCGTGCTGTCGCAGGCCAATGCGCGGCTGGAAAGCCGGGTGGCCAACCGCACCCGCGCGCTTTCGGATGCGAACACTGCGCTGCGCCGCGAGGTGGGAGAGCGTCAGGACGCCGAAGCCGCGCTCAAACGCGCGCAGGCCGATTTGGTGCAGGCGGGCAAGCTGTCGGCGCTCGGCCAGATGTCGGCCGGGATCAGCCACGAGCTGAACCAGCCGCTGATGGCGATCGAGCAATATGCCGAGAATTCCGTCGCCTTTCTAGACCGCGACAAGCCCGAAACCGCGCGCGAAAATCTGGGCCGCATTGCTGCGATGGCGCGGCGCATGGCGCGGATCATCAAGAACCTGCGCGCCTTTGCCCGCAACGAAAGCGAGCCGATGGGCAAGGTCGATATCCTCGCCGTGATCGACAGCGCGACGGAGCTGACCGAGGCGCGTTTGCGGCTGGGCAATGTGACGCTGAACTGGCAACGTCCGGCGGGGTCGGTGTGGGTTTGGGGCGGCGAGGTGCGGCTGGGGCAGGTGTTCGTTAACCTGATTTCCAACGCTGCCGACGCGATGGAGGGCAGCGACCACCGCGCGCTCACCATCACGCTGGTCGATGGCGCGCGCCCGGTGGTGACCCTGCGCGACACCGGGCCGGGCATTGCCGATCCCGACCGCATCTTTGATCCGTTTTATTCCACCAAACAGGTCGGCGGGCCAGATGGCATGGGGCTGGGCCTGTCGATTTCGTATGGTCTGGTGCAAAGCTTTGGCGGCACCATTCGTGGCACCAATGCCCCCGGCGGCGGGGCGATCTTTACCGTTGAACTGGACCGCTGGTCCGAAGACGAGGAGGCCGCCGCATGAGGCAGGTGCTTTTGGTTGATGATGATGCGGGCCTGCGCGATGCCCTGTGCCAAACGCTCGAGCTGGCGGATTATGCGACGGTGCCGGCGGCGTCCTTTGTGGTGGCCAAGGACCACATCACCGAAGGGTTCGACGGCGTGATCCTGAGCGACATTCGCATGCCGGGGCGGGATGGCTTTCACCTGCTCGATTATGCCCGCTCGGTTGACCCGGAACTGCCGGTGATCCTGCTGACCGGTGAGGGCGATATCCCGATGGCGGTGCGCGCCTTGGGGGCAGGGGCCTTTGCGTTTCTCGAAAAACCCTGCGCCACCGAGGATCTGTTTGCGGTGCTGGAACGGGCACTGCGGGCGCGCACGATGGTGCTGGAAAACCGCCGGTTCAAGAGCCAGATTGCCGCCGGAGACCCTGCGGCGCGGATGCTGTTTGGCACCTCTGCTCGCGCCGAAACTCTGCGCGCCGAGGTGCGGCAGGTGGCGGCGTCAACCGCCGATGCGCTGGTGACCGGGCCGCAGGGCTCTGGGATTTCCAAGGTGGCGGAGGTGATCCACCTATGCTCGGCGCGCGCCAAGGGGCCGTTTCAGAAACACGCCGCCCGCACTCTTGATCGCGCGGCGCTGCACGAGGCGTTCAAACGCTCCGAAGGGGGCGCGCTGTTTCTCGACGGCATCGGCGATCTGCCCGCCGACAGCCAGCTTGAGCTGCTCGATCTGCTCGAGCAAGGGCAGGGCGTGCGGCTGATTGCCGGGGCGGTGGACGGGCTGGAACCGGCGTTTGAAGACGGCCGCATGACCGCCGATCTCTACTATCGGCTGAACGTGCATCCGGTGCGCATTCCGGCGCTGTCCGAGCGGCCTGAGGACATCCCGGTGCTGTTTCGCCACTATGTTGAGCAGGCCGCCGAACAGGCCGGTATTGCCGTGCCGGAGACCAGCCCGGACCACGCCGCCGCGCTGATGGCGCAAAGCTGGCCGGGCAATGCCCGCTCATTGATGTCGGCGGCGATGCGCTTTGTTTTGGGCATGCCGGAGGAGGTGGCGCGCAGTGCCGAAATGGGCCTGGCTGAACAGATGGCACAGGTCGAACGCTCTCTCTTGATTGCCGCGCTCAGCCGACAGAACGGCCGCGCGTCAGAGGCGGCCAAGCAGCTGAAACTGCCGCGCAAAACCTTTTACGACAAGCTCGCGCGGTATGGAATCAAGCCCGAGGATTATCGCCGTTGAGCGCATAGGGATGAGGGGACCGCACGCTCAGATGAGCCGCTGTTAACCAGATATTTGCCATGTTTGCCGCCTACCACAGGCAAGCGAGGCAGAGATGCTCCAATATTCAGTCCGGCAAATTGCCGATGATATCGTGGCCCGCGAGGGCGGTTATGTGAACGATCCCGATGATCCCGGCGGCGCCACCAATCACGGCGTCACCATCCACACCATGCGGCGTCTGGGGCTTGATCTTGATGGCGATGGCGAGATCACTGCCGAGGACGTCAAGACGCTGACCCGGGATCAGGCGGTCGATATCTTTGTCCGGCACTACTTTATCCGGCCCGCGATTTCCAAGCTGCCGGTCAGCATTCAGGCCAGCGTGTTTGACATGTATGTCAACGCGGGCGGCAATGCGGTGAAAATTCTGCAACGGCTGCTGCGCGACATGGGCCATACGATCACGGTCGATGGAGCCATTGGCCCGCAAACCGCCGCCGCCGCCGCCCAGGCCGAGATGGCCGGGCCCCGGCATTTCGCTGATGCCTACGGGATTGCGCGGCGCAACTATTACTTTGGCTTGGCCGACAAACGCCCGGCGAGCCGCAAATATGCCCGCACACGCGCGGGTGGCAAAGGCGGCTGGATCAAACGCGCCGAGGACTTCGTCTCGCCGCGCTATCACATGACCGAGGCCGAGTTTAATCGCCGGGTGGCGGCATGGGGTTGATCGAGCGGGCGCTGTCGCTGGTGTTCGGCGGTGGGCGCAATGCGCTGGCCGAAACGGTCGAGGTGTTTCGCGAGAATGCCGAAAACGGCGCGGAACGCGAGGCCACTTTGCACAGCGCGACGCTGGCGCAATTTGGCAAAGAGTTCCGCGTGGTGCGGCGCGGCTGGTTCGACCGGCTGATGGACGCGGTCAACCGGCTGCCGCGCCCTGCGATGGCGCTTGGCACCTTGGGGCTGTTTGTTTCGGCGATGGCCGATCCGGTGTGGTTCGCCGCCCGAATGCAGGGCATCGCGTTGGTGCCAGAGCCGCTTTGGTGGCTGCTTGGGGCCATCGTCAGCTTTTATTTCGGGGCGCGTCACCAGTCCAAAGGGCAGGATTTCCAGCGCGAACTGGCGCAAACCGTATCGCGCGTCCCCGAGGTGGTGAACAATCTGCGCCGGCTTGAGGATATCAGCGCTGCGGATGCGCCAAAAATCAGCAACGCGAACCCCGCGCTCGAGGCGTGGCGTCACGAGGCGGCGTGACGCTGCGTTTGCACTGGCCCCGTATGCCGCATTAAGCCAGTCTCGCGCCTGACAGGTATCAGCCAAGGGCGCGAGACATGAATTACGAAGCCATCACCCTCGACATCACGGATAACATTGCGGTTTTGACGCTGAACCGGGCCGACGTGATGAACGCGCTCAATTCGCAGATGCGGGCCGAAATCAACCACGCGGTGCGCGACGCAGGCGAAAAAGCCCGCGTCTTGGTGATGACCGGGGCGGGCGCGTCCTTCTGTTCGGGGCAGGATCTGGGCGATGCCAGTTCGGCAGCCAATCTCGATCTCGAACGGGTCCTGCGCGATGAATATGTGCCAATGCTGCGCGCGATCTTTGACTGCCCGATCCCGACGATCTGTGCCGTGAATGGCCCGGCTGCCGGGGCCGGGGCCAATCTTGCGCTGGCCGCCGATGTGGTCATCGCGACGCAAAGCGCCTTCTTCCTGCAGGCCTTCACCCGCATCGGCCTGATCCCCGATGCCGGCGGCACCTATTGGCTGCCCCGCCAGATGGGCGCGGCCAAGGCGATGGGTGCGGCGCTGTTTGCCGACAAGATCACCGCGCAACAGGCCAGCGATTGGGGCATGATCTGGGAGGCGGTCGAGGACGAGGGCTTTGACGCCCATTGGAAAGCCCGCGCCGCCCATTTGGCCAATGGCCCGACGGCGGCCTATGCCCATGTCAAAACCGCCATTCGCGGCTCGTATGAGAACACTTTGGATGAGCAACTGCTGCTCGAGGCAAAATTACAGGGCCAATGCGGCAAAACCCGCGATTTCATGGAAGGCGTGATGGCCTTCATGGAAAAACGTCCCGCCAAATACGAAGGGCGCTGACCTGCACCAACGCCCTTGCTTCTTCTGTTTCTAAATACCTCGGGGTGCGCCGATTAAATGGCGCACCTTCGGTTAAACGGTCCTATGGCGCACCTTCGGTGCGACGGGGCTGGCCCCTCAGTCCCGAACGCGCAGCATACGCCGAGGCCGAAAGTTAGACCCAAACTTAAGCCCGCCGACGGCGTCCACCAGTCCGCCCGGCACGCCCGCGCCCTTCCTGACCGGCTTTCACCGGCGGTTTATTGAACGAAATCCATTTGCCGCCATGCGCGTCATTGTCGGTCAACAGGTTGGCGGCGCGGATCGCCTCCATCTCCGAGCCCGGCCGAACCTGCATCGAGCCCAGCCCGAACAGCGTCACAAAGGTCTCATCGTCGATGTCTTCGGGCAGAATGATGCCCGCCGCCAGCACTTCGGCCTTTTTCTCGGCAATCTTGAGCTGCGTCACCGGCATCGCAACCGGGTTCATGATTGCAGAGGTCATGCCCGCGCCCATCGCCATCGGCAAAAACGCGTTGTTGATGCCGTGACGGTTGGGCAGACCAAACGATACGTTGGACGCGCCGCAGGTGGTGTTGACGCCCAGCTCATCGCGCAGACGACGCACCAGAGTGAACACCTGCTTGCCCGCCGTCGCCATCGCGCCGATTGGCATCACCAGCGGATCGACCACGATGTCATGCGCCGGAATGCCGAAATCGGCGGCGCGTTCGACGATCTTTTTCGCCACGGCAAAGCGCACATCGGGGTCTTCGGAGATGCCGGTGTCGTCGTTGGAAATCGCCACCACCGGCACGTTGTATTTCTTGACCAGCGGCAGAACCAGCTCCAGCCGGTCCTCCTCACCCGTCACCGAATTGAGCAACGGACGGCCATGCGCGGCGGCCAATCCGGCCTCCAAAGCGCCGGGCACCGAGCTGTCGATGCAAAGCGGAATGTCGACAAGCCCTTGCACCAGCTCGACAATCTTGGTCATCAGCGGCGGCTCGGTTTCATTCGGGTTCGGGTTGGAGTTGTACACCACGCCCGCGTTGATATCGAGGATGTTGGCCCCGGCCGCCACCTGCGCCAGCGCGTCTTTTTCAACGGTTGAGAAATCGCCCGCTTCCAACTCTGCCGCCAGCTTTTTGCGGCCGGTGGGGTTGATGCGTTCGCCAATCACGCAGAAGGGCTCGTCAAAGCCGAGGACAGCGGTTTGGGTTTTTGACTCGACGACAGTGCGGGTCATGCGGCAACTCCTGTATGGCGCTTCAGGATATCTGTAAGCGCGGGATCGGTGAAATCTTGCAATGTGATCTGTGCGCCCGCCGCGCGCAGGGCGGCGTCGTCCAGTGCCGAGCGGATGCCAACGCCGTAAGCGCCAGAGGCGGCAGCGGCGCGCATGCCCGACGGGCTGTCTTCGAACGCGATGCATTCGCCGGGGGCAACGCCAAGCTGGCGCATCGCCTCTTGGTAGGGGTAGGGATCGGGCTTGCCGCGCGGGCATTCCTCGCCAATCACAATCACCTCAAAGGCATCGCGCAACCCAATCGCGCCCAGCATCGCCTCGGCATTCAGCCGCATCGCGTTGGTCACAATAGCACGCGGCCAATCCTCGGCAACGGCCCGGGCCACCAGATCACCAACGCCGGGCATCCCCGGAAACGGGCGCGGCAGGCGCTCGCGGAACTGCGCTTCTTTCCAGTCCGACAGGCCCTGATGATCGGGCTCATCGGGCAGGAAGTCGGCATAGATATCGACGTTCAGCCGCCCGTGCATATGCTGCATATAGCCTTCGTCGGTCAGCTCCATCCCCCGCGCGGCCCAAATTTCCTTGTAGACCTGCAGGTGGATCGAGTCCGAATTGAGCATGGTTCCGTCAAGGTCAAAAAGCAGCGCTGGCATGGGTGTCCTTAGTCCGCGTTCACGGGTTTGGTGGCGTCGCCGCCGTTTTCAATCGCCCAGGTGGCGTTGGATTTGATGCCGCCCAGCGGGAAGAAATGCACCTTTTCGATGTTGAACTCCGGATTGGCGGCTTTGTGCAGCGCCAGTTCGGTGACCACATCGGTTGGCTCATAGGGCAACAGCAGTTTCGACACGTCCATCGCGCGTTTTTGCAGCACTTTCAAGGAGGGGCCGACGCCACAGGCGATGGCGAACTTGATCAGCGTCTGCAATTTGGCCGGGCCGGCGATGCCGATATGGATCGGAATGGTGATGCCCGCGTCTTTGAGCGCATCAGCCCAGGCGATGATCGGCTTGGCGTCAAAGGCAAACTGCGTGGCCAATGCCATCTCGGCGTCGGTGGTTTCGTTAAACTTGTTTTTCCAGCGCAGCGCCGCGTCGACATTGGCATTGCCGCCGTTGGGATCGATGTCGCGGTTGCCTTCGGGGTGGCCCGCGACATGCAGGCGTTTGAAGCCGGCCTTGTCAAACAGACCGGTTTCCATCATCGCAATCGAGCTGTCGAAATCGCCATGCGGCTTGGCAACACCCCCGGCGAGCAGCAGTGCCTGATCGACGCCAGCCTCGCCTTTGTACATCGCGATCCAGTTTTCCAGCGTCGCGGCATCCTTGATGATGCGGGCGGGAAAATGCGGCATCACCGGAAAGCCATCCTCGGCAAGGCGGCGCGCGGTGGCGACCATATCCTCGATCGGGGTGCCTTCGATATGGGCGATATAGACGCGGGTGCCAGGGGCCAGCAGATCGCGGAAATTCTCGACCTTTTCGGCGGTGCGGGGCATCACTTCGATGGAATACCCGGTCAGAAACGCCGCAACCTCGGCCAAGGCCATCCGGTCCGGTGTGGTGTCGCGCTTTCTGAAATTAAGCAGAGCCATTGCGGCCTCCCATAGCTTTTGCGGCGTCATCGGATCAGGTCTGACCAGAGCCAGCCCATCCGTCGTTTGCAATGAGAGCTTTGATCCGGTCGCGATCATATTCAGCGTCCAGTCGCGCCGCTTCGCTTGCGGCCACGTCCGAGGCTTCGCCCTCAACCGGATAGGGAGTGGCCTTGCGCCATTCGGCCAGATATTCATCCGTGCCGCCTGCGCCCACCTTCATGGCTGCGCGGTCAATGGCCTGCTCGAAACGTTCGGGCAGTTGCACCTTGGAGGCACGACGGCCTTTGCCCACGATCACCTGCGCCGGGATGTCCCGCCAAAAAACCACTGTCACGTCAACCATGCGATTCCCCTTCTCCGATTGCCCCTCAATAGATCAGGGGGCCAAGGTGCCACGTCTCAATTTCGACAGAACACCGCGTTGCAGCGACCTGCGTGTTCCCTGCGCCCTGAATAGGCGGTGGCGCGCGCGGGGGGAAGTGTGAAGCGGTCTCATAATATTCATGCAGATGATGAGGCCGGTTCATTGGTGGTGTGGGCGCCATTGGCCCGCAGGGTTCAATTGAGGTTGATACCAGACAGTGGCTTGCGCGAAGGCGAGCGCGTGCCTATCGTAGTCAGCAACACGATAATCGGAGGGCGTATAATGGCGCCCAAGCGTCCCAAAGGTGCGGGCGCATTCCCGAAACCGGTAGAGAGCCCCGCGCCGAAACCGCCCAATCCGGACGAGCTTTATGCCGCGCTGGATCTGGGTACAAATAGCTGCCGCATGCTGATTGCCCAACCCAAGGGCAGTCAGTTTCATGTGGTGGACAGCTTCTCCAAATCGGTGCAGCTGGGATCGGGGCTGGAACGCTCTGGTCGACTGTCGCGTGCCTCGATGGGGCGCACGGTGCAGGCGATGCGGATCTGTGGCCAAAAGCTGCGGCGTCATAAGGTGACGCGGATGCGGCTGGTGGCGACCGAGGCCTGTCGGCGCGCCAAGAACGCCCGCGATCTGGTGAAATTCGTCAAACGCGAAACCGGCTTGCAGCTTGATATCATCGAGCCGGAGGAAGAAGCGCGTCTGGCGGTGATTTCCTGCGCGCCGCTGGTCAGCACCAAGACCGAGCAATTGCTGGTGGTGGATATCGGCGGCGGCTCGACCGAATTGGTGTGGATCGACCTTTCGGCGGTGCCCAACCCCGACCGCCCCCGTGCGATCATGCGGTTGCACACCGGATTTCAAAACGCGGGCAGCCCGTTTCCGGTGGCACGGGTGGTGGATTGGATCTCGGTCCCGCTGGGGGTGGCCACGCTGCGCGACCAGTTCAACGATGTCGAAGATGACGCCGCGCGCTATGCGCTGATGTCGTGGTATTTTGAGGAAAACCTCGCCGATTTTGCGCCTTACAAGGATGTGCAGGCCCGCGAAGGCTTTCAGATTGTCGGCACCAGCGGCACTGTGACAACGGTCGCGGCCTCGCATCTTGGGCTGAAACGCTATGACCGGACCAAGGTGGACGGGCTGCGAATGACCTCGGATCAGATCGACAAGGTGATCAACCAATACCTTGAACTGGGCCCCGAAGGGCGGCGGCGCGATCCGCGCATCGGGCAGGACCGGCACGCGCTGATCATGTCGGGCGCGGCGATCTTGCAGGCGCTGTTGCGGTCTTGGCCGACAGATCGGCTGTCCGTCGCGGACCGGGGGCTGCGTGAGGGTCTGCTCTATGCGCAGATGTCGGCGGATGGGGTGCTAGAAGACGGGCCGTTTTGACGGTACTGTTTACAATGGGCGCTGCGCGCGCTTAATGAGCCCTTCGGGCGTGAATGGGGGCTTTGCCCCCAAACCCCCAGGATATTTTTGAACCAGAGAAGTGCTGGACCATGGCAAAGACACCGACAGGCAAGAACACCTCCGGACGGGGGCAGCGCGACCTCAAGGTGAAGGTCAAGACCGCGCGGGGGCGCAAGCTCTCGTCGACGCGCTGGCTGCAACGGCAATTGAACGACCCCTATGTCAAGCGGGCCCAGACCGAGGGCTATCGCGGACGTGCGGCCTTTAAGATACTGGAACTGGACGAGAAATTCCGCTTTCTCGTGCCAGGGGCGCGGGTGGTTGACCTTGGCTGTGCGCCGGGGGGCTGGTGCCAGGTGGCCGTTAAGCGGATCAACGCGCTGAACGAACGCTCGGGCAAATCCGTGGGCACCATTCTGGGCATCGATTTGCAAGAGATCGAGCCGATTGCCGGGGCCGAGCTGCACCAGCTCGACTTTCTGGATGAGGGTGCCGACGAACAGGTTAAGGAATGGCTGGGCGGCAAGGCCGACGTTGTGATGTCGGACATGGCCGCTTCCTCCTCGGGGCACAAACAGACCGACCACCTGCGGATCATGATGTTGTGCGAAGCGGCGGCGTATTTCGCCTTTGATGTGCTCGACGAGGGCGGGACATTCGTGGCCAAAGTGCTGGCGGGCGGGGCCGAGGGCGATTTGCAAAAGCTGCTCAAGCAGAATTTCACCAAAGTCTATCACGTGAAACCGCCAAGTTCGCGCGCCGACAGTTCCGAAAAATTCGTCATCGCCACCGGGTTCCGCGGCATTCCGGACAGTGATGAACATCAGGACGGCGACGAAGTAGAATAGCCGCCGAAATGGAATAGCAACGGCGACGTAGTAGAATAGAAAAAGACCGGCCCTTATGTGAGAGGGGCCGGCCTTTTTAAGCGCAAGCGCAGTATTCCGTTTCAGTCTTCTTGTTTGCGAATAACGCAGGTGAAGATGAAACAATCGACAGCGGCGATCACCGCGAGTCCAAGCAGAACGACCATGATTTGTCCCGATCTTTATTTGAGATGAACCTACGGGAGCGCCGCAATTATGACAAGGTTAATGCCTTATTTTGGTTAAATTTCAGCGGTTTGCCGGTTGATCTTTGCGCAAGTGGAACCGGTCTTTCGATAGGCTTGTGATTGCCTTAAAACAGGAAACAAACCGCCCGCCACTTGCGGCGCAAATGTGGCGGTGCGATTCCCTTTGCGGCAATTTAGCCCGCCAAGGCGCGGCTCAGATTCTCATCAATCTTTTCCAAGAAGCCCATCGTGGTGAGCCATTTCTGATTTGGCCCAACCAACAACGCGAGATCTTTGGTCATCGCCCCGGATTCCACTGTGTCGATGATCACCCGCTCCAATGTCTCGGCAAAGCCCATCAGCGCCGCGTTGTCATCAAGCTTGGCACGGTGCTTCAACGCGCCGGTCCAGGCATAGATCGAGGCGATTGAATTGGTCGAGGTGGCCTCGCCCTTTTGGTGCTGGCGATAGTGGCGGGTGACGGTGCCGTGGGCGGCCTCGGCCTCGACCGTCTGGCCATCTGGCGTCATCAGGATCGAGGTCATCAACCCCAGCGAGCCAAAGCCCTGCGCCACGGTATCGGACTGCACATCGCCGTCATAATTCTTGCAGGCCCAGACATAGCCGCCTGACCATTTCAGCGAGGAGGCGACCATATCGTCGATCAGACGGTGCTCGTACCAGATTTCCTTTTCCGCGAAGGCCTCTTTGAACTCCTCGTCAAACACCTGCTGGAACAGGTCTTTGAACCGCCCGTCATAAACCTTGAGGATGGTGTTTTTCGTCGAGAGATACACCGGCCAGCCCAGATTTAGCCCGTAGTTTAGCGAGGCGCGGGCGAAATCAATGATCGACTGATCAAGGTTGTACATCCCCATCGCCACGCCCGCCGCCGGGGCGTCAAACACTTCGCGCTCGATCACCGTGCCGTCGGCGCCTTCGAACTTCATCGTGATCTTGCCTGCGCTGGGAAAGTGGAAATCGGTGGCTTTGTATTGGTCGCCAAAGGCATGACGGCCCACCACAATCGGCCGGGTCCAACCGGGGATCAGGCGCGGCACATTGCTGCAAATGATTGGCGCGCGAAACACCACGCCGCCGAGGATGTTGCGAATGGTGCCGTTGGGCGAGGGGTACATTCGCTTGAGGCCAAATTCCTCAACCCGTTGTTCATCCGGCGTGATCGTGGCGCATTTCACCCCAACGCCGACCTCTTTGATCTTTTCCGCGGCGTCGAATGTCACCTGATCATCGGTGCGGTCACGCTCTTCTATCCCGAGATCGTAATACAGCAGGTCAATGTCGAGGTACGGCTCGATCAGCTTTTTCTTGATGAAATCCCACATGATGCGGGTCATTTCATCGCCGTCGAGCTCTACAATCGGGTTGTCTACCTTGATCCGGGTCATTTGGGCCTCGCGCTGTTTGGCTGTTGGAATGCTTTCCCTTTATCCTAGAACGCTGCGCGCGCGAAGCAATGTATGCAGTTGTATACCTTATTTCCGCTCAAGCGCGTGCTTCTGCCCACCGAAGGTGCAACATCAGGGCGGTGGCACTGGCCGAAAACACCAGCATGCCGATAATCAGCGGCACCGGCGTGCCGTTAAAGGCAAAGCCCACCGGGATCGCCAGCATCACCGAGATGACCGTCGCAACTGCGCCTGTGACGCTCGCGCCAAGGCCCGCGATATGGCCCAAAGGCTCCATCGCCAAGGCGTTGAGGTTGCCAACGCACATGCCGGTCTGGAAAAATACCGACATCTGCCAGACGAGGAACAGGCCGAATTGCACGTCAATCGGCAGCGAGAATTGGAACAGCACCAGCATGGCGAGCGACAGGAATACCTGCGCGATCAGCGTGATTGTCACCAACAGCCGCATGCCATAGCGCAGCACCAGCGCCGAGTTGAGAAATCCCGATGAGCCCGCCACCAGCGCCACAACGCCGAACCAGATGTGAAAGCTGTCGGCGCGGCCAAAAGTTTCGGCAAAGATTTGCTGCACCGACGACAGCACCGCGAACAACATCCCCAGCGCCAGAGAGAGCGCGGCAATCGCGGTGCGGACCGAGCGGTGAGAGAATACATCGCGGGTGCCGCTGACCAAGGCGGCCCAGGTCAGCGGGCGGCGCATCGGTCGGGGCAGGGGCTCTTGCAAGCGCAGCACCATCCACGCCGCGGAGACGGCGGCGAACACGATGAACATCAAGAACACCGAACGCCAGCCGCCCCATGCGATAAGAACCGCGCCAAGGGTGGGTGCGATGGCCGGAACGATGGTGAAAAAGATCATCACAAAGGACATCAACCGCGCCATTTCGCGGCCCGAATACAGATCGCGGATAATCGCCGTCGATACGATGCGCGGCGCGGCGGCGCCAAACCCCTGAAGGGCGCGCGCGGCGAGGGCGAACTCCAGCGACCCGGCGCTATAGGCCAGCACGGCGCCCAAAACGTAGATCGCGCAGCCGACAACAATCACCGGCTTGCGGCCAAAGGTGTCTGACAGCGGCCCGGCGATAAAGGTGCCCACGCCCATGCCAAAAATGAACGAGGTCACGATCAGCTGCGCGCGGTTGGGCGCGTCGGGGCTAAGATCAAGCGCGATCTGCGCCATCGCTGGCAGCATCGCATCCACAGCCAAGGCCACGGTCGACACCAACATCGCCATCATCACGATGAATTCGGTTTGGGAAATACGCTGACCGGACATCACACACCCGCTTGGCACGCCGCAAAACGCCGCGCGTTACCAAAGCGGGATAGTTCAGCGCGCAAGCCCGGTCAACGAACAGCCGGTTGTGCGCAGACGCACCGTTAAAAATGCGTCAGGCGGTCTGTTCGCGCAGTTCCGCGATCACCTTGGCCCACAGCTCGGGCGGCTGCGCGCCGGGCACCGCATGTTTGCCATCAACGATAAAGGTCGGCACGCTCGAGACGCCCATTTCGCGGAAGGCGGTGTCGCGGTCGCGGGTTTCCTGCACGTCGCTGTCGCTTTGCAACAGGCGCAGGATCACCGAGGCGTCCATCTCGAGCGCGTCGGCGATATCGGCCAGCGTGTCATGATCGCCAATATCGCGGCCATCGACGAAATAGGCTTTGAACAGCGCCGAGACCATCGCGGTCTGACGGTCTTCGATCCCGGCCCAATGGATCATCCGATGCGCGTCAATCGTGTTGGGCGTGCGCTGGATGGCATCGAGGTTCATGGGAATGCCAGCCTTTTCGGCGTGTTGATGCACTGGCAGATAGGCTTTCACCGCACCATCTTTGCCGCCAAACTTGCCCTCAAGATAGGCGCGCCGATCCATGCCGTCCGCCGGCATCTCGGGGTTAAGCTGGAAGGGCTGCCATTCGATGGTAAAGGGATGATCCACCGCCGCTTCGAGCGCGCGATCAAGGTAGGTTTTGCCGATGTAACACCACGGGCAGATCGGATCGGAAATAATGTCGAGCTTAACCATGTGACGGCACCTATTTTGAATACTTTCGAGGCATGTAGCAGTGGCACCGGCAAATTGCGAGGGGGCTAGGGTGCGAAGCTTTCGCGCAGGGCGCGCCGCGACAGTTTGCCATTGGGGCCGGTGGGCAGGGCGTCTAGCCGGCGGAACAGACGCGGCTGTTTATAGCGTGCAAGCCGTGCGGTGGCGCGCGCGGTCAGAGCGTCGTTCAGATCACTCTCGGCGGTGTAAAACGCAGCGATAACAAAGGTGTCGGGCTTGATTTCCACGTCCGTCACCGCAATCGCGGTGAGGCCCGGCACGTCTTGCAACGCGTGTTCGACCTCTTGTGGCGAGACGCGGAACCCGCCTGCGTTCATCATATCATCGGCGCGGCCAAGATAGGCAATCTGGCCGTCCGCCTCCATCCGCCCCAGATCGCCGGTGTGAAACCAGCCGCCGTGGCGTTTGGCCGCCGTGGCCTCGGGCGCGCCAAGATATTCCAGCATCAGGCCGGGGTCACTGTCGGCTACGCAAATCTCGCCGGGCTCGCCGAGCGGCACCGGGCCGTCCTCATCGCGGATCGAAATGCGGCGGCCGGTTTGTGGCGTGCCGAGCATGCCGGGGCGCGAGGGTTGCGCGGGGTTTGAGGAAATGAAAGTGGAACATTCCGACATGCCGTAAGCTTCGAAAATCTGGGAGCCGGTGGTGGCGTGCCACGCCGCACGCAGGCTTTCGGGCAGCTTTTCCCCGGCGGCAAAAGCGTGGCGCAGCTTGGGCAGATCGGGCATCGGCGCGGTCAAAAGCTTGCGGTAAATTCCCGGCGCGGCGGCAAACAGCGTTGCGTCGTGGCGCTGCAGCAACTGCGGCAGCATCATAGGATCAGTGCCCGGCGCGGGGATCAGCGCGGTCGCCCCGGCAGCCCAGGGATCAAGCAACCCGGTGCCCAGCGTGAAGGTCCAGTTGAAGGCACCCGCGTGGCACAGCCGGTCGTCGGGGCCGAGGTCATACCAGCCCTGCACCATCATCTGGCGCGCCCAGACGGCGCGGTGGGCATGCACCACGGCGCGCGGCGTGCCCGAGGTGCCAGAGGTAAAGATGATATAGGCGGGCCGATCTGGCGCGCCCATCGCGAACGCGGCGGGGGGCAAGGCGGCCATGTCATGCAGCGCGGCGGCGCTGAGCATGGGCACGTCGGTGTCAGCGCAAGGCACCAACGGATCGCGCAGGATCAGCGCGGGCGAAAGGATGGCGATGATCTTGGCGGTCTCGGCCTCGGACAGCTGCGCCGAGGTCGGCACCGGGATCAGCCCGGCGGTGATACAGCCGAGGAAGGCGAGCGGGAAATCCGGCGTATTGCCCAGCCGCATCAGCACCCGGTCGCCGGGCTGCAATCCGCGTTGCAACAACCCGGTGGCGATGCCGCGCACGGCGCTTTCCAGCCGCGCATAGCTCCAGTTGTCGACCTGCGTCGCGCCAAGCAAGGCAAGCGCGGTTTTCTCAGGCTGGGTGCCCGCGTGGCGCAGCACAAACCCCGCCAGATTGAACGGCGCGGGGCAGGGCGGCGGCGGCCCCTGATCAAACAGGCTGAGGGTGGGATTGGGCAGGGTCATCTTGGGACAACGGGATAGGCGCGCATCGACAGAGTTGCAAGCGCCGTGGCCGCTGCCTATAGCGATGGCATGACGCAGAAAGACAATGCCAACCTGATCCGTGTCGCCCGTGACAAACGCGGCGAGTTTGTCCACACCGAGCCGCTCGATTTGGGCGAGCGTGTGCGCGAGCTGCGCAAGGGGCATGGCTGGACGCTGGAACAAGCCGCGCAAAAGGCCGGGCTGGCGCGGTCGACCCTGTCCAAGATCGAAAACGGTCAGATGTCGCCGACCTATGATGCGCTTAAAAAGCTGGCGCTGGGGTTGGATATTTCGGTGCCGCAGCTGTTCACCCAGCCGCAAAACGAAAAGGTCAACGGCCGCATGTCGGTCACGCGCGAGGGCGAAGGCGCGGCGCAGGCCACCACCACCTATGAGCATGATCTGCTGGCCGAAGGGCTGACCAAGAAAAAGATGCTGCCCTATCGTGCCCGCATCCGCGCCCGTTCGATCGAAGAGTTCGACGGATGGGTGCGCCACGACGGCGAAGAATTCCTGTTCGTGCTGACAGGGGTGATCCGACTTTATACTGAATTTTACGAACCTATCGAGCTGCGTCGCGGCGACAGCGCCTATTACGACGCCACCATGGGCCACAACGTTATTTCGACAAGCGATGACGACGCCACCATCTTATGGGTGACTTCGCTTACTTGAACCAAAAAGCCGGAGCGCTTCGGCTGCATCAGCTTACCTCGCGAACCATAGTGTACCGCCAGCATGCCATCACAGCGCGATTACGTCAGCGCACCCCAATTACGTCAGCAGACCCCGAGTCTGTCAGTGCGCCTCGAGTTCGGTTGCCTGCCGCGCCAGGCTTTGAACAAAAGCCCAATCTCGCAGCTCTTCCACCGCTTCCAGTTCGGTCAGATCATGCTGTGCCGCAAGATGCGCAGCAAGCACCCTTTGATCCAACGGCCTTCGACCGATCACGCGTTCATCCAGTCGGGGAAAACGCGACTTCAACCGTTTCAGGTTGTCGGTCCAGTTGTTGCTTATATCGTTCCAGTCCATACGGCGTCCCTTTAAAAGTCCACCCTCGCGACCGCCACTTTAGCAGGATCACAGAGTCCCTCAAGTAGGGTATTTATAAAAAACGAGACTTAAGATTTTGCTACTAAAAATCCGGAACAAAGCGAAAACTTGTTAGGATTTTGGCCAAAGATGCCCGCGCCGAAATCGGGTCGGGCACTGGCGGGACGCTATAAAAGCAAGCCGCCAAGGGGGCGGTGTCGATGCGCGGCGCAGAGGAAACCGGCCAAAGCCAATCGCCCCGCGCATCGGGATTTCAGGATCAGAGGATGGTTTCAACCACCGCATCAGCGATCTTGACCGGAGCCTTGATGACGGCCTTGACCGGGCTGCACGCGGCAAGGGTGCCGCCCAACAATAGCAGGATGATAAACCGCAAAAACCTATTCCTCTTCATACCACCAGACGTCTGGTTGCCAGCCAATCCAGTCACCATACATCGGGATGTGGTCGGGGTATTTGAGTTCCTTGGCATGGGCAATACGGCTGATGTTGAATTGATAGATCGGGATCACATAGCGGCCCGTGGTCAGGATCCGGTCAAGCGCGCGCACCGAGGCGACAAACTCATCGCGGCTTTGCGAATTCACCAGCTTGTCGATCATCGCTTCGGCGGCGGGGGACTCCATCCCCATCCAGTTCTTCGACCCCGGTTCCTTAATCCCGTCGCGGCCCCAGTACAGCCGCTGCTCATTGCCAGGAGATAGCGAGACGCCGACCCGGTAATACGTCATGTCGAAATCGTAATCGTTGGTACGATCTTTGTATTGCGCATTGTCCACTGTCGAGACTTTTGGCGTGATTCCAAGACGTTCGAGGCCTTGGGTGTAGATGTCGATGATCGACTCGTTCTCGGAAGACCCTTGGGCGAGCAGGATTTCAAAGGTGAAGGGCGTGCCGTTTGCATCCTTCATCACGCCGTCCTGCACGGTCCAGCCCGCCTCTTCAAACAGCGCCATTGCGGCACCGATATTCTTGCGATTGCGGGCCGACCCGTCGCCTTGGGGCAGGGTATAGCCCTCTAGTGCGCCGGGTGGCAGCTGATCTGCGAAGGGCATGAGATAGTCGCGCACAAGGCCCTCGGCGGGGCCGTCCTGCATCGCCAGAACCGAGTTCGAGAAGTAAGAGGTGATGCGCGGTTGTTCGCCACCGGTCAGGGTTTCGTTGATGTATTCGAAGTTAAAGGCGTGGATCAGAGCGTCACGCACCCGCCAATCCTGAAAAATCGGGTTGCGGGTGTTCATCACGAATCCGGTGATGCCCGAGGGGCGCTGGTGCGGGATGACGGATTTGACAACATCGCCGCGGTCGATGGCCGGAAAGTTGTACAGGGTCTCCCACTTGCCCGCGTTGAATTCGCGGTTGGTGTTCGCTTCGCCGGCCTTGAACGCCTCGAAGGCAACCGAACCATCGCCGTAAAACTCCATCCGAATCTCATCGAGGACATTGGTGCCTTTGCGGAATGGCACGTCCTTGCCCCAATAATCGGGGTTGCGCTTGAGCGAGACAAATCGGCTCGCCTCGAAATCATCGATCACATAGGGTGCCGACGTGATCGGCACATTGTCGAGACCCGAGGCGGTGAAGTCCTTGCCCTCCCATTGCGCCTTTTTCAGGATCGGGCGCAACCCGAGCAGCATCACCAATTCACGATCTTCGGTGTTGAAGGTAAAGCGGATCTTGTTGGGACCGCTCTGCTCCATGCTCTCGATCTTGCTCCACAACCCACGGTAGCGCGGGTGGCCGTCGGTGCCGAGCGTCTCATAGGACCACATCACATCTTCGACAGTGACCGGGCTGCCATCCGAAAATTTGGCCTCTTCGCGCAGGGTAAATTCGGCCCATTCGCGATTCGGCCCGACCTCAATCGATTCGGCCAAAACGCCGTAAAGCGAGAACGGTTCGTCGTAGCTTCGGCCCATAAGTGACTCATAAACAAGAAATCTAAGCTGCCAGGGGGCCGAGCCTTTTGCGATGTGCGGATTGAGACTGTCGAAGCCTCCGGTTTCGCCCGTCACCATCCGACCGCCGGTGGGCGCATCGGGATTGGCATAGGGCAGATGCGCAAAATCTGGGGGCAAAGCGGGGTCGCCATACATAGCTATGCCATGCTGGGGCTCTGCAGAGGCGATTCCCCCTAGGGAAACCAGCGCGACGGCGGCCCCAATGGTTGCAAGTTTATGGAAAAACACTGGACGCATTTTGAGAACAATCTCCCGGAAGCCTTGTTTACTTGGCTCGGAGCGTAACGGGGGATTTCCGCCTTTTCAAACTTTTAGCTTGGAGGACGGCGCGAGATTGCTTATAAAGGGGTCACTGCTCGATAGGTTTCTTGCCTGTATGAAACCTGCCTCAATAACTTAACCCCGGCTTCGTGCCGGGGTTTTTTTTGTCCGGATGCCGGGCAATTTCCCATATTTCAAGCGAAAGTCCGCTGGTTTGGCAGCGCGCACTGGCGCTTGGCCTTTTGCAACCGCAGCGATTAGGCTGCAGTGCAGAATCGGCGTATCAAAGGAGAGCTTTCCATGTCGCTCAAAGGCAAAACCGCGGTCATCACCGGATCGAATTCAGGCATCGGGCTGGGCATCGCCCGCGAAATGGCAAAGGCCGGGGCGGATGTGGTGCTCAACTCCTTTACCGACCGCGACGAAGACCATGCGCTCGCCAAAGGGATTGCCGAAGAGTTCGGCGTGACCGCGCGTTACATCAAGGCGGACATGTCCAAGGGCGAGGAATGCCGCGCACTGATCGAACAGGCGGGCACCTGCGATATCCTGATCAACAATGCCGGGATTCAGCATGTCGCGCCGATCAATGAGTTCCCGGCTGAGAAGTGGGATGCGATCATCGCGATCAACATGAGCTCGGCGTTCCACACCACCGCCGCCGCTTTGCCGATGATGCGCAAGGCGGGCTGGGGCCGGGTGGTGAATATTGCCAGCGCTCACGGGTTGACGGCCTCGCCGTTCAAGTCAGCCTATGTCGCGGCGAAACATGGTGTGGTCGGCATGACCAAGACCGTGGCGCTGGAAACCGCGCAAGAGCCGATTACGGCGAATGCGATCTGTCCGGGCTATGTGCTGACGCCGCTGGTCGAGGCGCAGATCCCCGACACGATGAAGGAATACGACATGAGCCGCGAGGATGTGATCAAGAACGTCATGCTCACGCGGCAACCGTCGAAAGAGTTCGCCACGGTCGAGCAATTGGGCGGCACGGCCGTGTTCCTCTGCTCGGACGCGGCGGCGCAGATCACCGGCACCACGATCAGTGTCGATGGCGGTTGGACGGCGTTGTAACGCGTTAGAACATCAGGGGGCTTTGCCGTCGTTGAAAAGAGGGGGCTTCGCCGCAGGTAGAATAAGAGGGGGCTTCGCCCCCGGCCTGCGGCCTCCCCCACGATATTTTTAAACAGAAGAAGGACGGGCGCAGTGCCAAAGACGGTAAGGATCAATTTGGCTTTGCAGGGCGGTGGCGCACATGGGGCGTTTACTTGGGGCGCGCTCGACCGGTTGTTGCAGGAGGAGTGGCTCGAGATTGCTGCGATTTCGGGCACCTCGGCCGGGGCGCTGAACGGCGCGGCGTTGAAGTCTGGCTGGGTCGAAGATGGCCGCGAGGGCGCGCGTGCAGCGCTTCGCGTGCTGTGGGGGCAGGTGAGCGGGCTGGGCGATCTGCGCATTCCCGCATGGATGCAGGGCTTTGTGCCCGATCCTTATGTCGCCGCGCGGACGCTGGAAATGTCGCCGCTGGTGGCGATTTCGGATGCGGTGAGCCGCATGGTGTCGCCCTACGATTACGGCCCGTTTTATCGCAACCCGCTGGAGCGGATTGTGCGCCGGTTCAACTTTGATCAGATTTGCGAGCAGAGCCGTGGGCCGGCGCTGCATATCTGTGCCACCCGGGTGCGCGACGGCAAGGTGAAGGTTTTCACCGGGGATGACATCGATGCCAAGGTGATCATGGCGTCAGCGTGCCTTCCTACGATCTTTCAGGCGGTGGAAATCGCCGGGCCGGATGGCATCTCTGAGGCCTATTGGGACGGCGGCTATACCGGCAATCCGGCGCTGTTTCCCTTGTATCATCCTGAGCTGCCAAATGATATTTTGATAATCAATATCAATCCGTTGGAGCGTAAAGAGACCCCCCGGAGCGCGCAGGACATTCAAAACCGCGTCAATGAGATCAGCTTTAATTCATCGCTTCTGCGCGAGTTGCGGGCCATCGATTTTGTGCAGCGGCTGATTGCGGATGGCAAGATTGTCGAAGGCAGCATGAAGAATGTGCGCATTCACATGGTGGCCGATGATGACCTGATGAATGATCTCAGCGTGGCCACCAAAACCGTGCCTTTGCCCTCGGTGATTGGCCAGCTTCACGATGCGGGCTATGCGGCGGCCGAGGGGTTTTTAGCCGATCATGCCGCATCCTTGGGCAAGGCGCAGACGCTTGTTCTGCGCGATATGTTTGCCTGAGGGGTAAGGTGGCGCGGGGGATTGTCAGCGCCCCTGCGTCGACAAGCGGTTAGGCTGCGCTGCGATAGTGGCGCAGGACGTAAAGGCGGATGGCAGAGGCCAAGCCGCAATCAGAGCCCCGGTCTTCGTCAATTTCGGCCGCCAAGGCATTGATAGGCCTGCCTTTTGCCAGAGCGATTTCACGGAACGCCCGCCAAAAATCATCCTCGAGCGAGACCGACGTGCGGTGCCCACGCAAAGTGAGAGATCTTTTCTTTGGCCGACCGTTCATCAATTTTCCCCACGGTGGTGATCAAGGTGGTGTCCATGTCCCGGGCTGATTGCAGGGGCGGTTCCGTTTGGAAACCGGCATAACCCTTTGACATCAGTCAGTTCTAGCGGAACCCTCACCTACATTCACCCTAAAATCTATACAAGTATAAATAGTATAATGTAACTTTAAGGCGAATTGCCGTCATCTTTGGCACTTGATGGTGGCATCTCGAGGCGGGTTTGATCAAGCCCATTTCGCTGTTTTTCGGCCTCTCGCGCCTCGGCTTGTTTCTGCCCCGCGGTGCGGCCGAATTTGACCGCATTTTCAGAGGCCTTGTCCTGCCGGTCGCGGCGCGCCTTTTGTTTGCGAACCTGTCTGAGATTGATGATATTGGCCATTGTGCCCTCGCGCTTCTTCGATTTGAACCTAGTCAAAGTTGCCGCAAGGTCAAAAAAAAACGCCCGGACTGGGTGGGCCAGTCCGGGCGTGACGTGGTCGCGCAGAAGCTTACTTCGGGCCAACCATGTTTTCAGGGCGCACAACACGCTCGAATGTTTCTTCGTCAACGAAACCTAGCGCAACGGCTTCTTCCTTCAACGTGGTTTTGTTTTTATGTGCCGTCTTTGCGACCTTGGTCGCATTATCATAGCCGATTTCGGGGGCCAGCGCGGTCACCAGCATCAGCGACTCGCGCATCAGCTTTTCGATCCGGTCGCGGTCTGCTTGCAATCCGACCACCAGATTATCGGTAAAGGCCGAGGCGGAGTCGCCCAAAAGCTGCATCGATTGCAACACGTTATAGGCCATCATCGGCTTATAGACGTTAAGCTCGAAGTGGCCTTGCGAGCCGGCGAAACCGACAGCGGCGTCATTGCCAAAGACATGCGCGCAAACCTGTGTCAGCGCTTCGCACTGTGTCGGGTTGACCTTGCCCGGCATGATCGACGAACCGGGTTCGTTTTCCGGCAGGATCAGCTCGCCAAGCCCACAGCGCGGGCCAGAACCGAGCAGGCGGATGTCATTGGCAATCTTGAACAAGGAGGCCGCAACAACCTTGAGCGCGCCCGAGATTTCGATCATCGCGTCATGCGCCGCCAGCGCCTCGAATTTGTTGGGCGCGGTGATGAAGGGCAGGCCGGTGATTTCAGCCATATTGGCAGCAACCGTGGTGTCCCAGCCCGGCGAGGTGTTAAGCCCGGTGCCGACGGCGGTGCCGCCCTGTGCCAGCTCATATATCCGGCCCAATGCGTCTTTGACCCGCTGGATGCCCATCGCGATCTGATGGGTGTAGCCGCCAAATTCCTGGCTCAGCGTCAGGGGGGTGGCATCCTGGGTGTGGGTGCGGCCAATCTTGATGATGCCGTCAAATTCCTCGACCTTTTTCTGCATCGCGGCGTGGAGTTTCTCCAGACCGGGGATCAGCACGTCATGCGCAGTCATCGCGGTGGCGATGTGCATGGCGGTGGGGAAGGTGTCGTTCGACGACTGGCCCATGTTGCAGTGATCGTTGGGGTGAACCGGGTCTTTGGTTCCGAGCGTGCCGCCAAGGATTTCAATCGCGCGGTTGCCGATCACCTCGTTGGAATTCATGTTCGACTGGGTGCCCGAGCCGGTCTGCCAAACCACCAGCGGGAAGTTGTCGTCGAACTTACCCTCGTACACTTCGCCAGCGGCTTCGATGATCGCGTCGGCCACCCGAGCGTCAAGCTTGCCCGAGTCTTTGTTGGCCATGGCGCAGGCCTTCTTGATCACGCCAAGCGCGCGCACGATGGCGATGGGCTGTTTTTCCCAGCCAATCGGGAAGTTCAGGATCGAACGCTGGGTCTGAGCGCCCCAGTATTTGTCCGCGGGAACTTCGAGCGGGCCGAAGCTATCGGTTTCTGTACGGGTTTCGGTCATCGGGGCACTCCTTGACGGTTTGTCCCTTCAATACCGCAATCCCGGCAGAGTTCAATGATGTATACGACGGAATACAAACGCGCAGGCGGGTGGCAGTTTGCCCCGGCCCGCGGTTATTTGCGAAAACTGTCCAGGCTGACGACCTCGGCATCTTGATGATCGTCTTTGCTGGCTTTGTCAGAGGCTGGTTTTTCATCTTCCTCATCGTCCGCCAGCGCGGCGAGGCCCGGTTCGTCATCCTCGTCTTGCGACTCAAAGCGCAGGCCGAATTCGACCGACGGATCAACAAAGGTCTTGATCGCATCGTAGGGAATATACAGCGGCTCGGGCGCGTCGCCAAAGTTCAGCGTGACGGAAAAGCCCACGTCAGTGACATCAAGGTTTTCGTACCAATGCTGCATCACCACCGTCATATCGGTGGGATAGCGATCGATCAGCCACTGTGCGAGCTGCACATCGCGGTGGGTTGTGTCGAAGGTGATGAAAAAATGATGCTCTCCGGGCAGGCCACGCGCCGCCACGTCATCCAGCACTTCGCGGATCAGTCCGCGCATCGCGCGATGCATGAGGTTGCCGTAATCGATGCTGCTAGCCATGTTTTATTCCCGTAACCCTCTCTTGGATCATAGTGGATTCGGATCGAAACAAAAGAGGGTCACGCACTCTGGGGTCACATTAGGTTAACAGCGCCCAGACCCCATGCCGCGAGGGCCGTTGCCGCCAATGCGATGGGTACCGAAAGGCGCAGGCCAAACAGGGCGACCCCGGCCAGCGCCGAGAGGCCGAGGGCCACAGGCGCCAGGCTTGTGAGCACGGGCAGGGTGAGGGTGGCCGGACCGACCGACCATGTGGCGGCCTGGTCAAACAGCACGCCGATGGCGAACCAGACCGAGAGATTTGCGATCACCCCGACCACCGCCGCCGTCACCGCCGAGAGCGCGGCATTGATGCGCGGGCGGGCGGTGATCTGCTCGAGGTAGGGCGCACCGGCGAAGATCCACAGGAAGCACGGCGTGAAGGTCATCCACAGCGTCAGCGCGCCGGCCAGTGCAAAGCCGGTCCAGCCGTTGGCGTGCGATCCGGCGAGATGGCCGACGAACTGCGTCACAAGGATCAGCGGGCCGGGCGTGGTTTCGGCCAGCCCGAGGGCGTCGATCATTTCCGCCGTGGTGATCCAGCCCTGCGCTTGCACCACCTCTTGGGTCATATAGGCCAGCACGGCATAGGCCCCGCCGAAAGTGACCAGTGCGAGTTTGCCAAAGAACAGCGCCAGATCGAGCAGGAAGGGCATATCGAGCGCCCAGAGCACCACCAGCGGCAACAGCCACAACCCGCCCCAGATCGGCACCGCGAGGAGCGGCGGTTTGCCGGCGGGTGGCATTGGCGCGGGGTCTTGGAATGGGCGCGCGCGCAAGGCACCGTACAGCGCCGCGAGGCCGATGATCAGCGGAAACGGCAGCTGGAACGCGAACAGCGCGACGAAGGCTGCGAGGGCCAAGATGACGTCAGCGGCCCCGTGCAGCGCCTTTCGCGACAATCGCCACAGCGCTTGCAGCACGATGACGATCACGGCGGCTTTGATGCCGAGGAACACTGTCTGCACCACCTGCACATCGCCGAAGCGGAGATAGATTGCGGCCAGCGCGGCAATCACCACCGCCCCCGGCACCACAAACAACAGCCCCGCCAGCACCCCGCCAAAGGTGCCGCGCAGGCGCCATCCGGCATAGGTGGCCAGTTGCATCGCCTCGGGGCCGGGCAACATCATGCAAAAGCCCAAGGCGCGCAGGAATTGCGCCTCGCTGAGCCAGCCCCGGTCTTCGACCAGCTCGCGGTGCATCACCGCGATTTGCGCGGCCGGGCCGCCAAAAGACAACAGGCCAATCCGCCCGAAGGCGCGCAGCATGTCGGCGTTGGTCGGTGTCATGGGCGGGACCTCTCGTTGGCCCGACTGTTGGGTCGGTTCCTGGGATCGGTCATAGCTGGGGGGAGGATGGGGATACAAGGTGTTGGGGCGCAGGGGGAGGCGTGGCGGGAGGGCTTTCGCCGTGCCTTCGCACGTCGACAGGTTGGGGGCTTTGCCCCCAAACCCCCAGGATATTTTTAAGCCGAAGAAGATGGACGTGACGCGCCATTGCCACGTTGGGCGCAAGATGATGGGCGCAGTGATGTAGGGCGCTGTTATGCGAAGTGGGTGTCAAATGGGGGGGTAGTGCAGGTTTCTGTTGCCAGGTACCTGCGAACCCCGCCTGAAGCCGCTAAGCGACAGGACTTAAGATTTCGACAGTTCGGACTGCTTACGCAGCCATCGCCATCGGAGCTTTGTTGTCATTTGCAACTAGCTTGAATGTACCGATAACGGTGGTAACTCACCGAGACAAAGCATACCCCTTTAGACGTTCGTCGATCCTATTTCGTCCCCATGATCCCCAAATGAAGGATGGTTGGTGGAGACGCCGGGTACCGCCCCCGGGTCCGAACCGCTTATTACGAGCGCGTTTATGTCCATAGTCCCGAAGGACAAGGTTCAATATAGGGCGGGCTTGCGGGGATGTTAAGGGGGCGGGTGCGGAAATGTAGGGAATTTGCCGCGGTTTGTCAGGCCCGTGCGCGGGTGCTGCGAAACAGGGTGTAGAGCCCGCTGAGCACGATGACGGCGCTGCCGAGCAGGGTCATCAGGTCGGGGCGCTCGCCAAAGACCGCAATGCCGAGGATCATCGCAAACACCAGCCGGGTATAGCGGAACGGCACCGTGGTTGCGACCTGGCCCACCCGCATCGCGGCGGTCAGGCAGGTGTAGGCCAGAACGCCGACCGCGGTGGCGGCCATCAGGTGGGCGGAGGAGGGCAGATCGGGGAGCGGGCCGGGGCCCGTGACAGCAATCATGATCAGACCGGCAATGATCAGCGAGAGAAAGCCATAGACGCCAAGCTGGACGTTCGACATCGACGGCGGGCTGGCGCGGGTGGCCAGATCACGGCCGGCAAAGCCCAGCATCCCCAGAACCGCAAACAGGCTGGTGGCGGCGAAGGACTCGGTGCCCGGGCGCAGGATCATCAACACGCCGATGAACCCGACCACAATGCTGAGCCAGCGCCGCCAGCCGACAACCTCGCCAAAGAACACCACCGCGCCAAGCGCCACCACCAGCGGTGTGGCCTGCAGGATCGCCGAGACCAGCGAGAGCGGGGCCAGCGCGATGGCAAGTGTGAAAAACAGGCGGCCCAGCACTTCGCTGGTCGAGCGCAGCAGCAGCGGGCGGGAAAAGATCGCCGGGTGAAACAGCCTTTGGCCGCTGAGGCGCGCCCAGACAAGGAAGGCCGCCATGCCGCCGAGGCCAAAAATCAACAGGCCCATGCCAACCGAGACCTGTGCCATCGCCGCCTTGAGGAACATATCCTCAAGCGCAAACAGCGCCATTGCGGCGGACATCAGAAAGGGGCCGCTTTGGCGCAACATCACAGGGGCTTTCAGTTGGGGGCAGATTACCCCAGCGGGCTTATCTTGAGCTTGGTCACGCGGTTGTCCTTGCGGCCTGTCACCTCAAACCGGAAGCCATGGAACGAGAACACCTGACCCACCGCCGGAATAATCCGCGCGCCGTGGATCACCAGACCGGCGACGGTATTGGCCTCTTCGTCGGGCAGATTCCAGTCGGTGGCGCGGTTGAGATCTCGGATCGTCATGGCACCGTCGACATGATAATGGCCATCGTCACCACGGCGCACCGGATGATCGGCGTCAGGGTCAAACTCATCGGTGATCTCGCCGACGATCTCTTCGAGAATGTCCTCAAGCGTGATCAGCCCTTCGAGCGAGCCATATTCATCGACCACCAGCGCAAAGTGGGTGCGGCGGCGCAGGAACTGGCGCATCTGATCGTCAAGCGAGGTGGTGTCGGGCACGAAATAGGGTTTCATCGTGACCGATGTCACGTCAAAGCCTTCGAGCAATCCGGCCTGATTGTCCGAGCCATCCACCAGCCGATACATTGCGCGCAACAGGTCTTTGGCGTGGATCACGCCGATGATGTTTTCGGGGTCGTTCTTGTACACCGGCAAGCGGGTGTGGCGGCTCTCAAGACATTGGTTGAGGATGTCGCGCGGCGGGGTGTCGGCGTCTATCATCTCGATGCCCGAGCGGTGCAGCATGATCTCTTCGACGGTGCGGTCGGACAGGTCGAGCGCGCCCAAAATCCGGTCGCGGTCTTCCTTGAGCACAATGCCTTCGGAATGGCCGAGGTTCAGCGCGCCGGCAATCTCTTCGCGCACAGCAAGGATGTGGCTGTCGGGGTCGGTTTTCACGCCAAACAGGCTGAGCATCCCGCGCACCAGAAAGCGCACGGCGCTGACGATAGGCGAAAAGACGCGAATGATGATTTCGATCGGGGCCGAGACGATGGCCGCAGCGCGTTCGGCATTGGTGATCGCATAGGTTTTCGGCAGCACCTCGGCGAAGATCAGCACCAGCAGCGTCATGATCAGCGTCGCCAGCGCCACGCCGCTTTCGCCAAAGACGCGGGTGAACAGCGCCGTCGCCAGTGAGGTGGCGAGGATGTTGACCAGGTTGTTGCCCAAAAGCACCGAGCCGATCAGGCGTTCGTTGTCTTCTGTGATCTTAAGCGCCCGCTGCGCGCCACGATTGTTGCGGTCTGCCTGCGCCCGCAGTTTGCCGCGCGAGGCGGCGGTCAGCGCGGTTTCCGAGCCGGAAAAGAAGCCGGACATCACCAACAGCAGCAGGATGGCTGACGAGGTGATCCAGAATGCGCCATCCAGAAGCGGCGGGGAGGGTTCCATAAGATTGACTTTCGCTTGAACTCTGGGGGTTATGGGGCCGTAACCGGCTGCAATCAAGGGAGCGCCGCATGAAGAGTGCCGATCTGGGGCGGATCGAGGGGCCGGTGTTGCTATTTGGCGGGCCGTATTCCAATCGCCACGCCACACAGGCGCTGCGGGCCGAGGCCGCGCGGCGCGAAATTCCGCCGAGTGCATGCATTTTGACCGGCGATGTGGTGGCCTATTGCGGCGATCCGGCGGGCACTGTGAAAGAGGTGCGCGATTGGGGCTGTGCGGTGATTGCGGGCAATGTGGAAAAGCAGCTGGCCGAGGGGGCGGGCAATTGCGGCTGTGGCTTTGAGGAGGGCTCGACCTGTGATCGGCTGTCGGCGGGCTGGTACGGCTTTGCGGATGCGGCGATGACAGAAGAGATGCGCGGCTGGATGGCGGAACTGCCGGATATCGCGGTGTTCACGCAGGGCGCGCGGCGCTACGGCGTGATTCACGGCGGTGTCGCGGACATCAGCCGGTTTTTGTGGTCCACCTCGCCTGAGAGTGCGTTTGCCGAGGAGGTCGCGCGCTTGCAAGCGCTTGTCGGGCCGGTTGATGGCGTGGTTGCCGGGCACAGCGGGCTGCCGTTTGTGCGCGATGTCGCCGGGGTGGCTTGGATCAACGCCGGGGTGATTGGCATGCCGCCGCATGATGGCGGGCGGGATGTACGCTTTGTGGTGCTTGGGGCCGATGGGCCGGTGATCGAGACGCTTGCCTATGACTGGCAGGCGGCGCAAGCCGAGATGCGCGCCGCCGGGTTGACGCAGGGCTATGAGCTTGGGCTCGAAACCGGGGTTTGGCCGTCTGAGGATGTGCTGCCGGAGGCGTTGCGCCGCAAGTCGCGCCGGAGTTAGTCGCGGGCGAGCGGGTGATGCTCGAGCACCAGTTCGCGCAGGCGTTCTTCGAGCACATGGGTGTAGATCTCGGTCGTGGCCACATCGGCATGGCCCAGCAAGGTCTGGATCGCGCGCAGATCGGCGCCGTTTTGCAACAGATGGGTGGCGAAGGCGTGGCGCAGGGTGTGTGGGGTCACATCCGCCACCGAAAACCCGGCCTGCGCCGCCAGCGACTTGATCAGCGTGAAAAACCAGTGCCGCGTCAGATGCCCATCCTTGCCGCGCGAGGGGAACAGGAACGGCGAGGGCGGTTTGCCCTTTTGGCGCGCGTCTTCTTCGGCTCCGTCGCGGATCGCCAGCCATTCGGTCAGCGCAACCCGCGCAGGGGGCGACAGCGGCACCATCCGTTCCTTGCCGCCCTTGCCGCGCACGAGGATCAGTCGGGGATCGCCGCGCACCGCCGCAACCGGCAGCGACACAAGCTCGGTCACCCGCAAACCGGTGGCATAGAGCACCTGCATCAGACAGGTCGCGCGCACCCGGTCCTGCCGCGTGCGGCCGTGGGTTTCTGCCGCCTGCAACAGCCGTTCAACATCATCAATCGACAGCGTCTTGGGCAGGCGCTTTTCCTTGCCGGGGCCGGTGATCTGGATCGCAGGGTTGTCCATGCGCCAGCCTTCCTCAAAGCCAAAGCGATAAAGCTGCTTGATCGCCGACAGCCTGCGGGCGCGGGTGGATTTCGCCAGCCCGTCGGCCTCGCATTGGATCAGATAGCCTTCGATATGGTCGCGCTGCGCGGTCTCGAAGCTCTGGCCTTTGTGCGCCAGCCACTGCGCCACGTCGCGCAGATCTCGGCCATAGGCCAGCAGGGTGTTGTGCGCAGCGCCCAGCTCGGCGGCCTGCGCCTCAAGAAAAGCGGAAATATGCGCGTCGTCGACCGGCATCAGCCCTCAGCCGTGAGCAAAAGCGCCTGCAACGCGGTGCGGCGGGCAATATCCTCAAGCCCGATGGCACGGAAGGTCGACAGCGCGTCAGAAAGGGCCGCATCGTCGCCCAGATGCCCCTGATAGGCCAGCGACATGGCGCGCAAAATAACCTCGCCCAGCCGCTTTTCATCTAGCATGTCCTGCAAATGCGCGGGCGGTTTGCCGGCAAAGCCCTGCGCGATGGCGCGGGCGCGGGGGCTCGGCGCAGGGGCGTCCTCGGGTTGGCCCTGTGCGACGGCCACGGCGAATTTGTGGCTGAGGCCAGCAGGCTCGACCCCACGCGACAGGGTCTCATACTCAGGCGACAGCAAGATCATCTGAAGCTTGATCGCCGCAGCCGAGCCAGCAAGTTCATGTTTGGCCACGGCAGCGGCATAATATTTCGAAAACGGCGTGGCGAGATCGGCGTCAAACATCACCGACCAAACCCGGCGCAGCGCCGTGCTGATCGAGGCCATGTCACCCACCGCCAACTCGCGCTCAAAGCGCTGGATTGCAGCGGCCCGGTCCCAAACGCTTCCCGAGGCGGACGGGCGGCCCAGCGTGTAAAAGGCAAACAGCTGCTGTTCGGGCAGCGCACCGGCGCGCACCAAACGCTCGGCGGCTTCGATCTGGGCCTTCCAGCCGCTGTCACCGTTGAGATCGGCATTGGCAAAGGCGCGGGGCAGGGTGTGCGTCGGCACCGGCTCGCCCAAGGCCTCATGCAGGCGGAATTCCAACGGGGTCAGGCGCAGCGAGGGCGGCAATGACGGCAGGTCTTCGGCCAATTCGGGATCAAGAAACCCCAGCAGCAAAGAGTATTGCGCGGTGGTCACATCGCCAAGGGCAAAGCCGGTTTCCAAAGTCGTGAGCGCCAGTTCCCAGCGCCCCGACAGCGCCAGACAATAGACCCGCGCACTCAGGTCAGGGGCAAGCCGGGGCCGCCCCGCGAGCACTTCGCAGGCCGCGACAGCAGGACCGGCGAGCAGCGACAGGTCAAGCACCCGCGCAAACAAGTCGCGGTCGGCGGTGGCATCGGTGAGGGCCAGCAATTCGGCGGATTGGGCCACCGCGCCCATGCCGATCAACCGGTCGATGCGCGCCAGAAGAAAATCGCCACGGGTGTCTGTCGGCGGCAGGGCTTCGGCCAGCAACAGCGCAAACAGCAGCGATTGCATCGCCGGTTGGCCATCGACGTTCTGCGCGCGGATCAGATCGGCCAGCCTGTTGGCTTCGCTCGCTTGCCACAGGGTCTGGGGAAAGCCGGTGACTTGCGGCGGCAACAGCCCAACAGCATCGACATTGGGCGCATCAAGCGGTTCGACCGTCACGTCGGGCCTGGTGGCATCGCGGGTGACGGCAGGCTCTTTAGTCGGATTTTTGACCGGACGCTTAACCGGAGGAGCCAGGGCGGCGGCGTCGGGCACAAGGCCATAATCGCTGTCTTCCGAGGGCTGTCGATCCAGCCACTCAATCGCCGACAACGGATCTTGCGCCGCCAGCGGCGACGCCAATGCCGACATCAGCGCAAAATGCAGCGCTGCCCCGCCAAATACCCGGTTAACCCGCATCCAGCACCACCGGTTCGCGAATCTCTTGGGCGGGTGGAGAGAAGTCGACGCCAAAATACGGGCCGACATAGGCATAGCCCACCAGCGCGATTCCGGCCAGAACAGCCAGATAAAAGAGATACTTGATCAATCGTCCCATGGTGTAACTGCCTCTGCCTTAAACTTTACGGTTTCCGCTGCGGCGGTTTTTTTCCTCTTATATCTGGCCTTTTTTGCAAGTTCACGTCATTCACGTCCGAGATACGAAATTTTGAAGCCAATCGGCAAAAATCGGCAAGAATATGCAGTGGCAGGTGAAGAAAACCATCGTGATGGTTGGGATGATGGGCGCGGGCAAGACGGCCGTGGGCCGCGCCGTGGCGCAGCGGCTGGGCGTTTCGTTCCTTGATTCCGACGCTGAAATCGTCGAAGCCGCCAATATGTCGATCGCGGAGATCTTTTCGCGCGATGGCGAGCCGTTCTTTCGCAGCAAGGAAACCCAGATCATCGGTCGCCTGCTTGAAAGCGAGCGCTGTGTGCTGTCGACCGGGGGCGGTGCGTTTTTGTCGGGCACCAACCGCGAGATGATTGCCGATCAGGGCGTGGCGGTCTGGCTGGATGCGGATCTTGATCTGCTGTGGCAGCGGGTGAAACACAAAGACACCCGGCCGCTTTTGCGCACGGCGGACCCCTATGCGACGCTGAAGGACCTGTATGAAAAGCGGGTGCCGCAATACGCCAAGGCGGATGTGCATGTGAAGGCCGACAAGTCCTATTCGATCGATCAAATGGCGCGCCGGGTGATCGAAGACCTCGAAGCGCGCCCCGACGTTCTGGAGAAGATACAATGATCGAAACCGTGCATGTGCCGCTGGATGACCGGGCTTATGACATTCGCATCGGTGGTGGGCTTCTGGCCCGCGCCGGTGCCGAGATCGCGCCGCTTTTGGCGCGGCCCCGCGTGGCGGTTCTGACGGATGAAAACGTTGCGGCGGCGCATCTGGAGGGGTTGCGCGCCGGGCTGGCCGCCGAGGGGATCGAAATGGTTTCGCTGGCGTTGCCGCCGGGCGAGAGCACCAAGAGCTGGCCCGAGTTTTCCCGCGCGGTTGAATGGCTTTTGGCGCAAAAGGTCGAGCGGCGCGATGTGGTGGTGGCGCTTGGCGGCGGAGTGATCGGTGATCTGGCGGGCTTTGCCGCTGCGGTTCTGCGCCGGGGCGTGCGCTTTGTGCAGGTGCCGACCTCGCTTTTGGCGCAGGTGGATTCCTCGGTCGGTGGCAAGACCGGGATCAACGCGCCGCAGGGCAAGAACCTGATCGGTGCCTTTCACCAGCCCTCGCTGGTGCTGGCCGACACCGATGTGCTGAAAACCCTGCCGCCGCGCGATTTCCTCGCTGGGTATGGCGAGGTGGTGAAATACGGCATGCTGGGCGATGCGGCGTTCTTTGACTGGCTTGAAGTCAACGGCCCGGCGATGGCGGCGGGCCACGACGGTGCGCGCATTCATGCGGTGCGCCGGTCCTGTGAGATGAAAGCCGAGATCGTGGTGCGCGACGAGACCGAACAGGGCGACCGCGCGCTGTTGAACCTTGGCCATACGTTTTGCCATGCTTTGGAGGCGGCGACCGGCTATTCCGACCGGCTTTTGCACGGCGAGGGCGTGGCGATTGGCTGTGCAATGGCGTTTGAGCTTTCGTCGCGGCTGGGCCTGTGTTCGCAGGAAGATCCTAGCCGGGTGCGCGCGCATCTTAAGGCGATGGGGATGAAATGCGATCTGGCGGATATTGCCGGGGATTTGCCTGCGGCCGAGGTGCTTTTGGACCTGATGGGGCAGGACAAGAAGGTGATCGACGGCAAGCTGCGGTTTATCCTCGCGCGTGGAATTGGCGAGGCGTTTGTGACTTCGGATGTGCCCGGTGACGCGGTGCTGGGCGTGCTGCGCGACGGGCTTTCGGCGCGCTGAGGCTGTTAAAATGAGCGCTTCCGCGCACTTTTATTCAGCAGGGTGAGGGGTGACGCTTTTGCCTCTGGCGGTGCGTTTGGGCGCACTGGCTTTAAGCTGCTGAGAAGCGGTTCAGGGGCAGGTTTGCCCAGAACGCGCCTCGTCTAGTGTTCTGCGAGTCGTCTGCGCCTCAAGGACCTTTGGCCGCCTTCGGCGGTCGCTGCGCGATCCTTGACCCGCAGCCGACTCACGGGGTGAGGGTTTGGAAGATCGGTTTTAGGTCGCCGTAGCCGGTAAAGCGGCGCTCGAACGGCAGGCCGAGGCGCTCTGCGCAAGCTTTGGCCTTTTCTGTCAGATCGGGGTCGTCGATCTGGGCTTGGTAAACCAATTTTTCATAATTGCCGAAGTACATTTCTCGGAGTTCTGGGTGGCGGTCGAGGCCGAGAGGCTCCCAGACGAAGGCATCGAACTGGCGCACAAGGAAATCAGTGAGGTAAAAGGCGGTGAATTCATCGCGGGCGGCGAAGGCGGCGTTGCCTTCGAAGAAGCTGTAGCAATGTGGGCCGGGGACCATCTCGACGCCCATCTCGGCGCAGGCGGCTTGCAGATGGCCGCCGGTGCCGCAATCGGCATAAACGACGAACAGCCGATCATAGGCCGCGCGGTGCTTGGCCACGGCGGCGCGCACGGCGTCGGTGATCCGGTCGGGGGTGTTGTGCAGTTTTGCCGGCAGGCAGGTCAGGTCGAGGTGATCCCAGCCATTGGCGGCTTTGAGATCGAGGATCTCACGTGCCAGGGCGCCGCAGGCGATCAGCAGGATGCGGCCCTTGCCTTTGGGGGCAAGGCCCGCTTCGGTCAGGGTCGCATCGCTGATCATGGTGGCTTATCCGGCCATCTGGTTGTGTTTGCGCGCGACGTATTCCTTGGCGGTTTCCACCGCCACGGCCGCATCACGGCAATAGGCATCGGCGCCGATTGCTTTGCCGAATTCCTCGTTCAGCGGCGCGCCGCCGACGAGCACGATGTAATCGTCGCGAATGCCCATTTCGATCATCGTGTCGATGACGACCTTCATATAGGGCATGGTGGTGGTCAGCAGAGCGGACATGCCGAGGATATCCGCCTCTTCGGCCTTGATCGCCTCGAGATAGCTTTCGACCGGGTTGTTGATCCCCAGATCGACCACTTCAAAGCCCGCGCCTTCCATCATCATCGACACAAGGTTTTTGCCGATGTCGTGGATGTCGCCCTTGACCGTGCCGATCACCATTTTGCCCATGCGCGGCGCGCCGGTTTCGGCCAGAAGCGGCTTGAGGATGGCCATGCCGCCCTTCATCGCGTTGGCGGCCAGCAGCACTTCGGGCACAAACAGGATGCCGTCGCGGAAGTCCTTGCCGACGATTGTCATCCCGCCGACAAGTGCCGTGGTCAGCACGTCGTAGGGCTGCCATTTGCGCCCGAGCAGGATGTTGACGGCCTCTTCGATTTCATCGCGAAGACCGTCGTACAGATCGTCGTGCATTTGCAGGACAAGCTCGTCGTCGTCCAGTTCCGAAAGGATGATGTCGTCTTCTTCGTCGGACATTTGTGATTCCTTTTGTTGGGCTGCGGTGGCCCGGGTTTTCTCAGCTATGGCCAGAATGCCGCTGGTGCTGTTGGCAAATTGCGACATGGATCGCGCTTTGACCGACGAAAGCGGCGTTTGACCGGGGGCGTGTGACAGAGGGTTTGCGGATGTTCTGATTTTGTTCTATCGTGACGGCATGGATGACCTGCCAGTTGAGATCGATGCGCGCCGCCGCCCCGGACGCGGGGCCAATCGCAATGAGACCGGGCGCTATGAGCGGCATGCCCGGGTTGCGGGGCATGACGGTTGGGAGATTGAGGAAGACCTTCCCATCGCCCGTACCGAGGTTCGCGAAGAGCGGGCGCGCAGCCTGATCACCTATAACCGGTCGCCGGATTTGCCGTTCGACCGCTCGATCAACCCGTACCGGGGCTGCGAACATGGCTGTATTTATTGCTTTGCCCGGCCGAGCCATGCCTATCTTGGCCTGTCGCCGGGATTGGATTTTGAGACGCGGCTGGTGGCGCGGCCCAATGCCGCCGAGGTTTTGACACGCGAATTGCGGGCTGGGGCATACCGGGTTGCCCCGATTGCAATTGGCACGAATACCGATCCCTATCAACCGGTTGAGCGGGACCGCCGGATCATGCGCGCCTGTCTTGAGGTTTTGGCCGGGTGCGATCACCCGGTGGCGATTGTCACCAAAGGCACGCTGGTCGAGCGTGACATTGATATACTGGCCCCGATGGCGCGCAAAGGGCTGGTGCGGGTGGGGATTTCGATCACCACGCTCGACGCCGATGTGGCGCGCAAGATGGAGCCGCGGGTGCCGGGGCCGAAACGCCGGCTGGCCACCGTCCGTCGGCTGACCGAGGCGGGCATTCCGGTGCGCTTGATGGTGTCGCCCGTCGTTCCCGCGCTGACCGATCCCGAACTGGAAGCGATCTTGCAGGCCGGGCATGACGCCGGGGCCGATGCCGCCAGCTGGATCATGCTGCGGCTGCCGCGCGAGGTGTCTCCGCTGTGGCAGGCCTGGTTGGCCGAGCATTATCCGGGTCGGGCCGGTCGCATCATGGCGCGGCTGCGCGAAATGCACGGCGGTAAGGAATACGACGCCCGTTGGGGCCGCAGGATGCGGGGCGAGGGGCCTTATGCCGAGATCATCGCCGCGCGTTTCAAACGCAAGGCCCGCGAACTGGGATTGGATCGCCAGGCACCGGCTTTGCGATGTGATCTGTTCACGCCACCGGTTTTGCCGGGCGATCAGTTGCGGCTGTTCTGACATGCGTCGTTGGCACAGCTTTTGCGCCGGCGTCGCCACCGACGCGCAGGGGCTTGGCCGACAAGATGTCATGCGGGTCATGTGGGTGTCCTTAGCCGCGCTTGCGGCGGCGGTTGCGCGGCTTTTCGGGCGGGGCTTCGCCGGACCCGTCGCTTTCAGAGCTGAAGCCACCGATGGCGGCAACGATTTGATCGAGCGTCGGGCGCGGACCTGCTGGGCGGGTTTCCAGCGCCTCGCGCATGGCGCGCAGGTGGTTGGGCATGGTGCCGCAGCAGCCGCCAATGATCTTTGCGCCCGCGTTGCGCGCCATGACCGCGTAGTCGGCCATCAGTTCGGGCGTGCCATCGTAATGGATGTGGCCGTCGACGTATTTCGGGATACCAGCGTTGCCCTTGGCAATCAGCGGCAGATCCGGGTCTTGCGCCGCAAAGCTTAGCGTGGTGCGCAAAAGATCCGAGGCACCGGTGCCGCAGTTGGCCCCGAAGGCCAGCGGCGGATTGGGCAGACCCTGTGCCAGCGCCACCATATCGGCAGCGGTCAGGCCCATCATCGTGCGGCCGGCAGTGTCAAAGCTCATCGTGCCACACCAGGGCATACCGGCGAGGGCAAAGGCCTCGGCGGCGGCGCGGAATTCTTCGGGGGCGGAGATCGTCTCAACCCAGAGCACATCTGCGCCCCCGGCCTTAAGCCCCTCGGCCTGTTCGTGGAACATTTCAACCGCGACAGCGTGCGACAGGGTGCCAATCGGCTCCATAATATCGCCGGTGGGGCCAACAGAGCCGGCCACGATCACCGGGCGACCGGCCGCATCGGCAACTTCGCGGCCCAGTTCGGCGGCGGTGCGGTTCAATTCCAGAACGCGGTCCTGCGCGTTGTGCAGTTTCAGACGCGAGGCGTTGCCGCCAAAGGTGTTGGTCAGGAAGATGTCAGACCCGGCATCCACCGCACCACGATAGAGATTGCGGATTTTCTCGGGTTCGTCGACGTTCCACAACTCGGGCGCATCGCCAGACATCAGCCCCATATTGAACAGGTTGGTCCCGGTGGCACCATCGGCCAACAGCCAATCGCGTTCGGTCAGAAGTTTGCTCAGCGCGTCGGTCATCGGGGGTACTTTCCTGTCAAATGGTCCTGCGGCGGATGCCATAGGGCGCGACAGGGCGCAAATACATAATTCTCAAGATCATTATGAGCCGCACACCCAAGCGGTATGCGGGAGATGGAAAAGGCGGCCCCGAAAAGCCGCCTTGATCGACGCGCGCCGGGGCGGCGTCAGACCTCTTTAAGAAGCTGGCCTTTGGCCTCGGCCAGTGCCTCGATCATCTTGGTGCGGATCTCGGCTTCGGTGGCTTTGTCGCCCAGATCGCCCGAAACCTTGCGCACCACGTCTTCGTGGCCGACTTCTTCGAAGTCTGATTTCACCACGTCCATGGCATACGCATTGGCATCCTCGCCGGTTTTGCCCAAAAGCCCGGCGGCCCAGAGGCCCACAAGCTTGTTGCGGCGCACTTCGGCTTTGAACTTCATTTCCTCGTCATGGGCGAACTTGGCTTCGAAAGCGTGCTCGCGGTCGTCGAATGTGGTCATGGCCTGTCCTCTGGTGACGAAATGGGTCGTTCAAGATATGCCGTCCCGCGCGCTTCGCCGCAAGGGGGGAGGTCCGCTTGCGACAATGCGGAGCATGGCGTATGAGGGCGCACGCGCGGCGGGGACTCGGCCCCAAGCTGCGCCTTGGCAGGAAAGGTCGCGAGATGGCGCGTCGCAAGAAGATCTATGAAGGCAAAGCGAAAATTCTTTATGAAGGCCCCGAACCCGGGACCATCGTGCAGTACTTCAAGGATGATGCCACGGCGTTTAATGCCGAAAAGAAAGATGTGATTGACGGCAAAGGCGTGTTGAACAACCGCCTGAGCGAATATTTCATGACCGGGCTGAACGAAATCGGCGTACCGACCCATTTCATCAAGCGGCTCAACATGCGTGAGCAACTGGTGAAATCCTGCGAAATCATTCCGTTGGAAGTGATTGTGCGCAACTTTGCCGCCGGTTCGATGAGCAAGCGCTTGGGCATCGAAGAAGGCACCCGCCTGCCGCGTCCGATCGTGGAATACTGCTACAAGGACGACAAGCTCGGCGATCCGATTGTGACCGAAGAGCATATCGCTGCCTTTGGTTGGGCCAGCCCGCAAGACATGGACGATATTCTGAGCCTCGCTTTGCGGGTCAACGATTATATGTCCGGTCTGATGTACGGCGTCGGCATCAAACTGGTGGATTTCAAGATCGAGATCGGCCGGGTGTATGACGGTGACTTCCAGCGCCTTGTTGTGGCCGATGAAATCAGCCCCGACAGCTGCCGCCTGTGGGATCTCAAGACCGGTCAAAAGCTTGACAAGGATGTGTTCCGCCAGGATCTCGGCTCGCTGACCGACGCCTATACCGAGGTGGCGACGCGTCTGGGTGTGATGCCGCGCAATGCGACTCCGATGGAAAAGCCGAAGCTTATCAACTGATTGCGCCGCGTTGTTGCGGTGATGGTTGAGGTTTGAACGAAGTGAAAGACCCTTGGGCGGTGTCCCGAGGGCGACAAGAAGGACGAATGGCATGAAAGCGCGTGTGCATGTGATGCTGAAAAACGGTGTGCTTGATCCGCAGGGCGAAGCGGTGCGCCACGCGCTTGGCGCGCTGGGGTTTGACGCGGTCAACGGCGTGCGTCAGGGCAAGGTGATCGACCTTGATCTGGCCGAGGGCACGACCGAGGCGCAAGTGACCGAGATGTGCGAAAAGCTACTCGCCAATACGGTGATCGAAAGCTATCTCATCGAGATGAACTGAGCGGCGCAAGCCGTTCAAACCGCTGACTAATTCAGGAGTGCCGCGATGAAAGCTGCCGTCCTCGTCTTTCCCGGATCGAACTGTGATCGTGACATGGCCGTGGCCTTTGAAACGGCGGGTTTCGACGTTTCGATGGTCTGGCACAAGGATCATGCGCTGCCTGAGGGCGTCGATATCGTCGGCGTGCCGGGCGGGTTTTCCTATGGCGATTACCTGCGCTGCGGCGCGATTGCTGCCAATTCGCCCATCTGCCGCGAGTTAAAGCAACACGCCGAGGCGGGTGGCTATGTGATCGGTGTCTGCAACGGCTTTCAGGTTCTGACCGAGACCGGGCTGCTGCCGGGGGCGCTGCTGCGCAATGCCGGGCTGAAATACATCTGCCGCTCTGTGCCGCTGATCGTTGGCACCGAAGACAGCGTGTTTACCCAAGGCTATAGCAAGGATCAGGAAATCCTGATTCCGATTGCGCACCACGATGGCAACTATTTCGCCGACGATGCGACGCTCGACCAGCTTGAGGCTGAGGATCGGGTGGCGTTCCGCTATGGCGACAACCCCAACGGATCGGCGCGTGACATCGCCGGGGTGCTGTCGGGCAACCGCCGGGTGCTGGGCATGATGCCGCACCCCGAGCGCGCCGCAGAGCCCAGCCACGGCAACAGCGACGGCAAGCCTGTTTTTGATGCGCTGGCCGCCGCGCTTGAGCGGGTAACCGCCTGAGATCACGCCACTGTCGCTTGAGCGGGCGGCGGCAGAGGCGTAGACTCGTTGCAATGGAAAAAACCCCTCGAAGAAGCGCCCGACCGGGCGAACGGTTGTTGCGCCGTGGCGGCCCGCTAAGCTGGCGTGTCCGCTTGGCGCTGTTTGCGCTTTTGGTGCTGGCGGTGACGACGGTGTGGTTTACCAACCGGCTGCTGACCGACCGCTTTACCGAGACCACGCGCAACCGGGCCGAGCTGCGCCTTGCGCTGTATTCCGGCAACGTGCTGTCCGAGTTGCGGCGCAATTCCATCGTGCCGCAGCTTTTGGCGCGCGATCCTGCGTTGATCGGGGCGTTGAACTCGGCGGATTATTCGCAATCAACGCAACGGCTTATCTCATTCGTGGATGAAATCGGCGCGGCTTCGTTGATCCTTTTGGATGGCGGTGGCCGGGCGGTGGCCGCGACCGACCGCAATATTCTCGGCTCGATCCACCGGCAAGAGCCGTACTTCATCGGCGCGCTGCGCTCGAATGCGACGGTGTTTTCCGCGCTGCCGCGCGAGGCTGGTGGCTACAAATTTGCCTATAGCCGCCGGATTGAAAGCAACGGCGAATTGGTCGGCGTGATTGTTGTTGAGGTCGATCTGCAAAAGTTTGAGCGCGCTTGGGTGGGGATCGCCGATGCGGTGCTTGTGACCGACAGCGAAGGCGTGATCATCCTCGCGACCGAGCCGCGCTGGCGTGGGTTGGCCGAGGCCGATGCGCTCAAGCGTGAACCGGCCGACAGCGCCATCGAACGCGCTTTGCGCGCCACCACCGACTGGACGCACATCCCGGCCGATGCCTATCTCAAAGGCGAGGCGGTGCTGCGGATGGAGGGGCGGATTGCCTTTCGCGGCTGGCGCATTGCCAGTTTCACGCCCTATACCAGCGTGCGCGAAAAGGTGAATGCGGTCTTGGCGATGGAGATCATGGGCTTTGCCATTCTGCTGGCGCTGGCGTTCTATTTCCTCAGCCGCAAGACCGCGGTGCGCATGGCGCTGTTCCAACGGGAATCAGCGGAATTGCGGGCGCTGAACACCCGCCTGCAACGCGAAATTGCCGAACGTGAGCGGGTGCAAAAGACGTTGGCGGTGGCTGAACAGACCCTAGCGCAAAGCTCGAAACTGGCGGCTTTGGGCGAAATGTCGGCGGCGGTGAGCCATGAGTTGAACCAGCCTTTGGCGGCGATGAAAACCTATCTGGCGGGCGCGCGGCTGTTGATCAATCGCAACCGCCCGGATGAGGCGCTGTCGTCTTTTGCGCGGGTCGATGACCTGCTTGATAGGATGGGCGCGATCACACGGCAGCTTAAAAGCTATGCCCGCAAAGGCGGCGAAACCCTCAGCCCGGTTGATCTGGGCGAATCGCTGTCCTCGGCGCTGGCGATGATGGAACCGCAATTGAAGCAGCGGCATGTGAACCTCGCGCGGATCCTGCCGCCACAGCCGGTGCGGGTGATGGCCGACCGGGTGCGTGTCGAGCAGGTGATGGTGAACCTGTTGCGCAACGCGCTTGATGCCACCAAGGGCCTGCGCGATCCGCAAATCGAAGTGATGCTTTCGGGTTTTGGCGAGATGGCAACCCTGAGTGTGCGTGACAATGGCCACGGGATCGACGATCTCGATGAGCTGTTCGAACCGTTTTACACCACCAAACAGCCGGGCGAGGGCGTTGGCCTTGGGCTGGCGATTTCTTCGGGGATTGTCAGCGATTTGGGCGGTCGTTTGACCGCGCGCAACGGCGAAGATGCGGGTGCGGTGTTTGAAATGCAACTGCCCATCCTAGATGATACTGTGGACAATGAAGCCGCAGAATAATTTTGATCGAACAAGAGGTGAGGGCGTACCATGGCAAAGCTCATGAAGATCGCGATCGTCGATGATGAACAAGACATGCGCCAATCGATCGGCCAATGGCTGGCGCTTTCGGGGTATGACACCGAAACATTTGCCAGCGCCGAAGAGGCGCTTAAGGCGCTGACGCCGGACTATCCCGGCATCGTGATCAGCGATATCCGCATGCCCGGCATGGACGGGATGCAGTTTCTCAAACGGTTGATGTCGACCGACAGCGCGCTGCCGGTGATCATGATCACCGGTCACGGCGATGTGCCGATGGCGGTTGAGGCGATGCGGCTCGGGGCGTTCGACTTCCTCGAAAAGCCGTTCAACCCCGACCAGATGAGCCAATTGGCCAAGAAGGCGGTGAATGCCCGGCGGCTGACGCTCGACAACCGGATTTTGCGGCGTGAGCTGTCGGATGGCGGCCAGCTGATGAAAAAGCTGATCGGGGCCAGCCCGGTGATGGAGCGGCTGCGCGAAGATATCCTCGATCTGGGGCAGGCGGATGGCCATGTGCTGATCGACGGCGAAACCGGCACCGGCAAGACGCTTGTGGCGCATGCGCTGCATGCTGTCGGCTCGCGGGCGGGCAAGAAATTCGTGCTCGTCAGCTGTGCAGCGCTTGAGGAAGAGGCGCTGGCGCGGCGTTTGTTTGGCCCGGTTCACCCCGACGAGGCGCGCCTGCCTGCGGTTGAGGAAGCGCGCGGCGGCACGCTGGTGCTTGAGGATGTCGAGGCGCTGAGCGAATCGAGCCAAGCGCGTTTGTTGAACTTTATCAATGAACAAGGCACCCCGGCCGAGACGCGGATCGTTGCGATTTCCAACATGCAGGAACAGGACCGCACGCCCGAGGATGCGATCAAGCCGAACCTGTTTTACCGTCTGGCCGCGCTGCGGATCACCGTGCCGCCGCTGCGCCAGCGCGGCGAGGATATCCTGACGCTGTTCACCCGCCTGTCCGAGCAATTCGCCGATGAATACGGCTGTGAAACGCCCGAGGTCTCGGCGCAGGAAGCGGCGCAACTGTTGCAGGCGCCTTGGCCCGGCAATGTGCGCCAGCTGATCAACGTGGCCGAACGCGCGGTGCTGCAATCGCGGCGCGGCTCGGGCACGATTGCCTCGCTGTTGATGAACGATCACGAAGAAATGCAGCCGGTGATGACAACCGAGGGCAAGCCGCTCAAGGAATATGTCGAGGCGTTTGAGCGCATGTTGATCGACAATACGATGCGGCGCCACAAGGGCTCGATTTCGTCGGTGATGGACGAGCTGTGCCTGCCACGCCGGACGCTGAACGAAAAGATGGCCAAATATGGTCTGCAACGGTCGGATTACCTAGGCTGACTTGCGGCAAATTGCGCGGCAATGTCGCGGCTTGGCAGGGTGACGCCGGATTTCGCGTGGCATTCGCCGCGCGAATTTGGCAAGAGCGGGCGCGTGACGGCAAGGACACCAAAACGCGATGCGCATTCGGTTCGACAAAGGCCCCGACGGGGCAGCGGTGGCGTTTGACCAACCGCTGCGGCTGATCGTTGCGCAGCGGCCCGATGAGGTGCCCGCCGCGCTGGCAGATTTGTCCGAGGCACAGGCCAAGGGGGCCTGGGTGGCGGGCTACGCCAGCTATGAACTCGGCTATGCGTTGGAGCCGAAATTGGCCGCGTTGATGCCCGAAGGCCGGAGGGTGCCGCTGCTGTGTTTAGGGGTTTATGACCGGCCCGAACCGGCGTCTGATATGCCAACCAGCCCGAGCACGCTTGGTGCCTTCCGGCCTGATTGGGACGCGGCCCGCTATCGGGCTGCGTTTGATCAGGTGCATCATCTGATCGGCGCGGGCGACATCTATCAGGCCAATCTGACCTTCCCCTTGCGCGCGCCCGCGACTGGCGACACCGCCGCGCTCTACGCGGCGCTGGCCGCCCGGCAAAAAGTGGCCCACGGCGCGCTGATCGAACAAGACCACGGCCCCGAGATCCTGTCGCGCTCGCCCGAATTGTTCTTTCGCATCAATGCCTCCGGCCGCATCACCACCCGCCCAATGAAAGGCACTGCGCCGCGCGGGGCCACGCCCGCCGACGACCGGGCCTTGCGGGAGGGACTGACGCGTGACGAGAAAAACCAAGCCGAAAACTTGATGATCGTCGACCTGTTGCGCAATGATCTGTCGCGTCTGGCCACGCCGGGCAGCGTTTCGGTGCCCGAGCTGTTTAAGGTCGAAACCTACGAGACCCTGCACCAGATGGTCAGCCAGATCGAGGCACAACTGCGCCCCGGCACCACCTTGGCCGAGGTCTTTCGCGCGCTGTTTCCCTGTGGCTCGATCACCGGCGCCCCGAAGATCCGCGCGATGGAGATCATCCGCGCGCTTGAGCCTACGCCGCGTGACATCTACTGCGGCTCAATCGGCTGGGCCGCCCCGGACGGGCGCGCCGAATTCAACGTGGCGATCCGGACGCTGATGATTGAGGATGGCGAAGCGGTGCTGAACGTGGGCGGCGGTCTGGTCTGGGACAGCTCCGCCGAGGCCGAATACGAGGAGGCACTGTGGAAAACCCGTTTCGCGACATTCCCCACGGCACCCGCCTGATCGAAACCATGCTGTGGCAGCCGGGGCAAGGATTGGGGCAGGGCGTGGCGCTGGCCCACCGCCACCGCGACCGTATGGCGCAATCCGCCGCGCGCTTGGGCTTCCCTTTCACGCCCGACAGATTCGATGCCGCCCTCGCCGCAATCACCGGCGATGCCCCACTGCGCCTGCGCCTGACCCTGAACGCCATCGGCGACCTTGAATTGACCTCCGCCGCCGTGCCGCCGCCGCCAATCGGCTGGCGCATCGCCGTCGCCCCACAGCGTCTCATCGCCTCTGATCCCTGGCTTAGCGTCAAATCCACCCGCCGCGCCCTCTACGACACAACCCGCGCCAATCTGCCTCAAGGCATCGACGAGGCGCTGTTTCTCAACGAGCATGGCTTTGTCTGCGAAGGCACAATCACCAATCTGCTGGTCGAACACCGTGGCCGCTGGCTTACCCCGCCACTCTCAGACGGCGTCCTCCCCGGCGTCATGCGCGCCGAGCTCCTGGCCCAAGGTGCCCTCAAAGAGCAACAGATCACCCTAGCCGACTTCAAATCTGCGACACGCCTGCGGCTGTGCAACGCCCTGCGCGGCCAAATCGAGGTCGCAGAACGCGTCGACTGGCCGCACTGACCCAGTCTTCTTCTGTTTAAAAATACCTCGGGGGAGGCCAAAGGCCGGGGGCAGAGCCCCTCTTTCTGTTCCCGATCACAGCGACCCCAAACGTCAGCCCTCTGACCGCATCAACATCCCAAACAGATCCCGCGGATCATCCGGATCGGCCAGAAGATCAAGATCGAGGTAATAATCGCTGCCCCGGATCCGGTCGCGGACATAGCGCAGGGCCGAGAAATCTTCGATCGCGAAGCCCACGGAATCAAACAGCGTCACCTGCTGCGCAGACTTTCGCCCCTGTGCCGCGCCGGTGATCACCTGCCACAGCTCGGTAAAGGGATGGTCGTCGGGCATCTGTTGCAGCTCGCCTTCAATCCGGGTCTGTGCCGGGAATTCCACAAACATATCCGCCCGCGCCACAATATCGCGGTGCAGCTCGGTCTTGCCGGGGCAATCGCCGCCGATGGCGTTGATGTGCACGCCGCTGCCGACCATGTTGTCGGTCAGGATGGTGGCATTCTGCTTGTCGGCGGTGCAGGTGGTGATGATCTGCGCGCCCTCAATCGCCTCTTCGGCACTCACGCACGCCACCACAGTCAGCCCTTTGCCCGCCAGATTGCGCGCGGCTTTTTCGGTGGCGCGCGGGTCGGTGTCATAGAGGCGCACCGTGTCGATCCCGACCAGCGCTTTCATCGCCAGCGTCTGAAATTCCGCCTGCGCCCCGTTGCCGATCATCGCCATTGTGGTGGCCCCCTTGGGCGCAAGGTATTTCGCGGCCATCGCCGATGTGGCCGCCGTGCGCATCGCGGTGAGGATCGTCATCTCGGTCAGCAGCACCGGATATCCGGTGTAGACATCCGCCAAAAGTCCAAAGGCCGTAACGGTTTGCAAGCCTTCCTTCGTGTTCTTTGGGTGGCCGTTGACGTATTTAAAGCCATAAGCCTCGCCATCCGACGTCGGCATCAATTCGATCACCCCGACATCAGAATGCGACGCCACGCGGGGCGTCTTGTCGAACAGTTCCCAGCGGCGGAAATCAGCTTCGATATAACCGGCAAGATCACGCAGCATCGGCTCGACGCCGACGTGACGGATCAGCCGCATCATGTTGTCGACCGAGACGAAAGGCACCAGCGCCTTGTCAGACGGAGCCAATTCAGAGGGTTTGAGCGGTTTCAAATGGGGCTCCATCACAGGTAGGATCGGGTGGGGCGGTCGAACACTCGCCGGCCCAGGGCCGAGGCGGCAAGGTCGACCATGGACTGCGCGGTGCGGCCGCGTTCATCAAGAAAGGGGTTCAACTCGACCATGTCCATCGAGGTCATCAACCCGCTGTCGCAGATCATTTCCATCACCAGATGCGCCTCGCGGATTGTCGCGCCGCCGGGCACGGTGGTGCCAACAGCGGGAGCGACCGACGGGTCGAGGAAGTCGACATCAAGCGAGACATGCAGCGCGCCGCCCGCCTCGGCGACTTTGGCAAGGAAGGCCGCAAGTGGGGCGCCGATGCCGGTTTCATCAATCGCGCGCATGTCGTGATAGAGGATATCGCTGTCTTGCAGCATCGCGCGTTCTTCGGGATCGACCGAGCGCAGGCCGATGATGCAGATGTTTTCCTCGGGCACAGGGGCGGTGACCTTTGGAAAACCGGAAAATCCTTTGCGTCCCGTGGCATAGGCCAAAGGGGTGCCGTGCAGATTGCCCGTTGTCGTAGTTTCGGCGGTGTGGAAATCGCTATGCGCATCCAGCCAGAGCACGAATTGCGGTCGGCCTTTGCTCGCGGCATGGGCGGCGACTCCGGTCACTGTGCCGAGCGAAATGGCGTGGTCGCCCCCAAGGAAGATTGGCAAGCCGCGGCTCATCGCCTGCTCGGCCTCGCGCATCAGCCGATAGGTCCAGGCGATTGTTTCCTGCGGCTTGTGCAGGCGGCCATCACCGCTGTCTTCGGGGTGGCTCGCGGGCGAGAGATTGCCATCGTCGATGACTTTCAGCCCGAGGGCCCTAAGCGCCCGCGCCAGCCCGGCCGTGCGAAAGGCATCCGGGCCCATCAGGCAACCGTCGCGGCGTTTGCCACTGTCCATAGGGGCACCGATCAGAAGGCAGGTCTTGGGTTTCATCGCAAAGCTCCACATGTCGATTTGCAGCCACTATGGCCGATAATTTGATTGTGGTGCAGCGATCAAAATGGTCGTATCGGGCAGTCACTTGCCAGATAGACGGAGAAAACCTGCATAATGGACGCCACGGATCAAAAACTGATTGGTGCCTTGCGCCACAATGCACGGGCGTCGCTGTCGGATCTTGCGGCTCGGCTTGGCCTGTCGCGGACCACGGTGCGGGCGCGACTCGAACGGCTGCAAAGCAAGGGTGAGATTGTGGGATTTACGGTGGTTTTGAAGGCCGATGCTCAGACCGACCCGGTGCGTGGCATGATGATGATCGGAATCGAGGGACGGGGCACCGACCGGATCATGCGGCAATTGCAGGGGCTGTCCGAAGTCAGGGCGCTGCATTCCACCAATGGCCGCTGGGACGTGATTGCCGAGATCGGCACCGAGACGCTGGAGGCGCTTGACGATGTTCTGGCGCGGATCCGGCGGTTTGACGGGGTGGCGCATTCTGAAACGAGTCTTTTGCTCGCGACCCGTAAATCCGGGTGAGGGGGCCGATCCATCAATGGATCGGTTCCGATCTGTCAACAGATCGGGGCTGTGGCGCGGCGCTGTTCGGTCTTGATAGACTAGTTACGTTGCGACATTTAGGGCGCGATCCGATCCATTGATGGATCGGTGCCGATCTGTTGACAGATCGGGTTGGCGTTCAGATCATGCGCGCGCGGCCTTGAGCCAGACCAGCACCAGCACTGCCGAGATCAGTGCGTTGTAGTTCGCCATCGTAAGCCCAAGCAGAAACGGCTCGAACGTATCGCATAGCACCAGTGCCGGCGCGTCACTGCCGCCGGGCAGCAGTTCGCCGCTGGTCAGTCCGCCGAGCCCGTCACCGCTGCTGGTGCAGCTGGTCGGACCTTCCCACCATTTGCGCTCGACCCCGCTGTGAAAAACACCGATCGCGGCAGTGGTCGCTGCGGCCAATGCGCCAGCCAGCGGCAGAAGACGGCCGGGCAGGGCCAGTGACAGCGCGCCCAGCAGGATGGCCGCCGCATGGGGCCAGCGCTGCCAAAGGCACATCGCGCACGGGGCCCAGCCAAAGGCCTGCGCGATAAACGCCCCGCCCAGCAAAGCCAGAGATCCGCCAGCGGCGAGAAGGACAAAGGTGGCGCGTGTCATAGGTATCTCACAAGGACGAAGCCGCCGATCAGGACGGCCATGAACAGGGTCAGCGTCAGGCCCAGCCGACGCTCGATGAAGTCGCGGATCGGGGTGCCGCAGTAGTAGAGCAACCCTGCGACCAGGAAGAATCGGATGCCGCGGGCGATGATCGACGTGGTGATGAACGTTGCGAGCGGCATGCCGGTCCAGCCCGACATAATGGTGATCACTTTATATGGGAACGGTGTGATCCCGGCGACCAATACGGCCCAAAAGCCGAAATCGTTGAACTTGGTGTTGAATTCGGCCATCGCGTCGGCTTTGCCCAGTGACGCCAGGATCGGCGCGCCGATGGAATCGTAGAAGAACGCTCCGATGGCATAGCCCAGCATCCCGCCAAGCACCGACGACACCAAGGCCACAAGCGCGATCAGCCATGCCCGTGACGGGCGCGCGATGATCATCGGGATCATCAAAACATCGGGCGGAATGGGAAAAACCGAACTTTCCACAAATGATACGATGGCCAGAAACCACAGCGCACGCGGGTGCTCTGCGAGGGTCATGGTACGGGCATAAAGCGCTTTCAACATGCGCGTCTCAGAGCATGAGGCCGAGGTGGGGTCAAGACTGGAACAGAATGTGATTTCTCCTCTGGACGAAGCGGTCGCGGGACGGTATGCGGTGACCTGTGCCCAAGTGGCGGAACGGTAGACGCAGGGGATTCAAAATCCCCCGCCCTAACGGGTGTGTGGGTTCGAATCCCACCTTGGGCACCATTTCAGATTTCATCCTTGCTAAGTGTCGTAACGCCTTGAACGGATAGGTGGTTTCTGCGGTTCGAACACCGCTTTTTCGGCTGATGGCCAGAGGGTGCGAAAACACCAGTTTGAGTAATGTTCTCCGCACTTCAAGATTGCCTTTTTCCCAAACTTCATAAGGGCTTGAGAGAAACCGCATCGAAAGTTCGAACATTTCTTCAAACGGGTGCGCTGGATGTGACATTTGCGTGATGGAGTCCCGTATGACTGCCTTTTCTTGCTCAAGTTCAGAGATGCGGCGCTCGTATGCGGCGATCAGCTTGCTGTTGTTCTCGGCCTGAACCAATCGCCCGAGCAGATTCTCGACATCCCGGTCCAGTTGACGCATATTGGCCTTGAGGCGCTTGCTCTCATCCGAGGCTGAACGGCTGCGTTCCTCCCAAGCAGCCCGGAAGGTACGTTCCGCCAGTTCGAGCGTGGTTCGAGCGGGAGTTAGTGTTTTCAAATACTCAAAAAATTGCGACTCAACATCGTCACGCCGCATAGATTTTCCCTTCTCAGAACACCCGCGATAACGACAGAGATAGTAAGGGTGCCGCTTACCTGTATGACTTTTCGACCAACAGGCCGTGACGGGGTGGCTGCAAACCTCACAGACGAGGAAATTCCGGAGGGGAAAATCCTCTGCGATATTGGCCCGTGCTGGCGCGATTTTACGCTCTATCAAACGTTCCTGATTAATCTGATAGGTTGAAAAAGAGATGAGGGGATCGTGCCTTGCTTGCGTAAGAGGAATATCCCATTTCGGATACTCGACATAACCTGCGTAGAGCACATTGGTCAGCATCCTTTTGACCTTGTCGAAGTGGACTTCTGTGCCGCGATAGCTTTTGGGAAATTCAGGTTTCGAGTCCAAGAAGCGTTTAACTTCAGCCTGTGTCTGAAAGCGTCCCGAGGCGAAGCCCTCCAAAGCCTCTTTCACGATACCCGCGAGAGGCTCACTGAGCATCAGCATCTTTCCCCCGCCGGGAGCTTTTTCAAGGGTATAACCAAAGGGGGCGTTGAAGAACCAGTACCCACCCTGAAGGCGTGCTAAAGATCTCCGGCGAGACTGCTCTGCGTTTTTGACGCGATCATGTTCTGCGATTGCAGCCATTACAGTCTCGATAAATCGGCCTCCTGCGTCTTCCCCGAATTTTTGGTTGGGGCTTTCAATTGTTGCCCCGCTCGCAGTGATCTTGTCGCGAAGCGTCGCGTGATGTCGTCTACTACCACAATGTAAGGCTTGGCTCCTGCGGCACGGAGAAATGCGAGGAGTTCGTTCATTCCGGGGCGGTCTGCATACCGCCCCGAGATGACATCAGTGAAGATTTCTACGACCTCATAGCCGTTGTGGTCTGCATATTCGCGGCAACTGCGTTCTTGGCTTGACAATCCCGCGCCATCGCTTGTCTGCTTTGCCGAGGAAACGCGAAGGTACAGAATGCATTGCTTCTTTTTTGGACTGCTGGGGGCCTTGATGATCATTTTGGATCCTTTCGGGTTGGGGGCAAATAGCGGGTTACCGATGATTTGATCAAAAATTCGGTGTGGGCGGTTTGAAGTTCCTTTTGCAATTATTTATTCAAACACTGGCAGCGCGCATTCGCAGGCTTTGGTTTGGTCAATTTCTGGAAGGCCTGCTCAGGATAGCGTTGACTTAAATTGGCCCTACACCACGCGGACTCGTGATTACCCGGCGTCACGGCAAAAATCTTCAGCCAATGTTTGAAGCCTGCGGTTCTTGTTCGCTGCGGTCAGTGCGTGTTGAGCCGCCGAAACCCCAAAACCCACTTCAACAAAAGCCGTCATGATCTGCCGGACTGCGGCACTCCAGTGCGGGTCGTTTAATTCTTCTGAGCTCGGGCAAGCACTGACCGCCAAGGGTAGCCGCGTTCCGGCTGCTGGTTCGACAGATGGCGTTGCCATAGTGCTCATACTTGAGGGGTGCTCATGATGCATAATTTGATCCTTCTTCAAAGCGAGCAATCGTCGGAATAACGAGCTTCTGCCCTAATGCTTTCCGAAGTGCGGATCGGAGTCAAACCATTGTTTTTGCAAGATTTACTTACAAAGATTCAAGGAAAATTCTGCATGAAGCACGCTAAATTCGTTGCGATGTCTAGTAAACGTAGCACCGTCGGTTCCTACGTAACTAAACGTGACAAGCATGCTAGTTTTTGCTGACATGGGAAACCGAATCAGCTTAATGCGAGGCGCGGGTTCGAACTGAGTTCGAGCGACTTCGAGCTGTTATCCTACACGTTGGCAGCGGAAGAATTTTAGCGACCTTCATGCTGGGCGCAGTGGATGACCGGCCCCAGCCCGTAGCTTAGGCTCAGGACCCATTGATCTGCTTGAGGCTACGTCGGCAGCGTGATTCAAGCTCCCAAACTGACGGGGGTGATGATGAGCAACCTTTTCTGGCTAACGGACGCGCAGATGGACCGGCTTCGGCCGTTTTTTCCCAAGAGCCATGGCAAGCCGCGGGTGGATGACCGGCGTGTTCTGAGTGGAATAATATTCATCAATCGCAATGGCTTGCGCTGGTGCGACGCGCCCGCGGAATACGGCCCGGCCAAAACGCTCTATAACCGCTGGAAACGATGGAGCGACAAGGGCATTTTCGCGAGGATGATGCACGGCCTTGCGTCGGAGGCAGCGGTTCCAAAGACGGTGATGATCGACGCGACCTATCTGAAGGCGCACCGCACGGCGAGCAGTCTGCGGTCGAAAAAGGGGGGCCCGACGACCAGCGGGGGCGCGCGATCGGCCGAACCAAAGGCGGCATGAACACCAAGCTGCATGCCGTCACCGATGCCGAGGGACGACCGATCCGGTTTTTCATGACCGCGGGCCAGGTCAGCGACTACACCGGCGCTGCGGCCCTTCTTGGCAGCCTGCCATCGGCACAATGGCTTCTGGCCGACCGGGGCTATGACGCCGACTGGTTCAGGGAAGCGTTGAAAGACAAGGAGATAAAGCCCTGCATCCCTGGCCGGAAGTCCCGCGCCAAGCCCGTCAAATACGACAAGCGCCGCTACAAACGCCGCAACAGGATCGAGATCATGTTCGGGCGCCTGAAGGACTGGCGCAGGATTGCCACACGCTACGACCGATGCCCGAAAGTCTTCCTCTCCGCCATCGCCCTCGCCGCAACCGTCATGTTCTGGCTATGAAACGAGAACGAGTCCTGACCCTAGTGGTGTACACCTTTCGGTCCGATCAAATATCTATCGTCATCGCAGTCAAGACGGTCTCGTAACTTCTCGACCAGTCGCATTGATCGGGTCACCGGGCTCTCGCGTTGGCTTGGGTAGGCAAGTTGATGAAGCTGACGGCGGGCGAAGACTTCGCCACCTTAGAGGATTGCGACATGCCAACCGCATCCCCGTGCGGGACGGACTAAGCCGCTCCGCGGCAGGGGCGCTTGTAAAACGCGGATCAATAATGGGCCACAGAAGCGGCTGCGCATCGCAGTTGTAGCGGAGTAAAACTCCGCCAGTTTGTGTCCTTCGTTTAGTCGGAGGGCGGGAGATGTATTCTGTGGATATTTATAATCGTGTGCGCCGTGCCTGCTTGAAGGACGGCATGTCAGCTCGAGAAGCGGCGCGTTATTTCAATAAGGATCGCAAGACGATCGCGAAGATGCTGCGCCATGAGTTGCCGCCCGGATATCAGCGTTCAGAACCGCCGCGTCGGCCAACGCTTGATAATTACGTTGGTGTCATCGACGAGATACTGCGCTCCGACAAAGCCTTGATCAAAAAACAGCGTCACACGTCGAAGCGCATTTTTGAACGACTGCGTGATGAGCATGGGTATGCAGGCAGCCTCACGACGGTGACGTATTACGTGCGTGAGCAAAAGCGGCGCACCAAAGAAGTGTTTGTGCCGTTGTCGCATCGGCCAGGCCACGCACAGGTTGATTTTGGCGAGACCCTCGGCGTCATCGGCGGGGTGGAGCGCAAAGTCCACTTCTTTGTGATGAGCTTGCCGCATTCTGATGCGGTGTTTGTGAAGGGTTATCCAGCAGAGACAACGGAAGCATTCTGTGATGGCCACGTCTCGGCCTTTGCCTTCTTTGGCGGCATTTATTACCTGGCAGGCGATTGCGTAGCAATCTGCCGAGAGGGCCCCAATCCATTCTTTACGACAATACCAAGATCGCTGTGGCGCGTATTCTGGGGGACAGAACGCGAGTCCGGACCCGTCGGTTTACGGAATTGCAATCGCATTACTTGTTTGATGACAGGTTCGGGCGGCCTGCGCGAGGAAACGACAAAGGCAATGTCGAAGGCATGGTAGGTTACACACGTCGCAACTTTCTGGTGCCCGCGCCGCGCTAGGGTCAGGACTCGTTCTCGTTTCATAGCCAGAACATGACGGTTGCGGCGAGGGCGATGGCGGAGAGGAAGACTTTCGGGCATCGGTCGTAGCGTGTGGCAATCCTGCGCCAGTCCTTCAGGCGCCCGAACATGATCTCGATCCTGTTGCGGCGTTTGTAGCGGCGCTTGTCGTATTTGACGGGCTTGGCGCGGGACTTCCGGCCAGGGATGCAGGGCTTTATCTCCTTGTCTTTCAACGCTTCCCTGAACCAGTCGGCGTCATAGCCCCGGTCGGCCAGAAGCCATTGTGCCGATGGCAGGCTGCCAAGAAGGGCCGCAGCGCCGGTGTAGTCGCTGACCTGGCCCGCGGTCATGAAAAACCGGATCGGTCGTCCCTCGGCATCGGTGACGGCATGCAGCTTGGTGTTCATGCCGCCTTTGGTTCGGCCGATCGCGCGCCCCCGCTGGTCGTCGGGCCCCCCTTTTTCGACCGCAGACTGCTCGCCGTGCGGTGCGCCTTCAGATAGGTCGCGTCGATCATCACCGTCTTTGGAACCGCTGCCTCCGACGCAAGGCCGTGCATCATCCTCGCGAAAATGCCCTTGTCGCTCCATCGTTTCCAGCGGTTATAGAGCGTTTTGGCCGGGCCGTATTCCGCGGGCGCGTCGCACCAGCGCAAGCCATTGCGATTGATGAATATTATCCCACTCAGAACACGCCGGTCATCCACCCGCGGCTTGCCATGGCTCTTGGGAAAAAACGGCCGAAGCCGGTCCATCTGCGCGTCCGTTAGCCAGAAAAGGTTGCTCATCATCACCCCCGTCAGTTTGGGAGCTTGAATCACGCTGCCGACGTAGCCTCAAGCAGATCAATGGGTCCTGAGCCTACGACAGCTTTGATGATTTGAACGCGCACCCGGAGCAGAAGTGTTTGGAACGACAAAGTGATACATTGCGCGGCCACACCCAAACTATAGGCGCACGCCTGGTATCGGATTTGGATGCTCTAATGGGATTGCCCGTCGCAGAATATGAAGCCTGCGATCACGTCAGCACGCGGGCTACGTCGATCTCGATGGTGCGTTATCGCAGCAATGATTACTCGGTGCCGGTGGCTTATGCCCACCATGATGTTCACGTGCGTGGGTTTGTGCATGAGGTCATCATTGGATGTGGCAACGAGATTATTGCACGGCATAACCGATCCTACGCATCAGCGGATATGATCTTTGATCCATTGCACTTTTTGCCCCTGCTCGAACAAAAGGTGGGGGCTTTGGATCAGGCTGCCCCTTTGCTGCGCATTCCGACGCATTCGGTCGGCTGTTCCGACAACATCCGGTCAGTCATTCCGGGGTATCCGGTCACTTGAGGATCGTCGCCGCGAAGGCATGGTTTTTGATGTCAGGCCGTGGGGCCTTCGTCAACTTTTTCTGTGGCACCTGTCGAGCGGCGCATTGAATGGCCGTCCAGTTCGAGGCGATAGGCGTTATGGACCAAGCGGTCGAGTATGGCATCGGCGAACGTGGGTTCGTCGATGACGTCGTGCCAGGCTGCGACCGGGAGTTGGCTGGTGATCAGGATCGAGCCGCGTCCATGGCGGTCCTCGACGATCTCCATGAGATCGCGACGCTGACCGGCGGTCAGGCGGTCCGGCCCCCAGTCGTCGAGAATGAGCAGGTCTGCCTTTACCAGCGATCGGAAAAGGCGTGGAAAGCGTCCGTCGCCATGGCCCAAGTCGAGATCGGCGAACAGGCGTGGCAGCCGCTGGTAGATGACGGTGAGGTTGTCGCGGCAGGCTCTCTGGCCCAGGGCGCAGGCAAGCCAGGTCTTCCCGACCCCGCAGGGGCCGGTGATCATCAGGTTGCGGGCGTCTTTGATCCAGCGTCCGGTAGCGAGTTGCTGGAACAATGCCCGGTCCAGTTTGCGCGGTGTGCGGAAGTCGACGTCTTCAATGGCTGCCCCGACGTGGCGCAGCTTTGCCGCTCGCATGCGGGTCTGGAACCGCCGGGTATTGCGGGTAGCGACCTCGCGGTCGACCAGTAGGCCAAGCCATTCGGCGTGGCTCAGGTCGGTGGTGGCATCTTGCGCCTGCAAGTCGACGAAAGCCTCGGCCATGCCGTCGAGCTTCATCTGTCGGAGCTGGTCCAAGGTGGGGTGGGTCAACATCGTTTGTCCTTGCAATGGAAGTAACCGGGGCCGCGGATATTGCCGTGCTGGATCGCGGGCCCGTCCGCGGCGGGTTCGGGCTGGTTGCGATGCAGGTTGTTCTTCAAGATCGAATTGACCGACGAATAGGACCGCGCCCCGATCGTGAGCGCCCGCTCGCAAGCCGCCTCCAGCGCCTCTGGGCCGTGTGGTTTGGCCAGGCGCATGATGCCGAGGCAGGAGCGGAAACCCTGCTCGGGGTGGCTGCGGTCGCGCAGGATCACTTCGACCAGCGTCGCGGTATTGGGCCCGATCTTCGCAGCCCAGTTCTTCAATCGTTGCGGCGACCATTCGGAGTAACGCCGATGGCTGGCTGGCATGTGATCGGCGATGGTGGTGTGCTTGCGATTGGAGGACGTTCTGGCGTGGGCGGCGACACGTTTGCCGTGGTGGAAAATCTCGACCGTCCGCGCAGTGAGCCGGACCCAGACCTTCTCCCGCAGCAGGCTGTGCGGGGCCGAGTAGTAATGCTTGTCCACCTCGACGTGATAATCGAGTCCGACAGTGCATTGCTTCCATTCAGAAAAAACGTAGGGGGCCGCGGGCAAGGACCGCAGTGCGGATCGCTCGACCTGATTGAACAGGGCCCTGCGGCTGGCACCAAGATGCCGGGTCACCCGATCATTGAGCTGGTCGAGGAGGCTGCGGATCGCCGCGTTCAGTTCCGCCAGCGAGAAGAACCGCTGGTTGCGCAGACGCGCTGCGATCCAGCGCTCTGCGATCTGAACTGCCACCTCGACCTTCGCCTTGTCCCTGGGTTTGTAGGGCCGTGCTGGCACGACAGCAGTGCCGTAATGCGCGGCCATGTCGGCGTAGGTCCGGTTCACTGCCGGTTCAAAAAAGCAGGCCTTGGTCACGCCGGACTTCAGGTTGTCGCATACCACCTGCGCCGGGACGCCGCCGAAGTAGCTGAAAGCTCGGCAGTGCGCGCCGATCCAGTCTGACAGGCTCTGGCTCCAGCTTGCCTCGGCATAGGTCAGGTTCGAGGCCCCGAGTGCGGCCACGAACAACTGCGCCTGACGAACCTCGCCCGTGCCTGCGTCGATCACCTCCAGCGTGGTGCCCGCGTAGTCGACAAAAACCCGCTCCCCGGCGACATGGTGCTGGCGCATCACCGGCGTCAGACGCCCGTTCCAACGGCGATGCAGATCGCAGAACCGGCTGTATCCATAGCCTTCCGGATGAACGGCGCGGTATTCCTCCCACAGCAAGGACAGTGTCACGCCCGGGCGCTTGAGCTCGCGATGGATCGTCGGCCAATCCGGTTGCGCCTCGACAAGTCGGCTGGCACCACCGATCGGTTGAAACAGCAGCGCTTCCAATGCGGCGTCCGTCATCTCCGCCGCAAGCGGCCATGTGAGCGCGGCCCGTTCAATCCGCTTCAGATACTCACTGGCCGTGCTTTGCCCGACGCCAAGGCTCGTCGCTATCTTCCGGGTCGATAATCCGCTGGCGTGAAGCCGCAGCGCTTCTCTGATCTTCCGCATCTTCAGTCTCTTCATGGGGCCGCCTGCTCTGTTTGAAAGAACAAGCGTAGCCCGCCACAGGACTGCCCGGCAGCGTCACAACCTCACCCCGAAAGGGTGACCGGATACCCCGGAATCGGTGACCGGATCAGATTGGAATGGGTGACCGGATCAAATCGGAATCCCCGACCGGATCACCCCGGAATGCGCAGCCCATCTGCGTTGAAGTCACGATCCAGCAGGTTTGGCGCGATATTGAACTTGTGATTGCTGTCTGTGGTCACCTTGTGTTTGCGCGTCCTGACCACAGATATGCCGTTCTGACGCATCAAGCGCCCGACACGGCGGTGCCCGACATCCAGACCAATCTCTTTCAGTTCTTCGGTCATCCGTGGCCTTCCATAACTGCCCAAACTAAGACGGGACTGTTCTTTGATGTGGGCCAAGGTCACCAGATCTGACCGCTGCCGACGGCTGGCAGGACGACTGCGGAAGGCACGTAGACCGCGTGCGCTGACACCAACGACATCGCACAAGCGATTGGCTGGGAAGCTGGACATGTGCTCTTCGATGAACCTAAACCTCATTGCTTTAGACCCGCGAAGAATTGGGTGGCCTTCCTAAGAAACAGCCGCTGTCTCCGGGATGGGCGCCAATGCAAATCCGAGGGTCTTGGCGCGCCGTTGAAGGTTTGACAGCACACGTTGCCGATGTCGTTCGTCATAAGCTGCGGCGCCTTGATCTTGGTAAGTCATGCCGTGCCGCACAGCGTTGTAAAACAGAACTGCGATCTTGCGCGCCGTTGCGGTCACCGCCTTCTGCTTGCCGATCCGGGCCGAGAGGCGTCGATAGAACGCACCGAGGGCCGTGTCACTTCGGCCAATCGTGACGGCTGCAAGACGCAGAAGTGCAGCGGCGCGGCTTGAAGATCGGCGTGTCCGCGAAGACAGCAGCTTGCCACCAGAGATCTTGTTGCCCGGCGCCAGACAGAGCCACGACGTGAAGTGCTTGGCGCTCTTCCACGCGCGCAAATCCGTGCCGCATTCGGCCACCAGCTTCAAAGCCAGCGACGGCCCAAGGCCATGGATCTGCGTCAGGTCCGTGCCCAGCACCCCGTAAAGTGCAGCGCGCACATCGAAAGACGGCGCGTTGTGCTGCTTGCACTTGATCCGTGCCTTGGGCAGTGGGGCCAGATCTCCATCTGCCTTGGCAGTCAGCGCTCCGACCGCCGTCTCGAGCCTGCGGTCGCATGCTTCGATCTGCGATTTGTAGAAATCGTAAAGTTCCAGCGACTGTGTCAGGGCAAAGACATGCTCCTCACGGTCGTTGCCGACCAGCGCGGCCTTGATCGTGTCCATAGAGGATTTGCAGCGAACATCCCGGAACGCGGCGAGAGCCTCCGGATCACGCTCGCCAGCGACGATGGCGCGGATGATCCGCATACCGGTCCCGCCTGTGATATCGGAGACGACATGATGCAGTTGCAGGTTCATCTCCATCAGCGCCTTCTGCATGTGTTGGATGTGAGCGGCGGCATATTCTGTCAGGCGTTCGCGCTGGCGCATATAGGCGCGCAAGGTGGCGATCTCGGCCTCAGGCCGAAAACTGCCACGCAACAGACCATAGGAGTGTAGCTGACGCAGCCATCCGGCATCGCTGACATCGGTTTTGCGGCCAGGCACATTCTTGGCGTAACGGGCGTTCACGAGGATGACCTCGAAGCCATTCGCTTCCAAGATCTCGAAGGCCGGTATCCAGTAAACGCCGGTCGACTCCATGGCCACGCTGGTGACACCGCACGACCGGAACCAGTCGGCAAGGTCGTGCAAATCTTGTGTGAATGTCCCAAAGGCGCGCACTGGCATGATGTCGGTGTCAGGGTTCACAGCCGCCATGTGCATCGTCGAGCCGATGTCGATCGCGGCCGCATTGGGATTGACCATCTTCAAGTCCGGGTGGCCACCGGATTTACGCTTCGTCATGGCACCTCCTCCGTTCAAGGCGAAGGGCGTGGGCTATGCAAGTTCGTCATCTTCCTAACCGGGATCACCGCGATGGCGGCGTCACCACTCTCAAGTGCGCATCAGCCCATGTGCCACGTTTTTTAACGGGGTCCAGCCCACCAATAAGCCATCGGCAACTGCCCTTCAGGCGCAGCATAGCACAGGCTGTTTATACTGCGCACAGGCGGGCTGCGGCCGGGAACGGTTTTTTAAGATCTCCCTCTCCTCCTTGAGGAGCCTGATCTCGCGCCGAAGCCGATCATTCTCTTTGGCGAGGTCTAAATCCTCTTTGGAAACCACGTCTGTATCTCGGTGCGCGGTGATCCATTTGTTCAGCGTTGACATGCCAACACCCAGATCGTCAGCCACCTGCTTACGTGTTAGCCCACTGGTTAGTGCGATACGAACCGCATCTTGGCGGAATTCGTCCGTCCGTTTCAGTCCCATAGTCAATCTCCTTTGTTGCAGTAAATGCTATCAAAGGAGCGGCATCAAACCGCGACAGGTCCACATCTTGGCGGAATTCGTCCGTCCGTTTCAGTCCCATAGTCAATCTCCTTTGTTGCAGTAAATGCTATCAAAGGAGCGGCATCAAACCGCGACAGGTCCACTCGTATGACAACGCCCTCGCCGAGACGATCAACGGCCTCTACAAAACCGAGCTGGTCCATCGCCAGGGACCGTGGCGCAACATGCAGGATCTGGAAATGGCCACCCTCGGATGGGTCGATTGGTTCAACAACAGACGCTTGCTTGGCCCCATCGGAAACATCCCGCCAGCAGAGGCTGAAGAGAACTTCTATGCACAGCGCGACGTGCTCGATATGGTCGCGTGAAATGAAGCTATAGGTCTCCGGTGAAACCGGGGCGATTCACGGATGTGGGATCTGCATCTCACACCAAATGGTCCGGCCCTAACCCGAGGGCGCTTCGTGGATACAAGTTCCAACCGCAGACTGTGGTAACGAAAAAAAATCCATTTTGGTGCATTGCGCTTCGCTCGTCAGTCGTTTATCAGCCGTCCCGTGAGTTTCGACTTGCAGATTGTCGACCGTAAGCAAAGGAATGCAAGCAGTCGATGAAGTGCCCCTATAGCTCAGCTGGTAGAGCAACTGATTTGTAATCAGTAGGTCCGCGGTTCGAGTCCGTGTGGGGGCACCATTTAAACTCTTGAAAATGAACAATAAAACGAACAGTGGCGGATTGCTGCGCTCTGGTTTTTGCAACATTTTTGCAACAAGTGCATTTCACCAAGGAATCGCATCGTCCCAATCAGGAAAATCGAAACTTGCAAGAATCTCGTCTGCGTCTGGGACACGCCTCTCTGCGCTCGCGATGAAAAACCAATCGCCACGCTTGCGATTAAGTGACCATGGAATGGCTCGAAGGTTCCAAGGCACATGCAAGCCACAAATCATCTGATCTCCTGTTTTGTTCTTTCCGACAAGTTGAACGATGTGATCCACTTCATGTGGGATGCCCGTCGCTATTTGAAGCGCCTCGGACGCTTCGTAGATTTGGAAAATCTGCTGTTTCTGCTCGTCGGATAACCAAGGAGGAACGGCGTTTATTTTATCAGCACGCACCATCGCGGCTTCAAAAGTTCGCCTTACTCTGTTGCGATGGAAATAACGCTGATGTTTGGTCGGTAACGCGTCAACCGACGCCTCCCACTCAGCCTTGCGCTTGGCTTCACATGCCCCTGTCTCGCGCTCAGCTTCAGCGGCTTCCGCCGCCACTTCTGCGGCGTTCATCCCGCAACTAAAATTATCGAGCATGTCTGCTCCTTTCTGCTGATCGGCATCGGAAATACAACTAGGGTCAGGACTCGTTCTCGTTTCATAGCCAGAACATGACGGTTGCGGCGAGGGCGATGGCGGAGAGGAAGACTTTCGGGCATCGGTCGTAGCGTGTGGCAATCCTGCGCCAGTCCTTCAGGCGCCCGAACATGATCTCGATCCTGTTGCGGCGTTTGTAGCGGCGCTTGTCGTATTTGACGGGCTTGGCGCGGGACTTCCGGCCAGGGATGCAGGGCTTTATCTCCTTGTCTTTCAACGCTTCCCTGAACCAGTCGGCGTCATAGCCCCGGTCGGCCAGAAGCCATTGTGCCGATGGCAGGCTGCCAAGAAGGGCCGCAGCGCCGGTGTAGTCGCTGACCTGGCCCGCGGTCATGAAAAACCGGATCGGTCGTCCCTCGGCATCGGTGACGGCATGCAGCTTGGTGTTCATGCCGCCTTTGGTTCGGCCGATCGCGCGCCCCCGCTGGTCGTCGGGCCCCCCTTTTTCGACCGCAGACTGCTCGCCGTGCGGTGCGCCTTCAGATAGGTCGCGTCGATCATCACCGTCTTTGGAACCGCTGCCTCCGACGCAAGGCCGTGCATCATCCTCGCGAAAATGCCCTTGTCGCTCCATCGTTTCCAGCGGTTATAGAGCGTTTTGGCCGGGCCGTATTCCGCGGGCGCGTCGCACCAGCGCAAGCCATTGCGATTGATGAATATTATTCCACTCAGAACACGCCGGTCATCCACCCGCGGCTTGCCATGGCTCTTGGGAAAAAACGGCCGAAGCCGGTCCATCTGCGCGTCCGTTAGCCAGAAAAGGTTGCTCATCATCACCCCCGTCAGTTTGGGAGCTTGAATCACGCTGCCGACGTAGCCTCAAGCAGATCAATGGGTCCTGAGCCTAGGGACCGACACCAAAGGGTGGGTTTCCTGAAGGCAATCAGCAGTGGGCGGATTGGGGGACAGTCTCGGAAAAGGTAATGCCCAGCGAAACGGACATGGGTACTAACAATCAGAGTGTCAACCTTGGCAGTGCGCTATTTTGCTTCTTCGCTCTACATTCACCGCGTCACCCCTTAAAAACATCTCCCATTTGCCTAACAAAATCGCACCGCAACTTGCTAACTCGTTTAACCGATGGCAATCTATCTCCATGGTAGCCAAAAATTTCAAATTACAAAAACGCGCTGGTAAAGCAGAGTATTCTGGTCGACGCAGGACAGCGACTCGTTTGTCAGGATTTAAGAGCCATGACGAAGCGACTGGCGGAAAGTTGCTCCGCGTTGATACGTTGGTATTCAAGGCTTCGTCAGGTATTCCTCTGAAGTTGTGCTTTTCAATGCCTGACATAGATCCTGAAAAATACTCAGGGTTCGGTTTCTACTTTCGTGCAAATTCACAAATTTCGTTGACTTGCGACCAAGAATGGTTCGGATCGCGGCACTACTCGAATTACGGATCAGCTGAATCGTTCAACAAATGCGGATATATTTGGCAGAATGAGAAGCATACAGAATTTACTATCTTTTTGACACCAGAAGGTCCATGCGAAATTGAAATTTTCGAGCCAGGGTGCGGGGAAATCTGGCACCCATTTTTCGAAGAAGCTCGGGAAAGTGTTCTACGAAACATCCATCTTTTTGCACCCGAGGCAAATTTTTACACAAGTGAAGGCAATGTCAAAATTTCTGACGTACCTGCGAAAAGGGAAAAGTGTTTCGTCACCAAAGAGTGCAATCGCTGCGCGAGGTTTCTTCCTATCAATTTGCCTTTCGAACGAAATACGCTTTCGTTCTCTAATCACTGCGTCGCAAAAAGACCATGTCGTCACAGAGGTTTTGGAATTATAACTGATCTCGATCACGATTGTGATGTAGAATTAGAGTTTGGATTTCAATTAGAATGCCGATTCTGCAAGAAATTCGTAGTTAATGCGGCACTAAACCCGCAGCGTTCCGCTGATCAAATGAAAGAAGACGCCCAACGACGACGGCATTTCGAGTTGATGATTTCGGAGCTGGGAAACAACTCGGCTCAAATGACGTTCCGACACGAGACCGGGCAAGAGTTAGCAACATATATTTGGGAGAAATTCGAAAAGAAGTGTTTCAAGTGCAAGGAACTGTTGGCAGATAGAAAGGAAATGCATCTCGACCATACGCGGCCTTTAGCACTGTTGTGGCCGCTAGATGAAACGGCAACGGCGCTTTGCGGCAGTTGCAACTCCAGAAAGAGAGATCGGCAGCCAAAAGATTTCTATACTAGTCGGGAGCTCATTGAGCTCAGCAAACTTACTAGTATACCATTGGATCAATTAGAGAATCCTACACCAAACTTGGAGATTTTGGAGAAGCTCTTGAGCAACCCCAAATGGCTATTCGATGACTTTCTTAATAAGGAGTACCTAGTAGTAGAAAAAGATGGAAAGGTTCCAGCTGAGCTGATTTGTAAATCGCTTGATCGGGTACTACAAATTTCTAAGCTTGATGCGGGTGGCTTTAGCTTCGCAAATGCATGGAACAATCACTTCTTAGAGTAAACTAAGTACTGGTGCTCAACAGTGCTTCCTTTGTCCTTTATTCCATGCGATTCTGATGCTTCCACGCTTTCGGAAAAAACATCGACTAAATTGAAGCCATCAAAATTGAGTAGTTGAAGCTTCTCCGCCATATTGACTGCCTTATTTTTTCCCACATGCAGAACGACAGGCCCGCCGCTCTTTAAAACACGGCCAAAGCTCTGAAAAATGTCTTCGTAGACAAGTAGTGATTTGTCCTTGCTGCCCTCGATAAATTGGGCGCTTGCATCATCGAAGTCGGAAATTGACCAGCCGGAAAACCAGAATCGCATCCAATTTGTCATGTAAAATCTTGTTGATGAGGCGAATGGTGGGGATGTAATTATTACGTCAGCACATCCATCACTCAACTCAGACAAATCTCGAACATCGGATTTGATCGACAAACCTTTAGAAAAATCTGGCAAGCCTTCCTTACTTGAAAGCGATGAGTGCACCTTTGTTCTCAAATGAGAGATAACGTTTTTGTAGATAAATTCCCCAGTCGGGGCATATGGTGTCAGCGGATGACTATTTCGCGAAAGCGCATAAGGTCGGTTGCCATGTAAAATATGAAGCATCGCAGAAAAAACCAAACACCAATTTGCATCTTTCAGGTCTTTTGTCTCACCGAAAAAGTCTCTTGCCTTCAATACCTCCTGAAAGGTGGCAGGTTCAAAGTACTCGACAATGGTCTTATTGAAGCGAATCTTTTGAGTTTCATCTACGGTCCGTTGAGATACGGGGCGTGTTAATATCCATTCAGCCAATGCCTCAATGACGTAGTCACATGACCGCCTTGTTGTCTGCCCAGTTTTGGCGTTGGATAAGGCAACTGCCATGTCACTTAGGTCGTTTGATATTGAGCTCCTACCAGCTATGACCGCTTCGAGTGGAATCGTCCCAGAGCCAGAAAATGGATCGAATACCGTTTGACCTTTAGATGAAAAAATTTGAACTAAATGATGTGCTAACGCGGGTTTTAGTTTCCCTTGGTAGGAGCAAAGCGAATGCAGAGGAGTTCCCCAGTTTCTTTTTGCGAACGCTCCTTGCTTGTGAGGCAAGTCTTCCTTGAATTCTTTCCATAAGCGCTGATCCATTTTATTTCCTGAATACCAGAAGCCGTTGGCTCAGTTCTGCCCCTCGATTGGAATGCCGCTTCCTCAAGATGATCTCATCCTCAAGCTTAAACCCGACACTTTCAAAAACTGCGGCCAATACGGAGTGGGTTGGAACATGGACTCCACCGTAAATGCTGTCGCCAATATCAATGCAAACAGGCGAACCGCTTCGAACTTGGCCCCAAATCCCTTCTGCAACTATTTTCATATGTTCAAAATATCCAGCGACCATTTTCGGAATTCGTTTATCATAACAATTTTGAGCAATAGCTTCGACGACCTTCTGTGCTTCATCAAGAACGATAAGTCCGGATGCCTTTGACACGTCGTTGATTGCAGAGGTTACGACAGCTTGGCGAAATTTTTGCAGATCCAATTTACTGCTCAGGAACCCTAAATACCAAAGCTCCAGCTTCATATTTCGAATGTAATTGGTTCCGTTCAAATATGGAGGGCTGGTGATAACACCGTCAAACCTTGGCGCAGTATCAGTGTGTAGTTGTTTTGCGTTCGATCCTAAGAAAACAATATTTTGCCCGTTTGGCAATCCGTCTAGCTTGAGGTCACTTTGAAAGAGGCTAAGTTTTTGGATTACAAGCTCCAATATGTCTGGAATTGGCTTGAGCAGCTCTTTCTCCGTTTTGAATCTGACATCTCCAGCACGACGCAACAAAGAAGCCTCTAGAAGGCTAGTCGAAACTGCAATCCTCATTAGGCGCCTCGAGAGATCATCTTCGAGCTTTATCTCCAGCGTTTTGAGTTTCAGAATTTTCTCGAAACTGTTTTCACGAAAATATTCGACTGTACCAAACACGCCTGAATAGCTTGATTTTAGAGCAGTGTCGCTTGGTGCAATGTCGGTGTCATTTCGTATCAGCTGCTTTAACGCCTGAATCTTTTCAACGGCTTTAAGACGTCTTGACGGTTTCATTTCTAGACAGATAGTTTTTAAAGAAACCAATTCCACAAGGAACGGATTGACTTCAGTATACCCACACGAAACTCCTATTTGAGCCAGTGCGATAGGTGTGGTGCCAACGCCACAAAAAGGCTCAAGAAGATTTTGGGGATTATCGAATTTTGCATCAATAATTTGCTTCACAAATTGAGATGAATACCCCTCCAGATAAGGGAACCAATCATGAAAAGGTTCGCCTCGTCCACCAGAATGAGTGACATCCTTGGCGTTTACCGCTGTGATTTTGCTGTTCTGAAGTTGAGTTAGTTGCGTCACAGTCTGCTCTCAATTGTTTTTGCGGTTCGGCGGAACCATCTTGACCTCCATCGTATGATCAAATGACGGAATGTTACACCGAAAACATGTTTGCCTGTCCAAACATTGTAAGCGACTGGCAAATGCATGTTATAAGTCTGCGGACAGTCAGAACCACCCTGTCAATTGCGACACACGAATACTTTGCGGCATGAGGTATTGCGATGCAAAGGCGGCGACGATCAAGGCGATGCCAGTGTCACCGTGACCGGAGGCATTGCGCGATTGCGTGATGATCTGGTTACCTGCCGCTGTCGTCTGTGTGGTGAACGAGGCAAGGTCTTCTTCGATCTCTTTCCGCATAGCGAGGTCATGGGCAAACTTGAGGTCGCCCGACGCGAACAGGACGGCAAGGTTTTCGATCATCAGAGTCTTGGACGCGTTGACGTATCGTCCCGACCGACGCCACTCCTGACCACCCGTCATTTGCACTGCCGTGTGATCCACCGACTGCTCGTGCATCATGTCAGACACCACACGACCGATGCTCGTTCCGTCGATCACGAGTTGCGACTTGCCCCCGAACGGTGGCGCGTTGCGCAGGCGGATCAAGTAGTCGACCACATCGACATAAGACACGCCGCGAAACTTGTCGGCAAAGACGACCGTGCGCTCGCGCGGGCCGAGTTTGACGCGTGTTCCATCATGGACGGGCAACTGCTGATCCTTGATCACCACCGCAGACGAGAAGTCGTTTGCCTGCCCCAAATCAGCACCGACGAAGTATCTGACAAATCCGGTCACTCTCTCAATTGCAGGGTCATGTCCTGTCTCGTTGATCACGCGACCGTCAGGCATGTAGTTGAGGTTCAAAACCGAGGACATATTGCATTCTCCATACTGGTGGCGTTCTCAATGGCGGACAGATCAAAGTAAGACAGCCCGTCTGATAGAAATTCGCACATGACCTCCTGACGGAAGCGCGTTGCCGACAATTGCGACCGCAGACGTTCGACGCGGGACGCAAGTCGCGGGATGGACGTGCCGGGAACTTTGATCCGATGCACGTTGTCTTTGGGTTCAAGGAACAGCGATGCGAACAGGTTGTTCTTTCCGGCGGGTGTTGAGGCGTAGAACGTTTGCCCGTTGTCACGCAGCATGGGCAAGATCGACACGACGACATCCTCGCCACCGTTCGTTCCCGGCAAATACGCCATCTCGTCCACAAGCAGCAAGTCGGCGGTATAACCCCGAATGGTCGCCCCCGACGCAGGCACAGCAATGAAGCGCCCGCCGTTCGAGCATTCAATTTCTGTCTGGGTCGCGCGTTCGACGACCAGATCAGTCGCACGCAGGTATGCTTGAACCTTGCGGGTGATTTCGCGCGTCTGACGCTCCGCAGGCGCAACGCAGATGATTGTGCCGCCGCGCTTCAACTCACGCACACCACACGTCGCGAGGACGCAGGACTTGCCCGCCTGACGGCACACGAGAAGCGCGACCGTCTGCGCGTCCGACGTGATCGCCTCAACCTGCCAAGGATCGACATGCGTGGCCGAAGGCACCTCCTGTTGCAGAAAGTGGAGCATCTCCGCACCGGGGTCGAGGTCGCGTTCGATCAGCGAGCAAAAGTCGTGGAGACCATCAAACGGCATCGCGACGCTCCGCAAGGCGCATTAGGTGACATTGGGTGCAGTCGCCATGCTCGTTGCGCGGCGAGACGTGTCCGCGTTTACACGCCTTGCCTGTGAGGAACAGTTTGCCGCCCACGTCGATCATGATGCGCTTCGCGTGGGGCAATTGCGCCCAATCAGGATTGCCTGCCTTTGTCGCAACCGCGACGCGACGGCCATACGAGCGCCACCCTTCAAATTCGCGATGGGTCATAGGATCGAGTCCTCCTTCGTGACGGACAGAACGTGGTGACGCATCCGGCGCAGGAGTGGTTCGCGCGCTTCCGGCACCTCGTCGCAAACCTCATTCAGGATATTGCGCAGCGTTACCCATTCCTTGCTTTCGGCCAGCGACACATTCACCGTCAAATTGGTTGCCAGCTTTCCTTGCATGGAGGCAATATCGCGCAGCACTTTCCGCAGGCCTTCCATTGCGGCGAGCGCAAAAGAGTCATCTTCGGATTGTTCTGCCTTGGTGATCAAGCGTTCGACCCGCTTCGCCAACGACTCGTAGGTCATGGCAATGTCCATGCGGTCCTGATTGATCACCTCCGTGTCTGCCTCAATTGAGGCGACGCGGGTTTCGGCAAGGATCGAACGACGCATTTCTTCGGTGATCTTGTCGTCCCGATACCGCTGCACCGTCGTGTAATCGACGCCAAGGCGGCGAGCGATCTCGGCCAGAGAGCGGCGTTCGAGAACAATGTCTTTGATGATCTCGTTCTTGTCCGCACGCATGTCGATGATCGCACGACGACCAGAGTGTTTGTTGCCGCCCTGTGCCATTAGGAGGACTCAGCGTTTGCCGCGCGCTCCATCAGATCGAATTTGGTGCGCGCATGTGCAGGCAATTCGTCAGGCGAGTGGAAGGTTTTGATTGTATAACCCTCTTTGTCTGCCTGCATCCGACGGTTCACGATGCCGTTGCCCGTTTGCATGTCCGCGCGGACATACCGGACGCGTTCGTGGGTGTCGTCGAAAGTGAACGTCTTGGACGGGGTGACAGTTGGGCGGCTCGTGTTGCGGGTTGTCACGTCACCGTCGCCGCTGATCACGGTCAGGGTCGTCCCTGCCTGTTCTGCTGCTTCTTTGGCCGCGCGATACTTGGCAGGATCACGAGCTTCCTCGCGGGTCAGACTGTGCGGTGGTCGCACGCCCTTAGGATACCAGTTGCCATTGGCATCTTGTTCAAGGCCTGCCGCGTGCATTTTGCGCTGGTGGATTTCCTCGTCGATGATGTCCACAAGGGTTTTCTTCTTCGGGGTCTGCGCGTCGAGTTGACGTTGCACGTCCTTCTTTTCGTCCAGAACGCGGCTGTTGAAAGTGTGCAGGTCGTCGAGGCGCTTTGCCTGATCGGTGACCGTCGTGGTGAGGGTTTGAACCTGCTGCATGAGTGCTTGCAGGGCGGCTGTCGTATCGTCGGGCATGGGATGCTCCTTTGTGTCCAAAAAGAGCGCGACGTTATCGGGACGCCGCGCTCAATCTGTGATGGACAGATCAGGAGCGACGCACCGCTGCGCTCATGAGTTAAACTTATTCGGTAGCGATCAGATTGCCGACCGCCATAAAAAGATGTTGCTGATGTAAATCAGGTCTCACTAGGCCGCGCGCGGCTGCTTGAGGTCTCGCCAACGACACCGCAGGCGTTCGACCGCCGCTTCGTGCTGCGCGCGGGCAGCAGGTTTCGGTTCAGTGGACGGGTGCGGGAAGTCGTCGCCCTCCATCATCGCACGCAGGCGCGCGGCCAGCACACCACCGTCCCAACCAATGAGGGAGCAGAGCGAGTTGCGGTGGCGTGCCATTGCACCTGCTTTGTCGGTCAGGAACGTGATTGCCTGATCCTGATCCGATTGCGTCGTGAAGGACGCATTGCTTTCGTTTCGGATGCTGACAAAGAGGTCGCGGTATGCCTGCATGATGATCGAAGTCACGAAGGCCTCTTCCGGCGTCTGTGGGTTGCCTGCGTTGATCATGCCCAAGGACAACCGGGATAAGTCGTGCCGGGCATGACATGGCGCACATGGGCGGCGTAGACGATCTTGTTGGCGGCGATCCTCTGCCATTTGGCAGGTTCGTTGAACCACACGACATAGACGACGCGTGGCGTCAGGTCGTCGCCCAGCTTGAACACGCCGCGCGTGGGCAGATCAGCATCTGCAAGTGAACGCTGGGTCAGTGGGAGGGGTCGCCATTCAGTCATTGGTGCGCAATTCATGTGCCACAGATATGATCGAGCGCCACGGTATGTCGATCTGACCGAGGCGGTTGGTGATGCGCACGCCTGTGTCTGTGGGGTAGACCATGTACGCGGGCGAACGGTCGATGGGATGCGCCGTTTGATCGTTGACCAATGCTTTGAGTTGATCGCCAAGATCAGAGGCGTTCTCGACCTTGAGGTTTGCTGTGCTGTTCAAAACCGTGACGGTGATGGTCGCCGTCGATCCGTCGATAGATGCGGAGAACGTCATAGCGTTCCTTTCATGATGATGCGCGCCCAAGTGCCAAGCCAGTCGAACCCGCCTTGGGCGCGCGTTTCGTCAGAAAGGTTCGACATGTGATGCGTATCACCTAGCCGTCAGACGGATGTGGACAGAAGCAGGTGGCGCGGCAGGATTGTTGGGTGCTGAAACGGCGCATATCGACTGCCACGCAGCAGCGCGTCAAAGACGGGCGTTGCCCCATCGTCTGGCATACTGTGTCGGAATTGACCAAGACGACCGCGTGCGCCGCAGCAGATCGTGTCTCTGGCGCGGTGTCGGGAGTATGCGTCGATGGCAAGTGCGTCAGCGCGCCCGATATGCCTATATTCCAGTGACCTTTTTGGTCAGTTATTTGCCTGCGTTGCAAGACACGTTGCAAAAACTAACTAACCCCTTGATCTCCAAGATCGGAACTACTGATTAGTTATCACAAGGGCTGGGATTTTCGACTAGTTGCGACCAAGTCGCATCGAGTGGGCGGAGATTTCTGGGCGAGATCGGCAGGCCCAAAGCAATTCGATGCTCAAGGTGTGTCAGCCTGTGTCACCCAAAAATGAACCGACACGCCAGAAACGCTTTGTTTCCAACGTCGTGTGTCAGTGTGTCAGTTGTGACAATATAATAATAGTAGCAGCGAAAGGCCTCCTTGCGCGCGCAGCCGCTGGCAATTCTCGTATTTCACACGCTGACGATTTACCCCCGTCACAGGCGTCACAACTGACACAAATGGTCTAATCACTTATCATAAAACCGGAAAAGGCGTGTCACCCCCTGACACGCCCATCCCACTACTGACACACTTTGACTTAGAACGGCGGATCACCGTTCAACTTGTCGGTTTGCGCGACCTCCCACGCGCGCCACCCGTTCAGACGTTCGACACCAAACTCCGCAGGATCGACACCGCCGAAGTCGATTTCTTCATCGTCAACACCGTATGTTTGCATCGTGATCCGCGACACAGCCGCTCGGAACTCGTCCAGAGAACCGAGGTAGTGACCGCGCTGCCGCGTCTCCATCATTGGCGTTGCTGACGCGTCGCCGTTAATGTCGGTGTAGGTGTGAACCCTTTCGCAGAACATCGCCTTTCGGGATTTCTCAGCTTGCGGGATCAAGTCGAGGAATTTATTGGCGATCTCCTCAGGCGACGTGTTGCGACCACCCGCCTGATGCACAAGTTTGGTCAAGGTCTTGTTCGACATGACGCCTGTTGCTTTGAGATCATGGGGACAAACACCACGTTCTGCAATCTCATGCAGCACAGCAATCAGGGGATCAGACGCCACCTTGTCGCGCGCCTTCGCCTCTGTGCCATAACCGAAGGTCAACGCCTGTCGGTCAACGGGATAGTCGAGCAAGTAGCGCAGCACTATGCTTGCGCCCTCGTCTGACCGCATGAAGGCATGGTATGGCTCCCAGAAGGCATATGCCGCCTGCTGACCGTCCGTCGTCGTCATATCGTATGGTTGCTCGACCTCAACAATCGTCCACCGCCTATCGTCGAAGTCGATATGAACGGCTTGAGTTTCGTTGGTCGAAGCGATCAAGCGGTGGACATTCTTTGCCTGCACCGTCGCCCTAAACTTCTCCTCATACGTCCATGATGGCGACGATATGAACGATTTGAGTTTTGCCGCCGTCGCGTGCGAACCGTGGAATATTGACTCCTCGGCAGCAATAAACGTGGCACCGAAGATCGAGCGGTTGAAGCGAGAAAAGAGGCGTTCTGACTCTTGCACTTTCTGGACGTATCGCCCGCCAAAAATTGGCGTGAGGACGCGCTCTTGGAGGAATGACTTGCCACCGCCTTGACGACCGCGCAATGCGATTGCTGTTGGTGGTGACGGTTCAGTTGGGTGTTGAACGGCATCGGCAAGCCACATAGTCACCCAATGCGCGAGGCCTTCGTCGCCGGAGCAAAGTACATCGCGGACATATGACTCGAACACTGATGCGTCGCCATCTTTAGGTGCGACGGCAAAACCGCGCCAGACATTGTATGCAGGCCCGCTATAGTCGATGGGTTCGCACACCACCCCTTTAAACCGTGCGTGATCAGGATCGCGCAACCATAGGTGAGCGGTCGGCATTAGAGACTTTCCCATTCGCACAACTTGGTCAGATGTTTCGTCGAAGAGCATCTGTTTGGCAAATGTTGTGAACTCGGCAGCGTCTTTGTCGATATACTCAACAGTGCCGTTGATCGTGATTTTCGACCAACGACGATTGAATTTTTCCACCTGACGATAGTGCAGTGGCGTTGGCGTGCCTTTCTCACGTCGCTTTGCGCCTTTCAGCAGATTGACGATCTCGATTTCAGGAAGCGGGCCTTCTTCGAAAACGCTGTGAAAATTGGCGTCGCCATTAAGGCGTCTGACTTCGGCATCCATCTCAGTGTCTGGCCAACCACGCGCCTGCATGGACATGGCGACGCGCATCAGCAGATCATTACGCCCAGCGGGATCGTGAGGCACCTTGTAACCTATGTCCGACGTGTCGAGCGTTGGTGTGGCGTTGACGATATCGGCAACCATCTGGACAGATAGGCGACAGCGTTGGTCAATATGTTCGAGCAACTCAAGAACACTGATCTCGTCAAAGGCACCTTTGATGCCTTCATCGTCCATCAGCCAAGCTAGTTCGCAACTCTTACCATTGATCGGCAACCAAACGGCTGTCGGCTCGGTATCAGGCGTCACGACCGTCTGCGTTTCTTTCGGAAAAACCTCAACGTCTCGCCCCTTGGCAAAGCAAGATTTTGGAAGACGCTTGCGCAAGGCGACGAGATACAGGTGCATTTGCTTTGCCGTGATCGGTTCATCGACGAAGACCACCACACGCAAACCGCGTGACTTCGTACGGAAGGCGACACAGCGCGTGTGCAAGCGTTCACGCAAGGCGAGAACGTCGTCTTCGGGCATGTCGTACCAGTCGAGGTCGAGAACACCCCACATGCACGTGCTGTCCGCGCGCACTGGTGCAACACCTACGGGCTGTCTGCCCGCGATGTGCTGGCCGACGAGTTCGAGCGTCAGTGGTCCTGCCACTGTCTGCGGCTTGCCGTTGACTTTGCCTTTGTCGTCGGCAGCCATGTTGCCGCGCATTTGAATGTGCCGTTTGTCATAGCCTTCGAAAAGACGAATCATGAGTTCGGCGGGTTCGTTTAGATTATTGTCCATACCAATTCAGGTTGGACCTGCATCAATGGTTCATGGTCGAACGGCGACCGTCTATAAACTAGTTATAGCGCATGTCGCTTGCTTTTCAGTGTTGTCCAATCGCGAACCAGTGGGGCAGGCCTTAAACCTGCCCCACTTCTTTTTGTTTCGCCCATGCCATCACAGCTTCGAGGTCGTAACGCACGGTGCGTTCGCTCCAATAAATCGCTGGTGGCGAGTCCCCCGCGCGCTTCCATTCATAGAATTGGCGTTCTGAGATTTGCAGGAAGTCGCAAACCTGACGAGGAGTCATAAGTTTGGGGAAGGTGAGTCGAAATTCCAACTCTTCGATGCGCTGTTCAAGAGCGCGTACTGCTTCATGGGACATGATAACGGAGTCCTTTCGTCGTGTCCTAATCCAGACAGACGACCCTCCGTTGATATGCGCTGGTGCGGGTCTTCACTTGATCCGCTATCCAACGCGGCGCAATCAAGTATCACTGTTGCCCCCAATATGGACGCGGAATTTACTACCGCGAGACGTTACCGCCGACATCGAACATTTAGTGCGATTAAGTTAAGTCTTCAATAACGAAACAAGGTTCTACCTTAATTCGCTGCAAGATCACTTTTTCGATTTCAGCAGGCGCGCGGTGATTGCCCATCCGTTTCATGTACTTCATCAACATGTCATTGCCTTTCCCACCTGACACGTCGCCGCGCAGGTAGTGTATCACATAATCAGGCAAGAACGCCTCTGCACCCGCCTGCATAAAGTGGCGTCTAGGCTCAGGACCCATTGATCTGCTTGAGGCTACGTCGGCAGCGTGATTCAAGCTCCCAAACTGACGGGGGTGATGATGAGCAACCTTTTCTGGCTAACGGACGCGCAGATGGACCGGCTTCGGCCGTTTTTTCCCAAGAGCCATGGCAAGCCGCGGGTGGATGACCGGCGTGTTCTGAGTGGGATAATATTCATCAATCGCAATGGCTTGCGCTGGTGCGACGCGCCCGCGGAATACGGCCCGGCCAAAACGCTCTATAACCGCTGGAAACGATGGAGCGACAAGGGCATTTTCGCGAGGATGATGCACGGCCTTGCGTCGGAGGCAGCGGTTCCAAAGACGGTGATGATCGACGCGACCTATCTGAAGGCGCACCGCACGGCGAGCAGTCTGCGGTCGAAAAAGGGGGGCCCGACGACCAGCGGGGGCGCGCGATCGGCCGAACCAAAGGCGGCATGAACACCAAGCTGCATGCCGTCACCGATGCCGAGGGACGACCGATCCGGTTTTTCATGACCGCGGGCCAGGTCAGCGACTACACCGGCGCTGCGGCCCTTCTTGGCAGCCTGCCATCGGCACAATGGCTTCTGGCCGACCGGGGCTATGACGCCGACTGGTTCAGGGAAGCGTTGAAAGACAAGGAGATAAAGCCCTGCATCCCTGGCCGGAAGTCCCGCGCCAAGCCCGTCAAATACGACAAGCGCCGCTACAAACGCCGCAACAGGATCGAGATCATGTTCGGGCGCCTGAAGGACTGGCGCAGGATTGCCACACGCTACGACCGATGCCCGAAAGTCTTCCTCTCCGCCATCGCCCTCGCCGCAACCGTCATGTTCTGGCTATGAAACGAGAACGAGTCCTGACCCTAGTGTCGTGCTGGCTGAGGATCGGAATGCGCTCGTCATTGATGGTCGAAGTCAAAGCGTCGAGTTGGTCGATATGTCCCGTCTTTGAATGTGCCGGGAATACGAAGTCAAAGCCGCCCGCCCGAATTGCCGTCAACGCGCTAATCACCGTGTCACAGATGGGCAGGGTGCGCGCGAGTTTATTTTTCATTTTCGGCAGGTGGATCGTCCGCATTTGTAAGTCGACTTGATCCCAACGAAGCGAGCGAACGTTTCCTGCACGTATGCCTGTGAACAGCATCACGATCCAAGCTGTGCGGCGCAGGGCATTGTCTACGCCCATGATCGCATCCCACATGGGCGACCAGTCGTCCTCGTCTATGTCGTGGGCATTACATGCCAGCGTCCATTTCGTTTCGGTTTCGCCGGAGCTAGGCGCACGCACCCTCTTGCCCGCCACAGGGTTTGGGACATTTGCATAATTGAAAGCAGAGCCAAGTGCCGTTCGCACATGACGAGCGGTTGCCTTCAAGTCGCCTTTGGCGAGGGTGTTCACCACATCCTGCACGCACGCGGAGGTCACATCGGCAACATGCATCTTAAGAATGTCAGGGGCGTGACGTTCCAATTTGGAGGTCATGTCGGCGCGGTGTTTGTCAGACATCGACCCCATCGCCTGTGACGTGTCGCAATGTTTGTCCCAGCCGTCACGCACGGTTGTGATGTTTGGACTGGTGCGGGCTTGCTGGCTTTTGGTGTCGCCTTGTTTGCTCGCCTGCATGGCGTCCATATCGGGGAAAGCGCCAATTTTGATCGACTTCACCTTGCCGCCGACGCGCTTCTTTAAATACCATGTCGAACGCAGTTTCCCGACATTCAAGTAAAGGCCCGGAAAGCGGTCGCCATCATGTCGGTACATGCCAGCAGGCGCTTTCAGTAGTTTAGCGTTCTTTGTGAAGTCGATTGCGTCGGTCATCTATCCATCTCCGTTTTTGCAACGTTTTTTGCAACAGACATGTTCACTAAGACGCATTCCGGCGCAGTGTCAACCGACTGATAAATGTTGCAAAAATTGGATAACCAATTGTTTTATATTGGAACTGCACCAACATGCGCCAACTGTATAAATTTCAGTGGTTGTTTTGTAATCAGTAGGTCCGCGGTTCGAGTCCGTGTGGGGGCACCATTTTACACAGTAAAAACAATACATTGAAGGCCGCCCGTTAAGGCGACTATCGTTGTTTTGGTAGGGTCTGCAACAACTCTACAACATTAAGCAGCTTTGCCTTCGGAATCGCGTTCTGCGAGTTCAGCATAGCGGCCATCGGCATAATGGTAGCAGATGCCATCATCACGCTCATGCCAGACGCCAAGCAAGAAGCCAGAATCGTGATGCTTGTCCAAGATGCGCTTGGCTTCTTCGATCTCTGACAACGCTTGCGCGTCGGTCATTGGCATTTGTTCCGAGCTGTTGAACATGTTCTCCTCCCACCAACTATGCGGCAGGTCATCTTCGAAACGCAGATAGTAGTAGCGACGGTTTTCCGTTTGGACGCGCAGTTCACGCACGCCCATGCCACAATCAGCGACAGCGGATGCAAGTTTGCAAATTTCAAAGCTCATGCTGCTGCCTCCAATTTGAGGTCGTCAGCAGCGACACACCAAACGGTTTGCATATCGCGAAGGATGTCGGCAGTTTCTTCAACGCGTGTGACTGCAAAGCCGTGCTCTTTGTCGGTCATTAAAATCGACAGGACTTCTAAGTCGTCTTCGTCTTGAAGGTAGAGCTTCTGTCGAGCGACGAAGACGCAACCGGCTTGGAAAGCAATGTCGTTTGCATCAGGGTGCGTTGCGAGGATCGCAAGTGCACGATGAAGGTTTTTGTCTTGAATGGTCATGGTGTAGCCCTTTCGTGGCAGTTGTGGTTAGTTGCCCTGTTGGCAGGAACACCATCACTCGGAGGACATACCCTTGGCTAAGCACCTACTTCCAACTACCTGCTTTGAGACTGCATTCATCGAGTACTTGCGGCTGCGATTTGAGTTTGAACCGCTGACGCACTATGCGATGGCAGCAATTCATGTTTGCGATGAAACAAGCCGCGAATACCCTGACTTTGTGAAAGGGTTTCTCGCATGGTTCGCTTCAAGTTTCTTGTTTAGCCAGAAAGGTGCCTTACCAACGCAAGGTCACGCAGCAAACCCAGCGGGGGCAAGGTGGGGACGATATAGGGACTGCCATGATCTGCTTGAAGGTTGGCTCAACGACGACCTAGACGCTGCCTTACGACGGCAAGAGACAAAGTTGATCATTCTTGAGGAAGTCCAAATCAAATTGGCTGAGCAACGTGACGATGTAAGCGTTGATGGACGAAAACGAGCAATGACCAAAAAGCCAATGGGCGTGATCTTTGGTGAAATTGGCGACGACTTGGGCATGTCTGCGGATACAGTGAAACGCTGGTACAATAAGGCAAGCGAGATGCCAGAGGAATTTGCTTCATACATCGAGCCGGTGGCGCTTTTGAAAATTGACGGTCAATTCACCATCGAAACGCGCGAAGTGGGCAAGCAGGGCGAAATAAAGTTCATGCGCGGTAAAAAACTTCGGCCATAAGGCAATTTGCCAAACTGATGAACATGCACACCCCTGCTGATTGCAATGTGGGGTTGATAAGTGTCTATTGTACAAGACCTTATTGCCCAAGACGGATTAGTGAAAAACATGATTGAACAGCCCGTAACAATTTATTTTGATCTCGACCAAAACTCTCGACCCAGTATTGGTGCAATTGGCCGCGCGATGGTTGAGTTCGAGAAGATGGCGGGAGAAGCCATTTATTTGATGGAACCCGCAATTGAATTCTCGTTGGTCTATGAGTCCTCTGGCGAGGGGAGCCTTCGAATAATTACAATGCTACGAGGTGTTGTTAGTCGCGAGCGCTTGGCGACGCTTGCGATAATTCTGACAACAACTCTGTTCAACAATGCCGTAGGCCATTTTCAAGGCAAGGGCATGGACGAGATTATTGAAGCATTGAGCGACGAAAACACCACCCTAACAGATGCCGATATTGCGCGTATCGCGGAGGCTGTTGCGAACATCGAGCGCTCCGAAACCGTGAAAGCCCCTCGGAGAGAGTTCTACAAAGCAGTGGAACAGGATCAGGCGATAACTGGTGTCGCCGCTGTTCCAAATGATCGAGCTGAAAGGCCGAGCGTGATCGTTCCACGCGAAGAGTTTCAGGAACGTGCGACCCGATACACCCCAATTGAAAGTGACGTTGTCCCCGAACCAAGGACAGTGCCAGAACGGATCGAAGTTGTGTTGGTTCAACCCCCGCTAATCGACAGTAACCGCCAGTGGAAACTATTTGCCAACGGTCACGAATTTGGCGCGAAGATGCTCGATGAACGCTTCAAGCAGCAAATTCTCGACGGCTCTACTGATCTTAGATTGGCAGGAGGTGTGATACTCGACATTACGCTTGAGACGACACAAGTCAACGAAGGCGGTTTATGGCACAACAAGTCATATGCGGTTTCAGAGGTCCACGGTTGGCGGCAAAATCCGCAACAGGCAGACCTATTGCTTTCGCATCGTAGCGATGAAGATGACCAAGATGACCAAGACGATAACCAGAATAGGCCACGCTGACAAAAAACCGACCCAATTGATAAACAATTGAAGCAACACGACAGCCAAGGCTATCGCGAGCAATTCCGCGACTAGCTTAATTAGGCGTTTGTGGAACTTATCGTTCAACTCGGAAGGCTCCTTTGCGATGATTTGACGAGCCTATGCCAAATCTACTGCCAAATGGTAAGTGTTCTTCATTGCGGCGGCAGATTTTACCAAAACCCGCGCAGCGGCGCTTCTCCGATGTGTGCACCGATTGAACGATGATCCGACAGCCACAAAGCCAGCGACGCTGACACAGCCAAGTCAGCATGGCCGAACTTCGTCCCGCCTTCGATGCGCACGCGCCCTGTCGATCCCACGTCAGCCTCAAAGCTCTCAAGCTCTTGGCGCAGCAGGTCGCGGGCCTCGAAGTTGCCAATGCTCAGGTCGCCTGTGTGGATGGCTGAGTTGAGCGCCGACAGCAGCCGCGTGCGCCCGACGTTGTTGAATGTCTGGCCGCGCTCCTTGGTTTCGCTTTCATTTTCGCCTGACACCATCTGGACGCGGGTGTGCTGCACTGACTTCGTATTCAATATGTCACAGAAGGCGCGGCCCACGCCTGACGCGTCCACGACGAGATAAGCGCGGCCAGCAATCGCGGGGTCCATCATCAGGTTCCGTGTCACAGTGGCGAGATCAGCGTAGGACATTGCGGGCAGATGATCCGCACGCACGATCTCGCGGCGACGTTTGGTCAGGTCCTGCCGTCCGTTGGAATCGTAGAACGGCACACGCTCGTCGATGCAGATTGAATATGCGTTCCGGTCCTGTGCCTGCGCAATGTCCAAGCCCACGAGGAAGCGGCGATACCCTTTGACGATCTCAACCGCCGGATCAGCGTTGGGCAGGATCAAATCCTCGCCACGTTCAAAGACCTGCATATAGGTTTCCTAACATCAGTTGTGGGGTGTCGGTGTAGGCGGCAGCGATTGCCGCCGAGTCGAAAAACTGGTGTCCACGCCCCATCCAGTTGAGGCCGTGTTCCACGTCAAATTCGAACTTGGACAGAACCTTTCGCTGACGCGCGACCAGCTTCGCCATGCGCGGCAAATCAAGTGAACAGGCGCGGATGCGTTCAACTTCGGGATACATTTCCCAATCGCTCCACATCTCATAGGCTTTGCCCGACTTGCCACCCGGTGTGGTTATCAGGATTGTCTTTGCGTTGTCTTCCGCAATCGAAAGCGTCGAGCCGAAAACATCATCAGGGATAAATGCAGCCTCGTCATAGATCAGCAGTCCGTTTTTAACGCCGTAACCACGGGCCTGCTCACCGTTTTGACCTGCGGGAACGCAGACAACCGAAGACCCATTCTTGAGGTGCAATTCGGTCATGGTCCGCCGCTTCGTTTCAATCGGCAGGGCCATCTTTTCCCAAGTGTAGGCAATCTTGGCGAACAGCAATTGAGACTGGGCCAACGTCTTCGAAAGGATGATCACCTGATGCTCTGGCTTGGACAATTCCTGCCCCGCCATGACACCAACAGTTGTCGATTTGCCGATCCTGCGGGACGCCAGCACCATGATGATGTCTGACGCAGAGTTCATGAGCGTGCGTTGCCATTCGTCGGGTGCGCCATCGACCACCCGTTCAAGCAGCAGTTCCGGCTTTATCCGCTCGTTGAGGGTGCGTAGGAAAAGGCCAAGATCATTCGACATAAAGCGGAATCCGCCGATCTTCGATCACCTGCCGGAATGTATCGAACGCCTCAGGGTGCGCGTTGAACACGACCCACAAAACGTCCATCAGCTTTTGAACGTCGGGATGCTCATTCAGCCCAAGCACGATGGTCGTCTTCTCACGTAGGTTGGAATAGACTTTCAGCAGGTTCTCGTAGGATTTGTTCTGATCCCGAAGCAATTGCATCATTGGGGCTAGCACTTCGAGCAAGCCTTCACTGCCACCATCGGCCATGCCGTTCAGCGTCCGATAGAGCCGCTGCTGTTCTTTGAGGATGCCCTCAATACCGCCTTCGATCTTGTCTTGGGCGCTGTTCACCTCTTGGTCGAGCGACGTTGCATCCAGCTTGTTGGCCTCAACGAGAACGATCTTTTCGACCTCCGGCGTGATAAACCGTTTGCGGAACCGCGTCAGGCTTTCGAGATCCACGCAGCACCTTTTGGCGATCTCTTTGAACTGGCGGCGGCGCAGGACGCAATCGAGAACGACCTCGACTACGTCAGAGCGGGCGCGGATTGTGGAACGGCGACCGTTGCCCGATTCCACGGGCAACGCGTCCTTGATGCGGTCATAGTTGATGCTCATGCCGCTGCCTGACGTGTCAGGGTCAGGCCAGCCAAGCCGACCATATGCGGTGCCATGCGGCTAATGACGCGACGGGCATCTGCGGCATAGAGCGGGTGTGCTGCAACATCGCGAATGAAGTCGGGTTCTTCCGCGCTGTAGAGGCAATCTAAGATGGCATTGCGTGCAAGGGTCACATCGAACTCCCGCACCTTGCGATAGATACCCGACAAGAATTCGCGGGCTGTGGCATCTGCTGCCTTGTTGAGATCAGCCATCAGTCACGATCTCAACTGTTGTGCCGGATTTTTCGGCCTGTGCCTTGGCACGACGGTAAAGTTGCGCGTCACGCGCCTGAGATCGGCTCAGCCGGATTGGATCAGGCGTAAGGGCTGCTTTGATCGAGGCGGGATCGTCATTACGTTCTAGCAATGTTCTGAATTGTCCCGCGTCGGCTTGATCCTTTGCGGCTGCATCGGCAGCAGCGCGTTTGCGGTCCTTCAATTCATCAAGCATCTTTTCGGAGTTGGCTTTTAGGGTCAGGACTCGTTCTCGTTTCATAGCCAGAACATGACGGTTGCGGCGAGGGCGATGGCGGAGAGGAAGACTTTCGGGCATCGGTCGTAGCGTGTGGCAATCCTGCGCCAGTCCTTCAGGCGCCCGAACATGATCTCGATCCTGTTGCGGCGTTTGTAGCGGCGCTTGTCGTATTTGACGGGCTTGGCGCGGGACTTCCGGCCAGGGATGCAGGGCTTTATCTCCTTGTCTTTCAACGCTTCCCTGAACCAGTCGGCGTCATAGCCCCGGTCGGCCAGAAGCCATTGTGCCGATGGCAGGCTGCCAAGAAGGGCCGCAGCGCCGGTGTAGTCGCTGACCTGGCCCGCGGTCATGAAAAACCGGATCGGTCGTCCCTCGGCATCGGTGACGGCATGCAGCTTGGTGTTCATGCCGCCTTTGGTTCGGCCGATCGCGCGCCCCCGCTGGTCGTCGGGCCCCCCTTTTTCGACCGCAGACTGCTCGCCGTGCGGTGCGCCTTCAGATAGGTCGCGTCGATCATCACCGTCTTTGGAACCGCTGCCTCCGACGCAAGGCCGTGCATCATCCTCGCGAAAATGCCCTTGTCGCTCCATCGTTTCCAGCGGTTATAGAGCGTTTTGGCCGGGCCGTATTCCGCGGGCGCGTCGCACCAGCGCAAGCCATTGCGATTGATGAATATTATCCCACTCAGAACACGCCGGTCATCCACCCGCGGCTTGCCATGGCTCTTGGGAAAAAACGGCCGAAGCCGGTCCATCTGCGCGTCCGTTAGCCAGAAAAGGTTGCTCATCATCACCCCCGTCAGTTTGGGAGCTTGAATCACGCTGCCGACGTAGCCTCAAGCAGATCAATGGGTCCTGAGCCTAGTGTTTCGTTCCGATTGACGGTCGAACTCAACATCCGTGCGCCTAGCGAGATCATCGTTTCGGATTTCTCCTCCATGATCTCTTTCATGGCAGCGACGCCGTGGCCTTGGAATTCAAGCATCCCTACTTCTGCGCCTTCGGGTAACGTCCAGATTGTCCCTGCACCGATCTGCGTTGGCACCTTGTCAGCTGGGATTGATCCGGCCACCCAAGGCGTCGGCGCAGCCGTCAAAAAGATAGCGTGTTCTCGATCTGCGCTGTTCTTAAAGTGCGATATGGCGACTTTGCACAACGATAGAAACGGCGGGGTGACATGCTCAGGCCGCAGCCCTTCATGGCTGACCATGACAAACGGGATATAGGTTAGAGGCTGACCGTTGATCATCGGGATATGGTTTTCGCCAATATCGACGCGGTTCTTATGCTGATCGCGGGTGAAGCGGCGGAACTGGTAGACGCCAGCCTCAAGGATCAATTCGTAGGTGACGTCTGCGTCTTCCCATTGCTCGTCAGAGGACAGATGCACGCGAGTCAGGACTTTGCGGCCATCGACAAAACCTGTCGAGAAGTCTTCGATGGATTCCGCGTTGAAGGTCGAGAAGTGCGGAACCGTGTTGGCCGTTGTACCCTCAGTCGGCAGGTCGAGCAGAATACCGTAGTGGCCCATTGTTGCGACTTCGCGCACCATGTCCTCAATCAAAACCTGCATCGGCGCATCTTCGTAGGTCGCGTTCAACCGCATCGGCTCAAGGCGTGCAGGCAGCTTGATCACAGGGTCTTTGCGCAGGGCAAGGCCGACAAGTGCGCGGAGCGTCATTTCCGGTGCGCCATAGAAACAGGCGCGGTCCAGATAGTGTGCGTAGTTTTGCGCGGTCATCCCGTCTGGTTGCGGCACATATGTTTGACCCTGTTCCTTCACGGCATCCTCGCCAGCGAGACAGGCGCGGATCAGATGGTATTGCGATTGCAGGCGGTCCCAGTTTGATCGTGTCATGGATTAAGCCTCTAGGACGATGGCAAATAGGTGACGGTAGGGCAGTTCAAAACGCCCGCCGCCAGCGTGGACACGCAGGCCGTCGCGACAGCGATCAACCATCACGGCATCAACTGTCATGTCGCGCTGTTCGGGGTTCATCAGCATTGTGCGAAGGGCTGTTTGCAGGGCAGCTTTTGAGATTGGAATAGAAAAGGCAGTCGAGGAAGAAACGGTTTTCTGGGCGAGCGTGCAGGCCTCGCCTCCATCAGCGGTGAATGTAATTTGCATGGGGTGTGCTTTCATTAGTGTGAACGGCCATCCGAAAGGATCAGCGCGAAAGATGGCCGTTCAGATGAGCCAAACCGCGCAGATCGAACATAAGTGGAACCCATGAAACATCGTTAGCACAAAAGCAGGTGGCAACATGTGTTGGACCTGATATATTTCCGCGAGACTAGGCCATCGGCCCTTAAAAAGAACATTGGCGAGGTGAAATGAACACTCAATCAATTGAAAACGACAAAATAGAAGTAGACCAAACCGATCCTCTGCTCAAATCAGGAATTTTTGCAGCATGTGGCTCTACTTCAGCAATGAGTTTAGTGGCGGATGGTTTGTTTATGCTGCGTGAGCGCGGCAAAGATATGTCGGGTATTGCAGCGGTTTTGCCTGATGGAAGCTTTGCCAAAATTCGCCGCGCAGGCTTTACGAGTTTGAATTTCAATTCGATGTTCTACTTGGTTGGAATCGAGGCGAAACACGCCATTGGCTGCACTCAAGACGCTAAAACTCTTGGTGAGGCCGAAGATGGTATCAAGGATATTTCGCTATCAGATCTTTCCCTTTTGGGAGGGCAAATGTCTATGGGATCGTTGTCAATCGCATTTGATGGACATATATCGAACTTTGATCAAATCAAAAATGAGCTAATTGAGCGCGGTTCCGTATTTCAATCTGACTCGGAGGCGGAAATCGTTCTCCACCTGATGGCCCGCTCTCTCCAAAGAAATATACCAGATCGCCTAGCTGATGCGCTCAGAAAGATCGAAGGTGAATTTGCTTTGTTAATTCTGACAAAAAAGAATCTTGTCGGAGCAAGGTCGCCTGACGGTGGACGGCACCTTTTCTATGCCGAAAACCCTACTGGAATTGCATTTTCATCGATGCCGCAGCCGCTTGAACGCTTGAACTTTTCTTCGGCAGCCTCAGTAAAGGCAGGGGAGTTAATCGTTGTCGATGTGAGCCTTAAGGTTCCCAAAGTTTCTAAGCAGGAAGTGTATAGACAAGCCGATGGTAATAATGATGAAAATGAACTTTTGTTTGCTTCACTAGACAGTACGGTGCCCTCCAATCGCTCTGACGAAGAACGCGAAAATGCCCTATCTCACAATGGTTTTGTCGAAGGATCAGGCGTGCTTTTCCAACGATTGCGAGAGTTCGACATTCTCCAAGAGCAGGATGCAAGTGCAGAGATATTGCACCGCGTAGAAGGCCTAGACAGCAAGATAGTTTCAATTCGAAACCTTCAAAAAAATCTGAAAAGTTTCAATTGATATGAGTTGGTTTGGTGGTGCTTCAAAAGCGTATGCGCAAATTGTTCTTTTGTTTGATAAGATCGATGGATTAGCAAAAGATGTGGAAAAAAATGCAGAAAATATTTCAGAAAATAGAAGTATGTTATTTGAATTGCGTGGCTTGGTAGCAAATTCACCCACTTTTGAGATTCAAAGGCAATTGACAGAGAGTATGCAGCGGATAGCGGTTCTTGAGGAGCGACTGAGGCAGTTGGAGTCTCAGCAGGCAAAACAACCCGAGCGACCCTTTGATAAGCGATTGAAGGATAATTCAAAAATCAAAAGTTTGCCGCCTGAATGAAAAATTTCTCAGATGTTTCCGACTGTGGGGGTGGGTTTCCGCATTAGCAGCAGGGGGTTCCAAAAGGTGCCGGTATGTATCTGCGGCTTGGCCACAACTGGATGTTGCAGCGTTGTTGCAGAGCGTCACCAACCGCTTGATCCGCAAGTGCAATTCACCAGTGCGATTGATAGGTAATCAATTGCTTGCAGGCAACTATGCCAGCACTGTTGACGTATCACGGATAGATCGCTCCGAGTGACAGTGCAGCGCGTCCGCATCGTGGCATCGTCAGTCGCAAGTTAAACTGTCACTCGCGTTAATAGAGATACATACTATTAAGAGCAGTGACAGTTTAAAACGGTCCTCAATCCTTGCCATATTGCGCATTGCGCCACGGCCATGCTGCTGGCTGTGCATCCGCCGCCATCGCACCCACATCGAACTGCCAACCCTCAGCCGTTGTCACCGCGCCGCGCAACACCGCGCCTTCATCATCGAGCCACGGCTCATACTCCAACGCCTCACGCATCGCCCGCACTTCCTGCATGTGCCGTGACGCTTCGATCATTGCGTCAAACTTCTGCGCATTGTCGTCTTTGCGCCGCACAGGCTCCCGCCAGTCAACGATCTCGGCACGATTGCACAGGTATCGCCATCCACCATCCGCAAGCCATGCACGCGACCACTGCTTTGATCCCTTCGTGCGCACCTCAATGAACTCGGCCTGTTGCTCCATCGCCCAGCCAAACAGATCGCCAACAGCGCCTTTAATACCATTGGCTGACATACCGTCGAACTTGCGAAACAGCGTTTGCGCCAGCTTTGCCGACTGCACCCGCACAGGCGCACGCGCATATTCCAATTCATCGGGCAGCAGATCGTCGAACCGCAGCACTTCATCGACTTTCACTGGCAACACCATGTTCGTAAACAACCTGATCTCGCAGCCCTGACGCACATGCCGCGCCCTTGCCGCCGCCTGCATCATAGCGCCCTCGCACACGACCCAGCGCACGTCCTCAACGCGCGGATCGGTGTGGCGTTCACAGTGAGCCATTCCAGCCCCGCCAACCATCGCAATCGGCCGCTTTGGATACCATTGCGCAACGGGCACAATCGGATCACCGTCTTGATGGATCGCGCGTGCCATGTCTTCAACATCCAGCGGTGCAGGCAATGGCCGACCAACAATGTCGATCTTGCCCCCAGCCCAATCATTCAGACCTTCGACAGCATTGAACCATCCGGCGAGCATCATGTTTTCGTCCATAAGCGCCTTATATGAGAACAAATGACGCCCCTCAGAAATACGCGCCACATCTGCACGAAATTGCTCGGCCAGTGCTTTGTCTTTCTTGTCGGTTTCATCCCATTCCTCAACACGGTCGCATGTGCCGTAGAGAAGTGATTTCTTCGATGCGTTGATCGGGATTTGCATCACCTTTGCATCTGGGTGCTTTTCAACTTCAATCGACACCCATTCATCCACGGGCAGGATCGCCTCAACCATTGACCGTTTGATCGTTGCGGACAGGATCAGCACAGGCACGCGCGGTCGGTTTGTCTCACTGTCCCACGGGATGCCTGCAATCTTCTGCCGCCAGTTCAGGTAGACGCCTTTCTTGTTCGGTGTGACACGCAGGCGATTGAGTGAGCCAGCCTCAAGCGCATCGCGCAGACGACGCCAGAACGAGGCATACTTATACCATTGCCCATCGTAGTCAGTTGCCGCGTTCAGCGCCTCGCTGACTGACATGTCCGGTGTGATCTCGACCTCCGGTGCAAGTGCCGTTTCAGCCTTGATCAACTCTTTGCAGAGATCGACCGTGAACCCTGCGGCTTCGAGCCGTTCTATGGTCAGCCCAGCCTTGAACACCTTAGCCAATTCAAGAAGCCAGTCGCCCATGTCATGACGCATCACGTCGCAAAGGTCTTTGATCTCGACATAGCCACTCTTAATCAGCGCACCGAGGAAGTTTTCGTCGATCACGACGAAGTTCGGCACGCGACTTTGTCCGTGTTCCTTGGCGATCTGCAACGGTAGGTGCGCATGGGTTCGGATGCGCAGATCATGCGTCAGGGATTTGTCTTGCTGCTCCCACCAAAGGCAGCCCGCACGGTCTGAACATTGCGCCACTTCATTGCCGCAGAATGCTTGGCGGGTTTCTTTGACAATGCCTTGCACCTTGGAGATTGCCTCGTGCTTTGTGCATACCGGACGTCCGTTCATTTCTTGGCCGCGACCAAGCTCTGTGTAGGGTCAGGACTCGTTCTCGTTTCATAGCCAGAACATGACGGTTGCGGCGAGGGCGATGGCGGAGAGGAAGACTTTCGGGCATCGGTCGTAGCGTGTGGCAATCCTGCGCCAGTCCTTCAGGCGCCCGAACATGATCTCGATCCTGTTGCGGCGTTTGTAGCGGCGCTTGTCGTATTTGACGGGCTTGGCGCGGGACTTCCGGCCAGGGATGCAGGGCTTTATCTCCTTGTCTTTCAACGCTTCCCTGAACCAGTCGGCGTCATAGCCCCGGTCGGCCAGAAGCCATTGTGCCGATGGCAGGCTGCCAAGAAGGGCCGCAGCGCCGGTGTAGTCGCTGACCTGGCCCGCGGTCATGAAAAACCGGATCGGTCGTCCCTCGGCATCGGTGACGGCATGCAGCTTGGTGTTCATGCCGCCTTTGGTTCGGCCGATCGCGCGCCCCCGCTGGTCGTCGGGCCCCCCTTTTTCGACCGCAGACTGCTCGCCGTGCGGTGCGCCTTCAGATAGGTCGCGTCGATCATCACCGTCTTTGGAACCGCTGCCTCCGACGCAAGGCCGTGCATCATCCTCGCGAAAATGCCCTTGTCGCTCCATCGTTTCCAGCGGTTATAGAGCGTTTTGGCCGGGCCGTATTCCGCGGGCGCGTCGCACCAGCGCAAGCCATTGCGATTGATGAATATTATTCCACTCAGAACACGCCGGTCATCCACCCGCGGCTTGCCATGGCTCTTGGGAAAAAACGGCCGAAGCCGGTCCATCTGCGCGTCCGTTAGCCAGAAAAGGTTGCTCATCATCACCCCCGTCAGTTTGGGAGCTTGAATCACGCTGCCGACGTAGCCTCAAGCAGATCAATGGGTCCTGAGCCTAGGGTCAGGACTCGTTCTCGTTTCATAGCCAGAACATGACGGTTGCGGCGAGGGCGATGGCGGAGAGGAAGACTTTCGGGCATCGGTCGTAGCGTGTGGCAATCCTGCGCCAGTCCTTCAGGCGCCCGAACATGATCTCGATCCTGTTGCGGCGTTTGTAGCGGCGCTTGTCGTATTTGACGGGCTTGGCGCGGGACTTCCGGCCAGGGATGCAGGGCTTTATCTCCTTGTCTTTCAACGCTTCCCTGAACCAGTCGGCGTCATAGCCCCGGTCGGCCAGAAGCCATTGTGCCGATGGCAGGCTGCCAAGAAGGGCCGCAGCGCCGGTGTAGTCGCTGACCTGGCCCGCGGTCATGAAAAACCGGATCGGTCGTCCCTCGGCATCGGTGACGGCATGCAGCTTGGTGTTCATGCCGCCTTTGGTTCGGCCGATCGCGCGCCCCCGCTGGTCGTCGGGCCCCCCTTTTTCGACCGCAGACTGCTCGCCGTGCGGTGCGCCTTCAGATAGGTCGCGTCGATCATCACCGTCTTTGGAACCGCTGCCTCCGACGCAAGGCCGTGCATCATCCTCGCGAAAATGCCCTTGTCGCTCCATCGTTTCCAGCGGTTATAGAGCGTTTTGGCCGGGCCGTATTCCGCGGGCGCGTCGCACCAGCGCAAGCCATTGCGATTGATGAATATTATTCCACTCAGAACACGCCGGTCATCCACCCGCGGCTTGCCATGGCTCTTGGGAAAAAACGGCCGAAGCCGGTCCATCTGCGCGTCCGTTAGCCAGAAAAGGTTGCTCATCATCACCCCCGTCAGTTTGGGAGCTTGAATCACGCTGCCGACGTAGCCTCAAGCAGATCAATGGGTCCTGAGCCTAAGCGACAACGGGTCTTTGCCCCCTCGTCACGAGCCCACTTCCGGCCCATAGCTGCCGTTTGCGAATGCACCGCGCGCAGCGGTGCGGCTTCACCAAATCAGCCATTGCGGCTGGGAATTGCAGCACCAAGCGCTCTGATCAGTTATGGCCATTGTTGCCAGCTGCTTTTCTCCTCATATTGCAAGCGATAGTTTGAAGCGCTGGGCACACATGGGCGACATGAAGTCGGAACTACGGATAGCAGTCGTCGGGATGGGACCACGTGGTCTGGGTGCATTGGAAGCCCTTGCAGCGCGCATTTACAAAGGTGCCCCATCTTTGCAAGTGGATGTTTTCGATCCCTGTCCAGTTTGCGGGGCCGGTCCAAACTTTGACCCTGACGAACTTTCAGTCTGCCTATTGAATATCCCGATGCGGGATATCGAAATTCGCCCGCCCGTTTTCACAGTCTGCGGACGTTTTGCCGAGTGGCTGAAGACTGCACCCGGCCCTGACACCTTTCCAATGCGGGCCGAACTGGGACAATACCTTGAAGCGCGGTATGCGGATCTCAAGGCTGACGGAAGGTTGGCGATGACCCATTCACCTGCCGCCGTCACCGATTTGAAGCAAGGAAACGACGGCTGGTATCTGCGCGCCGCAGACGCATGGCACGGGCCGTATGCCGAGGTGCTGTTGTCGCTTGGCCAGCCAGAGGTCCAGCCGGACGAACAGCTTGCCGAATGGCAACAACATGCTGAGGACTCTGCCGGCATACTGGCTCAGGCGTATCCTGCAAAAAGGCTCCAGTCCAAGGCCGAGGGTTTGTCAGGATGCACGGTTGCAATCCGCGGTCTGGCGCTTTCGGCTTTCGATGTGCTGAGAGTTCTGACAACCCTACAGGGCGGCAGATTTGAAGACGTGCGTTATGTTGCTTCGGGGCATGAACCTGCGCGCATTCTTCCATTCTCTTTGGACGGCAGACCGCCCTTCCCAAAGCCCGAAACCGATAGGTTGGACGCGCGCTTTGAACCGACGCGAGAAGAGACAAAGGCATTCTCGGACAATATCGCAAATGCAGCTACCGCTACGCCGAAGAAGGCACAAGAGCTTTTGACCGCCGCACTTTTACCGGTCGTTACGCGGATTTTGCGGAAGGTCGAAAACGATGCAGAGGCATCCGGCGTGGCGGACTGGCTTGAGACCGAATGGTCCGCTCCCGGTTCGCAAGAGACGGACAGTCCGATTGAAACACTCCGGGTCGGTATCGCGATAGCGGAAGGCACGTGTTTGCCATCTATTGGCTATACGGTCGGGCAGGTCTGGCGAAAGTGGCAGAACGCGCTGCGGAGCGGGTATAATCCGGCCAACACCCCGCCCAACACCGCCAAAACGATTGTCGCGTTTGACGAGGGGCTGAAGCGGTATTCCTACGGCCCGCCAATTTCATCAAGCCGCGAGCTTGCCGCGTTGGTTGATGCGGGCCTTGTTGATCTGGACTATGCCGTCGACCCTGATTTCACACTGACTGATGGCGGTTGGACCTTAAAATCGGAGACTGGGTCGATCGAAGCCGGCGTTATGATCGACGCTGTTATGGCATCGCCCGACCTGTCGATCTTGCGCACCCCATTGCTGGTTGGGCTGATAGACGAAGGACGGCTGTGCCCAATCACAGATAGGCTTGCCGCGCATACCGCCAAGGATGGCCAGCTTATCGGTCGGGAAGGAAAGAGGTCACCGGGGCTTTGTCTTTTAGGCCGTTTGGCACTGGGTAGCGTTGTGGCCGCCGACTCCCTTCACGACTGCTTCGGTGAAGCGTCGCACCGCTGGGCGCAGGGCGTGGTGGAGCGGTTGGGACCATCGCATTTCGGGACCGGCTGATTCACGAGTTGCGCGAAGCTGAGCCGATATCGCGTTAAAACCCCACAGGCTAAATAGCAACCTCGGCCCGAAGCTGCCGTTCACTGAGCGACAGAGCGCTGCGATGCAGCTTCTGCAGACCGGACACTTATGCCATTTGCCGCAATGCGAATGACCATGCCCAAACATTACAAACTCACATTGACTGATTGACGTAGATACCTAACAGTTAAAGAATTCATTCAATAATTGTAACATGGATTTCAAGGGATTTCACGATGACATCAATGGGAGCAAAATGGCATCGTTGGGATCCACACATTCACAGTTGCGTATTCCGGTGTATCCGCCCACCTATTCCGACAACATCCGCCCACCTGTACCGGGCTATCCGCCCACCTTTGACGCGTTGCCGTGAGGCACTTGGGTTTCGGTATCAGGTTTGGGCGGTTTCGTCACCTGCCTGAGCGTCCTTCTTTCTGAACGACTGCCCGTCGAGTTCGAGCCGGTAAGCGTTGTGCACGAGCCGGTCGAGGATGGCATCTGCAAAGGTTGGTTCGCCGATGACCTCGTGCCAGGTGCTGAGCGGCAGCTGGCTGGTGATCAAGGTTGATCCATTGCCGTATCTGTCTTCGACGATCTCCATCAGGTCGCGGCGTTGGCTGGCGTTCAGCCGGTCTGGCCCCCAATCATCCAAGATCAGCAATTGTGTTTTTGTCAGTGCCTTGAAGACGCGCGGGAAGCGGCCATCGCCGTGGGCCAGTTCCAACTCATCGAACAGGCGCGTGGTGCGTTTGTAGAGGACGGTTACGCCGTCGCGGCACGCTGCTTGAGCCAACGCGCAGGCCAGCCAGGTTTTACCGACGCCGCAGGGGCCGGTAATCATGAGATTGCGTTTGTCGCGTATCCATTTGCCGGTCAGCAGGTTTTGGAACAGCGCTTTGTCCAGCCCCCTGCGCGTTTTGTAATCCACGTCTTCCGGGGCGGCCCCGACATGGCGCAGGCGGGCGGTGCGCATGCGGCTTTCAAATCGTTTGGTCTCTCGGCTGGTGGCTTCTCTGTCGATCAGCAGCCCAAGCCATTCGGCATGCGTTAGATCGGCGGAGCCGTCTTGCCCAGCCATTTCGGCAAAGGCTTCTGCCATGCCGTCGAGCCTGAGTGTTTTGAGCTGATCCAGCGTTGGATGGTCGAGCATATCCTGTCCTCTTCAATGGAAGTAATCCGCACCACGGATATTGGGGTGTGTGATCGCGGGGCCGTCCGTGGTGGGGGTGCGGCGTTGGCGATCCAATCCATTCTTCAAAATGGAATGTAGGGATCGGTAAGTGTAGCTGTTGATGTGCAGCGCCCGCTCGCAGGCGGCATCGAGGCGCGCGGCTCCGAAGGTTTTGACAAGACGCAAGACGCCAAGGCAGGTTCTGTATCCCTGTTCAGGGTGACGGCGCTTGCGCATGACCATCTCGACAAAGGTCTCAACATTGGGCCCGATGCGAACCGCCTGTGTGCGGATGCGTTCCGGCGTCCAGTCGGCGCGATAGCGGTGGTTGGCGGGCATGTGATCGCGGATCGTGGAATGCTGGCGGTCGCCCGACGTGCGGGCATGGGCGGCAACACGCTGACCTTTATGATAAATCTCGACTGTGCGTGCTGTGATGCGCGCCCAAAGCTCCTGACGCAAAAGCTGGTGCGGCACAGAGTAATAGTGCCGCCCGATATCGACGTGGTAATCGAGACCGGCGCGGCACTTCTTCCATTCTGCATAGACGTATGGCTGATGGGGCAGCGGCTTCAATGCGGGTTTGTCCAGCGTCTCAAACAAGGCCCGACGGCTGGCACCAAGGTGCCGGGTGACCTTGCTGTTCAGCTGATCGCGCAGGGGTCGGATCGCTGCATTCAGCTCATCAAGGCCGAAGAAGGTCTGATTGCGCAGGCGGGCCAGAATCCAGCGCTCGGCCAGCAACACCGCGCCTTCGACCTTCGCTTTATCCTTGGGCTTGCGAGGCCGCGCGGGAACGACGACGGTATCGTAATGCGCTGCCATGTCGCCATAGGTGCGGTTGATCGCCGGATCATAGAAGCAGGCCTTGACAACAGCCGCCTTCAGATTGTCGGGCACCACCTGCGCAGGCACGCCTCCCAAAAAGCTGAAGGCGCGAACATGGCTGCTGATCCAATCCGGCAGGCTCTGTGTCCAGGTCGCTTCAACATAAGTGTAGTTCGATGCCCCAAGGGCAGCGACAAAGATCTGGGCCGTGCGTATCTCACCCGTTTCGGGGCAGGCAACATCAACGGTGTGGCCCGCATAATCGACAAACAACCGCTCACCAGCAGGGTGACGCTGCCGCATCACCGGCGACAGCTTGCCCTCCCAGCGGGTGTAAAGCTCGCAGTACCGGCTGTAGCCATAGCCATCTGGGTGCACTTCTCGATACTCTTGCCACAACAGCAAAAGCGTCACGCCCTTGCGGCGCAGCTCCGCGTGTACATAGGCCCAATCAGGCTGAGGGATTGGCTGGGAAATATCGCTACAGCGGCGAGGAAACAGCATCTGTTCCAGATCGCCATCCGACAGCCCATCGGGCAACGGCCAGATCAAACCAGCGTCACGGGCGCGGCTCAAATACTCGCGAAGGGTTGTGCGCCCAATCGCCAGACTCAACGCCATCTGACGCGTCGACAAACCCTCAAATGACAGGCGCAATGCCTCCCGTATCTTCCGCATCGGCAATCTCTTCACTGGGCCATCTCCCGTCCAAAAAGAACGGCAAAGTAGCCCGCCTCAGATCACCTCACAGCAGCACATCAAGGAGTGGGCGGATGCCCCGGAATCCCCGCGCGGATCAGATCGGTACAGGTGGGCGGATTAAATCGGAATCACTGGGCGGATGAGCCCGGAATGCGCAGCAGGTGCTTAGAGGCACATGATCTCAAATAGAGACCTCATAAACCAACGCGCTTTTCGCCTATTATTTCGGCCCCAATATCGTCAATCCCCCACATTCACATGTAAGTCCAACCAATGATAGCGCTCCAAGTTAACAAGAGATTTTTAACAGAATGGGCGGGACGTGTGAAATCGCTGCAAGTGCAGGGTTTGCGTCTCGCAAACGCGAAAGCGGCCATTCAAGTGCCGAATGGCCGCTCCAGCCATGCTGCACGCCCACCAAGGTCATAAGTGCGCAGCAAGCGGGCTTTGCAATGTCAGGCAGCGATGGGCGGCCTCGCAGACATGCCCGCCCGCTACAGATCTTGGGCCAGTTAGATGCCTATGCGCTGCAGCATCCTCAACGCAGTCGCTCATCGATCGCATTACATTCAAATCGGTCAAGGTTGACAACGCTGAACAGCTGGGGATTCTCTGGAATTTTCAAATAGTCGCTTGTATAACGCAGGCTAAAAATGTTCTTTTCTGCCCGCGACAGAAATCCAGTAGAAAATTGATCTTTAAAGAATGACGAGTGATAAACGAACGGCTATGCTGCCACGCCGATCATGACCTCGGTATGGTTTATTCTGTAAACAAAATGAAGGAAGCATATATTGAGACGCAACGATACGAGTATTATCGGCGATATGGGAGAAGCCGAGGCGCTAAGTCTCTTGCAAGGACGAGGGTACAAATGTGAGAACCTTAATGACAAACGGCGAAACGCTTGGACATATGATCTTGAGATCGGTACGGCTCGCGGAAAATTTTTGGTTAGTGTGAAAACCGCACGGGCGAAGAGAGATATTTCCCTTGGCAGGCCACTAAGTTTAAAACGGCTTGAGAACGATGCATTCATGATGATTTTGATGCCCTCAGGGAAAAATCAAGAAACCCGATTTGAGCCAGGCGGCTATCACCTTTTAATCTTGCCGGGCCAAGTCGCACGGGATGAGGCGCTTTCTTCGCACTACCACTACTGGGGAAATGACAGTGAAAAGGCAGAAAATAACACTGTCCGCATCAAAGATAAACTTGATCGCCCTGGCGGCCGATCCAACTCCGGCGAGGTCTTCTCGAGTTGGAATGATAGATTTCGAGACGCTTGGCATCTGTTGCCAGAGCCATAAGCACAATTGGAATCCAAAATTCCACAGATCCCGAGAGGATATAACTCTAAATTTAGACGTCATTAGTTTTAGGCATTGCTGGTCCAGTCGGGTGCAAAGGAGCGGCGGCAGAACGGAACCACCGTTGCTCCCGGCCCAAAGCTGACCCTCACTGCTCAGCCCATGCCGCGCTGCCGTATACTTATTACGACCATTCGCTCATCGCGCGGAACATTCGGAGTTCGAGTGGCAAGAGTACAGACCATTCCTCTCTCACTTGTTCGAAATGAGTGAATGTATTCTTTGGTGTATCTTTATGTGTCTGACAGGTACGCCTGAGCAACATCAGCTGGATCAACCGACCAGACGTGGTGAGACCACTTCCACTTCTTGGTACCTTCGTACTCGTTGAAAGAACCCCGGCCGGATCGGCGTTCTTTCGAATTGCACGTCAGTATCAAGCACGCCGTCAGGCGTGGCAAAAAAACAATCTCTGAAAACACCCGACTAAGGGCGATTATGACAATTCCAAACTTCTTTTCGTCGCTCCAGCGCCGCCGACGTTCAAACCCCAGTATCTCACCACGCATAGCCGACCCCCACCTAAGACACGTCGCTAACGACGTCGTTCAGCACGGCTCTTAGCAAATCATCAGGAAATCAGGCAGGTGGTCCCAATGAAGTGGTTACCCTTGAGGAGCCGGTTCTCCCGTCGAAGTCTATCATTCTCTTAAGCGAGGCTCAAATCCTCTTTGGAAACCACGTCTGTATCTCGGTGCGCGGTGATCCATTTGTTCAGCGTTGACATGCCGACACCCAGATCGTCAGCCACCTGCTTGCGCGTTAGCCCACTGGTCAATGCGATACGCACCGCATCTTGGCGGAATTCGTCCTTTCATTTCAGTCCCATAGTTCATCTCCTTTGGTGCAATAAATGCTATCAAAGGAGCGGCATCAAAACCGCGACAGGCCCATACATAGTCCGAAGGGTAGTATCACGATGCTGATGCCTGCGCCAAGGTCAGTTATGCTGTCCTGACCAAATGGGCCAGTGATGCCGTTACCAGTGAGTGTCTTTGTGATACGTCAACGGTGGATACCAAGAGCTTGCTTGGGGCCCCGGCAGTACCGATAGCATAAGCCTGCTGCGGCGGGGTGCCAGATAACCCTTGGTGATGCGGATACAGCAACATGACGCGGTCGCATGCGTAGAGCTGTGAGTAAGCCATCATTTGGTACACATCGCCTTGTCTGATGCCTTGCTTTGCATCCTCGATGCGGGGAGAGATGCGCTTCCATTTTGTATCGATGACCATGATAATATCATCCTTATGACGGATTATGATGTCAGGGCGTGTTCTAAATCGACCTTGCTCTCCCTCAAACAAGCAGTCCCGCTGACCTCCTTGTGAAGTAACTCTGAACGGGGTGCCAGCAAGCGCTCGTTTGAGGAGCTTGGTGACATATTCCTCAAAAAGCACATTCATTTCGAACAAGAGCGCATGGCCGTCGCTGGCCCCCGCATTCGTTGTTTGGTGACGATCTCCCAAAAGCAACTTGGCAAGTGACAGCAACTCGCGCCATCGGTCATTGGTACGATCAAGTGTAATACGGTCCCAGCGAAGCGCCGAAGGTGCGACGTCGGTAATGTCGGCGTAGGCAAATGAGAGCTCGCGCAAAGACCGTAGGTTATCCGCGGCGGTTGCAGCTCGAGACAGTTTAGAAATAGCGGCCTTCATGACGCGATTGACATCAATGTCCGGAGAAAGCTCATCATACTGGCAAGCCAGGTGCTGAGGCTGTGCCGCCAGAACAGAAAACTGCCTTGTGACATTCAGACGCCCACGTAGTGCTGGCAGATCATCCGTGTGGGCGATATAGCGACGCGGGATCCCATGACGCACAGCTTCTGTCATCTTGTTACAGAATATCCTAATCAGGATCTCAAGCAGAGTGTCGCGTTGCCACCCCAAACTTGCCGTTGTCTGTGCGTCAATACGAAGATCGCGCGCCACTGACAGCATCTGAACAAGACGGCGGCGCAGAGTTTCTGGCGCTGCGTCTTGCTCTCCTGGCGCATCAATTTTAGGGAGTATCTCAAGCTGGCAGTCTGCGGCGGAAACCACCCCGACGACACCCCGAGCGCGCAGGTGTTTCCGGCGGTGTTCTAAAACACCTTCGCCGCTGCTGCCCGAAAATGCAGAATTGCGTGCCACTTTCGCCAATCGTTCGGCCTGACCTTCGGAAATGGGATCGCTGTCCGTTCCAAAGGCGATCTTTTCCCACTCTCGGATGCTGAACTGGTTCATCAGTCGGTCAATCGGGCATAGTCAAAGCCTTCATCTGCATTCTTTAGGCTCCAGCGGAACCGGGTTGGGCCATCCGCTTCAATGTCCATGCCAGGAGGTGCCTTCAACAGCTCTCGCTTTAGAAAGCCGCCAATGGTTGTCTCTTCATGCGCCTCGGCGTCCCCCAATACTGCAGCAACCTTGTGCCAATCCTCGAAGAAGTATTCGGCCAGAAGAGGAATCACCTTATGGCGCATTGTTTGATCAACGTCATTGCGGGACGCACAGCCAATGAAATAGGCATGCCCGATCCGATGCTCACGATCATATAGGTACTCAATACGATCGTTGATGACGTGCAAAATCTTGGGCAGGTCAAGTCCGCAACGCCGTGCCGCGTCGCGGAGGGTTTCAGGATCAGGTTCGATCTCTTTAAATTCGAATCTTCGGCGCAATGCGGTGTCGAGGAGCGCAATCGAGCGGTCAGCGGTGTTCATGGTGCCAAGGATATGCAGATTGCTGGGCAGCCCGAAGTTCTCGCCAGAGTAGGGCAGACGAACCTTCAAAGCATTTTGCATCCCCAACCGTTTGTCCGGTTCGATCAAGGTGATCAGTTCGCCGAAGACTTTGGAAATGTTGGCGCGATTAATTTCGTCGATGATCAGCACATGCGGGAGCTGTTCGAGAAGCTTATCCTCATTAACCCCATTGATCAGCCGGAGAAGGGCAGGCTTCTTTAGTTTGCTTTCGCCAAGGCGATAGATCGAACGCATCGTGAAATTTGAATCGTATACTTCTGATACAGAGAGACCCTGGCGGTCCAGCCAGAGCCATTTCACCGCCCTGCGATGGCAATATCTTTGATCATCTCTCTGGCTGTACTCATACTCTCCCGTCACCTCTCCGATTGCTCGGAACCGACTATTGCCCTTCGAAACAATCAGGATATCCCCGACCTGAACTTGGTTGCGGAAGGCATCGACGAGTGCGACTTGGCCGGATTGTTTCGTGACGGGGCCTTCGCGGCGCCCCTCGGCGCGACATATCTTCAAAATTTCTTCAGGGTTGGAATATTTGGTATCGCTGAAATCAATGTCTTCCCATCCCAAAAGGGTGTGACCTTCCGATACGGCTTCTTCAAAGAAGTGCTGTTCCGATGGATCATTTCCCGCAGCAATCGACATTTTGTAAACCTGACGGCCCTCCAAGGAGAAGTCGTCGTCTCCACTGGTTTCGGCTCCGCCGAACTGAGCTTGCTCTGCCATTCGCCGGATGACGCCTGGAACGGTTTGCAATCTAAAACCGGTTCCAGACCCGCCGTCTCCCTCCGCATCGGTGGTAGGTTGCCGGCCTTCGACGAAGTCCTCGTAAGACATCGATTGGTGGAAGGTTATAAATTCGATCCGTTTCTCCACTTTGAGGCGGTTGTATGCCTCCATAACCACCTTACGGTCTTGCGGGACCTCTTCGCCACAAAGGCGCAACGCCTCGGTCGCGGTCGCATGTGTTTTACCGGTGCCTGGGGGGCCGTAAAGGATCAGGTTTTTCGCTTGTTCCATATCTAATCTCTGGTTTGGCCGTGTCGATGCTTCCCGCTTGGTCGCCTCAACGGAACCAGTCAATTGATAAGTGAATTCGCTCGTGCTGCTTGGCTGCGGTTCTGTGTAGGTGGGCTTGGGAAGGCCGGTTATTTCTTGAAACTTTGAACTCAAGAGTGCGCTGCAAATGTTTGGGTGAGAGTTTTGCAAACCTATTTCTTTTCCAAAGTCCCCCGCTCTGATCGTAACGGTGGCCTGTCCCGCCTCCCGGGCAGGTTCGATATGGTAGTTCAGTGCACAAGCTCTGATGCGGTCGGCATCTCGGATGAGGTGGCTATAGCGCCCTGGCGGCTCCACAGGGGTGTTGTCCTGATCGACTATAATGTAGCCAGCATTGTGGAGGTGTGCTGCTGCCGCACCAGTTGACCATCCGCCGTTAAATTTCGTTTTTTTCCAGATATAACCGACCACGGGCTTCGTCGGATAGGGAGCTTTGGCCGTACCCATTGTCGAACGGACCCAAAAGTCTTTTGGAGTGCCGAACGCCGAAAATATATCAGCATGCGCGCCCGTTTCTACAAACTCATCGTACGCCACCATGGCCGCTTCAACATTCTGTCGAGAGAAATCGGCGGGTTGCCTGTCTTTCTCTCTGTTGTCGATCAGTTCAAAGCCCAGTTCTTTCAAACGCCCGAATGACTGGCTTTCACCGAAGCCGTTGAAGAACTCCTTAGCAGTCAAGGCATGCCCGTCTGGTAACTTCGCGACCGCCGCGGCTACGATCGCTTTTGCGGGGTAACGTAGCGCCTCACCGTCGTCGTGATCGGCCTCAGCGACCGGTCGTATCGTCCAAACCTGCGGCTTTCCGAAGCTGCGTTTCTGTAAAAATGCTTCGAGGCCCTCGGCGTCGCAGTCATCCATGGCAGCGATGATTTCGGATTTAGTCAACTCTCGAAGGTAATGTGAGTGTTCCAGTTTGTTGGGCATGGATGAGCTGTTGCGAACAAAGTCAGCATATAGGCTGATGGATTGGCGTAGGCTTGCCAAGCCGTTCCTAAGATTGCCATCAATCTGCACAGGCGATGGATTGGGAGCCTCCCTCCTTTCATCCTCGGTGCTATAGTCGAACTGATGCAATAGGTTTTCTATCTTTTGGCCATCCAGGACTTTATCCAAATCACCCATCGCTTTTTCAACGCGGCGCGCTGTGCTAATTCTGGAACCTATCGATCTATCACTCTGACCTTTGGCTTCGAGCCATTTTCGAAATTCAGTTTCTTTCATCTTTAACTTTCAATTTTCAGGCTGCGGCTGCCGCATCGTCGATGCTTCCCATGACCCGAATGATTTTGGCAGACTTTGTTGCAGCAAAGACCGAACAATTGAGCAGTCTCCGACGAGGCTGGCGGGATGATTTTGACGAGACTATGCGAACTTCGAATATTTCTTTATTAAATGCCTTGCGGTGTTTGTCAAAGACGTTGTTCGCCGATTTCATGGGGCGGCTCTGATTTCAGGGGCGTTGATTTCGTTTTCGGGGTTAAGCCAGACTGGCCCGATCAGTTGCCAGTTGCGGGTTTTATCTGACCAGCGTTCCAGATGTTGTGCGCGTGCATTTGCATAGAGAGTGGCGCAGCCTGTGAGCGTTGCGCGATCTTGGCCATCATGACGTACATTTGGCATAACGAAGCGGATGGCGCTGTGCAGGTGCTCGCCGTTATACTAACTGGCGAAGGATTTCACCCAAGTCTGCGCATCTTCTTTGGTTGCAAAGCCCTTGGTCGGCCAGTTCGGGCGGTATTTGCGGGTTCGGAACAGAGCTTCTGAGAACGGGTTGTCCTCGCGCTGGAAGCGTGATCTTCGCACGCCGCTGACGCGACGCCGACTGTAGGACGCTGAGATGCCCAGTTTCTCCATGGTGGTTTTCATCGTTGCACCCTTCATCGAGCTGCCATTTTCGGCATGCAGGATCAGTGGACGCGCGATACAGCCCTCGGCCAGAACGGCCCGACGGATAAGGGCGGCCGCCAGTTCCGCGCCTTCGCGCTCATGGACTTCCCAGCCCACAATTTTCCGGCTGAAGATGTCCACCCCTCTTGTCCTATGATTGAGGCGGCTCCTGTGCGAGATTGGAGCCGCTGACCGGCATTGCATTTATGACGGGCAGTGGCGGGGGTCGCCAAAGACGCCTATCGCGCCTTCCAGCAGCTGGTCGCGCCATTGCTTGATCTGGTTGGGGTGCGGACGATGATCCCTCTTACTTCCGCCTACGTGCAAGTTCGCGATAAAGCGCAGGTGGCGATACACCGATCTGATCAGCAACCCTTATCCATTCACCTGTCGGTGGCTCACCGTGTAGCTCAATCCATGCGTCCAGCCTGTCGGACACCCGGCGCAGGCGCAGGATCTCGATGCGCGCTCTTTGGGCTTGGATCTCTTTGGCATGGGTTTCGATCAGGCTTAAAGCCGCGTCTGGCTGTTTGCGTAGCGCAGACAGAAAGGTGGCGCGGGGCAAGATCGCCATTTCGGCATGCATGCGTGCAATCGCATCGCAATGATAGGTCGTGGCGAACAACGACGCTTCGGCCAGCGCCATTCCAGCCGTGGCAACGCTGAGCGTCAATGCTGTTCCATCAGTGAGTGGACGCACAAGTTCGACCATGCCGGATCGAACAAGATACATCGAATGAACGCGATCCTCCCTGCGAAAGAGAACGGCCCCCTGCGCGAAGCTCCTCATCAGCGCGCCATCAAATATATGCTGCCAGTCTGACATGATAGAAATCATACGGAATTGCCGCAGTGTCCAATAGGGTGTTCTTAATAAATGTGAGGACAAAAAATGAAAACGAAGCTGATTTTGATGGTGACGGCGCTGCTTGGTGGAACGGCTATCGCGGCGCAGACAGCGCACTCCGGCCATGGCGAGGGCATGGATCACGACACACATTCTCACGGCCAGCCGCTCCAAAACACCATCCTCACTGAACCGGGACAAGGAGCTTTCGCCGCCCTGTCCGAAGTCGTGCGCGTGCTGGAAGCGGATCCTGACACAGACTGGGGCCAAGTCGATCTGGCTGGCCTACGGGCACATCTGGTCGACATGGACCGCTTGATCTCGGACACAATCGTGGAGGAGACAGAACTGCCAGACGGCCTTTCCGCGATGGCAACGGGGGCAGCCGACACGCTCGCCACGATCCGCCGCATGGTGCCTGCCCACGCGGCCCAGCTTGCGCAGGACAACCGTTGGACTGTCGAGGCCGTCGACGCAGAAAACGGAGTAGAGCTTCGCGTGACGAGTGACGACCCGTCTGTGGTGGCCCGAATACGAGGGCTGGGATTTTTTGGACTTATGGCAAGCCAAGACCATCACCGCGAACATCATATGATGATGGCGCGCGGAGAAGCCGCCCACGCCCACTAACGTGATGCGTCCGGCCCAAAGTCCCGCTCCATATTGCAGCGCAGGGGATAGGAGGTCGACGACAGACTGACGTTCGCCCTGTTGAGTTGGACGGCAGTTTTGCCCCGCTCAGCCGACCCTCGCTTTTCGAAAATGCTGCGCCATGGCCGAATTGCCGGTCTTATGAAGCTGCGGCGCAGCGTTGGCGTGCTGGATGGAAGGCGGCTCTCGGCCGTCCAAGTCGACTAATGCCGCGAGGCACCCAAAGGGCACGCCGCAAAGCGGCCAGGAGACCACATTCATTGCACTTCGGACCAATACCGCAACAACCGAAGTGAGTTAGCATCTTCGGAGCAGCAATATGAGATCTCACTGAACTGCCATCGGTCGCAGCATGTCATCGGTGTCGAGGTGAAGTGCGCTGCGCCAGAGCGGAGTCTTAAATACATGACACGCCGTCTTGCCGACAGCATCTTCGCGGCTCTCGATCAGCAATCCCGCCCATTCGAGCGGCCGCAGCACGCAAGCTGAGAATGTGGCCATCTCTCGCCACCCTGCGGTATGCCAATCTTTCGGTTCGCCATAGAAGCTTTCGAACAAGGCAGCCTCGGTGGTACCATGGTCGGCCTCAACGTTTATCACGTTCAGCCAGACATCCCAATTTCCGGAGGGGCGGCCTTCAAAACGCGCATAAGACGCGTGATCGACCCGGGACACAAAGTAAGGGATCAGCTCACCAAACAGACGGCCAGGGGACTGCGACAGCTCTGTGCCACGTTTGGTCAACCTGAACTCACCTTTGAAGTGACGCCCCAAGCGCAGGGAGATCAGCAGAAAATGCAAAATTTCAAGCGGAGGAAATTCATATTCATTGATCACTTTGTTGTAGCGAAACATTTCTGCGGCACTTTTGCCCGGCCAGTCGAAATTCTCGACAGCCCAATGCACAAAGATCCGTTTGAAGGCATTGGTTTTAGTCAAACCGATTGAACCGTGCGTCCGCGTATACTGCAGAATCAGGAGGCCGCCACGAAGCAGCGGGGAATGCGCGAGATCAGGGTGGTCATCGGCGAGAGTGCGGAAATCTATCATTTTGGGATTCTGCCACAGACGGCGTTGTAGTTCTATGACGTACGCACCGCGTTGCCTTGCTGCTTGCTGAAATCCGCGCGTTCAGCGAACGGCGGGTTCGACGGGCCGCACCGCAGCGCACCCTCCTGTTACGAGGCTACTTGAATGTCAGATGTCGGTATCAGCGCAGGGCAGCGTCGCACCTGCAGCGAACGAACGCTGGATGCCCGCTGCCCGATCGGCCCTGTGGCCTGCAGAACTCAAGAAGCGCACGTCATTTTGGCCAAATGCGAAGTAGGGCGGTGGTCCGCCGCCGCAATGGAGATGTAGATCGGCAGGTGTTGCTCTCTTCAATTTGCTTTGCGCGGCTCATGCCGGATATCGCAGCTGCGAATTCGGATCTGAGCGCTGCGAAAGAAAGAAATTCGCAATTAAACGCGCCGTAAGTTCCGCGGGTTGACCTTTTTGTCGGTCACATGTCGGCTCTCATTTTCTTTCTTTATTACATTTTTACAGCTGGTTACGGAGTTTGTCGGCTCATGACGCCTCAGGCGTTTTTGCCACTCTGAAGTCGAATCAAACCCGGGCCTGCCGTTGGGAAAATATTCCCACGTCCCGTGCACAACAAATGATGAAAGTGCACGAAATGACCAAGAAGACCCGCAAATCCGCAAGCGCCCCCAAAAGCCACCGCCGCGATCAGAATGCGATCGACATGAGCCAAATCTCGAGCGACGAGCTCGACACGCTGGTCGCGATGCTGTCGCTTCAAAGCCGTCCCAAGGCACTCGATCTCGAGGGGTTGCTTCCGCAGGGTTCGTACCTGCGCCGGCTCTGTTCCTGCTTCGGTAAATCCGACGCAGGCCCCACGGTTGCCCTGTTCCAGTTGATCGCGGTGGCCGCGTCTTGGCTGACCCAGAATGGGGCCGCGATCCAGATCCCGGGACTGCACCCCAAGCGTCCGATCCTCTGGACCATCGCTCTGACCCAAGACGAACACGGCGCAAGGCGCGCCACCAAAAAGATGAATGAGATCTTGTTTCCAAACGAGGATGCGCCCGGTGTGCGGCGACTGGTGACAGAGGGCAGGGACCTCAACTGGATCAATGACTTGGCAGACAACAACGGGGCTTTCTGGCTTCAGCATGACGCCGGTTATATTCTTCAAAATGCTCTGAAGAGCAGGCCGATGCGGGAGGGAATGCTAACCGCCGCCGTTCACGACCAAATCTCTTTTTCCACGAAAGGCACCAAAGGCCGGTGCGTGCTCGACGACCCGCATTTCACCTTTCTGGGCCTGAGCACACGAGCCCGCTGGCGGGCGCAGATCGATGAAACCAACATGCTCGACAGCCTTTTCCAGCGCTTCACGTATGTGTTGGCCGAGCCCGCGGTTAACAAAGTCGTGTTCGACACGCCCTTTCCGTTCGAGGAGACCTGTCCGGACGCCAAACAGCGCCGCTTGGGCGAGATCTGGCGCTCTCTTTGCCTGCAACCCGGGGCCAAGGGCGCCTACGAAGTGGAGGATGCCGTTGCACCGTATCTTCTTCTATGGTGGCGCGGTCTGAGGGCGCAATGGGGCGATGGGGCCCTGCCGGCCGCCTTCGTTCAAAGCGCCGGGGATACGATCCAAAGCTACCTGGTGATCCTGCACTTTTTACTGGGCCGGTCCGGGCGGAAGATCGATATCGAGACCGCCGAGCTCGCGACCAAATATGTGGAATTTCACCTGGAAAGCACGCTGACGCTTTTGCGGGAGAGTGACACGGACCTGCGCGACCGGGTCAAGAGGGTCGCATCGGGGTACCGGAAGCTTCTTGCCCGGGATGGCAACACAGTCAACGCGCGGGATGTTTGTCGCAATCTCAGCAAGCAACAGCGTGAAGAAATTTCTTCGAGTTTCGTCTCGACCGTTCTCATGGCCTTTGATCGGCTCGCCAAGCAGCCTGACGGTTTTTCGGAAGCTTTCAGCCGGGCCGAAACGCTTAGAGACCATGAGGAAGGCCACGCCGAGAGCCGTCGAAATCGGGATAAAGACGGCGTTGCGCCGCGCGACAAGCGGGAACTGTACCGCAACACCAAGCGGATCACCCGCGTGTTGGCTTACGCCAAAAAGATGACGCGGGGCCGTGCTGTTGCCCCAGGAAATGTTGTCGATCTTGATTCCGAAAGCCCGCGCGTCGCGCTGACCACGCACGTGCATGCACGGGAAAAAGTCAGAGATTTCAACGATAGATAATTTCTCTGCGCCCATTGCCGTTTTCTCCGCTCCCCGGGGTGAGAGCGTCGAAAACGGCAAACGGCGCAAACGAAACCAAGCCTGAAAGGGCCAGCGGCACAGGAAAGGACAGAGCCGCTTTTGTCACCTCTTGCATCACGCGAGGGGCACCCACGAGGAATATAAAATGTTCGATATACATGTCACTTTCACCCCACTGCACGTTTTTGCAGCAGCGCATGCAGAAGGGTTGCAGAACGCTTCCCTTTTGTTGGGCGGTCGCCCGTGGCTGCGCCGCTGCCAGCGGCTGTTGCAAGATCTCGGTCAGCCTGGCCCGGTCACGCGGCGCATGCGCCGTGAGGCAGAAGCCCTGCATGGCCTGCTGACGCTGCAACATGTCCATGATCTGGAGCGCCCGGAGGCTGCGTACTTCTCCGCAATCGACCTCGACGATCCTGCGGTCGGAGAGATTTGCCTCCTCTCCGAAGGGCTGGCCGAGGCCCTCATGGGGGAGCTGATCCATGTCTGAAGCGCAAGTGCTTTACGGGGCTGTGCTGGGCGCAATGCGCGCCTTGCATGCCGCTCAGGACGCCTTCGTTAACGTCATGGCTGACGGCGCGGTGACGGCCGAGGACGAGGAGCAGCTGACCTGGCTGGCCTCGGTTTCGCTTTCCAAGGAACTCTTCGACAGCGCCTCGCAGCGAAGGGTCCGCAAAACCATCGCATACCTTAAATGCAGGGTCGCGGAGGAAAGCTGGACCGAGTTCATGCCGGACATCCACTGCCAGAGCGGTGGCTATGACAGGCCTCGCATGACGCGCCTGGGCCAAGTTCTGGACGGGTTTTGCGACGCCATGACGCTGCTGGACACATGCCTGGTTGAGGTGCGATGCCAGTTGGATGCCGGTCAGGTGTTCCGACAATTGAGCATATGAAAACAGCTTGCCCCGCGTCCTGATGGACAGCGGGGCAAGCGGCTTCCATGTCGATCCGATTGGGGATTGCATCCCTCAGATCACTGCGCATCGCGGTATACACGAGTTTCCGGCAATCAGGCGGGCGTTTTAGGGGCCAATCACCTGAACCCATCACAAAGGTCGCGGGCCCGGGAAATCTCTGAGATCACTTCCCGGTTGTCTGTTCACTTCAGAGTTGCTTAGATGGAATCCAATGACACCTCAGACCCAAATCCCCGACCTCGAAATCACCAATCTTTCAGAGCTTGGCGCACTTTGGCAAAACACGACAGTGCGCGCTTTGGTTGCGAATAGCGCTGATTTGGCTGGTGAGCCTGAAACGCCCCAGCGAATTCGTGGCGCAATCGGCCGGAAACTGTATGAAAGCGCGTCGCTGCCTGCGCAAAAGGGGCAAGCGTGCAGTTTTGATCCGGTTTGTGGGTACGACCTATTTCACCGCGTGCAGGGCAACATGAAAAACGGCCGCGCGCTCCCGATGCCCTTTGTCATCCAATGCGATGCGATGGACGGGGATTTGTTGGTCACCCTGCACCTTTTTGGGCGCGCCGGAGCGTGGCAGCACGAATTTCGCGCGGCATTGGTGGCAGGGCTGCGAAATGGTCTCACGGACGGTCATGGCGGGACCACCCCAAAGACCGTTCTCATGCTCACAGCCGAGGCGGCCTCTGGTCTTACAATATACCCCCTCGCGGCGCCGATCGTGATTGAGTTCGTCACGCCGGTCATTCAGCGCAGAGGGAACCAAGCGATTTTTGACCCGGTCACATTGTTGACCGGGCTGGCCGCGCGGGTCGAGGGGATGGCGTGGTGGCACGGAAACGCGCTTTGCTATCGGCCCGAAGACGTGGCGGATGCGGCCCGGGCCATGCTGGACAAGGCGCAAATGGCGATGCAAGAGGTTCCGTTTGTCCGCAGCCATGGCCAAGGGCACACATCCGTCGGACAGGTCGGTCTGCAAGGATCAATGCGTTGCCCGCCGCCAAACGCCTTGTTAGGCGCGCTTTTGCAATTCGGTGTTCAAACACACCTCGGTGCCCGCACCAGCGCCGGCGCGGGCCGCTACCTCCTCAAGCTCGAAGCCTAAAACGCGGTAGCGCGGTCAGATCTCTGGAGCGGAAAAATGCTTAAAGCGATCCGGACTTTGGTCTCAATCCGCTGTAGCGCGGTCAGATCTCTGGAGCACAGACCAACGCACAACCGACCGCCTGCGTGACGTCTCAATCCGCTGTAGCGCGGTCAGATCTCTGGAGCTCATGGCGGCGATGGACCTCGAATTTACCGCAGCGTCTCAATCCGCTGTAGCGCGGTCAGATCTCTGGAGCCCTCCCTCTGCAACCATTTGATAAAGTTTAGAAAAGAGAGGTTTTTTCCAAGCGGGTCCACGTTTCTTGTTCAGTTTGCGTCCTCCTTCACGTAAATGGCGTATTTTACGCCATTTAATTCAGCGTTTTCAATGGATAACGCGATTTCCAAGCGAATTTTGCCCAAATCGTGCATCCTAATGCAGTATCAGCCGAGGAAATACGTCATGTCGACCCCCAATTTTTCGGATCTTTTTCAAGCGTGCATTGGCCCCGCGCGACTGTGGTCTGCCTGGACCAAGGTGCGTGGCAATGGCGGCTGTTCCGGTGGCGACGGGCAGACCATCCCCCAGATCGAGCCAAATGCCCGTGCGGTTCTTGCCGCCCTTGCGGAAGAGCTGCGCAGTGGAACCTATCATCCGCGCGGATACCGCCGTCTGGATGTGCGCAAGACGTCTGGCGGCACCCGTCCTCTGGCGATCCCCTCGGTGCGGGATCGGGTGGCGCAAACCGCCGTAGCGCAAGAACTGACGCCGCTGTTCGAGCCGTTGTTTCACGACGACAGCTATGGCTACCGCCCTGGAAAGTCGGTGGATCAGGCCGTGCGGCGGGTTGATATGTTGCGTCGGTCGGGGCTGCATTGGGTGGCAGAGGCCGATATCACCCGGTGTTTTGAAATGATCCCACATGACCCGATGCTGTCGCTGTTGGCAAAGACTCTGGAGGGCAGGGGAGGTGCGGCTGAGGTCGTAGATCTGGTGGCCCTGTGGCTTGAACACGCGGGTCAGACGCTGGGTACGCCGGGGATTGGGCTGCCGCAGGGCTCACCTTTGTCGCCATTGCTCAGCAATCTGTATCTTGACCAGCTCGACGATGCCTTGGCGAGTGACAATATCGCGGTGGTCCGGTTCGCGGATGATTTCGTTTTGCTGGCCCGCTCGCGGAAGGCGGCAGTCAGGGCGTTGGATCGTGCCGATACGGTCCTTGGTCAGCATGGCCTGACGCTGCACTCCGAAAAATGCGATATCCGTGCCTTTGATGATCCGTTCAAGTTCCTCGGTTATATGTTCGTGCGGTCACTGGTGATGCGCTCGGTTGGCGATCCCGCCGAAGATGTCTTTGCCCTGATGCGCGATATCGGGCGGCAAGACGTCGAAACCGCCGCGGAAAAAGAGATGGAAATCCGGGCGGGGTATGATGCGGGGCCGCGTGTGTTGCATATGCAAACGCCTGGGCGGCGCATCGGGTTGTCCAACCTTAGCTTTGAAGTGCAGGCGCGCGAAGGCCACCCCTTGATGACCTTGGCGCATCACCGTGTTGACCGGATCGAGATTGGGCCCGGAGTGACCTGCGCGCCCGAAGTTATCGAACATGCTTTGGCCACAGACACCGATCTGGCCTATGTCAGCGGTGCGGGGGAAACGCTGGGGTGGCTGTCCCGTCCCGGGTTTGATCGGGCGGGGCTTCATCTGGCTCAGGCGCGCGTGGCGCTGGATCCCGAACGGGCGGCCAGTCTGGCCCGCGCGATCGTTGATGCCCGTTTGCGCAATATGCGATCACGGTTGCAGGTGCTCAACCGAGGCGGCGGGAAGACCGAGGTGGTCCGCGTGGCCAAGTCACTGGGCCGTGTGATCCGTAAACTGCCCGGCGCAGGAACTGTCGCTGCTCTGCGCGGGCACGAGGGGGAAGCGGCCGCGCTGTATTGGCCCGCACTGGGCCTGCTGTGCCCCGAAGCCACTGCGCCATTCCGCCGCCAGCGTCCGGCACGCGATCCGTTGAACGCGTCTCTGAACTATCTTACCGCGCTGTTGGCGCGGGACGTGCGTGCGGCAATCATTGCGGCGGGACTGCATCCGGGGTTTGGCGTGCTGCATGCCCCGTCTGACGGGAATGAGGCCTGCGTCTGGGATATGATGGAGGCCCCGCGCGCGATATACGCCGAAGGCATCGCCGTTGCGCTGTTCCGGCGCGGGACCTTAAAGTCTGAGATGTTCACGAAATCCGGCAAATCAGTAAGGATTGCGCCAGAGGGCCGCCGCGCTTTGATCCGGGCGTATGAAGCCGCGATGGAGCGTAACCGCTCCGTTGCTACCGCGGTGATTTTGCCTTGATCCGGGCGACAAGGTCGGTGTCATCGACAAAGTCGTCGAGGAAGTCGTGCCAGGTCTGGGTTGTCAGGCGTGCTTCTCTGATCATGTCAGCCAGCTCTTCGATGCCGTAATCGGTGAGGCCAGTCATGCCCTCCTCTTGCCCTGTATAGATGCGGATGATGCTGCCGTAGGTCAGATTATCATCGTTGCGGATGATTGCCTCGAGGAGGTCTTGGTCTTCGCCAAGCATTTTCGCGACGTGGGCGATTGTGCAAACATGCGTCACTGCTGCCATCAGGCTGCCTTCGATTGCGCGGTTCCAACGGGCACCCAATTCCAAGGTAGCAATTCGTCGAGACGGTTGATCTTGTGATCATGGATGCGGTCGAGAATGTTGGCCAGATAGGCCTGCGGATTGAGGCCGTTGAGCTTGGCGGTCTCAACGATCGTCATGGCCCGGACAAGGGTTTCCGCACCGGTATCGGCCCCGGCAAAAAGCCAATTTTTGCGGCCTATGCCAATCGGTCTCAGGGCGCGTTCGGCCGGGTTGTTGTCGATTGCCACGCGGCCATCCTCAAGGAACAAGCAGAACGGCGTCTGACGGCTCAGACCATAGCGGAATGCCTTGGCGAGATCGCCTTTGCCGGGGATGCGCAGGAGCTGTTGTTCCGACCAAGCGAGGAAGGCTTCGACCTTCGGTTTGCTCAGCTTTTGGCGCGCGGCAAGGCGCAGATCGGCAGGCTGGCCTGCGATGTCGCGCTCGATATCGTAGAACGCCCCAATCCGGTCGAGCGCTTCACGGGCGATCTCGGATTTGGTGGATGCCCAGACGTCATGGAAGTCGCGTCGCAGGTGCGCCCAACAGGCGGCCTCGCGGAAGCGCGTGGTTCCGTCCGGTTCTGGGTCATAAAGCTTGGCATACCCCTTATAACCGTCAGCCTGCAGGATGCCGCAGCCTTCCGAGAGGTGCCGCAAAACATGCTCTTCTTTCCAGTCCGGGGCGAAGTAATAGATCGCCCCCGGTGGCGCTGAACCCGCCCATGGGCGCTGATCACGAACATAGGCCCATATCCGGCCCCTTTTTACGCCCTTGCCGAGGCCCTTGTCGCGCAAGGACCGGTCCAGCACACGGATTGGCGTGTCGTCCGCATGCAGCAGATCACTGCCCATAATATCAGCCTCGATCCGCTCGATAAGCGGCTGGAGGGTTTTCATGGCACGTCCACACCAGCTGACAAGCGTGCTTTCGGGAATATCTGCGCCCATGCGGGCAAAGATCTCGTGCTGGCGATACAAAGGAAGATGATCGTCAAACTTTGAGACCAGAATATGGGCCAGCAGGTTCGGACCCGCCATGCTGCCGGGGATCGGGCGGCTTGGAGCGGGCTCCTGCACCATCTTCTCGCAGCGACGACAGGACTTTTTGATGCGGGCAATCTGGATCACCTTCATCTGGGCTGCGATCATATCAAGCAGTTCGCTGACATCCTCGCCCACTACACGTAAATCACCACCGCAATCAGGGCAGCAAGTGCCAGGATCGAGTTCACGACGCTCGCGCGGCGTTGCGTCAGAGACGCGCGGACGACGGCGGAGCTTCGGAACTGCCGTCTCATCGGGTGCTGGCTCATTCTGACCTTCATCGATGAGGTCATCATCCCCTTCGGCGACAGCGACCAACAGGTCTTCCAGCGCCAGTTCCAATTGTTCGATCTCGCGCTCGATCTTTTCCGACGTTTTGCCAAAGGCCAGTTTCTGCAGCTTGGCGATCCGCAAACGCAGTGCCTGAACAAGTTGGTCATGGACACGCAACGTGGCCGATATCTTGGCATTCTCTGCCTGCAAAGCAGCGATCATTGCCTTCAGAACAGCGGGATCATCAGGAAGATTTACAACATGGTTTGACATGCGTCCAACTACCATGGCGCAAGTGGAAGCGCCATAAAAACAAGGCTAATCAGGCGGATAATTCACCCAACTCGAGCCGGTGGTGCGCCCCAGTTCGGGCGACGCCAATCTATCCCTTCCCACAACATTGCCAACTGCGCCGAGGTCAGCCGCGCCGCGCCCTCTGTCGCTGCGGGCCAGGGAAATCGACCGCGTTCGAGCACTTTGTAATAGAGGCAGAACCCCTGACCGTCCCAATAGAGAAGCTTCAGCCGGTCGCCCCTGCGCCCCCGGAAGGCAAAAACCGCACCGCCTGTCGGCTTCTGGCGCAAGACATCTTGGACCAGAGCTGCCAGACCGGCGATGCCCTTCCTCATGTCCGTGACGCCGCAGGCCAGATACACCCGAACGCCGGTCCCCGGGCCGATCATGCCGCCTCCACCGCTCGGATCAGCAGCGTCAGCAACGCCGCGTCCATGTTGCTGTCAAAGCGCAGGCAGCGCCCGCTGCGTAGACGCAATTCGACCGGCTTGGGCTCTGCTCCGTAACCGCTCCGTTGCTACCGCCTGCCTGATTTTGGCGTGATGGGCTAAGACACGTGCATAACGACGTCGTTTGCGACGTGTCTTATGCGGGGGTGTTGATGCGGGGTGAAATTCTTGGACTTGAGCGGCGGCGGCGGTGGAGCGATGAAGAGAAGCTCGGGATCGTCATGTCGGTCGGGATCGATAATGCGACAGTGACGCAAGTTGCGCAGCGCCATGATGTGACACGGCAACAAATTTATGCCTGGCGCCATGATCTGAAGAAGAAAGGGCTTTTGCCGCCGGAGAGCGGCGTGCTGTTCCTTGCTGTCGATATTCCACCCGCGCACCGCGTTCCCGCCATCTCCGAAGCGTCCCCCGGAGCAGAGCCCAAGCCGGTCGAATTGCGTCTACGCAGCGGGCGCTGCCTGCGCTTTGACAGCAACATGGACGCGGCGTTGCTGACGCTGCTGATCCGAGCGGTGGAGGCGGCATGATCGGCCCGGGGACCGGCGTTCGGGTGTATCTGGCCTGCGGCGTCACGGACATGAGGAAGGGCATCGCCGGTCTGGCAGCTCTGGTCCAAGATGTCTTGCGCCAGAAGCCGACAGGCGGTGCGGTTTTTGCCTTCCGGGGGCGCAGGGGCGACCGGCTGAAGCTTCTCTATTGGGACGGTCAGGGGTTCTGCCTCTATTACAAAGTGCTCGAACGCGGTCGATTTCCCTGGCCCGCAGCGACAGAGGGCGCGGCGCGGCTGACCTCGGCGCAGTTGGCAATGTTGTGGGAAGGGATAGATTGGCGTCGCCCGAACTGGGGCGCACCACCGGCTCGAGTTGGGTGAATTATCCGCCTGATTAGCCTTGTTTTTATGGCGCTTCCACTTGCGCCATGGTAGTTGGACGCATGTCAAACCATGTTGTAAATCTTCCTGATGATCCCGCTGTTCTGAAGGCAATGATCGCTGCTTTGCAGGCAGAGAATGCCAAGATATCGGCCACGTTGCGTGTCCATGACCAACTTGTTCAGGCACTGCGTTTGCGGATCGCCAAGCTGCAGAAACTGGCCTTTGGCAAAACGTCGGAAAAGATCGAGCGCGAGATCGAACAATTGGAACTGGCGCTGGAAGACCTGTTGGTCGCTGTCGCCGAAGGGGATGATGACCTCATCGATGAAGGTCAGAATGAGCCAGCACCCGATGAGACGGCAGTTCCGAAGCTCCGCCGTCGTCCGCGCGTCTCTGACGCAACGCCGCGCGAGCGTCGTGAACTCGATCCTGGCACTTGCTGCCCTGATTGCGGTGGTGATTTACGTGTAGTGGGCGAGGATGTCAGCGAACTGCTTGATATGATCGCAGCCCAGATGAAGGTGATCCAGATTGCCCGCATCAAAAAGTCCTGTCGTCGCTGCGAGAAGATGGTGCAGGAGCCCGCTCCAAGCCGCCCGATCCCCGGCAGCATGGCGGGTCCGAACCTGCTGGCCCATATTCTGGTCTCAAAGTTTGACGATCATCTTCCTTTGTATCGCCAGCACGAGATCTTTGCCCGCATGGGCGCAGATATTCCCGAAAGCACGCTTGTCAGCTGGTGTGGACGTGCCATGAAAACCCTCCAGCCGCTTATCGAGCGGATCGAGGCTGATATTATGGGCAGTGATCTGCTGCATGCGGACGACACGCCAATCCGTGTGCTGGACCGGTCCTTGCGCGACAAGGGCCTCGGCAAGGGCGTAAAAAGGGGCCGGATATGGGCCTATGTTCGTGATCAGCGCCCATGGGCGGGTTCAGCGCCACCGGGGGCGATCTATTACTTCGCCCCGGACTGGAAAGAAGAGGATGTTTTGCGGCACCTCTCGGAAGGCTGCGGCATCCTGCAGGCTGACGGTTATAAGGGGTATGCCAAGCTTTATGACCCAGAACCGGACGGAACCACGCGCTTCCGCGAGGCCGCCTGTTGGGCGCACCTGCGACGCGACTTCCATGACGTCTGGGCATCCACCAAATCCGAGATCGCCCGTGAAGCGCTCGACCGGATTGGGGCGTTCTACGATATCGAGCGCGACATCGCAGGCCAGCCTGCCGATCTGCGCCTTGCCGCGCGCCAAAAGCTGAGCAAACCGAAGGTCGAAGCCTTCCTCGCTTGGTCGGAACAACAGCTCCTGCGCATCCCCGGCAAAGGCGATCTCGCCAAGGCATTCCGCTATGGTCTGAGCCGTCAGACGCCGTTCTGCTTGTTCCTTGAGGATGGCCGCGTGGCAATCGACAACAACCCGGCCGAACGCGCCCTGAGACCGATTGGCATAGGCCGCAAAAATTGGCTTTTTGCCGGGGCCGATACCGGTGCGGAAACCCTTGTCCGGGCCATGACGATCGTTGAGACCGCCAAGCTCAACGGCCTCAATCCGCAGGCCTATCTGGCCAACATTCTCGACCGCATCCATGATCACAAGATCAACCGTCTCGACGAATTGCTACCTTGGAATTGGGTGCCCGTTGGAACCGCGCAATCGAAGGCAGCCTGATGGCAGCAGTGACGCATGTTTGCACAATCGCCCACGTCGCGAAAATGCTTGGCGAAGACCAAGACCTCCTCGAGGCAATCATCCGCAACGATGATAATCTGACCTACGGCAGCATCATCCGCATCTATACAGGGCAAGAGGAGGGCATGACTGGCCTCACCGATTACGGCATCGAAGAGCTGGCTGACATGATCAGAGAAGCACGCCTGACAACCCAGACCTGGCACGACTTCCTCGACGACTTTGTCGATGACACCGACCTTGTCGCCCGGATCAAGGCAAAATCACCGCGGTAGCAACGGAGCGGTTACTCTGCTCCGGGGGACGCTTCGGAGATGGCGGGAACGCGGTGCGCGGGTGGAATATCGACAGCAAGGAACAGCACGCCGCTCTCCGGCGGCAAAAGCCCTTTCTTCTTCAGATCATGGCGCCAGGCATAAATTTGTTGCCGTGTCACATCATGGCGCTGCGCAACTTGCGTCACTGTCGCATTATCGATCCCGACCGACATGACGATCCCGAGCTTCTCTTCATCGCTCCACCGCCGCCGCCGCTCAAGTCCAAGAATTTCACCCCGCATCAACACCCCCGCATAAGACACGTCGCAAACGACGTCGTTATGCACGTGTCTTAGCCCATCACGCCAAAATCAGGCAGGCGGTAGCAACGGAGCGGTTACGATGGAGCGGACGGCAATGTCGGTGCACCGCAAACAGAAACGCAAGGGGCGTGCGCGGCTCCTTGATGAAGCGCGCGCCTTGGCCCGGCATGTGCGCGCCCCTGATATCCCCATGGTATTCGGATTGCAGGACCACTGATCCGCTGTAGCGCGGCCGTAGTTCCGGAACTTGCAATGGTGGCCCTGGCAGTCGGAGTGGGATAGTCTCAATCCGCTGTAGCGCGGCCGTAGTTCCGGAACTCGAGCGTGACGCGGAATGGGCCGACGCTTTCGCAGCAAAGGTGGCCGCGCAATGTCTCAATCCGCTGTAGCGCGGCCGTAGTTCCGGAACTCGACGGGGCCGCGCAATGACCGACACAGCAGCAAGTCTCAATCCGCTGTAGCGCGGCCGTAGTTCCGGAACGAAAAACCCCGAGTCCGTACTCCGGAAAGTCTCAATCCGCTGTAGCGCGGCCGTAGTTCCGGAACAAGGACATCGAGCCGTGCAATGAATGCCGGGGGGTCTCAATCCGCTGTAGCGCGGCCGTAGTTCCGGAACTGACCTGCGGAAACCGGAAGTGCCGCAAGGAGGTCTCAATCCGCTGTAGCGCGGCCGTAGTTCCGGAACACACCTTCCAAAACCACCTGTGATTAATCCATATAATTTCAGGCTTTCCAAGCGAATTGTCATTTTTTCACAACGATAGCGGCAGATGAGGGATTTTTCAAAATTTGCTGTCATAAATATGATAAGATACAATGACTTAAAGATTTTCCAAGCGTGTTTATCTGTTTTTGGTGCTATTTCAGGGGGTTGGCTATGGCTCGGGGTGAAATGCTGACGGTGTTCACTTATGATATCTCTCGCGACAAAAAACGTCGGCGTGTCGCCAGAATTCTGGAAAACGCGGGCACGCGTGTTCAATATTCGGTATTTGAAGGGCGCATGACACGACAACGTGCTGCCGCGGTATCGCAACGCATCGCGGCCGAGTTGGACGGCGGCGATAGCCTGCGCGTCTATGCGATCGGTGCGAACGGAGAGCGGCGTACTTTTTTGGCGACGCGCTCCCGCCTGAACCCGCAGGCGACTACTGGCTGGTCTGACCGCTTCACTTTTTCGCGCCCGTCGCCGGTTTCAACGCTGCCGCAAGTCGTCCGCCATTCGCCATTCTTGCGTCATCGGCAAATTGGTCGAGGCCGTGAATTATCACCTTTTCGTCTCTGTTTTTGAGCGTCGACCAAGTCTGATAAAGTACATCTTCCTGTTTGACTGTTTTTCCATATCCTTGCAGATCAGTCACTTGAACCTCTTCCCACGACGGCAGATCTTTTGCAGATTGGGCGTGCCGTTCAAAGCTGTCTGTAAGCGGCTTAAATGCATCACGAACCACGTACTCCTTGGTTTGATCCGCATGGCGTTTCATTGTCAGATCTACCATTGCCGCTCTGCATCGCCCTGCGCCAAACGCTTTTGCGTGGCCTATGCGGTGCTTGGCATGCGGACGATTGCCGAGCGTTACAGCAAACAGAAGCGCTCCAAGCTCTGCCATCGTGACATTGTGAAACCTGATCCTTCCCCGGAAATGCATCGGCACAAGGTTCTTAGGACGGTTGCCCGGTATCGAGGGGTGCAAAAACCGAAGGGTTGCTGCGCTTTCTGTCTGCGGATCTACGCGGCGGTTCTGAAACCGATCGGTCACTCGGTCTGAAATCGTATAGTCTGCGGGGTAAACCTTGCGCGCAATGCTGTCATAGATCTTCGACTCCCCCGTCGGGCCACCAAGAACCAGCGTGTAAGATATGTGATCTTTGGCGGCATTGTGTTCATTCACCAGATAGGCAGGTTCGAACGAAAGCCGCGATTTCAGGTGAAGCGCCTGATGTAAATTTGGGTTGCTTTCCACCCCCTCTGCCTCATGAATGAAACCGAACAGGGCTTCGACAAAATCCGGAGTATAGGTCGCGTCGTGGGCCGGGTTATGGGCCTTGTTCTTGCGAAATTCGTCTATCTTTTTTTGGAGAGATATGGGGTCTTTGGACGCATATTTGGGCTTCACATCGTCTAAATTCTGCAACCGGCTATTGGTAATAGCCGCCAGATAGGCCCGTAGGTTCCCGCGTATAGTAGGTCCAGGTAGCAAATAAGTTTGGCCCATCTTGATTGGGCCTGTGATCCCATTTCGGTCTTTTGTGGCTCCAATGAGCATGGGGGTATCAAATAGCCAGCTCACGTCGACATGGCCGCTGACGCCAGCCTCGAGGGGTTCGTCATGCAGATTTGGTTTACCAAAGGCTTGGACAACGATGTCCTCGGGTAAAAGGATATTGTCAGGATCGACAGAAATTGTTCGATATGGGAGCGTGACGCGGGGATCTGGCATACGTTGACTGAGTGCGCTGTCCACTGCGACAGGCTCTGGCTTCTTCAATTCAGAGGCGTCGGGAACAGGCCGTTTCGTCCCTTTCTTCTCAAACCAGCCAAATCCCTTCGATCCGCCGAAGCCAAGCTGCAGACCATTTTCTTCGATGTCTGTCTTCAGGGCGTCCAGTAATTTCCGTTCGTCATCACTCAGACCGGGCGACCGCGAAGAAAGTTGGAGGCTGAAACTCACTCCGTAGTGGGCGCGAACGAAGAATAAAGCTCCATCCGCTGGCCCCTGGGTCAAAGGATTCAACTTAACCGAGGGAAATTCGCATTCGCCCTCTGTCTTGATCTCCTTGACCATGACTTTGAGCTTTGCCCGGTAACCTTCATCGCCAAACAATCGCTTGACCGTGCAGAACTGACTTGGTCCAGACGTGGTTTCGACTGGCACTTCGTTTGTCAGGGTTTTGTCCAAAGCAGTGAGCCAAGCCGCGCGTTTACGCAAAGCGCCTGAAACACCCGTCTCCAAAATCCGTGGGTCGCCGGTCTTGGAGACCAAAGGCCTCAGATAGTTAGCTTTATTTTCGTCGTCTTGTGTCGAGTTGCTGAGTGATGGGTCATGGACAAGAAACGGCCCACGGCAAAAGAGCTCAATAACTTCGGCTTGCTTCGAAACGGGTTCGATTGAAACGACTACCGGATCATCGGCGGTCACGCCTTCGTCGAAGGACACCCGTTCTGTCGTCAGTTCGACTTTGCCTACCAGTCGCATACGGCCGAAACTGTCAGCTTTGTTCGACGCTATTTCCAAGCCGTCAGGCCCAGCGAAATGTCTAAGAACCGTCAAGAGGCTGGCGGTCAGATCATCAAGCTTGTCATCCCCCAAAGGGCGAATGCACAATTCTATCTGGCAGGTGGCCCCAGTATCAACGTATTCCTTTGCAAACAGCTTGTTGGCCTCGGCTACCCCTGTGCCACCATGTACGCGAGTTCTGCGAACGACGATGATCTTTGCGTTTTCGAGGGCCGTGCCGAATACTAAAACACGGCCAGCTCCGTGGGTCTCCTTAGCGTGAGCTTCGCCGAATAATTCGACCGCAAGGTCGGCCTCCACCTTTCGCAATGCACCTTTCAATGTGCTGCCCGGTATCCATGGCTGAACACCTGCATCCTGTGTTGGTGTCGAATTTCCGCGGACAATCTCGGCGACTTTGCTCTCGCTCTGCTCGTCTTTGCGATCTGTTCCGGACCCAATATGAAGGATCGAAGCCACTTCAAGCTGAAACCTAACCCAAGTTCTTATCATGCCATGATCTCCTTGAGTTCCATTTCACCAAAACCGTTTTCCGCAACGAACGGGCAGTTTTCCCAATTCAATTCGTGGCCGAAAGCTGTCGAACGGCACAGACCGAGCGAGAGTATATTCCCCATAGCGACACAGTCATCCGGATGAAGATCTATCTCAAAAACAGAGCCGGGGTCGGTCAAAATCCAGTTTCTGTATCGACCGTCAGGCTGATATCGCCGTGATTGATAGCCGCCGCGCAACGTTTGACGGGCGTAGAATTCGCCTAACGTTGAATTCGGCAGGATAGATTTCCAGAAGGAGACATATGCCGAACGTGCATCTTCTCCATCCGAATGCATGGCAAGCAGTGCTGGCGTTTTCACAATCAGAGCCACTTTTCCGGGAGCGGCGGGTTTTTGATGACCCAGGCTGGCGTACCTTACACTGTTTACTGAAGCGTTCGTCTTTCCAAGCCCGCTCAAGCCAGAAGCTATTGTGTTCAGGATCGTGGTCCGCACAGAACCATCTAAGCCGGCCAAATCCAGTTTTGCGTGATAGATATGGTTTTCCGGATCCACCGCAATTGTCGCAAACAATTTTTCGGCCTCTGCGATCCTTTTGGACGCTGCGATGGCAGTGTGCACGCGCTCTTCATAGAGTGTGTGGTGTTCCAAAGCGTCACCGCAAGGTGCTTTCCAATCAAGTTGGAATTTTGGCACCGTGTTGATGTTTGCCTTGTCCCTATCCAGCAGGTCGAACGTTTTGGTGGCATCCCCGTGATCTTGAACCAAACTCAAAGGCGATAGGACGCCCTCCTTTCGCCTTGCCGTGCCGATGTGGATTTGCGCCAAGGCCGCTACCATATCAGGAGCGTGAATGTCATGCCCCATAAGCTCAAGGTTCCGCGCGAGACATCCTTTCAGGGCGCCGCCGGGAATGTCTTCGGACCCCAGATACGCATTGTCCACGATCCGATCGGCATCTACCAAATAAGGGCGATCCAACTTGAAAGTCCAAATGAGCCGATCATTCTCGGGCAGTTGAGATGCGGTCTCAGCGACCTTGGCCGGTGTAACTGTAGGGCCGTCGACACGCGAGACTTTGCCGAACCCGATGCTCGCGTGACTACCAATTGTAACGTGGAAATCTAAGGCACGAAGCACAAGCGTTCTGGCAAAATCGGCTTCGATGTCGTCACCATATACGGTGAACTGCCCAGAGAAGGGGACGATTGCCCCAGGTGTGGCGCACTGTTCCAGCACGACCAGTTGCCCGGTCGCAGCCGCGCCGGACACGTCGTCGATGCGGACGCGGTGGTAGGCTGACTTTGGCCGCGCGCTTCCTGTCACGCTCGCTTTAAGGTCGTCGAAAAAGATGCGTGTGGCGGCCGGCTTGAAATTGCCGTTCTCAGCAGAGATTGCATCCCCTGAATCCGCGCCGAACAGGTTCTTTATCCGCGGGTCTTTCGCATCAAGCATTGCTTTAGCGGCTTCAAGAACGATCCCACGCAACTGATCTTGTGGCAATATGAGATTGCCTGACCTGTCCCGCAGGGCGACTTTGTCCAGACCGTGCCGACCCGCATTTAGGCCCGGGAAAAGAAACGGCGCTTCAATCGCCAGCGAAATCTCGAACCGATGCCGCTTCATGCCGCGCCCTCCGCGGAAAACCCGGTGTAGGGCAAGAGTTGGGCAATCTGCGCCAGCGCAAGAGACGTCGTCGGCCGCTCCAACGACGACAAGTCAGCCACTTTGGATGTCATGAGATGGTGGTCTGGGACGTCTTCGCCATGAACCCGTTGGAAGTGGTCTTTCAAGCGTTTCAGAACCTCCTCGTTGCCCGAAGGGGAACAGGCTGTTGCGCCGATGTGGCGCATATCCGCCAACGCGCCATGTAGCAAAGTGCGTGTAAGTCCGTCTGCGTCGTCGTCAGTCAGCTCCGCACAGAAATATTCAATCCGCTCGACGTCCGACGCCACGAATACATCCTGTCCAACGGAATATCCGCTGCCGTATTGTTCGATCCGATACGGCAGTATCTCTGCGTGCGGCAGAGCCGCGCTCTCGAATACGTCGATGGTAAACGCCCCGGACCCCTCAATCTGTCGAGCCTCCAGAGCGCTTTTCACTTGAACCTCTGCATTCTGCGCCAAAGCCCGCATTTGGCGGATCGGCGTCTTTTTGTTCGCGATGATGCAAGCTGCGCGATGATGCAATTTGCGCCCGGTGCCGCCCTGAGGGCGAAACATATAGTGTTCGGTGACGTCAAAGAAGATGTGCAAAAAGGGCAGGGCGAGCCATGCTGGCATAACAAAGGTCATGTCGTCGCCGCCCCAAAGCAAGGTATCAAATCTGGGCACGATCCACGTGCCTGCTTCCCGGTGCACGCCCGGGGTCTCGGCCCAATCATTCAGCGCCTCTGCCAGCGTTTGGCGCATATCCTTCATCGCATCTGAAAAAGCCGTCTTGTCATTATAGGCACCGCGAAGCGTGCTGCCCCCGATGCCATCGGCATAGATCACCGCCATTTTACCTTGGATCATTTCCGGCACGCCGGTTGGATTTCCCAGCATTTCATCGAAATCATACGGCGTGCGAAAACCATCGCGGTTAAGGAAATCCGGGCGCGCTCTGGTGCCTTGCTGTCTGCGTGCGGCGACGCTGTGTGAAACCAGCCGTTTGCCGCCGGAAGGATTGGCAATTTCTACCTGCGCAGGCCGCTTGAGATCCAGTGCACAGGGACGCTCTCCAGCATCGCCGGGATCGGGCACACTCCAGCTTTGGTATTGCATGATCCGCGCGGCCCGAAGCGCAGTTTCCGGTGTGTCGCCGAACCCGTAAACAACGGACATGTGGCACCATGGTGCCTTTGCCATCACCTCGGATATAGTTTGGCGCACCGCAGGCTCGTCGGTTCCATTGGGAAGGCGAAACAATGCCTTGGCGCCGCCGAATTCAACTTTTTCCGGACGATACGGTGAAAGACCAAGCCCAAAGACGTGGTGCAAATCTTCTAAAAGCAAAGAGCTGCCGCGGATTGTTGAAATGTCTTGGGTATCAAAAACGGTGGCGTCAAAATTGACGCCTTCGATATGACAATACATAAATTCTAATCCGCTTGTGAGAAATTCATCTCTAACGGTAGGTGCGGTTCCACGATTTACCAAGAAATTTCTTGGATCCGGGGTGTTTGTTGGGCCAGAACCAATCCGCAAAAGCGCGGGCACGTCTCCGGAGCCTGCATCATGGAAACCAACGCTCCGCCTACGTCTCAATCCGCTGTAGCGCGGGCACGTTTCCGGAGCGCGAAAATTTCCCCTCAATTTTACGCAAATCGTCTCAATCCGCTGTAGCGCGGGCACGTTTCCGGAGCAAGCCTACGGCACTGTACTTTGGAACACCGGGTCTCAATCCGCTGTAGCGCGGGCACGTTTCCGGAGCCCACCAATGCCACCAAGACTTTGTGGTGCAGTCTCAATCCGCTGTAGCGCGGGCACGTTTCCGGAGCCGAGCAAGGACTATTTAGGCAGGAGTTTCTGCGTCTCAATCCGCTGTAGCGCGGGCACGTTTCCGGAGCGAAGCATTCGCCCAGGCCGCGAAGGACGGGTTCACGCCTGTCCTCGTCTCAATCCGCTGTAGCGCGGGCACGTTTCCGGAGCATCGCAGCTTGCTTCACCTGTCACTGGTGGTTGTGTCTCAATCCGCTGTAGCGCGGGCACGTTTCCGGAGCCCAAGGTCCGCTTCCTCTGCACGAGGCAGGGTCTCAATCCGCTGTAGCGCGGGCACGTTTCCGGAGCCTACCTTCTGCAACTGCCTGATTTCACTGTAGATACAGGAGCTTTTTCCAAGCAAGGTTGCATTTTTCGCGGTTGCGACTCCGATTTCTCGATCTCCTTCCGGTATGGGTGGTAATCACCGTTACTTTACAGGATCTTGCGCGTTTTCCAAGCGTGTTTTCAATGGTTTTCCGGAGTTTGGCTCCCATCCGCCGGCAAAAAAGGTGAGGGAAAACCCGGCGATAAGTACAATGGTTAGCCAGATATTCCGCGAAAACCAGATTTTTCTTCGATGATACTCAAGTGTCAGGACGGTCCAGACCAGATTGGTTGCCGTGCCGATTGCAAAAACTTGCAACAAGAACCCGAAAACGTCTTTGGCGATATGATCGTACCATCCCGGCAGATCCGAGGTTTCGGCCCAAGCAAAGGGAAACCACAAGGCCGCCAAAGCCAATCCCAGCCCAAGCGGCACACCAAGTGAGACGATCCTGTTTAATTGTTCGCCACGCTCGGCCATCATCCGGGCCTCAATCGCTTCGGCGAACTCTGTGGCGCTGGCCAGTTCTTGCTCAACCTCGGCATGCAAGTCCGCGATGCCAAATGCCGCATAAAGCCGTTCAAACAACTCTTTTGGTTGAAGCTGAGATGAGACATTGGAAAAATGATGCAGATGCGTGTGTTCCAGGAACGCTTGACGGATGTCGGATAGCCGGTCGAGGTATTCGCGGCGCCGCTTGGCCGACCACCGACCAGACTCGTTTTTGAAAGCGACCACCAGATCCGTCAGATCTTCTGAGAATTGCAGCAGGCGGAACAATTCAAACACGCAGAGAAAGTGCATGTGGCGATAGTATTTGTCGAAATCACCGCAAAGCTGCCCCTTGGCAAATTCGCCGGCACCGATGGCACAGATATGCGGCGCAGTGATTAGGTACCGCGTGCTGCGCCAGTTTTCGGCCTGGGGATGAGGTGCATGGCGATCGTAAAAGATCTCATCCTTCAAGTGCTTCATGAAACACGGGCTGTAGTAGTTGGGTTTGCTGCCATCGACTTTCGGGTCGGCCTCGGCCAGCCGCATCAAGTCTCCGTCCGAGATGGCCGCAATGGTTTCGGCCTCTTTTCTGTCGTTGTCGGTGAATGAACCGTGCGTTTCCAACGCAACCACGCTGGACATATAGGCGCGCTCTTCGCCTTTGATGCGGGCCGTTGCGTCATTGCCGACAAACTTGATCGGGTGAAGAAGTTGGGTGATCCAAGGGAAAAGTGCGTCCTCAAGCGACCCTTGGCTGTCGGGCCGATGGGCGGCACCGCCAATGGGCTCGCCGGTTTCGAGGTCCACCACGCGGTGCAGGGAATCTCCTGCAACGTCAGCTGCGTCATTCCAGTATCTCGGATAGACGCGCCGCAACCAGTCGGTTGCACACATCGCTTCTGTCAGGGTGAAGGCGTGAGGTTCCGGCGTTGCTGCAAGTGCCGCGTCCTTGTTTGGCAGAAACTGCGTGCGCGCGACACCATTCACGCTGACTTTGATCGACACCACGGCGGTGCCACGGAAGCCGTTTTCGTCATTCTTTTTGCCGAGGAACCGAAGTTCGCAACGCTCGATATCCGCGACGAACCGCGTCAGTCGGATGCAGCCTCTGCCATTCGTTTCGAGTTTGTCGGCACCAATTCTGCGTGTGCCCGGCATTGCGCGCCGATAAGTGTTAAAAGCCGGAGACACACCTCTTTTGCTCTCACCGAACAACCGGTCAGCGACAAAACGGTGAAAATAGCTTCTGCGATCGAAATCGCCCAGTTGCGGCGCTGACAGTGCGTGCCAATTCCTGATAAAATCTTCATCTACCGGGCTTTGGTCGAGCTGGAACGGATAGTGAAACCAGATTTGGTGCCGAGCCACCGTCAAATCACTTGATTGGAGCGACACCTTCGCCTCCCGAGATATTCGTTCAGGTTGAACGGCCTTTAGATCACGCCGCGCTTTGCTCTTGCAAGCCTGTTGGGCCGGACTGGATGTGCCGAGGGAGTTTACCCGGCATTTAACAGTTCGCTGCCGAGCGCGATCCGAACCGCTTCCTTGCCAAATTTGCCCATCCGTTTCAGAGGGGGCGTGCCGCCCCCTTCGGTAACGAGGTGCTGGCCGAGGCGCGGTATCAAACCGCGGCAGGTCCAGACCATACAGGCTGCGAACTTTCACGCCGACAGCGCTATGCCGTTTTGTGCGGCCAATCTCGGCCCCTTGGCGGCTTCCGTGGCTTGCGCGAACCTTTTGGTCACCTTGGTCAGATCGAGCTGCTCAAGCTCAATGTATTCCTTGAGTGTGGCCAGGGGAAATCCCTCTGGGAGGTAGTTCGTGATCCCGACATCTTCATTGCGATGGCCCATCAAGTAGCGCCGAGCGGTGTCGGGAACCGACCGGCCGACACAATTGGTATTGAATGTGGTCCGCATGGAATGAAGATCCTGGCGCTCGCAATACAATTTGCGAGATTTCCGGTGGTAGGTGAAATTCTTTGTGAAGTTTTTTGTATAGGTAAGGCGAGAGCACTTCGACCGCGACACGCGGGCGAAAATACGGCCTTTGCCCGCGTGTCTTTGCCGCTCCACAAGTTCGAGAAATCCGAGTTCGATCAGTTGGCTGTGAATGGGAACAAGGCGCCGGGCATTGTTGCTCTTGGCAGATTGCCCCGTTCCGCGTTCGATCTCGAAGAAGTGGATGGCATTGTCACAGCGTATGTTGGCCGGTTTGAGCTGAAGTATCTCCTCGCTGCGCATGCCATGGAGACGTGCGATCAAGGGAACCCAATAAATGTGGTCATCGATCTTTGTCTTGGGCGAGTTCCATTTGTCGGTCGACAGCAATGCTGTGAGGTCACTGCTGGTCCAGGTCTTGCGCCGGGTTTCGGGCAGAGATTCACGCATATCGCCGATCACGGCCTCGCCCAACACGAATGGCTTGAACGGGTTGTGTGATATGCGCCCCTGTTCGACGGCGTGATCCAATGGCGCGGAGAGGTACTTTTGATGTCGTTGAAAGGTTCGGGGCGAAATCACCTTTGTCATGGCTTTTTCCCGAACAGCGTCTGCCTCTTCTCCGCAGAGGTCATCCTTTTTGATCTGCTTTTCGGCCTTGGCAAGCCGCGCCGTCTCTTGAGACTTTTCATGTGCGATGAATTCCATACAGCTGAGGTGCCGCAGATTGGGTGAGCGTCCATGGTTATTGGGCAACTTCTGAAGCAAGTTGTTGAATTCGATCCACATGTTGTTGGATGCCGCTGAAAGCCGAATGTCGCCAAATAGATCTGCTACAATTTTCCGAGTTGACCGGATCGTGTCGGCATCCTTGCCGAAGCGCGCGCCCTTGCCTGCGTCTTGAAAAACGTAGGCCCCCGCTACGCGCAGCCCATTAATTTTATCATCGAACCAATCGTCCCAAAAGTCGAGTACGCGAGGATCACTCCCATCCAAGATTTCCGCAGGCTTCAGCTGGTCGGCGCGCAAAGAAATGGAGCGGTCCACTCGCTCGTAAACGACAATCTTATCGGGGTGTGCCGCCTGTGACGTGGGTTCGCAGGGCGCGGGGCACAACGAACTTTCTTTCTTTGTATCGATAGGGGCGCAAGTCTCGGACGCCTCGCGTGCGATATCTCCGGATCCATCTATGGTGAGAGCAGTTGGGGCACCGGCCTGAAGAGCCATGCTGGGAACGGCCTGCGACACGGACAAAGGGGGTGCCGAAGGGGTGGCAGGCATCGGGGCGGTCTGCGCGGAAGGCGCGTATGCAGAGATCGGTGATTGCGGTTGGCCCATTTGCTGGAGTGCTTTCGCCAGATGAGGGTCCGGTTCGCCGAAACGGCCACAGGCGCGGCGATCTTTTTCATCGCTGACGGCAATCATCGTACGGACCATCTTGTCAGCGAGGAGAGCGTAGTCCTCTTCCGTTTCATCAAGGGAAATGTTGAGGCGCTTGGCAATGTCTCTGAGCGGTTGGACCGCTGGGCTTTTGTCGCACAGAAAGATGGCGTTGTGCAGCGCAGCACGTGCGGCAGCTTCCATTGCCAAGGCTGCTTCGGCCGCTTCCCTTGTTCGCGGACCCGACAGGGCGCGCAAGCGATCGGCAAATTCGATCTCGCTCCGGGCGTAGGTGACCAGGATCTCGGTCATCATCTCGGGTGGCATGTTTTGCTCCGCATTGAAGCAGATCTCGCTAACGGCGGTCAGTCGCCGGGCGAGCTCTGCGGCATCGCGGGGGACATGCGTGCGAAGGGGAAAGCAGAAGAATTCGGGTTTGAATCGATGACTTGCAGCCGATGGAACGCGGCGGCGCCAGTAATAACCAGAGGGTCTGAATTCGAGGTGGGGTTGTTGGATCGACATGGCGAAAGCGCCTCCTGAAGTTGGAGGTGCCGCAAATCAGGCTTGGGGTTTGTGCAGAGCTTTGTGCAACGGTTTGTGCAAAGCAGAACGCAAAACCCCCGGGCCTCTTGCGAGGACCCAGGGGTTTTTGCCTTAACTTCAACGCTTTGTGGAAGTTTTGGCTCCGGCGGTAGGGATCGAACCTACGACCAATTGATTAACAGTCAACTGCTCTACCGCTGAGCTACGCCGGAACACGAGGGGTGATATAGCGAGGCCGGATGGGGGCGTCCAGAGGCTTTTGGCAGAAAATTGCAGAAAATTTCAGAACCGGCGTTCAAGCCCGTAGGCATGATCAAATCCGTGGCCCAAAGGCGGGGAAACCTGGCCTTTACCTGTGAGATCAACGAGATGCGCGAACACATTGCGCGCCGCGGCAGGCAGAAGCGCCGCGGGCACGTCGGTGTAGAGCCGTGCGGCGAGCTCTTGGGCGGTGGCCGGGCCGGTTTCTAGGGCCTCAAGGATCTCGGTTTCGCGCCCTTCACGATGCCGGATCAGCCAATCGAGGCGGGCGGCCGGGTCATCGATTGGCGCGCCGTGGCCGGGGTAGAAACGCGACCAGCGGTGCTTGGCCAATCGGGCGCAAGAGGCCATGAAATCGGTCAAATCGCCGTCGGGCGGCGAGACCAGAGAAGACGCCCAGCCCATGATGTGATCGCCGGAAAACAGCGCATCGCCCCAAGCGAGGCAAATGTGATTGCCCATGTGGCCCGGGGTGTGCAGCGCGATGAGCGACCAGTCTTTAGTTTCGAGACGTGCTGCGTCGGGCAGCAGGATATCGGGGTGGAAGGCGCGGTCGATTCCTTCGCCGCCGCCAGCGAATCCCCCTGCGGCGAGGGTGGTCATCACAGCGCTGCGGCCGGATTCGGCACCGCCGAAGGCATAGATCGGGGCCCCCGTCGCCTCGGCCAAGGGGCGGGCGAGGGGGGAGTGATCGCGGTGGGCGTGCGTCACGACGATGTGAGTGATGCGCCCGCCCTCGGGCACGGCGGCGAGGATGGCTTGCAGATGCGCGGCGTCTTCGGGGCCGGGGTCGATCACGGCAATGTCGCGGCGGCCCAGCAGATAGGTGTTGGTGCCCCAGAAGGTCATCGGCGACGGGTTGGGCGCCAAAATACGGAGCAGATCGGGGGCAAGGGCTTCGGCCAAGCCGGCCGTGGGCTGGGATTCCTGAGGGGTCATGCGGGTTTTCCTTCTAAGCCACCGACGGACCCGCTAAGCCTTAGACATGTCGTTCGAATGGCTCAAACGTTATATGCCCCGGAGCCTGTATGGCCGGGCCGCGCTGATCCTGGTGTTGCCAGTGGTCACCTTGCAACTTGTCGTGACGGTCATCTTTGTCCAGCGGCATTTCGAGGGGGTCACAGAACAGCTTACCCGGTCGGTGCGGGACGAAATCAGGCTGATCATTGCGCAAGCCGAGCCTAGCGACAGCCCGGATGAGGCGATGGCAGCGATGATGCGGCTGGCGCGTCCGCTCGATTATGCGCTGAGTTGGGGCACACCGGATGTAGAGGGTGATCAGCGGCGCTGGTTTGATCTTTCGGGGCTGGTGGTGGTTCGGGAATTGCGCGACGGGCTTGGCCAATTGCGCGCGATTTCGCTGCCAAATGACCGGGATACGGTGATTTATATGGACTTGTCGCAGGGCACGTTGCGGATGCGGTTTGACCGCAAGGGCGTGTCGGCGACCAACCCCCATCAGCTTATCCTGAATATGGTGCTGTTCAGCCTGATCATGACGCCGATCGCCTTTATCTATTTGCGCAATCAGCTGCGCCCGATCACCCGTTTGGCCGATGCTGCCGAGGCGTTTGGACGGGGCCGCACCGTTGCCTATTCACCGTCTGGCGCGAATGAAGTGCGCGCGGCGGGGCATGCGTTTCTGGACATGCGGGCGCGGATCGAGCGGCAGATCGAACAGCGCACGCTGATGTTGTCGGGGGTGAGCCACGATCTGCGCACGCCGCTCACGCGGTTGAAGCTCGGGCTGTCGTTGCTCGATGACGATGAGGTCGTCGATCTGCAAGGCGACATCCATGATATGGAACGGATGCTCGACGAGTTTCTTGAATTTGTGCGGGGCAATGCAACGGCGGGCGAGGCCGAGCCTGTCGATCCGATCGCCTTGGTCGAGAAGATTGTCGAGGATGCGCAGCGGGCGGGCAAACCGGTGCGCCTGGTGCAAAAGGACGGCGCAGGCGAGGTGGCCTTGAAGCCGATTGCCATTCGGCGTGCGGTGGACAACCTGATCGAAAATGCAGTGCGCTATGGCGGAAATTGCGAAGTCAGCGTGGTGATGACCGGCAAGAGCCTGCGCATCCGGGTCGAGGATGACGGGCCGGGTATTCCCGAACACCAGCGCGCCGAGGCGATGCGCGCCTTTGTGCGGCTCGACAAGGCGCGCAACCAGAGCCGTGCACCGGGGGTTGGGCTGGGTTTGGCGATTACCACGGATATCGCGCGGGCACATGGCGGCGTGCTACGGTTGGGACAAAGTGATCGTCTGGGCGGGCTGATGGCCGATCTGGTGATCGGACATTAGGCGAAAATGTTTCGCGCGCGAAACAAATGTATTTATTATCAGCATCTTAACGCGCCGTTCGGTGCGGACCACTGCTGGCTGTTCAAGCCATGCGCCGCGCGCGTTCACGCGACCGTGCTTTGGGTGCCCTGGTGAACTTTGGGCCGGCAGCACCGCCGACGAGATCACTGGCAACGTGCTTGGTCGATTTATTGGTCTCTTCACCGGGCTCTTCATTGGCTTCTTCGGGACATTCGGGGAAGAAAATCTGAACCGATGTGCCCTCATCGGGACTGCTGTGAAGCTGAACATGGCCGCCCGATTGCATGACGAATCCATAAACCATCGGCAGCCCCAGACCCGATCCTTGGTCTTCTGGCTTGGTGGTGTAAAACGGTTCCCAGACGCGGGCGCGAACCTCTTCGGACATGCCGGTGCCTTCATCGCTGACCGTAAGCTGAACATGGCGTCCGGCACCCATATCGAGGAGCCTGCCGGGATCATACGACTCATCGGTTGAGATCAGCTCGGTCTGAAGGGTCAGCGTGCCGCCTTCGGGCATGGCATCGCGCGCGTTGATTGCGAGGTTGAGCAGGGCGCTTTCGAACTGGGTCCGATCCACCTTTATGTTGCACAGATCGTCGGCAAACACCCTTTCGATCCGGATCGACGAGGGCAGGGTGCGGCGGAACAGATCGTGCATGTCGCCGATCGCCTCGTTGATATCAAGCCGCTCTGGGTTGAGCTCTGATTTGCGCCCGATGGCCAGCAACTGCCGCGTCAAGGTGGCCCCCCGGAAAGCAGCCTCCAAGGCGGCATTCAGCAGGTTTTGCGCATCAGGCTCTTTGCATTCGAGCAACGCCAATTCGATGTTTCCGGTGACAACCGTGAGGATATTATTGAAATCATGCGAGATTCCCGCCGAGAGCCGACCCACCGACTCCAGCTTTTGCGCCTCGGAGAGCAGTTTTTCTGTGGCCTTGAGTTCGGTAATATCGCGCGACGCGCAAATCTCCCGCTCAATCTCGCCGGCCTCATTGCGGATCGGGTGGACAATGCAACGGAGCCAGCGCTCGCCGCCCGGACCGGCGAGCCGATAGACCATTTCGACCTGATTGCCGCGCTGCACCTTCTTGTACCAATCGCGCACCTTGTCGCGGTCGTCGGGATGAATCAGCTCATAACTGCCGTCCAAACGCGGGGCTTTTCGCAGATAGGTTTCCAACGAAACGCCATGATTGCGGGCATGTTGTTCGGAAACGACGATGGGCTCATCTTTTGGAACATTCCAGATGTAATAGCCCAAGCCGGTGATCTGACTGGCGATGTTCAGCGGCTCTTCGTGTTCGCGGCGCTGCTCTTCGAGCGCGCCGGTCATGCGCTGATCATGCCGTTTGAGCGCCAATCCGGTGAGATATCCACTCAGCGTATAGAGGGCCATGGCGACGGCGGCGTTGATCGGAGACCCGATCAGCGTTACGGGGCCGATCCCGACCCAATACACATGAAGGACGTTGGCCGCCGCCATCATCCCGGCGATCAGACCGCCAAGGCGACCGCCAAGGTATCCGGCAAACAAGACACTGGCCATAAGACAGACATAGGGCACAGGAATAAGCAGACCGGTGGTGTGACGCAGTTCGATGCCAACAAGGACAATCATCGCGGGCACGACCGAGAGTATACATTTCAACCACGCAGCCGAGTTCATATCACGCCGCATTAACCATTTTCCCCCTGTAAGCGGGCCGATTTACTGACTTCTGCAGTACTTTTAAGGGAAATTATTGACCGAAGGGTTAACAGGTCTGCCCCGCGCCGCGGCCTCTTATCTAAAATGTAAGACAAATGCGGGCTTCGGCTGGCATGGTTCGGCCGGCACGGTTCGGCGGGAAGGTTCGGCTGGCAAGCACTGCGCAGAGTTGTGGCGGAGTTGGTAGGCCCGGCAGGACTTGAAGTGGACCTGTCACGCTTTAGTGCCGCCCCAAGTGCTCGTTTATGCCACCTTTCGTTCAAAAGCGACCGGGCTTTTCCAGCCGAGTGCCGAGTGGCGTCGGCGAGGATTGTAGAAGCCGTTGATGTATTCGAAGATCGCCATCTCAGCCTTCCGTCGCGTTTCCCAAGGGTGTCTCCAGATCAGCTCAGCTTTGATGGTTTTGAAGAACGTCTCGACCGCTGCATTGTCGTAGCAATTTCCTTTACCGCTCATGGACACTTTGAATCCATGCTGACGCAGGATCTTCTGATAGTCGTGAGAGCAGTATTGGGCGGATTCAACTGGTCGTCGCAACGGTTGGTTTATATCTTACCGCAGGACGTCGTCCAATGCCTCTGCAGGCGTTCTCCAGCCAAGCGTTTTGCGGGGTCTGCTGTTGAGTGTGTGTGCCACGGCGTTCAACTCGTCCTCACCATGCGCACTTAGATCCGTTCCTTTGGGAAAGTATTGGCGCAGCAGGCCGTTGGTGTTTTCGTTAGAACCGCGTTGCCAGGGGCTTTGAGGTTCGCAAAAGTAGACGTCGATCCCGGTTTCAGACGTCAGCGTTTCGTGCTGAGCCATTTCAGCACCTTGGTCCCACGTGAGTGATTTACGCAAGTGTTCGGGCAGATCCTGAATGGATTTGGCGATGGCGTCGCGCACGGCTTCAGCGCCGTGCCCGGCAAGAGCTGGGCCGTTCTTGAGGCGCAGGCCCGTTCCATGGCCGGGCATAGGTGGCAAATGAAGCAGCAGCGTAAAGCGGGTTTTGCGTTCAACCAATGTGCCGATCGCAGAGCTTTTAAGACCGAGGATCAAATCTCCCTCCCAGTGTCCTGGAACCGCACGATCCTCGACTTCGGCTGGACGTTCACTGATCATTATCTCGTCCGTAACGTAAGCCTTGCCTTTACCCTTTCGTCGCGCGCGAGGAACGCGCAAGGCGCGGCCAGAGCGCAGGCAAGCGACCAATTCTCGACGCAGCGCACCACGCCCCTGAATAAACAAGGACTGATAAATGGCTTCATGGCTGATACGCATCAAGGGGTCATCCGGATAATCCAGCGGTAGGCGGCGTGCAATTTGCTCAGGGCTCCAAGCCAGGGCCCATTTGCGGTGCTGGCGCCGCACCGAACGCCGCTTTGTCCAGCGTACGGTAGGACCAGCGACAACATCCCCATCGGGGCCCGCTATCTGACCCGACAGCCGCTCTTCGACATAGTGCCGCAACATATCATGTCGTGCCAGTTTTGTTGTCTTGGGTCTGCGCGCTGCACGATCAGCGTGCCATTGGGCGGTTGTCGCGCGATACTCAAAACCGCCGCTGCGCGTTGCTGCATTACGACGCAATTCTCTGGAAATCGTAGAAGCAGCTCTGCCAATCTTACGGGCGATCGCGTTGACGCCCAAACCTTGAGCCCGACAAAGCGCAATCTCTTCACGTTCTGCAAAACAGAGATAGCGCCCCGAAGGTGGCGGTGCGGAACTGGAGTATTGTGATGGCGGCATGCCTCCGGCCTCTCGAAACCAACGACTGCCAACAGGGGCAGACGCTCCAGCTTGAACTGCGGCTTCTTCGCTGGAAATGCCCTGTTCAATCAATCGCCAAAACAAAACTTGCTGAGCGCGATCTGCCACTTTGGGCCGTCCTGGCGAGCGCATCTTGTCTCGGGTGCTTCGATCCGAAGCTCGTTTGTGTGTTGTCATCACAACCTCCAATCTGGAACCGTTGCGACGACCAGTTGAATCCGCCTTGGCTGCCGCGATCCGTGTGGTGGATGCAGTCTTTCGGCGGTGACCGGAACGCGATGGCCATTTTCAAAGCCCGGATCGCAAGATCGCGCTTCATGCGATTGCTCACAGCCCACCTGTTACCCGGCAGTGGTTTGCCTTTGCAAACCATGAGAGGGCGATGACACGACGGGAATGCAAATCTATGACCACAGCCAGATACAGCCATCCCTCACGGGTCCAGACGTAGCTTATGTCACCAGCCCATTTCTGATTTGGCCCATCTGCGTTGAAGTCACGATCCAGCAGGTTTGGCGCGATATTGAACTTGTGATTGCTGTCTGTGGTCACCTTGTGTTTGCGCGTCCTGACCACAGATATGCCGTTCTGACGCATCAAGCGCCCGACACGGCGGTGCCCGACATCCAGACCAATCTCTTTCAGTTCTTCGGTCATCCGTGGCCTTCCATAACTGCCCAAACTAAGACGGGACTGTTCTTTGATGTGGGCCAAGGTCACCAGATCTGACCGCTGCCGACGGCTGGCAGGACGACTGCGGAAGGCACGTAGACCGCGTGCGCTGACACCAACGACATCGCACAAGCGATTGGCTGGGAAGCTGGACATGTGCTCTTCGATGAACCTAAACCTCATTGCTTTAGACCCGCGAAGAATTGGGTGGCCTTCCTAAGAAACAGCCGCTGTCTCCGGGATGGGCGCCAATGCAAATCCGAGGGTCTTGGCGCGCCGTTGAAGGTTTGACAGCACACGTTGCCGATGTCGTTCGTCATAAGCTGCGGCGCCTTGATCTTGGTAAGTCATGCCGTGCCGCACAGCGTTGTAAAACAGAACTGCGATCTTGCGCGCCGTTGCGGTCACCGCCTTCTGCTTGCCGATCCGGGCCGAGAGGCGTCGATAGAACGCACCGAGGGCCGTGTCACTTCGGCCAATCGTGACGGCTGCAAGACGCAGAAGTGCAGCGGCGCGGCTTGAAGATCGGCGTGTCCGCGAAGACAGCAGCTTGCCACCAGAGATCTTGTTGCCCGGCGCCAGACAGAGCCACGACGTGAAGTGCTTGGCGCTCTTCCACGCGCGCAAATCCGTGCCGCATTCGGCCACCAGCTTCAAAGCCAGCGACGGCCCAAGGCCATGGATCTGCGTCAGGTCCGTGCCCAGCACCCCGTAAAGTGCAGCGCGCACATCGAAAGACGGCGCGTTGTGCTGCTTGCACTTGATCCGTGCCTTGGGCAGTGGGGCCAGATCTCCATCTGCCTTGGCAGTCAGCGCTCCGACCGCCGTCTCGAGCCTGCGGTCGCATGCTTCGATCTGCGATTTGTAGAAATCGTAAAGTTCCAGCGACTGTGTCAGGGCAAAGACATGCTCCTCACGGTCGTTGCCGACCAGCGCGGCCTTGATCGTGTCCATAGAGGATTTGCAGCGAACATCCCGGAACGCGGCGAGAGCCTCCGGATCACGCTCGCCAGCGACGATGGCGCGGATGATCCGCATACCGGTCCCGCCTGTGATATCGGAGACGACATGATGCAGTTGCAGGTTCATCTCCATCAGCGCCTTCTGCATGTGTTGGATGTGAGCGGCGGCATATTCTGTCAGGCGTTCGCGCTGGCGCATATAGGCGCGCAAGGTGGCGATCTCGGCCTCAGGCCGAAAACTGCCACGCAACAGACCATAGGAGTGTAGCTGACGCAGCCATCCGGCATCGCTGACATCGGTTTTGCGGCCAGGCACATTCTTGGCGTAACGGGCGTTCACGAGGATGACCTCGAAGCCATTCGCTTCCAAGATCTCGAAGGCCGGTATCCAGTAAACGCCGGTCGACTCCATGGCCACGCTGGTGACACCGCACGACCGGAACCAGTCGGCAAGGTCGTGCAAATCTTGTGTGAATGTCCCAAAGGCGCGCACTGGCATGATGTCGGTGTCAGGGTTCACAGCCGCCATGTGCATCGTCGAGCCGATGTCGATCGCGGCCGCATTGGGATTGACCATCTTCAAGTCCGGGTGGCCACCGGATTTACGCTTCGTCATGGCACCTCCTCCGTTCAAGGCGAAGGGCGTGGGCTATGCAAGTTCGTCATCTTCCTAACCGGGATCACCGCGATGGCGGCGTCACCACTCTCAAGTGCGCATCAGCCCATGTGCCACGTTTTTTAACGGGGTCCAGCCCACCAATAAGCCATCGGCAACTGCCCTTCAGGCGCAGCATAGCACAGGCTGTTTATACTGCGCACAGGCGGGCTGCGGCCGGGAACGGTTTTTTAAGATCTCCCTCTCCTCCTTGAGGAGCCTGATCTCGCGCCGAAGCCGATCATTCTCTTTGGCGAGGTCTAAATCCTCTTTGGAAACCACGTCTGTATCTCGGTGCGCGGTGATCCATTTGTTCAGCGTTGACATGCCAACACCCAGATCGTCAGCCACCTGCTTACGTGTTAGCCCACTGGTTAGTGCGATACGAACCGCATCTTGGCGGAATTCGTCCGTCCGTTTCAGTCCCATAGTCAATCTCCTTTGTTGCAGTAAATGCTATCAAAGGAGCGGCATCAAACCGCGACAGGTCCAAACCGCCAAACTCACCCGAAGGCATGGGATATGTTGTCGATATAGCATCGCTCTCAGCCACCAGGTCGATAAAACCGAAATCCATATCCTTGCCGGTAAAACGGAACTTGTTGGCGTTAGCTTCAAACCGGCACTCGATCACCGGACCGTGCTTGATCGGCACGTTCTGCTCATCCTTTACATGTTCGCTCACCTGCTCGAAGCGCTCTACGTTGCCACGGAAAGTGACGGAAACTGCATGGCTGCTGTTCTCGGTGTACATGTTGATTTGAGACCCATTGTTCACCACCGAAACATCTTTTCGCCAGACGTGCGAACAGCCACCGCCTGAACAACCGACGAAAGCGGCGCTGTAAAAGCGAGTTTCGTTCGGTTTTGGCGGGACGGATGCACGCGGAATGCTGCGGGAATGATGAAAGCGGTGTGTAATGACTTTGCTCGAACTGGTTGCATGTCCGCTCGGCAGGCCGATCGAGTAGTCGCGGTTGAGTTCTGCCCGCTGCACCCAGGCGAACTCAGCAATGGTGGCGGCAGCAAAGATCTCGCCTGAGATACGTGGTGCGATCGTAAACTTCAGTGGCTGAACCTTCCGGAATTTCTTGTCGAAGAACAGTAGACGATCCTTCTTGATCAGAATATCCAGTTCAGCATCCAAAGTGGTAATTGTGAAATCCGTCCTGTGTTCTTCGATGAATTCGATTGGAATGACGAACTCGACTTCACTGGCACTAAGTTCTGCGGCTGGAATTTTCAGCTTCGGCCCGTTAGGCTGTTTGATGATCAGTGTGAGTAAAGACTGAATGTCTTCGGAATCATAGCCTACGTTGAGGCCGGTGACGCGCAATCCCCAGTCAGATGAAACATCAGATAGTATGAGTGTACCGTTAATCTCATCTAAGGCAAAGTCCTCAGAATAGATCACTGTGCGGCTAAGAGTTTGCCGGAATCTGCGTATCGCCTCGTCAGTGACGTTGTCCAGTTCGTCTGAAATCATGTGAACCAGCTGTTCCGCTGCCAACGATAGACTATAGATCTGCACCCGAACCTGTTCTGTCACATCTCGGACCAGCTTATTCAGATCGTCGGATACCTCGCGCCAAATTTCTCGGAACGAAGACTGCATTTGCGAGATCAGATCCTCTACCACATTCGTAAAGATGATTGACGTGTTTTGTGCGATCCGGTCGACTGTTTCTTCAATCTGATCCAGCACAGAGCCTATCAATTCATTCCCAATTGCCGATGTGGCCGCTGATGCGGTGATGGTTGCCACCGATTCAATTACAGGCATCTTTTCCCTCCATAAAAAGTTCTAACTCATTGGATAGTGCGTTCAAATAAGTCTTGTGGCGGAGCCGGATCGACTCCGTCATTTCGACGCTACCCAGAAATGAGTGGGCAAAGTCGATTGCCTCAAAGCAGAACAAGAAATCGATCTGGGGCATCGTTTCCATCATCCGGTACAGCATTTCTGCATTTCGCCGGGCGATATGCGCTTCGTCGCCGGGGCCGAATTTCCAGTATTCGGGAGCAACGGTACAGACATATTGAAAGTCGTAGGGAACCGGGATCTGACGACCCTCGCTTGAGATCAAAAGCGTGTTGTGAAGCTGCAGGCGTCCTCTGTCGGAAAAATCGAAGTGGTAGTCGCTGTTCCCCACTAGGCATTGAAAAAGAAAAAAGTTAAAGACGTCTGTGGCTTCAAAACTGGGATCGCCGTCGTGGGACAGATGCCCCCTCCGATTGAGTGCGGCACTCGCGAAGTCTTCGATTAGAAGGCAGTCGAACCTGCGCCAGATTTCACCCTCCGTCTTGATGTCGGCAACGGTCAAAACCGCGTCGAGATTTACATCTGACAGAGCTCTGAGCATCAGATAGGAATAGCATTCGGCCGCAAATATTTCTTCTGAAACGACCCCTCTGAACGGATACAGACTGCCGTAATTCGCCTCGTCCAAATCACGAAAAATGACATGCGCGCGCAAAGGGGTAAGGGAACTCTCCACGGAGATGCCTAACATTGGCAAACCCAGTCTGTGTCGTCCGCGCACATGGAAAGTGGCAGGTTCCGAAAGACCGACACCCTGAAGCGACGATAATTTGCCGTGAATAGCGCCTTCGTCGGTCGAAAGCAGATCAGTCAGCAGATCTTGTAGATTTGAGTCGCCTTTAAGGCGAATTCCTGTTGCAAGCTGACTGAGGCTTGCATCTTTACGTGCAGTGTTCTGCCTTGTTCCAAAAGCAAGATTGCATCCCGTGAATTTAGCAACGGTGTTTTGTTCGACAAACATTCGATTAATAGATGGATAGTCGCGTCGACTATTTTCCTAAAAAAATTTAAATACAACTCAAGATTGCAACTTAAGAATTTAAGTTCAAGTTGTTTTTTCCGAAGTCGCCTTTTTCTGAGGTCATGATCCTTTGGCAAATCATCTGACGGCGGTTACTGCCTATCGGCATCCTCATCGAATCCGACATTCGCTGCACTACGGAAAGCTGGTACTCTGGGCTCTTAGCCGCCTTGCGGCGGTGCGGCACACGGTTTTCAGCCAAGACCGACCTTCAGCCCCGCTGCGGTTGACCGCTGCCAGCCCAGTCTGGACATTCGACCGATCCTGGAATCAACTGGCGCCACCCGCAAGTCGGGCGGAGAGCGGTCGTTCGCTGCGGGCGCAATAGAGCCCCCCGCGACATTAAGATCAGACGCTCGCGCAATGCATCTGACATACTTGTTTATGACGTCCTTGTGGTCATGTTAGGCTGCCGCGTCGCATGCTCTCGAAGCGGGGGCTGGCAGCAACTTGGCGACCTTAGAGCATCGAACCGATATCCGACGCCCCCGTTGGATACGCCGCGGGCATCGTCTTGATCTGACCGACCGTGAGCCCCAGCTTAATCGCCAGAGAAAAGAAGTTGATAAGTTCCGCGTAGTCCGGACCGAACATATGTGCGCCCAAGATCTTGCCCTCTAAAGTCGAGATGATCTTGGCACCTGCATGGGTCTCGCCCAGACGTTTCTGAGAGAACCAGCCGGAAGTATCTGTGAATGACACCTCTAAATCGCCGGTCTCGCGCGCTTCTTCTTCCAGCATGCCGACCCGTGCGAGTTCAGGGATGGTGAACACCACGCTGGGCACGCCCGTGTAATCCGGCTCGGTCTGCTTGCCTTTCAGCATGTTGGACGTGGCGATCTTGGCTTCGAAGACAGCCACCGGGGTTAGAGGCTTGCCCGGGGAGGCCGCGGCGTCTCCGGCTGCGTAGACGCGGGGGTTGGAGGCAGATTGCAGCCATGCGGTAACCTTCACGCCGCCATGCTCGGTTTCGATCCCGGCTGCGTTTAAATTCAACTCATCAACGGCGGGCACCCGACCTGCGCCGTGAACGATAAGATCGGCCTCTTTGACATGAGTATTGCCGTCTTTGCTGTAAAAGATGCGCTGCGCCTTGGCGGCAGCTTCAATCTTTTCGGGGGTTGCTTCGGAAATGATCTCGATCCCCACCGCACGACTGCGCTCCAGCAGCATATCGACCAGATCGGGATCGAACATTTTCAGCTGCCGTGCGCTGTGATCAAGGATCGTGACCTCGGCACCTGCTCGTGTGGCGATATGCGCAAACTCAAAAGAGATATAGCCACCCCCAACGAAGATGATGCGCTTTGGCAGTTCCGGCAGGTTCAAAAAGTCTGTGCTGTCGATGAGATGATCAACACCGGGAAAATCCAGCGGACGCGGTTTCGCGCCAGTGGCGATCAGCGCATAACCGAATGTGATTTCGCCATGGCCCTCGATTTCGATCCGATCCGCTGCGGTGAAGCGGGCTGATCCATGCAAGGTTTGCACACCGGCTTTCTTTAGCCCGTCTTCCATGTTCTCCGGCACCGGGTTGGTAAAGCTTTCCTTGTGCTTCATCAGCGCGGGCCAATCGATCCGCGTGTCTCCGGCCACTCCCTTGCCGCTCAGCAGTCGCGCGGCGTCGACCGCCTCGGCCCCGGCGCGCAGCATCTTCTTCGGATCACAGCCCCGCAGGGCGCAGGTGCCGCCGTAGGGCAGTTCGTCCACGATGGCGACAGACCAGCCTGCCTGCGCGGCCTTTTTCGCTGCGTTGACCCCAGCCATGCCGGCGCCGATGACGATCAGATCAAGTGTTTCGGTCATGAGGCTTCCGTGGTCCTGAATGGTAAGAGGGGTCGGCTCGACGGCTTAACGATAGCGGCCAAGCAATCGTTCACTAAGCCACCAAATCCCAGCCATCCCGAGACCCGTCGTCAGGCCCAACCAGAGCCAGCCTTGTTCTCCGAGCGACAGCAAGCCGGACCCATGGCCCAGCACCGGCAAGATCATGGCCAGTAGAAATGGGCCGGTATAGCGGCAATGCACACGTCCGCAGCGGCGGGAGTTTGCCACGCAGGCCCCACCCATCCAAGCCAGGGCGGCGACCCAGATGACAGTTTTAAGCCCATCGCCAAAGGAGATGGCGACCAGCATGGCACCAAGCGGCAGCCACCACGCAAGGATACTGTTTCGCATCGTGCCGAGCAGGTCTTTCGAAGATCGATCTATCATGTTTTCACCCCGCACAGCACGACAGAGCGGCAACGTCCTTCTCGAAAGTTTGGGCCGCCAGCTTCATCCCTTCAACGGTGGTGAGATAAGGCATGATGGTATCGCCAAGTTCCTCGTAGGTCAGCCCCGCCTTCAGCGCCATCGATGCGGTCTGGATGCTGTCGGCACCCTCCGGCGCGATGATCTGCGCGCCCAGCAGCCGTTTGCTCCCGGCCTCGGCCACCAGTTTGATCAACCCGCGCGTGTCGCGGGCCGCCAGCGCACGCGGCACGGCGTCAAGGGGGAGGACGGAGGTCACGACCTCATGGCCCGCGGAGCGGGCCTGGGCTTCGCCAAGCCCGACACCGGCTACCTGCGGATCAGAGAAGACGACCCAAGGCATGGTTGCGTTGTCGTAGGTGCGTGTCTCACCCGCCACAGCATTCCGGGCGGCGATCTTGGCGCCATAGGCGGCCATATAGACGAACTGATCGCGGCCAGTGACATCACCTGCCGCCCAGATGTTGGGGCTCGTGGTGCGCATCTGAGCATCAGTCTGGATACCCCCGCGCACATCCACCGTAATCCCGGCGGCAGCGAGGTTCAGCCCGTCACTGTTTGGCACGCGGCCCGTTGCGAGCACGAGCCGTTCTGCTGTCAGGAATTCGTCATCCGAGAGGTGCAGTGCGATGGCGTTGTCCTGCTTCGAGATGCGATCGTAACCTTTTGCGCGCACCAGTCGGATGCCCTCGTCGGCCAAGTAACCTTCAAGCGCTGACGAGACCTCAGGCTCCGCTTCGGGAAGCACACCACGGCGGCTAACCAGCGTCACGGCAACACCGGCGCGCGCGAAAAGCTGCGCCAGTTCCACGCCGATATAGCCCGCGCCGAGAACCAGCATGGAGGCAGGCAGAGCGGTCAACTCCAGCGCTGACGTGCTGTCGAGCGTGTCAACTTCCTCAATCCCCGGAATCGCAGGCGCATGCGGGCGGGAGCCGGTGGCAATGATGATTTTTGCCGCCGGGAAGAGGCTGCCATCGACCGTCAACTTGCCTTCATCATCGAATGTCGCCCGGCCTTCGACATAATCGACATTCTCATGCCGGGTCAGAACATCCGCGTATTTCGCCCCGCGCAATTCTTCGACCAGCGCTTGTTTCTGCGCAACTGTAGCCGCCCAATCAGTCACGCGGGCCTCGGCCTCAATCCCACCAAACCGGGTCGCAGCACGCGCGTGATGCAGGCTCTCGACCGCGCGGATCAGGGCTTTGGACGGCACGCAGCCCACGTTAACGCAGGTGCCGCCGATGGTGCCTGCGCCGATCAGTGCCACGCGGGCACCGGCCTCGGCGGCGGTGATGGCGGCGGAGAAGCCAGCGGAGCCGGCGCCGATCACGGCGAGATCATAGGAGCGGTTCTTGGGGGAAGTGCTGTCTTTCATGAGGGGTTCTCCGAATTGCGGCGCTTCCAGAGCGCGTAAATTGTAATAGCGATGAAGATGGCGAGTGCAGGCAGCAGCACGTAGTCGAGCCAGCCCAGCAACGCCGACAGTCCGACCGCGCCAAATAGGATCACCAGCACAGGCGTGAAACAGCAGAGGGCGACAATGACCGTGCCGATAAGACCGACCTTCAGCAGACGGCTCTGGTTATCGGGTGCCTTTTCCTCATTCACGATCCGCTCTCCGCGGCCAATGACGCGCCATAGCCAACGCCAGTCACGGCGGCGATGATGGCCTCCGGATCGGTGAGCGCATCATCGTAGCGCAGGACATAAAGACCGGTTTCCGCATCGCCCTCGATGAACTCCAGGATTTCAACGCTTTCCACGCGCTTCATGGCGGTGGCGACGATGTAGCTGCACGAAGGACAGGTGAGCCCTTCGACAGCCACGCTTGTGGTGGCCTCTGCGGCCATTGCTGCGCCGGCCGAAAGGATAAGGGCCGTGATGGAGATAAGAAGTTTCATAGGAGACCTCATGGTCAGAATGTCAAAAGGAAGGGCGAGAGTGCCGGAAAGGCAAGGGCGAGAAGCACGACAAGCAATGCGCCCCAAAGCATCCCGCGCATCAGCCCGCGATCAATCGGGCGCGCACAGGTGCCGTCCGTGCAGGTTTCAGTGGGCACCGGGCTGTAGGCCTTCCAGAACCCGTAGGCGAGCGCTGCTGCCGCGAAGCTCAAAGTCACCCACTTGTAGGCATAGAGAGCGGTAAGCTGCCCGATGAAGACCCCGGTCACACCCAGACTGACCAGAACAAGCGGTAGGATGCAGCAGGATGTCATGGCGAGCGCGCCGAGAACGCCAGCGCCGGTGGCGAACCAACCGGATCGGTCTTCGTGCTGGTTGGTGGTCGCGGTGGTGTGATCTGTCATCGCTTTGCTCTTTGTTGCCCTGTGATGACTTGCAAGATAGGGTCTGTAGCAACTACAGGATCAAGGAGGAAATGCATGTCTGGTGATCACGGTATTGCGAGCGACCTTAAACGCTCTGACCTTGCGCGCCTGACCGGCTGCAACCTCGAGACCATCCGCTATTATGAAGGCGTCGGCCTGATGCCCGACCCACCGCGCAGCCCCGCCGGGCACCGCCGCTATGGGGCGGCACATGTTGAGCGGCTTGGCTTCATCATGCGGGCGCGTGAACTTGGCTTTACGATGGAGGAAATCCGAGGGCTGCTCAGCCTGGTAGATCGCGGCAGCCACACTTGCGCAGAATTTGAGAAGCGTGGGCAGCATCATCTCGACGTCGTGCGGGCAAAGATAAGTGATCTTCAGAACATCGAGACTATCTTGGCGCAAACGATTGCGAAGTGCAGCGGTTCGGACGCGCCAGAGTGTCCTCTCCTCACAGTTCTGTCGGATGCGGCTGTGGCCGAAGCAGATTAACCCGCACCGGACGAGACATGATGAATTGGTGTTTTAAACGTTTGAAGGCGCGGCAAACACGCGAAGATTGCCCAGAACGGATTTCGACGGTTCCGAACGTTCGCCGACCGCAGTGGAATGTCGGCTTTCTGCATGCTGTTGCGCAGCAAGTTTCTAAGACCCGGACGGCAGCTACGGGCCGTCTTTGTCAGTGATGGCGCGCGCCAGATGTGAAAATGCTGCAAACGATCTAATGGCGGCAGAGAGCCCCAATATACATGATGCTGCGCAGGGCACGAATGGCAGCTCCCGCGCGCCTCTTACTTCTCCCACTCCATCATCGTGAGGTAAGGCATATTGTCGTAGGACTTTACGCGCTCCGGCGGTCCCCCCGAAGGAGAAGGCTCATCAAAATAGCGCAATGTGAGGCCCGCAGAAAGAAACGCACGCATGTAGGTTGAAAGTGGTCTGTGCCAGTTTTGAATTCGTAACCCATCCCATTCGAACCATGCCTTTTCTGTCGCAAGGTATTTTCCAAGCGGGCGTAGTTGCTCACCTGTTTCTCTACAATGGCGTTTGCCAAAGATGGCACTGGACGTGGAGAAACTGGAAAGATTTGCAATAAGAAGTCGCCCGCCCGGCTTCAGGACACGCGTCATTTCCGCGACGGCGTCGTCCAATAGATCTATGTCAATCAAAGATAAATATGACACTGCAAGATCGAAAGTGCCTTCGCCGAAGGGTAAATCCTCTGCAAAGGCGACTTGGTACTCTCCATACGGATGACGAGTTCTCGCCTCTTGAATCATCGCTTCAATAGGGTCGATGCCAACGGTCGAAACTTGATGCTGTGCAAGCATACGGCAGAATCGACCCTCTCCGCATCCGACGTCCAGCGCACTTGCCGGTCGCTTGGATAAGACGCGAGCGAGCATTGGCTGATCGAGAACATGCTGGCGCGAGAAATCTCCATCATCTCCCATGCGCTTTATCCAAGCAGGCGCGGAAGACGTCCAGCCATTCTCATCCGATTCTGGCATTGTTTCTGTACCTGACAAGGAACTTTGTGTCCTTATACTCAATGCTCCCTCGTAAAGCAGCCATTCAAATTACTTTGATCGACGCCGGCTTGTCCCGCGCTCCGGTCTATCAGCCGCCGAAAATGCTGCGAGATGCACAAACGGTTGGTCTGGGGAAGCCGCGCTGCGGCATTGGAAGGCTGGTCCAAAGTCTGCTGTGGGCCGAGGTTGCTATTTAGCCTGTGGGGTTTTAACGCCGATATCGGCTCGGCTTCGCGCAACTCGTGGATCAGCCAGTCCCGAAATGCGATGGTCCCAACCGCTCCACCACGCCCTGCGCCAAGCGGTGCGACGCCTCACCGAAGCAGTCGTGCAGGGAGTCGGCGGCCACAACGCTACCCAGTGCCAAACGGCCTAAAAGACAAAGCCCCGGTGACCTCTTTCCTTCCCGACCGATAAGCTGGCCATCCTTGGCGGTATGCGCAGCAAGCCCATCCGTGATTGGGCACAGCCGTCCTTCGTCTATCAGCCCAACCAGCAATGGGGTGCGCAAGATCGAAATTCGACATTTCCAGCACCAAGAGCGCATACTGAACAGGCGAAAAATTATGGGCCCGCCTGACGAAATAATTTGCCCACAGTACGCCTGTAGGTCGTTGCGCTGTAGTCTCTCGAACGAAAAAATACGCGCACCCCTACAACTGGGCGGGGATCACATCCAGCCGTTCCGACACATCTTCACCGATCACATGGCGTTCGGTCCCGCGAGCGCAGGTGGTCGCTTCCGGCTCGATCACCTCTTCGATCCGCGGCAGGTGTTTCGGCAGTGAACCGCGGTTGGTCTTGCGGGGCCAAGAGGTCTGTGTCGGCGTGACCAGCTCATTGGTTTCGCCCTCCGCCTCGACCACGGCGATCCCAGCCTCGATATCCTCCAGCGCCAGTTCGAACAGATCGGGATCGATCTTCTGGGATTTGCGCCCCAACATGGCTTGCCTGAGGGCCGCAATCAGAGCCTCCAGCCGCGCGTTCTGTTCACTCTGGGCCAAGCGTCTCGGCCACGATCCGCCCCTTGATCTCGTCCGGCCAGCGACGATGACCCTTGGCACCGATCACGATCTCACCGATGAAACCGGGCTCCAAATGGATATCCCGACGATCTCCCATGGAGCCCTCCAAACAAATCTACGCCCGAGCAGGGTCTCGCAAATTGTCAGGACGACCGGAAGGTGGGGCCGGGAAACTGCTTACTTTCTGGCGTGACGGGGACAAGCTCGAGATTGTCCCGTCTGTTGGGATCGACGGGTCAACGGTGACTCAGGCAGCACAGCGCCATTAAGTGACGCGGCAGCAGATTTACGCTTGGCGGCACGACCTCAAGAAGAAAGGCTGACCGCTGGCCCTGCCTGATGGGTTCCGCAAACCAAGTTCCTATCAGCAATGCGGGCTATGATGCCCGCGCCATTCTGAAGGAACGGTCGGGCTTGGAATGAGGACTGCCCGGCTGCCAAGGCGCGCAACGATACCCTGCGCGCCACGTGTCACTACGGTCGGGCATTCTGGAAGCAGTGGACCGGATACCACGCCCACAGCCGCGTGGAGGCCAAGATGCGATGTCTAAAGGCCTTCGGTGAGCGCATCGCCGCGCGGGATCCCGATCGCCAAACTGCCGAAATCCACATCCGGGTCGCCCTTATCAATCGCTTCAACGCGCTCGGCACCGCCGAGGTCGTCCGCGGGGCCTGAGCCTGCACGGGCAAGTGGAACTAAACGCCTCAGGCCGCCTTTCTGCAACAGCGCCCATTTTATATGACGACGGACAGTTGCAACAGTGTCGTAGGCGAACTTAGGGTCAGGACTCGTTCTCGTTTCATAGCCAGAACATGACGGTTGCGGCGAGGGCGATGGCGGAGAGGAAGACTTTCGGGCATCGGTCGTAGCGTGTGGCAATCCTGCGCCAGTCCTTCAGGCGCCCGAACATGATCTCGATCCTGTTGCGGCGTTTGTAGCGGCGCTTGTCGTATTTGACGGGCTTGGCGCGGGACTTCCGGCCAGGGATGCAGGGCTTTATCTCCTTGTCTTTCAACGCTTCCCTGAACCAGTCGGCGTCATAGCCCCGGTCGGCCAGAAGCCATTGTGCCGATGGCAGGCTGCCAAGAAGGGCCGCAGCGCCGGTGTAGTCGCTGACCTGGCCCGCGGTCATGAAAAACCGGATCGGTCGTCCCTCGGCATCGGTGACGGCATGCAGCTTGGTGTTCATGCCGCCTTTGGTTCGGCCGATCGCGCGCCCCCGCTGGTCGTCGGGCCCCCCTTTTTCGACCGCAGACTGCTCGCCGTGCGGTGCGCCTTCAGATAGGTCGCGTCGATCATCGCCGTCTTTGGAACCGCTGCCTCCGACGCAAGGCCGTGCATCATCCTCGCGAAAATGCCCTTGTCGCTCCATCGTTTCCAGCGGTTATAGAGCGTTTTGGCCGGGCCGTATTCCGCGGGCGCGTCGCACCAGCGCAAGCCATTGCGATTGATGAATATTATTCCACTCAGAACACGCCGGTCATCCACCCGCGGCTTGCCATGGCTCTTGGGAAAAAACGGCCGAAGCCGGTCCATCTGCGCGTCCGTTAGCCAGAAAAGGTTGCTCATCATCACCCCCGTCAGTTTGGGAGCTTGAATCACGCTGCCGACGTAGCCTCAAGCAGATCAATGGGTCCTGAGCCTAAGCACAAAGCCAATCGCGAGGTTCATCACCTAATGGACCCGATATCTGCTTGTTTTTCTTGGTCTCGCTCATCGGACACAAGACTATGATACCTTTCGTAATTTCTCAAACTTCGTCCTTAGATCAGACAGCACCGTGTCCGAATTTTCTTTAACAAAAATTGCAAATTCAGGCTCGATTTTTCGATCAATAGTTATTGATGTCTGCGTGCTTGTGAAGTGAATGCCAACACCGCTTTGAAGGTCGCGTTCGGCGATCACTTCATGTTCGGGATCGTATGCAAGTAACGGTGTAACGTCGAGTGCAGCCGCCTCAGCACGAAGAAAATCAGGTTGATAACGAGCATAGACTTTAAAAGTCTGTTGTATTGAGGAATGGCCGAGGTACTGACTAATTCGCTGAATTGATGAGCCAGACTCCAACATCCAAACCGCCGATGTATGGCGAATGTCATGAACTCTTACGTCTTGGAGCCCCGCTCTTTCTAAGGCTGCATAAAACGCCGTTTTGATAGATTTGATGTAACCGCTCCGTTGCTACCGCCTGCCTGATTTTGGCGTGATGGGCTAAGACACGTGCATAACGACGTCGTTTGCGACGTGTCTTATGCGGGGGTGTTGATGCGGGGTGAAATTCTTGGACTTGAGCGGCGGCGGCGGTGGAGCGATGAAGAGAAGCTCGGGATCGTCATGTCGGTCGGGATCGATAATGCGACAGTGACGCAAGTTGCGCAGCGCCATGATGTGACACGGCAACAAATTTATGCCTGGCGCCATGATCTGAAGAAGAAAGGGCTTTTGCCGCCGGAGAGCGGCGTGCTGTTCCTTGCTGTCGATATTCCACCCGCGCACCGCGTTCCCGCCATCTCCGAAGCGTCCCCCGGAGCAGAGCCCAAGCCGGTCGAATTGCGTCTACGCAGCGGGCGCTGCCTGCGCTTTGACAGCAACATGGACGCGGCGTTGCTGACGCTGCTGATCCGAGCGGTGGAGGCGGCATGATCGGCCCGGGGACCGGCGTTCGGGTGTATCTGGCCTGCGGCGTCACGGACATGAGGAAGGGCATCGCCGGTCTGGCAGCTCTGGTCCAAGATGTCTTGCGCCAGAAGCCGACAGGCGGTGCGGTTTTTGCCTTCCGGGGGCGCAGGGGCGACCGGCTGAAGCTTCTCTATTGGGACGGTCAGGGGTTCTGCCTCTATTACAAAGTGCTCGAACGCGGTCGATTTCCCTGGCCCGCAGCGACAGAGGGCGCGGCGCGGCTGACCTCGGCGCAGTTGGCAATGTTGTGGGAAGGGATAGATTGGCGTCGCCCGAACTGGGGCGCACCACCGGCTCGAGTTGGGTGAATTATCCGCCTGATTAGCCTTGTTTTTATGGCGCTTCCACTTGCGCCATGGTAGTTGGACGCATGTCAAACCATGTTGTAAATCTTCCTGATGATCCCGCTGTTCTGAAGGCAATGATCGCTGCTTTGCAGGCAGAGAATGCCAAGATATCGGCCACGTTGCGTGTCCATGACCAACTTGTTCAGGCACTGCGTTTGCGGATCGCCAAGCTGCAGAAACTGGCCTTTGGCAAAACGTCGGAAAAGATCGAGCGCGAGATCGAACAATTGGAACTGGCGCTGGAAGACCTGTTGGTCGCTGTCGCCGAAGGGGATGATGACCTCATCGATGAAGGTCAGAATGAGCCAGCACCCGATGAGACGGCAGTTCCGAAGCTCCGCCGTCGTCCGCGCGTCTCTGACGCAACGCCGCGCGAGCGTCGTGAACTCGATCCTGGCACTTGCTGCCCTGATTGCGGTGGTGATTTACGTGTAGTGGGCGAGGATGTCAGCGAACTGCTTGATATGATCGCAGCCCAGATGAAGGTGATCCAGATTGCCCGCATCAAAAAGTCCTGTCGTCGCTGCGAGAAGATGGTGCAGGAGCCCGCTCCAAGCCGCCCGATCCCCGGCAGCATGGCGGGTCCGAACCTGCTGGCCCATATTCTGGTCTCAAAGTTTGACGATCATCTTCCTTTGTATCGCCAGCACGAGATCTTTGCCCGCATGGGCGCAGATATTCCCGAAAGCACGCTTGTCAGCTGGTGTGGACGTGCCATGAAAACCCTCCAGCCGCTTATCGAGCGGATCGAGGCTGATATTATGGGCAGTGATCTGCTGCATGCGGACGACACGCCAATCCGTGTGCTGGACCGGTCCTTGCGCGACAAGGGCCTCGGCAAGGGCGTAAAAAGGGGCCGGATATGGGCCTATGTTCGTGATCAGCGCCCATGGGCGGGTTCAGCGCCACCGGGGGCGATCTATTACTTCGCCCCGGACTGGAAAGAAGAGCATGTTTTGCGGCACCTCTCGGAAGGCTGCGGCATCCTGCAGGCTGACGGTTATAAGGGGTATGCCAAGCTTTATGACCCAGAACCGGACGGAACCACGCGCTTCCGCGAGGCCGCCTGTTGGGCGCACCTGCGACGCGACTTCCATGACGTCTGGGCATCCACCAAATCCGAGATCGCCCGTGAAGCGCTCGACCGGATTGGGGCGTTCTACGATATCGAGCGCGACATCGCAGGCCAGCCTGCCGATCTGCGCCTTGCCGCGCGCCAAAAGCTGAGCAAACCGAAGGTCGAAGCCTTCCTCGCTTGGTCGGAACAACAGCTCCTGCGCATCCCCGGCAAAGGCGATCTCGCCAAGGCATTCCGCTATGGTCTGAGCCGTCAGACGCCGTTCTGCTTGTTCCTTGAGGATGGCCGCGTGGCAATCGACAACAACCCGGCCGAACGCGCCCTGAGACCGATTGGCATAGGCCGCAAAAATTGGCTTTTTGCCGGGGCCGATACCGGTGCGGAAACCCTTGTCCGGGCCATGACGATCGTTGAGACCGCCAAGCTCAACGGCCTCAATCCGCAGGCCTATCTGGCCAACATTCTCGACCGCATCCATGATCACAAGATCAACCGTCTCGACGAATTGCTACCTTGGAATTGGGTGCCCGTTGGAACCGCGCAATCGAAGGCAGCCTGATGGCAGCAGTGACGCATGTTTGCACAATCGCCCACGTCGCGAAAATGCTTGGCGAAGACCAAGACCTCCTCGAGGCAATCATCCGCAACGATGATAATCTGACCTACGGCAGCATCATCCGCATCTATACAGGGCAAGAGGAGGGCATGACTGGCCTCACCGATTACGGCATCGAAGAGCTGGCTGACATGATCAGAGAAGCACGCCTGACAACCCAGACCTGGCACGACTTCCTCGACGACTTTGTCGATGACACCGACCTTGTCGCCCGGATCAAGGCAAAATCACCGCGGTAGCAACGGAGCGGTTACGATTTGATTGGTTCATCATGATAGGATACAACTGTATCGCATTCTGAAACTCGCTGCCATTTCAGAAGTTCGGTTTTTAGGCCAGCATTCATGGGGACTACCGCTCGCCCCTTTCGCGGCCCTTTTTTCTCCAACCTCAAGTCAATGATATCTCGCTCGAAATCAACTCGGCTCCAATCTAATTCGAGGACCGCCAACAGCCGGCCCGCTGTGCCCAAAAGCAGCAATAATGCAATGTAGAGGTGTGGTACGGATTGAGATGCTTGCAGAAGTTTCGCCACTTCAGGTCTCGAGAGCGGCTTATCCCTCGGCGCAGGTTTAGATGGTCGGGGAATGTATGGTACGTCTTCAACCGATATCATTTTCCGTTTGCGAGCGTAGTTAAAGGCGTCACGGAGGGAACCCAGCTCTGTCCAAAGCGTTTCATCGGAAACTGGCTCTCCAGTTCGCACATGAACTCGACTCTTTTGGTAGCTTAATACCAGCTCTTCCGTGATTTGATGCGGTTTGAATGGACCAAAGAATTTTCGAAAAGCTTGATTTTCCGTCAATCGCTTCGCCGTTGGTCGATCTCCAAGGCTTTTTCGGTAAGCTGCGCAGATCTCATCGGTGGTTATCTCGGTCGGTGCCTTTTTAAAGAATTCAGTTACAATCTCCACTGCTTCAGGCGTCGCATCCTTCTTATTTTTTGCCTTAAGGGAGTATCGATGCCTTGTCCCGTCGGAGCTGTTGAATGTGACAGCGAGCCCACCCCGATATTTCCCAATTCTGAAAGGTTGCATGCTTCTATCTCCTCAATAACCGTTATCTCTATGCGGACATGGCTTGTGCGGTTTCGAACCGCCTTCAACTCGCCGTCTCGAATTAGTTTTCGTATTGTGTTGGGTGAACAGGACCAACGCTTTGCGAGTTGCGTTGAAGTCATGGACGAGATCCTATCGCCATCGCTAAGCTTACTGATCGTCCTCAAGTCCTATTTTTTCAGCTATTTGGCACGAATCGCCGCTCGAAATTTTCAACCGATTCTTGTGGAATGCGAAGAAGTCGACCGACACGAAAGGCCTGTAACTCTCCAGAAATGATAGCATTTCTGATTGTGTTGCTACAGCAGCTCCAACGCTCAGCAAGCTGGTTTGGGGTATAAACTTTCATTCTGACGTCTCCATTTCGTTCGGTACGTTTCGGGTGGGGCAGTGAAGTAATGATTCAGGATATGATGCTTCGTAATTTTGAAAAATCTCGACCTTTTATTCCGAATGAACCCTAAGCAAACCGCCAAACCTCGGTTTCTCTAAGGCGAAACAATAGCAATGTTTTCCAACTACCTTCATTAGATTTATCCACCAAACCTGTGCCATATCGGTTCCTCGTTAAATGCAAGATACATCTGATCTAATTGGCGTCAACATAATTATTTAACAATATCAACGACTTATTTTCTTTGGTTTCTCGAGGAATGGCCAATATAGATAGATTTTCGTTTTTTTTCCTGAATTTTGAGAGACCACGGGGGGGGGTGTCGAAGTTGGAGGGCGAAACGGATCAACGCATGATTTGAGAATTTTAAACGCTCAATGCCGAATACCTTTTTTGTGTCATGTTTCCCGCTCTTGGCCCTTCTCCAAAAAATGATTTCTCCGTAAGAAAGGGACAAATCTTACGTTTGATAAACTTTCTTTCAAAATCGGTTTCGTCATTTGAAGAAAGCGCCAATATATTCCCCAGAGGCGGCCGGATACGAAAACACTCAGTCCGCCTTCTTTCTTGTCAGCCGTGGCGACGCTTATCGTCGCCCAATCCGACGCGGCTATCGAGCGGAATGCTCCGGACTCTCAAATTCGAGGTTCGCAATGAACTTAACGACCATCGTAAATCCCGACTTATCTGCGCCGTGCTTTTCCCATGCAGAAAACGCGCTTTACAGGCTAAGCGTGTGGCTTGTTTCCGAGCGCGAACTGTTGGGACGCGTTATCACTAATTCGGGACATCGGCAGGCTCTTGGCGCACTTGCTGCGCTTGATCAGTTGCATATCGAGCCAGATGCGACGGATCAGGACCTCATCGAGTTTTTTGAGCATGCTCAGAGCTGCCTGAAGACCATTCTTAATGCCCTGTTTGCGTTGCCAACCGACTATCAGGTTTCGAAGCAGTCTCCCCAGTCAGATTCAGCGCCGGTTGAAACGCAAGTGTTGTGGTGCTCTGCACGTATCCACGAGGTTATTTTTTCAGTTGAGAGCGCTGTAAAACTTTAAAACCGGTAGGATGTGGATCTCAAAAAAAACTGGGGTCCACATCATATGCTTGAGGAGTATCCTGACTTTACAAATTCCCGGATTCGAGCGGCATTGTTGCAGAGCTCTGTCTGCATGGATTCACAATGTGAATCCATGCAGTTAGACGGGGTGAATGAGCAAGCCTGCACCCGCCCGCTGCCGCACGACGAACTGGTCCAGCTACACGGATTCGCTTCGCAAGCGCGGGTCGCTACTGATCTGGTTGGACAAGGAGATGACCTGGCTCGCACCGCATGACAGCAGCCCCGGTCGCCCCGCGTTGTTCTCAGATGCGGCGATCCAGTTCTGTCTGACCATCAAGATCCTGTTCAAGCTGCCGCTCCGGCAAACGACCGGGATAGTTGTCAGCCTGCTGAAGTTGGCGGGCCTGGACTGGGCGGTGCCGGATTACACGACCCTGTGCAGTCGGCAGAAGACGCTCGCCGTTAAGATCCCGTATCGGCGCGCCGATGGCCCCCTAAACCTGCTGAAATCATAAGACAAGAGGGATCGACCGACAGGCCACGCCGATCATCCCCATCCGCAAAAACAGCCGGCCGTGGAAAGAGGATTGCCAGGCGGCAATCACCCGAAACGAAACCCTTCGCGCAACCCGCCACTGTGGCAGGGCGCTCTGGAAGCGATGGACCGGATACCATGTCCGAAGCCGGATCGAGGCGAAAATGCGTTGCCTTAAGGCCTTCGGCGAGCGCATCGCCGCAAGAGACCCGGATCGACAAACCGCCTAAATCCACATCCGCATCTCCCTCATCAATCGCTTCAATGCGCTCGGCACCGCTAAGATCGTTCGAGTGGCATGACGCCGACGGGGAAAAGGGGCATCATGCCTCAGGCATGAGTTGCGCAACAACGCCGATTCGAGCGCTAAAACTAAGACTTGGTTCAATGAACCAAATCTTAGAATCGGGAGTTTAGGCTAAGTCTTTGAAAAGTATGGTAGGCCCGGCAGGACTTGAACCCGCAACCAAAGCGTTATGAGCGCTCTGCTCTAACCAATTGAGCTACAGGCCCGCCGTCGCCTGAATTAGCCAGCCCGGAAGGGGGCGTCAAGGCTTTCAGATTGCGTGTTGGCGCGCGATGTTCTAACCCGACCAGAACTCTACAAGCAGAACCTTGAACATGACGGAGCGGGCGATGAGCGCGGATGCGGGCAAGAGCGGGCTGACATATAGCCAGGCAGGTGTGGATATTGATGCGGGCAATGCGCTTGTCGAGCGGATCAAACCGGCGGCAAAGCGCACGACGCGCCCCGGCGTGATGTCGGGCCTGGGCGGCTTTGGCGCGCTGTTTGATCTCAAGGGCGCAGGGTATAAAGACCCGATCTTGGTGGCGGCCACCGATGGCGTTGGCACCAAACTGCGGATTGCGATTGATACCGGCGAAGTCGATGGCGTGGGCATCGATCTGGTGGCGATGTGCGTCAATGACCTTGTGTGTCAGGGTGCGGAGCCGCTGTTTTTCCTTGATTATTTCGCCACGGGCAAGCTTGAGACCGAGACCGCCGCGCGGATCATCGAAGGCATTGCCGAGGGCTGTGTGCAGTCGGGCTGTGCGCTGATTGGCGGCGAAACGGCGGAAATGCCGGGGATGTATCCCGAGGGCGATTTCGATCTGGCGGGCTTTTCTGTCGGCGCGATGGAGCGGGGCACGGCCTTGCCCGAGGGGGTGAAGCCAGGCGATGTGCTGCTTGGGCTGGCGAGCAATGGCGTGCATTCCAACGGCTACTCGCTGGTGCGCAAGATTGTCGAGATTTCGGGGCTTGGCTGGGACGATGATTGCCCTTGGGGCGAGGGCACGCTGGGTGCGGCGCTGCTGACGCCGACGCGGCTGTATGTGAAACAGGCGCTGGCGGCGGTGCGGGCGGGCGGCGTGCATGCGCTGGCGCATATCACCGGCGGCGGGCTGACGGAAAACCTGCCACGGGTGTTAAACGACGGGCAGGGTGCCGAGATTGATCTCGATGCCTGGGAGATGCCGCCTGTGTTCAAGTGGTTGTCGGAGCAGGGTGAATTGGCCGAGGCCGAGATGCTCAAGACCTTCAACTCGGGCATTGGCATGGTGCTGGTGGTCGACAAAGACCGCGCGCGCGACATCATCAAGGTGTTGATCGAGGCGGGCGAGCAGGTCCATGCGCTGGGCCATGTGACCGAAGGCACGGGGGTGAACTATCGCGGGTCTCTTGCATGAGCTTGCGGGTTGCGATTCTGATTTCCGGCGGCGGGTCGAATATGGTCACGTTGGTCGACAGCATGACCGGCGATCATCCGGCGCGGCCCTGTCTGGTGCTGTCGAACCGGCCTGACGCGGGCGGGCTTGATAAAGCGCGGGCGCGGGGCGTGCCGACTGCGGTGGTGGATCACCGGCCCCACGGCAAAGACCGCGCGGCGTTTGAACAGCAATTGCAACTGGCGCTGGAAACGGCGCGGCCTGATATCATCTGTCTGGCCGGCTTCATGCGGGTGCTGACGGCGGATTTCGTCACTCGTTGGGAGGGGCGGATGCTCAACATCCACCCGTCTCTTTTGCCTAAATACAAAGGGTTACACACCCATGCCCGCGCGATTGAGGCGGGCGACGCCGAGGCGGGATGTTCGGTGCATCTGGTCACGCCCGCGCTCGATGATGGCCCGGTTCTGGGGCAGGCGCGGGTGCCTGTTGCGGCGGATGACACGCCCGATACACTGGCGGCGCGGGTGCTGATCCAAGAACACCGGCTCTACCCGGACATGCTCCGGAACTTTGCGAAAACGTTGAAACAACCGTAATTGGTCCGCGCCTTTTCATCCGGGCGTATTGGTCATATGCTCGGATTAATGGAAGCGCCACGACAACAGAAAAGAGCGCCTATGCGTATCATTACAACGACTGCGGAGCTGGCCGAATTTTGCACGGCTGCGCGTCAGGAACGTTATGTGACGGTGGATACGGAATTCCTGCGGGAACGGACGTATTACTCGAAACTCTGCCTCATCCAGATGGCGATGCCGGGCAAGGATGACAGCACCGCCGCGCTGATCGACCCGCTGGCCGGGGACCTCTCGCTTGAGCCGATGTACGAGCTGTTTCGCGATGAGAACGTGGTGAAAGTGTTCCACGCCGCGCGGCAGGATCTTGAGATCTTTTTCGTCGATGCCGGGGTGATTCCGCATCCGCTGTTTGACACGCAGGTCGCGGCGATGGTCTGTGGCTTTGGCGAACAGGTTGGCTATGAAAAGCTGGTGCGCTCGATTGCGCGCAAGGGGCTGGACAAGACGTCGCGTTTTACCGACTGGTCGCGCCGCCCGCTGACCGAGGCGCAGCAGGTTTATGCGCTCGCCGATGTGACGCATCTGCGCACGATTTATGAATTCCTCGCCAAGAAAATCGAAGAGACCGGACGCGCGCCCTGGGTACGTGAGGAAATGTCGATTCTCGAAGCGCCGGAAACCTATGTGGTGCAGCCCGAGGATGCCTGGAAACGGGTTAAGACCCGCACAACCACGCCGAAATTCCTTGCCGTTGTCAAAGAGTTGGCGCGGTTCCGCGAAACCTATGCGCAAGAGCGCGATGTGCCGCGCAACCGGGTGTACAAAGACGATGCGCTGTTGGAGCTGGCCTCGACCAAGCCGCAATCGGCCGCCGATCTTGGCCGGTCCCGGCTGTTGCTGCGTGAGGCGCGGCGGGGCGATATTGCGGATGGTATCATTGCGGCGGTCGCGGCTGGGCTGAATTGCCCGCCCGAGGATATGCCGCAACTGGACCGGTCGCGCGACAAGCTTCAGGTCAACCCGGCGCTGGCCGATTTGCTGCGCGTGCTGCTTAAGGCCAAGACCGAGGCCAGCGATGTGGCGCCGCGTCTGGTGGCACCCTCTGCCGATCTTGATGCTTTGGCGGCGGGCTTGCGCGATGTGGCGGCGCTGCGCGGCTGGCGGATGGAGGTCTTTGGCCGCGATGCGCTTCGGCTGTGCGATGGTAAGGTTGCGTTGACCGTGCGCGGCAACGACGTGGCCATCGTCGAATTGGACAGCTAAAACCGGGCGTTACGAGGTGCGATAGGGGGGCTTTACCGCCCCCTTGGCACCACCTCGTATCCGGGTTCTTCCGGTTCCTCATCGGTCATTTCCGGCGGAAATCCCGGCGCGCGAATGTCGAGCCCGGTGGCGTCTTCCAACCTGCGGATGATGTTTGGCGAAAGCTCGCGCGGGCCATAGCGCGCGATGCCGTCGTCGATGATCTGCATCATCAGCGGGTTCATCTCGAGTGGCACGCCGGCCCGGTTGGCCACGTCCTGAAACAGGCCAATGTCCTTTTTCACCAGATCCAGCGTAAACGAAATATCGCGTGAGCCGTTGAGGATAACCTGACTTTCAGTCTCATGCACAAAGCTGGTTCCCGAGCTGATGGCGATGGCCTCATAAGCGGTGGCGAGGTCCATTCCGGCGCCTTTGCAGGTCACCAAAGCCTCGGCGCAGGTGATCAGATTGGCGGTGGCCAGGTAGTTGGTCACGACCTTCAACACCGAGGCCGAGCCGAGATCGCCAGTGTGCAACACCCGGCGGCCCATGCAGGTGAGCAGCGGCAAGACCCGCTCAAATGTCGCGCGATCACAGCCGGCGAAAATCGCGATATTGCCGGTGTCGGCGCGGTGGCAGCCGCCGGACACAGGGCAATCCACCGCCGCACCGCCGCGCGCCATGACCAGCGCGCCAAGGCGTTTGACCTCGGCCTCATCGGTGGTCGACATTTCGAGCCAGATCTTGCCGGGGCCAACCTCGGGCAGCATCGCATCAACCACCGCGGCGCTGGCGGCGGGCGAGGGCAGGCAGGTGATCACAACCTCGCAGTCGCGCATCACCGCGGCGGGGCTTTGGCCATCGCGCGCGCCACGCGCCACGAAACCGGCGACGAACTCAGGATTGAGGTCGTGCACCGCCAGATCGTGGCCATTGCGCAAAAGACTGCCAGACAGTTTGCCGCCGACATTGCCGAGGCCGATAAACCCGATTTTCAAGACCTGTTCTCCCGTCTGATATGTGCGCCAATTCGGCGGCAAAACAGCCGGGGGGTCAATGGAAATCGGGCCGTTTGGTCAGGGCGCGACGGGATGGTTGAGCAGTTCCGACATATGCGAGGCACAGCCCAAGAGCGCGGCCTCGTCATTTTCGATCAGAAACACCGGGAATTGCTGCATGAAATCGGCAAAGCGGCCTTTGTCGCGGAAGGCATCGCCAAAGCCCATCGTATCGAAATACGGCGCGAGAGAGCGGCTGACACCGCCGATGAAATAGATCCCGCCGAACGGCAGTTGCGCCAGCGCCAGATCGCCCGCGACCCGCCCGGTAAAGCGGACGTGATAGCCCACCGCCTCGACCGCCTGAGCATCGCTGCCATCGGCGGCCCCGGCCATGATCTCGGCGGGAGGCTTGGCACCGGGGTTGCCGGCCTCTTGACGGCGCCAGCGATAAAGCGCCTGCAAGCCGCGCCCGGCAAGTGCCTCTTCTACCGAGGGAAATCCGCCTTCGGAGATCAGAAAATCTACGAGCTTCTGCTCATCTTCTCCGCGCAGGGGCAGGCTGATGTGGCCCGCTTCGGAGGGTGGCACCAGGGTCAGACCGCCGCTTTGAAACACCATCGCAATGTTGACACCAGTGCCGAGGCCGATCACCAGCCGCGTCGTGCGGTTGCTGTCTTTGGCGGCGTCGGCGTGCAGCAGCGGGCGCAGATCATCGTCGCCCAACAGCCCAAGCGCGTGGCCCTGCGCCTGTAGATCGTTGAGCACAGCAACGCGGGTCACGCCCGAGGCCGCGCGCACGCTGTCGCCATCGATCACCCAATCAAGGTTGGTCATCCGCAAAACACCGTCCATCACCGGACCGGCCCCGGCGACGCAGGCGGCCACGGGCTTGGCCCAGGTCTCGGACAGATAAGCCTCGAACACCTCGGTCAGCGAGGCATTTTCTGCATTGCGGTAGCGGCGGATCGAGCCGTCGACCAGCCGAGTGCCCTCGGCAAGCGCCACGCGGGTGTTGGTGCCGCCGATGTCGGCAACCAGTGTCAGATCGTTGGTTTTTGTCATAGTGTCACCCTGTGAGCGCTAACATTGCCCGTCTTTATGGCGTTTGGCCGTCATAATGCAAGTCCGGCGGCGGCGCGTCAGGCCACGGGGACCGGTCCGCTGGTGGCACCGACAAGCAGCCGGTGGGGGATCATTTCCGTCCCGGGCGGGGCGAGCGGGTTGGAAATCCGCTCGAGCAGGATGCGCGCGACGCAGCGGCCCGCCTCGCTGACCGAGCTTTGCACGGCCGAAAACACCGGTTCGGCCTCGGTGCCATTGCGCAGATACGACAGGTCATCGTCGAAGGTGCAGACCGAGACATCGCGCCCTACGCTCAGCCCCGCAGCTTCGACCGCGCGGCGCACGCCAAGCGCGGTGATCAGCGACGAGACTACGATGCCGGTGGGCGGCGCGGGCAGGGCGAGCATCCGGGTTGCAGCGTTGTAGCCATAGGTCTCGGTCATGTCGCCGGTGGCCATCAACTCGGGCTGCGCCTCGACCCCGGCGGCACTTAGCGCGGCCTGATACCCGGCGCGGCGGCGGTGGGCAAAGTCCATCACCTCGACCCCGTTGATCAGGGCAATCCGCGTGTGGCCAAGGCCGGTCAGATGCGCCGTCAGATCCTGAAGCGCCGTCACATTGGCCACATCGACCCAGGAATAGGGCACCGTCACATCAGAGGCCCGGCCATGCACCACAAACGGCAGGCCGAGATCGTTCAACAGATCAATCCGCGAATCATTCATTTTCGGGCTATGCACCACGATGCCATCGACGTTGCCCTTGATTTTGAGGTCGCGGTAGAAGGTTTCCTCGTCTGAATCCGGCACCAGAGACAGCAACATGTCATAACCATTGGCGGAATAAATCTCGCCCGCGCCGGCGACAAAATCGCCAAAAATCGGGTTCACCATTTCCTGCTGGGTCGACACCGGGATCACATGGCCAATGGTCATCGACCGCCCGGTGGCCAAAGACCGCGCCCGCGTATTGGGGGTATAGTTGTTGTCGCGCGCCGCCGTAAGAACGCGTTTGCGTGTCTTTTCACTGACTTCCGGGTAGCCGTTCAAAGCGCGGCTCACGGTGGTCTGCGACAGTCCTAGCTGCTCGGAGAGCTGTTTCAAATTCATAGCGTCAAGCAGCCTTTCTGGTGGGGCAGGATGGGAGTGTTGTACTACGCAAATCCTGTGACACAAATAGCCGTCTGCCAGACCTGCCAATGCTGCACCGCAGAGAGATCATTGATATCGCTCAGCAATAATTCGTTGACTTTTTCGCGATTGTAAACCAAATTCAATTTACCAAAGCGCTTTGGGAGTGCGGGGCAGGCCGCTAGACAAGCCTTGTAAAAAAGCGTGACACGGTGTTCGATAAAGTGTGCGACTATCGCACAGGGAGGAAATAATATGAAAAATTCGCTTTATGCGAGTGTTGCGGTTTTTGCGATATCCGCGTCTCTTGCACAGGCCGCTGGCCATCTGCCGTTTGCCGAAGGCGAGGGTGGTTTCAACTGGGACAGCCTGTCGGGATTTGCCGAGGCCAACGACTTCTCTGGCGAGAATGTCACCATTCTTGGCCCTTGGCTGGCCGCCGAAGCCGAAGCCTTTGAGTCGCTGGTTGCCTATTACAACGAGGCCACCGGGGCGAACGCCACCTATGTCGGTTCGGACTCGATGGAACAGCAGATCGTGATCGACGCCGAGGCTGGCTCGGCGCCCAACATCGCAGTGTTCCCGCAGCCCGGCCTTGCCGCCAACCTTGCCTCGCGCGGGTTTCTGGCGCCGCTTGGCGATGACTTTGGCAATTGGGTCACCGAAAATTACGCCGCCGGGCAGTCCTGGGTCGACCTTGGCACCTATGCGGGCAAAGATGGCAGCGACAGCCTCTATGGTTTCTTCTTTAACGTGAACGTCAAATCCTTGGTCTGGTATGTGCCGGAAAACTTTGAGGATTTCGGCTACGACGTCCCCGAAACCATGGAAGACCTCAAGGCGCTGACACAGCAGATGGTCGACGATGGCGAAACGCCGTGGTGCATCGGTTTGGGGTCTGGCGGGGCAACTGGATGGCCGGCGACCGACTGGGTCGAAGACATGATGCTGCGCACGCAACCGCCTGCGGTTTATGACCAATGGGTGAGCAATGAGATCCCGTTCAATGATCCCGCCGTTGTGGGCGCGATTGAAGAATTTGGCTATTTCGCGCTGAACGACGACTATGTCGCCGGTGGCGCTGGCTCGGTCGCCGCGACCGATTTCCGCGACTCGCCCAAGGGTATGTTTGACTCGCCGCCGCAGTGCATGATGCACCGCCAGGCCTCGTTCATTCCGGCCTATTTCCCCGAAGGCACCGAAGTTGGCCTCGACGCTGATTTCTTCTACTTCCCGGCCTATGCGGGCAAAGAGCTGGGCAACCCGGTGCTCGGCGCAGGCACTTTGATGGCGATGACCGAAGAAAACGATGCGGCGCGTGGCTTCCTCGAATTCCTCAAAACGCCGTTTGCGCATGAAGTCATGATGGCGCGCCCCGGCTTCCTGACCCCGCACAGCGGCGTCAATCTGGAAACCTATGCGGGAGCCACGCAGCGTGCGCTTGGCGAAGTGCTGCTGAACGCGACGACCTTCCGCTTTGACGGCTCGGATCTGATGCCCGGCGGCGTGGGTGCTGGCACCTTCTGGACTGGCATGGTCGAATATGTTGGCGGCAAGCCCGCGGATGAAGTGGCCACTGAAATCCAGGACAGCTGGGACGCGCTGAAGTAAGCGCCCCCTGTCCCTCGGGGCGCGCGCAATTCTGTGAGCGCGCCCCGAAACCCAGACTTTTCGAACTGTATTTTGATCTCCAAAGGAGGGCGCGCCATGCATCCGGCGTTACTTGGTTTATTAACCATTGTCATTGGCGTGGGCGCTTGTCTGGCCTACTTTTACTTCTCTAACATCTTGGTGGACAAGGTGCTTTTCCCCGCCAAGGGGCCAAACGCCGGGCGTAACATCAACCGCGCCAATATGATCCGGCCTTGGTTGTTCCTGTTTCCCGCGCTTTTCGCGCTGACGCTGTATCTGGCCTACCCGGTGGTGGAAACGCTGCGCCTGTCGCTGACCGACAGGGATGCGGGCGGGGCCTTTGTTGGGTTTGATAATTACAGGACCATGATGGCCGATCCCAAGTTCTGGGAGGCGATGGGCAACAACATGTTGTGGCTGATTGTGGTGCCTGCGGCCTCGACCGCCTTTGGCCTGCTCGCGGCGCAACTGACCGACCGGATCAGCTGGGGCAATATCGCCAAGTCGCTGATTTTCATGCCGATGGCGATCTCGTTTGTCGGCGCGGCGGTGATCTGGAAGCTGGTCTATGACGCCCGCCCCGAAGGCGCGGATCAGATCGGCGTGCTGAATGCGATCTATGTCTGGCTGTCGGGCGAAGGCCCGGTTCAATGGCTGACGGTGCCGTTCTGGAACAACTTCTTTCTGATGGCGGTGCTGATCTGGATCCAGACCGGTTTTGCCATGGTGATCCTCTCGGCGGCCCTGCGCGGTATCCCCGAGGAAACCATCGAGGCCGCCATCGTGGATGGGGCCGGACCGATGCAGATATTCTTCAAGATCAAGGTGCCGCAGATCATGTCGACGATCATGGTGGTCTGGACGACGATCACGCTGGTGGTGCTCAAGGTGTTCGACATCGTGTTCGCGATGACCAACGGCCAATGGCAGACGCAGGTTCTGGCCAACTACATGTATGACAAGCTGTTTCGCTCCAATGATTGGGGTGTGGGGTCGGCCTCGGCAATTGTGATCATGCTGCTGGTGACGCCGATCCTGGTCTGGAACGTGCGCAATGCGCGCAAAGAAATGCGCTGAGGAGGCATACTTCGATGGATAATATTGCTGGTACCAAATCCTCGCTGACGTGGATTGTGCATATCTCGGTCGTGCTGCTTGTTGGGCTGTGGCTGTTTCCGACGGTGGGGCTGTTTGTCTCGTCGTTTCGCACCGCGGATCAGATTTCAGGCTCTGGCTGGTGGAACGCGCTGTTCCCGACCGAGCAGAACCTGACGCTGCGCACCGCCGACCCCGACAGCCAGACCCGCGACGGCGCGCTTTATGTGATCGAGGGCAATCTGTTTGCCGTTGATGGCACCAAACCTGCGCCGATTTCCGCCTTTGGCACCTCGTCGCGCGATGTGTCGGCCTTTGCGGCGGGTGAGACCGCCGAGATGCGCGGAGGTGAAACGATCACCGTGTTGGAAAACGGCGATTACCGCATGGTGTCGGAGGAGGAATTCACCGGCGGGCGCGGGGCGCGGGTGTTTGTCACCGCCACAACGCCGCCGGAGTTCACCCTGCGCAATTATGAAAACATGCTGTTTGACGGGCGCAATTCCGAGGGCATGACCAAGGCGTTTTTCAACACGATGACGGTCACGATCCCGGCGACAATCATCCCGATCATCGTCGCGGCCTTTGCGGCTTATGCCTTGGCATGGATGGATTTTCCCGGTCGCGCGCTGCTTATCGCCTTTATCGTCGGGCTCTTGGTGGTGCCGCTGCAATTGGCACTAATCCCGTTGTTGAAACTGCATCTGGGGATTGGCATCGGCAAGGGATACCTCGGCGTCTGGCTGGCGCATACCGGCTTTGGCCTGCCGCTCGCGGTGTACCTGCTGCGCAACTACATGGTCGGCCTGCCACGTGACGTGATCGAAAACGCGCGGGTTGATGGGGCGACGGAATTCCAGATCTTTACCAAGATCATCCTGCCGCTCAGCTTTCCCGCGCTGGCCTCTTTCGCGATCTTTCAGTTCCTGTGGACGTGGAATGATCTGCTGGTGGCCAAGGTGTTCCTGATTGATGCTTCGGGGCAGACCACGGTGATGACCAACCAGATCATCGAGCTTTTGGGCACCCGTGGCGGCAACTGGGAAATCCTCGCAACAGCGGCGTTTGTGTCAATCGTGGTGCCGCTGATCGTCTTCTTCGCAATGCAAAAATACCTCGTACGCGGCTTGCTGGCCGGATCGGTGAAATAATGAACGCACATATGGATATGAAAATGAAACCGTCTCGTGAACAAGATCAGGATTGGTGGCGCGGGGGCGTGATCTATCAGATTTATCCGCGCTCGTACCAAGACAGCAATGGCGACGGCATCGGCGATCTGAACGGCATCACCCAACGCCTGCCGCATATCGCCTCGCTCGGGGTGGATGCGATCTGGATCTCGCCGTTCTTCACCTCGCCGATGAAGGATTTCGGCTATGATGTGAGCGATTACTGCGATGTTGATCCGATGTTCGGCACGCTGGCGGATTTCGATACGATGGTCGACACCGCGCATAAGCTTGGCCTCAAGGTGATGATCGATCAGGTGCTGTCGCACACCGCCTCGGCGCATCCTTGGTTTGTCGAAAGCCGGTCGAGCCGCGACAATGACAAGGCCGATTGGTACGTCTGGGCCGATCCCAAACCCGATGGCAACCCGCCCAACAACTGGCTGTCGATCTTTGGCGGTTCGGCCTGGCAATGGGATGGGCGGCGCGAGCAGTATTACCTGCACAACTTCCTTGTGTCGCAGCCTGATCTGAATTTCCATTGCCCGGCGGTGCAGGACGCTTTGCTCGACGCGGTGCGGTTCTGGCTGGATCGCGGGGTGGATGGGTTCCGCCTTGATACGATCAATTTCTACATCCACGACAAGGGCTTGCGCGACAATCCTCCGCTGGCGAAAGACCAGCGCAACTCCTCGATCGCGCCGTCGGTGAACCCGTATAACCATCAGGAGCATCTCTACGATAAGAACCAGCCTGAGAACTTGGCCTTCCTCAAACGCTTCCGGGCGCTGTTGGATGAATATCCCGGCACGACGGCGGTGGGCGAAGTGGGCGATGCGCAGCGCGGGCTTGAGATTATGGGCGAATACACCTCGGGCGGCGACAAGGCGCATATGTGCTACGCGTTCGAATTCCTTTCGGGCAGCGATCTGACAGCGGCGCGGGTGGCCGAGGTACTGCACGCGGTGGATGAGGCCGCGCCGGATGGCTGGCCGTGCTGGGCGTTTTCCAACCACGATGTGCCGCGCCATGTGTCGCGCTGGGGGCTGACCCCGGCGGCGACCAAAGCCTATGCGACGCTGATCCATTGCCTGCGCGGCTCGGTCTGTTTGTATCAGGGCGAGGAGCTGGGATTGCCCGAGGCCGATGTGGCGTTTGAAGACCTGCAAGACCCCTATGGCATTGAATTCTGGCCTGAATTCAAGGGGCGCGACGGATGCCGCACGCCGATGGTTTGGGAGCCGTCCAACCAGAGCGGCGGGTTCACCACCGGTGCGCCTTGGCTTCCGGTGAGCCGTGAACATCTGCCGCGTTCCGTGGCCGCGCAAGAGGACGATCCCGGCGCAATCCTGCATCATTACCGCCGCGCGCTCCAGTTTCGGCACGCGCATAAGGCGCTGGTCAAAGGCGCGCACAGCGGGATTTCGGCGCAGGGCGACGTGCTGCATTTCCAGCGGTCGCATGAGGGCGAGACGATTTTTTGCGCCTTCAACCTCAGCGATGCGCCGGGGGCGATTGAGATGCCGGAGGGGGATTGGCTTCAGATCGGCGCTGAGCTTGGATCGGCGGCACCGCAGGCGGATGGCAAACTGCATCTTGGGCCGTGGCAACCTGCTTTGGCGATCAAACAATAACCCCCGCGGAAGGAGATAAGACCAATGGCCAATCTTAAACTGACCAACGTCGAAAAGACCTATGCGGGTGCAGTGAATGTGCTCAACGACGTTAACCTCGACATCACGACCGGCGAATTGATCGTGTTTGTCGGGCCGTCTGGTTGTGGCAAATCAACGTTGCTGCGGATGATTGCCGGGCTGGAAAAGATCACCTCGGGCACGCTGGAAATCGACGGGCAGGTGGTGAATGACGTGCCCCCGTCGTTGCGCGGCATTGCGATGGTGTTCCAATCCTACGCGCTTTATCCGCATATGACGGTGCGCGAAAACATGCAGTTCGCGCTGAAGATCGCCAAGAAGCCACAGGCCGAGATTGACGCCGCGGTGGACCGGGCCGCCAACCTTTTGCAGCTTGGCGACTATCTTGACCGGTTGCCCAAGGCGCTGTCGGGCGGGCAACGGCAACGGGTGGCGATTGGCCGCTCGATTGTGCGCGATCCCAAGGTGTATCTGTTCGATGAGCCACTTTCCAATCTGGATGCCGCGCTGCGCGTGGCGACCCGGCTGGAGATTGCCAAGCTCAAAGAGCAGATGCCCGACTCGACGATGATCTATGTCACCCATGATCAGGTTGAGGCGATGACCTTGGCGACGCGGATTGTGGTGCTGGCGAACAAAGGCGTGGCGCAGGTTGGCAGCCCGCTGGAGCTGTATGAACGGCCCAACAGCGAGTTTGTGGCGCAGTTTATCGGCTCGCCGGCGATGAACCTTTTGCCGGGGCAGGTGGTTGGGACCGGGGCGCAAACGACGGTGCGGCTCGACGGCGGCGGCACGGCGGTGTCGGACTATCCCACCAAGGATGGCGATATGGGGATGATGGTGAATGTCGGGGTGCGGCCCGAGGATCTTGTGGAAACCACGGGTGAGGCGATCTTTGAGGGTAAGGTCGATATCATCGAGGCGCTTGGGGAAGTGACGCTTTTGTACTTTGAAAAGCAGGGCGACGGCGATGCGGTGATTGGCAAGTTGCAGGGCATCCATACCGATGTACGCGGTAAATCGGTGCGGCTCGCGGCGGTGCCGGCGAAGGTGCATCTTTTCGCCAATGGGGTGTCGCTGCTGTATCGGTAGCGCGGACTTCAGGTGAGTTTCGCCACGCCTTGCGCGTGTCGACAGGCTGGGGGCTGCGCCCCCAGACCCCCACTAAGGCTAGGGATTAAAACCAGGGGGCCTTGCCCCCCGGACCCCCCAAGGTATTTATAAACAGAAGAAGACCCTGCCGGGGACGGGGGGCAGGGACGGTGTTTTGTCTGCGCGGGTGGGCCGATTGGGGCTGGCACATGACGGGGGGCAGATGGGGCTTGCGGCTTGGGGCGAAGGGGGCTATACGCGCGCCATTAATCCGCAGGTGTGGGCGGGCTTTTGGGGGAGACATCCCCAATCGTCCACCGGTTGAAGCAACCGCTTCTCATCCCGCACCGAGGCGTAAACCGGAAAGGAAAAGAAGCATGGCTCTTCCCGAGTTCACCATGCGTCAGCTGCTTGAAGCTGGCGTTCACTTTGGCCACCAAACACAACGCTGGAACCCCCGTATGGGTCCGTTCATCTATGGTGCGCGTAATGGCATCCATATCATGGACCTTACTCAGACCGTCCCGATGCTGGACCAGGCTCTGAACGCGATCCGCGACACCGTTGCCAAAGGCGGCCGTGTTCTGTTTGTCGGCACCAAGCGTCAGGCGGCACAGCCCGTTGCAGATGCGGCCGAGAAATGCGCACAGTATTACATGAACCACCGTTGGTTGGGCGGCACGCTCACCAACTGGAAAACCGTTTCCCAGTCCATCAACCGTCTGAAGCAAATCGACGAAAAGATGGAAACCGGTGCCGAGGGCCTTACCAAGAAAGAGCGCCTCGGTATGGAACGTGACCAGACCAAGCTTGAAGCTTCGCTGGGCGGCATTCGCGAAATGGGCGGCGTGCCCGATCTGCTGTTTGTCATCGACGTGAAAAAAGAAGCGCTGGCCGTGGCCGAAGCCAACAAACTGGGTATTCCGGTTGTTGCCATCGTCGACACCAACTGCTCGCCCGATGGTGTGGATTACATCATCCCCGGCAACGACGACGCGGCCCGTGCCATTGCGCTGTATTGCGATCTGGCCTCGCGCGCGGCGCTTGACGGCATGTCGGCCCAACTGGGCGCGGCTGGCGTTGACATCGGCGCAATGGAAGAAGCTCCGGCTGAAGAAGTTGTGGCCGAAGACGCGCCTGCCGCAGGCTAATCGCCCGGCAGTGTCGCAAAAGCGACATGTTATTTCCAGATCAGGGGGCAGAGGCAACTTTGCCCCCACGACCTTTCGAGATGAGGAGAGCCAATATGGCGATTGCTGCTAAGCAGGTAAAAGAACTGCGCGAGATGACCGGCGCAGGCATGATGGACGCCAAAAAAGCGCTGACCGAAACTGACGGCGATATCGAAGCCGCGGTTGACTGGCTGCGCACCAAAGGTTTGGCCAAAGCTGCCAAGAAATCCGGCCGTACCGCCGCCGAGGGCCTTGTTGCCGTCGTCGTCGAAGCGGGCAAGGGTGTGGCCGTTGAAGTGAACTCGGAAACCGACTTTGTCGGCAAGAACGCCGAATTCCAAGGCATGGTTTCGAAAATTGCCACCGCAGCTTTGGGCGTGTCGACAGTGGAAGAACTGGCCGCGGCCGATATCGGTGGCAAAACCGTGTCCGAAACGCTGACCGACAAGATCGCCACCATTGGCGAAAACATGTCGCTGCGCCGGATGTCCAAGCTCGAAGGTGGGTCGGTTGTGTCGTATGTGCACAACGCTGCTGCGACAGACATGGGCAAAATCGGTGTTCTGGTTGCGCTTTCCGGCGAAAACGACGCCTTTGGCAAACAGGTTGCGATGCACATCGCAGCGGCCAACCCGGCATCGCTGTCCGAGGCAGACCTTGATCCGGCGGTTGTTGAAAAAGAACGTCAGGTTCAGATCGACATCGCCAAGGAATTGGGCAAGCCCGACGCCGTGATCGAAAAGATGATCGTGGGCCGCATGAAGAAATTCATGAGCGAGATCACCTTGCTGAACCAAGCCTTTGTTGTTGACCCCGACAAGACCGTTGCCCAAGCCGCAACCGACGCGGGTGTTGAGATCACCGGCTACGTCCGTCTTGAAGTGGGCGAAGGCATCGAGAAAAAGACCGAAGATTTCGCGGCTGAAGTCGCCAAAGCCGTAAAAGGCTGATCTTCCGGCCCTGCGTTCTGCGCGGGGCCACCAAGACAAAAAAATGCGGAGCTGGCTGCGACGGCCAGCTCCGCTTTTTTATGGGCCACCCCGGACTAATGGGGATGAGACGAAGCAGCCCGAGTTGGCCGGCCTGAAGCGATAAATACACCCCAGACCGACCTCCGGTTACCCGGGCAGAATAGCGGAACCTTGAAATCACAAGGGGCACGATCCTGACGTTCCCTGGCTGAATTGCCACCACTCACGGAACTTCTATAGAGTGCCCCATTTCCGCAGCGTAATGAAGTCCGGTTTTCCCTACTTGGGTAAATCAGTTGCATTCAAAGCGCTGTGAAGCGTGAAAAATGCGTTAACGTAGGTGCGGCCTTACGTAACGTCAGAGGTCGAGCACGAACATTTGGTTCTGAAACGATGCTTTAAGCACCGCTTGGGCCGTTGTTTCGACATTTAGCGCTTCGCGTGCGAGTCGGAGGTGTTTTTCTACCGTTGCGGCAGTCAGTCCCATTAACAGCGCGATGTCCTGAGTCGTTTTGCCATCGCCGACCCATTCGAGCGCTTCGCGTTGGCGCGGTGTCAGCGGCTTGCCGAATCCGGTGAAGGGCAGGGTGAGGATCTTGAGGTGCGCGACATTGTTGATCGTCACGATGTCGTCGCCAAACTCGGCCCAGATTTCATCGACCTGCGTTTGACTGATGCCATCTTTGGCCGTAAGCGCAATCGCCCCCTTGGACCGCAGAGACACCGCTTTGAATGAGATCGTATAGCCGGCCGTCACGCCCATCTTCTGGTTGAACTTGACCACCGCCATCTCGGCATTGGTAAGCGCGCCCTGACGCGCCAGATCGCCCACCATACGCCAGCTGGCCACGCCTTCGTGGTCCATCGCCCAACGGGTCATCGGAGCATTCTTGTAGAGTTCGCCCCCCAAGAATTCGTCGGTGTACGACGGGTCATGGTTGGTCAGCATCAGAAAATCGTTGGGATCGCCCAGCGAGGTTTGCGTGCGATAATAGGTGAACCCATACAGCAGCCGGTCAAAGCCGTATTCGGCCAGCTTCTTGGTGTGCATGTCCCAAAGCGCCTCGATCGAGGGGGCGTTGGTCAGGGCCAGAAGATACTTGTTCCGGTCTTTCGACATGCGCTTTGGCTCCTGTTGCGCCAGGCGTCAGAGCAGCAAAACCGGACGTCAAAACCGGACTGGACAAACGAGTGGCGGAAAATCTTTCTGCCATTAGACAGGCTTAGAATTTCCTGTCCAGAAAAATAGCGGGGTAGGGGCCGGATGTACCGGCCCCCGTGTCCCTTAATCCCCGTGTCCCTTAGTCTACAACGCGCACAGCCCCTTTGGCCGCCGATGTCGTCAGCGCCGCATAAGCTTTCAGCGCTGTCGAAACTTTACGCTTGCGCGGCTTGGCGGGTTTCCAGCCTTCAACGTCACGTTTTTCACGCCGTGCTGCCAGCTCGCCATCGTCGACTGCGAGGTGGATCTTGCGGTTGGGAATGTCGATCTCGATCTTGTCGCCATGTTCCACCAGCCCGATGGTACCGCCCTCGGCCGCCTCGGGCGACACATGGCCAATCGACAGACCCGAGGTGCCGCCGGAAAAGCGGCCATCGGTCAGCAAGGCGCAATCTTTGCCCAGACCTTTGGATTTCAGATAGCTGGTCGGATAGAGCATTTCCTGCATGCCCGGGCCGCCGCGCGGACCCTCATAGCGGATCACAACCACGTCGCCCGCCTTGACCTTGCCAGTCAGAATATCGCTCACCGCGGCGTCCTGGCTTTCGCAAACATAGGCGCTGCCGGTGAATTGCAGAATGCTCGCATCCACACCTGCGGTCTTCACGATACAGCCTTCTTCGGCGATATTGCCGAACAACACGGCTAAACCGCCATCTTGGCTAAACGCATGTTTCTGCGACCGAATAATGCCACCTTCGCGGTCAGTATCGAGCTCCTTATAGCGGTTCTCGGTGCTGAAGGCTTGCGTGGTGCGCACGCCGCCGGGTGCCGCTTTGAAAAGCCGCTCGGCCTCGGGGTTGTTGGCCACCTTGATGTCCCAATGCGCAATCGCCTCGGACATGGTCGAGCTGTGCACCGTCCGCGTGTCACCGTGCAAGAGGTTCGCCCTGTAAAGCTCTCCAAGGATTGAGAAAATCCCGCCAGCGCGGTGAACGTCTTCCATATGGACGTTCTCGATATTCGGCGAAACCTTGCACAAACACGGCACTTTGCGCGACAGACGGTCGATGTCTTGCATGGTGAAATCGATGCCGCCTTCATAGGCAATCGCCAGCAGGTGCAGCACCGTATTGGTCGATCCACCCATCGCGATATCAAGGCTCATGGCGTTCTCAAACGCTTCGAACGTGGCGATCTCACGCGGAAGAAAGCCTTTTTCCTCAAGCTGATAGTGGCGTTTGGTGATCTCAACGATCTGACGGCCAGCCTCAAGGAACAGATGCTTGCGGTCCGCATGTGTCGCGAGCGTCGATCCGTTGCCCGGCAGCGCAAGGCCAAGCGCCTCGGCCAGACAGTTCATCGAGTTGGCGGTGAACATGCCCGAGCACGATCCACAGGTCGGACAGGCGTTTTCTTCGATGTGCTGAACCTGAGCGTCGGTCATGGTTTCAGACGCGGCGGCGACCATGGCATCAACCAGATCAACCTTTTTCATATCAAGGTCTTCGATGTCGATCTTGCCAGCTTCCATCGGGCCGCCAGAGACAAAGATCGCCGGGATGTTCAGGCGCATCGCGGCCATCATCATACCGGGCGTGATCTTGTCGCAATTCGAGATACAGACCATCGCATCGGCGCAGTGGGCGTTGACCATATACTCGACACTGTCGGCAATGATTTCGCGCGACGGCAAGGAATAGAGCATGCCGTCGTGGCCCATGGCGATGCCGTCATCAACGGCGATGGTGTTGAATTCCTTGGCAACACCGCCAGCGGCTTCAACCTCACGCGCGACCATCTGGCCGAGATCTTTCAGGTGAACGTGGCCGGGCACGAACTGGGTGAAGGAGTTGACGATGGCGATGATCGGTTTGCCGAAATCGTCGTCTGTCATGCCGGTCGCGCGCCAAAGCCCGCGCGCACCGGCCATATTGCGTCCATGGGTCGAGGTTCTGGATCGGTAATGCGGCATGTCGGAGTTCCTTTACGGTTTGTGGACAGGAACAATATTCACGCCCCAAAGGCAAGAGGAGCGCGTTCAAATCCGGTTTTATAGACCACAATATATTACATAATACTGATTATGAGGCTTAGATATGTAACCGCAAAGCGATAATGTCACCCCTGTGCAATTCAGGAATGTCACTCTCTTGTTCAAGTGAGCAACGGGAGATCGGACATGGGATGGGTGATGATGAGCGAACGCGAGTTGAACCGTGTGGAAGTTTTAGCGCAGGTCGATGATGGTCGGCTTAGCGTCGACAACGCGGCAAACATGTTGGATTTGACGTGTCGTCAGGTTTTCAGATTGCTGAAGCGTTATCGCCAAGATGGTGCGGCGGCGATCCGACACAAGGCGCGTGGGAAGCCCCCAAACAACCTGATCCATAAAGCTAAGCGAGAGTACGCGCTGTCGCTGATCAAGGAGAGTTACCCGGATTTCGGGCCGACACTGGCCGCTGAGATGCTGGCGGAACATCACGGGTTCAAGGTGTCACGCGAGACGCTGCGCAAATGGATGCAGGACGACGGCATCTGGCTCTCGCGCAAGCAGCGGCGCAGGTTTCATCAACCCAGATTGCGACGGGAATGTATGGGCGAACTGATCCAAATTGATGGCTCAGATCACAGATGGTTTGAAGATCGTGCGGGCCCCTGCACCCTGCTCGTCTTCATCGACGATGCCACCAGCACGTTGATGGAACTGCGGTTTGTAAAGTCGGAGAGCACGTTCAGCTATTTCGAAGCGCTGGAAAGCTACCTGCTTGCACATGGCCGCCCGGTCGCCTTCTACAGCGACAAGCACACGGTGTTCCGCGTGGCCAAGAAAGACGCGAAGGCTGGTGCGGGTATGACCCAGTTTGGGCGTGCACTGAACGCGTTGAACGTTGAGATTCTCTGCGCGAACAGCTCTCAGGCCAAGGGCCGCGTCGAACGGGCAAACCGGACGTTGCAAGATCGGCTGGTGAAGGAATTGCGGCTGGCAAGCATCTCGGACATGGAGGCTGGAAACGCCTATTTGCGAGGCTTCAAAGAACGTTTCAACGCGCAATTCGCCAAAGCACCGGCCAAGCCTGACAACCTGCACCGCACTCTCAATGTCGAACCTGATCGGCTCGATGAAGTACTGTGCTGGCGCGAGTACAGGTACGTCGGCAGGCAGCTGACGTTTTCCTATGACCGCAAACGGATCATGCTTGAAGAAAGTGATGTCACACGCGGCTTGGTCGGCAAATACGTGGACACCTATGCTTTCGTGGATGGGCGGTTCGAAGTGCGTTCAAAAGGCCAATCCCTGCCCTATAAGATCTTCGATATGGATCAGCGCGTCACTCATGCCGCTATCACCGACAACAAGCGCCTTGGTGCCGTGCTGGAACACATCAAAGAGATGCAAGATAAGGCACCACCAAAATACCCGGTCAGGACAAATTCTGAGAAGATGGGCTATAAGCCGAGTGGTAAAACGCCGGGTCGGCCGTCAGGGGCGCGGAACAAAAAGACGATTGTACAGGCCGCAGAATAGGCTCAAGATTGGAGCTATGAATGCTGAAGAAGAACCTGAGATCATCATGTCCGATCTGTGCGCCGATATCGAAATAGACGGGCACTTCCTGACAATCGATATCTACAAGAGCGACATCGACCCTGGCTGGATTCTGGAAGTCATAAATGAGTTCGGCACATCCACTGTCTTCGACGATCCATTCATCGCGGACGGCCTCGCTTGGCAGCAATTCGAGAAGACCTTGCACGAAGAAGGCTTGGCCGCGTTCCTCACCAGAAAAGAGAAACGGCAGCTCTTGCACTGACCCCTGCAAAGCCAGCCAGGTCTCCGATATCTGAGGTCTACGCCCTGTCAGGCTTTGCTACCGTCAGCGCCCAAAGTGTCATTCCTGCTTTGCGCAGCCAGTGACATTTCTGAATCGCGTTTACAAGATAGTGCCGGTGGACAGCATCACCAACCATCGCCTGCCGGACCTCTATGGCAGACCCAGACCACCAGCGCGCACGCAGCACAGTATCATATGAACGCCATGTCTGATCCTGCCAATCCAAAGAAAGCGCACGCGGCCACCGCGCGTTGACGCAAAAGCGACAGCGTGTCGCAAACAAGCCAGACCAGCCGGATTTTCTCGGCAAACCTTGGGCAGGATCAGGAGGCGCGGATGACGGGCAGAACTTGCCTTTATATCATCACATGCAGAACCATCGGCGCAGGCCGTGGTCGCGCGGCCCGTGGAAGGCCCGGCGTGGTGTAACGCCACCCTTTCCTCTTTTCCGGAGCCTGACATGACAGATCTTTCGCCTTCGAAATCGCCCCGCATGGGCGGACGCGCCGCGCGCCGTGCCGCACGGTCCACCAAGCTCGCAGAGCATCTGCGCCCCATTCGCCCTGGTCTGAGCGGCGGCGCATTTCGCCCGTTGAACGACGCCGCTGTTGCGCGCATCCATGCCGCTGTGCTCGACCTGTTGGAAACCGTTGGCCTAGCTGATGCGCCCGAAAGCGGCGTGGCCGCGCTCACCGGTGCCGGTGCGATCCTGGGCGACGATGGTCGGTTGCGGTTTCCCCGCGCGCTGATCGAAGACACCATCGCGCGCGCCAACCGCGAGATCACGCTGTTTGGCCGCGACCCGGTGCATGATCTGCATCTGTCGGAGCAGAAAGTACACTACGGCACCGCAGGCGCTGCTGTGCATATGGTGGATGTCGACGGGCGCAATTACCGCGAAAGCCTGTTGCAAGACCTGCATGACGCCACCCGGATTGCCGATACGCTCGACAATATCCACTTTGTCCAGCGCCCGATGGTGCCGCGTGACATTCCCGATCCGTTTGAAATGGACGTGAACACCGCCTACGCCTGCGTCTCGGGCACCACCAAACACATCGGAACCTCGTTCACCGAGGCGGATTTCGTCGGCCCCATCGTCGACATGCTGCACACTGTTGCAGGCGGCGAAGCGGCCTGGCGCGCGCGGCCTTTCATGTCGAACTCCAATTGCTTTGTCGTGCCGCCGATGAAATTCGCCACCGAAAGCTGTCTGGTGATGGAGGCTTGTATTCGCGCCGGTATGCCCGTTCTGCTGCTCAGTGCAGGTCAGGCTGGCGCCACCGCGCCCGCCTCGATCGCCGGAGCCATCGTGCAAGCCATGGCCGAGTGTCTGGCCGGTCTGGTCTATGTCAATGCCATCGTGCCGGGCCATCCGGCGATCTTTGGCACCTGGCCGTTTGTCAGCGATCTGCGCACCGGGGCGATGTCGGGTGGATCGGGCGAACAAGCGCTGCTGACGGCCGGATGCGCCCAGATGCATGCGTTTTACAACCTTCCGGGCGGCGCGGCGGCGGGCATTGCCGATTCCAAACTGCCGGATATGCAGGCCGGATGGGAGCAGATGTGCTCGAACGTCATGGCCGGGCTTGCCGGGCTTAATATGGTGTACGAATCCGCCGGGATGCACGCCTCGCTGCTGGGATTCTGTCACGAAAGCCTGATCCTTGGCGATGATCTGATTGGCCAGGCGTTGCGCTGTGTGCGTGGGATCGAGGTGACCGAGGAGAATGTCTCGGTCGAGGTGATCCGCGATGTCTGTCTCAATGGACCGGGGCATTATCTTGGCACCGATCAGACGCTGGGGCTGATGCAGACGGATTATGTTTATCCGTCGCTGGGCAACCGATCCTCGCCCAAGGAATGGGAAGAGCAAGGGCGGCCCGAATTGTTGGCGCGCGCCACGGCGCGGAAAGAAGAGATTTTGGCGTCCCGCGCCCCTGCCCGGCTGGCTCCGGATCTTGACCGGGAAATCCGGGCGCGACTGCCGATCCACTTGCCGGCGTAACGCAAGTGTGAAAGGTCGGACTGGGGGCCAGCCCCCAGACCCCCGAGGTATTTTTAAACAGAAGAAGTTAAAAAGGGGGATTTCTGAGGTCTTTTGCGGAGGTTTGTGATGCCGGCGTATCTTGCACTTGTGATTGCGGTCGCGTTTGAGACTGCCGGGACTACCGCGCTGCAGGCCAGCCAGCAGTTTACCCGTTTGGGGCCGTCGATCATTGTCTTGATCGCCTATGGGTTGGCGTTTTATTTCCTGGCACTTTGTCTAAAAACCATACCAGTTGGTGTGGCCTATGCGCTGTGGTCGGGGATGGGCATTGTGTTCATCGCGTTGATCGGGCTGGTGCTTTTTGGCCAGAGGCTTGATCTGCCCGCGGTGCTTGGCATGGGACTAATTGTCGCCGGTATCGCCGTGATACAGCTGTTTTCACACACCGCCACACATTAGGGCTGGCTTTTCGGGGCGCACGACGATAGGTGCCGCGCAACTCCGACATAAAGGCATCCCTAATGGACCTTCGCAATATTGCGATTATCGCACACGTTGACCATGGCAAAACGACACTCGTTGACGAACTTCTGAAACAATCCGGCGCGTTCCGGGCCAACCAGGCCGTGGAAGAACGCGCCATGGACAGCAACGATCTGGAGCGCGAACGTGGTATCACCATCTTCGCCAAGCCGACGTCTGTCGAGTGGAAAGGCCTTCGGATCAACATCGTTGATACGCCGGGCCACGCCGACTTTGGTGGCGAGGTTGAGCGCATCCTGTCGATGGTCGATGGTGTTGTACTGCTGGTTGATGCCGCCGAAGGCCCGATGCCGCAAACCAAATTTGTGACGTCCAAGGCCCTCGCGCTGGGCCTGCGTCCGATTGTGGTGCTCAACAAGGTTGATAAGCCCGACGCCGAGCCTGACCGGGCGCTGGACGAATGCTTTGACCTCTTTGCCTCGCTCGACGCCGATGACGACCAGCTTGATTTCCCGCATATGTACGCCTCGGGCCGCAATGGCTGGGCTGATCATGAGCTTGACGGGCCGCGCAAAGATCTCTCGGCGCTGTTCAACCTGATCGTCAATCACGTCCCTGCCCCGCGTCAGGTCAAGCGTCAGGACGAAGATTTCACCATGCTGGCCACCACGCTGGGCGCTGACCCCTTTGTGGGCCGCATCCTGACCGGCCGCGTCGAAAGCGGCAAGCTCAAGGTTGGCGCAACCGTGCAGGCCCTGAGCCGCATCGGCCAAAAGATCGAACAGTTCCGCGTCACCAAGATCCAAGCGTTCCGCGGCCTTGCGCAGCAGGACATCGAAGAGGCGCAAGCCGGTGACATCGTTTCGCTTGCGGGCATGTCCAAGGCCACCGTGGCCGACACCATCTGTGCGCTGGCCGTTGACCAAGCGCTGGACGCCCAGCCGATCGATCCGCCCACCATCACCGTGACCTTTGGCATCAACGACAGCCCACTGGCCGGTCGTGAAGGCAAAAAGGTCCAATCGCGGGTGATCCGCGAGCGTCTGATGAAAGAAGCCGAAAGCAACGTCGCGATCAAGATCGCTGACACCCCCGGCGGCGAGGCCTTTGAGGTTTCGGGCCGTGGCGAATTGCAGATGGGCGTTCTGATTGAGAACATGCGCCGCGAAGGGTTCGAACTGTCGATCTCGCGCCCGCAGGTGATCATGAAGGAGCAAGACGGCAAGACGATGGAACCGGTCGAAGAGGCCACCATCGACGTGGATGACGAATACTCTGGCGCGGTGATCGAAAAGCTGACCGGCAACCGGAAGGCCGAACTGGTCGAAATGCGCCCCGCTGGCGCCGGCAAGACCCGGATCATCGCACATGTTCCCTCGCGTGGCCTGATCGGCTATCACGGCGAATTCCTGACCGACACCCGCGGCACCGGCGTTCTTAACCGCGTGTTCCACGGCTGGACCCCACACAAAGGTCCGATCCCGGGCCGTCGTGCCGGTGTTCTGATCTCGATGGAAAACGGTGATGCGGTGGCCTATGCGCTGTGGAACCTCGAAGATCGTGGCAAGATGTTCATCGGGGCGCAGGCCAAGGTTTATACCGGCATGGTCATCGGCGAACACTCGCGCGAAAACGATCTGGAAGTGAACCCGCTCAAAGGGAAAAAGCTGACCAACGTGCGGGCCTCTGGCACCGACGAAGCGGTCCGCCTGACCACGCCGATCACGCTCTCGCTGGAAGAGGCAATCGCCTATATCAACGACGACGAGCTGGTGGAAGTCACGCCGACCTCGATCCGTATGCGTAAGCGCTACCTCGACCCGCATGAGCGCAAGCGGATGTCCAAGAAACTCTGATCCGCCAATCGGATAGAGCGACGAAAAAGGCCGGGCACATTGCCCGGCCTTTTTGTTGTCCGTAGGATGTTTCGCGAAATCCGTAGGCGGCTTCGCAAAATTGGCGCGCGTTGCTCAGACGCCTTCGACAATCACCAGATCGCGTTCCGAGGCACCTTTGGCGTGGCTCAACGCCTCTTGGTAAGACTCTGAATGATAACAATCATGTGCCGCCTGAAGCGAGGGAAACAGCGCCACCACATGGCGCGCGCGTTCCTTGCCCTCAAGCGTTTCATAGGCCCCGCCGCGCGCAACAAATTTGCCGCCGTGGTCTGCAATCGCTGGCCCGGCCAGCTTGGCATAGCGGCCATAGGCTTCGTCATCGGTCACGTGCACATGTGCAATCCAATAGGCGCTCATCTTATCCTCCCAACACGGCTTTTGCCGCTGCAATTGCCTTGTCCGCGTTCGACGCATCGGCGCCGCCGCCTTGGGCCATATCAGGCCGGCCACCGCCGCCCTTGCCGCCCAGTTCCGCAACAGCCGCACGCACCAGATCGACCGCCGACACTTTGTCGGTCAGGTCCTTGGTCACACCCGCGGCCACCGCCACTTTGCCGCCGGTGTCAGCGATCAACAAGATCGCCACCGAGCCCAGCTTTTCCTTCTGCGCATCGATCAACGGCGGCAGGTCCTTGCCGGTCACACCAGTCAAAACCTGCGCCACAAACGGCACGCCGCCGATGTCTTCGGCCGAAGCTTCGGGGCCACCCGAGCCGCCCGCCATCGCCAGCTCACGACGCAATTGCGCCACTTCGCCCTGCAACGCCTTGCGCTCGTCCAACAGCGCGCGCACCCGGTCGGGCACATCCGCTGTCTGTGCCTTCAACTCGGCGGCCGTCTGCGCCAAACGCCGGTCCTGCGCCCGCAGATAGTCCATCGCCGCCTGCCCGGTCAGTGCCTCGATCCGGCGCACACCAGCCGACGACGCGCTGTCGCCCAGCGTGACAAACGCCCCGATGTCGCCGGTCTGGCGCACATGGGTGCCGCCGCACAGCTCGAGCGAATAGGTCGCCTTGTCGCTGCCCTTGCCCGAGCCCGCCTTGCGGCCCATCGACACCACACGCACCTCGTCGCCGTATTTCTCGCCAAACAGCGCCTGCGCCCCGATGCCGCGCGCATCATCCGGCGTCATGATCCGGGTTTCGACCGGCGCATTCTGGCGGATATAGGTGTTCACATCGCGTTCAACCTGCGACAGCTCATCAGACGACAGCGCCTTGGCGTGGCTGAAATCAAACCGCAGCCGGTCGTCAGCATTCAGCGACCCACGCTGCGCCACATGATCGCCAAGCGCCTCGCGCAGGGCTTCGTGCAACAGGTGCGTCGCTGAGTGGTTGGCGCGAATATTGCTGCGCCGCGCGTGATCGACCCGCAATTCAACGGCATCGCCTTTGGCCAGCGCCGATTTATCAGGCGTCAGGCGATGGGCGAAAACCCCACCCGCCATCTTGTGCGTATCGGCAATTACGCCGCCGCCATCAGACTTGAGATATGTGCCGTTGTCCCCGACCTGACCGCCGGATTCAGCATAAAACGGCGTTTGGTTCACAACCATCCAGCCCTCTTCACCGGGCTGCAAAGCCGCAACTTCCGCGCCATCCTTGACCAGTGCCAGCACCTGCCCCTCGGCCACCTCGGTGTCATACCCAAGGAAATCCGTGGCGCCGTGCTTGTCGGCCACGTCAAACCAAACCTCGGCGTCCTTGGTTTCGCCCGAACCAGACCAAGCCGCCCGCGCCTTGGCCTTTTGCTCAGCCATCGCCGCATCGAACCCATCGGTATCCACGCCACGGCCCTTTTCGCGCAGCGCATCCTGCGTCAGATCGAGCGGGAAACCATAGGTGTCGTACAGCTTGAACGCCGTTTCGCCCGGAAGCGCGGCATCCTCCGGCAGATCGGCCAGCTCATCGTCAAGCAGCTTGAGCCCGCGGTCGAGCGTTGTCTTGAACCGGGTTTCTTCCAGCCGCAGCGTCTCTTCGATCAGCGCCTGCGCCTGCCCGAGTTCCGGATAAGCCGCCCCCATCTGGCGCACCAGCGCTGGCACCAACCGGTGCATCATCGGGTCTTTCACCCCGAGCAAATGCGCGTGCCGCATCGCGCGGCGCATGATCCGGCGCAGCACATACCCGCGGCCTTCGTTCGACGGCATCACGCCATCGGCCAGCAGGAACGAGGTCGACCGCAGGTGATCCGCGATCACCCGGTGGTGCACATTGCCCGGCCCATCAGGATCAGAGCTCGACGCATCGGCGCTCGCCTCGATCAGGCTGCGCATCAGATCGGTGTCGTAATTGTCGTGTTTGCCCTGCAACAGCGCGCCAATCCGCTCCAGCCCCATGCCGGTGTCGATCGACTGCATGTCGAGCGGCTTCATCGAGCCGTCTTCAAACTGCTGGTTTTGCATGAAAACCACGTTCCAGATCTCGATGAACCGGTCGCCATCTTCCTCGGGGCTGCCCGGAGGCCCACCCCAGATGTGATCGCCGTGGTCATAGAAAATCTCGGTGCACGGCCCGCAAGGCCCGGTCGGCCCCATCTGCCAGAAATTGTCAGAGGTGGCGATGCGGATGATCCGGTCTTCGGGCACGCCGACCTTTTTCCAAATCTCAAACGCCTCATCATCGGTATGATACACAGTCGCCAGCAACCGCTTGGGATCAATGCCGAATTCGCGGGTGATCAGTTCCCAGGCATAGGGGATGGCTTCGGTTTTGAAGTAGTCCCCAAAGCTGAAATTCCCCAGCATTTCAAAGAACGTATGGTGCCGCGCGGTATAGCCGACATTGTCGAGGTCGTTGTGCTTGCCGCCGGCGCGCACGCATTTCTGGCTGGTGGTCGCGCGCTGGTAATCGCGGGTCTCGACCCCGGTAAACAGGTTTTTGAACTGCACCATGCCCGAGTTGACGAACATCAGCGTCGGGTCATTGCGCGGCACAAGCGGGCTCGAGGGCACAACCTCGTGGCCGTTCTTGGCAAAATAATCGAGGAAGGTGGAGCGGATATCGTTCAGCGTGGCCATGGGATCAACTTCTTGCAAGGTCGGGCAAAGATGTATCGTCCCGTCCCGGCACTGTCCATGGGCGCGATCCCCCGAAAACGAGACAAGGCGCAGCCGTCGCCGCGCCTCGTCCCGGGTATTCTCGTTCGTGCGGCCACGAACGGGGGGTTTAAGCAGTCCCCATCTGCGACTTTTGGTTACGCTTCGACGATGTCGTCGTTCTGTTCATCGGGCGGCATGTCGAATTCAAGCCCATGCGCGGCACGGATCTTGTCTTCAATCTCCAGCGCCATCCGCTTGTTTTCGCGCAAGAAGGTCTTGGCATTCTCACGCCCCTGCCCGATCCGTTCGTCGCCATAGCTATACCAGGCACCGGATTTATCGACGACCCCGGCCTTGACACCAAGATCGATCAGCTCGCCCATCTTCGAGATGCCTTCGCCATACATGATGTCGAATTCCACCTGTTTGAACGGCGGCGCGACCTTATTCTTAACCACTTTCACGCGCGTCGCATTGCCGACAATCTCGTCGCGGTCTTTGACCGAACCAATGCGGCGGATGTCCAAACGGACCGAGCTGTAGAATTTCAGCGCGTTGCCGCCTGTCGTCGTTTCCGGGCTGCCGAACATCACGCCGATTTTCATCCGGATCTGGTTGATGAAGATCACCATGCAATTGCTGCGCGAAATCGAGCCGGTCAACTTGCGCATCGCTTGGCTCATCAGGCGGGCATGAACGCCAAGGGAACTGTCCCCCATGTCGCCTTCAAGCTCGGATTTCGGGGTCAGCGCCGCGACCGAATCGACAACCACAAGGTTAACCGCACCCGAACGCACCAGCGTATCGACGATCTCCAACGCCTGTTCGCCTGTGTCGGGCTGCGAAATCAGCAGTTCATTAATATCAACGCCAAGCTTCTTGGCATACTGCGGATCAAGTGCGTGTTCCGCATCGACAAATGCACAAACGCCGCCCTTTTTCTGTTCTTCGGCCACACAGTGCAGCGTTAATGTGGTCTTGCCCGAGGATTCCGGGCCGTAAATTTCGATAATCCGCCCCTTCGGCAGACCCCCAATACCCAAGGCAATGTCCAAACCGAGAGATCCGGTCGACGTCGCTTCGATATCTGGCAGCGCGTTTTCGCCGCCAAGTTTCATGATTGATCCCTTACCGAACTGCCGTTCGATCTGGGCCAGGGCGCTGTCGAGCGCCTTCTGCTTGTCGGGATTACTCTTTTTGTTCATTGAGAGAAGATCTGCCGTTGCCATTGGTTGAGCCCCTTATTTCATACCACCCGAAGGGCGGCAATGCTACCAAATGTTCTTGCCTTGTTCCTATTTGCGATCAAAACGAGAACATTTCAAGAGAATTCTATGTTAATCCAGTTTTCATCATAAACCTTAAAGAGTGGTTTACGCTGGAAAGATCGAGGCATATGATTGGATGAAGCTTGATCTTGAACATTAAGAGGAATTCATAAGTGCTTGTCTTTTGGAAAGAAAGGCTGGCCTTCCTAGCGGTTCCCAAGACTGGAACGTCAGCCTATGAAAAGGCTCTCGCGTCACGGGCGGACATGGCGATCCTTAATCCTCCCGAACTGAAACATGCGCCGGTCTATCGCTACAATCGTTTCTTTCGCCCGATGTTCGAAAAAATGGGTGCGACCGACATGGAGAGCGTGGCCGTGATGCGCGAGCCAATATCCTGGCTGTCGAGCTGGTATCGCTATCGTCAACGGCCGTTCATGAGTGGCAAACAGAATTCGACCGAGGCCTTAAGCTTTGACGAATTCGTCGAGGGATACTGCATGGGCAGCCGTCCGGGATTTGCCAATGTCGGAAGCCAATCCAAGTTTCTCGAACCTCGACCGAATGGCACCCAGATCACCCATCTGTTCCGATACGAATCCCAGTCTCGTCTGATCGGCTTCCTCGAAGACCGCTTGTCCATGACGCTAGATCTGCCACGCGAGAACGTCTCGCCGACTCTCGACGTCGCGCTCTCACCAGACATCGAAAGAAAATTACGCCGCAAATGTGCGGCAGAATTCAAACTCTATGACAGTATCGTCTGATCTCGCTAGTGTAGCTGACGCTGAACGGTGTCAGTGAGTTCTACGAGCGAGAACGGCTTGGGCAGGAAGATCGAGTTTGGGATATTTGCCTGGTCGTCGTGAAAACTTTCCTGAGCATAGCCGGACACAAATACGACCCTGACCTCTGGACGGTCTTCTAGTGCTTGGCGCACCCAGCTTGGCCCGTCCAAACCGGGCATCACAACATCGGTTACAAAGACGTTCACCTCGATCTCCGGGTCACGCAAAAGCTCAAGCGCTTCCTCGGCGGAGGCGGCTTCCAACACCTTGAAACCACGCATGCGCAAGGCCCGACTGGCAAATGCGCGCACTGGTGCCTCGTCTTCGACCAAGAGAATGACAGCGTCATGTTCTGTCGCATTCAGAGGGTGTTCTTCACTCATAGCAATGGGTGCAGACTTGGGCGAAACTTCGCTAAAGACCGGGAACAGCAACGAAAAGCACGTGCCGTCATCAATCACGGAATCGACAAAAATGAAGCCTCCGGTCTGTTTGACGATACCATAGACGGTCGACAAACCCAGTCCGGTCCCCTCGCCGGTGCGTTTGGTCGTGTAAAACGGCTCGAACACTTTTTGCAGCATGTCGGGTGCAATTCCGACGCCCTTGTCCTGCACTTTCACCAGAACATAATCACCCGGCGGTACAGTGGCCCGATCGCGCTTGAGGGGAGAGGTCAAGGTAAGACCTTCTGTAGTAATCCGGATTTCGCCACCCTCTGGCATAGCATCCCGAGCATTAACCACGAGGTTCATCAGAACCTGTTCCAACTGCCGTTTGTCAGCGCGAATGGTTCGAAGGACAGGATCATGTTCAAGCGCGAGCGCCACCCGTTCACCGACAAGCCGGTTCAGAAGGTGCGTGAGATCCGAAAGAGTATCCCTTAAATCAAGCACTTCAGGGCAGAGTGTCTGCTTGCGGGAAAACGCCAATAGCTGCCCCACCAGTGCCGCCGCGCGATTGGCGTTCTGGTTGATTTGGACGAGGTCGCCATAATCCGGATCGCCCTGATCGTGACGCAGCAACAACAGATCACAATGGCCAGAAATCGCAGTTAGGAGATTGTTGAAATCATGCGCAACGCCCCCGGCCAACTGGCCAATGGCCTGCATCTTCTGGCTCTGCACGAATTGCGCCTCAAGCGTCTTTAGCTCGGTCGCGTCATTCAGCACGGCAATCAGCGAGGCTTCACCATCCTCAAACACCCGGTTAAGGACAACCTGGACAAAAACTTCACGATCCCGGCGGGAAATGCGGAGAAATTCGGAGTGATTTTGATTACGCCCCGCCGCGGCGTCTTTCAGCCAGTCGGTAACAGGACGGCCCAGCCCCTCCATCAAATCTGCGAGCTTACGCCCCGCGACATCCTCGACATTGAGCAGCTTCAGCGCGTCCTTATTGGCCCGGATAACGCAGCCATTTTGCGACACCTTCATCAGGGGCACGCGAAGCCCGTCAAAAGTGGTGCTGCCGCCGGATTCGGCCGGAGGTGGCAGGAAAAACAACTCGCGTCGCCCGCCATTCAGCGCAACCTCGCTGATCAGCCGGGCACAAGGCCCGCCAGCGGCATCAAGCGTTGCAACCTTGCCGTTTTCCAGCGCGCCGGAGCTTAGTCGGTCAAGCGAAGACACCCGACGCCCGATCATTTTACGCGCTGCCGCATTCATAAACAGAATCGTCCCGCCACGGCCAACCGTGACCCGTGGCAGCAACCCATTGTCGGACTGCTCGGCGGGCGTGCCGCGGCTTTCTTCGATCCGCCAAAGCCGCAAGCCGGCAGTGACCTCATGCACCGAAATGGTAACCTGCCCGCTTCGCGTGCTCACCACATCCTCGGCACCGCCTTTTTCATCGGCCTTTTTCTGCAGCCGGTAAACGACACTGGCCGGATTGGCCATCATACCGCGCAACAATGACGCGACATTGCCGCCCTCGCCCGTCTCTTCTTCTGAGGGAACATCACTGTTCTGAAACCGGGTCTGCGCAGCCGGATTGAAGTGGTGCACCGTGCCCTCGGCATCCGCAATGACACTGACAGCCGGATCAGCGGCAATCAGCGTGCGCAGATGATGAAGGGACCTAAGCTGCCCGCGCCGCTGCAAGACGGTGCGACTGTGCAGCACCAGCGCCGAGGCGAACATGCCGATCCCCAGCGCCAAGACCCCGAGTGCCACGCCGCCACTGAAAACCAGCCCGGAGGCCACGATAAGCGCGACCGATCCCGCAATCATGTACAATGATCGACGATCTTGGGGCGCAGGCGACTGCACTTCGGATAGCTCGGCGCTGACAGTTTCGGCCAATTCGGCTCTCCCGGCGAAATTGCGTTCCCGCATATTACACCGAAAGACCGTTAATGACGAGTTAACCGCACCTGCGACAATTGCAGGTTTCTGCCAGTTTATTTGCGCTGCATGACCGCCACAAAAAATCCATCCGCGCCATCGGCCAGCTTAAACTGCCGCGCCTCTTGCAAAACCCAATCCGGATTGCGCGCGACAAAGGCCGAAATCTGCGCTGCATTCTCACAGTCCAACAGCGAACATGTGGCATAGGCCAGCCGCCCACCAGAGGCGACAAGGGCCTGTGCTGTCTCAAGAATTTCGGCCTGCATCTCGCAAAGCTCATCAAGCCGGGACGGGTCGAGCCGCCACTTTGCTTCGGGGGCGCGACGCCAGCTGCCGCTGCCCGAACAGGGCGCGTCACAGACCACAAGATCATAGGCCCCCGTCAGTTGCTCTACGGTCTCGATCAAGGCACCGGCACGGTCCGCGCGCTTGGGAATATCCTGCATCCGGTCCGGGCTGACATCATGCGCCACCACGGCGGTGCCGGTCAAAGCCGCAATCGCCAGCGCCTTGCCGCCGCCACCCGCGCAATAATCCAGCACCGTCTGCCCCGCTTGCGGCGCGATGAAATCGACAACCGCCTGCGATGCGGCGTCCTGTAATTCGACCAACCCATCGGCAAACGCAGCAGACAGATGGACGCGCCGCGCGCCCTCTTTCACCCGCAACGCTGTCGGAGACAGAACATGCGGCTCGGTCAGAATACCCTCTTCGGCCAGCCGCGACTGGGCGGTTTCCATGTCAGATTTCAACCGGTTCACCCGGAGGAACACCTCCGCACGGTCGCGCAGCAACAATGCCTCGGCCGTGGCATTGTCGCCCAAAGAGCGCTCGAATTCCGGCCAGAGCCAATCGGGAAAGTCGCGGGCCTCAACGGCGTCAGGCGTGCCAAAAGCAGCCCGTTCCTCATCGGTAAGGGCCTCGGGGGTATGGCGCGTGCCAGTAAAGCTTTCGTCGAGTTCCGCATCAGCCGCACGCAGGGCGCCAATCATCAAACCACGGCCCGTCATTGCGCCGCCATAGGCCGCATAAGAGCGCTTGCGCCGCAGCGCATCGAACACCAGATCGCGGATCGCGGCCCGGTCTTTCGAGCCCGCATAGCGATTGCCGCGCGCCCAACGGGTCAGCGCCTGCTCGGCGGGCTGTCCATCAAGGATCGCATCCAGCAATTCCGAGGCCGAGTGAATACGCGCCGCCGGGATCATTGCTGCGCCCCGGCGATGCGGGTCATTCCAAGCGTTTGGCATGGGCGAAAGGTGATCATCATCTTACTATATTCCATTGATTTTGGTCACCTTTTCAGGCGTTATCCGGCGAGACTTGTGCAACCGACAAACCGAAACAGGTCAGTCGTCGCCCTGCGCCTCGGCCCGGCTTTTGCCCGAGACATCCATCGCCAAAGTCGCCGCCATAAACCCATCAAGATCGCCGTCGAGCACACCTTTGGTGTCGCTGGTCTCATGCGAGGTACGCAGGTCTTTGACCATCTGATAGGGCTGCAGCACATACGACCGGATCTGGTTGCCCCAGCCCGCATCGCCTTTGGCCTCATGCGCGGCGTTGATATCGGCGTTGCGGCGGTCAAGCTCAAGCTGATACAGCCGCGATTTCAACGCCTTCATCGCAATATCACGGTTCTGGTGCTGCGACTTCTCGGACGAGGTTACAACGATGCCCGTGGGATGGTGGGTGATCCGTACCGCCGAGTCAGTGGTGTTGACGTGCTGCCCGCCCGCGCCGGACGACCGGTAGGTATCAATGCGGATATCAGAGGGGTTAACCTCGATCTCGATGTTATCGTCGACCACCGGATAAACCCAGACCGAGGAAAACGAGGTGTGCCGCTTGGCCGCGCTGTCATAAGGCGAAATCCGCACCAGCCGGTGCACGCCAGATTCCGATTTCAGCCAGCCATAGGCGTTGTGCCCGGTGATCTTATACGACGCGGATTTGATCCCCGCCTCTTCGCCCGAACTCTCGGATTGCAGTTCGACCTTATAGCCGCGACGCTCGGCCCAGCGGACATACATCCGCGCCAGCATCGACGCCCAGTCACAGCTTTCCGTGCCCCCGGCCCCGGCGTTGATCTCAAGGAAGGTGTCGTTGGAATCCGCCTCGCCGTCCAAAAGCGCCTCAAGCTCTTTCTGCGCGGACTTTTCAACCAGCGCAAAAATCGCCGCCTCGGCCTCACCCACGACGTCGGCATCATCCTCCATCTCGCCCATCTCGATCAGTTCGAGATTGTCCGACAGGTCCTGCTTCATCGTCTCGTAGGTGGCGACCTTGTCCATCAGGATCTGACGGTCGCGCATCAACTGCTGCGCCTTCTCGGGATCATTCCACAGGTCGGGATCCTCGGTCATGGCGTTGAATTCTTCCAACCGGTGCGGCGCGGTTTCATAGTCCATACGCTGCGCCAACAGCGCCAGCGACTTCTCGATTTCCGCAACCTTGTTCTGGATTTCCGCGCGCATGTCTATTCCCGGCCTAGCGTTTCAGACCTGCCTGATACCAAGCCGCCCGCACCGGGACAAGAGCGGGGTCAAACCATCGCCAAGACAAGCCAACAGAAGGCTCCTCCTGGCCTGCCCCGCGCCGGCCCCGCAGGGCCGACAGCGCAAATTCCAGTGCAAATTCCAGTGCAGATTTTAGTAAAGACCGCCCGACGACAGCGTGCCAAACGAAGCCTTCGGCCCCACAACGGCCTTTTTGCCGGTCGATGTGGTCACCTGTTTGGCGGCGCCACCCGACGGCGCGATCACCTCAAAGTTCGAGCCCATCGCAAAGCCACCGTCAAACATGATGCCAAACACCGGCTCTTCGCCTTGACGGAAACACTCGTTCACCACGTTGGCACCCGATGCCCCGTCATTCAAACGTGCCCCCGAAAAGCGGTCGATCTTGATGAATTCGCAATCGCTCGGCACACGGAACTTGCCGCCGCCGTGTTTCTTGATCGCTTCGCTCATGAAGCGTTGGAACACCGGCCCACAAAAGCCACCGCCCGACGCCCCGCGCCCAAGGCTGCGCGGCTGGTCATACCCAATGTAACAGCCCGCAACCACGTTCGAGGTGAAACCGATGAACCACACATCTTTGGCGTCATTGGTTGTGCCGGTCTTGCCCGCAGTCGGCACGGGCAGATTGACGCTGCCCGACGCGGTGCCAAGCTCGACCACGCCCTGCATCATCGAGGTCAGCTGATAGGCCGTCACCGGGTCCATCACCCGCTCGCGGTCCGATACAATCCGCGGCCCGCGCGCCTGCGCAATCGTCGGATCGTTGCAATCGGTACAATCGCGGGTGTCGTGGCGATAAACGGTCTTGCCGTAGCGATCCTGCACCCGGTCCACCAGCGTCGGTTCAACCCGCTCGCCGCCATTGGCAAACATCGCATAGGCCGCCACCATCTTGAACAGCGTCGATTCTTGCGACCCCAGCGCATTGGCCAAAACCGGGCTCATCCGATCGTACACCCCAAAGCGCTCGGCATAGCGGCCCACTGTGTCCATCCCGACCTCTTGCGCCAGACGAATGGTCATAAGGTTCCGCGACCGTTCAATCCCGGTGCGCAGCGGCGTCGGGCCGTAAAACTGGTTCGAGGCGTTCTTGGGCCGCCACACACCCTGCGGCGTGTCAATCTCGATCGGGGCATCCACCACGATGGTCGCCGGGGTATAGCCGCTGTCCAAAGCCGAGGCATAGACGAAAGGTTTGAACGAAGAGCCGGGCTGGCGCATCGCCTGCGTGGCGCGGTTAAACACCGAGTGCTGATAGGAAAATCCGCCCTGCATCGCGATCACCCGGCCAGTGTTCACGTCCATCGCCATAAAGCCGCCCTGCACCTCTGGCACCTGCCGCAGGGTCCAGCGGATAAAGTCGCCAGCGCCATTATCGCCCGTGGTCATACGGCGCACATGCACCACATCACCCACGGCGAAATTGTCCTGAAACCCGCCCCGGATCCAGTCGATATCCTTGCGCGGCACCGCATGCGGCGCGTTGGAACCGGGGTCAACGCCCTCAATCCCAAGCCGAAGCTGCTGGTCCTCGATCTCGAGCACAACCGCCGGGAACCATTCGCTTTCCAGCGTCACATCGCGCGCGACTTTCACACCAGACAGTTCCTCGGCCCAATTGCCCAGCTTGGCCGGGTCAATCTTCTTGCCCGTGCCGCGCCATCTCCCGATGCCGCGATCAAATTGCTCGAGCTGCTTTTGCAGCGAATGCGCGGCCAAAACCTGCATATCCGGGTCGACCGTGGCACGCACCGTCAGACCGCCGGAAAAGAACTCGCCCTCGCCAAAGTCATCCGACAACTGGCGCCGGATCTCATCGGTGAAATAATCGCGCGGCGGCAGCGCGTTCTTGAAGCTCTCGAAATCGCCATTCTGCACCGAGCGCAGCGGCTGCGCCACTTCCTGCGTAAACACCGCCTCGGTGATATAGCCGTTTTCCTTCATTTCCTCGAGAACGAAGTCGCGACGTTCGCGCAGCCGGTCCTTGCGGCGCACCGGATGGAATTCTGACGGCGCTTTGGGCAGCGAGGCCAGAAAAGCAGCCTCATGCGGCGCAAGCTGGCCCAGCGTCTTGTTGAAATAGGTCTGTGCGGCAGCGGCCACACCATAAGAGTTCTGACCGAGGAAGATCTCGTTCATGTAAAGTTCAAGAATGCGATCCTTATCAAGCGTTTCCTCGAGCCGGGTGGCGAGGATGATCTCTTTGATCTTGCGCTCGATCCGACGGTCGCCGGACAAAAGGAAGTTCTTCATCACCTGCTGCGTGATGGTCGAGGCCCCGCGCACATTGCGACCGCGCGATTGCACCGCCTCAACCGCCGCCGCCACGATACCGCGCGCATCATAGCCGCCGTGTTCGTAAAAATTCTTGTCTTCGGCCGAGATAAACGCCTGTTTCACCAGATCGGGAATTTCGCTGGCCGGCGCAAACAACCTGCGCTCTTGCGCAAATTCATCAATCATCCGGCCTTCGCCCGAGTAAATCCGGCTGATCGTCGGCGGCTTGTACTGCGACAGCGATTCGTGGCTGGGCAAATCCCGGCCATAGACCCAGAAGATCGCGCCCACCGACAGGGCAACGGCGGCGGCCCCCATCGTAACAACCGAAAAGATACCGCCAAAGAAAGAAAGGATGAACCTCAGCACCACGCGCTCCTGCTGGTTAGAGGGACTATATAGGGCGCATCATCCGACCCGTCAAAACACAACATCCGTTAATTAACCTGCCTGCGGATTTCAGCCAATTGGCCGCAGCTTGGCCGCAGCGGCTCACTTTCTGCGCAGCGGCGCAATTGTGGCATCCGCCAGCGACCAGGCCAGCACACCATCGCGGATCCCGCGCGCCATCGAGGCCCGCCAGATCGGGTCTTGCAGGTTCTGAAGATCGCGGTCGGTCGACAGAAATCCAACCTCGACCAGCACGCTTGGAATATCCGCTGCCTTCAACACCGAAAACCCGGCTTCGCGCAGCGGGCGTTTGTGAATCTGCCCGACTTCGCCTTCAATCGCGGTGATGATCGCCTTTGCCAGCATGGCCGAACGTGGCCCATTGTCGTGCCGCGCCAGATCCATCAGCACCTGCGCCACCTCATCGTCCGATCCGGTCAGATCGACCCCGGCCAAAAGATCGCTGCGGTCATGCCGCTCGGCCAGCGCGGCACTGGCCTCGTCGGTGGCGGTGTCCGACAGGGTGTAAACGCTGGCCCCATGGGCAATGCCCTCATCCAGCGCATCGGCATGCAGCGAGATAAACAGATGCGCCCCGGCATGGCGGGCCTCGGACACCCGCGCCTCGAGCGAGACAAAGACATCCTCTTCGCGGGTCATCACCACGTCGATCCCACCGGCACGCACCAGCGCCTCTTTCACGTCACGCGCCAATTGCAACACCAGATCGGACTCGCGATACCCTTCGCGCAGGGCACCCGGATCAAGGCCGCCATGGCCGGGGTCGAGCATGACAATCAACCGGTCCGGCACACCCTTGGTGTCGGCCCGCATCGAAGGCTCCGGCAGAACCCAACGCGAGTCAGGCGCGGCCCCGATGGCGGCGTCAAACCCCGCGCGGTCGGTCTTTTCCAACGTCACCCGCAGATGCGCCGAGGCGGTGTCTTTTGCCACGTCCAGCGCCGCCGTCTTGACCGCCAAGGGCACCGCCAGCTCGGCCACAAACCGTGACCAGCCCGGTTGCACCGCGCCAAAGCGCACGGTTTTCAAAGCATCCGCCGCAAAGGCCTCGGCCGACAGCCCGGTCCAGTCCACCTCCTGAAAATCGAGAACCAGCCGGTCAGGGTTTGCCAGCGTATAGGCCCGCCACGGCACTCCTTGGCTTAGCGCAAACTCAAGCGTCACCGCCCCGCCCCAGCCTTTGGTCACGCCGGTTTCCGCGGCATCAACCCGTGCCAGCGCACCAAATTCCTGCGCTTGGGTGCCGCCACCGCACAGCGCCAAAGCGACCGCAATCGCCTTCAAAATATATCTGCTCATACCTCACGACCCTCATTCACCGGGTCTGACGCCCGTTTGTTTTCGCCGGATTATCAGCCCCCGGCGCAGCCTGCATCCCTGAACCCACCCCGCGTCAATAGCGCGAGGTGACTCCGGTGGCGATGGCCTCTTCGAGCGCCGCTTCCGCCCAACTGCCCTGCCCGCCGCGCGCGCGGATCTCGGTCAATTGCAGCTCGGCCCCGGCCTTATCGCCCCGCTCCACCAACCCTTGCGCCATGTAGGACCGCGCCAGAATGTTGTCGGGGTTTTGCGCGATCGCACGGTCGTAATGGGCCTTCGCCGCGTCCCAATCGCCCATCTTTCGGGCGGTAAATCCCAAGTAAGTCTCGGCCCGGCCATCGTCTTGTACCGCCATCGCCAGAACTGCGGTGCGCGCCGCATCATATTGACCGGCATAGGCAAATTCCCGCGCGGCACCATACAGCGTATCATCATCGAGCAACTGGCTTTCAACCTCGACACAGGCCGCAGTCTCTGCGTCCCAAACCTGACCATCGACGCAATCCAACGTGGTTTCGGTGGGCTTGGGCGGCGTGGTCTCCTCCGCCGAGGTGTCAGAGCCGACGGCAAAAGCCGCGACCGGAAGGCAGGCCAAAACAAACACAAATGAACGCAACATTCGGGGAATCCTTTCAGGACAACATCCCTCCAGTCTAACACATCCCCCGCAGTCGACGCGCAGACGAATTTTCAAAAATTCGTTAGAAAATTCATCGAAGAATTTTCCCCCGCGCCTGCATAAACGTCTTCAACCGGCTCAAACCTTCGCGAATGTCCGCGGTCGAGCGCGCATAGGAAAACCGCAAGGTGCCGCCCCCCCGCAAAGGGTCGAAATCCAGCCCCGGCGTCACCGCCACCCCGGCCTCGTCCAGAATTTCACGCGAAAACACGAGGCTGTCGTCGGTGAGATGGCTGACATCGGCGTAGACATAAAACGCCCCATCGGGCGGCGCGATCCGGTCAAACCCCGCCTGCGGCAGCCCCTCCAGCATCAGCCGCCGGTTCTCGGCATAGACCGCGAGATTGCCGCGCAATTCTTCGTCGCAATCCATAGCGGCCAAGGCCGCCACCTGCGCCACATGCGGCGCGCAGATGAACATGTTCTGCGCCAACCGCTCGATCTTGCGCACATGGTCTTGGGGCACCACCATCCAGCCAACCCGCCAGCCCGTCATCGAAAAATACTTCGAAAACGAGTTGATCACATAGCAGTCGTCGGTGATTTCCAGCGCCGTCACCGCCTTGGCCTCATATTCGATGCCGTGGTAAATCTCGTCCGAGATAAACGCCGCGCCCTTGGCCTGACAGGCCTCGATCAGGGCGGTCATCGCGGCCCGGTCTAGCATGGTGCCGGTGGGATTGGCCGGCGAGGCCACCATCAGCCCCTGAATATCCATCGCCGCGAAATCATCCGGCACCGGTTGCAAACGGTTCTCGCTCCGCGTCGGCAAGTCCACCGGCTCTAGCGACAAGGCGCTGAGGATCTGGCGATAGCTGGGATAGCCCGGCGCGCCGATCGCCACCCTGTCGCCCGCATCAAACAGCGCGGTGAACGCCAACAAAAAGGCCCCCGAAGAGCCCGGCGTCACAATCACGCGGGCCGGATCGAGCGTCACGCCGTACCAATCGGCGTAAAGCCGCGCAATCCGCGCCCGCAACGCCGGCAGGCCCAAGGCCACCGTATAGCCCATCGGATCGTCGCGCATCGCGCCCGCCACCGCGTCCAATGCGCCTTGTGGCGCAGGGGTTCCGGGCTGGCCCACCTCCATATGGATGATGTGGCGACCCGTGGCCTCGGCCTGTCGTGCGGCCTCCATCACATCCATCACAATGAAGGGATCAACTTCGCCGCGCCTTGAGTCTCGCATTCATCTCTCCCAAACTCTGCCAAATCCGGTTTTCCGGGATCAAGGCAGGCAGGTCAATGCAGATACTTAGAACCCTTGCGGCATCCCTTGCAGTCTGGGCCGTGCTGACGCTGCCCGCTGCGGCGCGCGGGCTGATCCGCGATGCGGATGTGGAATATGCACTGGCCCAAATCGCGGCACCGGTGCTGCGCGCCGCCGGATTGCCCGGCTCGACCCGCATTCTGATCATCAACGACAGTTCGCTGAACGCCTTTGTTGCCGACACCCAGCACATCTTTGTCAACGCCGGTCTGATCATGAAACTGACCAGCGCCGAAGCCCTGCAGTACGTCATCGCCCATGAGGCCGCGCATATCGCGAATGGCCACCTCGCCCGCCGCGCCGGCAATATGCGCGCCGCCCGCACCGCCGCCGGATTGGGCCTTGTCCTCGCCGCGGCCGCCGCCGCATCCGGTGCCCCCAGCGTGGCCACCGGCATTGCCGCAGGCAGCCAAAGCGCCGCGCTGCGCCAGCTTTTGTCGCACACCCGCGCCGAGGAAAGCTCGGCTGACATCACGGCCCTGCGCAGTCTCACAAGCGCCGGGATCGATCCCCAAGGGGCAATCGACGTCCACGACATCTTTCGCGGCCAAGAGGCGCTCTCGGCCGGGCGGCAAGACCCCTACATGCGCTCGCACCCGCTCACGCGCGACCGGCTGCGGGCGGCGCAGGCGTTTATCGCAGGCAACAAAACTGCCCCCCGCGACGATCCCGGCGCGGACTATTGGTTTGACCGAGCCAATGGCAAGCTCTCGGCCTTTCTGCGGGCCCCCGGCTGGACCCTCCGGCGTGCCAACAGCAGCGTCAGCAAGGATATCGCACTGATGCGGCAGGCCGTGGCCCATCATCGCTCATCAAACCTAAAGAAATCGTTAGCGGCCATCGACGCCGCGCTCGCCATGCGGCCAAAAGATTCGCTTTATCTTGAGCTTAAAGGCCAGATCCTGCTGGAAAGCCGGCAATTTGGCCAAGCTGTGCAGGTCTATCGGCAGGCCGCCGCAATGGCCCCGAACCAGCCGCTTATTCTTGGCGGTTTGGGCCGGGCGCAACTGGCCGCAGGCGACCCCGCTGGCGCGCTCACCACATTGGAAAAGGCCCGCAGCCGCGATTTCCGCGACCCGCGCATCCTGCGCGATCTGGCGGTGGCTTATGCCAAAACCGGCAACAACGGCATGGCCTCATTGGTCACCGCCGAACGCTATGCGCTGCAGGGCCAGATGAAAGACGCAAGATTACATGCCACCCGCGCCGAGGGGCTTTTGCCCAACGGCTCCGGCCCTTGGCGGCGGGCGCAGGATGTGCTTTCTGCCACCAGAAGCCTGCGTTAGCGGCCAAGATATAATAGACAGGGAACCCTAATGAAACGTTTACTCAAGACCACCGCCCTCGCCCTCACCCTTGCCACCCCGGCGCTGGCCACCGATCTTACCGAGATGACCGACGCCGAACGCGAGATTTTCCGCGAGGAAGTGCGCGCCTTTCTGATGGATGATCCGCAGGTGATCATCGACGCCGTCAACGAGCTTGAGCGCCAGAAAGCCGCCGCTCAGGATGGCCAGGACGAAGACCTGATCGCCAACAATCACGCGGCGATTTTCAACGACGGTGTGAGCCATGTCGGCGGCAATCCCGACGGCGATATCACCCTTGTCGAATTTGTCGATTACCGTTGCGGTTATTGCCGCAAGGCGCATGACGAGGTGCATGAGCTGATCAAAACCGACGGCAATATTCGCTTCATTACCAAAGAGTTCCCGATCCTTGGACCTGACAGCCTTGAAAGCGCGAAGTTCGCCATCGCGGTGCGTGATGTCGCCGGGGACGAAGCCTATGTCGCGGCCAATGACACGCTGATCCGGTTCAACGGCAGCGTCACCGAAGCCGCATTGCGCAAAATTGCCGAGACGCTCGAGGTCGACGCCGATGCCGTGATCGCGCGCATGAACGACGACGAGGTGACGCAGATCATCGCCGACACCCGCGCGCTGGCGCAAAAGCTAAAGATCAATGGCACGCCGACCTTCGTGCTCGAAGACACCATGCTGCGCGGCTACCTGCCGCTTGAAGGCATGCGGCAGATGGTCGATCAGACCCGGCAAGACGGGTGATCGCGGCGCTCTAATGCAAAACGGCCGGGCGTGTCACAACGCCCGGCCGCCAAATTAACCTTAAAAGCCGACCGGTTGCAGAAGATTATTCCGCCGCCTGCGCCTCGCGCGCATCAATCTCAGCGGCCTTTTTCTCAACCTCTTCAATGATGTGCTCGACCATCTGCTCGTTCGACATCTTGTGGCTTGCCTTGCCCGCCAGATAGACCATGCCATTGCCAGCACCGCCGCCGGTAAAACCGACATCGGTCATCAACGCCTCACCGGGGCCATTCACCACACAGCCGATAATCGACAGGCTCATCGGCGTCTTGATATGCTCGAGCCGCTGTTCCAAAGTCTCGACCGTCTTGATCACGTCAAAGCCCTGACGCGCACACGACGGACAAGAAATGATGTTCACCCCCCGGTGCCGCAGTCCGAGCGATTTCAGGATCTCAAAGCCAACCTTGACCTCTTCGACCGGGTCCGCCGACAGGCTCACCCGGATGGTATCGCCGATCCCCATCCACAGCAGGTTGCCCATGCCAATCGCGCTTTTGATCGTGCCCGAGGTCAGCCCGCCCGCCTCGGTGATGCCCAGGTGGATCGGGGCGTCTGTCGCCTCGGCCAAAGCCTGATAGGCCGCTGCGGCCATAAAGACATCCGAGGCTTTGCAGGAGATCTTGAACTCGTGAAAATCGTTGTCTTGCAATAGCTTAATATGGTCGAGCCCTGATTCCACCATCGCCTCGGGTGTCGGCTCACCGTATTTGTCGAGCAGGTGCTTTTCGAGCGATCCGGCGTTCACCCCGATCCGCATCGAACAGCCATGATCGCGCGCCGCCTTGATCACGTCGCGCACCCGCTCTTCAGAGCCGATGTTGCCCGGATTGATCCGCAAACAGGCCGCGCCAGCCTCGGCGGCTTCGATCCCGCGTTTGTAGTGGAAATGGATGTCGGCCACCAAAGGCACCGGGCTCTCGCGACAGATCTCTTTCATCGCCTTGGCCGACGCTTCATCTGGCACCGAGACCCGCACGATATCCGCCCCGGCATCGGCCGCGCGAATGATCTGGTCCAAAGTGCCCTTCACATCGGTCGTCACCGTGTTGGTCATAGTCTGCACCGAAATCGGCGCATCGCCCCCGACCGGAACATTGCCCACCATGATCTGGCGGCTTTTACGGCGATAAATATTGCGCCACGGACGGATGTGATTGAGGCTCATCGGGACATTCCTGCAAATAGCGGTACTTGCCCTGCAACCTAGTCAGGACGTCTGACAATGCAATGTGTTGATTATTCGCTGGCCGGTGCTGTCGGCGCTGCGGCCACACGCAGATTGAGCTGCGCGACCATCTTTTCCAGATCGCCGTCGTTGGCCGGATCGGCGGCCTGATAGCGCTCGGTCAAGCTGGCGGCTGCCAAAGCCACGTTCGACGTGACCGCACCGCGCGGACCGGCGGGGCCATAGGTCTGGCCATTGACGGCAAAGTAAATCGCCCCTGAGGCCCCCACGCGAAGCGTCGCCGCCTCGTCGGTTTGCGGCACTTGATAGGTATCGCCGGCGTTCATCACGCCCTCGAACAACACGCTGCCCTCAGCCGAGCGCACACGCACCCAAGCCGGACGCACCGCGACAAGCTGCACACCCGGTTTCGGCGCTTCTAGCACCTGCGGCAGAATGCTTTCGATGGCCTGCTGCAACGGCACATCCCCCGAGGCTTCGGCGCTCGCTGTTTCGAGCATCGGCGCACGCGCACGGGCCGCATTGGCAAAGCTGCCCACGCGCGAAGGATCAAGCGTCGAGATCGGCGCATCGCGCGCGATCATCACCGGCACATCAAGCGCCTGTGGGCGATACAACCGGTCGAGCGGCTCGGGCACCGGCGGGGCAAACACCCCTGCGGCGCGAATTTCATCCGGATCGGCATCCTCGGGCAGCACACGGCCCGCCCCTTCAAGAGGGTCAAGCTCGGCGAGCGCAATCGGCGTCTGATCCACCGGCGTCAACTGCACCCGCTGAATTTCCTGCAACACGCTCCAACCGCCATAGCCGATCCCGGCAATCAGCGTCAGCAACACCAGCATCGAGCCGATGGCACCCGGTTCGACACGGGCAAACACGCTCTCGCCGCCCGGTACAAACGGCATGTTGGGATCTTTGAACAGATCGCGCTCGCCCTTGATCTGCGATGATTTCACCCGCCCCGACTTGCGCTGGGTCGATGCCTTTTCAGACATGCCATGCGCGGTGCTGAACCCGCTTTCGCTACAGAATTTGCGGAACGTCAGGTCCGGATCCATGTTCAGATAGCGCGCATAAGAGCGCACATACCCGGCAATAAATCCAGGCGTATCAAAGGCTTCGGGGTCACAGTTCTCGATTGCGGCGATGTAAGAGGCTTTGATCCGGAGTTCGCGCTGCACATCAAGGAGCGATTTGCCCATCGTCGCACGCTCGCCGCGCATCACGTCGCCAAGACGCAGAGCGAAGTCGTCAAAGCCTTTTGGGCTGACGTTCTCGTCTTGCGCACCTGCGCCGCGCTTTGATCTGCGCCCAATCATCCGATCTGCCCCGCCTTTCCGCCGTCCCGATTTAGCCCATCACCCCATAGGCCAACCTTCTCAGGTTCAGGACGATTCGTATCATCCTGTTAATAGGCCAAGATTAACACGTAACAAGACTAAGATCAGGTAAAAACCTAGTCAGGCGGATAGGTCGGCGCGATTCAGCGCACAATGCGACCACAGGCCATCCATCGCGCTGACAAGGGCGTCCATTTCCTTGGGTCCGTGTACCGGCGAGGGCGTGAAGCGCAGCCGCTCTGTGCCACGCGGGACGGTGGGGAAATTGATCGGCTGGACGTAAATACCGTATGTTTCCAACAGCATATCCGACAGCTTTTTGGTGTGGACCGGGTCGCCCACGATCACCGGAACGATGTGACTGCCGTGATCGATGATCGGCAGGCCCATACCCTTGAGCCGCAGCTTAAGGATCTTGGCCTGCGTCTGGTGCCGCTCGCGCAATCCTTGGTCGGTCTTGAGGTGTTTCACACTCGCCGCAGCCCCGGCCGCCACGGCGGGCGGGATCGAGGTGGTAAAGATGAAGCCCGGCGCATAAGACCTTATGGCATCACACATTTTCGAACTTGCGGCGATATAGCCACCCATCACACCATAGGCCTTGGCGAGGGTGCCGTTGATGATATCAAGCCGGTGCATCAGCTGGTCACGTTCGGCCACGCCAGCGCCGCGCGGGCCATACATGCCCACCGCGTGCACCTCATCAATATAGGTCAGCGCGCCAAATTCATCCGCGAGATCGCAAAGCGCCTCAATCGGCCCAAAATCGCCATCCATCGAATAAATCGATTCAAATGCGATCAATTTAGGCGCCGCAGGATCATCCGCCTCAAGCAGTTCGCGCAGATGCTCAACGTCATTATGACGGAAAATCCGCTTGGCCCCGCCATTGCGGCGCACGCCTTCGATCATCGAGGCATGGTTCAGCGCGTCGGAATAAATAATCAGCCCCGGAAACAGCTTCGGCAGCGTGCTCAACGTCGCGTCATTGGCGATATAGGCCGAGGTGAACAGCAGCGCCGATTCCTTGCCATGCAGATCGGCAAGTTCGGCTTCAAGCCGCTTGTGATACACCGTGGTGCCCGAGATATTCCGCGTCCCGCCCGAGCCTGCGCCTGTCGCCTCAATCGCCTCATGCATCGCCGCGAGCACAGCCGGATGCTGCCCCATGCCAAGGTAATCGTTGCCACACCACACGGTGATCGGCTTTTCGCTGCCATCAGGCTTGCGCCACACAGCATGCGGGAAATGGCCCTGCTTACGCTCAATATCGATGAACGTCCGGTACCGGCCCTCGTCATGCAGACGGTTCAAAGCATCGTCGAGCTTCGCGGTATAATCCATAGTCTGGCTCACCGGAGCACCTCCCTTTGCGTGGGGCATCTTAGCCCTGCGTTTGAACCCCACAGTCCGAAAACCGTCAAATTCACGTTCCTGAATACCTACAACGAGTTTCCCCGTCTGACAACCACTACTAAAGATGACCCATCGACGCAGCTTTGATCTATGTCAAAGGTCACTGGACAGTCGTTTCGTGTTGGCTAGTGTCTGACGCTGAAAGGAAACCTCCCCATGGATATCTCCCCCGTTCTGGCCCGAATCGACGCTGACCTCAATGCGGCATCTGACCGCTTGAAAGAGCTTCTTCGGATTCAATCAATTTCCACCGATCCGGCCTATGCCGAGCAATGCCAGCACGCCGCTGACTGGCTGGTGGCCGATCTGAGGTCCATCGGGGCCGAGGTCTCCAAACGCGCCACCCCCGGCCACCCAATGGTCGTGGGCCACATTGGCGAAGGTGCCCCCCACCTGCTGTTCTACGGCCACTACGATGTCCAACCGGTCGACCCTCTCGATCTCTGGCACAACGATCCCTTCGATCCGCAAATCGAAGACACCCCTGACGGAAAAGTGATCCGGGGCCGCGGCACATCTGACGACAAAGGCCAGCTCATGACCTTTATCGAGGCCTGCCGCGCCTGGATCGCCACCCACGGCAAACTCCCCTGCAAGATCACCTTCTTTTTCGAGGGCGAAGAGGAATCCGGCTCCCCCTCCCTCATCCCCTTCATGCAGGCCAACGCTGACGAGCTGAAATCCGACGTCGCCCTGATCTGTGACACCGGCATGATCAACCCCGACACCCCCGGCATCGTCACCATGCTGCGCGGGCTCTTGGGCGAAGAGCTCACCATCACCGGCCCCGACAAAGACCTGCACTCCGGCATGTTCGGCGGCATCGCAATGAACCCGATCCGCGTGCTCTCGCGCGTCCTCGCCGGGCTGCACGATGACACCGGCCGCGTCACTCTGCCCGGCTTTTACGACGGCGTGCCCGAACTCCCCGCCGAGGTCCGCGCCCAGTGGGAGGCACTCGGCGACCCGGCCGAGACCGCCTGCAACTTCCTCAACGCCGTCGGCCTGTCGCATCCCGCAGGCGAAAACACCCGCACCGGGCAAGAGATGATCTGGTCGCGCCCCACCTGTGACGTCAACGGCATCTGGGGCGGCTACACCGGCGCGGGCTTCAAAACCGTGCTGCCCTCCGAGGCCCACGCCAAACTGAGCTTCCGCCTCGTCGGCCAACAAGACCCCCACGCCATCCGCGAGGCCTTCCGCGCCTACGTCACCGCCGCGCTGCCGCCCGATTGCAAAGTCACCTTCAAGGCCCACGGCGCCTCGCCTGCGGCCACAATGGACACCTCCTCGCCGCTGTTCGAAGCGGCGCGCCAAGCGCTGACGGACGAATGGCCAAACCCGGCGGTGTTCGCGGGCTGCGGCGGCTCCATCCCCATCGCGGGCTATTTTGGCGACTACCTCGACATGCCCGCCATGTTGATTGGCTTTGGATTGGACGACGACCAGATCCACTCCCCCAACGAGAAATATGCGCTGAGGAGCTTTCACAAGGGAATGCGGAGCTGGGTTCGGGTGTTGGGGAAACTGGTGAACTAGGGCTGACCTTGCAGGTTACACTACATCGGTTCAAAAACCTGCGTCGGTAAAGATAAGGGCCGCCCCACCGGGCGACCCTCAAAGGCTCTATTCGAGCGATTCTTTATATAATTGTGTCAATAGGCAGAGACATTTTTTCCTCCTGCTCGATGCGAAGACGATATGTCGTACGCATCGCTAACTAAACACCGATATCTTGTTCAATCAAGACACCGCATGAGCAACGACCTTTGACGTTGCGAACGCGCCACCCAACATATCGGAACCCGGGCTCAGAGCGCAACCAAGTTTGATGCTCCTCCAACTCGTCATGAGTCATAGAACGCCCGACCTCCCAGTTAAGTTCCGAAGCGCTCAGATCATCCGGCGGCGCGTGACACCTGTGCAGGTTATTCCTTAAATCACTTAGATTAAGATTAGGGAAAGATTTTGGCAAGATTAGAACAAAATCCTGAACCTCAATTTCATCATCTCGATGAGCTTCTGAACGCATCCACTCAGTACGCCCAACCGATTTCAAGTCTTCCATCAATCCTTTTTGATGAGTGGTCATCATGCTCACAGTTATGGGGCCGCACTCTGATAAATGAACATCGTCGAGGATAACACATAACCGATGAACGCTCACGCCGTCTTCAAAGCTCGAAGACACTTCGAAAGTCGCAGGTAGGAGTCTCTCACTACTGTCATAGACTCTACAAGAAATTTCGTTGGTCAATCTAGGGTCAGATCCTTTGGAAATGCCGATCCGGAAGAACTGGATACTTCCGCCCGTAGGCTCAATTTCAACTCTCTTTATTTGAATGTCGGGATTTTTGCTACGACCGTCGGGTAAGTTAAATAAACAGTTCGCCTTGCAGGCTATTACACCATTAATTACCCGATAAGGATCACGCCGCTTAATGGCATCGAACGTAGTACCGATGAAGTTCTGCATTTGAGCCATGCGATCCCCATGAGCCAAAAGCGACGACTTGTTATGGAAATCTTCGAGGCCAGAACGTATCCGCGTTTTGCATTTATCTACCACTTCCTCTCTGAAAGCATCATCCTTCAGGGAGATGAGTGCATCGGCAAAATTCAAAGTCCCGAATAGAGACGGTAACTCACAGACGTACCCTCCCGAATTGAGGATTCGTATTTTCGCCTCATTCACCGCGTTATCTATCATCGACTCGACAATTGACCGAGAGAAAGAAAGCAAGCCATCATATTGCTTTTCACTACCGTTCTGAAAAGAAAAGGCAAGTGTATGTGCGCTCGCATCCGCGAACACCGACTGATCTAATAAGTTGGCCATCACACCACCATCAGCTAAGTACGATCCGTTGCCGTACGAACGAAAGACAAATGGTATAGAGCAAGAGTCAGTAACAGCCTCCTCTAGCGGTTTCGAATTTTCTTTATGAAAAATTACAGGCTTCGACCGTTTGATATCGGCAGCGCAAATCCTCAAAGGATACACTGCGTCCTTGAATAACATCGCTCGATCGCCAATTGAGAAAAAGGATCGAATGATATTTTCCAGATTTCTTTCATCCAAAAGCGCACCGCCAAATGCAAGCTTCTTAAAAATGCCGAACTTCGTGCTGGGTAGTTGAAAGCTTTGAATATTATCGCCTGACAGCCTAACTATCTTTTGGATAAGCTCAGGATTTGGAGAAGGGTGCGCAAGGCAGACTGCGGCGATCGACCCAGCCGACGTTCCAGCGACTTCCGTAATCTTCAGGAAGCCCTCATCGCTCAACTCTCCTAGTGCTTCGACTGCGCACAAGAGTGTAGCCAAATTGGCCCCTCCACCTTGAAAAATGCAATTGACTTTCAATTGTTTGATCCCGCCGCGCCTAAAAGCCTTTTTGATATACTACCGGATCAATTTATGCAAGATTAGCTTTCCAGTTCTCGTTCACGGGCAAGGGATAATGCAAAACATCTTTGAAACAAAGCGGTCAAAAACCTTATATTAACCATCTGTTAACAAACCAAAAAATGTTTCGCGCGCGAAACATTTTCGATCCCTCACAGGAGTCCACAAAATCGGTCCGGCAGCGCCATAATCCGATCACTCTCCTCCCGGTCGAACTGCCAGAATCCGGTCTCCCCCCGCGCTTTCCAGCTTCGGTGCATTCCCCGCCGCACCCCGGTCAAATCAAACGGCGCCACCTCCTGCGCGGAAAACGCGTCAAACACCGCCCGGTCTTCGCCCCGCGCCTCGGCAAACCAGTGCCGCCCAATCGACGCCGCCTGCACATCGCCGCCCACTTCTTCGGTCACCGCATTACGCCGGTTCATCGTTTCGACGTAGTTCCCAAAGTCACAGAACTTCAGGTGAAACAGCAAAAGCGCGTCCGGCGTGTGCAATTTCGAGCTCTGCGTAAAATGCCCCCCCCGCGCGATTTTCGTCCCCAGCGAAATCACGCAAGGCTTAGAATAATGCGCCGCCACCCGCACAAACCGTCGCGGCCCCAAAACGTGATCCGCAATCGCCTCTCGCTCCTCCTCAACCCGGTGCACCACCTCAAGCCCCACCGGCGTCAGCACCCGCCGAATGGGCGTTTCGCGCAGAAACTCCAGCAGGCCAGCCCCGTGGTCCGGATCCACCACCAGCAGCTCATCAACATCGCCGACAATCACATGGTCATAATAACACCGCAGCCCCTGCACCGTGTTGTTGAGCAGCCGCCAGCGTTTCATATCAAAGTTGGGATGCGGATCGCCCGGAATGCCAATCACATTGCACCCCTCTGCCAGCTGCGAAACCTCGGCCCCGCGCCCGTGGTTGATGATATAGCAATTCTCGCGCCCCAGCGTCTCGCCGTAGTGGCGCAGCCACGCCTTGAGAAAGAACGCATCGTCACGCACCATTGTCAGCGCGGCGGCGGTTGTCTGCATGTCACTTGTCCTGCTCTTGCGCGGGTCTACGTGCCCGGTTACGACTTTGATCACAGACTAACTGGTAACCCCCCGATGCGCGACACAATCCTCACTGATCTGGCCACCAAAGGCTGGGCCATCCGCCACTCTGGCCCCGCGCCCAAGCGGTTTCAGGTCATGGGCGAACGCTCGTCCGGTACAAATTTTATCAAACGTCTGATCGACGGCAACACCTGGCTGGGAAATTCCGAAGCCCTCGGCTGGAAACATGGCGTGCCGGCGATGATGGCGATTCCGGCGGATTTCACCGTGGTCTGCGTGTTTCGCGCCGCCGACCGCTGGGCCGTGTCGATGCACGCCAAACCCTGGCACACCCGCCCGCCGATGCAGGCGCTGCCGTTTTCTGAGTTTATCCGCGCCCCTTGGGACACGCGGGTGGATCGGCCGCGCTATTTCCCCTGGTGCGATGAACCGGAATATCGCGGACAGCCGTTGCAGGCGGATCGGCATCCGATCACGGGCGCAATGTTTAACGATTTGTTCGAGCTGCGTGCGGTGAAAATGGCGACGCTTCTAAGCTTTGCGATTCGTCATTCATCCTGTGTGTTTGTGCGCATGGAGGCGGCGCAGGCGGCCCCCGAGACCTTTTTGCACGATCTGCGCCAATCGCTTGCCCTGCCCGCGACAGAGAGCGCCTATAAGCCGGTGACAAAGCGGCTGGGGGCGAAGTTCAAGCCAGCGGTCATGACCCGGCCCGAAACACCCGCCACAATGCCCGAAGCGGATCTGGACTGGATGCGCACACGCCTTGATCTGGGGATCGAAAAGGCCATGGGCTATCGCTACTAACACCCTGTGGCTGTTCACATCCTATAGCGACCAATACCCCGGTGCCCCCGATGCCCAAGGGCGCGGCGGAGGCGTTTTATCTATAACCTGAAGGGTAAGTGGCGCGGTTGACGGGGCTCGAACCCGCGACCTCCGGCGTGACAGGCCGGCACTCTAACCAGCTGAGCTACAACCGCGCATGAGCCGCTGATTAGGCCACACGGCAGAGGGCGTCAACGCCTAAAATGCAAGTTTTGGGAGTGTTTTTTCCAAGCGGCACAGAACGGCTGTGATCGCGGTGAGATTTGCGCCCAGGTCACTCTGCATTCGTCCCGGCGTAGACAATCTGTTTTTGGCTCTCGAGCATAAGGTCTTCGCGCATGAAGATCATTTTCTCGGTTCTAAACCGGTCTAACCCGTCGACATAGCGTTTGATCAGTTCGATCTGGAATTTGATTTCCTGCGACTTCTCGCTCAGCGATTTGCCGAAATCGCCCATCTGCTTGCCCGCGTTGATCAGGCCGAGCTCGGCAGCGTTGCACAGATCGAGCAGCGGCATGGCAATATCCGCGAGCACAGAAGAAGAGGTCTGGGCATTCTGATCATGGTTGAAATCGTCAAACCCGATGTTGGGGCTGAACACCTGATTGATGCCGCCAAGGAAAAACTGGAATCGGAAGATGATGTTAAAGGTGCCATCCTCCCCCCGCATCGTCACAAGCTGCGCGCCGGCCAGCACAAGGCCCGGCATTTCGAGGATAAAAGACGGCAGGGCAACCACTTCGGTGTCTTGCAACGTCAATTTACCAAGACACTCTTCAAGCGCGATGGCGACGTCTTTGGAAAACACATCGCGCAGGTTCGCCGCATCGTTGAATGACATCCGGTTGCGAAACTGGCTTTGTTTGACTTCGCAGGAGCGCACCATCGGTGGCTGCCCCACAGAGGCCCGCATGTTGACGATGAATTTTCTCGAGCCGACATCCTTTTGTCGCGTGGTCGTGTCAAGGGCGTTGGGCATCGTTGGATCTCCAGGAACAGGGGTAAGGCAATGTATTCGTCCGTTGGAATCGAGATATAGAGCCGCATGGTTGAGGAAGTGTGAAATCAGGGGGGCAGTTTTTTCGCCGGTTCTAAGAACAATTTGCTGCGAAATAACCAATAATTCATAACCCTGTGCACAACCGGCCTGCACTCATCCCGCCCTAGGGTTACTTTAAGCTGTAGCCACTCGCCTGTTTACTGCGCTATGCATATGGTATCTGACAAGGGGTATGCTCGGTGAACGAAGTTGCGACTGAAAAGCTTACGATTGTCGGCGTGGGGTCATCCGCCGGGGGGCTAGAGGCCATTCGCGAGCTGGTGGCCACCCTGCCCGTCAATGTGCCGGTCTCTTATGTTGTGGTTCAGCACATGTCGCCCCACCACAAAAGCCTGATGACAGAGTTGGTTGCCCGCCAAACTCATCTTTTGGTTGAGAATGTCGAAGACGGGATACGGCCGCAGGCCAATGTGGTGTATATCACCCCGCCGAAAACCGATGTGATCTTTGCCGACGGTAAGTTGCGGTTGGTGGATCCGAGCGATCATCCGGCCAATCCCAAACCCTCGGTTGACCGATTTCTGCTTAGTCTCGCAGAGGCGCACGGCGAAAATTCGATGGCGATCATCCTGTCGGGCACTGGCAGTGACGGCGCATACGGCGTGCAGGCGATCCGCGAGGCCGGTGGCATCACCATCGCCCAAGACGCCGAGAGCGCGAAATACGATGGCATGCCGCAGTCCGCGGTTCAGACCGGCTGTGTCGATCTTATTCTGCGGCCGGTTGAAATTGGCACCCATCTGCAAAAGATCCTGACATCTCCGCGTGATTTCAAGGAGTTCCGCAAGGGATCGTTGAAAGAAGCGCCGCTGTCGGACCTGCTGCATATCCTGCTGGCGCGCACGCGGGTGGATTTTCGCGACTACAAGCAAACCACCATTGGCCGCCGGATTGAACGGCGCATGGTGGCGCTGGGGATCGAAACCCAGGAGGAATACACCCAATTTTGCCGCAACAACCCGCATGCGGTGGACGCGCTGTTCAAGGATCTGCTGATCTCGGTCACGCGGTTTTTCCGCGACAAGGAGGCGTTTCAACAGCTTGAGGAACTGCTGCCGCAGATGATCGAAGACCACGGCGATGGCCCGCTGCGGGTCTGGATTGCGGGCTGTGCCACCGGGGAAGAGGCGTATTCGATCGCGATGCTGTTGTCCGAGGCGCTTGGCGGGCCGAAGGTCGCGCTTAAATCGCAGGTGCAGATCTTTGCGACGGATATCGACAAGAATGCGTTGAAGGTGGCGCGCAATGGGATTTACGGCATTGCCGCGTTGAATGACATTCCCAAGGAATTGGCCGATAAATACCTGATCCACGTTAATGATGGCGTGCGGGTGGTGGAGAATCTGCGCAATGCTGTGCTGTTTTCCGATCACAACGTCTGTCAGGATCCACCGTTTCAGAAGGTCGATCTCATTTGTTGCCGCAATCTGCTGATCTATTTTGGCAATAACCTGCAACAAAAGGTCATGTCGCGGTTTCATTATTCAATGAATCCGGATGGGATGATGTTTCTGGGCACCGCCGAAAGCGTTGCGGGTTCGGAAGAGTTGTTTGTGCATCAACGCGGCACCGCGCATGTGTTTCGCAAGCGGGTGCTGAACAAATCGCGGGCGCTCACCTATAATATGCCGAATTTGGGGAATATGACCTCAAAGGCGGCGGCCAAGAATGTGGTCGATCATGGCCCCTCGACCGATCGGCAATTGTTTGAGGCACTGGCGCAGTCGCTGGGCAAGAATTCACTGCTGGTGACGGATGACTATTCGATTGTCCGGGTCTACGGCAGCATCAGCCCGTTCATCGAGATGAATTCCTCGAGCAGTCTCAAGATGCATCTCGACCTGTTGCGCAGCCCCCTGCGGGAAGAGGCGCGCAGTCTGATCACCATCGCGCTTAAGAACGGCAAGCACCGCGCCGGGGTGCGGCATCTGTTGACCGAGACGGACCAGGAAGAGGTCCGGCTTGATGTCTATCCGATCATCGCCAAGGACATCAACGAACGCGCCGCGCTGGTGGTGTTTTCGCCGATCAAGGTGGATCGCGCCCATATCTCGCGCAGTGTCAGCGAGATTGAGGGCGATTCCGTCGCCTCGGAACGCATTCTCACGTTGGAGAATGAGGTCGCGACCACGCGGGAAGCCTTGCAGCAGACGATTGAAGAGCTGGAAACCTCGAACGAGGAATTGCAATCGCTCAACGAGGAACTGCAATCGACCAACGAAGAGTTGCAGGCCACCAACGAAGAGTTGGAAACCTCGAATGAAGAGCTGCAATCGACCAATGAAGAGCTGATCACCGTTAACGAGGAATTGCAGGTCACGGCATCCGAACTCAGCGGCCGCACGGGCGAGCTTACCTCGGTGCTGCAAAGCACGCCGCTGGCGATCATCGTCACCGACAGCGCGCTCCAGATCACCCAGGCCACTGTGGCGGCCTCGGAGCTGTTCCACATCAAGCGCCCGATCACCCGGCCCCATATCAGCCAGTGTGAACTGCCCGACGGCTATCCCAGCCTTGCGCCGATCTGTATCGAGGCGCTCAAGCTCGGGCAGACCGTTGCCCAACAGGTCACGTCCCTTGGCAAGCGGGTGCTGATCAGTTGCTCGCCCTACTTCGACAGTCAGGGCCAGATCCTTGGGCTGACGATGGTGGTGGTGACAACCGATTTCCCCGCCCTCGCGCGCGAAATGGACATGATCCTCGATTCTCCGCATTTCCTGATCATGCACCGCAACCGCGACGGAGAGATCCTGCGCATCAGCGAGTCTTCGGCCCAAACCCTCGGGCTTTCTCGCAGCGATGCCATCGGCAGGAACATCAAGGATCTGGTGGGTGACTCCGCCGGACAGCAGCTGATCAACGAAGACCGTGCCTTTTTGGAAAGCGGCAAGGATATTTCGGTCAGCGAATTCCGACTGAACGCACAGGACCCTGCGGCAGCAAAACGGCTGAGCCTGACCCGTATTCCGTTCACGCAAAACGATGGGCAGACGCCGTCGGTCTATTCCTTTGCCTATGATTTGACCGAGATCATGAATGCCAAGGACGAGGCCAACGAACTGGCCGACCGATTGAAGTTTCTGCAAGAGATGGCCAACGTCGGATACTGGCAGATCGATCTTCGCACCAACGCGATGACCTGGTCGAGCGAGGTTTTCAAGATCCACGGGATGGAACCGCGCGAGCACGCCCCTGACATTGACGAGGGCCTGACCTATTACCACCCCGACGACATTGAGCCGATCCAAACCATGCTGGCAAAGGTGATCGAAGACGGTGGTGAGTTTCAGTTTATCAAGCGTTTGATCCGCGCCGACAAGACCGTCGTTCGGGTGGAAAGCCACGGGGTGAGCGTGAAAGACGCCTCGGGCGAGGTGATCAAACTGGCCGGGATTTTCCGCGAGGCGCATCACTCATCGGACCTGCCCGAGCTGCCCACTCCGAGCTAAGCGAAGCTCCTAGCAGGGCCGCTGCGCCCTGCTACCGGACATCAACACCACCAAAAGCAAAACGCCCCGGTCCCTCTGATGAGGCACCGGGGCGTTTTGTTTTCAGGCTCGGCCAGTCACGTCTAGGCAGCGAGGCCTAGCCAGTAAGGCTTAGCCGGTCAACTTTGCGCGGTCGGGCGCATCAAAGCGCGCACTTGGCGGAACGACAGCAGGCTTCTGGTCTCTTCGTCCCACAGATGCAGCTTGGCGCAGGCCAGGCTCTCGCGGATGGTCAGGCGGTTGCCCTCTTCCAGTGCCGAATGATTGCGCAGCACTTCGGGCAGGCGATAAAACGGCACCCGGCTGTGCAGGTGGTGCACATGGTGAATGCCGATATTGGCGGTCATCCATTGCAGCACCGACGGCATGACATAATGCGAGCTGCCGTGCAGCGCGGCCTCATGCAGGTGCCAGTCTTCTTCCTGTTCCCAATGCGAGGTCTCGAAATTGTGCTGCACATAGAACAGCCAGACCCCTGCGGTGGCCGCAAGCAGCGTCGAGGGCAGGAAGATCAGCAGAATTGGCGCCAACCCGTGGAAGTAGTAAAACAGCGACAGCACGATCAGGATCACCGCATTGGTGCTCATCGCGCTGATCCAATAGCGCGCCTTGTCCATCAGACCAAGCGGCACCCGGTTTTGCAGAAAGAACAGGTATCCCGGTCCAAGGCCGAACATCACCACCGGATTCCGGTAGAGGCGATAGACCAGACGGCTCAGCGGCGAGCTGTCGCGATATTCCGCCACGGTGAGAGTGTGGATGTCGCCAATGCCGCGCCGCCCCAGATTGCCCGAAGAGCTGTGGTGGATCGAATGCGTGCGCCGCCAGACGTCATAAGGTGTGAGCGTCAGCACGCCGAGCACCCGCCCGACCCAATCGCTTACCGTGCGATTGGCGAAAAACGACCCGTGGCCGCAATCATGCTGGATGGCGAACAGCCGCAGCAAAAAGCCGGCGTTGAGAATCGAGATCGCGAAGGTCAGCCAATAGCTGACCGACATTGCCCACCAGGCCAGAACCCAAAGGCCGACAAAGGGGCCGACGGTGATGACCACCTCGAACCAACTGCGCAAGGCACTTGGTTCGCGGTAATTTGAGAGAATCTTGACCCAGTCTTTTGCGTCCTGAGTCTCGGATTGGTGCCCTGAAGGCTCGATTTGCTCGAACATGCGCCTGCTTTTGATATTTGTGTAGCGGCTTCATAGCCGAACAATGCGCCAAGGCAAATCCCAAGAGTGGTCTTAGAACGCAGGTGTGATCAGATTTTCGCCTATTGTGCGGCGTTTTGCCCTGTCGTGGCCGCTCTATAAGGCCTGTTGCAGAAAGTCTGTGTCAAACTGTGTCAAAATGCCTGAGGCAGAGCGCCGGTTCCAAACGGCCTGAGACAGACGGCCTGTGCCAGGCGGCCTGAGACAGACGGCCTGTGCCAGTCGCCCCTGTGCCAGACGGCCTCGAGTCAGAAGGCCGCGAGTCAGAAGGCCTCGAGTCAGAGCGCCCGTTCCAAAAGGCCCGCGCCCGACGCCCCGTTCCAGAAATGCACGCCCGATCCGGTATAGACCCCGGTCCCAGCCGCGCACCTTCCCCTCCGATCGCAGTCCGCCTGTCACCTGTCGCACATCTGCGACCCCATCCGGGGTGGCCTCTCAATCGGATAGTCGCGGCTCCAAAGCACAGTCGCAGCCCTCAAAACGAGTATCTGCGGCCCGAATGGCATAGAACGTCGCCCCCAAAGAGGCCCGCGGTGTGCCGACGCCCATGAGACCTGATCGGCCGGGCAAGGCAATCGTCTCTCCAGTGAGCCGGAACAAACGCGTTTCGGAAGTAGCCAGTACGGCACCTTGACCGGAGACAGATAGATGACCTTGAGAACGCTTGTTGCAACCGAAGGCCTGACGCAGATCCACACTTTTGGCGGGACCGCTGAAAACCTTCGCGACCATTACGACATCCTGGAGTTCGAGCCGATGGATGTGTTCTCGCATGGTCATCACGCCCGGTCAGGTGGCGGCAACGATACGTTCGATTTCCAAAACACTGCGAATGTGACCAATGTGGTTGTCGGGCGGCTCGAAGATTTTGACCCGACGCGCGACGAAATTCGCATCGATGGTGTGGTGCTCGATCTCTACAACCTGCCCGCCAACGTCCGCATCGTTGCGTATAACGGTGGCCACAACGATGCCGGGTCCGAGCCGCAGCCCTGGCTGCTGATCGAAACCGCAGGCGGTGGGCACATCTTCTATGCACTCGAAGGCGCGCGGGTGGATATGGACACCGATGGCGGCTCGAACGGGCATCGCCAGGAAAACCACTTCCTGTCGGAATCGATGGTGCCTGACTTCGACTCCCTGATTGATGTGGCCTATGTCGATCCGCAGAACGTCATGCCGATTGGCTATCAGGCCGATGGCGGTGTCACGATCCACGACGAAGACCGCGAAGCCGCCGACGTCACCGCCGTGGTGCACGGCACCGACAATGGCGATCTGATTGCGGCCGGTCTCAACGATGACCGTGTCGAAGGCCATGGCGGCAATGATGCGATCTGGGGCGGCAGTGGCCATGACACCGTCGATGGCGGCGCTGGCAATGACGAGGTGTTTGGCGGCAGCGGCAATGACGTGCTGGATGGCGGTTCGGGCAACGACAGCCTGTTTGGCGAGATCGGCAATGACATCATCCGCGGTGGCGGCGGCGCCGATGTGATCGAAGGCGGCACCGGGGCCGACACTCTGAGCGGTGGGACCGGCGACGACCTCATCAGCGGCGGCAGCTTGGCCGATTTGCTGTATGGCGGCGACGGCGCAGATACGCTGGACGCCGGCAGCGGACGCGACGTTGTGAACGGCGGCAATGGCGACGATCTGATCGTTGACAACGGCCAAACCGGCTTGTGGGGGCAAGACACCTTCTACGGCGGCAACGGCAACGACATCATTCGCGCTGGCGGCGGCGACGACGAGGTCCGGGGTGGCAACGGAAACGACACGTCGGTGGGCGGCAGCGGCGATGACCAAATCTGGGGCGGCTCCGGCAACGACAATCTTGATGGCGGCACCGGCGATGACGTTGTTCGTGGCGGATCCGGCTACGATGTCATCCGTGGTGCCGCCGGAAACGACAGCATCGACGGCGGTGCCCACCGTGATCGCATCTTCGGCGGAGAGGGAGACGACACTCTGGACGGTGGCTGGGGCCGTGACGTGGTGTTTGGCGGCGATGGCGATGACCTGATGCTCGACAACGACCAGGGCGGCTACTGGGGCGCGGACGAGCTTCACGGCGGCAATGGCAATGACGAGATAGTGGCAGGCCACGGCGATGACACCCTGCGCGGCGGCAATGGCCAGGACACGCTGTCGGGCGGCTACGACGATGACATCTTGTCGGGCGGCGGGCAGTTCGATGAACTTTACGGGCAACGCGGCCACGACACGCTTGATGGCGGCAATGGCCGCGATGTGATGGACGGTGGTGGCGGCCATGACCTGCTGATCGACAACGCGCAGACCGGTCACTACGGCAGCGATGTGATGCTTGGCGGCAATGGCAACGACGTGTTCGAAATTGGCGGCGGCAATGACACCATTTCGGGCGAGGCCGACGCCGATACTTTCATCTTCATCGGCGATCAGATCCAACATGACGTTGTGACCGATTACGAAGTCGGCACCGACGCGCTGCACCTTGACGATGCGCTGTGGGGCGGCGGGTTGACCGAGGACGAGGTGATCGCCCAATACGCCACTGTGGTCGACGGCGATGTGGTGTTTGATTTCGGCGGCGGCAATTCGGTCACGTTGAACGGGGTTGGCAACACAGCCGGGCTGACCGCAGACATCGAAATCTTTTGAAGCCGCTCTGAACCCTGCGACCCCCGCCATTCACGCGCGCTCGCAGGGTTTCCCGCCTCCCCGGACCGGATCGACGTCGGGTGCCTGTCTTGTAATCCCTGCCCAAGCCTTGAGCCGCGACGTTCGCGCAATACCTGTGCGCCCTAACCGTCTGTATCTGTGACAGCCGCTGCTTGCCCAAACGGGCACAGGCGCGCTAACGTCAAGATCCGGAGTGCAAAGGGAAACGACCAAATGCGCAGCCTGGCCCACATTATCCTCAGCAGTTGCCTTCTGGCCCCAGTTTTTGTGGCCCCGATTGTTCTGGCCTCCTCCCTAGTCGTCCCGTCGCGCGCGACCGCTGCCGAATTTTCCACCGACCCCTCCGGCACCTGCGCCGTGACACTGACCGGCGAGATTGCAGAGGGCGACACCGCGCGGCTTGATGAGATTGCGCTGGACCAACCGGCCAGCTGGACCCTGCCCGACGATGGCCACTGGAAAACCATCTGCCTTGACAGTCCCGGCGGCAGTTTTGCCGAGGCGATGACCCTGGGGCGGTATCTTGCCACGCGCCAGATTGGCACTGTGGTGGAGGAGGCTGCGACCTGTACCGATGCCTGCGCGCTGGCGTTTCTGTTTGGCACCGCCGCGCAAGGGCCCAACCGCGCGGTCACGCACCGGCGGCTGCATATCGGCGGCACGCTTGGCTTTCGGCAACCGGCGTTGGCCGAGGAGACCGGTTCGGTTGCGCAGATGATCGACTTCTATGCTTTGGCCGCGATGTCACGCCCCGATGCCGCGCGCCCGTTCCTTGATGCCGATCTTGCCGGAGCGATGCCCGCAAGCGACGCGCCCGAGCCGTTTCTGATTGATACGGTCAACAGGGCCGGGCGATGGGATATTGCCGTGATCGGGTTCAAGGCCCCGGCCCTTTCCGACCGTGGGTTTTTCCATGCCTGTCAGAGCCTTACGATCTGGAGCAAAGGTCTTTCCACCGGTGCGGTGGTGTATGAGGACAACGCCGAGGTGTTCCAGCTTTCGGTGTCGAGCTGGACGGCGGGCGGTGCGCTGCGCGACCGGTATGATCTGCAATTTGCCAGTCGCGACCTTTATGAATGCGCCGCGACGGTTGCTGTGTCGGACACGGGCGCGCCTTTGCCGCTGATCTGCGGCTATAACGAGGTCGAAGACACCGGGATCGGGCCGGATGACTGCAACGACCCGGACTTGATTTACCTGTGGGCGCCGATCCCAGCCTTGGCGATGTTCCCGGCCGACACCACGCTTGCGGCCCTTGCGGATGGCAGCGCGCTACCTGCCGAGGTGCCCGAGCTGACGCGGCCAACCCCCTGCCGCGCCGAAGATCAAAGCGCCGAGGTGATAAATGTGAATAATTTCACAACCTTGCGCGGTGAACCGAATGTAGAGTCTGAAAAGATCGATGAGCTGCCATTGGGCGCGCGCTATGTGGTTGGTATCGATCCGGTGCCGGACACATCGCACCCTGATCACGCCACCTGCGCTGCGGCCTGTACGGCGGCAAACGCCGGGCAAGCCTTTGATCGCAATGCACTTGCCGCATGTGTGGATGAGAACTGGATGTGGTTTGAGCTGACCGGCCCGGCGGACAAACCCGGTTTTGCGAGTGCGAAGTTTCTAGACTTCTGAACGCTGGGGTTTGCTTGAAACCTGAGTGATAACAGTCGCTTGCGCGGACTCTCTCACGTGCCACCTCAATAGGTGCGTGCGAGCGTATTTTCTATGTTTTTCAGCGCCTTGTCAGCACAATTTAATGTACCACAAGAGGAGCCCAGCTTTCGGCACGCCACGGCCAAATTGGCCGTGGGTGAGTGATATAGTCTGTGCAAACGGGCCTTAGAAAAACGCCTGTAGCCCGGTTTGGGCGCGCCCAAGGATGAGGGCGTGGACGTCATGCGTGCCCTCATAAGTGTTCACGGTTTCAAGGTTCACCATGTGCCGGATCACTTGGAATTCGCCCGAAATTCCGTTGCCGCCGTGCATGTCGCGCGACATCCGCGCGATATCGAGCGCCTTGCCGCAATTGTTGCGCTTGATCAGACTGATCATCTCGGGAGCGGCGTTGGCGTCGTCCATCAGACGCCCCACCTGCAACGCGGCCTGAAGGCCAAGCGAGATCTCGGTTTGCATATCGGCGAGCTTTTTCTGGAACAGTTGGTTGCCGGCGAGCGGCTTGCCAAACTGCTTGCGGTCCAGCCCGTAAGTCCTTGCGGCGTGCCAACAAAACTCGGCCGCGCCCATCACGCCCCAGGCAATGCCATAGCGCGCGCGGTTAAGACAGCCGAACGGCCCCTTGAGCCCCTCGACATTGGGCAACAGCGCGTCTTCGCCAACTTCGACCCCCTCCAGCACGATCTCGCCAGTGACCGAGGTGCGCAGCGACAGCTTCTTGCCGATTTTCGGAGCGCTCAGCCCCTTAGTGCCTTTGTCGAGCACAAAGCCTTTGATCTTGCCGCCGTGCGCCTCGGACTTGGCCCAGACCACAAAGACATCTGCGATCGGAGCGTTGGAAATCCACATCTTGGTGCCGGTCAGACGATAGCCGCCGTCGATCTTTTCGGCGCGGGTTTTCATGCCGCCGGGGTCGGATCCGGCATCAGGTTCGGTCAATCCGAAACAACCGATCAATTCGCCTTTTGCCAATCCGGGCAAGTACTTCTGGCGCTGCTCTTCGGTGCCATAGGCAAAGATCGGATACATCACGAGGCTCGATTGCACCGACATCATCGAACGATAGCCGCTGTCGATCCGCTCAATCTCACGCGCGACAAGGCCATAGGTTACGTACCCGGCCCCGATGCCGCCATAAGCCTCAGGGATGGTGGTGCCAAGCAGGCCCATTTCGCCCATTTCGGCAAAGGTTTCCGGCGCGACGGTTTCATTTTCGTAGGCGTCGATCACCCGCGGGGCCAGCTTTTCCTGAGCATAGGCGCGGGCGGCCTCGGCGACCATACGCTCTTCTTCTGTGAGCTGGTCATTCAGGCGCAGCGGGTCATCCCAGGAAAACCGCCCCAGATCGGGCGCGTCTTTGGGTTTCAGCGGGGACGCATCAGGTGCAGACATGGCGACAACTCCGGGTCAGGTCATTTGCCCGGAGCCTAGCGTATCATCTGGGGGGAAGAAAACCGCAATATGATCAAATTATGAGCAGTGACGTCCGGTCCAACACGCCCCCGCAGTATGCAGCGGAGGCGTTGGGTTTGGCTTAGCCGAGCGCGTAACCGGCGCCGCGCACCGTGCGCAACGGGTCGCCGCCGCCATGCTGGCCGAGCGCCTTGCGCAAACGGCCAATGTGCACGTCAACGGTGCGGGTATCGACATAGATGTCGCGGCCCCAGACCCGATCAAGCAGCTGTTCACGGCTCCAGACCCGGCCCGGTTTTTCCATAAAGGTGGTCAGCAGACGAAACTCGGTCGGGCCGAGTTTCAACGGTTGATCGGCGCGTGTCACCCGGTGGGTTTCGGCGTCAAGCACGATGTCTTGGTACTCCAACCGTTCGCCCACCGAGGCAGGCCGGGTGCGTCGCAACTGCGCCCGCACCCGCGCCATCAACTCGACGATGGAATAGGGTTTGACGACGTAATCATCCGCCCCGGTTTCCAACCCGCGCACCTTGTCGACCTCTTCCGAGCGCGCCGACAACATGATCACCGGCACGCCGCGCGTCTCGGTGCGCGACTTGAGCCGCCGACACACCTCGATGCCCGAGACATTCGGCAACATCCAATCGAGCACGATGATGTCGGGGGCCTCTTCGGCGACCAAAAGCAGCGCCTGTTCGCCATCCTCGGCCCGGCTCACACGAAAGCCTTCGGCCTCGAGATTATACGACAGAACTTCGCGCTGCGCCGGTTCATCCTCGACCACCAGAACCGTGGGTTGTTCGGCTGACATGGTTTATTGCCCCGATTGCGGCGACAGCGATTTGTCGAGCGATGTGGTGTCGCCCTTCACGCGCGCATCAGGCATTTCGCCTTCGACCAGAAACACCACCTGTTCGGCGATTGAGGTGACATGGTCGCCCATCCGCTCGGTGTTTTTGGCAATGAAATGCAGGTGCATACAGGCAGTGATATTGCGCGGATCTTCCATCATAAAGGTCAGGAATTCGCGGAAGGTGGCGTTGTACATCTGGTCAACGTCCTGATCGCGCTGGATCACGTCGCGCGCCAGCGCCGCATCACGCTGGATATAGCTGTCGAGCGCGTCTTTCAGCATCAGCTCGACCTCGCGCGCCATCCGACGCAGCGCAGCCGAGGCGCCGTCAATCGACGACAGCTGCATCAGCACCGAGTTGCGCTTGGCCATGTTCTTGGCCAGATCGCCGATCCGCTCAAGATCGCTGGAGATCTTCATCACCGACAGGATCACCCGCAAATCAACGGCTTGCGGCGCGCGCAGGGCAATGATGCGGGCGGCGGTTTCGTGGATATGCTCGTCCATCTTGTCGATGACCTTGTCACCCTGGCGCACCTTGTCGCCAAGTTCGGGGTCACGGGTTTCAAGCGCTTGGGCCGCCTCAAGAATGGCCTGTTCGACAAGCCCGCCCATCTTCATGATCTGCGCCTGAACGCCTTCAAGATCGCGGTCAAACGCGCTGGCAATATGCTCTTTCATCGGTCTCTCCCTTAGCCGATCCGGCCAGTGATATAGCTTTCGGTGCGCGGGTCTTCTGGGTTGGTGAAGATCTTCGAAGTCTCGCCGTATTCCACCAGGTTTCCGAGGTGAAAGAACGCGGTTTTCTGGCTGACGCGCGCGGCCTGTTGCATCGAGTGGGTGACAATCACAACCGAGTAGTTCGAGCGCAATTCGTCAATCAATTCCTCAACTTGCGCGGTGGCAATCGGGTCGAGTGCCGAACAGGGTTCATCCATCAGCAGCACTTCGGGTTCGGTCGCAATGGCGCGTGCAATGCACAAACGCTGTTGCTGGCCACCCGACAGGCCGGTGCCCGGTGCGTGCAGCCGGTCCTTGACCTCATCCCAGATCGCGCCACGACGCAGCGACTTTTCAACGATCTCGTCAAGGTCGGCCTTGGACTTCGACAGGCCATGAATGCGCGGGCCATAGGCGATGTTGTCATAGATCGATTTCGGAAAGGGATTGGGCTTTTGAAACACCATCCCCACCTTGGCGCGCAGCTGCACCGGATCGACGCGCTTGTCATAGATGTCTTCGCCATCAAGCAGGATGTCCCCTTCGACGCGGCAAATGTCGATGGTGTCGTTCATCCGGTTGAGACAGCGCAGAAAGGTGGATTTGCCACAGCCCGAGGGGCCGATAAACGCGGTCACGGTTTTGGCTTCGATCTGCACGTTCACGTCTTTGATGGCATGGGTGTCGGCGTAGTACACCTGCACATTGTTCGCGGCGATCTTGATGTCTTGGGTGTTCAAAGTGCTCTCCACACGGCGGTCGGTGTCATACATGATGTGTATCCTTTTCCGGCTCGTTTACCAACGGCGCTCAAAGCGACGGCGCAGGATGATGGCGATGAGGTTCATGGTCAGAAGGAAAACCAGAAGCACGATGATCCCGCCCCAGGCCTTTTCGTAAAAGCTGACATCGGCGCGGGCGGCCCATGTGTAAATCTGCGCGGGCATGGCCGAGTTGGCCTCGGTGAAGCCGGCGACAAAGCCATCGGGATAGCCGCGCGCAACGAAGCCCACCATGCCGATCAGCAAGAGCGGCGCGGTTTCACCAAGCGCTTGGGCCAGACCAATGATGGTGCCGGTCAGGATGCCGGGCATGGCGAGCGGCAGAACGTGGTGGAACACCGCCTGCATTTTCGACGCCCCGACGCCAAGCGCCGCATCGCGGATCGACGGCGGCACCGCTTTGAGCGACGCGCGGGTCGAGATGATGATCGTCGGCAGGGTCATCAGCGTCAGCACGAGGCCACCAACCAAGGGGGCCGATTGCGGCAGGTGCATGAACTGGATGAACACGGCGAGGCCGAGGATACCAAAGACGATGGAGGGCACCGCAGCGAGGTTGGAAATGTTCACCTCAATCAGATCGGTAAAGCGGTTTTTCGGTGCAAATTCCTCAAGATAGATCGAAGCGGCCACACCGATGGGCAAGGACAGCACCAGCACCACCAGCATCATGAAGAACGAGCCGACGACCGAAGCCCCGATGCCAGCCCCGCCGGGATTGTCGACGCCCGAGTCGGTGCCGGTGAGGAAGGTCCAGTTGAAGCTGCCGTGGATGATCCCGGCTTTGGCCAGCGCATCGACAAGGTCAAGGTCGCTTTGTTGCAGGAACCGGCTGTCTTGCAGGGTGTCGCGGGTGACGCGGCCGTTGAAATAGCCATCAACGCGGCTTGACGCGGCCAGTTCAAAGCTCACCGGCGCGCCGACATCACCGGGGTTGGCAACGTAATGGTCGCGGATGGTGGCGCCGGTTTTGCCGACGATCCGCTCCAGTGCCTTGGGGTCAAACTCGGCCTCAAGACCGCTGGCCTGCAACTGGCTTTGCAGCGAGGCGATGAAGAATTGCTCATAAGCTTTGGTCTTGAACAATTCGCTTTCAGCCGCGTCGACCTGTGGCTGTGTCAGCGTCAGTTCGATATCAAGCACCGTGCGCGAAAACGCGGGCAGGCCCGAGCGGATGATGCTTGTCGCGAGGATGATCAGGAAGAAGATGCCAAGCGCGATGGCGGCGAGGCCATAAGCCTTGAACCGTTTCTCAGAAGCGTTGCGGCGTTTGGTGCGGGCGTCGAGCGTGGCCAGCGATGATTTCTTCTGCGCGCCGGGCGCAGTCAGGTTTGCATCCGTCATCAGTCGTACTGCTCCCGGTATTTGCGCACGATAACCAGTGCGACGATATTAAGCCCCAGCGTCAGGACAAACAGGGTCATGCCAAGGGCAAAGGCCACCAGCGCCTCGGGCGAGGCAAAGTCGGCGTCGCCGGTCAGCTGGCTGACGATCTTGGCGGTGACGGTGGTCATGGCCTCAAACGGGTTCATGCTCAGCTTGGCCGCGGCCCCTGCCCCAAGCACCACAATCATCGTCTCGCCAATGGCGCGGCTGGCGGCGAGAAGGACGGCGCCAACGATGCCGGGCAATGCGGCAGGCAGAACCACCTGCTTGATGGTCTCCGACTTGGTTGCGCCCAGGCCATACGACCCGTCGCGCAGCGATTGCGGCACCGCGTTGATGATGTCATCCGAGAGCGAGCTGACAAAGGGGATCAGCATGATGCCCATCACCAGACCGGCGGTCATTACTGCCGTGCCGGCCTGCATCCAGCCAAGGCCTTCGTCGCCAAACACCTTGAGCAGCAGCGGCCCGACGGTGAGCAATGCAAACAGACCGTAAACGATGGTCGGGATGCCGGCGAGCACTTCGAGCAGTGGCTTGGCCACCGCGCGCAGTTTCGGCGAGGCATATTCGCTGAGGTAGATCGCGGCAAACAGGCCAATCGGCACCGCCACGGTCAGCGCCACGATCGAGATATAGAAGGTGCCCCAGAGCAGCGGCAGCACGCCGAGTTCGGACGAGCCACCCCGGCCCGAAAAGCTTGGCGACCATTCCAGCGAGGTGAAGAATTCCGAGGCAGGATAGAGGCGGAAGAACTCGATGGTGTTGAACACCAAGGACAAAACGATGCCCAGCGTGGTCAGCACCGCAATCGACGCCGCCGCGATAAGCAGCGCGCGAATGCCGTTTTCCACCACGTTGCGGGCGCGGAACTCTTTGTTTGTTTCCTTGATGCCCATGAAAAGCCCGACCAGCGCGACGATCAGAACCGCCGCCGCCATCGCCACCGCGCCAAAGCCATTCAGCACGCGGTATTCCTGCGCGGCATGCAGGATCGGCGGGGTGATTTCCGAGGTCACGATCTGCCCGGCATCTTTCAACCGTTTGGTCAGATCGGCGATGTCCGCCTCGGGGTTGCGCGCCATGTCTTCGCGCATCGCGCCGAGGGCAATCGCGTTTTCCATCCCGTCGGCGGTGCGGCGCACTTCGGCCATCACCAGCCCGCGCGAGGCGGCGGTGCTGTCTGCGCTGTCGGGCAGCATAGCCGAGACGGTAGAGCCGACATAGAGCGGCTGCACCAGCAGCCAGACAATCAGCAGCAGCGCCGCAGGCACCACGATTTTAAGCGCGACATTCCAGCCGTAGTAGGACGGCAGCGAATGCAGATCGCGGATGTCGCCCCCGGCGCTGGCCAGCGCGCGCGACCGGCCAACGATATAACCGATCACGGCAATCGCCAGCACGATCAGGATGAGCCAGAGTAATGGCATGTGCCCCCCTTCGGGTGTTCAGGAAAAGGTCCTAAAAGAAGACGGGGCGGCGAAATATGCCGCCCCGGATATCCAGCCAGAGGCCAGATTACATTGCGCCGCCCATGGTGACTTCGTTTTCGATGTCAGACTGGGTTTGCGCCAGCTCGGGATCGGCAACCAGGCCATAGTTGGCCAGCGGGCCATCGGGGCCGGCAATCTGGTCGTGGGTAAAGAACTGGGCGAATTCCTTCAGGCCGGGGATGACGCCGATATGCGCCTTCTTGACGTAGAAGAACAGCGGACGCGACACCGGGTATTCGCCGGTCGAGATGGTCTCGGTCGAGGGCGAGATGCCGCCCATGGTCGCGACTTTCAGCTTGTCGGTGTTGTTCTCATAGAACGCGAGGCCGAAGATGCCGATGCCGTTGGGGTTGCTGTCGATGCGGGCCAGCGTTTCGGTGTAATCGCCGTCGATGTCGACCGATTTGCCGTCTGCGCGCACGTCAAGGCAGGTGTCTTCGGCGTCGTCTTCGGACATGCCGCCATCCAGCATCGCCTGAAACGCGCCGGTGTCTTCGCAGCCTTTGAGCAGAACCTGGTCTTCAAACACTTCGCGGGTGCCGTGCTTGGTGCCGGGGATGAAGGCGGCGATTTCGACGTCGGGCAGATCGGCGTTGAACGCGGCCCAGGTTTCGAAATCATTGTCGACCAGTGCGCCGTCTTTCATCACCTTCGCGCCAAGCGCGTTATAGATGTCGGACTGGGTGAAGGCGGTGAAGGCCGGGCCGGTCTGTTGGCTGGCAAACACGATGCCATCATAGCCGATGCGCACTTCGATGATGTCGGTCACACCGTTTTCGGCGCAGGCTTCGATCTCTTTGTCGCGGATCTGACGCGAGGCGTTGGCCACGTCGATGGTGTTTTCGCCAACACCTTCGCAGAAGCGCTTGAGACCGGCCGAGGAGCCGCCGGATTCAACAACCGGTGTCGGGAAATCTGTATTGTCGCCAAAGAGTTCCGCTACGATCGAAGCATAGGGCAGAACGGTCGAGGACCCGGCAACCTGCACGTTGTCACGCGCGGCAGCAGCGGTTGCGGAAACGGCAGCGATCGCCAGTGTCGAGGCGGTCAGTTTGAAAAAGCTCATGGAGAGGCTCCTGTTATCTCATTTTCCGGGTGCCGTGAATTGCAGTGTGTGTGGCATCCGTTGGGGCACTGCTATTGGCGTTTCGCTATCCTTTTGCGACAGGGAGGTAACAGTTTCATGACAAGGCAGAAAGCGATGCCTTTTGGGCGGAAAACTTGGCAGGGCGTGCGGAGCGTTGGTTTTCAACTATTTGTAAATAAACGGTTTGTTCGGGATTCCTTGAAATCTGGTTACACGAGAATTAATCCGAAGAAACCGAAATTTATGGGCATCCTAGGTAACCTCAACGGGCCAACCGCCCGAATGTGACAAAACCCTTAACAAAAGGAATCGCATACTCGCCTGATCACACCGGCAGAAGGATGCGAAAGGCCGATCCCTGCCCCGGCGCGGAGTCAATCTGGATGCGTCCGCGATGCCGCCCGACGATATGTTTGACGATTGCCAGCCCCAGCCCGGTGCCGCCCTTTTGGCGCGATCGGTGGCCATCGACCCGGTAAAACCGCTCGGTCAGGCGCGGAATATGCACCGGGTCAAACCCCGTGCCAAAATCGCGCACCATAAGTTCAACCGCGTCACACCGCAGCCGTGGGTGATAGGCCGGCGCGCTCAGACTGACCTCGATCCGCCCGCCATCGCCGCCATATTTGATTGCGTTTTCAATCAGGTTGGTCAGCACTTGGCGCAGCTGGTCCTCATCGGCGCGAAGGGTCACATCGCCCTCGGGCAATTGCGGTAGGATCTTTACGCCAGCTTCCTCGGCCATGCCGCTCAGACTGCGCAGCACCGAATGCACCAGCGCCGCAAGGTCAATCCGAGTTGTCGGCCGCATCCGCTCGGTCGCCTCGACCCGGTTGAGCGACAGAAGATCGCCCACCAGCCGGTTCATCCGCTGCGCTTCGGTCTCCATGATGCCCAGAAAACGCTCGCGCGCGGCGGCGTCATGGCGCGCCGGGCCATGCAGGATGGTCTCGATAAACCCAAGCAGCGCGGTCAGCGGCGTTTTCAGCTCATGGCTGACATTGGCAACGAAATCCCGCCGCATCTGGCCAGCGGTTTCAAGGTGCGTCACGTCCTGAAAGCTTAGCAATACGCCGAACTGCACGCCGCGATTGATTGGCGCGCAGCGCACCTGATAGGTCACGTCCTGCCCGTCTTCGCGCGTTAAATAGTTGGTATCGCGGGTCTTTTGATCGCGCAGCGTAGCCTCGACAGTATCAAGCAGCGAGGGCTGGCGCAGCGCAGTGATGAAATGCCGGCCCAAGGCGTTGGGGCCGACAATCTGGCGCGCGGCGTCGTTGATGTGGTTGATCCGCTCGTCGTGGCCGATCACCACGGTCGGCTGGGTCAGCGCATCCACCACCGATTGCAACAGATCGCGCGCGTCGGTCATGGGTTACACCGCCCGCGCCGCGGCCACCGCCTTGGCAAATTCCGCGATCAGCGCCTCGGGCTGTTCGAGCCCGACCGACACCCGGAAAAAGCCTTCGGTGATCCCCAGCGCCGCACGGCCCTCGGGCGTCAGGCCCCGGTGCGAGGATGAGGCGGGGTGTGACAGCGTGGTGCCGACATCGCCCAACGTCGGCGCAAAGGCCACGCCGCGCGCCGCGTCTGTCAGGGCATTGGCCTGCGCCCGCCCGCCCTCAATCTCGAACGACACCATGTTGCAGCCGCCGCTCAACAGGTCCGCCGCAAGTGCCCGGTCGGGGTGATCGTCGCGCGTTGGATAGAGCACCTGCTTGACGCCCGGCATCTTGGCCAAAGCATCGGCCAGCGCCTCTGCCGTGGCCTGCGCCCTTTCGAAGCGCAGATCAAAGGTCAGCAAGCCACGCTCGGCCAGCCAGCAATCGAACGGGCTGGCGGTGAGGCCAGTGGTGACGGCGAAATCATAGATCGCCTTTTGGTGCGTCGCGTCCCTGGCCGCGACCCAGCCCAGCGTGACGTCGGAATGCCCCGCCATCAGCTTGGTCACCGAATGGATCACCACATCCGCGCCCTGCGTGAACGGCAAAAAGCCGCGCGGCGTCGTAAAGGTGTTGTCGATCACTAAAAGCACGCCCGCGTCTTTGGCCACCGCTGCGATACCCTTGATGTCGGCCACCCGCAGCGTCGGGTTCGACACCACTTCCAGCAGGATCATCCGGGTTTCGGGGCGCAATGCGGCACGGAAGGCTTCGGCGTCGGTCGGGTCGGCAAGGCTGGTGGTGATGCCCAGCCGCGGCAGGTCATCGCGCATCATCCGCAAAGAGCGACCATAGAGCTGATCGCCGCCAAGCACATGGTCGCCCGCCTTGCACAGCCCGAGCAGAACCGCCGTCACCGCCGCCATGCCGGAGCCGACCACAAGCCCGGCCTCGCAGCCTTCCATCGCCGCAATCCGCCGCGCCAAAACATCAGCGTTGGGGTGGCCTTCGCGGGCGTAGGTATAGCCATGCGCCCGGCCCTCGTACTGAGAATCCAGCGTATCGGGTGTGTCGGAGGCATAGACCACCGACGGCGAAAGCGGGGTCACGACCGGGCGGCTGATGCCTTCGATCAGGGTTTCGGGGCGGATCAACGTGCCCTTGTCATTGCGCATTTGGAAAGCCTTACAGTGCTGTCAGCCCGGCACGAAACCGGCGCATGTTGTTTTGGTACCCGACGGCGGATTTGCGCAGCCCTTCGATGGCGGCGTCGTCCAACTGGCGCACCACCTTGCCCGGCGCGCCCATCACAAGACTGCCGTCGGGAATTTCTTTGCCCTCGGTGATCAGCGCTCCGGCGCCGATCAGACAGTTGCGCCCGATCCTGGCCCCGTTCAGCACGGTGGCCCCCATGCCGATCAAGCTGTTATCGCCGATTGAACAGCCATGCAACATCGCCTTATGGCCAATGGTGCAACCTGATCCAATGGACAAAGGAAACCCCATATCCGTATGACAAATAACGTTTTCTTGCACATTGCTGCCCGCGCCAATGCGGATTTCTTCATTGTCGCCGCGCAGGGTACAGCCGAACCAGACCGAGCCGCCGTCTTCGACAACAACATTGCCGATCAGGTTGGCGTCGGGGGCGATCCAACAGTCGTCGGCGATCTCGGGGCGGACCCCGTCCAAGGCATAAAGCGTCATGACGTTTCCTCGAATTCGGATTGCAGGGTGCGGACATGTTCAGTCAGCTGCGGCTGTTGCAAACGGCGCAGGCGGGTGGCGGTGACGATGGTTTTCAGCTTGTCCTCGGTGCTGTCGAGCTCATCATTGACCAGCACAAAATCATAGCTGCCCCAATGGCTTATCTCATCCCAGCTTTTCAGCATCCGCTTCGAGATCGTCTCGTCACTGTCTTGCGCGCGGCTTTCCAGACGGCGGCGCAGCTCGGTGATCGACGGCGGCAACAGAAAGACCGACAGCGTGTGACGGCCCAGATCAGAGTTCTCGATCAACTGCGCGCCCTGCCAGTCGATGTCGAACAGCACGTCTTTGCCGGCGTTGATCGCCTCTTCGACTGCCGCCTTGGGCGAGCCGTAGAAATTGCCAAAGACATGGGCGTGTTCCAGCATGCCGCCTTCGGACACGGTTTTCTTGAATTCCGCTTCGGAAACAAAGTGATAATCGACGCCGTTCACCTCACCGGGGCGCGGCTGGCGGGTGGTGGCCGAGACCGAAAAGACGATGGAATCGTCCCAGGCCCGCAGGCGTTTGGCGAGGGTCGATTTGCCTGCGCCCGAGGGCGAAGACAGGATGATAAGCAGGCCTCGGCGCTTGGTTTCAGGCATTTGGGTCACTCCACGTTCTGCACTTGCTCGCGCATTTGGTCGATCACCGCCTTGAGATCAAGCCCGATCGACGTCAGCGCCGTATCGCCGGATTTGGCGCAAAGGGTATTGGCCTCGCGGTTGAACTCTTGCATCAGGAAATCGAGCTTGCGGCCCACGCTGCCCTTCGCAGACACAAGTTCACGTGCTGCCTTCACATGCGCTTGCAACCTATTGATTTCTTCCGTTATATCCGATTTGATGGCCAGCATCGCCAGCTCTTGGGCAATCCGCGCTTCATCGATGCCATCGGCGGTTTCCAGAACAGTGGCCAAAGCATTTTTCAAGGTTTCCCGGGCCTTTGGCCGGCGCGCCTCTGCCGCCACATGAGCATCTTCGGTCAGCGTTTCGATGCTGTCGATGTGATCAGACAGAACCTGCTGCAGCGAGGTGCCCTCTCCTGATCTCATCTCGCAGAAAGACGTCAGAACCGATTGGAAATCCTCAAGAATAGAAGTGCGCAGGGCGGCAGTGTCGGTGGCGTCTTCTTCTTGTTCCATCATGCCGCGCAGGGCGATAATCTCGGCCGCGGTGGACGGACCAATCGACACATGCCGCGCCATCGCCTGATGCTCGATCTCGGCCATCGCGGTCAGCACCACATCAAGCTGGCGGGCGTTGACCTGCTGGCTGCCGTTGCTCTCTTCGCGCGACAGACGCAGACCGACGGTGACATTGCCGCGCTGCAACCGCGCCGAGACCTGCTTGCGCAATTCGGCCTCCAGCCCTTCGATCCAGTCGGGCACGCGGATGCGCAGATCGAGGCCCTTGGCATTGACGCTGCGAATCTCCCAACTCCAGGTAAACGCATCAAACGCGCCCTGACCCGACGCGAACCCCGTCATTGATTGCATCACAGTTTTCCCTTTTGGCCGCGGCGCGCAATATCTAGCGGTGGATGCGCGCCTATCCGCATGATTTGACGTCCGGAATAGGCAATCGCCGCGATCTGGGCAAGGTTATTTGCCCTGCCGCACCGTCAGCCGGCGTTCACGAGGGTTAACCAAAGGTTCAGGAAATCCACTTATTTTGGCAAAGTTATGCAATATTAGGAATTGGGTAACCATTAGCGCAGATACCGGTTCGGCAAACGTTCGGGCGACAATGGGCGGGGCGTAGTTGAGGAAGAGATGATGTGTTTGAATGACACGAGGTCAGGCATGGCCGGAAGTCGAGCCGCCGATGATGGCGTATCGCAGATCGTGCCGTTGAACGGCAAGCTGCGCGCCAAATGGGGCCAGCCGCTGCAACAGGTCGAGGCCTACTGGCAGGCGATGCGCGGCAATCAGACGGTGCCGTCGCGGTCTAAGATTGATCCGCGCGGGATTGAGACCGCGCTGGAATTTGCCTTTATCGCAGAGCGCGCCGGCACAGACCGCGCGCGTCTGCGCATTGGTGGCACCCATATGTGCGACCTGATGGGAATGGAAGTGCGCGGCATGCCGCTGTCGGCGATGTTGGCGCCGCTGTCGCGGGATCGGCTGGCCCATGCTCTGCTTGAGGTGTTCGATGCGCCTGCGCGCGCCGAGATGACGCTGGTGGCCGAGAAACGCCCCGGGACGCAGGATCTGGCGGGGCGGCTGTTACTGCTGCCACTGATGGATGATTTCGGCGCTATCAACCGGGTGTTGGGCTGTCTGGTGTCGGACGGGCCGGTTGGCGTGGCCCCGCGCCGTTTTGACGTGCTGCACTGCGATATCACCGATTTGCGGGCGCGGCCTAAGCCCTCGGTCGCTACGGCACCGCGCCATAAGGTGGTCGGGCAGGCAGAGCCGCAACCGAGCCATCGGGCGAGTGCCGTGTCTTATCTGCGACTGGTCGAACCTGCGGACTGAGCCCATCACAGCCCCACCTTGGTGGAAAAGAAAAAGCCCCGGTCAACCAACCGGGGCTTCTTTGCATGTACTGTACAGCTACTGTGCAGCGCTTAGCCTGCGAGGCTTGAGGCCCCGGCGTCGCGACGCGCCACCAACTCTTCGGCCACAAGGAACGCCAGTTCCAGCGACTGCGAGGCGTTGAGACGCGGGTCACAGGCGGTGTGATAGCGATCCGACAGATCCTCTTCGGTCACCGCGCGCACGCCACCGGTGCATTCGGTCACGTCCTGGCCGGTCATTTCGAAGTGCACGCCGCCGGGGATGGTGCCCTCGGCCTTGTGCACGGCAAAGAATTCACGAACCTCGCGCAGCACGCTTTCGAACGGCCGGGTCTTGTAACCGGTCGCCGATTTGATGGTGTTGCCGTGCATCGGATCGCAGGACCACACCACATTGGCACCCTCTTCCTGCACCGCTTTGATCAGACGCGGCAGGTGTTCGCCCACGGTGCCCGCACCAAAACGCGCGATCAGGGTCAGGCGACCGGCTTCGTTTTCCGGGTTCAGCTTTTTCATCAGAACCTTGAGATCGTCAGCCGTGGTCGTCGGGCCGCATTTGAGGCCGATCGGGTTCATCACACCGCTGGCGTATTCCACATGAGCGCCATCGGGCTGGCGGGTGCGGTCGCCGATCCAGAGCATATGCCCCGAGCCCGCAAGCCACTTGCCCGAGGTGCTGTCACGCCGTGTCAGCGCCTCTTCATACTCCAGCAGCAGGCTTTCGTGGCTGGTGTAGAAGCTCACGGTTTGCAGCGCATTGGTGGATTCGCCGTTGACGCCCGCCGCGTTCATGAAGTCGAGCGCATCGGTGATCCGGCCCGCCATTTCGCGGTATTTCTCGGATTCTTCCCGGTCGGTAAAGCCCAGCGTCCACTGGTGAACCTGATGCACATCGGCATAGCCCCCGGTCGAAAAGGCGCGCAGAAGGTTCAGCGTTGCGGCGGCCTGGGTGTAGGCCTGCAGCATCTTTTTGGGATCGGGGAAGCGGCTTTCAGGGGTGAAATCCAGCTCGTTGATGATGTCGCCGCGGTAGCTTGGCAGCTCTTGACCATCTTTGATCTCGGTCGGCGCAGAGCGCGGCTTGGCGAACTGGCCGGCCATACGGCCCACTTTCACCACTGGTACCTTGGCGCCAAAGGTCAGCACCATCGCCATCTGCAACATCACCTTAAAGGTGTCGCGGATGCCATCGGCGCTGAACTGTTCAAAGCTTTCGGCGCAATCGCCGCCCTGCAACAGAAACGCCTCGCCCCGCGATGCGGCGCCCAGCTTGGCCTTGAGCGTGCGCGCTTCGCCAGCAAAGACCAGCGGCGGATATTTGCCCAATTGCGCCTCAACGGCACTCAGGGCCCCCGCGTCGGTATACTCCGGCATCTGAATCCGGGGCTTGTTGCGCCAGTCAGATTTTTGCCACTCGCTCATCGCTTATCTCCGGTGGTTAGCGTTATCGGAACGCTGCGCTTATACAAAGCGGATCCCGCAGTGACCATACGTGATTTCCCCGACGGGATCAGGATGGGTTTGAGCGGGGCTTGACCTTGGCCAAGGCTTGGGTCCAATTGACGCATCTTGTCCATTTGCGACAAGGCTGATGTCGAAAATCCACCCTCCCGCACAAAGGCCCGCAGTGATGCAATCCACTCCTGACGAAGTCGAGGTCGACGCCCCGGCCAAACCGCGCCGCTTTGTGTTCGTGTTGCTGGCGAATTTCTCGCTGTTGCCGTTTGCGGCGGCGTTGGAGTGCCTGCGGCTGGCGAACCGGATGTCGGGCAAGCGGCTGTATGATTGGCGGGTGCTGGGCGAAGGCGGCGAATTTCAGACCTGTTCGGCGGGCACCAGTTTTCAGCTTCAGGGCGATCTTGAGGAGTTGCAGCGCGACGATACCATCCTGCTGTGTGGCGGTGTTGATATCCAGAGCGCCACCAACAAGCGCCTGCTCAACTGGCTGCGCCGCGAGGCCCGCAAGGGCATCGGGACCGGCGGGCTGTGCACTGGCAGCTATGTGCTGGCGCGGGCCGGGCTGCTCGATGGCAAACGGGCGACGATCCACTGGGAAAATCACGACAGCTTTGCCGAGGAATTCGAGGATGTGCTGTTGTCCAAGTCGGTGTTTGCCATTGATGGCAACCGGATCACCACGGCGGGCGGCACCAGTTCTATCGACATGATGCTCAAGGTGCTGGCCAATGATCACGGGCCAGAGCTGGCCAATGCGGTGGCCGACCAGATGATCTATTCCTCGATCCGCACCGATCAAGACACCCAGCGGCTGTCGGTGCCCACCCGCATTGGCGTGCGCCATCCCAAGCTGAGCCAAGTCATTCAGAAGATGGAAGCCAATATCGAAGAGCCGATCAGCCCGTCGATTTTGGCCAAAGAGGTTGGCATGTCGACCCGCCAGTTGGAACGGCTGTTCCGGCGCTATCTCAACCGGTCGCCCAAGCGCTATTACATGGAGCTACGGCTGGAAAAGGCGCGCAACCTGTTGATGCAGACCGATATGAGCGTGATCAACGTGGCGCTGGCCTGTGGCTTTGCCTCGCCGTCGCATTTCTCGAAATGCTACCGTGCGCATTATGACACCACGCCCTATCGCGAGCGTGGCACCCAAGGCGCTAAGGAACTGACGTAGCGCGGTTTTTCCCAAGGGCTGTGCTAGAACAGACCGTTCAGATCGTCGAAATCACTGTTGAAGGTGAAGGCCAGCGCCAGCAGCCCATCGTCGCGCTGGTGCAGCACGAGGTAGACGTAAATATAGCTGGTTTCGGTCCAATAGGCGATCAGCTCTTGGCGAAACCCATGCTCTAGATCCACCCGGCGGATCAGGGCGACGTTTTCGAAATCCACAGGGAAAATCTCGCGCACCCGGCCCTCAAGCGCGGCGAGCTCGGCGGCTTCGCTCACGTCGCCAAAGGCGGGCAAGGCCTGTGCGATGCTGCGGCTCATGATCAGCGGATCAAGCCGGGCGCGCAGGGCAAGATAGTTGTCATAAAAGCTCACCGCCCCTTGGGCCAGCGCCATATGCGGCGTGATCAGGACGGTGAGACAAAGCAGAAGACGCGGCAGAAATGACATTATGAAAACTCCGGGTTTTCGCCAAGCTTGTCGCCATTTTCGCCGCAGTGCCAGAGGGATTGTGGGGTTTGCCCACCGCGCCCCTACTTGGCGGGGGTCATGCGGTACAGCGCGCCCTGCCCGACGCTGAGAAACCAGATCGCGCCGTTGGGCCCTTCGCGGATGTCGCGCACACGCGCCGTTTCGTCAGCGGCGATTTTCTCGACCTCGCGCATTGGGGGGCCTTCGAGCCGGGAGATATAGTCGAATTTCAGCGAGCCAATGAACAGATCGCCCTTCCATTCGGGCCACAGTTTGCCCGAGTAAAACAGCATGCCCGAGGGCGCGATGGACGGGTCCCAATAATGTTCGGGCTGCTCCATCCCGGCTTTTTCAGTGCCTTCGCCGATCTTGAGGCCGGAATAATGCCGACCATAGGCGATCACCGGCCAGCCATAGTTGCCGCCTTTGCGGATGCGGTTCACCTCGTCACCGCCGCGCGCGCCGTGTTCGTTGACCCAAAGATTGCCCGCAAGGTCGAGCGCGGCCCCCTGCGGATTGCGATGGCCGTAAGAATAGATCTCGGGCAGGCCACCCAGATCAGGATTGCCCGGCGCCGGGGCACCGTCGCGGGTGATATGCAGGACCGAGCCGTTATGGCGGCTGAGATCCTGCGCCGCGGGACGGTCGCCCCGGTCTCCGATGGTGAGGAACAGCGTGCCATCGCGGGCCTCGACCAGACGCGAGCCAAAGTGCTGGCCTGCCCCGGTGGGCGCGGTCATGGAAAAGATCGTCTTGGTGTCCTCAAGCCTCGTGCGATCAGCGCTGAGACGGGCGCGCATCACGGCGGTGCCAGCTTTGCCACCATCGGGATCCGCGAAAGACATGAAAATCTCGGACCTTTGGGCAAAATCACGCGGCACCAGAATATCAAGCAGGCCACCCTGCCCGTCTGTCGCGATTGGCGGCAGGCCAGAGACCGCATTAAAGCCGCCCCCCGGCGCGACATGCAGCAAACGCCCATCCCGTTCGGTGATCAACAGGCCGCCACCGGGCAGGAAGCCGACGGCCCAAGGCGTGTCGAGGCCGCGCACCACCGCTGTCACCTCAACCGCCCCTGCCGATGTCTGAAGAGTTTCGCCGTTAACAGCGGTGCTGGCCAGGATAAGGCCGAGAACAAGGCGCAACATAAGGATCCTCCTGAGATGTCCACTCTAAGGATAGTGCATCAACAGGCCCCGACCATCCGCAACATGTTTTCGTGAACGCCATGACCTCACCCGACGGCAATCCCCCTTTTCATCCTGAAAATCCGGGCATAGGCTGTCGCTCGGATATCCTTATCCATTCAGGGAGATATAATGATGAAAAAGTTTCTGATGGCCACGGCACTGACCGGCCTGACCGCACTGTCCGCACAGGCTGCGAGCCACTCCGAGTCGCTCAAGGTTGGGGTGATTCTCGGCTTTACCGGTCCGCTCGAAACACTGGCCCCGCCGATTGCGGCAGGTGCTGAAATGGCGCTGGCCGAGATCAACGCAGCGGGCGGCATTCTTGATGGCATGATGGCCGAGCCGGTGCGCGGCGACGGCACCTGTGCCGATGCGGCAGCGGCCACAGCGGCGGCAGAGCGGCTGGTGACATCCGATGGCGTCAAGGCGATCATGGGCGCAATGTGCTCGGGCGCGACCGGCGCGGTTCTGTCCAACGTCTCGGTGCCCAACGGCATCCTGCAAATCTCGCCTTCGGCCACCTCGCCGGGTCTGTCGTCGATCGAAGACAATGGCTTGTTCTTTCGCATGGCCCCGTCCGACGCGCGCCAAGGTGATGTGATGGCGCAGATCATCAAGGATCGCGGCATCGATGAAGTTGCCATGACCTATACCAACAACGATTACGGTTCCGGCCTCGCAGGCAGCTTTCAGGCGGCGTATGAGAAGCTGGGCGGTTCGGTGACATTGTCGGTCAGCCATGAAGACGGCAAGGCGGATTACTCGGCCGAAGTCGGCTCGCTCGCCTCGGCCGGTGGCGATGCGCTTGTTGTGGTCGGCTACGTCGATCAGGGCGGTTCGGGCATCATTCAGGCGGCGCTCGACACCGGCGCGTTTGAAACCTTTGTTCTGCCCGACGGCATGATCGGCACCGTTCTCGAAGACAACTTCGGCAGCGATATCGACGGCTCTTTCGGCCAGAACCCCAGCGTTGAAAACGAGCGCAGCGCAGATTTCCTTGGGCTGGCGGAAACCGCAGGCTTCGACGGCACCTCGGTTTATGCCAAGGAAGCTTACGATTCGATGGCGCTTATCCTGCTGTCGATGGCGGCTGCAGGGTCGACCAACGGCACGGAGGCCGCTGCCAAGGTCATGGAACTGGCCAATGCGCCGGGCGAAAAGATCTATGCCGGCGAGCTTGGCAAAGCGCTTGAGCTGATCGCGGCGGGCACCGACATCGACTATGTTGGCGCATCCTCGGTCGAGCTAATCGAGCCGGGTGAAGCTTCGGGCGGCTACGCTGAAGTGGAAATGAAGGGCGGCAAGCTGGAACATCTCGGCTACCGCTGATTTTCGGCTAACTGCTGACACTGGAACAGCCCGGTTTGCGCCGGGCTGTTCCTGCAAATGGGGGATGCACCGTGATCCGGGTTGAAAATCTGCACAAACATTTCGGCGGGTTTCACGCCGTTGACGGCGCCACGCTGGAGATCGCCAAAGGCTCGATCACCGGGCTTGTTGGCCCCAACGGCGCGGGCAAAACCACGCTGTTCAACGTGATCGCCGGGGTTTTGCCGCCGACGTCGGGCCGGGTGTTCATGGACGGTGAAGACATCACCGGGCTGGCGCCGCATGTTCTGTTTTCCAAGGGGCTGTTGCGCACCTTCCAGATCGCACACGAGTTTTCCTCGATGACCTGCCGCGAGAACCTGATGATGGTGCCGGGCGGGCAATCGGGTGAGGTGCTGTGGAACACATGGTTCGGGCGGAAACGGATTGCCGATGAGGAACGTAGCTTAAGGGCCAAGGCCGACGAGGTGCTGGATTTCCTGACGGTGTCGCATCTGGCGGATCACCCGGCGGGGGCAATTTCCGGCGGGCAGAAAAAGCTGCTGGAGCTGGGGCGCACGATGATGGTCGACGCGCGGATCGTGTTTCTGGATGAGGTGGGTGCCGGGGTGAACCGCACGTTGTTGAACACCATTGGCGATGCGATTTTGCGGCTGAACCAAGAGCGCGGCTATACCTTTTGTGTGATCGAGCATGACATGGATTTCATCGCGCGGCTCTGTGATCCGGTGATTGTGATGGCCGAGGGCAAGAAGCTGGCGCAGGGCACAATTGGTGAGATCAAAGCCAATGAGCAGGTGATCGAGGCCTATCTTGGCACCGGTTTGAAGAACAAGGAAACGGTGTGATGGCGGAAGCGTTGCGCTTGTGGGGGCCAGCCCCCACACCCCCGAGGTATTTTCGAACAGAAGAAGGAGGGGGACGTGGCTGAGCCGTTTCTGATTGGCGATACGATGACCGGGGGTTACGGTCAGGGGCCGGATATCCTGCATGACTGCACCATTGCGGTCGAAAAGGGCGAGATTGCCGTGATTGTCGGGCCCAATGGCGCGGGCAAGTCGACGGCGATGAAGGCGGTGTTCGGGATGCTTGATGTGCGCTCGGGCACGGTGCGGCTCGATGGGCAAGACATCACCAAGCTTTCGCCGCAAGACCGGGTGGCGCGGGGCATGGGCTTTGTGCCGCAGACCAACAATATTTTCGGCTCGATGACGGTGGAGGAGAACCTTGAAATGGGGGCCTTTATCCGCACCGATGACGTGTCGCAGACCATGGCGCAGGTGTACGAGCTGTTCCCGATCCTGCGAGACAAGCGGCGCCAGGCGGCGGGCGAACTCTCGGGGGGGCAGCGCCAGCAGGTGGCGGTAGGCCGGGCGTTGATGACCAAGCCGCAGGTGCTGATGCTGGATGAGCCGACCGCCGGGGTTTCGCCGATTGTGATGGACGAGCTGTTTGACCGGATTATCGAAGTGGCGCGCACCGGAATTTCGATCCTGATGGTCGAGCAGAACGCCCGCCAAGCGCTTGAGATTGCTGACAAAGGCTATGTTCTAGTGCAGGGCCGCAATGGCCACACCGGGACCGGCAAGGAGCTGCTGGCGGATCCTGATGTGCGGCGCAGTTTTCTGGGGGGATGAGATGAGGCTTTTGTATATCGTGACCATGGCCGCGAGCGTCGCTTTGGTGCCTGCGATTGCCTTTGCGGCCAAACAGGAACGCCTGTGCCGGTTCGAGAGACAGACCCTTGACGGTGTCACCCGAGCCGTTGACCTGCCCGTGATTGTTGACGGTGATGGGCACCGCGGTGAGGTGCTTATCGCGACAGGCGGGCGATATTCGGCCAAGCTTGCGCGCACCACAGCGGGAGCGACACAGGTTGCCTTTGCCACCGATGTGTCGCGCGAAACCATGATGATCGGGCCGGGCGGCGAAACGCTTTGGCAGATCGATTTCCACGACGGCAAGACTATGGCTTATGCAGGCCATTGCGGCCCGAACCGCAAGAGGTAACTGATGGACCTTCTCAACGCGCTTGTCGCGCTTGCCAATTTCGTTCTGATCCCCGCGATTGCCTATGGCAGCCAGTTGGCGCTGGGGGCGCTTGGGGTGACTCTGATTTACGGCATCCTGCGGTTTTCCAACTTTGCCCATGGCGATACGATGGCCTTTGGCACGATGGTCACGATCCTGTTCACCTGGCTTTTGCAAAGCTGGGGAGTGAGCCTTGGCCCGCTGCCGACCGCGCTGCTGGCCCTGCCCTTTGGCATCCTTGGCGCGATGGCGCTGGTGCTGCTGACCGACCGAGTGGTGTACAAGTTTTACCGCGCGCAGAAGGTCAAACCAGTGATCCTTGTGATCGTGTCGATGGGGGTGATGTTTGTCTACAACGGGCTGGTGCGTTTCATCATCGGGGCCGACGATCAGCGCTTTGCCGATGGCGAACGGTTCATCATTTCTGTACGTGACTTCAAAGACTTGACCGGGTTGGAAGAGGGGCTCGGCATCCGCACCACCCAAGGTTTGACGGTGGTGACGGCGGTGATCACCGTGGCGCTGCTGTTCTGGTTTCTCAACCGCACGCGGACGGGCAAATCGATGCGCGCCTATTCCGACAACGAGGATCTGGCGCTGCTCTCAGGCATCAGCCCCGAGCGTGTGGTGATGATCACATGGCTGCTGGTGGCGACGCTGGCGACGGTTGCGGGCACGCTCTATGGGCTTGATAAGACGTTCAAACCATTCACCTATTTCCAACTCCTCCTGCCGGTTTTTGCCAGCGCCATTGTTGGCGGTCTTGGCAGCCCGATTGGCGCAATTGCCGGTGGGTTTGTCATCGCGTTTTCCGAGGTTGGCATCACCTATGCCTGGAAGAAAGTGGTGGAATACATGGTGCCCGAGGCGTGGGAGCCGGACGGCTTGCTCCAGCTTCTGGGCACAGATTACAAATTTGCGGTCAGCTTTGTGATCCTCGTGATTGTGCTGCTGATCAAGCCCACCGGGCTGTTCAAGGGGAAATCGGTATGAGCCAATCTGTCCGAACATTGGCGCTGTTTGGTGGCGTCGCTCTGTTGATCCTCGGCACGGGGTTTGTGCAAAGCTGGAACTCGGCGTTGTTGATCATGAACATGGGGTTGGTCTCGGCGCTGATGGCGCTGGGGGTCAATCTGCAATGGGGCTTTGCCGGGTTGTTCAACGTTGGCGTCATGGGGTTTGTGGCGCTGGGCGGGCTGGCGACGGTGATCATCGCGATGCCACCGGTGCGCGCGGCCTGGGCGGCGGGTGGCACCGGCGTGGTGGCGGCACTCGCGGTCGGCGGCCTGACGATTGCGCTGGCGGTCTGGCTTACGCGGAGGATGGCCAAAGGCTGGCGGCGGGCTGTGGCTTCGCTGGCGGTTCTGGTGGTGGGCTTCCTGCTCTACCGGATGATTTTTGACCCATCGGTCGACGCCATCGAACGGATCGACCCGGCGCTGACGGGCTATCTTGGCGGCCTCGGCCTGCCGATTGTGCTGGCTTGGCCGGTGGGTGGGCTTTTGGCGGCAGGCGCGGCTTGGGTGATTGGCAAGACGGCGCTGGGGCTGCGGTCGGATTACCTCGCGATTGCGACGCTCGGCATTGCCGAGATCATCATCGCGGTGCTGAAAAACGAAGACTGGCTGGCGCGCGGAGTGAAAAACGTGATCGGCCTGCCCCGCCCGATGCCCTATGAGATCGACCTGCAAAACGATCCGGCCTTTGTCGAGCGCGCCACCGGCCTTGGCCTTGATCCCACCACCGCCTCGACCCTCTACGTCAAGCTCGGCTATGGGCTGATGTTTGCCGTGGTGCTGATCGTGGTGCTGGTGCTGGCACAATTGGCGCTGAATTCGCCCTGGGGCCGGATGATGCGCGCGATCCGCGACAATGAGGTCGCGGCGCGGGCGATGGGCAAAGATGTCACCCGGCGGCACTTGCAGGTTTTTGTGCTCGGATCCGCGATCTGCGGCATTGCGGGCGCAATGATGACCACGCTGGACGGCCAGTTGACGCCGTCAAGCTATCAGCCTCTGCGCTATACCTTCCTGATCTGGGTGATGGTGATTGTCGGCGGTTCGGGCAACAATTTCGGCGCGGTTCTCGGCGGCTTCCTGATCTGGTTCCTCTGGGTCCAGGTCGAGCCCTTCGGCGCATTGGTCATGGACGCAGTAACCTCAGGCATGGCCGACGGTTCCGCGCTCAAAGCGCACCTGCAGGACTCGGTCCAACACATGCGGCTGCTAACAATGGGCGTAATCCTCCTCCTGGTCCTCCGCTTCGCCCCAAGAGGTCTACTCCCAGAAACTTAACAACCCCTTTACTTCTTCTGTTCCTAAATACCTTCGGGGGGGTCTGGGGGGGCTGGCCCCCCCAGCCTGTCGACACGCGCAAGCGTGGCGATAACACTCCCTAAACGCTACCGCCCCTTAAACAGCCCGCCCAATATCCCACGCACAATCCGCCGCCCGGTGGTGCCCTTAAGCTCCTTCATCACCACCTTGGTCATCGCCTCACCAAAGCTTTCCCCGTGCGAAGACCGCCGGTTGGGCCGCGACGTCGAGCGTGTCACCCGCTTGCCGGAATAGCGCCGCCCGGCGCGGTATTCGCGTTCCGCAATCTCGGCGTCCTCCTCGCGCTGCTCTGCCTCTTCGGCCGCCTGCGCCGCTGTCTCGGCCCGTTTGGCGAGGATTTCAAACGCCGACACCCGATCCTGCACCACGTCATATTTCCCCGCCACCGGCGAGGCCGCCATGACGGCACGGCGGGTCGCCGCATCCAAGGGACCAAGCTGCGACGACGGCGGCCGGATCAGGGTGCGCTCGGCCATGCCCGGTATGCCCTTTTTCACCAGCATCGAGGTCACGGCCTCGCCAACGCCGACCTCGCGAATGGCTTCTTCGATATCAATCCGGGGATTGTCACGATAGGTCTGCGCCGCCAAACGCAGCGCCTTGCGGTCGCGGGCGGTAAAGGCGCGCAGGGCGTGCTGCACCCGGTTGCCGAGCTGGCCCAGAATGTCTTCGGGCACATCGTCGGGGTTCTGGGTGATGAAATACACGCCCACGCCCTTGGAGCGGATCAGCCGCGCCACCTGTTCTACCTTGTCGACCAGAGCATCCGGCGCGCCGTCGAACAACAGATGCGCCTCGTCAAAGAAAAACACCAGCTTGGGCTTGTCGGGATCGCCAACCTCGGGCAGTTGCTCGAACAACTCTGACAGCAGCCACAACAGGAAGGTCGCATAAAGCCGGGGCGAGGCCATTAGCGTGTCGGCGGCCAGGATATTGATCTGCCCGCGCCCTGCGGGATCAAGGGTCATCAGATCGTCAAGCTCCAGCGCCGGTTCGCCAAACAGCCCGGCACCGCCCTGATTTTCCAGCACCAGCAAGCGCCGCTGAATCGCACCGATTGAGGCGGTCGAAATATTGCCGTACCGCAGCGACAGCTCTTTGCGGCTCTCGCCAACCCAAACCAGCAGCGCTTGCAAATCCTTGAGGTCAAGCAGCGCCAGCCCCTGTTCATCTGCCAGCCGGAACGCGATGTTGACGATGCCCTCCTGCGCCTCGGACAGCTCGAGCAGGCGCGAAATCAGCAGCGGCCCCATCTCGGACACCGTGGTGCGCACAGGATGGCCTTGCGTGCCGAACAGATCCCAGAAAGTGACCGGAAAAGCCTCATAATTGAAATCGTCAAAGCCGATGGTGGCGGCGCGCTCGGCAAACGCCTGATGCAGCTTGAAATCGGCGCTGCCCGCGGCGGCCAGACCGGACAGGTCGCCTTTTACATCCGACAGGAACACCGGCACACCGGCCTTGGAAAACCCCTCGGCCAAAATTTGCAGTGTCACCGTCTTGCCCGTGCCCGTGGCCCCGGCAATAAGCCCGTGGCGATTGGCGTATTTCAGCTTCAGCCCCTGATGTTCCCCATACGCGGGGCCACCGCCGCCAACAAAAATTTCGGCCATAACCATCTCCGCCCAAAGAAGAAAAACAGGACACGCCTGCCCCGGCACGGACCGGGAACGCTATCTTAACCCTTGCGCGTTATGTTCTTCAATGTCGGAGAGAGACTTCAGAGTCTGTTCTCGGATTGACTTCCTCCCTGTCAGACTGGCCGCGCCGAAGACGGTGCGGCCCTTTTTCGTTGCCGGCTTGGTTTCAAAACCAAACCGCTTTTGAACCTGCTCTGCAAAAAGTGAAAACTTGCCTGTTGACCGATGGCAAATTAATTCGTAGCGTCCCGTCAATGACTAAGTCGGCCAGTCCGACGGGGAGCAAGAAAAATGAAAAGGGGTCGATCCGTCGGCCCCTTTTCTCATTGTTGGCAAGCACTTGCCGACGGCCCCTGCATCAACTCCGCATCACGTTGCATCGCTTCACGGAAAAATGCACCATGAATGGCGCGTGGAAGAAGACGAAACGCCTGACAGTTCTGATCAGTCATGCTAAGCGCTGCGGTATAATGAATACAGACCCATATGGGCGTGTTAACTAAAGGGGGGCCCGATGCCCAAAACACTTTATTCCCTGTCTCTGATTGCCCTTATGGCGCTGGCGGGTCCCGTCGCGGCACAGGACACCACGACAGATGAGACCACCGAATCCACGGCCGAAGACGCGCCTGCGGTGGAAGAGCAGCCCGCCGAGGGCACGGCCAGCGAAAGCCAGCCCGCCGAAGGCGAAGCCGAAGAGGCCAGCGGCGAACCGCAGCTTGGCAGCACCTACGTCAAGGAAACGGTGGGGGATTGGGAATTGCGGTGCATCCGCACGGAAAAACCCGAGACCGATCCGTGCCAGTTGTATCAGCTGCTGAAAGAAGAGAACGGCAACGCGCTGGCGGAAATCTCGCTGTTCCGTCTGCCCAAAGATGCCAAGCTTCCTGCCGGTGCCACGATCATCGTGCCGCTTGAGACGCTTTTGACCGGCCAGCTGGGCATTTCGGTCGATGGCGGGCAGGCGAAAAGCTATCCATTCTCGTTCTGCAACCGTCAGGGCTGTTATGCGCGCATCGGTTTGACGGCGGATGATATTGCGTCGTTCAAACGCGGTGCCGCGGCCAAGGTTCTGATCCGGCCTTTCGTTGCGCCCGAACAGGTGATCACCTCGACCATGTCGCTTAAAGGGTTCACCGCCGGGTTTGACAAGGCCAGCGTGCTCGCAGACGGCCCGCAGCAGTAACTCTGCGCGAGTGTTAGTGTAAAACGCCGCCCCTCGGGGCGGCGTTTGTCATGAATAGGGTTCGGTCCGGCCAAGACCATCCAGCACGGCGCGCGCCGCGCGACGGCCCGGCGGCTCTTGTCCCTGCCCCAGCCGCTCCATCGTCAGCGCCATTGCCGCGCGTTGCGTTTCCGGTGCATCGGCCAGCCGCAAAACGGCCGCAGCAATCGCCTCGGGCACACAGGCTTTGCCAACGTATTCCGGCACCGCGCGGGTGTCGGACACCAGATTGACCAGCGTCACCGTATCCACCCGCAGCAACCGCCCGATGATTTGGCGCGACAGCCAGTTCATGTCATAAGCGATCACCATTGGCGTGCCGGCAGCGGCCAGTTCCAACGACACCGTGCCCGACGCCGCCAGCGCCAAATCGGCGGCGCGAAAGGCGCTGTGTTTTTCCGCCTGCGCGCCCTCGGCACCGCCGTCGAGAACCACCGGAGCCCCCGGCCAACCCGCCGCAATCTCTTTCACCAGCCCCGCCACCGGGGCCGCCGCAGGCAGCACCACCCGCATTTCGGGCCGCGTGGCGCAGACCTTTTGCAGCACCTCGCCAAAGATCGGGCCCAGCCGCCCAACCTCGCTCTTGCGCGATCCCGGCAGCACCAGAAGCACCGGTGCCGCGCCAAACCCGTGGCGATCGCGGAAGGCCTGCGCCTCGGCCGCGCTCGCCAACGGATCGGTCACCACCGGGTGGCCGACGAAATCACAGCGCATGCCCGCCGCCTCCATATAGGGCGGCTCGAACGGCAAAAGCGCCAGCACCTGATCAATGTGCCGCGCCATCTTTTTCGCCCGCCCCGGACGCCAAGCCCAAACCGTGGGGGCGACATAATGCACCGTGCGGATGTCACTGCGCGCCTTGACGATTTTTGCCACCCGAAGGTTAAATTCCGGTAAATCGATGGTGATCAAAACATCCGGTTTCGCGGCAATCACCGCCTCTGCCGCCTCGACCACCCGCGCCTTTAACGCGTTGTATTGCGACAGGATTTCGCTCACGCCCATCACGCTGATCTCGTCCATCGGAAAGATGCTGGCCAGCCCGGCCTCTTCCATCCGTGGCCCGCCGACGCCGATGAACTCCACCTCGGACTCGGGCATCAAGCTGCGAAATCCGGCCATCAAGGCCGCGCCCAGCTTGTCGCCCGACGGCTCGCCTGCGATCACGAAAATCCGCATCTCAGCCGTCTTCAGCGAGGATAAACAGCCCGGCCTCCTCGGCCGCCGCCAAAAGCGCCGTGCGCTCGATCAGCACCACCTTGCCCACCATGATGACTATGCCGTCAAGCCCCGCCGCCGCGGCAGCCCGCACCGTATCCGGCCCGATGGCGGGCATATCGACCCGCAAATCCTGGCCTGCCTTGGGCCGTTTCACCAGCACGCCGCCCTTGCCACGCAACGATGGCGGCGTTTCAGCGACAAAGCGCAGCATCGCATCGGTGCCTTGCTGGGTTTCGATCCCGAGCACCAGCCCATCAGCCACCACCGCGCCTTGCCCCACATCCAGCGGCGACAGCGCCAAAAGGATATCGGTGGCGCGCTCGATGTCGGTGCGGTTGCGCTCGCTCGGGTCGGCTCCGGTCAACAGCCCCGCCTCAGCGGTCAATTCCGGCAGCAGCTCATGCGCGCCGACAACCGCGAGACCGCTTTCCTCAAACACCGCGATCACCAGCCGCGCCAAAGCATCATCGCCGCCTTGCATCGCCGCCATCAAACGCGGCGCGAGCTGCATCATAAAGGGGTCAAACTGCGCCGGGTTCAGCGGCGGGCGGCCAATGCCACCCGCCAGAACAACCCGGCCCACGCCACGCGCCTTGAGATCATCGAGAAAAGCACCAAACGCCTCAAACCGGTGCTGCGCATCGACGCGCGGCATCGGGGTATCGACGCCATCGAAAGCCACGCAGACCGCCTGTGGATGGGCCTCGGCCAGAGCGGCAGGCATGGTGCCACCGCCCGCCAGAATCGCCAGTTTGCCGGTCATGAGTTAGCCTCCGGGGGTCAGGAAATGCCGGTCGGATTTGCCGAGGATAAACTCCACAATCTCGCGGACATACTCGCTCTCGGTTTCGGCCCCCAGTCGCGTGGCGCGTTCCGCAAAGGCGCCTTCGCCCTGCGCCAGCATCTGAAACGCCGCCCGGAGCGCGGTGATGTCCGAGCGCGCCACGCCGCGCCGCTTCAGGCCGACAAGATTAAGCCCGTCAAGCTTGCCGCGCGGAGCCTGCACCAGACCATGCGGGATCACGTCATTCGTCACCATCGTCACCGCGCCGATGATCGCGCCGTGGCCGATGCGCACCCATTGGTGCACGCCCGACAACCCGCCGATGATCACCTCATCCTCAATCACGCAATGCCCGGCGAGCGCGGCAGAATTAACCACGATCACCTTGTTGCCGACCATGACATCATGCGCCACATGGCAGCCCGCCATGAACAGCCCATCGTCGCCCACACGGGTCAGACCGCCACCGCCCGCGGTGCCGGTGTTCATCGTCACATGCTCGCGGATGCGGTTGCGCTTGCCGATGACAAGGCGGGTTTCCTCACCGTCGAATTTGAGATCCTGCGGGATTTCACCCAGCACGGCGAAGGAAAACACCACCGTGTCTTCGCCAATCTCGGTCATGCCGGTCACAACCACATGGCTTTTCAGCTCGACCCGCGGCGCCAGAACAACCTTGGGGCCGATGTGACAGAACGGCCCGATGCGACAGCCTTCGCCAATCTCGGCCCCGTCCTCGATCACGGCGCTGGGGTGAATGAAGGTCTCGGCCATCAGATATCCATCATCGCGGTGAATTCGCATTCTGCCGCCATTTCGCCCTCAACCGTGGCGACGCCGCTGAATTTCCAAACCTTGCCGCCGGGCTTGCCGCGCGTGGTTTTGACATTCATTTCAAGCACATCGCCGGGAATGACCTTACGGCGGAATTTGCATTTGTCGATCGCCATGAAGTAGATCAGCAGATCCTTGTCCGCCAGATCCATCGCCACGCCGATCATCACACCCGAGGTCTGGGCCATCGCCTCGACAATCGTGACGCCCGGCATGATCGGCGTGCCGGGAAAGTGGCCTTGGAAATGCGGCTCGTTCATCGAGACGTTCTTGATGCCTTTGGCAGAGGCATAGCCGTCAATGTCGACCACTTTATCAACCAAAAGAAAGGGATAACGGTGCGGCAGGATCCGCTGAATCAATTGGATATCTGCGGTTTTGAGCGTCTCGGTCATTTTAAATCCTTTTCCGTCCCTGGTCCCTTGGTCTCGGGGTCCAAGCCCCAAGTGTGCCTTTGGTCCTAGCAATCGCGGCGCGCCACGGCAAGCTTCGCCGCACCGATCACTCGGCCGCTGCACCTTCTGGAGCGTTCTCGTCTTCACTCGGCGGCACGGTCTCTGGCACCGCAACGCCGTCCGGCACCGCCGGCACCTCGGGTGCGGCGGTGATGGTGTCCAGCGTTTCGGCGGTGATCTGGCTGATGTCTATAACTTCGTTAAATACCAATACGTTGCGCTTTTCGATAACCAAAACAGCGCCCGATTCCAGCATCATTCGCCCAACAATCGGGATCGCCGCCTGACGGAAACGCAGCCGAGCATCGGCCTGATACCGGTTCAGCGACAGCGCCTTTTCGTCCTGCTCATCGCGCAGACGCTGCACCTTGACATCAAAAGCGTCGGCCAATTTGCGAAAGTCTTCTGGGGGCAGCGTTTCGCGTTTGACGGTCAGCGCCTTTTCCTCGGCGGCCATTTCGGCATCGATCGCGGCGATTTCCTGAGCAAGCTCGCGGCTGCGGTCTTCGATTTCCTGCTGGATCTCTTGCCCGAGGGCCGAGGCCTGAAACACTTCTTCGAAATCGATCACCAGCACCTGGCTGCGCAGGGGCTGCTCTTGCGCTGTGACGCCGGTGCCAAGAACAAACAGGGCAACGGCACATTGTGCCGCCGCCCCTTTGATGCGCCGTGCCATGCCTGTCAGACCCTTGCGGGCCGTCAGACCGACATCAGAATTGCGTCGCAACGGTGAATTCGAACAAACGATCTTCGTCATACTCTTCTTTTTGCAACGCTTTGGTAAAGTTGAACCGCAGCGGGCCGATGGCGGTGGTCCAGAACAGCGACGCGCCAACCACATGCCGGGCCGCAGGTTCATCATGCACAACGCTGTGCCCTGCCGTTGTGGTGCTCGTGTTGTCGAGCCCCCAGACAGAGCCGACATCATAGAACAAACCGGCCGACAGCCCGTATTCTTCGGGCAGACCCAGCGGGAATTCCGCCTCAAACCGTGCCACGGCAAAGAAGTTGCCGCCAAGCGAATCGTCCACACCGGGGCCACGTTCCCGCGGGCCGATACCGCCGGGCTCAAACCCGCGCATCCGCGACGATCCAAGCCGGAACCGGTCAATCACCCGGCTGTCGCCGTCGGTCCAAAGTGCGCCACCTTCAAACACCGCGCGCAGCGTGACTTCCTCGTTGCGCACCTTTTTCTGGGCGATGGCCCGTGCCGTGGTGCTGACCGAAAGAATATCGCCGCCGAGGCCATTGAAATCCTGGCTAAAGGACAGCCGCACACCCGCCGTTGGATCAAGTCCGCGGTCGATGGTGTCATAAGAATAGGTATAGCCCAGACCGCTGGACAACAGCGCGCCCTGATCAACCTCGGCTTTCAGGATATCGCCAAGATCGGCACCCGCGTTGCGCATTTCCGAGAACCGCGCCGAATAACGGGTTTGCAGCGTGCTGAATTCCGCCACCGGGAAGGTCAGGCTGGTGGTGAAAAAGCCGATGGTGGTGTCATAAGAGTCATCGTACTGGTTGTCGGTTTCCGAATATCCCAGCGCAATGGCAAAGCGCAGATCGCGGTTCAGGAACGCAGGCTCGGCAAAGTTGAAGCCATAGTTCGATGTGCCCGACGCCGTCGAGAAATCAAATCCAAGCTGCTGGCCACGGCCAAGGAAGTTACGCTCGTTGAACGAGATATTGCCGCCGACGCCGCCGTCGGTGGAATAGGTGCCGCCAAACCCGATCGAGCCGGTGGGTGCCTCATCAACATCAACGTCAATGATCACCTGTTGCGGGCTCGACCCTTCGCGCGCCTCAACATCCGCGTTGGCGAAATAGCCCAAGGCGCGAATGCGTTCGGCCGACTGGCGGATTTCACGCGGGTTAAAGGGATCGCCCTCAACCACGTTGAATTCGTTGCGCACAACCCGGTCAAGCGTGGTGGTGTTGCCCTCGATATCGATCCGCTCGATAAAGATGCGCGGCCCTTGCGACAGCACAAATTCGATGTCGAGCTCAAGCGTGCGGTCATTGCGCGTCACGCGCGGTTCGACCCGCACAAAGTTAAGACCTTTGCGGTTGGCCAAACGCTCCATCCGGGCGATTTCGTTTTCAACCAGCGAGGGCGAATAGGTCACGCCCTGGCGGATTTTCACGACATCGGCAAATTCATCGGGATCGACGTTGGGCAGGTCAGAGACCGTGGTGATCTGGCCAAACGAGAATTGCTGGCCTTCCTGCACGTTGAACGTGATGAAATAGCCGTCACGCTCTTCTGCCAGTTCGGCGTTGACCGAATTGACCCGGAAATCAACGTAACCGCGCGATTGGTAGAAATCGGTAAGCACTTGCCGGTCAAACGCAATCCGGTCTTCGACAAAGCTGTCGCGCCGGATAAGCAACCGGAAAATCCCGGCTTGTTTGGTTTCCAGAATGCGGCGCAAGCGGCTGTCAGAGAATTTGCTGTTGCCCACAACGGACACCCGCTCCACCTCGATCACGCCGCCTTCGAGGATCTCAAAGGCAAGGTCGACACGGTTGTCGGAGCGGCGGATCAGTTTGGGCGTGACCCGCGCGGCGGCGCGGCCCTGCTCGGAATAGGCCTGCACAATCAGCTGTGCATCGCGTTCGGCGGTGGCCACATTGAACACCCGGCGCGAGGCCGACGTGATCAGCGTCTCAAGCTCTTCGTCCTTGATCCGGCGGTTGCCTTCAAACACCACGCGGTTGATCGTTGGAAATTCCACCACCCGAATGACAAGCTTGTCGCCAACCGGCACAATCTCGACTTCTTCGAACAGACCCGAGGCCAGAATACGCTGGTAGGCGTCATTCAACTGCGCGGCCGACACCTGCTGACCGCGGGCAATCCCGGCGTAGGTCAGAATGGTCGAGGGCTCGACACGTTGCGAGCCTTCAACGCTGACTTCGGTGAAACTGTAGCTCTGCGCTGAAAGCGGCATTGGCAGAACAGTCGCCTGAAACGCGACCGCAGCCGCACCGGCAAACAGAACAGATTTGACTGAATTTTTTGTGCCGCGTCCGGTGCCGCGTGCTCCCACTCGCATTTTCATGAGCCAATCCGTTTAACATCCATGGCTTGGTGAGTACCGGGATCAGCGCGGGTTGTCAAAAGCAAGCAAGCCTAGAAAAGCAGTAAATTTCGAGGTGTTGCCACAAAATATGGATAGGTTCAGAGAAAAGTGGGCAGATATCCGGCCAGCATCAAGGCAGCGGCCATCGTTCCAAGGAACAACATCCGGTCGATGTTGAGGTGCGCAATCAGGCGCAGGCCGCGGTATCCATGGGTTAAAGTCTGCATTTTCTTGCTCTTTCTCGGGCGTTACAGCCCAAGACCTAGCATTCAATTCTGGCGAGATTAGGGCAGGTTTCCCCTGCCCCGGCAAAACCGCCACATCTTGCGCGTGTGATCGCCCCTGTGACCGGCGAACCTCTGCCTATGGGCAGAGGATCAGGTCATTGGACAGCGAAAACACCATGACGCTCAGGACAATACCAATCCCGATGGTCATCAGCACGCTCAGCACTTTGTCATGCGGCGGGCGGCCCACAACGGCCTCATAGGCGTAAAACACCAGGTGACCGCCATCAAGCACCGGGATCGGGAACAGGTTGAGCAGCCCAACCGCTGCCGAAAGCACCGCAACAAACCACAGGAAGTTCGATGTGCCCTGCGCCGCCATCTGCCCCGAGGTTTCGGCAATGCCCACCGGACCGGACAGATTGCACGAGGAAATCTGGCCCGTCACGATGTGCCACATCCCCGAAACCGACCCCTTCATGATTGACCAGGTCTGCAACACGCCGCCCTGCACCGCTTTGCCAAAGCCCGGCGCGGTCTTGGCCGGTTCAAAGAACAACCCGCCGACGATACCAACCCGCCACTGGGTGACAAAGCCGCCCTCGGCGCCCGGTTCGTCCACCCGGCGCGGGGCGAGCGCAAATTCCAGCGTTTCGCCATCGCGCCACACATCAAGCAACAGCGCGCGGCCTTCCGAGGCTTCAACCGCCGTCTTGACCTCTTCAAAGGTGGCAATCTCTTGCCCATCCACGCCGATGATCACATCGCCCTGCGCCAGCCCAACGTCATAGGCGGCGGAGCGCGGCACCAGCCGGGTGATGTTGGGCGGATAAGGATAGGGGCCGGTCACGGTAATCTCATCACCGCCCCGGATCACCCGGTAGTCGAGATCATTGCGCGACGGCAGCGCCTCGACAAAGGCGGAAAACCCGTCGGCATCGCTGAAGTCAGGCACATTTGCCCCGGCGACGGACAACAGCACATCGCCTTCCTGAAGCTCTTGCGTGGTTGGCATCGGGCGCAATTCGCCCACGGTCAGAGGCTCGGAAATCACACCGCGCGTCAGGAACAGCGCCGAAAACAGCACAATCGCCAGCACGAAGTTAAAGATCGGCCCCGCCGCCACCGTCGCCGTGCGCGCCCAAAGCGGAGCGCCAGCCATTGTGGTGCGCCGGTCTTCTTCGCTCAATGCCGCGACGGCCGCCTCATCGGTGCCCGCCGAAGCCGCATCCGCATCGCCGCGAAACTTGACGTAGCCGCCCAAGGGCAGCGCCGCGATTTGCCAGACCGTGCCATGTTTGTCGGTGCGTTTGAACAGCACCGGGCCAAACCCGAGCGAGAACACATCCGCCTTGATCCCCGACCAGCGGCCCACGATGTAATGGCCGTATTCATGAATGGCGACGATGATAGACAGCGCCACCACAAAGGCCACCAATGTAAACAACGTGCCGCCGAATTGCGGGATCAACTGCGAAATATCCAAACCGCCCTACCCTTTTTATATTATGTCCCGGATGACCCGGTCTGCCTCTTGTCGTGCCAAATGGTCCACCTGCGCGACGTTATCAAGGGTCATTGCGGCGCCAATGAGACCCGCCTGACCTGACAATCTGGTGAGCACCTCTTCGACCACCGATGCCATATCGGTGAATTTGATCTCATACGCGAGGAACCGATCAAGGCTGCGTTCCTTGGCCGCGTTGAACACCGCCCCCGCCAGACCGCCCGCCGCCATCACCTCACGCGCAAGGCGCAGCGCGGGCCAGCGTTGCTCATCTGGGGCACTGAAACTCAGCGTTGCGATCTTGGCCAGATCAAGCCGTTCGACCGGCAGATCCTGCCGTTTCGGATGGTGCAGCGCAAAGCCGATCGCGTGGCGCATATCCGGCGGCCCGACATGCGCCATCAGCGCGCCGTCGCGAAACCCCACCAGCGCGTGCATCATGCTTTCAGGATGCACCAGCACTTCGATCTGATCGGGGTTGAGGCCGAAAAACTCCCGCGTCTCAATGACTTCGAGCGCCTTGTTGAACATCGAAGCGCTGTCGATGGTGATCCGCTGGCCCATGTCCCAATTGGGATGGGTCGCGGCCTGTTCGGGCGTCGCATCGCGCAGCCTCTCGATCGGCCAGTCGCGAAAGGCTCCGCCGGATGCGGTAATAATCACCCGCTCGACCGCCGCCATATCCTCGCCAATCAGGGCCTGAAACACCGCGGAATGTTCGCTGTCGACCGGCAAGACCTGCCCGCCATGTTTGCGCGCGGTTTCAGTGACCAATGCCCCAGCGCAGACCATGCTTTCCTTGTTGGCCAGCGCCAGTGTCGCGCCTTGTTCGAGCGCGCGCAACCCGGGGGCCAGCCCCGCCGCGCCGACAATCGCCGACATCACCCAATCGGCGGGCCGCGACGCCGCCTCGATCAAAGCTGTCTCGCCCGCTGCGGCTTCGATGCCCGACCCGTCCAACGCCGCGCGCAAAGGTGCGAGGCACTGCTCATGCGCCGTCACCGCGAGCTTGGCGTTAAGCCGCCGCGCATCCGAGGCCAATTGCGCCACATTGTGCCCGCCGGTCAGCGCCACAACGTCATAGTCGCCCGGATCGCGGGCAATCAGGTCGATGGTGTTTTGTCCGATGGAACCAGTCGCGCCAAAGATAGAAACGCGTCTTGTCATAAGGCGATGCCGGGCGGGAAATCGACGATCTGCGCCACCAAGAGCAGGAACAGCGCCGCGCCCAACATGCCGTCAAACCGGTCCAAAAGACCGCCATGACCGGGGATCAGGGTCGAGCTGTCCTTGACACCCATCCGCCGCTTGATCGCGCTTTCGGTGATGTCCCCCATTTGAGAGGCCATTGAAATCGCGATGGAAATCCCGATCACATTCGGCCCTGCCTCGGTCAGCAGCCAATAGACCACGCCAAGCGCCGCCGCCCCGATCCAGCCCGCAACCGTGCCGGACCAGGTCTTTTTCGGGCTGACGCGGGGCCAGAACTTTGGCCCGCCAATCATCCGCCCAGCGAAATATCCGGCCACATCCGTGACAACGACAACCAGCACCAGCCACATCAGCCACATCAGGCCGAAATCCTGACGCAGGGCGATCATGCCAAAACCCGACAGCAGGATGCCAACCGAGAACGGCATGAACATACCCAGATGTTTGCGCCACTGGCTTAGCGCCACAAAGGCCGGCGCGAGCAGCAGAGGCAGCGCAAATCCCGGCGGCAGGATGCTTGCCAGCAGCAGGGCAAAGGCCGACAGACCGCCAATCATCAGCGCCAGTTTCTGGTCGGCCCCGATCATCCGCATCAGTTCCCAGACCATCGCGCCGCACACCAGCGCCACGCCGATCCGAAACACCCAGCCGCCCAGCCAGATCGCCACCAGCCCGACCGCGACCATCACAATGGCCGAGCCGACGCGGGCGATCAGATCATCCCAGTTTCCACCTGTTGCCATCGCTTTACACCTTCACCGCGCCAAACCGGCGGTCACGTTTGCCATAGGCCCCGACCAGCCGACCGAACTCTTCTGACGAGAAATCCGGCCACAGCGTATCGATAAATTCGTATTCCGCATAGGCCGATTGCCACAAAAGAAAGTTCGACACCCGCGCCTCGCCACTGGTGCGGATCACCAGATCGGGGTCGGGCAGCACGTAGGTATCAAGGTACTTTGGCAGGGTCTCTTCATCCACATCCTCGGGATCAAGCCGCCCGTCGCGCACATCCTGCGCCAACCGTTTGGTGGCGCGCGCCACCTCATCGCGGCTGCCATAGTTCAGCGCGATGGTGAGGTTGGTGCCGGTGCAATCGCGGGTCTGCACCTCGGCATCGTCCATCAGCTTGCGCAGCTTGGCGTCAAGCTTGACCCGATCGCCGATAAAGCGCACCTGCACGTTTTCGCGCCGAAACGCCTCCATTTCCTTTTGGATATAGCGGCGAAACAGGCTCATCAGCCCGGCAACTTCGGTCTGGGTGCGTTTCCAGTTTTCGGTCGAAAAAGCGAAGATCGTCAGATACTTGACCCCGAACTCCGGGCAGGCCTCGACAATCTCGCGCACCCGGCGCGCCCCGGCCTGATGGCCAAACAGCCGCGGACGATGGCGCAACTGCGCCCACCGTCCGTTGCCATCCATGATGATCGCCACATGGCGTGGGCCTCGGTGCACCTCAGGGTCTTTTGCATCGCGCGCCATCATGGCTCCTGCGTCGGGGGTTCCGTGCTGCGCCGGGCCCAAAGGCCCGACCGCCAAGCTCAGACCTGAAAACTCAGACCTGCATGATCTCGGCTTGCTTGGTGTCGAGCATTTCGTCCACGCGTTTGACATAGGTGTCTGTCATTTCCTGCACCGCAGTTTCCCAGAACTTCTGGTCATCTTCCGACATGCCATCGGCCTTGGCCTTCTTGATCTGGTCCATACCGTCGCGCCGGACGTTGCGCACCGCAACCCGCCCACTTTCGGCATATTGCGCTGCAACTTTTGTCAGCTCGCGGCGGCGTTCTTCGTTCAATTCGGGGATCGGCAGCATGATGATCGTGCCATTCAGCTGCGGGTTGATGCCCAGCCCGCTTTCGCGGATGGCCTTTTCGACCTTGCCGACAAGGCCCTTGTCCCAGACATTGATCGTCACCATGCGCGGCTCGGGCACGTTTACCGTGCCGACCTGGTTGATCGGGGTCATGCTGCCATAGGCATCGACCTGCACCGGCTCGAGCATCGAGGCCGAGGCCCGCCCGGTGCGCAGCGAGGCGAACTCGGTTCGAAGGTTGGCCATCGCGCCGTCCATGCGGCGCTGGAGATCGTCGGTATCAAGAATGAAATCGTCGGACATGTCGTTAATGCTCTTTCCCTGTCTGGCAACCGGTGGCGCTTTGGCCCCCGGATATACACCGGCCCATCCGTTTTGCACAGATTATTGCGGGTTTCAAATGGCGCGTAAAAAGTTGTGGGCAATTGGCCGGTGAATCGCCCTGTGAAACGGACCGATAAAACGCAGTATTGGCCAAAGGGTCGCGCAAGGGTCGCCAGTGGCCGCCAGTGGCTGCGGGTGGACAGCCAAGTGACCACCCCCGCCATAGGCCACGCGGAACCGTAACGTCAGCCGCCCACCTTGGTATAGGTGCCGCGCCCGGCCAGAATGCCGCGGAACCCGCCCGGCTCATCAAGCGAAAACACGATGATCGGCAGGCTGTTGTCGCGCGCCAGTGCAATCGCGCTCGCGTCCATCACGCCGAGATGTTTTTGCAGCACCTCGTCATAGCTCACGGTCTCATACCGCTTGGCGTCGGGGAATTTGACCGGATCTTTGTCGTAAACCCCATCCACCTTTGTGCCCTTAAAGATCGCCTGACAGGACATCTCATTGGCGCGCAGGGTGGCGGCGGTGTCGGTGGTGAAATACGGGTTGCCGGTGCCCGCGGCAAAGATGCAGACCCGCTTTTTCTCAAGGTGGCGCACCGCGCGGCGGCGAATGTAGGGCTCGCAGACCTGATCCATCGGAATGGCCGAGATCACCCGCGTGAACACCCCAAGCCCCTCAAGCGAGGATTGCATCGCGAGCGCGTTCATCACGGTGGCAAGCATGCCCATATAGTCGGCGGTGGTGCGTTCCATGCCCTGCGCGCTGCCTTGCAGCCCGCGAAAGACGTTGCCGCCGCCGATCACCATGCAGATTTCGACCCCGAGATCATGCACCGATTTCACTTCGCGTGCGATCCGTTCAACCGTGGGCGGATGCAGGCCATAGCCCTGATCGCCCATCAGCGCCTCACCTGAGATTTTAAGAAGCACCCGTTTGTATTTGATCACTTGGGCATCGATTTCGGCGGACGCATCGGTCATGGTGTACTCCGGGCAAGCAGCTGTCTAGATTGCGCGCAAAGTGTCGGAAAACGCGGGACAGTTCAATGCAGCATTCGTCGGAAATTCTGTACATATCGTTAATGGAGCCCCTAGGTTGACTGCGCTTCCCTCTGATCTCTCGCCAGAGCAACCTGTGTTGATTGCCGGTCCGACCGCCAGCGGCAAATCGGCGCTTGCCTTGGCCATTGCCGAGGCGCAGGGCGGCGTGATCATCAATGCCGACGCCAGTCAGGTGTTCGAGAATTGGCAGGTGCTGACCGCGCGCCCCGGTGCGGGTGATCTCGCCCGCGCGCCTCACCTTTTGTATGGCCATGTCGCTTGGGACGCAGAGTATTCCGCCGGGCATTGGCTGCGCGAGGTTGCGCCGCTGCTCGCTGGCCCCGAACGCCCGATCATCATTGGCGGCACCGGGCTGTATTTCGCGGCGCTGACCGAAGGGTTGGCGGAAATTCCGCCCACCCCGCCTGCGATTCGCGAACGTGGTGACGCGCTCCGCACTGCCGAGGGGCATCAGGCGCTCTTGGCTGGGATCGACGCCGCGACCTTGGCGCGGATCGACCAGCAAAACCCGATGCGGGTGCAACGTGCCTGGGAGGTGCAGGAAACCACCGGGCGCGGGCTGGCCGATTGGCAGGACGCCACCCCGGCGCCGCTGTTGCCGCTGTCGCGCGCTGTGGCGTTGCGGGTGGATGCCGAGCGGGACTGGCTGAATGCCCGCATTGCCCGGCGCTTTGATTTGATGCTCGAACAGGGTGCGCTTGACGAAGCCCGCGCCAATCTGGCGCGTTACGCGCCGGATCTGCCCAGTTTTAAGGCAATCGGCGCGCCTGAGCTTATCGCGCATTTGCGCGGCGATATTCCGCTTGGCCGTGCGCGGGAAAAGGCCACCGTGGCCACCTGTCAATTTGCCAAGCGCCAGCGCACATGGTTACGATCACGGATGAAGGCGTGGCGCGGCATTGATGCTGCGGCACTGGGATAGGTGTCTTGTCGCTTGCGCAGAATTTCTGCGTTGCGGCGGGGATGGCAATCAGTTGAAATGGTTTCATCAGGGCGTCGCTTGTGTGCGCGCCGTCAGGGCATTTGTCCCGAAAGGACCGGTAAGACGTGACTGTGCATCAGGCCGAAACGCCCACGCCTGAAAAGGCGGACACGCTGCCGCTGCGGGTGGTGACGCTGGCGCAATTGTCGGCGGGTGGCGCGTGGCAGATGGCGTTGCCCCATGCCCGCACCGATCATTTGTTGGTCTGGATCACTCGCGGTCAGGGCCGCGCGATGATCCGTGGGTTGCGCCGGGGTCTTGGCACCAACAATGTGCTGTATCTGCCGCCCGGCGCGCAATTTGCGCTGGAACTCGGCTCGCAATGTTTCGGGCAGGCGATTGTGATTGAGGATGGCAACCATCCGCTGTTGCCCACCTCTTCGCAGCATTTGCGCATTCGCGATGTCACCGCGCAGGGCGAATTGTCCAGCATTGTCGAGATGTTACAGCGCGAAGTCTCGACCGTGCGCCCGCTTCAGGCCGAGGCGCTGCTGGCCAAGTTCAACCTCGCCGCCGTTTGGCTGCGCCGTCAGATGCTGGCGATGCATGACGAGGGCGACAAGGTTTCACCCGCGTTGCAGGGCCGCGAAACGGCGGGGCAAAGGCTGTCGCGTCGGTTTGCCGATCTGCTGGAAGAGAACTTTCGCAGCGGGCGCAATATGGCCGATTATGCCGAGATGCTTGACGTGACGCCGACCCATCTGACGCGGGTGTGCCGCGAGAATGCCGGGCTGACCGCCGCTGATATGATCACCCAACGGGTGCTGCATGAGGCGCGGCTGTTGCTCGCACAGCCGACCCCGCCGGTGCAGAACGTCGCCAGCCACCTTGGCTTTGGCTCGGCGGCCTATTTCACCCGGTTTATTCAGCAGCACACCGGCCAAGCGCCCACGGCCCTGCGCCGAGACGCCCAGCCCGAAACCAAGCCGAAAACCCCGCCCTCTGGCCCGGCAGGCCCGGCAGGTCGCCCCATGTTCCGCCATAGCGGCGGCATGAGCTGACCCGCGCATGCGGCTGTTTGTTGCCCTGCCCCTGCCCGAGCCGCTGTGCGATGACTTGGGCGATCTCCAGACCGGGTTGCACGTCGGGCGCCTTGTGCCGCTGGACCAGATGCATGTCACGCTGGCGTTCTTTGCCGAGGTCACAGAGCAGCAGCTCGACGATCTTGACGCAGTGCTCGGCGATCTCGACATCTGGCCGTTTGATGTGGACTTCGTTGGTCTTGACTTGTTTGGCGGCACCAAGCCCCGGCTGCTGGCGGCGATGATCCGCCCCACGCCCGAGCTTGACCACCTGCACCGCGCTGTCCAAAGCGCCGCCCGCGCCGCTGGGCTTGCCCCGCATCGGCAGAAGTTCCGCCCGCATGTCACCCTCGCAAGGTTCGGCAACAGGCCCCATCCCGGCGTGCACGGTGCGGTGCAAGAGGTGCTGTCAGACAAGGCCGGTGCTAAGATTGCCGGGTTTACTGCCGAGAGCGTCGTGCTGACCCGGTCGACCCTTGGCGGCGGCGCGCCTATTTACGAAGATCTGGCGCAATACCCGTTTCACCCGCTGCCGCCGGACGAATGGCAGGACGGGTGAGCCGACAGTATAACGGTATGTTTAGAGCCGCTTATAGGGCCTCAGCCGCGCGCCACAGCTCTCAGCTGCCCCAAATCACCTTGACGTAATTCTTGGTCTCTTTGTAGGGCGGCACCCCACCGTATTTCTTCACAGCACCCGGCCCGGCGTTGTAAGCGGCCAAAGCCAACCGCCACGACCCAAAGGTTTTATACTGCTGTTTGAGGTACTTCGCGCCGCCTTCGAGGTTCTGCGCCGGGTCCTTGCGGTTCACCCCCAACACCCGCGCTGTGCCCGGCATCAACTGCGCCAGACCATAAGCCCCTTTGTGGCTCTCGGCATTCGGGTTCCAGCCGCTTTCCTGCTGCACGAGGCGCAGAAACAGATCCTCGGGCACGCCATGCCGACGCGCGGCATCCCGCGCCATGCCGGAAAAGATGCCTTTGTATTTGCCGGTGTAGCGCTTGGTCGGGGCGGCCTGTTCGTCCCATTTCGTCGGGGTGATCACCTTGGGCGGCTGCAACCGCACCGAACTTTTGTACTGCTGCGAGGCGCGGCGATCCAGAATACCGGTCTGGGATTTGAACAACAGCGCCCGCCCCTTGGACGATACCGTTTCGGCCTGAAGCCCCGCTGGCAGCAAAGCCACACTTAAAACCACGCCCAAAAGCCTGCGCATACACACTGTCCCCGTCTTATTTTGCGGAAATATACTGAATTCTCGGGATTCGGAAAGACTGGGGCCGTTTCCGAGTTTTTCACTGCGACAAGCTGAGGTAGGGTCGGCCGGACGTCGCCGCCGGATTCGATCTGCGGCGCAAACAGAATATGACAATCGGGGAGCATCATGGCCGGGTCAGTCAACAAAGTTATTCTCATCGGAAACCTCGGGCGCGATCCCGAAGTGCGCGCGTTCCAGAACGGCGGCAAGGTGTGCAACCTGCGCATCGCCACCTCGGAAAACTGGAAGGATCGCAACACCGGTGAGCGCAAGGAGCGCACGGAATGGCACTCCGTCGCAATCTTCAGCGAAGGCCTCGTGCGCGTGGCAGAGCAGTTTTTGCGTAAAGGCTCAAAGGTTTACATCGAAGGCCAGTTGCAAACACGCAAGTGGCAAGACCAGTCGGGCAACGATCGCTATTCCACCGAAGTCGTGCTGCAGGGCTTTGGCAGCACGCTGACCATGCTTGACGGTCGCGATGGCGGCGGCAGCGGTGGTGGCGGCCAAGGCGGTGGCGGATATGGTGGCGGCGGTGGCGGTGACAGCTACGGCGGCGGCTATGGCAACGACCCGCAGGATCAGGGCTATGGCGGCGGTGGCGGCCAAGGTGGCGGCGGCGGCCAAGGTGGCGGAAAACCGCCGAGCCGCGACATCGACGACGAAATCCCGTTTTGATCCAACATCGGCCCGCCCTCGCGCGCGGGCCGAATTTTCAAAAATTCGGTGAAAATCCATAATGGATTTTCGCCCCTCTCAATTGGACGCGGTTGCCCGTTCGCGGATGCGCTCCACCATGGCACGCACCCCGTTTGAGCGCTGCGCTGACAGGTGGTCGTTCAACCCCAGCCGCGCCAGTTCCGCTCCGGCATCGACCGCAGGCACCTCGGCCACCGGCACGCCGTTATACAGCGCCCGCAGCACCGCGATCAGACCGCGCACGATCATCGCATCACTGTCGCCGTCAAACTGAAATCCATCCGTGGCGGGCCGAATGTGCAGCCAGACCTGACTGGCGCAACCGTCCACCTTGGTGGCCGGCACCTTTAGCGCGTCATCAAGCGGGGCCATGTCGCGGCCCTTGTCGATCACATAGCGATACCGGTCTTCCCAATCTTCGAGGAACTCGAAATCCTCGACAATCTCTTCAAATGCAGCGCTGGCCATAACCCCTCCGATGCAACTTCCCCTCACCTATGCAGCCAAATGCCAAAGGTCCAGCCGCAATTGCTTTTCAACGCTGCACCAATGCGCTAACCCGGAGAAAAGTCAAAGGGAGTGGCCCCATGCGCAAACTGGTTCTGGCATCACTGGTGGTGACAACGTCGCTGGCGGGCTGTGCAACCGTGCGCGACTCGCGCGTCAATCCGTTCAACTGGTTCGGGGGCAGCGATGCAGCCGCCGCCGACGTCACCCCCAACACCGACACCGTCAACACCCTGATCCCCGAGCGCCGGTCGTTCTTTGATCGTGCTCCCGCGCCGCCCTATCCCGGCACGCTGGTGCAACAGGTGACCGAGCTGAACGCCCGTCAGGTGCCCGGCGGGGCCGTGGTCGAAGTCACCGGCATCTTCCGCTCGGTGGCAAGCTTCGATGTTCGGCTGATCGAAGTGCCGTCGGACAATGAGGCCACCCTGTCGTATGAGATGCGCGCCATCCAACCGCAGGCGGGTGAAGGCCAGGGCACGCCCCGCGTCCGCACCGTGACGGCCGCGATCCGGCTGACCGATCAACAGCTTGCCGGGATCACCACAATCCGCGTCACGTCGCAGGGCAACACCCGCACCACAACGCGCTAACCCCCGCCAAAACCGAAAGGGTTCGCGCATCTTCGGGATGCGCGCTGTTGCTGATTGCGCATGGTGGCCCGCCGCACCGCGGCCTTCAAAAGAAAATCCATCCATTTCGCCACGTAAGCGCGGGAATTCTTTCCTCCCGCCAAGGTTTTATGCAAACGTCCTCCTTGAATCGCAGTGAAGTCAGGACAGACCGGCATGACAGGCAGCCCCAAGATCGCGACGAATACGCCGGTTGGCGACGAGATGAAGCAGACCACCTGTTACATGTGCGCCTGCCGCTGCGGCATCAACGTGCATCTTAAGACCGGGGCCGATGGCAAACAGAAGGTGCGCTATATCGAGGGCAACCGAGACCATCCGGTCAACAAGGGCGTGCTCTGCGGCAAAGGCAGCGCCGGAATTATGCAGCATTATTCCCCCGCCCGTCTGCGCAATCCGATGAAGCGGGTTGGCCCGCGCGGCTCAGGCCAGTTCGAGGAAATCTCGTGGGACGAAGCTTTGACGCTGGCCACCGATTGGCTTGGCACCGTGCGCAAGACCGATCCGAAGAAACTGGCATTCTTCACCGGACGCGATCAAAGCCAGAGCCTTACTGGTTGGTGGGCGATGCAATACGGCACGCCGAATTTCGCCGCGCATGGCGGGTTTTGCTCGGTCAATATGGCGGCGGGCGGCCTGTATACCTTTGGCGGTGCCTTTTGGGAATTTGGCGATCCCGATTGGGATTTGACCAAGTATTTCATGCTGTTCGGTGTGGCCGAGGATCATGCCTCCAACCCGATCAAGATCGGTATCGGCAAGCTGAAAGACCGCGGGGCCAAGGTTGTCTCGGTCAACCCCGTGCGCACCGGCTATAACGCGGTGGCCGATGAATGGGTCGGCATTCGCCCCGGCACTGATGGGCTGTTTGTCGGCGCGCTGATCCACGAATTGTTCCGCACCCAGCAGATCGATCTCGACTACCTCGTGCGCTACACCAACGCGCCGTGGCTGGTGATCCAAGACCCCGGTGGCGCCGATGACGGGCTGTTTGCCCGCGATGACAAGGGCAATCCGATGGTCTGGGACAAGGCCGCCGAGGGCTTTGGCAATGGCAAATCCGCCGACATCCAGCCCGCCCTGACCGGCGCGCGCACCCTGCCCGATGGTCGTTCTGCGCGCCCGGTGTTTGAGCTGATGGCCGAGCGCTACTTGGACGACGACTACACCCCCGAAGCTGTGGCCGACCGCACCGGCGTGCCCGCCGACCAGATGCGCAAGATCGCCGCCGAACTGGCACATGTGGCGTTCAAAGAAGAGATCGTGCTCGATCAGCCTTGGACCGATTGGGCCGGGCGCAAACATGACAAGATGATCGGGCGACCGATCTCGATGCATGCGATGCGCGGGATTTCCGCCCATTCCAACGGGTTTCAGACCTGCCGGATGATTCACATCCTGCAAATCCTGCTGGGCTCGATCGATTGCCCTGGCGGCTTTCGCTATAAACCGCCCTACCCCAAACAAACCCCGCCCAACCTTTTGCCCCACGGCGCTGCCGGATCGATCAAGCCGGAAATGCCGCTGGGTGGCCCGCATTTGGGCTTTCCGCATGGGCCCGAGCACCTCTTGCTCGACGACGCAGGCAACCCGACGCGGCTCGACAAAGGTTTTAGCTGGGATGCGCCGATTTCGGCCCATGGGCTGATGCATATGGTGATCAACAACGCCGCCACCAAAGACCCCTACGGCATCGACGTGCTGTTCATGTATATGGCGAATATGGCGTGGAATTCCTCGATGAATGTCGGCGGCACGCTTGATGCGCTGACCGCCAAGGATGACAACGGCGACTATAAAATCCCCAAGATCATCTATTCCGACGCGTATTACTCCGAAACCGTGCCTTTCGCCGATCTGATCCTGCCCGACACCACCTATCTTGAACGGTACGACTGCATTTCCCTGCTGGATCGCCCGATTTCCGAGCCCGAATTGGTGGCCGATGCGATCCGCCATCCGGTGGTCAAACCCGATCGCAATGTGCGCGGCTTTCAGGAGGTGCTGATCGACCTTGGCGCGCGGCTGAAATTGCCGGGATTTGTCAACGAAGATGGTGGCGCGAAATACCCCGGCGGCTATGCGGATTACATCGTTAACCACCAGCGCAAACCGGGCATCGGGCCTTTGGCGGGCTGGCGCGGAGAAGACGGTGATCAGGCTTGCGTTGGCGCGTCAAACCCGGACCAGCTTAACAAATACATCGAAAACGGCGCCTTCTTTGGGCTGAAGCTCGACCCGAGCCATGCCTATTTCCGCCATGCCAACAAAGGCTATCTGGATTGGGGCATCGAAAAGGGCATTCGCCTGTCGCCGGAGCCGACGATCTTTCAGCTTTATTCCGAACCGATGCAGAAATTCCGGCTCGCGGCGCTTGGCCATGGTGAGCGGCAACCGCCCGAGCGGGCGCGCGAAAGAGTGCGCGACCACTTTGATCCGCTGCCGTTCTGGTATCCGCCATTTGAGGAGCAGATGGTCGACGGCTTCCCGCTGCACGCGATCACCCAGCGGCCGATGCATATGTACCATTCCTGGGGCTCGCAGAACGCTTGGCTGCGCCAGATCACCGCGCAGAACCGGCTCTATGTGCATACCTCGGTCGGGGCCGAGCATGGGCTGGTGGATGACGATTGGGTGTGGCTCTCGTCGCACCTTGGTCGGGTGAAATGCCAGATCCGGTTGATGGACGGGGTCAATCCGCACACGGTGTGGACCTGGAACGCCATCGGCAAACGGCGCGGGGCCTGGGGGTTGGATGACGATGCGCCCGAGATGAAAGACGGCTTCCTGCTCAACCACCTGATCTCGGAATTGCTGCCCAAGGGCGGCGGTGGCTATCGCTATTCCAATTCGGATCCGCTGACCGGTCAGGCGGCTTGGTTTGACCTGCGGGTGAGGATCGAAAAGGCCGACAGCGCCGGCACTGAACCGCTGTTCGAACCCTTGGGCAACGCCAGCCAGCCAGACAGCCCCGACACGCTTGCCTTTGGCGCAGAATGGAAAGAGCCGGCGCAATGACTGTTGCACACACGGACCAAAGGCGCGCAGGCGTCATGCCCGACCTCGGGGGGGCCGCTCAACTAAGCGCCTCCGTGGTTTCGCAGACCATGACGCGCCGCGTGTGGAGCGTCTGCCGGGAAAATGCCCTCCCGGGGGGGAGGTCGGGCATGGCGCATGCGCGCCGCGCGCACGCGTCGGCACCTGATGCGAACCATTTGCCCAACCCGGAGCCGCGCCGATGACCGATCTGCCCGAAAGCACCGACAAAAGCCTTGGCCTTGTCATCGACCTTGATAAATGTGTCGGCTGCCATGCCTGTGTAACTTCTTGTAAAGAATGGAACACCGGCGGTTATTCCGCGCCGCTCACCGATTACGACCCCTACGGCGGCGATCCCGACGGGGCCTTCCTTAACCGGGTGCACAGCTATGAAATCGCCAACGATCATTTCACCGGCACCGTCCATTTTCCGCGCTCTTGCCTGCATTGCGAGACGCCCGCCTGCGTGACGGTCTGCCCCACTGGCGCGAGTTACAAGCGCGAGGAAGACGGCATCGTTCTGGTCAATCCCGACACCTGCATCGGCTGCAAGCTGTGTTCCTGGGCCTGCCCTTATGGCGCGCGCGAGTATGACCATGACGATGGGGTGATGAAGAAATGCACGCTTTGCGTCGATAGGATTTACAACGAAACCATCCCCGAAGAAGACCGCGTACCGGCCTGCGTCAAGGCCTGCCCCACCGGCGCGCGGGCCTTTGGCGATCTGGGCGATCCTGACAGCGCAGTGTCGCAGAACGTGGCGGACCGGGGCGGTTTCAACCTGCTCGATGAGTTCGGCTATAAGCCGGTGAACAAGTACCTGCCGCCGCGCAAGGGCAGCGACCGGGCACCCGAGATCGCTGCTGCGCCGGCGGCTGTGTCCACCGGCTCTGCCATCGAGAAACTTTTCGCCTGGGCTGACCAGGCGCTTAGCCGCTAGGGGCCTTTGACATGCATCCTGCCTATTCGGTCATCTTGTTCACCACCGCCTCGGGCGCGGGTTATGGCCTGCTGTTCTGGCTCAGCCTTGCGCATGTTTTCGGGCGCTTTCCCGTCGCGGGCTGGGATTTCTTTGCCGCGATCTTTATCGCTTTGGCGCTGATTACCCTTGGTCTTCTTGCCTCGACCTTCCACCTGGGCCACCCCGAACGCGCCTGGCGGGCGTTTTCGCAATGGCGCTCGTCGTGGCTGTCGCGCGAAGGCGTGGCGGCGGTGGCAACCTACGCGCCCGCCGGGCTTTTGGCGCTGTTGTCACTGCTGGGCGTCGAGAGCTGGCTATCCCTTCCGCTGGCCCTGCTGAGCGCGATTGGGGCCGTGGTCACAGTCTATTGCACCGGCATGATCTATGCGTCGCTGCGCACCATCCGCGAGTGGAATTCTCCCGCCGTGCCGCAAATCTATCTTGCGCTTGCGGCGGCCACCGGGGCGATGCTGTTTGCCATGCTTTCCTCGTTCAACAGCGGCAATCTGCGGGTGGCCGGCGCTGTGGCGTTGATCAGTCTCGCTGTCGCCGCCGTGCTCAAGATCCGCCACTGGAAGGCGACCGACGCCGACCAGGGCCAGTATACCGTCGATATGGCGCTTGGCCTCGACGGGGTGCAACGCCAGCTCGAGCCGCCGCACGCCCGCCCCAACTATGTGATGCGCGAAATGGGCTATGACGTGGCGCGCAAACACGCCGCGCAGCTGCGCAAATCGGTGCTGATCTGGGGCTTTGGCGTGCCGGGGCTGATCTTGGCTTTCGTGGTGTTGACCGGCGGACTTGGCCCGATTCTGATGCCCATCGCGGTGATGTTCGCCGCCATTGGCATCGTGACCGAACGCTGGCTGTTCTTTGCCGAAGCCTCGCATGTCTCCATGCTCTACTACGGTGAGAAACGCGCCTAAGCGGTCTAGGCTGGCCCTTCCGAGATGATCACCAGCGGGCGGGCGTCCTGTGCGCCCACCTTGCACCAGCCGCCATAGCCCGCGGCCCCCGAGGGCGTCGAGGCCAACCCCAAGGCGGCCACCGCCGCAGCCGCGGCCTCGCCTTCCGCCTCGCTCAGCGTCACATAGCGCACACCCGCGCGTTCCAGCGCAGCCCAGGCCACAATCGACGGTTCCTTGCAATCGAGCCGCCCCATGCGGGATTCGGGCCCATCGGCGCGCACAGGTTTTCCGGCGCGGTGGCTGGCCTGCAAACAGGCGGCGGCCTCGGGCTCAACCACGATCAACGCGGGCTGCTCGGCCCAGTTGTGGCGGATCATATAGGCCATCGCCGCTGCCAGCCCGCCAACGCCGGCCTGCAAATACACATGGCTGGGCCAATCCCCCGAGGCTTCAAACGCCTCGCGCAGCTCTTCGGCAATGACGCAATAGCCCTCCATCACCCACATCGGCCGCTCGGTATACCCCGGCCAAGTGCCATCAGCGAGCAGCACCGCGCCGCTGGTCGTGGCGTCGGCAATCGCGGCGGCAACGCTGTCGTCATAGACATCGCCCGACCGCACCACCTCGGCCCCAAGCGCGCGCAGCCGGTCGGCAAAGCCTTCGGGCACGGTACGGGCGAGATGGATGCGGGCCTGTGCCCCCATGTTGCGCGCACCGGCGGCGACACCCATACCGTGGTTGCCCGCACTGGCGCAGACAAAGGTGTGACTGGCGGCAAAGGCGCGCAGATCAGGATCGTTTAACCGTGCCAGATCAATGACCTCTCCGGTGGTGTCCTGCCAGCCCTTGGCAATGATCCGGGCCACGGCATAGGGCGCGCCGAGCGCTTTGAACGCGCCCAGGCCCATGCGTCCGGTTTCATCTTTGGCCCAAACCGTTGCGCCCTCCGGCGTGGTCAGCTCATGCAAAGGCGAGGCTGTATAGCTGTCCTGCGTACGGAAAAACGCCACGGCGCGGGCAAAGTCGGGGGTGAACTCGGGGATAATCTTGGGGCTGTCTGTCTGTGGCATGCCGCACCTTGCGCAATGGTCGATGGCTTGCATTCTGACCGGGTTCGGCGGCAAGATCGAGAGGGATAAACGCATATCTCACGCAGCCGCCCCACGGACCAAAGGACAGATCATGAGCACCCCGCAACGCGGCTTTGACACGGCGGAATTCGCGGCCCGCACCGCGCGCGCACAGGCCGAAATGGCGCGCAATGGCTTGGCGGGGCTGTTGCTCACCACCGAACCCGATGTGCGCTATTTCACCGGGTTTCACACCCTGTTCTGGCAAAGCCCCACCCGGCCATGGTTTCTGTTTGTCCCGCCCGAGGGCAAGCCGATTGCAGTGATCCCCGAGATTGGCGCCGACCTGATGCGCCGCACCTGGATCGACGATATCCGCACCTGGAGCGCCCCCGCGCCGCAGGACGACGGCATCACCTTGTTGACCGAACTGCTGGCGCCACTGGCGCAAAACGGCGCGCGCCTTGGCCTGATGAAAGGCCACGAGACCCATTTGCGGATGCCCTTGGGCGATTACGAGCGGCTGCTGGCCGGGTTGGACGGGCTGAAAACTGCGGATTGCACCGGGCTGATCCGCGGGCTGCGGATGGTGAAATCCGAGGCCGAGATTGCCAAGCTCGCCCATATCTGTGCCATCGGGTCGCGCAGCTTTGCCAATGTGCCCGAGATGGCGCAAGCGGGCCTGCCGCTTGAGGATCTGTTTCGCGCCTTTCGCCGCGAGGCGCTGGCGCAGGGGGCGGATGACATGCCCTATCTGGTGGGCGGTGCCGATGCCGGGGGCTATCACGACGTGATCTCGCCGCCGTCGCATCGCCCGCTGGCGCAGGGCGATATCCTGATGCTCGACACCGGCGCGACATGGGATGGCTATTTCTGCGATTTCGACAGGAATTTTGCGATTGGCACGCCGGATGATGCCTCGCGCCGCGCCTATGACGTGCTGTGGCGCGCCACCGAGGCTGGCCTTGCCGCTGCCGTTCCCGGTGCGACCTGTGCCGATCTGTTTCACGCCATGCGCGCGGTGATTGCCGAGATCGACGATCAGGGCGGCGATGTCGGGCGGCTTGGACATGGGCTGGGGATGCAGCTAACGGAATGGCCGTCGCATGCGGCTTGGGACAACACGGAACTGTGCGAAAACATGGTGTTGACGCTCGAACCTTCGCTGAGCTACGGCGATGGGCGGATCATGGTGCATGAGGAAAACATCGTTGTGCGGCCCGAGGGGGCCCGCCTGTTGACCACCCGCGCCGCGCCGGACTTGCCGGTGATCTGAGCCTTGCTCGCCCGCCCTAACCATAGGTAAACGCATCAACCCTTGCGTGCGGCGGGTGCGCCTATTTGGTGACGCCGGCGCGTCAACCGTTGCGGTGATATTGCGACAGCCCGCCGAGGGGTGCAAAACTAAACGCCGAAGAAGCCTTTGCAAGGGGATGCAAATTGAAGATTTCCACAAAACTAACTGTGATTCCAGTGATGCTGCTGGGTTTGGCCGCCTGTGAGCCGGTCGCCGGAACGCCGGTCAGTTCGCCAGTGATGTCGCTGCCCGACAGCGTCACCTCGATTGCCGCGCCCAACCAAGACCTCGGCTCTGCCCGGATCGCTGCGGACGGCTGCTATTGGTATCGCCATGTCGGCCCGGTGGAAACCACGCTGCTTCCCCTGCGCACCAGCGGTGGCAACCGGATCTGCACCCAGTCAGCCACCTGAAGTTTATCACCGCGAGGCCAGCCCGCCGCTCAGCTTTGAGCGGTGGTATGGCCGGTGGTGGGATACAGATACGCGGTCACGCCGGTTTCGACCTGATCGTAAAGCGCATTGATATGCGGCATCACCATGCGCACACAGCCCGAGCTGGCGCGCGTGCCAATCGACCGTGGTGCCGGTGTGCCGTGAATGCGCAGATAGGTGTCGCGGTTGCCGACATAAAGATACAGCGCCCGCGATCCCAATGCATTGCTCGGACCCGGAGGCATGCCATCGGCCCAACGCGCGTAATTCTGCGGCTCGCGTTTGATCATCGCCGGGGTCGGCGTCCAGCGCGGCCATTTGGTCTTGCGTTTGATGGTATAGGTGCCCGGCTCGTACAGCCCGTCCCGGCCAATCGCCACGCCATAGCGCATCGCGGTGCCGTCGTCCTGAATGTGATAGAGATAGCGCGCAACGGCATCGACGTGAATGTCGCCCGGCGTCAGCCCCTCATTCGCCTTGACCCGCACCGGTAGCAGCCGGGGATGCAGATCCCAGGGATTGGTTGTCCCAAGGTCGAAATCCGCAGGCGTCACCTGCGCATCCCAAGCGTCATATTTGTTGGTCTGTGCCACAAGCGGGCTGGCAAGGGACGATGCAGAGAACGCAGCAGCGGTTCCGATGAAATGTCTTCGTGTTAGCATACCGGGGCCTTTCAACTTACAAACGCGGGGCAGAACCGCGCAAATTATCAACCATTACGATAACGTCCTGGCGTGCCAGAGGACATAGGTTTTTCGCCGCACCCTGCAAGTGAAGCGGCGATGAAACGCGATTGTGACCGGCTGTGCGCGGATTTCAGGCCGAACCTTCCCGTAACTGTCAGAGAATCTTTCGAATTCGGTCAATCGCCGCCACGATGTTTTCCTGCGAATTGGCGTAGGAAAAGCGGATATACCCCTCGCCCATCGCGCCGAATGAGGTGCCCGCCACGGTGGCCACGCCAGCCTCATCCAGAAAGCGGTTTTGCGCCTCCATCGCGCTCATCCCCGTGCCTTCGATATTGGGAAAGGCATAAAACGCACCGCCCGGATCAGAGCAACGCACGCCCGGCAGGCTGTTGAGCGCCTCAACGATGACCTGACGGCGGGTGTCAAACTGCGCCACCATATCGCGCACCGCGTCCTGCGGCCCGGTCAGCGCTGCCAAACCGGCGTATTGTGCCGACGCGTTGACGCAGGAATGGTCGTTAATGCAAAGCCGCGTGACATGGTCCACCGCCGCATCCGGCCAGACCGCAAAGCCCAGCCGCCAGCCGGTCATCGCATAGGTCTTGGACCAGCCGTCGAGCACGATCAGCCGGTCGCGGATCTCGGGGTATTGCAGCAGCGAGACATGCTCTTGCCCGTGGTAGAGCATCTGGCTGTAAATCTCGTCCGACAACAGCGCCACATGCGGATGGTCCATCAAGCCTTTGACCAGCTTATCAATTTCCGCGCGGGGGGTGATGCCGCCGGTGGGGTTGGCGGGCGAGTTGATGATGATCAGCCGGGTCTTGTCGGTGATCTGGCCCAGCACCTCTTCGGCGGAAAAGGCATAGCCGTTCTCTTCGCGCAGGCGGATCGGCACCGGGGTCGCACCGGAATATTTGATCACCGACTCGTAGATTGGAAAGCCGGGGTTGGGATACATGATCTCGGTCCCCGGCTGGCCAAACATCAGCACCGCAAAGAACATCGTCGGCTTGCCGCCGGGCACCACCACCACATTGTCGGGGTTCACCTCAACCCCGTGGCGGGAGTTGAGATCGGCGGCCACCGCTTCGCGCAGCACCGGCAGGCCGTTGGCGGGGGTATAGCCGTGATGACCATCGCGCAGCGCCTTGATCCCGGCCTCGACGATATGCTCCGGCGTCTGAAAATCCGGCTGGCCAATGCCGAGGTTGATGATGTCCTTGCCCTGCTGTGCCAGCTTTTGCGCCCGCGCCAGCACCATAAAGGCGCTTTCCGTTCCCAGCCGGGACAGGCTGTCGGCAAAGATCATCTCAGACATCGGTTTCCTCCGCAATTTCCGCATGTTGGACCGGGTGTATCCCAGTTTCGGCGGAATGTGTTGTTAAGTTTTTCTAACAAGGTTTTGCATATTTCGTACAATCCAAACCCGTTGGCGGATGGTACACCCAAGCCAAGGGAATGGAAAACGGGAGAACGCGATGAAAGTGACAGGCAATCACGCAGGCAGTGACGGCACCCTGTCCAACGTATCGTTGGAGATGCGCGCCTGGAACATCCGGCGCAAGGCGCTGTTGATGGGCGAGGTGCAGGGACAGGGCTATATCGGACAGGCGCTTGGCGTGGCGGATGTGCTGGCGACCTCGTATTTCCACGCGCTCGAGTACCGCCCAGAAGACCCCGAATGGGAGGGGCGCGACCGGTTTTACCTGTCGATCGGCCACTATGCCATCGCGCTTTATGCCGCGCTGATGGAGGCTGGCGTGCTGCCCGAAGAGGAACTGGGCACCTATGGCATGGACGACAGCCGGATGCCGATGTCGGGCATGGCGTCGTATACACCGGGGATGGAGATCACCGGCGGCTCCTTGGGCCAAGGTCTTGGCATCGCGGTTGGCGCGGCGCTGGGGCTGAAACGCAAAGGCAATCCGGCGTTTGTCTACAACCTGATGTCAGACGGCGAATTGGGCGAAGGCTCGACTTGGGAAGCGGTGATGTCGGGGGTGCAATGGAAGCTTGATAACCTGATCTGCATCGTCGATTTCAACAACCAGCAGGCCGATGGCCCCAGCCGCGCGGCCCTTGCCGACGGCGCGCAGGCCCCGAAATGGGAAGCCTTTGGCTGGCACGCGCAAGAGGTCGACGGCAACAACATGGATGCGCTGGTGGCGGCGTTTGACGGTGCCCGCGCGCTGCGCGACACGCGGCCAAGGGTGATCATCTGCAACACCAAGATGTGCAAAGGCGTCGATTTTCTCGAGGCCCGCGAGATCAACCATTTCGTGCGGGTGGACGCGGATGAGTGGTCTAAGGCGCTGGACAAGCTGGAAGAAGGGAAACCGCAATGACGCTGGCCTCGATGAAACGCAAATACGAGCCGCGCCAGGCGCCTGCGGGCAAAGTGGCAACCTCGGCGATGATCGCCTCGCTGTCGGCAGAAGGCTATGACACCGAAGCCGCCCCTTTTGGCCACGCGCTGGTGCAAGCGGCCAGGAAAGACGACCGGATCGTTGGCATGTCGGCGGACCTGTCGAAATACACCGATCTGCATGTCTTTGCCAACGCCATGCCGGAGCGGTTTTACCAGATGGGTATGGCCGAACAATTGCTGATGTCGGCGGCGGCGGGCATGGCGCGCGAAGGCTTTATCCCCTTTGCCACCACCTATGCCGTCTTTGCCTCGCGCCGCGCCTATGATTTTATCGCGATGGCGATTGCCGAGGAAAATCTGCCGGTGAAAGTGGTCTGCGCCCTGCCCGGCCTGACCACCGGCTATGGCCCCTCGCACCAAGCCACCGAGGATTTGGCGATCTTTCGCGGGCTGCCCGGCATGGTGGTGATTGACCCCTGCGACGCCTGCGATATCGCCGGAATGGTGCCCGAGATGCTGGCGCATGACGGCCCGGTGTATGCCCGCCTGCTGCGCGGTCAGGTGCCCAGCGTGCTGACCCGGCACAAGCCCGACTACACGTTCCAGCTTGGCAACGCGCAAACCATCCGCGAGGGCCGCGATGTGCTGGTGATCTCGTCAGGCATCATGACGATGCGGGCGCTGGACGCCGCCGAAGACCTTGCGCGCGACAACATCGACGTCAGCGTGCTGCATGTGCCCACCATCAAGCCGCTGGACGTGGCCACCATCGTTGCCGAGGCCAAACGCGGCGGGCGGCTGGTGGTGACGGCGGAAAACCACACGGTCAATGGCGGTCTGGGTGAGGCGGTGGCGAAAGAGCTGCTGCTGGCCGGGGTCGCGCCCAAGTTTCGGATGATCGCCCTGCCGGATGCCTTTCTTGAGGCCGGAGCGCTTCCCACCCTGCATGACATGTACGGCCTGTCACAGGCCCGCGTCGCCGAACAGATCAAAAGCTGGCTTTAGGCCATTGAAGGAACACAGAAAATGCGACTACTCGACGGAAAATGCGCCATCATCACCGGCGGTGCCAGCCCACGGGGGCTGGGTATGGCGACCGCACGGCTGTTTGCCGACCATGGCGCGCGGATTGCGATCCTTGATCTGAACGCCGATCAGGCGGCCAAGGCGGCGCTTGATCTGCCCGGCTCGGGCCATGTTGGCCTGCCCTGCGACGTGACCAACCGCAAAGCCTGCGACGAGGCGGCGCAGATCGTTTCCGAGATGTTCGGCCAGATCGATATTCTGGTGAACAACGCGGGCATCACCCAGCCGCTCAAGCTGATGGACATCACGCCCGAGAACTACGAGGCGGTCACGGATGTCTCTCTGCGCGGCACGCTTTACATGAGCCAGGCGGTGATCCCCACGATGCGGGCGCAGAAATCTGGCAGCATCGTCAATATGTCGTCGGTTTCGGCCCAACGCGGCGGCGGCATCTTTGGCGGGCCGCACTACTCGGCGGCCAAGGCCGGCGTTCTGGGGCTGACCAAGGCGATGGCGCGCGAGTTGGCCCCCGACGGGGTGCGCGCCAACGCAATCTGCCCCGGCTTCATCGCCACCGACATCACCGCAGGCAAGCTCACGCCCGAGATGCGCGCGCAAGTTTTGGCGGGCATCCCGATGGGCCGGGCTGGCGAAGCTTCGGATGTGGCGGGCTGTGCGCTGTTTCTGGCCTCCGCGCTCTCGGCCTATTGCACCGGCACCGAGGTTGATGTGAACGGCGGGTCGCTGATCCACTGACCGCGCACACCCGCGCGATATACTGCCCGCCTTTGCATCCGCGAAGGCGGGTTTTTTGAGCAATTGCGCTCTGCCTCCGAACTGCCCCTTGTGCCCGGCGGGCAAATCACCCTCATATCCCAGCGACCCCTACATTTCGCCTCATACGGGAATCGCCCATGCCCAATCCGCTCGCCAATGTGACCATCCTTGATCTGACCCATGTGTTGGCCGGGCCGTTCGCCACGATGACACTGGCCGATCTTGGCGCGCGGGTGATCAAGGTCGAGCGGCCCCGGACCGGCGATGACACCCGCGCCTTTCCGCCCTTCAAGGATGGCAAAAGCGCGTATTTCTCGGCGATCAACCACTCGAAGAAAAGCATCGCGCTTGATCTGAAATCTGAGGCGGACCGTGCGGTGTTTGACCGGCTGCTCGACAAGGCCGACGTGATTGTCGAAAACTTCCGCCCCGGCGTGATGGAGCGGCTCGGCTATGGCTGGGCGGCACTGCACGCGGCGCGGCCCCGGCTGATTTATGGCGCGGTTTCGGGCTTTGGCCACACCGGGCCGGATGCCAAGCGCCCGGCCTATGACATGGTGGCACAGGCGCGCGGCGGCGTGATGTCGATCACCGGCGAGAAAGACCGCGATCCGGTGCGCGTGGGGGCCTCGATCGGCGATATTGTGGCGGGAATGTATCTGACCCAAGGCGTGCTCGCCGCGCTTTATGATCGCGAAACCACAGGGTTAGGACGCAAAATTGATGTGTCGATGCTCGACAGCCAGCTTGCCATTCTGGAACATGCAATTGCCATCACCAGCGCCACCGGCACCCCGCCGGGACGCACCGGCGCGCGCCATCCCTCGATCACCCCGTTCGAGACCTTCCACGCCTCGGACGGGCTGTTCGTGATCGCGGCGGGCAATGATGCGCTGTTTGAAAAGCTTTGCGTCTGCCTCGACCTGCCGATTGCCGACGATCCGCGCTTTGCCACTAACCCCGCGCGTTGCAAGCATGCCCGCCTTCTCAAGCGGTTGATCGAGGCTGTTACGCTGGAAAACACCGCCGCCTATTGGATTGCCAAGCTGAGCGCGGCAGGCATTCCCACCAGCCCGATCCAGGACGTGGCACAGGCGTTGAAAGACCCGCAAATTCAGGCGCGCAAGATGGTGGTCGACGTGCTCGACCGCAACGGCCGCCATGCGTTTACCGCAGCGGGCAACCCGGTCAAACTGTCGGGGATGGAGGACCGAACAACCCGGCCCCCGGCCCCGGATCTTGATGGAAATCGCGGCGAAATCCTGCGCTGGCTCGAAGAGCGCGGCTGACACCAGACGCCTTGCCGTTTCGCGGATCCATCTTGCCGTTTGCAGGCCTTTCCCTTTGGCGTTCCCACCCTATGATCGCGCCAAACGCGTGAAAGAGAATCCCATGGCCCAACAAGACCCGCTTGTCGTTTTCACCCCCTCTGGCAAACGCGGCCGGTTTCCGGTCGGCACCCCGATCCTGACCGCCGCACGCCAGCTTGGCGTCGATCTCGACTCCGTCTGTGGCGGGCGCGGCATCTGTTCCAAATGCCAGATCACGCCGGGCGTTGGTGAGTTTTCCAAACACGGCGTCACCGTCGCCGCCGATGCGCTGTCGGAGTGGAACGCTGTCGAGGCGCGCTATGACGAAAAGCGCGGGTTGAAACCGGGGCGGCGTCTGGGCTGTCAGGCGGCGGTGCAATCGGATGTGGTGATCGACGTGCCACCCGAAAGCCAGGTACACAAACAGGTGGTGCGCAAGGCCGCCAGCGCCCGTGTGATTGTGATGGATCCGGCGACGCGGCTGTTCTTTGTCGAGGTTGAAGAGCCCGACATGCACGTCCCGACCGGTGATTTTGAACGGCTGGCCCGCGCGCTTGAAAAGCAATGGGATATCAAAGGGCTTCGCGCCGACCTTAGCCTGATGGTTAAACTTCAAAAGGTGCTGCGCAAAGGCAAATGGAGCGTGACCGTGGCCCTGCACCGCGATCACCGCGCCGAGAAATCCACCGTGGTCGATATCTGGCCGGGGCTGCATGAGGCAGGGCTTTACGGGCTGGCGATTGACCTTGGCTCCACCACCATCGCCGCACATCTGACCGATCTTGAAACCGGCGAGGTCAAGGCCTCGTCTGGTATCATGAACCCGCAGATCCGCTTTGGCGAAGACCTGATGAGCCGGGTGTCTTATGCGATGATGAACCCCGGTGGCGAGGCCGAGATGACAGCGACGGTGCGCGAGGCGCTCAACACGCTGTTCGCCGAGATTGCCAAGGAGGCCGGGATCGATCCGTTGCTGATTGTCGAAACGGTGTTTGTCTGCAATCCGGTGATGCACCACCTGCTGTTGGGGATCGATCCGGTCGAACTGGGGCAAGCGCCCTTTGCGCTCGCCACCTCAGAGTCGCAGCGTATCAACGCGCGCGATCTGGACCTGAGCGCCATCAATCCGCGCGCCAAGACCTATATCCTGCCCTGTATCGCCGGCCATGTCGGCGCGGATGCGGCGGCGGTGGCTTTGTCGGAAGAGCCGGGCAAATCCAAGGACTTGGCGCTTATGGTGGATGTTGGCACCAACGCCGAAATCCTCTTGGGTGACACCTCTCGCGTGCTTGCCTGTTCCTCGCCCACCGGCCCCGCATTTGAGGGCGCGCAAATCTCGTCAGGCCAGCGTGCTGCCCCCGGTGCCATCGAGGCGATCCGCATTGATCCGGCAACCAAGGAGCCTCGGTTCCGGGTGATCGGCTGCGATCTGTGGTCGGATGAGGACGGCTTTACCGAGGCCACGGCGGCCACCGGCATCACCGGAATCTGCGGCTCGGGCATCATCGAAGCGGTGGCCGAAATGCGGCTGGCCGGTCTGGTGGACCCCTCCGGCCTGATTGGCGGAGCAGACAAGACCGGCACCGCCCGGTCGATCCCCGAAGGGCGCACCCACGCCTATCTTATCCATGATGCCAGCGCCGAGGGCGGCCCGCGCATCACCGTGACCCAAGGCGACATTCGCGCAATTCAGCTCGCGAAATCAGCGCTTTATGCCGGGGCGCGATTGTTGATGGACACCCGCGGCGTGGATAAAGTGGACCGCGTTGTGCTCGCCGGGGCGTTTGGCGCGCATATTTCGCCGTTGCACGCGATGGTGCTGGGGATGATTCCCGATGTGCCATTGGACAAGGTGACAAGTGCGGGCAACGCCGCTGGCACTGGCGCGCGCATTGCGCTGTGTAATGTCGCCGCGCGGGCCGAGATTGAGGCCACGGTGCGCCAGATCACCAAGGTCGAAACCGCGATTGAGCCGAAGTTTCAGGAGCATTTCGTCAACGCCAACGCCATCCCCCATGCCACCGATCCGTTCCCCGAACTGCTCAAGCTGGTGACGCTGCCGGATGTCAGCTTTAACAGTGGCGGCGGCGATGAAGGCGACGGTGGGCGCAGACGGCGCAGGCGGCGGGGTTAATCTTTCAGCGGTTGTGCGCGGGCGGGATAGCCTGCGCACGCAACGCTACGACCGTGACCGACGCCCAAGCTAGAGTATCTCAGCTACGACGCGGGCCTCAGATGGTACACCTATGAGACGGCGATGACGCCAACTGCAAGATCGAAGCCGAGGTTCGCACATCTCAAACCGCCCAAGGCAGTCGCTTGCCTTGCGAGACCCGCCGCAGACGCACCACAGCAATCAAGTCACGCAACAACACGCGCGATCACGACAGCGTGACAGGTGAAAACTATCGGCAACTTGCCGCCGTACTTCCTTTTATCCCGCGCCGATTAACGGTGCGTTAAGAGAACAGGAAGTACCACATGAACCGCATTCTTTCCGCCACCGCGCTGACCGCCGTCCTTGCAATGCCCGCATTTGCCGCAAGCCATTCCCAAACCGAAAACCCGATGGTTGGCGGCGCGCCGATGTTCGCCGAAAAGAACATCATCGAGAACGCGGTCAATTCCGCCGATCACACCACGCTGGTCGCCGCTGTCAAAGCCGCCGGTCTGGTCGAAACGCTCTCTGGCCCCGGCCCGTTCACCGTATTCGCGCCGACCAACGCCGCCTTTGCCGCGCTGTCCGCAGGCACCGTTGACACATTGCTGCAACCCAACATGAAGGACGACCTGACCAAGGTTCTGACCTGCCATGTGGTGGCTGCCGATGTGATGGCGATGGCGATCAAAGGCATGATTGACGATCATAACGGCACCCACCCTGTTGAAACTGTCGGCGGCTGCATCCTGCAAGCCACCTATCAAGGCGACAGCATCATGCTGACCGACGAAACCGGCGGCACCGCCACAGTCACCATTGCAGACGTCAAGCAATCCAACGGCGTGATCCACGTTATTGATACCGTGCTGTTGCCCGGCGCCAAGGATGCGGCGATGGAAAAAGACGCGGACATGGACACCAAGATGGCCGATGCAGATGTGCCGACGGTTGGCGGCGCGCCGATGTTCCCCAACAAAACCATCGTTGAAAACGCGGTGAATTCCGCCGATCACACCACTTTGGTTGCCGCTGTAAAGGCCGCCGGTCTGGTTGAAACGCTCTCTGGCCCCGGCCCGTTCACCGTGTTTGCGCCGACCAATGATGCCTTTGCCGCCCTGCCTGCGGGCACTGTCGACACCCTGCTGAAGCCGGAAAACAAAGGCCAGCTGACCAAGGTTCTGACCGCGCATGTTGTGGCGGGCAATTGGACCGCTGCTGATCTCATCCGCGAAGCGCGCAAAAGCAAGGACGGCTTCTATCACTTTGCGGCCGTATCGGGCGATGCGCTTTCGGCAAAGGTGACGTCGGGCAACCGCGTGTTCATCTTTGACGAAAACGGCAATGCGTTTGAGGTCACTCAGGCCGACGTGATGCAATCCAATGGCGTGATCCATGTGGTCGAAGGCGTGCTTTTGCCGCGCTAAGCCACTCTGACTGCTAGAATACACCACTCACAGAACACCGAAGCCGCCCCGGATCACCGGGGCGGTTTTTTTGCTGGGCAGATAGGCCGCGCCCTTGGGTCTTAGCCCATGCGTTCAGAGCTGTAGCTGCCGGGCGACGCCGGGAAAATCACGGTTTTATTGCCGTTGAGAAACACCCGGTGGTGGGCATGGGCATGGATCGCCCGCGCCAAGACGCCCGCCTCAACATCGCGCCCAAGCGAGACGTAATCCGACGCGCTTTGCGCCTGGGTGATCCGCACGATGTCCTGTTCGATGATCGGGCCTTCGTCGAGATCCGCCGTGACATAATGCGAGGTCGCGCCAATCAGTTTCACGCCGCGCTCATAGGCTTGTTTATACGGGTTCGCCCCCTTGAAGGACGGCAGGAACGAGTGGTGAATGTTGATAATCCGCCCCGACATCTTTTGGCACATCTGATCCGACAGGATCTGCATATACCGCGCGAGCACGATCAATTCTGCCCCGGTATCCTCGACCACAGACATGATCCGCGCCTCGGCTTCGGGTTTGTTTTCCTTGGTCACTTTGATGTGGTGGAACGGGATATCGTGGTTCACCACGACCTTTTGATAATCCATGTGGTTGGAAATCACCGCCACCACTTCGATCGGCAGCGCGCCGATGCGGACCCGGTACAACAGGTCGTTGAGGCAATGGCCAAAGCGCGAGACCATGATCACAACCCGCATCTTTGTCGATTGGTCGTGAAAGTCATAGGTCATGTCAAACGGCGTGGCGATGGCCTCAAATCCGGCGCGCAGATCGTCAAGATCGGCCCCGGTTTCCGCCGTGGCGCTGACGCGCATAAAGAACTGTCCGTTGTCAGAATCGTCGAACTGGGCGCTGTCGGTGATATTACAGCCCTTGTCCGCCAGATACGTCGAGATCGAGGCGACAATACCGCGCTGCGAGGCGCAGGTCACGGTCAGGCAAAACTTGGTCATGGGGTATTCCTTGGGGTGTCGGGCAGCTCAGGGGACGACTGCACAGAGGTTGGCAGGCTGGGCATAGCGCGCCGCGCGGCGCGCAAGCAATGGCAAACGGCTCGCATCTTGGGGGCTTCGGGGCAAATTGCGGGCCTTGTGACGGGTCTTTCAGCGCAGTGCGGCACAGTTATTTCCGATGATGGTCGATATTTCGCATCAGGGATACCGCGTTTCCGGTGCCTCGGCCCCGTCACTGGCCCGCCGGTTTACATCTCGCGCAGATAGGCCCAGGACACAAAGCCTTCGATCCGGCGCGCCCGGTCCAAGGAGACCTTGCACCACCGCGTGCTACCGGTTTGCTGACAGCTTTTGACCCGCACCACCGTGCCATTGGGCAAGCCAAGGATCACGATATAGCCGGTGCCCGGCCCGGCCCGCATCTTGAGCATATCCTCGCCCTCGACGCCGTAAACCTCGTGCCGGCCCAAGGATGCCGCCGACGCGGGATCGACGTTTAGAACCGTGCTCGCCACCAGCATTGCCAGCGCGCTCAGGATTGATTTACGCATTGTCTGCTCCTGTTTTTTGCCTCAGCGACAGGTGTAAACCGTCGCGGGATTAAACGGAACAGACAGATGCGACGCGGCGGTGATTTTGGCCCGACGGGCGCAGGCTTAGCCCGTGATGCCCTCGGTCGGCGGCAAAGGCGAAGGCCGGGTGACGTTCGCCGGTTTGCGCTTTTCATAAAACGCATTTCCGCCCGCCGTCACCACGTAATGAATGTTGTTATACGCCGCGTGATACCAGGCCGCGTGGAAAAACCGCGCCTTGGTCACCATCGGATGACGCTCGCCGCTCAGCACCGCCCGCGCCGACTCGAACGCCAAAGGCGCACCGCTGTCGCGCATCGGTTTGGTCATCACACCGGGGGCAAACTGGTTCTTCTGGCCGACCACGCCACAGACCGTGTTGGGGAAGGCATCCGATTTGACCCGGTTCATCACCACGGTGCCCACAGCGATCATGCCATCGCGGCTTGAGCGGTTGGATTCGAAATACATCGCGCGCGCCATGCAGTCGACCTCTTTGCCCGAGGGCCGCGGGGCCTTGGGTTCGGATTGGCCGCAGGCGGCAAGCAGGGCAAATCCGGTCAGGGCCACGGCGGGCAGGCGAATTGCTGTCATGAGGGGCACTTTGGCATTCCCGGCATAGTTTCGATTGGCGTTTTTCTGCGGCGTACTTACCCGGCAACACCCGCCAGCGGCAAGGGCTCTGCACGTCATCCGAGCAATCGACCGCCGAGACCCGCCGTTTTGCGCCACACGGATAGGCCGGTCAGGCGCGCATGCCAGTATCGCGTTGCCCGTGATGTGCTATACGAAAGAGACCAACTCTATTCATCCGATGCAAGAAATCTTGGCTAACTATTCGTTAGAACTTGCCACGTAAGACCATAGAGATCGAAGGTAGGGTGAAATGATGAAAAAGTTCATGAAAATTCGAGGCATTGCGCTGGCATTGACCCTGGGGGCCACTGTCGCCACCGGTGTCGGCGTTGCGACCGGGGCCAGCGTTGCGTCTGAGGCGGCGGCGCAAGAGACCTATACCTTTGGCGTTGTTCCACAATTCGAGGCGCTGCGGCTCAACACGATCTGGGCCCCGATCCTTGAGAAACTGTCTGACGCCACCGGGCACAATTTTGAGATGATCGGCGCGCCGAGCATTCCGGAATTTGAAGTGGCCTTTGACGATGGCGCTTATGACTTCGCCTATATGAACCCCTATCATTCGCTGATGGCGCTTGAGTCGCAAGGCTATGTCCCGCTGGTCAATGACGCCGGGCGCAAGCTGTTTGGCATTCTTGCAGTGCCGCTCGACAGCCCGGTGCAGTCGGTCCAGGACCTCGACGGTAAGAAGATCGCCTTTCCGGCACCCAACGCGCTTGGCGCCTCGCTGCTGATGCGGGCCGAGCTGGACTTGGTCTATGGCATCGACTTTGAGGCCAGTTTTGTGGCCACGCATACCTCGGCCTATCTTAACGCGATCTTTGGTGAGACTGACGCCGCCAGCGGTGTGATGGGCACGTTCAACCGCCAAGATCCGCAAATCCGTGACCGGCTGCGCATTCTGCACCGCACGCAAGAGGTTGCGCCGCATCCGGTTGTCGCCCACCCCCGCGTGCCGGCCGAGGTCCAAGAGGCCGTGCGCGCCGCGTTTCTGGAATTGGGCGAAACCGAAGAAGGCCGCGCCCTGCTGGCCGAGGTGCCGATCCGGCAGATCGCGGTCGCAACTGTGCAAGATTTTGAACCGCTGCGCGACGCCAATCTGAAGGCCTATGTTGTAAAACCGAGCGAGGAGTGATGCTGGCAAGGTTCCAACCGAACCTGAGGTCGACCGTACTCGGCTCCATGCTGTTGATTGCATTGGCGTCCGGGCTGATCTTTGTTCACGTCTGGGTGCCCCGGCTGAATGCGCAAAGCATTGGCGTGCTGTCGCGCGAAGCCGACCGGCAGCTGGATGTGATCGGCAAGAGCCTGACGCCGTTCCTGCTCAACAACCAGTTTGCCGGGATCCATGAGACGCTGGATTCGTTGATGAACAGCCGGGACAACTGGGTGGAAATCAGGCTCGAAAACGCGGAAGGCCGGCTGATCTATCCGTTTTTCGCGCCTGTCGAGGCGGACCACGCGCAGTATTGGAGCACCACCAAGACCATCACCTTTCAGGACAGATCGCTTGGCGAAATTGCCCTGACCGTGGATTTCTCCACCGATTTGCAACGGCTTACGGGGGTGGCGCGCAATCTTGGGCTGTTGGGTCTGTCGCTGGTGATCGTCTTGCTGATGGTGATCTGGCTGGTGATGGAAAGTCTGGTGATCCGACGGCTCAAGATCCTGTCGGATGCCGCGCGCGAGATTTCGGTCGGCAATTACGCCGCCGTACTGCCGCCCACCGGCAAGGATGAGGTTGGCACCCTGTCGGAAAGTTTCAGCAACATGCGCGAGAGCATTCGCCGCAATGAGGCCGAACTGACCGAGGCGACCCACAAGGCGCAGCAAGCCACCGAAGCAAAATCGCAGTTCCTCGCCACCATGTCGCATGAAATCCGCACCCCTCTGAACGGGGTCATCCCGGTGGTGGAGCTTTTGGCCGCGACGGACCTTGATGCGGACCAGCGGCGGCTGGTCGATACCATCCGCATTTCCGGCGAGGCGCTGGGCTCGATCATTGACGATATCCTTGATTTCTCGCGGCTTGATGCCGGGCGCATGTCGATGCGCTCTGCGCCTTACGTGCTGATCGACCTGATCGAAGACGTCTGCGACATCCTTGGCCCCAGCGTGCAGAACCGACAGCTTTCGATCCAGAGCCATGTTGATCCTGCCTTGAGCGGCGGCTTTCTGGGGGATGGCGAGCGGCTACGCCAAGTCATTCTGAACATTGCAGGAAATGCCGCCAAGTTCACCGAAACCGGCGGCATCTGTGTCTGCGCCAGCCAGACGTCCGACGATGCCGGTGCGGATTGGATCCGGGTCGAGATTTCCGACACCGGCATCGGCATTCCGGAAGACGAGCTGGACAATATCTTTGGCCGCTTTGCCCAGGTCGACAGCGGCGCCACCAAGAAATTTGGCGGCAGCGGACTTGGCCTCGCGATTTCGCGCATGTTGATCGAGGCGATGGGCGGCGAAATTGGCGTGCGCAGTCAAACCGGCGTTGGCAGCACGTTCTGGTTTACCCTGCCCCTGATTGCCGATCCCGCGCAGCACGGCGTTATTCAGCGCCGCGAAGCGCCCGGACTGCTGGCCCTGCTCGACGACGATTCCGCGCCTGATGGCCCGCTGATTGCACGCACCCTCACCGAATACGGGTACGATCTGCGCATTTTCGCCAGCATCGATGCTCTGCACGCCGCGAATATTGCGCCTGCGCGTCTCCTCCTGAATGCGCCGCCCGATCATCCGGGCAGGCTCGGAGAGTGGCAAGACGGGTTGGACCGTGGCCCTTTCAAAACCGTGCCTCGGGTGATCCTGAGCACATCGACCGAACGGACCGAGGCCCCGCACACCGCGCTGCTGCTCAAGCCGATCCACTGCCGCGACCTTCTCGCCAGCCTTGCGGCCCCTCTGCCCGAGGTGGCGCAAATCACCGCGCCTGCCGATCCAGACGCGCCAGAGCGCGCTCTGCATATTCTGGTCGTGGACGACAACGTTATCAACCAAGAGGTCACAAGCGCGATGCTCGAGGCCTTGGGCCACACCTCGGTGGTGGTGGGCGATGGGCAAACGGCCATCGATACGGTGGCGGCCATGCCGTTTGACCTTGTTCTGATGGATGTGCAGATGCCAATCATGGACGGCCTCGAAGCCACCCGCCAGATCAGATCGCTTGACGGCCCGCCGCGAGAGACAACGATTTATGGCCTCAGCGCCAGCGCGATGGAGGAAGAAGCCCGCAAATGTTTCGACGCCGGCATGGATGACTTCCTGTCCAAGCCGCTGAACCGCAAAAAGCTGCAAGCCACGATTCAATCCGTGCGCGACGCCGCAGCACGCAACACCGCCGCCCTACCCCCAAGGCCCTGACCCAACCCGCACCAATCCCTTCAGCGGTTTGGCGCGAATTTGCAGCACAGGGGCTGGCGCGGCATCGATGGGGCCGCTATGTCTTTGGTCCCGCATCACGAGGAGCATGCCTTGGACCAGACCCCCGCCTCTTCCGTAGCCCCTTCCGCGGCCCAGACCGCAGACCGGATTGCCCGCATCATCGCCACCGAGATTGCCGCGGGCCCCCATCAGGTGGCCGCCGCAACCGCGCTTCTGGACGAAGGCGCCACAGTGCCCTTTATCGCGCGCTACCGGAAGGAAGTCACCGGCGGGCTTGATGACACGCAACTGCGCAATTTGAACGAACGCCTCGGCTATCTGCGCGAGATGGAGGCCCGCCGCGCGACGATCCTCGACACGATCAAGGGTCAGGGCAAATTGACCGCTGACCTTGCCCGCAAGATCACCCAGGCCGACAGCAAGGCGGTGCTCGAAGACATCTATCTGCCCTACAAACCCAAACGCCGCACCAAGGCGATGATTGCGCGCGAAAACGGGCTAGAGCCATTGCTGCGCGCCATCCTCGACGGTCGACAGTCCAAGCCCGAGGCGCTGGCCGAGCGCTTCCTTGGCGAAAACGTCGAGACGGTGAAAGCCGCGCTGGAAGGCGCGCGCGATATTCTGGCCGAGGAGCTGTCGGAAAACGCTGACCTCTTGGGGCGGTTGCGCGACTTTATGCACAAAGAGGCGCTGGTGCTGGCCAAGGTGCAAAAGGGCAAAGAGGCCGAGGGGGCGAAATTCTCGGATTATTTCGACCACAGCGAGAAATGGTCCAACATCCCCGCCCACCGCGCGCTGGCGATTCTGCGCGCCTCAAAGGAAGGCATCCTGACGGTCTCGATCGAGCCCGAGCCCGAAACCGGGCCAGAGCGCGCCACCGGCATGATCGCGCGCGCCATTGGTATTCCCGGCGTGGGGCCGGGCGACGACTGGCTGCGCAGCGCTGCGGCCTGGACCTGGCGCGTCAAGCTGAGCCTGACGATGTTCATGGACCTGCTCGCCGATCTGCGCCGCAGCGCCCATGATGAGGCGATCCGGGTGTTTTCGTGCAATCTCAAGGACTTGCTGCTGGCCGCGCCTGCCGGTGCCAAGCCGACGTTGGGCCTTGATCCGGGCATCCGCACCGGGGTCAAGGCGGCCGTTGTGGATGCCACTGGCAAGGTGCTCGACACCGCCACGCTTTACCCCTTCCCGCCCCGTCGCGATGTACGCGGGTCCGAGGAACAACTGCTGCACTTGGTGCGCAAACATGGTGTCGAGCTGATTGCCATCGGCAATGGCACCGCCAGCCGCGAGACTGAGAAATTCACCGGCGACACGCTGAAAATGCTGCCGTCCGGCCCAAAACCGACCTGCGTTGTGGTGTCCGAAGCCGGGGCCTCGGTCTATTCCGCATCGGAACTGGCGGCCAAGGAATTCCCCGATCTAGATGTATCCTTGCGCGGCGCGGTGTCGATTGCGCGGCGTCTGCAAGATCCGCTGGCCGAACTGGTGAAAATCGCCCCCGAAAGTATCGGCGTCGGCCAGTACCAGCACGATGTTGACCAACGCCGTCTCGGCACTGCTTTGGAAGCTGTGGTCGAGGATGCGGTGAACGCGGTGGGCGTTGATCTCAACACCGCCTCGGCACCGCTATTGGCGCATGTCGCCGGGTTGAGCACGCGGCTGGCCGAGGCGATTGTTGCGCATCGCGATACCCAAGGGGCCTTTGCCTCGCGCAAAGCCTTGTTGAAGGTCGCCGGTGTCGGGCCGAAAGCCTTTGAACAAAGCGCCGGGTTCCTGAGGATTCGGGACGGCAAAGAGCCGCTTGATGCCTCCTCGGTTCACCCCGAAGCCTATGATGTGGCGCGGCGGATCGTGAAGGCCTGCGGGCGCGACATCCGTCAGATCATGGGGCAGGAACAGCTGCTTAAGGGACTGCGCGCCGAGGATTTCGTCGATGCCAGCTTTGGTCTGCCAACGGTACAGGACATCCTGAGCGAGCTGCAAAAACCGGGCCGCGACCCCCGCCCAAGCTTTAAAACCGCGAGCTTTGCCGAGGGGATCGACGCGATCACCGATCTCAAACCCGGCATGTCGCTGGAGGGCACAGTGACCAACGTCGCGGCCTTTGGGGCCTTTGTCGATGTCGGGGTGCATCAGGATGGTTTGGTGCATGTTAGCCAATTGGCGGACCGCTTTGTCAAAGACCCGCATGAGGTGGTGAAAGCCGGTGATGTGGTGCGCGTGCGGGTGACCGAGGTCGATGTCGCGCGCAAACGCATCGGGTTGACCATGCGTAAACAGGGCGGAGCCGAAAGCAGCGGTGGCAAACCTACCCCGGCAGAGCGGTCCAAGGGCGGCGGCGCGGGCAAGCGCACGGCCGCGCCCAAAAGCCAACCTGCGCGCGAAAACAGCCAAGGCGCGCTGGGCGCAGCCCTGATGAATGCGATGAAGAAACAGTAACGCTGCAATGTGCCGCGCGCCCACCGCGCGCGGCACCATCTGTTCCGCATTCGTTCTTGCGGCGCACTGCGGTTTGCGGCATAGTCCAAGCAGATTTTCGGCGCACCTGATGTTACCCTTGGACAATCGCCCGCGCCTTGGGATACTCAACATCTAGCGACGGAGGGACAATGCCGCACACCTACTACGATTTCTTTGCCGGCGGCGGCATGGCCGGATACGGCCTTGGGGCGGAGTGGTCCTGCCTGTTCGCCAATGACATCGACGCCAAGAAAGCCACGAGCTACCGCGCCAATCACCACGGCGGGCGCGAGCTGTTGTTGCGCGACGTGGCGCAGGTGACGCTTGCGGATCTACCGGGCAGCGCCGATCTCGTTTGGGCCTCCTTCCCCTGTCAGGATCTGTCGCTGGCGGGCAATGGCGCGGGCCTAGCGGGCAAGCGCAGCGGTATGTTCAAGCCGTTCTGGCAACTGATGCGCGGGCTGCATGCCGAGGGGCGCGGCCCCAAGATTATTGCGCTGGAAAACGTCTATGGCGCGATCACCAGCAATGGCGGCCGCGATTTTGCCACGCTTGCCGCCGCGTTTTCCGGGCTTGGCTATCGCTTTGGCGCGGTGGTGGTGGATGCGGTGCACTTCCTGCCGCAATCGCGCCCGCGGTTCTTTATGATCGGCATTCGGCCCGACTTGGCCATCCCCGAGGCACAGACCGCCGATGGCCCCTGTGCCCTGTGGCATCCGCCCGCGTTGATCGAAGGCTGCAACCTGTTGTCGAAATCCGCAGCGGCGCGGTGGCAGTGGTGGACCCTGCCGGTGCCGCCCGCGCGCAACACCACCCTTGCCGCCTTGATCGAAGACCAACCGACCGGCGTGAAATGGCACACAAAGGCCGAAACCAAATACCTTTTGGACATGATGACCGAACACAACCGCCAAAAGGTTGAGGCCGCCAAACAGGCCGAGGGCCGCATTGTTGGCACCATCTATCGCCGCACCCGCCCCGACGCCAACGGGGTGAAACGCCAGCGCGCCGAGGTGCGCTTTGATCAGATCGCCGGGTGTTTGCGTACCCCTGCTGGTGGATCAAGCCGCCAGACCATCATGGTGGTCGATGGCACCAAGGTGCGGTCGCGCCTGCTGTCCACGCGCGAGGCGGCGTCGCTTATGGGATTGCCCGAAAGCTATGTGCTGCCCGAGCGGTATAACGAGGCGTATAAACTGGCCGGTGACGGGGTTGCCGTGCCGGTGGTGCGCCACCTTGCGACATCGATCTTCGAACCGGTGCTAAAGCGCAATCGGTTGGCTCTTGTTGCCTGATCTGTTCCAAACGGCGGGGCTTGAGCTCCACACCCCGGACGACACCAGCGATCCGCCCTTCGAAACCTCGGATCTGCGCGCGAACCTCGCGCAGTTTCTAAGCCAGGCGTTCGACGACCCGATCACCGGCCAACCCCGAATGATTGGCGGTTTCAAATGGGGAGTCTATGCCTTTTTCGACTATGACGGCGAGCCGATTTATGTCGGCCAGACCAAGGAAAAGGTCAGCACCCGCATCCGCCGCCATCTGACCAACCAGCGCACCGATGCGGTGGCGATGTCGGTGCTTGACCCGTTCGAGGTGTTCGAGGTCGAGGTTTGGCCGCTGCCGCAGTTTCAAAAAACCGGGGCCACCGATGCCGGTGCCAAGGCGCATCTCGATGCGCTCGAAGACCTCGTGTATCAAGAAGCGATTGCGGGCAGCACCTTTAAGGCGGTGCTCAACGAAAAGGACCCGCCTGCCCCGACCGTCACCGTGACCAAGCCGCCGTCGCTGCGGTTTCGGCTGGTCTCGGACGAGGTGCACCGGATCCGCTCACATCCCGATTTCCGCATTGCGAGGCGGGCGCTGACGCTCTCGCGGCTGGCGCAGGTGATTTCCGAACGCAAGGTACAGGGGGGATTGCGGCGGGTGTTGTTGACCCAAGCCAAGCGTCTGCAATGGCTGGCAGAACGGCGCTATACCGCCCTCGGCGGCCCGGCCTCGGTGGAAACCGAAGGCTCAGATGACGACCAATGAATTGACGGCTTGCAGAGCGCCAGATGAACCAGTATTCAGGCAGCGTTGCGGGTGTAGCTCAATGGTAGAGCAGTAGCTTCCCAAGCTGATGACGAGGGTTCGATTCCCTTCACCCGCTCCATCCCCAGTCCGTTACGATCTGCGCGCCAGCCGCCGCCAAAGCTTCGATCTCCGGGCGCACCGCCCCAAGACGCGGCACATCGCGCAACGTGGTTGTGAGGTAATCCGGCACCGGCCCGCGCTGGCGATGCCAGGTCAACGCCTCGAGCACCTGTTGCGGCGCGCCCTGCAGCGTTGCGGGCATCTCGCGTCCATTCAGCGTGCCCCAAACCCCGGTCCACAGCCGCCCAACGCTCCACGGATTATAGCCGCCGCCGCCCAGAACCAGCAGCCGAGGCGTGGCAGGCATAAGCGCGCGGAGCAGATCGAGGTGGGCGTTGTTGGACAGGCTCAACCGCGCCAGCGGGTCTTCGGCCACGGCATCGGCCCCGCATTGCAGCACGATTACCTGCGGATCAAGGCGCGCAATCGTAGGCAAGATCACGAGGTCGCGCAGCCGGGCAAATTCGCTGTCGTTCAGCCCTTTCGGCACCGGCAGGTTAAGTGCAGCGCCCCCGGCCCGATCCGCAAACGCGCCGGTAAAAGGCCAGCGCCGCGCTTCATGCACCGACAGCATGCGGATGTCATCGGCCCCCGCCAGCGCGGCTTCGACCCCATCACAATGATGCGCGTCGATGTCGATATAAAGCATGCGCGACAGCCCCTGCGCGCGAAACGCCAGCAAGGCCAGCACCGGGTCGTTGAGATAGCAAAAGCCGCTGGCCCGGTCGGAAAATCCGTGGTGCGTGCCACCACCGGGATTGTACACGATGCCGCCGTCAGACAGCAGCGAAGCCGCCAGAAGAGACCCACCGGCGGCCGTTGCCGGACGGCGAAACATCTCGGTAAAGATCGGGTTCGACAGCGTGCCAAGACCGTGCAGATCGCGGATCTCTGGCGTCACCGCCTGCGCCGCCTCTGCCGTCTGAAGCGCATCGAGATAGCGAGGGGTATGGAACGCCGCGAGCGCCACCGGTTTGGCCCGAGGCGACACACGATATTGCGCCTCGGGCAGCCAGTCGAGCGCGCGGCACAAGTCGATCACCGTCGGCACGCGTGGGATCGAAAGCGGGTGCTGGACGCCATAAGAAGACCCGCGATAGATGCGCGATCCTATGAAGATCGGTTGCGCCATGCGCGGCCTAGCCCGCCTTCTCCTCAAGCAGCAGCCATTCTTCTTCGACATCGGACAGTTTTTCTTGCCGCATCGCAAGGGCTTCCGTGGCTTTCTTGAACTTCATCGGCTCTCGGGTGAACAATTCAGGATCGGCCATAAGCTGTTCTAACTTCGCGATTTCCGCCTCTAGCCGTTCAATCACCGAAGGCAGCTCTTCCAACCGATGCTTTTCAGTAAAGCTGAGACCGGACGCAGAGTTCTTGTCTTGCTTTACTTTCGCCTTGTAACTCTTTGCTTTTTCAACTGTTTCTGTCTGATCTTCCGGCTGTCTCTGCGCCTGATAATCGCTCCAACCGCCGGCATAAGCCGTCACACGTCCGTCGCCTTCCATCGCGATGGTGGTGGCGGCGACGCGGTCGAGAAAATCCCTGTCGTGGCTGACCAAAAGCACGGTGCCGTCATACTCAGCCAGCAAATCCTGAAGCAAATCAAGGGTTTCAACGTCGAGATCGTTGGTCGGCTCGTCAAGCACCAGCAGGTTGCTTTCGCGCGCCATGATCTTGGCCAACAACAGTCGCGCGCGTTCGCCGCCCGAGAGCGAGGAAATCGGCGCGCGCGCTTGGCGTTCGTCGAACAGGAATTCCTTGAGATAGCCGACCACATGTTTGGGCTGGCCACGCACCATGATCTGATCTGCCTTGCCAGACACCCGCATTTCGGGGTCGCCGGTGAGGTTGTCCCAAAGGGTTGCCTTCAGATCAAGGCGCGCGCGCGCCTGATCGAACACGGCGGGCAAGAGATTGGTGCCAAGCGATACGGTGCCTGCGTCTGGCGCGATCTCGCCCAACAGCATCTTGAGCAGCGTGGTTTTGCCGACGCCATTGGGGCCAACAAAGGCCACGCGGTCACCGCGCTGCACCTTGAGCGAGAAGTCCTGACAGATGAGCTTTCCATCGTAAGACTTTGATATTTCAATCGCCTCGATCACCTTGCGTCCGGATTTCGGCCCGGCCTCAAGCGCCATCGCTGCCGCGCCCTGACGTTTGATTTGCGAGGCTCGTTCGTCGCGCAATTCGCCAAGGGCGCGCACCCGGCCCATGTTGCGTTTGCGCCGCGCGCTGATGCCTTCAACAGCCCAGCGGGCTTCGGATTTGATCTTGCGATCCAGCTTGTGGCGGGCCTGATCCTCTTCGTCCCAGATCTTGTCGCGCCACGCCTCGAATTCGCTGAAACCCTTTTCCTGCCGCCGCGTCATTCCCCGGTCAATCCAAAGGGTTGCGCGGGTCAGTACATTCAAAAACGCCCGGTCGTGCGAGATGAGAACAAAGGCGGCGCGGGTGGATTTCAGCTCGGATTCCAGCCAGCCGATCGCTTCGATATCAAGGTGGTTGGTCGGCTCGTCGAGCAGCATCAGATCGGGCGCTTCGGCCATCAGCTTGGCCAGCGCTGCGCGACGACGTTCCCCGCCGCTGGCGGTTTCCACGGCGCGTGCGGGATCGAACTTGAGGCCCTCGCCGGCACGCTCGACCTTGTACAACTCGCCCGGCTCCAAAGCGCTGGAGGCGAAGTCGCCCAAGGTGGCAAAGCCCGACAGATCAGGCTCCTGCTCCATGTAGCCGACGCTTTTGCCCGGCGGGATGACGCGGGCGCCACGGTCAGGCTCGACCAGCCCGGCCATGACCTTCATCAGGGTGGATTTACCCGATCCGTTGCGGCCGACCAGCGCGACGCGGTCACGCTCTTGCACCACAAGATCAAGGTTATCGAATACCGGATCGCCGCCGAAAGTCAGCGAGATGTCGGAGAGTTGGAGAAGGGGTATCTGGGCCATGGAGTGCAGCTATTTCGACTGCGCGCAATGGTCAAGCGGTGGCTGCGTTGCGCGGGCGGAATTGGGGGCGCTGCCCCCCGGTCTGCGACCGCCCCCCGAGGTATTTTTGAACAGAAGAAGACCGGAGGGGGCGCTTAGCCCGCAACCGCGCGCAGCAGTTTCTTGCGGGCGGGCGGGATTTGGCCGATCTCGACCCCGGTGAAGACGTGAAGCGTGTTCATTTGGCGGTCGACCACCGCATGATCCGAAACCCAGCCGCCCATCATCAGATAGGTGCGCAACAGCGGCGGCATGTGACGCATTGCCAGTTTCATGTCGGGTTTGCGGCGCAGGCGGGCGGCGAAGCGGAAAACATTCGGGGCTTTGACCTTGGGGCGCCAGCGCGTGGGGCCGAGGTGACGCTCTTTAAGCATGGCAAAAGCATCGTAGTAGTCGCCCGCCTCTGTGCCCTGAAACGAGGCGCAGCCGAACAGCAGATCGACGGCGTTTTCGTCAACATAGGCGGTCATCGCGCCCCAGGCCACGCGCAGCACATCGGGGTCTTTGACATCCGGGTGTACGCAGAATCGGCCCATTTCGACCATTCGGCCTTGGTAGGCCGCCAGCGCCGAGAGTTCGTAAAACTGGGCGGAATAGCTTTGCGCGATGTGGGTGCCGCCGGTCAGGGGGAGGATGCGGAAGCAGCAGACCAGACGATTGTCGCGCTGATCTTCGACCAGGATATGGGTGCAGGCGCTGTCGTAAGCGTCGGCATCTATGCCGGGCTGGCCATGAAACGCCAGATGCCGCAGGCCTTGCGCGGCGGCAATATCCTCTGGGGTCCTGGCAGTTCGCGCGCCATAGCGCCGTCTGGTCACTGCGTTCATCCGAAACATCCTGCATACCAACGACCGAACAGCGGGTCGCGTCCCTGCTGTCAGACATGTATGAAGTCTTTATGACCAAACGCCAATGGTGTGCGGGCTGTGCCCACCGAGCCGCAGTTTATTCGCCGATGAAATTGCCAAGATCGAGCCCGCCGACATTGCCGAACAACCTGCGGATAAAGCCGATGTCGCCATCGCCGGTTTCCGTCACCCGCCGATTCAACGTGACGACGCGGCCATCCTCGAGGCCATAGCGCGAAATATTTTCCACCACCCCTGTGCCATCAAATTCAACCGCGACGATTTCACGTTCAACGATTTTCGGCGGCAAAAGGCCAAAGCTGCGCACACGGCTGCCGATGTAATAGTAGTTGCCCTGATTGGCGACGCCAGCGGTGCCCGGCACGCCGATGTTCTCGGACACCGTATCGCGGGTGTCGACGCCGACGATGACATTTGTCAGGTCTTCGTCACTGGGCAGGTAGCCATGATTGCGATATTGTGCGACGCATGCCGAAAGCACGGCAGCACAGGCCAACGCAAAAATTGCGCGCATGGCATTGGATCTGCCTGTCATTACTGCCCTCTTGCTTTGCACTTGCCTGACTTTTATCTCGTTTACAGAAGGTTGCCCCCCTGTTCAAGAAAGGATGCATTGCACTCCATGTCACAGAAAGCCGAAAATAGCCGCCAGGTTCTGGTGGTGTCTTCCCTGCCACAAAACCGTCCGCACCGTTTTGAGTTGATCCCGGGCGAGGCCGAGCGCGCCGCGCTGGCGCGTGAGCTTGGGGCGACGTCCGTGCGCAAAGTCAAGTTTGAGGGCGAGATCAAAGGCCGGGGCAAGCGTGATTTTGTCCTGACCGCCACTCTGGGCGCGACGGTTATACAGCCCTGCGTGCAGACGCTGGCCCCGGTGACAACGCGGATCGATACCGAAGTTGTGCTTCGGTATGTCGCCGACTGGGACGATCTCGCGCAGGAAGGCGCCGAGACCGAGATGTCTGAGGACGTGACGACAGAGCCCCTGCCCAGCCACATCAATCTGAAGGATGTGATGACCGAGGCGCTGGCGCTTAACGTGCCGGACTATCCGCGCGCCACTGATGCGCCCCCCTTGGGCAATCTGGCCGTGACAGAGCCGGGCAAGGCCCCGATGACCGATGAAGACACCAAACCCTTTGCCGGTCTGGCCGCGCTGCGCAACAAATTGAGCGGCGAGGATGACGCGTAATCTTGCCTGCGGTGTGGGCTGAAAATCAGTGGAAATACGGCCAAATCCTTGGCGTTGCAGGCAAAAAAGGAATCGCTTGCAAGGAGGACCAAAAGTCGTATTTTCGCGCCCTCTGAGAGATTTGGGGTTGTATGTACTGCCTATGTGCGCGTATCTGCCCGGAACCACCCGAAACCGGGGGCGCTCACTTGCGCCCCATAGAAAAGACTAGAGATTGAGCCATGGCTGTTCAGCAGAATAAAGTGTCCAAATCCCGCCGCAACAACCGTCGTGCGCATGATTCCCTGGTCGCTGCCAACCCGAACGAATGCGACAACTGCGGTGAGCTGAAGCGCCCGCACCACGTCTGCCCCTCCTGCGGCCATTATGCGGAACGCCAAGTCGTTGCCGTGGCCGATGAAATCGAGCTGGACGACGACGCAGCCTAAGATTTCCCAGGCAAGGCCCTCTCATGACCGCGAGCACGAGACAGATTGCGGCTGAGGCCGGGCCGGGGGACACCAAGGTTGTCCTGTCAATCGACGCAATGGGCGGGGACCGCGGTCCCGGCCCTGTTGTTGCGGGGATTGATCAGTCAGCACGGAAAAACCCCGAGCTGAGCTTCATCCTGCACGGTCCCGAGGCCGAGCTGCGCCCCCTTGTGGAGCGCCGCAAATCCTTGCGCGGTCGATGCGAGATTCGCGATGCCGAAGGTGTCGTGTCGATGCACGACAAACCCAGCCAGGTCATGCGCCATGGCAAGGGCACGTCAATGTGGTCGACCATAGAAGCCGTGCGCGCAGGCGAGGCCAGTGTGGCCGTGTCCTGCGGCAACACCGGTGCCTTGATGGCGCTGTCCATGGTGCGGCTGCGCAAACTGCCGGGTGTCAATCGCCCGGCTATTGGCGTTTTGTGGCCCTCGCGCAATCCGCAGGGCTTTAATGTGATGCTGGATGTGGGCGCCGATGTGCGCGCCGATCCGCATGATCTGTTGCAATACGCGCTGATGGGGGCCTCTTATGCCCGCAACGGCCTGTATGTTGATTTGCCGCGTGTCGGCCTTTTGAATGTCGGCACCGAAGAACATAAAGGCCGCTCTGGCCTGAAAGAAGCGCATGACCTGATCCGGGATCATGCCGAACATGCCCGGTTTGAGTTTGTCGGCTTTGTTGAAGGCGGCGATATTCCCGGCGACCGTGCTGATGTGATCGTGACCGACGGCTTCACCGGCAATATCGCGCTTAAAACCGGCGAAGGCACCGCCAGTCTGATTGGCGACTTCCTCAAGGAAGCCTTCAAGTATTCGCCGCTGTCACGGCTTGCCGCGCTTTTGGCGCTGCCTTCGCTGAAGCGGTTGCAAAAACGTATTGATCCGCGTCGTGTAAATGGTGGTGTTTTTCTGGGTTTGAACGGAACTGTGGTAAAGTCGCATGGATCGGCGGACGCCACGGCGGTCAGTGCTGCGGTCAAGCTGGCGTTCCAACTGGCGCGTGCCGGGTTCAATGAAAAGGTAGCGGCGCGCATTGCCGCCGCGGCGCAGGTGGCCAAACCGGCCAAAGACCCCGCCGCCACAGGAGAATAGACATGACGCGACGTGCGGTGGCCATCGGTGTGGGGCACTACCTGCCGGAACGAGTCGTAGAGAATTCCGAGTTCGAGAAATCGCTGGAAACCTCCGATGAATGGATCCGCTCCCGCTCGGGCATCGAACGGCGCCATTTCGCGGCTGAAGGCCAGACCACATCGGATCTCGCCACCCGCGCCGCGCAGGCCGCAATTGCCGATGCCGGGCTTGTGGCGGATGACATTGACGCCATCGTGCTCGCCACCTCCACCGCCGATCTGACGTTCCCTTCTGCTGCGACGATGGTGCAGGCCAACCTTGGCATGTCCGGCGGTTTTGCCTTTGATATTCAAGCGGTCTGCGCCGGGTTCGCCTATGCGCTGACCAACGCCAACGCGCTGATCCTGTCGGGTCAGGCCAAGCGTGTGCTGGTGATCGGGGCCGAGACCTTTTCCCGCATCATGGACTGGACCGACCGCGGCACCTGTGTGCTGTTTGGCGATGGCGCCGGCGCGCTTGTCCTTGAGGCGCAAGAGGGCGATGGCACCGCCGCTGATCGCGGTATCCTCGCCACCGATCTCAACTCTGATGGCCGCCACCGCGACATTCTGTATGTCGATGGCGGCGTGTCGACCAACACCACCGGCTATCTGCGGATGGAGGGCAAAGAGGTCTTCCGCCACGCCATCGAAAAACTCGCCAGCACCGCGACCAAGGCGATGGAACGCGCCGGGGTAAGCTCGGACGATGTGGACTGGATCGTGCCGCATCAGGCCAACATCCGCATCATCCAGGGCACCGCCCGCAAGATGGGCCTGTCGATGGATAAGGTGGTTGTGACGGTGCAAGACCACGGCAACACCTCGGCCGCCTCGATTCCACTGGCGCTGTCGGTTGGCGTCGAACGGGGCCAGATCAAACGTGGCGATCTGATCGTGACCGAGGCCATCGGCGGCGGTCTGGCATGGGGCGCGGTGGTGCTGCGCTGGTAAATACCGGTTTTTGCACCGGTTTTTGCCGATTCCCGAGATCGTTGATATTGACTCGGATTCACTCTCCCGCCTAAGCTGTGGAAAACCCGGGGAGATTTCCAATGAGCGACAAGACACTGACACGGATGGACCTCAGCGAAGCGGTGTTTCGCGAAGTCGGTCTTTCGCGCAATGAAAGCGCTGAACTGGTCGAACGCGTGCTGACGCTGATGTCGGATTCGCTGGTGGCCGGGGAACAGGTCAAGATTTCCTCGTTTGGCACCTTCTCGATCCGGGACAAGGCTGCGCGCGTGGGCCGCAACCCAAAGACCGGTCAGGAAGTCCCGATCGAGCCGCGCCGCGTGCTCACCTTCCGCCCCTCGCATCTGATGAAAGATCGGGTTGCCGCTGGCAATCGGCGCTGATCGGAGCACGGCGCGATGGCTAGCAAATCCCCCGACGCCTTTCGCACCATTTCAGAAGTTGCCGATTGGCTGAACACCCCCGCGCATGTGCTGCGGTTCTGGGAGAGCAAGTTCAGTCAGGTCAAACCGGTCAAGCGTGCCGGTGGGCGGCGCTATTATCGCCCCGCCGACATGACGTTGATCGGTGGGATCAAAAAGCTGCTGCATGACGACGGGATGACGATCAAGGGCGCGCAAAAAGTCTTGCGCGAACATGGAATCAAATACGTCTCCTCGATGTCGCCGCCGTTGGATGAAGACCTTGAGCGTCTGCTTGAACAGTCCGAGGCGACGCCTGCCCCCAATGCCCCCCTGCCCGAGCCTGTCACCGGACAAGTGCTTGATTTCGCAGGGCGTGTTGCGTTTGAGACACCTGCGCCCGAGCCGACGGCTGATGCCCCCGCACAGATCGCGGATCTGTTTGCCAGTGAGGCAGACAGCGCGGTTGAGGATGCACAGGTGGTTGATGAAGACCTGTCCGAGGATGTGACGGCAGAGCGCTTTGAGGCCGACGTACCGCTTGGTGACGCGGTCGGCGGCGGTGATGAGGCTGATGAGGCTGATGAGGCTGATGAGGCTGAGATTGGCAAAGCTGTCGAGTCCGAACCAGCCTCTGTGACAATTGATCTGCCCAATTTCCTGCAAAAACCGATGTCCGAACGGCTTGGGGATGACGAGCCGGAAGAGATCAAAGAGGCCTTTGCACAGAACGAACTGACCGCAACCGAGGCCAGTGACACCGAGGCCTGTGACACCGACGACGCTCCCGAGGCGGATATTGCAGAAGCCCCCGCGGCTTTTGAGACCGAGCTGCCAGAATCGCCGGAGCCGCCTCTCGAGGCCGAGCCTGTGGCGGATATATCGAACGAGGTCACAGACGGCACAGACGGCACAGACGGCACAGACGGCACAGACGGCACAGACGGCACAGACGGCACAGACGGCACAGACGAACCCGAGATTCTGGATCCGGCACAAGACGCGTCAGACCTTATCTTCGACCCGCTCGCAGATTTGCCTGCGCCCGAGCCTCAGATGGCTGAGACTCACTCGGCTGAGCCTGAAATTGCGGAGTCTGGCGCTGCAGAATCCGAGGCTGGTGAGCCTGAGGCGGTAGACCCTGAGACCGCCGAGCCCGAGACTGAGGCCCCAACGCCGGTGCCCGCCGCTGCAGCCTCCGGGCAATCAGACCCCGAGCCTGTGACAGCAGAGGCGGAACTCGCCGAGGCCGACGACCAGGATGCGCCGCACTCCGACGCACCCGCAGCCGAGGAAACGCCAGCCGCCGCCAGTCTGCGCCCGGCGCAAATCGACACGCCCGCCGATCCGCGTGACCATGAAATCATCGTTGAACCCGGCCTGCTTACCCTGCTCACCCGCGCCGAAACCCGCGACGCCGGGCTCTCTGCCGAGCAGATCGAAACGCTGATTATCCGCGTTCGGGCGCATCACCGGTCGATGAGTCACGCCGCGCGACATTAACTGGGAACACCCATCAATTACCTCTTGCCCCCCGGCCCAAAACGGGTAGAAAGCACCCCAGTCGGGCTATGGCGCAGTCTGGTAGCGCGTCCGTCTGGGGGACGGAAGGTCGCAGGTTCGAGTCCTGCTAGCCCGACCATTAACATCCTCCCCCATTCGACCCCTCGCGGGGGCGGACCTTAAGTAAGAAGGTTCCACCCGTGACAGGTGTACTTGCAAGCCAGCAAATCAGCGACATGATCAACAGCGGTGCCCTTACCGGTGCCCCCAACATCATCGACGCACAGATTCAGCCAGCCAGCCTTGATCTGCGGCTTGGCACCGTGGCGTACCGCGTCCGCGCCTCGTTTCTGGCCGGTCAGGGCCGCACTGTCGAAGACCGTCTGTCCGAATTTGAAATGCACCGGATCGACCTGACCCAAGGCGCGGTTCTGGAAAAAGGCGCGGTTTATGTCGTGCCGCTGATGGAATCGCTGGCCCTGCCTGAGGGCGTTCAAGCGGTGGCCAATGCCAAAAGCTCGACCGGCCGGCTTGATCTGTTGACCCGGTTGATCACCGACCAAGGCACCGAGTTCGACCGCATTCCCGATGGCTACACCGGCCCGCTTTATGCCGAGATTTGCCCACGCTCATTTTCCGTTCTGGTGCGCCCCGGCATGCGGCTTAATCAGATCCGCTTTCGCCAAGGCCAAGCGGTGCTTGACGATGCCAGCCTGCGCGCGCTGCACGACGTATCGCCGCTGGTTGACAGCGAAGCGGTGATTGACGCCGGTCTGGGTTTCTCCGTCGATCTTCAACCGGCTGAGGGCACGCTTGTCGGCTATCGCGCCAAACCGCACACCGGGGTGATCGATCTTGATCTGATCGGCCACTACGATCCACAGGACTTTTGGGAAGAGCTGCACAGCACCTCGGGCCATCTGATCCTGGATCCCGGCGCGTTTTACATTCTTGTCAGCCGCGAGGCGGTGCATATCCCGCCCGAGTATGCCGCTGAGATGGCCCCCTATCTGGCGATGGTGGGGGAATTCCGGGTGCATTACGCTGGGTTCTTTGATCCCGGGTTCGGCCATGATGCGGCGGGCGGCAAAGGCGCGCGCGGTGTGCTTGAGGTGCGCTGTCACGAGGCGCCGTTTGTGCTTGAACATGGTCAGATCGTTGGCCGCCTGGTCTATGAAAAGATGAGCGAGCAGCCGGAAATCCTGTATGGTGCCGGGCTTAAGTCGAATTACCAGGGTCAGGGACTAAAGTTGTCGAAGCATTTTCGCTGACGGCACCCGGCGCGACTGCGGCGGCGGGTTGTGCCGGGGTAGGTTGTGGAGCGGCCTGAGCAACCGGCTTTTCAATTGCAATTGACTGGTCCTTATCCCCTTTCGGCACCGAGAAAATCCGCTTTCCCGCCTCTTGGATGCGGGTAAAGGCGTGCTCGGCCATAAAGCCGGACAGAAAGGCAATGAAGGCCACGGTATAGGGGCTAAGCTCGATCTGATTTTGCGGGCCAGAGCCCTGCGTCAGCACCAACATCCCCGCCCCGGCCAACAGGAAAATCGCGATCGCGGCGGCGATGCCTTCGCCGACGTTCACAAACAACCGCGAGAATTTCACCGAACCCGCAGGCCCCGGCGTTTGACTGCGCTCGCGGGTCTGGAGATTGCGGGTGTAAGACACCACGGTGCCCAAACCCCCGGCGGCCATCGTCACAATCAGGGTGAGGAAGATCGTCGGGAAAGACACCAGCTTCAAAAACAGACCACCGATAAGGGCAGAGGACAGCGCGCTCACCCGTGCCCGGCCGCTTGAATCCGCAGGCAGGCGCACGCGCAGCGCGGTCAGTTCTTTCTCAAGCTGTTCGCGTTGTCGCTGGGGCCATGAGCGCGATTCCAGCGCCCGGTCACGGTCGCTTTGCAGGTCAATCTCGGCCAGCCGCAGCTCGGCCAGTTTGTCGTCAACCTCGGTCAGGCGGCTCTGCGCGGTGCCAATCCGCGCCAGCACCAGCTCAAGCGCGGCGATGTCCGCCTCTTGCGACGGCAACAGCCCCGGCGCAATGTCGAGCAGCGCGCGCAGCTTGGATTCGGCGTTGAGATCTGCATCAATGACATCGCGCACCTGAATGCCCGACCGGCTGTCCCAATGCGGCATCCCGGTGTTGAAATGTCCAAAGGTTTCCGAGGCCAGCCGGACGAGCGACCCGCTTTGGCGCCGTTTGGCAAACAGCAGCTCCTCGAGCCGCCGCTTGGCATCATCAATGATAAGATCGGCCTCATCGACCGCGCTCAGGGTCTCCTCGATCTGGACGCGCAGGATCTCTTCGCGGCGCAAAAGATAGATCAGATCGTCAAGCGCCTGCACCTCGGAATTGCTGGTCTGGAGCTGGGATTGCAGCTCGGTCCGGGTCAGATAGCTGGCAAAGCCGGCAAAGACCGCAAGCACGAAAAAGATGTACAGCAGAACAACCGCAACCCCAGTGCCATAGCTGGGACGGGCCTCCGCTGGGGGGGCTGAAACCTGGGACATGAAAATGGCTTTCTTTGACAATAAGCCAAAGACTACCACATTTTTTGTTCACTTACAATTTAAGGGAGAATTCGTGTACCTACATTCTCCCGGCGCGGCGGGCCATGCGGATGGCGCGTTTGGCCTGTTGCGCCTGCGCCTTGTCCTGTTGGGGCGCGTCGCCCTGCCCTTTTCCACCGCGTTTGGCGAAACGATCGATGCCCGCGTCGATGCCACGGTTCAAGGCTTTGCGCAGAAACAGCCGCATCACCATGTTGATCAGTTGATTGGCATTCATTGGACTGTCTCCTTTGGGTCTGGGCGTCTGACTAGCGCACAAAGATGGAATATTGAGGGCGCGCCCGGTTTAATCCTCGAACAATTCGCTTTGGCCTTCGGTGGTCTCTTCGTCTTCGTCGCTTCCGCCGTCGCCAAACTGCGGCGTGCCCGGCAGCGGTCGGCTTTCGAGCAATCCCGCCTGCCGCAACTCCTTGAGGCCGGGCAGATCGCGCGCACTTTCAAGGCCGAAGTGATCGAGGAATTCCGCCGTCACCACAAAGGTCACCGGGCGGCCCGGCGTCATCTTGCGGCGACCAAAGCGGATCCACTCCATTTCGAGCAGTTGGTCCACCGTCCCGCGTGACACGCTGACGCCGCGGATCTCTTCGATCTCGGCGCGCGTCACCGGCTGATGGTAGGCAATGATCGCCAAAGTCTCGACCGCCGCACGCGACAGTTTGCGGGTCTCGACCGTTTCCTTTTGCATCAGGAACGCCAGATCGGCGGAGGTGCGCATCGCCCAAGCATCGCCGGTTTTGACCACCTGCACCCCGCGCCCTTCATAGCGTTTGCGCAGACGCACAAGCGCCTCTGCGGCATCGCAGCCATGTGGCATCCGCGCCTCAAGATCCTTCACCGTCACCGGCGCGGTACTGGCGAACAGCACGGCTTCGACCATCCGCTCTTGCTCGGCCATCACCGGAGCCGCGAACAGGCTTTTTCCTTTATCTTCAATATAGTCTGCGTCGTCGTTCATCTATTTATCCGTGATCCGCCTGAGTTGCAGCGCCTCAAAAGTGCCCTCTTGCCGAAGCTCGGCTTTGCCCTCTTTAACCAGCTGCAAAGAGGCGGCAAAAGTCGCCGCTGTGGCCGAGCGCAGCTTGATCGGGTCGGTGTCCCAGCCCTCGGGCAGGTACACCGCGATGTCGGTCCAAGTTCCGGCAAACCCGATCAGCCCCCGCATCCGCTCCAACGCCTGCTCCATGGTGAACACGCTGTCGCGGTCCATCACAAAGGGGCGGAATTCATCGCGGGTGCGGATGCGGGCATAACCCTGCATCAAGTCCAGCAACGTCGCCGTGTAAGTCACTGATTTCACACGCTCAACCGTTTCTGGCACCCCACGCGCAAAGATATCGCGCCCCAACCGATTGCGCGCCATAAGCTGCGCGGCGGCGGTGCGCATCGCCTGCAAACGCTCAAGCTGATAGGCCAGATGCGCGGCGAGTTCTTCGCCCGAGGGGCCGTCTTCGGTGGGATCAGGCGGCAGCAGCAGGCGCGATTTCAGGAAGGCCAGCCACGCCGCCATCACCAGATAATCTGCTGCAAGTTCGATGCGTAACTGCTTGGCCTGCTCAACAAACACAAGATACTGCTTGGCAAGATCAAGCACCGAGATCTTGCGCAGATCCACCTTTTGGGTGCGCGACAGCATCAACAGCAAATCAAGCGGCCCTTCAAATCCGTCGACGTCGACAATAAGCGCCTCGGCCGCCAGACGGTCGGCAACGCTTTGGGGATCTTGCACTGTGTCGTCGTCGAAGTCGTCGTCGCTCATACCCTAGGGCCCGGTCAAAAGCGCATCAAACTGCGCCTCCAGCTCGGTTGTGTCAACCTCTGCCGGCAGCTTGCGCAGGGCCAGCGCGGCGGCGGCGCGCAAGGCGGCCCCTTCGCTCAGCACGCCTGCGGCCTCGGCCACGGCGCGCATTTCATCCAGCACACCGTTGCAGTGCAACACCACATCACAGCCCGCCGCCATCGACGCCGCAGCGCGGTCCGCCGGGGTGCCGCTTAGCGCCTCCATCGAGATGTCGTCGGTCATCAAAAGCCCGGCAAACCCAAGCTCTTCGCGGATCAGATTGATCATCGCGCCGGATTGGGTGGCGGGAAAATAAGGGTCGACCGCTTCGTAGATCATATGCGCGGTCATACCCATCGGCACATAATTCAGCGCCGAAAACGGCACGAAATCATTGGCGCGCAGGTCCAGCACCGAGGCGCGCGTGTGCGGCAGCTCAAGATGACTATCCACCCGGCCCCGGCCATGCCCCGGCATATGCTTCATCACCGGCAGAACGCCGCCTTCGATCAGCCCTTGCGCCACCGCGCGGCCGACATCGGTCACTTGATCCGGGGTTTCGCCGTAACAGCGATTGCGCAGGAAATCATGGGTTTCCTCCGAGGCGACATCCAGCGTCGGGATGCAATTCACGTCGATGCCAAAGCCGCGCAGCTCGGCCGCGATGATGCGGGCGCGCAGGTACATGCCCTCGGCGGCCTTGTCGCCCAAACGCACCACATCAGTGAGCGGCGGTTTCCAGCGGCGGGCAAGCGGCGGCAGGATGCGCTGCACGCGCCCGCCTTCCTGATCGATCAGGACCGGCGCATTGCGGCCCACGGTTTCGCGCAGGTCTTTGGTCAGCGCGCGGATCTGGTCGGCATTGGCGATGTTGCGGGCAAACAGGATAAAGCCCCAAGGGTCTGCCTCGGCAAAGAATTGCCGTTCCGCGCCGGTCAGCTCCTCCCCACGGGGGGCGAATATCGCGGCGGTCGCGGTCATTTTATGACCACGGGAATGCAATCGGCGCGTTCGGCCACGAGGGCCGCACAAAAGCGGCGAGCATCGGCGAGATCGTCAAAGCCATGTGCGCGCAGGCGATAGAAGGTGCGGCCACCGCTTTGCGCCTTTTGCACCACGCGGGCCTTGCCATCAAAGAAGCTGTCGAACTTGCCAGAAATCCGCGCCCACTCTTGCTCGGCAATCGATGCGCTTTCATAGGCCCCGAGCTGCACCAAACGCGTGCCCACAGGCAAGTTTGCGGCGACAGGTGCCTCAGCTGCGGCCACAGGCGCGCTGGCCGGAATAACGATGGCGGCAACGGCCTTTTCAAACAGTTGCGCGGGTCGCGTGCGCGGACGCGGGCTGCGCCGCACGCCAGGTGCGTCGATCTTCGACACGGCGGCCACGGTGTCTTCCATCGGTTTAAGCGAGGTCGTGGCCGGAGGCGCGGCAGCCGGAGCCACTGCGCCCAGCGGGGTCACATCAGCGGCAATCTGATCGGCCAGAGCCTGGATGGTGGAATTGGCAATCGGCTTGCGCGCGCCGCCATCCACCCGGTTTGTCATGATCGGCATGGCAACGGTTTCGGCGCGGGTCTCGCGGCGGGTTTCGCTTAGATCATCGCGGGTGTCTGCGGCAACAGCCAGTTTCGGCATGGTCGCGCCCTGTGCCGTGATCGGCGGCGGCGCAACGATTGACAGGCGTTGGCCCGCAAGATCGCCCTCATCAAGCCCGACAGCGGCAGGGGCCAGCGCGACTTGATCGACGGGTCCAGACGCCGTGCCACGCCCGGCAACCTCATTGACCGCGAGCCCTTGATTGTCAGCGGCTTGGCCACCTGGATTTTCCGGCGCAACCCGCCAAGGGCCTTCTGTCGCGCGCACCACAGGCACCCCCGACACATCGCGCACCAACAGCTGATACCCCCAGATCCCGACGCCGACCAACAAGGCCAGCGATACAAAAGCCCCGGCCGCATTGGCATAGGTGCTCGCCTTCGCGCCGGTCTGTTCTGGTGCCTGGTGGGGCACATGATACGGGCGTTGCCCTCCGTATCCCACTGGGGATCCGGACATGTGAATATCTGCCATCTTCGCCTCTCCGCTCCCAGCGATGCACGCCGCCGGGTTATGCTATTGTCTGCTCTTGCGCCGGAGAAAGACGTCTTAGCGCATCTCCTCGACCGGCGTTACGCCCAAGATACCAAGCCCGGAGGAAATAACAACCGACACCGCCCGCGCCAGCGCGATTTTGGCCGAGGATGTGTCGGGGTTGCCCTCTTGGAGGAAACGCAGGCTGGTCACCTCATTGCCGCGGTTCCACAAAGTGTGAAATTCGCCAGCCAATTCATAGAGATAGAAGGCAACGCGGTGCGGCTCGTGGGTGCGCGCCGCAATTTCCACCAGACGCGGCCATTCGGCCAGCTTCTTGGCCACAGCCAGTTCTGCCTCGTGATCCAACTGGCCAAGATCGGCCCCGGCCAGCGCATCCACGTCGGGCGACATTCCTGCCTCGCGCGCCTTGCGCAGCACCGAATGCACGCGGGCATTGGCGTATTGCACATAAAACACCGGGTTTTCACGGCTTTGTTCCAGCACCTTGTCGAAATCGAAATCCAGCGAGGCGTCGTTCTTGCGCGTCAGCATCACAAAGCGGGTCACATCGGGGCCGACCTGATCGACAACGTCGCGCAGCATCACAAAAGTGCCTGCCCGTTTCGACATCTTGAACGGCTGGCCATTCTTGAACAGCTTAACCAGTTGCGTCAGCTTGATATCAAGCGGCGTCTTGCCATCCGACAGCGCCGAAACCGCGGCCTTCATCCGTTTAACATAGCCGCCGTGGTCTGCACCGAAGACATCAATAAGACCGTCGAAGCCTCTGGAAACCTTATCATAATGATAGGCGATATCCGGGGCAAAATAGGTCCAGCTGCCGTCGGACTTCTTGATGGGCCGGTCAACATCATCGCCATGCGCAGTCGAGCGGAACAGCGTCTGTTCGCGCGGCTCCCAGTCTTCGGGCTTTTTGCCTTTGGGCGGCTCAAGCGTGCCGCGATAGATCAGGCCCTTGTCATCAAGGTCCTTGATCGCCGCTTCGATCCGGCCGGTGCCGTACAGCGATTTCTCGGAATAAAACGCATCCATTTTCACGCCCAAAAGCGCGAGATCTTCGCGGATCAGGTCCATCATCTTTTCGGTGGCAAACTCGCGCACCTCTTCGAGCCACACGTCCTCGGGGGCCTCAAGCCAGACGTCGCCGACCTTGTCCTTGAGCGCCTCACCAACCGGGATCAGGTAATCGCCGGGATAGCTGCCTTCGGGCCAATCGACGCTGAGATCATGCGCCTCTTGGTATCGCAGATACACCGACCGCGCGAGCACATCGACCTGCGCGCCACCATCGTTGATGTAATATTCGCGCGTCACCTCGTGGCCGGAATAGGCCAGCAGGCTGGCCAGCGCATCGCCAAACACCGCGCCGCGGGTGTGGCCTACGTGCAGCGGGCCAGTGGGATTGGCCGAGACATATTCAACGTTGATCTTCTTGCCCTGCCCCATGCCGGAGCGGCCAAATTCTTTGCCCTGCGCAAGCACATTGCCAACCACACCTTGCCAGACAGACGGTGCCAGCCGCAGGTTCAGGAACCCCGGCCCCGCGACGCCAGCCTCGGTGATCCGATCATCCGCGCGCAGCTTTTCGGCCAGCGCCTCGGCAATGTCGCGCGGCTTCATGCGCGCGGGTTTGGCCAGAACCATGGCGGCGTTGGTCGCCATGTCGCCGTGCAGCGGATCGCGCGGCGGTTCGACCGCGACATTGGCAAAGTCCAAGCCCTCGGGCAGCGTGCCTTCGGTGGTCATCTGGTCGAGCGCGGCAATCACCGCACCGCGCAGGTCGGAAAAGAGGTTCATGGTGTGGTCCTTCAAGCTTGAGCGCGGTTTATCACGCCGCGCGCCCACGTCAATCAGAGCGTCAACGCGCGGGATACGCCCGTGATGGCCGCAGGTCAGGCGCTGCGCGGTTTACAGTTGATCGGCTGCTTCAAAATTCGTCACACTTCAGGCTCACGCAAAAGATTATATATGCAGCGTATCTAGCTGATATACATGGAATCTACGGCCTTCACTCTGCATCGGACAACTGCCGCCACGACTGCAAAGCAAACCGATCCGTCATGCCCGCAATATAGTCCGACACGGCACGCGCGCGCAGGGTGCGGTCTTCGGGTGCGTCACTCAGCGCTGTCTGCCACGCGGGCGGAAGCAGCTCTGGGGCCTCCATATAATGCGCGAACAGGTCCTCAACCGCCTGCCCGACTTCCCGACGCACCGTCATGACGCTGGGCGCGCGGTACATGCGCTGAAACAGGAATGCGCGGATGTCCTGAAGGTCCCGCCACAGCCCGGGAGAAAAGCGAATGACCGGCGCAGGCAGATCGCGGATCTCTTGCGCTGAACGCGCGCCCGAAGCCGCCAAAAGCGCCTGAGACGTGTCGATCACATCTGCAACCATCACACCAAAGACGCGCCGTAACCCTTCGTGCCGTCTACGTTTTTCCTCAAGTCCGGGATACTTGGCATCAACCTCGGTAAAGGCGGCACCGACGATTGGCAGAGTGCAAATGTCATCCTCGGTGAACAGCCCTGCCCGCAGGCCATCATGCAGATCGTGGTTGTTATACGCCACATCATCGGCAATCGCCGCCACCTGCGCCTCGGCGCTGGCATGGGTGTGCAATTCGAGGTCATGGCCGGTGTCATATTCCGCCAGCGCCCAAGGCAGATCGCCCGTGACCGGGCCGTTGTGTTTTGCAATGCCTTCAAGGGTTTCCCAGGTGAGGTTCAACCCGTCGAACTCGGCATAATGCAGCTCAAGCGCGGTCACAATCCGCAGCGCCTGTGCATTGTGATCAAAGCCGCCATATGGGGCCATCAACGCGTCAAGCACGTCTTCGCCGGTGTGGCCAAACGGTGTGTGCCCAAGGTCATGTGCCAGCGCCACCGCTTCGGTCAGCTCGGGGTTAAGGCCAAGCGCGCCGGAGATCGTTCGCGCCACCTGTGCCACTTCGATGGAATGCGTCAGGCGGGTGCGATAATAATCGCCCTCATGTTCCACAAAGACCTGGGTTTTGTGTTTCAGCCGCCGGAACGCGCTCGAATGGATAATCCGGTCGCGATCGCGTTGAAAACACGAACGAAAATGGCTTTCGTCTTCCGGTTTTTGCCGCCCGCGCGACATTTCAGGACGGGACGCATAAGGCGCGCGCATCACTGTCTCCTTGTTGACGGCTTGCGTCGTTTCTATATTGCAAGGTGACAGATGTGAAAACCGCCCCCAAGGGCGATTGTGCAGGAAATACCGGAGATTTGTCATGCAGTTGCCACCCAAAGTGACAGACCGCGCCTTTGACCGACTGGCCGAGATCGGGGCCGCCTCGGATGGCAAGGCCCTGCGCGTGGCCGTCGAAGGCGGCGGATGTTCGGGATTTCAATACGATATCCGCCTTGATGAAGTCTCGGATGACGACCTTGTGCTTGAGGGCAACGGCGAAAAGGTGATCGTCGATGCGGTGTCTTTGCCGTTTCTGGCCTCGGCTGTGATCGATTTCAGTGAGGAATTGATCGGCGCGCGCTTCGTGATCGAGAACCCGAATGCCACCAGCGCATGTGGCTGCGGCACGTCCTTCTCGATCTGATCGGGCTTAGCTGCGCGCCAGAGTTGGCTTGCGATAGGCCACGGGCCGGGCGGTTTCACGCTTGGCCTGCGCCTGATCAAAGACCAGGTAGGCCCCTGAAAACATGACGATAAATGCGCCGATAATTGTGGTCGCGGCAGGCACTTCGTTGAACACGACGAGGCCGATCACCACCATCCAGACGAATTGCAGGTTCATCAACGGCGTGACGGCGTAAGCGGTCAGATGGCGCAGCGCGATGACCAAAAGCAGCCGCGCCGAGAACAGCACCACCGCGCAGGCCACGGCCATGCATGCATCAAACAGCGACATCGGCTGCCAACCAAACGGCGCCAGCAGTACCATCGACAGGAACACCGCCGCCTGCGGATAAAACACCTGCGCCAGTGAGTTGTTTTCGTGCCGCCCGATGTAGCGCGCCATGACGATGGACGCCGTGCCCGAAACCGAGCCGATGAACGCATAGATATGGCCCGGCGCGATGGCGTTCAGATCGATGTCGACCATCCAGAGCACGCCGAGGAAACCACAGCCCAAGGCCACCCAGGCCGAGGGGCGCACATGCTCGCCAAGGATCGGGCCCGACATCAGCGCCGAGAGCAAAGGCACCAGCGCGATGAACAGGAAAACCTGCGCAAAAGCCAGCGTTGCCAGTGCGTTAAAGAACATAAGTGTGGCAAGGACGGTTAGCACCGCGCGCAAGGCCATAACCTTGGGGCATGTGGTGCGCAGGCTGACCTTCTGCTGCCGCATCCGCGCGCTTCCCAGCGACATCGCCGCGATCAGGAAGGCCACGATGCACAAAAGCTGCGGCGCTTTATAGCTGACGGCGAGGTATTTGGTGATGGCGTCGGAAAAAGTGATGAGCAAGGTGTACACCAGCACCAATCCGGTGCCGAGCATCGTCAGGCTCATTCGTTTTTCCAATGCTCCCATCAGGCGCTCACCTGCTGGGCGCGGGCAAAATCTTCGAAGAATGCGTCAAAATGCCCGGTCGAGGCCTCGGCTTGGTGCAACTGCTCGCGGGCAGGATCGCTCAACTGCCCGTCGATCACGCCGCGCATCGCATCCCAGGCATCGCTGCGGCTGGTGCCCATGCGAAAAAGCTGAACCGAGATTTCGCGCAAAGCGGCGGATTTGGCGCGCGGCCGGTGAAACATCAGCCGCCCCTCGCCTGTGCCGCGGCCGGTTGGCACTTGGGCAAAAAGGGTTTCGCCCTTTGCCCCGGCAAGCCAAGATCCGGTGAGATACTCATGATAGGCATCTGCCACGGGGCGCTGTGCGCCCGCGTCACCCATTGCCTCAGAAATCTCAACTTCATTCATCTTCAAATTGACCCAATTTTCCCAAATCAGCGAAGGGTTGAATCCTGCATACCGCATTGCGACACAAATCTCAGCAAGAAGATCCATGTTCCCGTCAAGAAAAGCCAAAAGACCTGCGTTCTCGAGTGATCGCAGCACATTTGGCCCAAGACCGGGGTCTTTCCTGCCATATTCTGATAGGTAGAATACGATATGGGTCAGTTCGAAGGCAGCCTTTTTGTTGGGCAATGCAAAGCGATCTGGACGCGAAATGAAGTCACGCAGACGCGCTTCAGCAGCACCATTGTCACGTAGCGGGTCAAATCCGCGCCGTTTCATCAGGCGATTGGCTTCGAGGCGCTGGATATCCGAGGTTTCGCCGCCGGCCAGATCCTGTCGGACGACCCAGGCGCACATCGATTCGGCTGTCTCGCCCTGCATCCCGAGGGCTTCGAGATCGAGGGTCAGAGACAGGATGAACCGATAGTATTGCGGAAAGAACGCTAGTTTTTCACGGGCATTTTCGTAAAATTCGCAGAACGGTTCCAGCAAGGTTGCTGGAATGTCCTGATCGGTATTTTCAAGGATGTTCAGCAGTTCGGCGTTTTCTTTCAGCCAGAACACATCCTCGGGGCCACGCCGATGGCGGGCAAAAGTCTGGATCAACGTGCCTGCACGTGCGGCGCGCCGTTCCTGGGGGCCGGGCACATTCAAATAAACGACGTTTGACATGACTTGGTCCTTCGAAGTGCATCAAATGTGCCCGGTCCGGGCGTTTCAGCGTGACGCGGCGATTAGGACGCGCACATCATCGCTTGAACCTGGTCCCCATCAAACATGTCGGTGCCGTCGTCGATCGACGCGCACATCATGGTGTGAACGTGGTCACCGGTCGCGATTTCGGTCGCTTCGATGGTGCGTTCTTGGGTTTGGGTTTCGTTAAAGGTTTCTTGAACAAGTGCGAGCATGGTCGTCTCCAGGTTGGAAGGTTTCTACTCCCCTAGAGTTCTCTGCCCATCCGAGCATTTCAAATGTTATTTCAACTACAGCTTGTGGATAACTAAGTTATCCACACTAAATATGGTATCTATATACCTGCGCAAATTATAAAAAAAACGATCCGCACAAATTTTACCCGTCGCTAAAAATCCCCCTAAAAAAGCGGGTTGCACGATGATTTTAACCCGAATCGTTAAAAACTCTTCTATTTTTTCCGCTTGTCCCTCTGTTGATCAAAAGGGTACGTCCGAACAAAGGGAGACCAGCATGAAGATTGCCACGTTCAATATTAATGGCGTTAAGGCGCGTGTTGGCGCGCTGACGGACTGGCTTGCGGATGCCAAACCCGACGTCGCGGTGCTTCAGGAAATCAAGTCGGTCGACGAAGGGTTCCCGCGCGAACACTTCGAAGACATGGGCTATAATGTTGAAACCCATGGCCAAAAGGGCTTCAACGGCGTGGCGCTGCTCTCGCGGTTTCCGCTTGAGGATGTCACCCGCGGGTTGCCCGGCGATGACAGTGACGAACAGGCGCGATGGATCGAGGCGACTGTGGTTGGCGACAGTCACGCGCTAAGAATTTGCGGGCTCTATTTGCCCAACGGCAATCCGGTGCCGGGGCCGAAATATGAATATAAACTTGCCTGGATGGAGCGCTTGTACGACCGCGCGGCGCAATTAATCGCCGACGAATCACATGCACTTATTACGGGTGACTTTAATATCATCCCACAATCAGAAGATGCGGCAAACCCCGCCGACTGGAAAGAAGACGCGCTTTTCCTGCCGCAAAGCCGGGCTGCGTATCGTCGGATCCTTAACCTTGGCTTTACCGAAGCCTTCCGCGCGCGCACGCAACAGGGCGGTCACTATTCGTTTTGGGATTATCAGGCCGGGTCCTGGCAGCGCAACAATGGCATACGGATCGACCACTTCCTGCTAACGCCGGAATGCGCCGATCTGATGCAGGATTGCCAGATCGACGCGGCGGTGCGTGGCGGCGAAAAGCCATCGGATCACGTTCCGGTTTGGGTCGATCTCGCCGCCTGAGAGACCGTTGTTGGACGGGTGTCGCCTCAGATCACCCGCTCGACAAACCAATAGGCCCCGACCAGCGCAATCACCACCGAGGCGGGCACCGCGATGTAGGGCCGATAGAACTCCTTGCGTCCAAACCACAGCCCCACCGCCAGAAACGCGATGGCGATCACCGTCAGCTGGCCCAGTTCGACCCCAACGTTAAAGCCCAGCAGCGCCGGGATGAACTGCCCTTCCGGCAGGCCAAACTCGCCCAGCACACTGGCAAAGCCCAAGCCGTGCAACAGCCCGAAGCCGAACACCACCACCGGCCGCCAGGCGTGCATCTTGGGCGAGAAGATGTTCTCTACCGCGACATAGACAATCGAGGCCGCGATGATCGGCTCAACGATGCTGCCCGGGATCGTGACGATGCCAAAAGCGCCAAGCGCGAGGGTTACGGTATGGGCTGCGGTAAAGGCCGTCACCTGCCACAACAGCGGCCGAAGTCGGGCACTGAGGAAGAACAGCCCGAGCACAAACAGGATATGGTCCAGCCCCTTGGGCAGAATGTGGTCAAACCCGACGGGGATGTAATCGGCAAACACCGAGAGGCCGGATTGCGGCGCGCTGCCGCCCGGTTGGATCGCGTCGCTGGTGCCACCGCCTTCGATAATCCCGGTATAGCCGCTCTCAACCCCCATCTGGCGCAGCACCAGCGTGCCATAGCCATCGGGCCAGTTCAGCACCAGTGGTGCTGCGCTATTGGCCAGAGTGGCGCGCAACGACAGCTGGCTTTCGCGGGCGAATTCGACATTGGCGATGGGGCCGATTTCGATGCCAGTGACCTCAAGCGTCACCGGCGTGCCGCCGTTTTCAAGGGTAAGGCTGCGGGCGATAGACTCGGCCACCGGAGCCATGCGGGTGGCCAACGCGTCGGGTGACAAAGCGCGCAGGGAGTCATAAGCGTCAGAGCGTTCGGTGGTGTCGGTGTCTTCCAGCCCGTCCAAGTCGATGCCCGCGGCAAAAGCCTCGGCGTTCAGACGCAGATCGAGGGTCACAGCCCCCTCTGCCACCGTCAAATCGGCAATGGTTGGCATCACCTCATGCGCCGCACTTGAGCCCGCCCAAAGAAGCAGTATCGCTGCCAGAACCCGTCTCATCCCGTCACTCCTCGTTAATCACGTCGCGAACAATGCCCCGATGTCCGCGACTTGCAACCTGAAGCTACGGCTTGCAGTGAAAAAAGTTTCAGGCCACAAGCAGGTTATGGCGGATGTATTATGCATAGGATCGGTGCTTTGGGACGTGATCGGGCGATCGGCCTCGGTCATGCGCCAAGGGTCGGATGTGCCCGGCCGGATCACCCAGATTCCCGGCGGCGTGGCGCTTAATATCGCGATGACTTTGGTGCGCTTTGGCATGCGCCCCGCGTTGCTCAGCGCGGTGGGCCGCGATGTGATGGGCGACGTGCTGATCCAAGAATGCGAGGGCATGGGGCTGGAGTGCGGCCACATTTACCGCTCGGATGATCTGCCAACCGACCGCTATATGGCGGTCGAGGGCGCAAACGGGCTGATCGCGGCGATTGCTGATGCGCATTCCTTGGAAGCGGCGGATGACAAGATCCTGCGGCCCCTGATCGATGGCCGTCTGGGCACGGCTTCGGCGCCGTACCGCGGGCTGATCGCGCTTGATGGCAATCTGACCGAGCATCTCTTGGGCCGGATCTCACGCGATCCTGCGTTTGAGGCTGCCGACCTGCGGGTTGCGCCGGCGTCGCCCGGCAAGGCCGAGCGCCTGCTGCCGTTTATCGCGCGGCCCCGCGCGGTGCTTTACGTCAACCGCGAAGAAGCCGGCATTCTGTGCCAGACCGAATTCAAAGACGCCCCCAGCGCCGCCGAAGGGCTGGTCGCGCGGGGTGCACGGCGTGCTTTGGTCACTGATGGTGGCGGGGCCTGCGCCGATGCCTGCGCCGATGGCCTTGTGGCCGAATGCCCGCCCCCGGTGCTTGTCACACGGGTGACAGGCGCGGGCGATACCTTTATGGCGGCGCATATGGCCGCCGAAGCTGCGGGCGATGACCGCGCAACCGCCCTTAACCGCGCCCTGCGCGCCGCTGCAAGATATGTCTCCGGAGAAACCCCGCATGATTGAGATCCTTTATTCCGCTGAAGTCAGCAAGGCCCGCGCCGAGCGCAAACCCATCGTGGCGCTGGAAAGCACCATCATCACCCACGGGATGCCCTGGCCGCAAAACCTTGAGATGGCGCGCGGCGTCGAGGATGTGATCCGCGAAAACGGTGCCACTCCGGCCACCATCGCGGTGATCGACGGGCAGCTGTGCATCGGGCTTGACGATGCCAAGCTTGAGAAACTGGCGCAAACCCGTGGCGCGGCCAAACTATCGCGCGCCGATATGGCCGCCTGCATGGCGACCGGCGGCACCGGGGCGACCACTGTTGCCGCCACTATGATCGCTGCGGCCAAGGCCGGCATCGGCGTCTTTGCCACCGGCGGCATCGGCGGCGTGCATCGCGGCGCCGAGCAAAGCTTTGACATCTCGGCCGATCTTCAGGAACTTAGCCGCACCGGCGTGACGGTGGTGGCCGCAGGTGCCAAAGCAATCCTCGATCTGTCGAAAACGCTGGAGGTGCTCGAAACCCTTGGCGTGCCGGTGATTGCCTACGGTCAGAAAGCCTTTCCCGCATTCTGGTCGCGCAGCTCGGCGTATAATGCGCCCTTGCGGATGGACGACGCCGAAACGATTGCCCGCGCCCAGCTTGCGCGCGCGGCCCTTGGCATTTCGGGTGGTCAACTGGTGGCCAATCCGATCCCGGTCGAGGCGGAAATCCCCCGCTCTGAAATCGACCCGGTGATTGCCCGCGCGCTGGCCGATGCCGAGACCCACCGGATCGGCGGCAAGGATGTAACGCCCTACCTGCTGCAACGGATCTTTGAGCTGACCGAGGGCCGCTCGCTGACCTCGAATATCGCGCTGGTCCGCAACAACGCGCGCCTCGGTGCCGAGATTGCCTGCGCGCTCACCAAATTATCCGAATAAAGCCGCATATCGCTGGATATCGCTGGGCGTGCCATTGTGGTTCAACAGGTTAATGCCTAGCTTGACCACGGGGAAAAGCACTGGGACCAAGACCTGAATGACCACGCCATTTGACGACGACCCCAAGAGCCGGCAACGGCCGGGATGGGTGGCGGGCTTTCGCGCGTCCTTTCTAACCGGAATCGTGGTGATTGCGCCGGTCGGGCTGACCGTCTGGCTGATCTGGACAGTGATCGGCTGGGTCGATGGCTTTGTGTGGCCGTTTGTGCCCAACGCCTATCAGCCCGAAGAGCTGCTCAACCGGTTTTTGGGCACCCGCGACCCGTCTGACCCCGATTGGATAAGCGTCAACGTGCGCGGCGTTGGCGTTATCGTCTTCTTGCTGTTCACGCTGTTTGTCGGCTGGATCGCCAAGGGGCTGATTGGCCGCTCGATGGTGCGTTTCGCCGAAAGTCTGGTGGAACGAGTGCCGGTGGTGCGGTCGATCTATTCCGGCGTCAAACAGATCGCAGAAACCGTCTTTAACCAAGAGGACCGCTCGTTCGAGAAGGCCTGCCTGATCCAGTATCCGCGCAAGGGCATCTGGGCGATTGGCTTTATCTCGACCACTGCCAAGGGCGAGATTGCGCGGCGGGCGGAAACCGGCGGGCGGCTGATTTCGGTGTTTGTGCCCACAACGCCCAACCCGACCTCGGGCTTTTTGCTGTTCTTCCCCGAGGAAGACGTGATCGAGCTGGATATGACGGTGGAAGCGGCGGCGAAACTGGTGATCTCGGCTGGGTTGGTCTATCCCAACGGCGACGATCCGACCAAACCCGCCAAGCGTAAGTAACGCACCCTGCCCCTGCGCGTATCGGCGCGCGGGCGGTTCAGGCCAAGTCCCCGGCCTGAACCCTATATCGCTATGTATTTACCAAGCGTTATACGACAGATACTTGCCGGACATCTCAACCTTTACGCGGTCGCCCTTGGGGTTTTCGACCCGCGTGATCTGCATATCGAAATCGATGGCCGACATGATGCCGTCGCCAAATTTCTCTTGGATCAGCGCCTTGAGCGTCGGGCCATAAACGCCAACAATCTCGTAAAAGCGATAGATGCAGGGGTCGGTCGGCACCGCCTGTTCCCAAACCTTGGTCGGGCTTTCCTGCAAGACCGCAGTCGCCTCTGGCGGTAAGGCCAGCGCCGTGACCAATGCCTGCGCTTTGTCGGCGGGCATGGCGTTCATGCCCATCGCGGCCGAGTGGGTCCAGACCGGCGACATATCGATGCTGTCGGCGATGCCTTCCCATGTCAGGCCAGCTTGTTTCTTGGCGCCGAGGATCATCGCAGTGACGTCTTCGCGGGTCATATGGGTTGGGATCATGTCCATGTGGGGTCCTTTCTGAGGGGGTGTTTATCGGGTGACAAGAAGCGCAAAGACCGCCGCCGCCAGAGCAGCCGACACCGTCTGCCAGAACAGCACCGGGTTGCGGGTGGCGAGCGGCCTGCGGGTGCGCGCGGCGGGGCCTTTGGGCGGCGCACTTAGCGCAGCGTCGAGTTCGGAAAGCGCGGCAAAGCGCTGGTTGGCATTCGGGTGAACCGCGCGGCGCAGAACGTCATCAATCCAATAAGGCACGCTGTTGGCGCCATCCGCCGCAAGGCGATATTTAAGCCGCGCGCGGTCCCGCCGGTTGCCGACCCGCGCCGCATCTGCACCGTAGGGCAAGCGGCCGGTCAACATCTCGTACAGGATGACGCCAAGCGAGAATTGATCGGACCACGGCCCAACCGGATCGCCAACGAAATACTCGGGCGCGGTGTATTGCAGGGTGCCAAGGATGGCGGTGTCTTCTTCGGCGCGGGTCTCTTCAATCCCGGCCACACGGGTCGAGCCAAGATCGAGGATCTTGACCGTGCCATCGCTGTCAATCATCAGGTTTTCGGGCCGAAAATCCTGATGCAGCATGTCCTTGCGGTGAAACGCCCGCAACCCGCGGATCATCTGGCTGGCAATGGCGCTGACCTCGGCCATCGTGGGCGCGGGGGTGTTGCGCATCCACTGGCGCAGGGTCTGGCCTTCGATGAACTCCGTCACCACATACAGCCCCGAGCGGGTCTCGGGCATCGCCACCGCCTTGACCACATGCGGCGAGGACAGCCGCCGCGCGATCCACTCTTCCATCAGAAACATGCGGATGTAATTCGGGTCTGACCGGATCTCGGTCGCGGGCACTTTGAACGCGACTTTCTGGCCGCTCGGGGCAATCGCCAGAAAGATATGGCTGCGGTTGTTGGAATGGATCGGGCGCACGATGCGAAAGCCGTCAATCGTATCGCCGGGGTTTGGCATCGCCAGCACCGGCAGCGCCGCATCACTGTCAGCGGGCGAATGGGCCCCGCCGGGCAACGCGTCGATCCGCACGATCTGCACCGTGAGGTTGTCGGGGCTGCCAGCGGCAAGCGCCTGATCGGCGATGGTGGCCGCCGCCGCATCAAGGCTGTCGGCAGAGGTGATCGCGGCGACCACATCGCCGGGGGTCCAGTGGTCGTGGATGCCATCGGTCGTTAGCAAAAACACATCGCCCGCGCTCAACCGCAGTTTGCGGTGATCGACATTGACGGCGCGGTCCAGCCCCATCGCGCGGCTTAACTGGGTGTCACTGGCAGAGATCCGGGTGACATGATCCTGGGTCAGCGGCTCAAGCGAGGTGCCCGCCACCCGCCAGATCCGGCTGTCCCCGACATGAAACAGATGCGCGAAATGCCCCTTGAGGATCAGCGCCGAGAGCGTGCAGACGTGGCCAAGATCGGGGCTGTCATGCAGCGCGCGCCGGTTGATGCCATAAAGCCAGGCGTTGGTGGCCGAAATCACATTGCAGGCGGCGGTCTTGACCTCCCAAGCGTCAGAGGTGCCGTAATATTCGGTCAAAAGGCTTTTGACGGCGGTCTCGGCGGCTTCGCGGCTGACCTGACTGCTGGAAATCCCGTCGGCGACGGCAAGTGCGATGCCTTTGAGCCGCAGCGCGCTGCCACTGGGGATCATCGCGCCGAAAAAATCCTGATTTTGCGGTTTGCGACCCGCACGGGAATGCTGGCCGAGCGTGACGGTCAAAGCGTCTTGAACCAGATCATCTTTGGGCACAGGCATCCCCTTATCGACGTAAAATGCAAAGGCCGCGCATTGCTTGCGCGGCCCAGATTTAAGCGCTGATCACTCAGCCGCCACACCGGCGCTGTCGGTTTTGATCGCGCGCGACGGGCTGGTTTTGTAATGCGTGGTGTAAAGCATCGCGCCAACAAAGGTCAGACCGCCGACAAGATTGCCAACAACAGTCGGGATCTCGTTATACATCAGGTAGTCGCCCCAGGTGAAATCCGCGCCCAACAACAGGCCGATGGGGAACAGGAACATGTTCACGATCGAGTGCTCGAACCCCATGTAAAAGAAGATCAGGATCGGCATCCACATCGCCATGATCTTGCCCGACGTCGACGTCGACATCATCGCGGCCACAACGCCGGTCGACACCATCCAGTTGCACATCACGGCGCGGACAAACAGCGTGAGCATCCCGCCCGCACCGGCCTCGGCATAGCCCACGGTGCGCGAATGGCCGATGTCCATCAGCTTCTGACCAACCGCGTTCGGCTCAAGCGAAAAGCCCATCGTGAGGATGATCGCCATAAAGATCGCGGTGGTCATCGCACCGGCAAAGTTGCCCACAAACACGAGGCCCCAGTTGCGCAAAAGCGCCTTGCCATCCACGCCCGGGCGTTTGTCAAACCACGCCAGCGGCACCAAGGTGAACACGCCGGTCAGCAGGTCGAACCCAAGCAGATAAAGCGTACAAAACCCCACCGGGAACAACAGCGCGCCCACCAAAAAGCTGCCGGTGTTGACGGTGACCGTGACGGCAAAAGCCGCCGCCAGCGCAAGGATGGCCCCCGCCATATACGCGCGGATCAGGGTATCTTTCGTGGACATCAGCGCCTTTTTGGCACCGGCATCAACCATTTGCGCCGAGAATTCGGCTGGAGTGACATAGGACATAACGATTCCTTCAGGAGATCAGATATAGGAAATGGGGTGACGCGCGCGCGAACCGCGGCGGGCTGCACAGACGAAATCGAACCGGTCGGGTTCGTGGTTCGCAACGCCGTTGCTGCGATCTGCTCCGGTATGGGCCGCCGTGGTCGCTGTGGCCGCGGTTGCCCCTGTGCCGGATGGTCGGGCCAAAGCGGCCCAGTGCACCTTCATTGAGTACCAGATCAGGTAACGGCGTAATCCGCGCAGCTGTCAACGTGGCGTTGGCGGCAAGGCCGGGCCTCCATGCTGCATCGCAGCAATCGCGCAAAATATCAGCATATTTCGACCCTGACGGGCGATTACCGGGCAGAATGCGTGCGCGCCAAGCCTGGCGCGACGCAGGGTGTTACCGGTGTGAAAGAATGCTCAGGCCTTGGCCTTAGCCTTGGCCTTCTTGCGCTTCTTTTCAGCCACGACCTTCTCGGCCAGATCACGCGCAATGCCGAAGGCACCTTTGATCTTGTCGGTGTCGCTGTTCCATTCGCGGCGAATGACAATCTTGTTGTCTTTGACCTTGGCCATGCCGCGCTGGTCCTTGATGAAATCCACCAAACCTTGCGGCGAGGCGAATTTGTCATTGTGGAACTGGATCGTCGCGCCTTTCGGCCCGCCGTCAAGTTTGGCAATCCCGGCGCGTTTGCACATCGCCTTGATCCGCACCACCAGCAGCAAGGTGTTGACCTCTTTCGGCAGCTTGCCAAACCGGTCGATCAACTCGGCGGCAAAACCTTCGAGTTCGACCTTGGTGGTCAGTTCCGACAGACGACGATACAGGCCAAGCCGCACATCGAGATCGGGCACAAAGTCGGCCGGGATCAGCACCGGCACGCCAAGGTTAATCTGCGGTGCCCACTGATCATCCGTCTCCGAAAGGCCCTCCATCTCGCCCGAGCGGATCTTGGCAATCGCCTCCTCGAGCATCGACTGATAGAGCTCATAGCCCACATCACGCATCTGGCCGGATTGCTCTTCGCCAAGCAGGTTGCCGGCGCCACGAATATCAAGGTCTTGCGAGGCCAGCGTAAAGCCCGCGCCAAGCGTATCGAGGCTGCCCAATACCCGCAGGCGTTTTTCGGCGGTGTCGGTCAGTTTGGCGCGCGGTTTGGTGGTCAGATAGGCATAAGCGCGGGTCTTCGAGCGGCCCACCCTGCCCCGGATCTGATAGAGCTGCGACAGGCCAAACATATCGGCACGGTGCACCACCATCGTATTGGCGGTCGGGATATCAAGGCCGCTTTCGACAATCGTGGTTGCGAGCAAAACATCGTATTTGCCGTCGTAAAACGCGTTCATCCGGTCATCAAGCTCGCCCGCCGCCATCTGCCCGTGCGCCACGACATAGGAAATCTCGGGCATCTGGGTTTTCAGGAAATCCTCGATCTCGGGCAGATCCTTGATGCGCGGCACGACATAGAAACTCTGGCCGCCGCGATAATGTTCGCGCAACAGCGCCTCGCGGATGGTGATCGCGTCAAACTCGCTGACGTAGGTGCGGATCGCGAGCCGGTCGACCGGCGGCGTGCCGATGATTGACAGATCGCGCACGCCCGACAGCGACAGTTGCAGCGTCCGGGGAATTGGCGTCGCGGTTAGCGTCAGCACGTGAATGTCGGTGCGCAACTGCTTGAGCCGCTCTTTGTGGCTGACGCCAAAATGTTGCTCTTCGTCGATGATCAACAGGCCAAGGTTCTGAAACTTCACCGATTTAGCCAGCAAAGCATGAGTGCCAATTACGATATCAGCCGTGCCTTTGCTGATGCCCTCGCGGGTCAGCTGCGCATCGCGGGCGGTCACAAAGCGCGATAGCGGACGCACTTGGATCGGAAAGCCACGGAACCGCTCGGCAAAGCTCTTGTAGTGCTGCCGCGCAAGCAGCGTTGTCGGCGCGACGATTGCCACCTGCATGCCCGACATCGCGGCGACAAAGGCGGCGCGCATCGCCACCTCGGTCTTGCCAAAGCCCACGTCGCCACAGATCAGCCGGTCCATCGGTTGGCCGGAATGCATGTCGTCCATCACATCGCCAATGGCGCGCAGCTGGTCGTCGGTTTCCTCATAGGGGAACCGCGCGCTGAAATCCTCATAGGCACCATGCGGCGGGTCCATTATGGGCGCTTTGCGCAGAGCACGCTCGGCCGCGACGCGGATCAGCCGTTCGGCCATCTCGCGGATGCGTTCCTTGAGCTTGGCCTTCTTGGCCTGCCACGCACCACCGCCGAGCTTGTCGAGTAGCCCCGCGTCATGGCCATATTTCGACAGCAGTTCAATGTTCTCAACCGGCAGGTAAAGCTTTGACGCCTCAGCGTATTCCAGCGTTAGACATTCATGCGCCGCGCCCGCTGCCGTGACCACCTCAAGCCCCAGATAGCGGCCAATGCCGTGATCGACATGCACCACCAGATCACCGGGCGAGAGCGATTGCGTCTCGGTCAGGAAATTCTCGGCCCGGCGCTTTTTCTTGGTCGAGCGGATCAGGCGGTCGCCCAGAACGTCCTGTTCCGAGATGACCGTCATCACCGTTTTATCACGGGATGCTGTTCCACCTGCCGCAGCCAGAGGCCCGGCGAAACCATGCTCCAGCGCCCAAACCGCCAGATACAGCCCGCGTTTGCCAACCCCGCGCGCGTCCTTGACATGTATCGTCTCGGCCAGCCCTTCGTCTTCGATCAGCCCCGAAAGCCGCTCGCGCGCGCCCTCGGAATACGACGCGATAACCACCGGCCCCTCGACCATGCGGTCTTTGACATGGCTCGCCAAGGCCCCGAAAAGGCTTATACTTTCCTGCTGGCGTTCGGGGGCAAAGTTGCGCCCGATCCGCCCGCCGGCATCCGCAACACCCGGACCAGTGGCCTGCGGCAGCGGATGGAATTGCAACACTCTGCGCCCGGCAACGGCCTGTTCCCAGGCGGCATCGTCAAGATAGAGCGTCTCGGGCGGCGCGGGTTTGTAAACCGTGTCCATCCGCGATTTCTGGCTCATCGCGATCTTGCGGGTCTGGTATTGATCGTCGATCATCTCCCACCGCGACAGCCGCGACGGGGTGATCTGGTCATCCTGGGTGATCGTCGCTTTGGGCAGATAATCGAACAGGGTTTCCAGCCGATCGTGGAAAAACCCGAGCCAATGCTCGGATCCCTGATGTTTGCGCCCGGCGCTGATCGCCTCATACAGCGGATCGTCGCTGCCCGCCGCGCCAAACTCGATGCGGTAATTCTGGCGGAACCGCGTGATCGCCGCCTCATCGAGGATAACCTCAGAGACCGGGGCCAATTCGACCAGATCAAGCTTTTCCGTTGTGCGCTGCGACACCGGATCAAACCGCCGTGCGCCATCAAGCGTATCACCAAACAGGTCAAGCCGCACCGGCCCGCCATCGCCCGGCGGGAAGATATCGATGATCCCGCCGCGCACCGCGTAATCGCCGGGCTCGAGCACTGTTGGTGCCTGCACAAACCCCATCCGGACGAGGAATTGACGCAGGCCCTTTTCATCAACCCGGCTGCCGACACGCGCGGTAAAGGCCGCCTCGCGCAGCACCTCGCGGGCCGGGATTTTCTGCGTCGCGGCGGCCAATGTCGTCAGCAAGACGAACTGTTTGGGCATACCGTGCACCAGCCCCGCCAGCGTCGCCATCCGCGCGGCGGAAATGTCGGCATTGGGCGACACCCGGTCATAGGGCAGGCAATCCCAGGCCGGGAAGGTCAGCACCGGCATCTCGGGCGCAAAGAACGAAAACGCCGCCTGCATCGCCGCAAGCCGCTTGTCATCGCGGGCGATGTGCAGCACCGGGCCGTCGCTGCGCGCGACTTCTTCGAGGATCAGGCGGGCGTCAAAGCCCTCGGGTGCGCCGCCAATGATGCGGGAATGAGGATCGGACATGGGCACTCAAATGGGCCAGCCGCCCGCAGAGGTCAATGGCCGAGCACCTGAACCGAGAAATTCTGGTACATCCCCCACATCGCGGTGACGAAAATCGACAGCACGCCGATCACCTGCACATAGAACCGGTGGCGCAAAAGCCGCTTGCGCAGCGCCTCGCCGGTCAGCTGTTGCTCGACGATCAGCCGCGAGGTGCTGAGGCTGAGCAATCCGACAAGGCTCATCGGGAACACCAGCAAAAACACCGCCTGCGCGAATTCCACCCAATAGTAAAACGCCAGCATCGCCAGCCCGCTGAGCAGAAAGCAGCCAAACCCCAACAGCCAAAGCCCCGCGACCCCGCCGATATAAAGCAAACGCGCGGTGTAGATCCGCACCACCTCTTCGAGGTCATGCTGCGCCTGCCCGCCATGTTTGCGCGCATGGGCCACCATATCGAACGGCACACCCAGCACCCAATGGCTCGCCGTCGCCCACATCACCGCAAGCGCGATCCAGAACCACAGGTTGGAAAAGGAACGCATGTCGATGTGTTCGAAAATGACGAGTTGCAGGTCGTTCACCGGAAGCTCCTGATGGGGGCGATGTCCGGTGTCCTTATCGCAGCCGCTGCGCGCTTGCCAGAGCCGACGGTGCGATGGGTGCCACGGCACGCTTCGGGCTGGACTTGGGGCAACAGGCTTGGCAGGTAACGGGGGCATATTCCGGAGACCGCCATGACCATCGCCCCCTTCCCCGCCGCCCGCTTTCGCCGCACCCGCAAAAGCGCCGCTCTGCGTGACCTGGTCCGCGAAAACACGCTTTCGCCGGCGGATTTCATCTGGCCGATCTTTGTGCGCGATGGCGAGGGGATCGAAGAGCCGGTGCCCTCAATGCCCGGCGTGCTGCGGCGCTCGGTTGACCGGGTGGCGGATGCGGCGCGCGCGGCGTTTGACCTTGGCATTCCGGCGATCTGCCTGTTTCCCTACACCGATCCGTCGTTGAAAACCGAGGATTGCGCCGAGGCGTGGAACCCCGACAACCTGTCCAACCGCGCCACCCGCGCGATCAAAGCCGCCGTGCCCGAGATGGCGGTGATGACCGACGTGGCGCTTGATCCGTATAACATCAACGGCCATGACGGCTTTGTGGTGGACGGCGAGGTGGTCAATGATGCGACGGTCGCGGCGCTGGTGAAACAGGCGCTGTCACAGGCCGAGGCCGGGGCCGACATCATCGGGCCGTCCGACATGATGGACGGCCGCATTGGCGCCCTGCGCGCGGCGCTTGAGGCGGGCGGGCACCAAAACGTGCTGCTGCTGAGTTATGCCGCGAAATACGCCAGCGCCTTTTACGGCCCGTTTCGCGATGCTGTGGGGGCCTCGGGCGCGCTTAAGGGCGACAAGAGCACCTATCAGATGGATCCGGCCAACTCGGATGAGGCGCTGCGGCTGGTCGAGCGTGACCTGCGCGAAGGGGCGGATATGGTGATGGTGAAACCGGGGATGCCCTACCTCGATATTTGCCGCCGGGTCAAAGACAGCTTCGGCGCGCCGACCTTTGCCTATCAGGTGTCGGGGGAATACGCGATGATCCAGGCTGCCGCGCAGAACGGCTGGATCGATGGCGACAAAGCGATGCTGGAAAGCCTGATGGCCTTCAAACGCGCCGGATGCGACGGCATTCTGACCTACTTCGCCCCTGCGGCGGCGCGCGCTCTGAGCGGGCGATAAACCGCTATAGGTGGGGTTTGGGGCGTGACAGCCCCCTAGGGTTGGAGTAAACTATGCGCGACCGGCGTCAAGACCGGCACCCCGAGGTAAACCGAGCAAAGGTATGTGATGACCAAACTCCCCCGTCGTTCCTTCGTCCTGTCCGGCCTTGCCGCGTCAACGCTGGCCGCTTGCGGCAATGGCGTCGGCTCGCGCGGGCCTGCCACGATTGACGCCCGCGTCGACAGCACGCTGGCACAGCTGTATTCCGATTTCCCCGCAACCCGACAAGTGGCCGAGAAATCGGTGGGCATGCTGATCATGCCGCTGGTGACTGAGGCGGGCTTTGGCATTGGCGGCGGCTATGGCCGCGGCGCGCTGCGTATTCAAGGCGGGACCGTGGATTACTATGCCCTGACCAAAGTGTCTGGCGGCCTGCAAATCGGAGCCCAGCAATACGCCCATGTGCTGTTCTTCATGACCGACGCCGCATTGCAGAACTTCCGCCGCTCGCCCGGCTTTGCCGCAGGCGCAGGCGTCGAATACGCAATCCCCGATGGCGGCAACAATCTGAGCGCGGAAACAACCACGTCGCTCGCGCCCATCATCGCGGTGATCTTTGGCCAAGCAGGCCTGCGTGTTGGTGCTACGTTGGAAGGCGTGAAATACACCCGCATCATTCCCTGATGAAACCGGGGCGATGGGGGCTCTGCCCCCGGCCTGCGGCCTCCCCCGAGGTATTTTAGAACAGAAGAATTACAGGACAGGTCCAGCCCCCGGCGGCATTATCCGCTCCGGGGGCCTTCTCCTGTTGCGATCATTGGCGCCTCCGCCTGTACCGCTCCATGACCATGCGCCATTAACCTTAACTTTCTGTTACTTCTTCTGTTTAAAAATACCTCGGGGGTGAGGACGAAGTCCGAGGGGGCAGCGCCCCCTTACCCGCGCGACAGCACAGCTGGCGTAAACTCAGTGGTAAGTGAGCTCTCCAACGACATTGCGCCATTCTCCGGGCGCCACCATCTTGCGATGCGAAAACCGCACCGAATGCAGCGGTCCTTCGATCTCGTCCTGCCAGAATTCGATGAACTTAAAGAGCCGGGGGTGGTCGGGTGCCACGTCGTAATCTTGCCAGACGTAGGAGTTCAGCACATGGATGTAATCCGGCATCCTGTAGAAGAATTCCGCCGTGGTCAGGCCGTATCCGCGCAGCATCATTTCCGTTTCTGTCATCTGCATTTTTCTACCTCAACATCTTGTTGTTCAGGAATCCTGCCAGATAAATATCAAATTTCAATTAAAACAATATGTTAGCACACCGCCGCAGTGGCTGCCAAATGGGGCGAAACCAAGGATTGCACCCAATATCCTGTCTCTGATATAGTCGCCTTCAACTATATATAGAAACCGACAAAAAGCGGTGAATAAAACGTGAGCGACGACCCCCAAGCCCCCGATAACGAAGAACAAAAACCAGATCGACCCGAGTATCACGGGCCGAGCGTTTCTATCGTGGATGAGATGCGTTCGTCCTATCTCGACTATGCGATGTCGGTCATCGTTTCCCGCGCAATCCCAGATCTGCGGGACGGGTTGAAACCTGTGCATCGGCGCATTCTTTACGCAATGTATGAAACCGGCAACAGCCACGACAAGCCGTATCGCAAATCCGCCCGCCCCGTCGGCGACGTTATGGGTAAGTATCACCCCCACGGCGACAGCGCGATTTACGACGCACTCGTGCGGATGGCGCAGGATTTTTCGATGTCATTGCCGCTGCTGGATGGCCAGGGCAACTTTGGCTCGATGGACGGCGATAACGCCGCCGCGATGCGCTATACCGAAGTGCGGATGGACAAGCCTGCCGCCTTTATCCTGTCCGACATCGACAAGGATACCGTCGATTTCCAAGACAACTACGATGGCAAGGACCGTGAGCCGACGGTCCTCCCGGCGCGCTTCCCCAATATGCTGGTCAATGGCGCGGGCGGTATTGCTGTCGGCATGGCCACCAATATTCCGCCGCACAATCTCGGCGAAGTGATCGATGCCTGCATGGCGCTGATCGCAGATCCCGACCTCACATCCGAGCAGCTGATCGACTATATCCCGGCCCCCGATTTCCCCACCGGCGGGATGATTCTTGGCCGGGCTGGTGCGCGCAAAGCCTATCTTGAGGGCCGCGGCAGCGTGATTGTCCGCTCCAAAACCCGCGTCGAGGAAATTCGCAAAGATCGCTATGCCATTGTCATCGACGAGATCCCCTATCAGGTGAACAAGTCGGCGATGATCGAAAAGATCGCTGAAGCCGCGCGGGAAAAGCGCATCGAAGGCATCGCCCATGTGCAGGATGAATCCGACCGCAATGGCGTGCGCGTCGTGGTCGAGCTGAAACGCGATGCCACCGCCGAAGTCGTGTTGAACCAGCTGTTCCGTTTTACCCCGATGCAGACCTATTTCGGCTGTAACATGTTGGCGCTGAACGGCGGTCGCCCCGAACAGCTGACCCTGCGCGCCTTCCTGACCTCCTTCCTCGACTTCCGCGAGGATGTGGTTGCTCGGCGCACCGCCTATCTGCTGCGCAAGGCGCGCGAGCGCAGCCATATCCTGTGTGGTTTGGCCGTGGCCGTCACCAACGTTGATGAAGTTGTCGCCACCATCCGCTCCTCTGCCGATGCGGCCGAAGCGCGGCAAAAGCTGATGACTCGGCGCTGGCCTGCGGCTGAAATCGCGCCCTACATCCGTCTGATCGACGATCCGACCCATAAGATGAACGACGATGGCACCTATAACCTGTCGGAAACGCAGGCCCGTGCCATCCTTGAACTGAGGCTTCAGCGCCTGACCCAGATCGGCGTCAAGGAAGTCACCGATGAGCTCGAAGAGCTGGCGGGCAAGATCAAGGATTACCTCGAAATCCTGTCGTCGCGCGACCGCATCATGACGATCATCTCGGACGAATTGACCGAGGTGAAAGAGCAGTTTGCCGTGCCGCGCCGCACCGAGATCGTTGACTGGTCCGGTGACATGGAAGACGAAGACCTGATCGAGCGTGAAGACATGGTCGTGACCGTCACCCAGACCGGCTATATCAAGCGCACGCCGCTGGCCGACTTCCGCGCACAGCGCCGGGGGGGCAAGGGTCTGTCTGGCATGGCGACCAAGGATGACGACGTGGTCACCACGCTGTTTGTCGCCAATACCCACACGCAATTGCTGTTCTTCACCACCGATGGCATGGCCTACAAGCTCAAGACGTGGCGCTTGCCGCAGGGTGGCCGCACCGCCAAAGGCAAGGCCATCGTCAACATTCTGCCGATCCCGCAGGGGGTTTCGGTCGCGGCGATCATGCCGGTCGACCGGGATGAAAAGGATTGGGACGACCTGCAAATCGTCTTTGCCACCGACAAAGGCACCGTGCGTCGCAACAAGCTGTCGGATTTCACCAATGTGAAGTCCAACGGCAAGATCGCAATGAAATTCGAGGACGAGAACGCCGGCATGTCGCTGATCAATGCTCGCATTTGCTCCGAGGATGACGACGTGATGCTGGTGACGGATTCGGGCCGCGCCATCCGCTTCCCCACCACCGATGTGCGCGTGTTCAACAGCCGAAATTCGGTTGGTGTGCGCGGTGTGCGTTTGGGTGAGGGCGATAAGGTGGTTTCGATGTCGGTGATCCGCCACTTCGACGCCACATCGCAGGAACGTGTCGCCTATCTTAAACAGCGCCGTCTGATGGCGGGTGTGACCGAAGATGAGGCCTCGGATGACGATGAAGAGGCGGTGGAAGCCGGTCAGCTGTCCACCGAGCGCTATGCAGAAATGTCGGCGGCCGAGGATCTGATCCTGACGATCTCCGCCGCCGGTGCAGGCAAGATTTCGTCGTCGCATGACTATCCTGTGCGCGGACGCGGCGGGATGGGTGTCACGGCTTGGACAAAGGGCTTGCCCGCCGGTCCGATCATCGCCTGTTTCCCGGTTGAGATGGACAATCAGATCATGCTCGCCACCTCGCGCGGCCAGTCGATCCGGGTGCCTGTCGAGGGCATTTCGTTCCGGTCGCGCAGCGCGGGCGGTGTGCGGGTGTTCAACACCGGCAAGGGCGAAGAAGTGGTGAGCGTGGCTTGGATCGCGGAAACCGAAGAAGATGAGGTTGAGGCCGATACCGAGAGCTAAGACCTGCGCGTAACTGCACAAGTCTTGTTGAATTTCGGTGAATTCCTAACCCAACGCACAAAAGCTATTCCTTCCGCAAGCTCTCATCGGAAGGAATAGCTTTATGACCACCCCTCACAGCGCGGGCCTGTTGGTTGCCCGGATCCTGCTTGCCACGATGTTCATCATGGCGGGCGTTGGCAAACTTGGCGATGTTGCGGGCTTTGCCGGTTACATGGCCTCGGGCGGCGTCCCCGGCGTTTTGGCCTGGCCTGTGATCGCGCTGGAAATCGTTGGCGGCCTCGCATTGCTTGTCGGATTTCAAACCCGCTTGGCCGCGCTTGCCCTTGGCGCATTTTCCATCGTGGCGGCTGTGCTGTATCACTACGTGCCGGCGGACCAGATGCAGATGACCATGTTCATGAAAAACATCGCACTTGGCGGCGGCTATCTGGCGCTGGCGCTGATCGGCGCGGGCCAATGGTCGGTTGATGCGGTGATCGGCAAAAAGATCGGTGCGTTTGCGGCGTGATCTTTGAAACCTGATCGTAGATTTGGGCCGCCTGATACCCTCAGGCGGCCCAAGTGCTTAAAGATTGTAGAGATCGGCGAATTTGTTTTCCAGATAGCCGAGCAGCGGCACTTCGGACGGGGCAAAGCCACAAGCCCGCTCGATCAGATCGCGCGGCTCATAAAACCCGCCGTGACGTTGCAGATTATCGCGCAGCCAGCCTGTCGCCTGAGACAGATCGCCCGCGGCCAGCTGATCGTCCAGCCCCGGCACCCCGTCGAGCAGGCTGCGATACAGACAGCCGGCATAGACATTGCCCAAAGCGTAGGTTGGGAAGTAGCCCATCAGGCCAGCCGCCCAATGCACGTCTTGCAGCGCGCCGTTTGAGGGCTTGTCGACCGCGTAACCGAAATCCTGCTCAAAGCGCGCGTTCCACGCCTCTTCCAGATCGGCCACCGCCAGTTTGCCCTGCGCCATATCGCGCTCAAGATCAAAGCGCAGCATGATGTGCAGGTTGTATTGCACCTCATCCGCCTCGGTGCGGATAAAGCCACGATGCACCCGGTTGACCGCCTTGTAGAACGCATCGCCGTCGGCCACGCCCAGATCGCCAAAGGCATCGCGCATTTGGCCATACAGCCAACTGCAAAACGCCGGGCTGCGGCCAAGCTGGTTTTCGTAAATCCGGCTTTGGCTTTCATGCACGCCAAGCGAGGCACCCTGCCCCAGCGGCGTCAGCGCAAAACCCGGGTCGATGGACTGTTCGTAACAGGCGTGGCCAACTTCGTGCACTGTAGAATAGAGACAATTGAACGGATCTTCGCTGGTCCGCGTGGTGATCCGCACATCGGATCCACTGCCGGAGCTAAACGGATGCACCGCCTTGTCGATCCGCCCGCGTTCAAAATCATAGCCAAAGACTTCGGCCAGCTTACGACTCAGCGCCATTTGCAAACCGTGATCGAAATCGCCCGAAACCTCATCCGGCACCTGCTGTTCCAAAACCGCTGCGCGCAGCGACACAAGACCGGGGCGCAACGCGCTGAACATATCAGCCACCTGCGCACCGGTCGCCCCCGGTTCATAGCCCTGCAACATCGCGTCATAGGGATCGCCGCCATTGGCGATATGCGCCGCCTCTTCGCGGCGCAATGCAACGATCTCGGACAGAACCGGCGCGAAAGCGGCGAAATCCTCGGCCTCGCGCGCGCGCGCCCATGTGCCAAAGGCCACCGAGGTCACTTGCGCAATCTTCGCGGCCAGTTCGGCAGGCACCCGCACCGTACGTTCGTAATTGCGCCGGATGTGGCGCATCTGTGCCTGTCCCACGGCGTCCAGCGTCGTGTCGTCAATCGCCGCCAGCCACTCGCCCAACTCGGGCGCGGTGCGCCGCGCGTGCAGCACCGTTTCCATTGCGCCGATCTCTTCGCCGCGTTGCTCGGCGGCGCCGGTGGGCATCATGGTTTCCTGATCCCAGCCCAGACGCCCCGCGACTTGCCCCAAAGCCTCGGTCCGGCGCTGAAACGCCATCAGTTCCTTATACGCGCTCATCGGATGCTCCCCCGGATGCTGTCAGCGGTTGGATAGCCCGCAATAAACCGCGCCCGCAGGATCAGCACCCAAAGCACAATCGCCCCGATTTGGTGGGTGATCGCAATGTGCAGCTGCGCAGAATAGACCACGGTCACAATCCCCAGCACCACCTGCAGCACCATCATCGCTAACACAGCGTTAAAGGCGAAACGGGTCTGGCCGTTGGGCGATTTGCGCGACCGCCGCCAGACGACAAAGCCAAAGATAAACAGCAGGTATCCCGCCATCCGGTGCATGAACTGCACCAGCCCGTCGTTTTCGAAAAAGTTGCGCCAGAGCGGCTCGATCTGAAACGGGAACGGCGGAAAGAACCCGCCCGCCATCAGCGGCCAATCGGTGTAGTTGCGGCCCGCATCTATGCCCGCGACCAGAGCGCCGATCAGGATTTGCAGAAAGGCGAAATGCATCAGCCCGGTGCTCATCTTGAACAGCTTGACCTCGCGGTTGCGGCGGCATTGCATCAGGTCGCGCTCTTCACAGCCCAGCTGAAAGATGAACCAACCGAGCACGCCGAGGATCACGAACGCCAGCCCCAGATGGGTCGCCAGTCGGTAGCTTGCCACATCAAGCATTGTGCCCGTCAGCCCCGACGACACCATCCACCAGCCGACAGCGCCCTGAATGCCGCCCAACACGCCGGGGATCACCAGCTTGCCGGTCCATCCGGGCGGGATCTTACGCAGCGCAAGGAAGCCAAAGAAGCCCAAGGCCCAGACCAACCCGACAAAACGGCCCAACTGACGATGGCCCCATTCCCACCAATAGATCACCTTGAATTCCGCAAGCGTCATGCCCGCATTCTGCAGCTGGTATTCCGGGATCGTCTGGTATTTCTCAAACTCTGCGGTCCAGGCGGCCTCGGACAGAGGCGGCATCGCTCCGGTCACCGGCTTCCATTCGGTGATCGACAGGCCCGAGTCGGTCAGCCGGGTCAGCCCGCCCACCACAATCATCGCCACCACCAGCGCGAACAGCACCATCAGCCAAGCGCGGATCGCGCCGCGTGCGCCGCGACGGCCACGATCGATGATGCCGGTCTGGGCCGGGGTTTCGGGGCGTTTGGCCTCGCCGACCTCTTCGAACAATTTGCGTTTCTCTGCCATGGGGTTCTCCGTTTGAGCGGACCGTAAACCGACCTCCCCAGGGCTTCAAGCGCCAGAGAGGGCCGCGACCTTGGGGGGTGCCTTTGGGGTATGGAATTCCTCCGTCTGGAATCCCTGACTTAGCTGCGATCCGGCGAAAGCGTATAGTCAATACATCGAAATTAACCAGCCAGCCAGCAGACACAGCGGCACACATTCAACCGAAAGGGCCAAGCCATGAAAAAGTTCCTGATTGCAGCCATCCTCGCAGCCACAACCGTTACGGCCAGTGCAGCATCCGCCACCACAGTGTGGATCGAGCCCGGCGTTCACCTCAATGCCCGCAGCGGCCCGAGCACGCATTACGATGTGCTGGGCACCTTCAATCCTTGCACCAAGGTGCACGCCGTCAAGCGCCACGGCAGCTGGATCAAGGTGGCGTTCAAGGGCCATTACTACTGGGTCTCGGCCAAGTACCTGCAAGACCACGACTGCGGCTACAACAGCTACAAGCCCAGAAAAAAGCACTACAAAAACAGCCACAGAAACAGCTACGGCTACTAAGCCCCGCCGGACGGAAGCGTCCAGCATAGAAGAAACAAGCGGACTGACCCTCGGGTCAGTCCGTTTTGTCGTTGTGCGACTGCTCTTTCCACCGCACCATCTGGCGCAACACCCCGTGCAACATCTGCACATCGGCGCGGGTCAGGGGCATCCGGCTCCAGAGATTGCGCAGGTTGATTTTCATCCCCTCTGCCTTGGTCTCGGGATAAAAGAACTGGGCCTTTGACAGCCGTTCCTCGTAGTGTTCGGCCAGCTTTTCCATCTCGATGCCCGACGCCCATTCGGTCTTGGCCATCTCGACGGTTTCGTGGGTGATGTCCTTACCGGCGCGGCGCCATTCATAGGCGGTCAACAGCACACATTGCGCAAGGTTGAGCGAAGCGAACTCGGGGTTCACCGGCACCGAAATGATCGCATTGGCCAGCGCAATATCGTCGTTCTCAAGGCCCGCACGTTCCGGCCCAAACAACACCGCCACCTTTTCCCCGGCGGCAATCTTTTCCGCCGCCATCTCCATCGCGCGCTCGGGGCTGACCACAGGTTTGATCAACCCACGCTGGCGGGCGGTGGTGGCGAAGACAAAGCTGCAATCGCCAACCGCCTCGGCGGTGGTGGCAAAATGCCCGGCCTCGTCCAGCAACCGCCCGGCACCGCTCGCCATCGCGACAGCCTTGGTGTTGGGCCAGCCATCGCGGGGCGCGACAACGCGCATCCGGTCAAGCCCGAAATTCCACATCGCACGCGCCGCGCCACCGATGTTTTCGCCCATCTGCGGGCGAACAAGAACAAAAGCGGGCTGCGGGCGGTATCTTGGCGTATCATTCATGCCAGCCGTTTACGGAACGCGCGGAAAAAGAGCAATTCCCCAAGCGCGCCTGCCCCGGTATTCTAGCGCCATGACAGCACGTCAGGAGCGCGTATGGCCTATGATCCCGGTTTTGAAACCCTGATGCAGGAAGATTTGACGGCCGCGCTCGGGGCCCGGACCGAGGAATTGAGCGAACGCAAGATGTTCGGCGGGCTGTGTTACATGCTCAACGGCAATATGCTTTGCGGTGTTCACAAACGCGGGCTGATGTACCGGGTCGGAAAAGCCAATGCGGAACAAGCACTTGACTTGGAAGGCGCACAGCCGATGGCCTTTACCAAGCGTACGATGGGCGGCATGATCGAGCTCTACGAAGATGACATTGACCGCGAGAACACCCGCACCGGGCTGTTGGCGCTGGCGCTTGATTTCGTCGATGGCTTACCGGCGAAGTAGCCATTGCCGAAAATTGCCGCTATAGGGGGCTTCAAACCCGCTATGGAGCCCGAAATGGCCGAAATCGAGCACCCCCAGATCTATCTCATCACCCCGCCGAGCTTTGAATTGTCAAGCTTTGGCAAAGACTTGGAATCGGTACTGGATGCCGTTCCTGTCGCCTGTCTGCGGCTGGCCCTAGCCAGTCATGACGAAGACCGCATTGCGCGCTCTGCGGATATGCTGCGCGAAATCACCCATGACCGCGATATTGCGCTGGTGATTGAAAACCACGTTCTTCTGGCCGAGCGGCTGGGGCTGGACGGGGTTCACCTGAACGACACCCACGGCGTGCGCGCCGCCCGCAAGACGCTGGGCGATGATGCGATTGTCGGGCTGTATGCTGGCGATTCTCGGCATGACGGCATGAACGGCGGCGAGGCCGGGGCCGATTACGTCTGTTTTGGCCCGGTGGGTGAAAGCGGGCTGGGCGTCGGCGAATTGGCCGAACGCGATCTGTTTGACTGGTGGTCGAAGGTTGTCGAACTGCCGGTCGTGGCCGAAGGCGCGCTGGACGAAGACATCATTCGCGATCTTGCCCCGATCACCGATTTCTTTGGCATCGGCGAGGAAATCTGGAACGCCGACGATCCGGTAGCCCGCGCCAAGGCGTTTCTGACGGCGATGGGTGGCTAAACTGCCCAGACTGGACTGCCCGGGCTGGACTGCCTGGTTATTCCGGGCAGCTAGTCCTCCGCCACACCGGGCAGCGCGCGGCGATGTGCGGCGCGCACCGTATCCTCAAGCGCTTTGGCAAGGCTCTTGCGGTCGGCATATGCGTCGACCCGCAACGGCGCGTGAAACTGCACCTCGGCTGCGCCATGTTTCGGCGTGGCCAGCATCGCCAGCAGATGCGCGCCGAACTCCATATCGCCCCACCAGCCGTAATATCGCGGGTCCGCGCCACCGGGCGCGCGATAGACCAGCGTGATCGGCTGAATATGCATCTCGTGGCGCAGATCCTCGTCAAAGAAGGCCGCAAACAGCGTCGGCTTGAACGGCAGCACCCGGATCGAATCGGTCGAGGTGCCTTCGGGGAAAAACAGCAGATGATGCCGCCCGGTCAGACGGGTGCGAAACAGCTCCATCTGCGCCTTGGCCTCGCGCCTGTCGCGGGCAATAAACACCGTGCCCGTGGCGCGTGCCAACAGCCCGATGCCGGGCCAACCCGCCACCTCGGCCTTGGACACGAAATAGACATCTCGGGCGGCGTTCAGTACGAAGATATCCAGCCATGACGAGTGGTTGGCAACAAATGCCCCATGTACGTGCATCGGCGTGCCGCGCAGGATCATGTCAAATCCCATCACCCACAGCGACCCACGACACACCGCAACCGTCACATAAGGCGATACCGGTCGGCGCGCGCCAAACAGCGGCCATTCCACCAGCCGGATCAGCCCCAAAATCGCCAGCCCTACGCCGATCAGCAAAAGCATCGGCACGCCCCGCCGCAGCACCCGCAGCCAGTCGCGCACACCTGCCGGGCGGCGCAAGGGCGGCGGCGGCGTGCTGTCTTGCCAAGTTGGCGTCATCTGCGGCGCGCCTCCGAGGCGTAGATCTGCCGCTGGCGCGCGTTCATCATCGCGGTGTCCATCACCAGACAAACGTCGGTGGTGTTGAAGTCATGATCGATCCAGGCCCCCTCGCCCACACAGCCGCCAAGCCGCAGATAGGCTTTGATCAGCGCCGGCGTTTGCAGCACCGCCGCCTTGCGGTCGACCTGATCCGCCGGCAGCAGATCCATCCGCTGATACTGCGCCCCCCGCGCCCGCACCCGCAAAGGGGCCGGGGCCAAGTGGTTGTGATATAACGACGAAAGCGGTTGGGCCAAGGCCTGTGCATCGGTGCCGTAAAAACTGGCCACGCCAAACAACACCTCGATGTCATGGTCCTGCACATAGCGGCCCAGCGCCTGCCAGAGGTGAAACATCGCGGATCCACCGCGATAATCGCGGTGCACGCAAGACCGGCCCAATTCCATCAACCGGCGCCCCGAGGATTTCAGCGCGCCAAGGTCATATTCCTCATCGGAATAATACTGCCCCATCGCCGCCGCCTGATCATCGCGCAGCACGCGGTACACGCCGATCACCGGGTCGCTGGCACGGGCGTTGTCATAGAGCAGAAGGTGGTCGAAATACGGGTCAAACCGGTCCATCTCAAGCCCGGCGTCATGGTCCACCATGGCCCCGCCGCCGCCCAGCTCTTCGACAAACACCCGGTAGCGCAGAGCCTGGGCTGCGCGAATCTCGGCGTCGGTCTCTGCAAGCCGGACCGAAAATTCTGGAGTGCCCATGTCTGCCCTGCTTTGGTTGGCTGTCGCGCGGTTAATAGGCCCCGTGCGGCGCAAAGACAACGTTTGCACAGCTTTTGTGACAATCCAATGACCGCATCTTAAAGTTGCTTTAACCTTTGATCACCTAGCTTAGCCTGTGACGACCAGATCCAGCGCGACGCGGTTGCCATCGATAACGATTTTACCAGCCTCACGGAAGTTTACAGTGATTTTACCCCCAATATTCGACTGCACCTGGCCAATCCCCCATTCCGGACAATCAGGATGGCGCACCAGGTTTCCCGGTTCGAGCAAGGCGTTCATATCTGTCATCCGCGGCACCTCCGGAGAATATATATGACCCCGTATACGGCAAAGCTTGCCTCCCTGATAGCCTCTCGCATCTGCCATGATCTGATAAGTCCGGTGGGGGCGATTTCAAACGGGCTTGAGCTTATGTCGCTTGGCGGCAACGCTCCGGCCGGGCCCGAGCTATCGCTTGTGACCGAAAGTTGCGAAAACGCCAGCGCGCGCATTCGGTTTTTCCGCATCGCCTTTGGGGCGGCCACCGATACGTCATTGGTGGCGCGCAACGAGGTGATCACTGTCCTGCGCGCGCTGAGCGAGGCTGGGCGGGTGAATTACGACTGGCTTCCAACCGAGGATTTGCCGCGCCGCGAGGTGCAACTGGCGCTGTTGGGGCTGCAATGCGTGGAATCCGCGCTGCCGCGCGGAGGCGAAATCTGTGTGGAATATCAACCCGGTCGCTGGACGATCAGCGGCCTGGCCGAGCGGATCGCGCCCGACCCCGACCATTGGGCGCAACTCGCAAGCTTTACCCGCGCCATGCGCCCCGGTGAGGGCGAACCCAGCGTGCCGCCCAATCAGGTTCAGTTCGTCCTGCTGCCGCTTTTGGCCCACGATCTGGGGCGCAAACCCGCGGTGGAAGAGGCCAAGGGGCGGATCACGCTGACCGTGTAAGCGTTATGCCCGCGTGGTGCCGTCGCCTTCGACCAGATACTTGAAGCTGGTCAGCTGCGTCGCGCCCACCGGGCCACGGGCGTGCATCTTGCCGGTGGCAATGCCGATTTCCGCGCCCATGCCAAATTCGCCGCCATCGGCGAACTGGGTCGAGGCGTTGCGCATCAGAATGGCGCTGTCGATCCGCTCAAAGAAACGCGCAGCGGCGGCATCGTCTTCGGTGATGATGCAATCAGTGTGGTTCGAGCTGTACTGCTGGATATGCGCGATTGCGGCGTCAAGATCATCGACCACGCGGGCGGCGAGTATGGAATCAAGGTATTCCTTGCCCCAATCCTCGGCGGCGGCGGGCACGGTGCCTTTGATCTTTTGCAGGGTTTCATCGGCGCGCACCTCGACCCCGGCATCAATCAGCGCGCGGACCACGCCCTGGCCGATGGTGTCGACGATATCGCGGTGGATCAGCAGGCATTCCGCCGCGCCGCAAATTCCGGTGCGGCGGGTTTTGGCATTCAGCACCACGTCCAGCGCCTTGACCGGATCGGCGGACTTGTCGAGATAGATGTGCACAATGCCCTCAAGATGGGCAAAGACCGGCACCCGCGCCTCGCGTTGGACAAGGCCGACAAGACCTTTGCCGCCACGCGGCACGATCACGTCGATGAAATCGGTCATGGTGAGCATCGCGCTCACCGCCGCGCGGTCGCGCGTTGGCACCAGCTGGATCGCATCCGCAGGCAGATTGGCCGAGGTCAGCCCCGAAACCAGCGCCGCATGAATGGCGCGCGCGGAGTGAAAGCTCTCGGACCCGCCGCGCAGGATCACCGCGTTGCCCGCCTTGAGGCAAAGCGCGCCCGCATCGGCGGTCACATTGGGGCGGCTTTCATAGATCACGCCGACGACGCCCAGAGGCGTGCGCACGCGGCGAATATGCAACCCACTGGGCCGGTCCCAGGCCTCCATGACTTCGCCAACCGGATCGGCCTGTTCGGCGACCGTGCGCAGACCATCGACGATGCCGCGAATGCGGTCTTCGTCGAGCATCAGCCGGTCAAGCATCGCCGGGCTGAGACCCTTTTCGCGCCCGTACTCCATATCTCGGCCATTGGCGTCGATGATCTCGGCGCGGGTTTTCCAGACGGCTTCGGCAGCGCCGATCAGAGCCGCATGTTTGCGCTCGGCACTCGCATAGGCCAGTTCGGCGCTGGCGGCTTTGGCGCGGGCCCCGATATCGGCCATCAGGGCGGGGATGTCTGCGAAATCGTTCATAAGCGGAGTGCCTTTGTTGCGCCGTGGGAAAGAGATTTTGTGCCTCCGGCGGAGGTATTTTTAAACAGAAGAAGCACTGGACTAGAGCGCCATGTCGTCACGATGGATCAAAACGGCGCGGCCCGGATAGCCCAGAAGCGCCTCGATTTCATCCGAGCGGTGGCCCTTGATGCTGCGGGTTTCGGCGGCGGTATAGCGCGACAGCCCCTGCCCCAATTTGTGGCCTTTGCTGTCGAGAATGGCCACCGGTTGCCCCCGGCCATAGGTGCCCGACACGCCAGAGACCCCCGCCGGCAACAGGCTGTTGCCCTGCTTGAGCGCGCGTGTTGCGCCGTCGTCAAGCGTGACTTCGCCGCGCGGTTTCATCGCCGCGATCCAGCGTTTGCGGGCGGCCTGTGGGTCGATATGGGCCGAGAACCATGTGGCATTGGCCCCGTTTTCGAGGGCCTGCAGCGGGCGGAGCGTTTCGCCGTGGGTGATGGCCATGGTGCAGCCCGCCGCCGTCGCGGTTTTAGCCGCCATCAGCTTGGTTTTCATCCCGCCTTTGCTAAGGCCAGAGCCGGCATCGCCTGCCATCGCTTCGATCTCAGGGGTGATGTCATCAATCACGTCGTAACGTGTGGCGCTGGGGTCAATGGCCGGGTTGGCGGTGTAGAAGCCATCGACATCTGACAGCAGAACCAGCACATCCGCGCCAACGGTGGCCGCGATCTGGGCCGCCATCCGGTCATTATCGCCATAGCGGATTTCATCGGTGGCGACGGTGTCGTTTTCATTCACGATCGGCACCGCGCCGAGGGAAATCAGCGTCTCAAGCGTGGCGCGCGAGTTGAGATAGCGCCGCCGGTCGGTGGAATCTTCTAGCGTGACAAGCACTTGCGCCGTGGTCAACCCATGCGGGGCCAGCGCCTCTTCATAGGCGCGGGCAAGGCGGATCTGGCCCACAGCGGCCGCGGCCTGCGATTGTTCAAGCGCGAGTTCGGCAAGGCCAAGTCCCAGAGCGCCCCGGCCCAAGGCGATGGAGCCGGAGGACACCAGGATCACATCAGCGGATTGTTTCAGCCAAGCCACGTCTTCGGCCAACGCCTTGAGCCAATCGGCCTTGAGCGTGCCGGAGGATCGGTCGACCAGAAGCGCCGAGCCGATCTTGATAACGATCCGGCGCGCCGATTTTAGGGACGCCACGCTTCGGGCTCCTCGGTCTGGGCCTTTTGGCGCAGCTTGTCTTCGGATATCTCGGCCCGCAATGCGCGCAGCACTTCGGTCGTGCCATCCTTGGCCACACCCGACATCATCATCACCGGCCCGCCAACCGCCGCTTCGAGCGCGGCTCTTGCTTCGGCGCGTTCCTCATCGTCGAGCGCGTCGATCTTGTTGAGCACGGTAACGCGCGGCTTGTCAGCCAAGTGGCCGCCATAGGCTTCGAGTTCGTGGATGATGGTGCGATAATCGTCGGCCACGGTGTCGGAGGTGCCATCGATCAGGTGCAACAGCACCGAGCAGCGTTCGACGTGGCCGAGGAAGCGATCGCCAATGCCGCGGCCTTCGTGTGCGCCTTCGATCAGGCCGGGGATGTCGGCCACCACAAATTCCGCATTATCAACGCCAACGACGCCAAGGTTGGGGTGCAGCGTGGTGAACGGGTAATCGGCGATCTTGGGCCGGGCATTCGAGGTTGCCGCGAGGAAGGTGGATTTGCCCGCGTTGGGCAGGCCGAGCAAACCGGCGTCAGCAATCAGTTTCAGCCGCAGCCAAATCGTGCGCTCCACGCCTTCCTGACCGGGATTGGCCCGGCGCGGGGCCTGATTGGTCGCGCTTTTGAAGTGCAGGTTGCCAAAGCCACCATTGCCGCCACGCGCCAGAACGATCTGCTGGCCAATTTCCATCAGCTCGGCAACCAGCGTTTCTTCGTCTTCGTCCAGCACCTCGGTGCCCACAGGGACCCGCAGAATGATATCGTCGCCATCCTTGCCGGTGCGCTGTTTGCCCATGCCGGGCTGGCCGTTTTTGGCAAAAAAGTGCTGCTGATAGCGGAAATCGATCAGGGTGTTCAAACCCTCGACCGCCTCGATGATCACCGAGCCGCCGCTGCCGCCATCGCCGCCATCCGGGCCGCCGTATTCGATATATTTCTCGCGCCGGAACGACACCGCGCCGCCGCCGCCGCCGCCGGACCGAATATACACCTTGGCGAGATCGAGGAACTTCATGAAGATACTTTCCGATAGGGTTGCGAGCGGTCTAGCGGGGAATGCGCCAAGGCTCAAGCGATGCCGTCAGGCCAAAGGCCACGCGCCGCGCCGATGCGGGCGGTTTTGCGCATCATCTGGTGGTGTGATGTGCCCCCGCAAGACCCCTTGCGGGGAGCACGTTAGATTAGCGCAATTTGCACAGGTAGGTCCAGGTTGGCACCTGCCCGCCGCGCGCCAGTGAATAGCTTTCCGCATCGCCGATATAGTTGAAGCCGCAGTTTGTCAGCACCCGTGCCGAGGCCGGATTGTCCTGAAACACGCTTGCGAACATCGTGTCATGGTCCATCGGGTTGGCATCGACCAAGGCCCGCACCACATCCGAGGCCAGACCGGTGTTCCAGAATGCCGGGGCCACCCAATAGCCAACTTCGGACTGGTTGCGATCCATCCGTTCGAGCGAGATCAGCCCCATAAGCTCGGGTCCGTCCATCCGCGTGCCGTCCATCGCCCAGACATCCTCGATCCGGTCCTTGGTCATCGCGCGGGTGACAAAGGATTCCGTGACACCGGGGGGCAGCGGATGCGGGATTGATGTGGTCATGCGCGCGACACGTTCGTCGGATGCATACATCTCGATCAATCCCATATCGGATCGGCGCAACGGGCGCAGATCGACACGGTCGGTTTCGATCAGGGGCTGGGCCACAAGGTACTCCTGGGCGGTCATGCAGTTCCTCCTCAAAAACAGCGGTACTCCGGGCAAGGCACCCCGGCGCATCGACCTCTCCCAAGTCAATCCGCCCGTTGTCTGAAAACGATAATCCCGCTTCAGACCCGTGCCTAAAATTCCCGTAACTCTGGATTGGTACGTGAAAACAATGGCAAAGAGATGGCTATTGCCACCTCAGGTTACAAGATGCAGGGCCCGGAATGGGCCCTTACATCACATCGTGGTTAAAAAACGAAAAAGGGGACCAGCTTTCGCCGATCCCCCATTTTTGCTGTGCAAACCTTGAGTTCGGCTTATTCCGCGGCTTCCGCCACTGGCAGAACCGAAATAAAGGTGCGGCCCTTGAAGCCCTTGCGGAAGGATACATTGCCTTCGACCATTGCGAAGATCGTGTGATCTTTGCCTTGGCCTACGCCCTCACCCGGCCACCACTTGTTGCCGCGCTGACGTGCAATGATGTTGCCCGGAATGACAGACTGTCCGCCATAGAGTTTCACACCAAGACGGCGTCCGGCAGAGTCGCGACCGTTGCGGGATGAACCGCCTGCTTTTTTATGTGCCATGGGTGTCTCTCCTTACTTCTCGGCCAGTTCTTTGGCCTGTTCGATCCATTCCGGCTTAACTTTGACGGCGTCAAAGGTATCGGCGTCGATCGCTGCGATTTCGGCGAAGGTGGTCACGCCGGCTTCGTTGAACTTTTTCGCGGCTGCGGGGCCTACACCAGTGATCTTGGTGAGGTCATCGCCAGCTGCGGCCGCGGGTGCGGCAGTTTGCTGTGCGGCTGCAGGCGCAGCTGCGGCTTTCGGAGCCGAGCCCGAACCGATGGCAGCTTTGACGCCGGAGTTATCCGCGCCTTCCGCCAGAATATCGGTCACGCGGATCAGCGTCAGCTTTTGACGGTGGCCCTTGGTGCGCTTGGAGCCGTGCTTACGGCGGCGTTTGACGAAGTGGATGACTTTCTCACCCTTGATCTGGTCGATCACTTCGGCCTGCACTGCGGCACCGGCAACAAGCGGGCTGCCAAGAACGGTGGTGTCACCGCCCAGCATCAGCACGTCGTTGAATTGCACTTTTTCGCCGGCATCAGCAGCAAGTCTCTCGACGCGAAGGGTATCGCCCGAAGAAACCTTGTATTGCTTGCCGCCCGTTTTGAGGACTGCGAACATCCTGGTCTTCCTTTGTCTTCCGCGTTCTGTGGCCCCGGTTGCCCGGTGTTTGTGGCATCAGCTTCTGGCCTCTGCCGCCGCGAACAGCGCGCCCTCACAGGAGCGTCATGAATATCAAACCCCGCGAGGCATAAACCTGCGGGGTCCGGGCCTTATTGAGAGGATGGCCCCCTATGTCAAGTCATTTTCCGCACGGATGCGCCTTGGCCCGGCCTCAGCCCGCGATCAAAGCTCCTGCGCCATCATCTGCCGTGCCAGCGCGATGCCCAAGGCATAAGAAATCTCGCCATACATCCGGTCAAACCCGGCAAAGAGCGCCCGGTTGAGCGCCCTGCCCTCAGCCGTTCCAAACAGGGTGATGTATTCCCGCAGGGTCGCGTCCTCAAGCGGCTGATACGCCAGCATCATATAGGCAAACAGCCATTCGCGGGTGTCCGACCGGCTGTCAGCCTCACTCTCCCACACCGAGGTCAGGATCTCGTCCTCGGTCATCTCAAACGCGCCGCCATCCACCAGACCGGCATAGAACTCATAGCTCGAGTTCATCGCGCCCACGACATTGGCGTCAATCAGATCGTTGCTTTCAATGAAATCCTCGATCAGGGCGAGGCGCGGATCGGTCGCGACGTCCCCGCTTTTGTCACGATAGGCGTCGCGCGCGGCCTCTTCGACCCCCGGTTCCATCAGCGCTTGGCGGGCCGAAATCTCGAGCCCGATGACCTTCTGCCCCGGATCGGTGCCGATGTAGTCGACCATTGCGCCGTTCGGACTGCCCTCTTCCGCCCAGGCCGAGGCAAACTCCGCGCGCACGGTTTCCTCCATCCTTGCGGGATCGTAGATGCGTTTGACCACCGCCTGCCAACTGTCACCGCCGCCATCGGGCAGCATGTCCTTGGCCAGTTCGTCGCCGTAGTCCAGCCCCTCAAGGCGCATGACAGCCACGGTTTCAGCCACACCCAACCTGTCAAGAAGCAGGTCAGTCGGGCGCGCGGTCTGCGCCCAACCCGGTGCGGTCAGGGCAATGATGGTGGCCGTGGCGAGGCAAGTGATACGATGCAACATGGATACGGGCTCCGAATATACGTATTTGAGGAATCTAGCCTCTGTCCGTCCGGTTTCCAAGCGCAGCGCGCCGTCAATCGACCGAGGGCCGGAAAAAAGCTGTGATTTGGGGGATGGCAAAAATGCTTGGAAAAAGTTGGGATTGTCGCTTGCACCCTGCGAAAAAGGTGATTAAACGCCCCCTCACCAGACCCCCGCGGAGAGGTGCCGGAGTGGTCGAACGGGGCGGTCTCGAAAACCGTTGAGCCTTCACGGGTTCCCAGGGTTCGAATCCCTGTCTCTCCGCCACTATCCCCCTGAAATTGCTGATTAAATATAAGCATTCCAGGTGTAGTGCGCGATCGCTTGAGTGGCGCGATCCAAGTCAAAGGTGTCATACTATGACGCTTTTTCAGCCCTCCGGATGCGCCGACTATGCCCCTTTTGGCACTCCTTTGCGCCTCGGGCACCTGTTCTCCCAATGCAACTTGGAAGACAGCAAAGGTACCCTGCTGATCCCGAGCCTGCATGCGCAGATGTTGCAGATTGCGCGTCGTGCCGACGACCTAATTTGAAATATCCGCTTCGAGGCGGTTCAGATTGCCGCGGTCTCACGGTCCGATACGGCATAAAGGATGATCAAATTTCGAGGCTTTACCTCACCCCTGCGTCGGGACCGACCACCCAGCCCAGCCAGAGCGCCACACTTTCCACGCTCCACAAAACAGCGAGCCCGGCGGATACAAGATACTCCGTGGCGAACATCCAGATCCCCCACAATCCGCAGACCACCAGCGCGGCCCAGAGCGCGCCGAGGCTTGCGGCGATGAGGGTACCGCCCAGCGTGGCCAGATCGCCGGTCTCATGATTTTCAATCCCGCGCGCGATCCAGAGCTTAAAACGCTGGGGCACCCAGGTAAAGGCTGACAGGAATACCAAGCCCAAATGTACCAGTGTCGGCACCAGCGTGGAGAGCAGGGTCAGGGTAAGCCAAGTATAGCCCGCCCGCCCCTCCGGTGTCTTGAGATCGGTAAAAATCGGGCGCAACGCGATGAATTCTTCGCCTGCTATGTGGTTGATCAGGGCGATGGTCCCGGTCAAACCAAGGCCCAACCCAATCAACAAGAGCACCGCGACGATACCGTCGATGATCCACACCAGCCCGGTCAACAGATTGCGCTGGCGCCGCCCATAACGGATCAGCCCCAGCGTGATGCCATAAGAGAAATAGTCGAATATCGCGTTGATCAGAGGGAGCATCCCGAGGGCGAAGACAAGGACCCGCACCTCTGTGCCTATAGCGCTGGCAGAAAGACTGAAGGTCACGACAAGACTGGCCCAAATCGCGACAACAAAGATTGCATATGCATTCAAGCCTTTGCCGTGGGAACAGGCTCTCCCGACTACGCCTGCGACTGCGAATGCGACTGCGACTGCGCCTGCGCCTGCGCCTGCGAATGCGAGTGCGAATGCGCCTGCGCCTGCGACTGCGCCTGTGAATGCGACTGCGACTGCGACTGCGACTGCGCCTGTGAATGCGACTGCGACTGCGACAGCGACAGCGACAGCGACTGCGCCTGTGAGATAAAACAGCCAGTCAGACGCTTTTTCGAAGACACGCGTCTGACTGGCTGACGCCAGAATACGCGTAACCAGCAGCGCAACAAGAGGGCAAACCAGCGCAGCCCTGAGCCATGCATTTTCTTCCGCAACAAGGATCGTGACCGCGCTAATGCCCGTATCCTTCCCCGTAATTCCCCATTGGCAAAGGAGGAGCATCAGCGGATAGATCACCGCGATCTTAAGCGCCGCGTCCATCACTGGCCAAGACAAGGTGCCGGCCCGCAAGCGTTCCAAATCATCCGTGTCTCGGGCCCGAGGGGTCAAATACCAACTGATCCGCAAAATCCGACCCATGGCAGGCATTGGGTCGTTTTCCGCATCGTTTGGCGACAGCATGCGCCGCAGACCAACCAGCATCGCATCAACGAGCTTGGTATAGATCAACCCATTATCGCGACGTTTCAGCCCGTCCAGAACCGACACTCGGTCGCGGGTATGGTCGTAGTTTAGCAGGCCAAACAGGAAAATCCAAAGCAGGCTCAAAGCCCAAACCCATCCGGCAGGCTGAAACACCCCGAGAACCGCAACCACGGACGCGATGATTGCGCCGACAAAAACCAAATGCACCGCTCGGCCCCTTTTTCATCCCAAGCAGCATGAGCAAAGCGTCCTAACCGTTCAAGCGTAAACAGCCGTTTCCCTTTTCAGGGTTTGAAATTGTACGGAAATCTCGTCAGGTTCTCACGGGAACGCAACAATTCCCCAGTCCAGTGTCCTTGCAGCGTAAGTCGGCTCCTGCAAGCTCGGGTACAATACCTGTGTATCCATTTCAGGTCCGGGACTGGTTTTTGGAGATGAGCACGCAATAGACCGCGAATTCCGTAGAGGCGACATTATAAATTATGAAGCCCTCGCGCAAATCTGCGAGGGCATTCATTGTCGAGAACAATGATGCACTGGATGCTGCGCATGGCGGGCTAAACTTTCGATTTGGCGATTGGCCTGACGCAGCTTCCCTTCACAGTTTTCGTCTGGCTCCGGCGCTATCGGAAGCCGTTGTCCCCATCGGAACGCACGCGATTTTGCTGACCTTGGGACAAGTATCGGAAGTAATATCGCTCGGTCGTCAAAAGTGAGCCGTGGCCGATATATTTCTGAACCTTGTAAACAGACCACCCCTCGCGCAGTCGTTCGATCGCAAACTTGTGGCGCAAATCGTGCAGTCGTGCGCCGAACCCGGTTTCCTGACCATACTCCCAGAACAGGTTCGAGGGATCCTTGTAATAGCCATGCTCGGTCGCGTTCCAGAAAACATGCGCCGAGGCGTTCGAGCGTGGCACCTGCAACAGTATGTCAATTGCCTTTTGGGTCAGCTCGATTGTGCGAACCTTGCCGCCCTTTGTGTTTCTCAGGGTCGCGAACACACTTCCCTGAACCGGGGTCTCCATTCCGAAGATATCAGACCATTTCAAGCGAGCCATTTCCGTGACCCGTCCACCCGTGGCATCGAGGAACTTCGGGAAATACTCCAACGTGCCCGGCGCCCGCTGGCAGAGCTTTGCAATCGCGGCCTCTGAGGGCATGACAATATCCGGCAAAACCTCCTTCATGCCTTGTTTTTCGAACTGTTTAACCGGGTTCAGTTCAATCCAACCATCGTTTTTGATCGAAGTCATCAGCTGGCCGAAGGCCGTCAGATCACGGTTGACCGTGGACACCGTCACCCCCTCTAAGCGACGGCGCGCCACAAACTCGGACACGAAAGCAACATTGACCTCCGGTGCCATGATGGTTCTGACATCCTTACCGACATCGCCGCAGATCTCTTCCATGACCCGCAGGATCTGGCGCAGACTGGTTTGGTAGCGCTTGCGGGTTTCCGCGCCCCTACCGCAATTCTCCTGACCCAAAACCTCGTAGAACTTCAACAAACCTGCGGAAAACGTCCAGTCGAGCTCACCGGCGTCTTCCAGCCCTCTCAGCTCTTTTATGCGGCTTTTAGCTTTTTTCGCTGCGATGTTTTGAGAAGTTGTTCGAAGCGACTCTCGGTGGGTAAATCCTTTGATTTTGACCCGGAGCCAATAATACTTGGTGTTCTTGGGTTTGAAGATGTTCTTTTGGTTTTTGCAGGTGCTTGACATATGCTGCCCTCGTTTATCCATTGGAGGGCCAAGTCGTGATCGAACGTCCAAAGGCCGCCGTGTTTGGCAGCGCCTGGAATACGATTGTTCGCCGCATGGTGAGTGATTGTCCTTGAGGACACACCACTGAGCTTTGCGACAACACACGCCTTAAGCCTCGGTTTCATTGTTTCGAGGACATTGGCTGTTTCTTCAGAAACCGAAATTTTGGTTTGATAAGATATTTTGTTCATCTGTTTTTTTCTCCACCACATTTTGCGCGTGTTGAAAAAGTGGGTTCACGTTTTACAGCCAAGCCAGGCGGCAAAATTGCGCCCGCTGTCAAAGGTGGACATGTCAGGAGCAAAAGCCGCGATGGCGCCCGCAGTCACGGGCCCAATCCCCGGAACAGTACACAGGCGGCGCAGATCTTCGTCGCTCTTTGATGCGGTTTTGAGCTCGTGAGCCAGTTGTTCGATGATCTTGGTCAGTTGAACAATCTGTGCGAGGTAGATTGCTCCCATCTCCCGTACCTGTGCAGGAAAGTCCGTGCTCGAATCGGCCAACGCGTTTTCCAGGACTTTCAAGCTGGCTGGACCCTTTGCGGCAACCAAGCCAAATTACGCCAGATGACCCCGAAGCGAATTGATCCGCTGCGTGCGCTGTCGAACAAAACATTGGTGTGTCCGGAATGCTACGGCCCTCCCTTGTGTCTCGGCGCTCTTCACCGCGACACAAGACATGGTCGGTCGGCTGGCCGCCTCTGCAATTTCTTCCGCGTCGGCCCGATCATTTTTTTGCCGCTTTACGAATGGCTTGCAGTATCGTGCTGGGATCAGACGAACGTCATGCCCGTAGGACTGCGCTACCCGCCCCCAGTGATGGGAGGTGGCACACGCTTCCAGAGCAACAATGCAGCCCTCTTGCTCTGCAAGCAGCTGATATAGGCGCGGCCGGGACACAGCACTGTTGGAAACAACCGTCCCGTCACTTCTTACCGCACAAATCTGAAAACTGTTCTTGGCCAAATCAACCGCTAATATGCTAATCTCTGACAGGGATGCCTCCCTCTCTTTGGTTCTGATGAAACCACTTTGGCACAATTGATGCCGTCGGGTGGAGGCATCCACCGCATCAGTTTCATCTGGCGATTGCGACGTGAACGCTCTCACCATCCAAGAAACCGAACGCATCCAGCAAGGCGAGATTGCTGCCAGCGATCATCCGGCATAACCGACAAAATCGACCCTTTTTGAAGCACCGCGCGACTTATGTTTCAGAACCCACTTCCGCGCGCTTCCTTTTGCCCGATAAACAATGCATCTCGGAGTTGCAACGGCCCGGGCCAAGCGGCACTCTGCGGCCGAGTGGTGCGCGTGGGGGAAGAGTAACGATGGTTAGATTCTATGACTGGCTGACGCGGCGCGCGCTCAATCTTTCCGATCCGTATGTCCTTGGCACCAACCCGGTGCCGGCCACCCGGGTCTGGCCCTACCTGAGATCGCACCTGCCGCCCTTGCGCCGCGTTCTCGTGCTTAGCGTGATCGTCACCGTCTTGGCGGCCAGCGTCGAAGTCTGGCTGATCAGCTATGCTGGCCAATTGATCGATATGTTGGCGGATACACCGCCCGCCGAGATCTGGGACCAACACAGCCTCAGCCTGATCCTCGCCGCGCTTACGGTGATCCTTCTGCGCCCGCTGTCGCAATTTGCGCGCTTTGCGGTGAACGATATCGCGTTTTCTTGCAACGTCGCCAACCTGTTCCGCTGGCGGGCGTATGATCACCTGACCCGGCAATCGGTCGGCTGGTTTCAGGACGATCTTGCCGGCCGCACTGCCTCGCGGCTGGTGATGATGGGCAATTACGCCTCTGACGCGCTGTACCAGTCGATCAATGCTGTCGCGTTCGGCATGGTCTATGTCATCGGCGTGATCATGCTTTTGGCGGGCACCGATATTCGGCTGGCGATCCCGCTGTTTGTCTGGATGGCGCTGTATATCACCCTGATGACCCTGATCGTGCCGCGCATGGTCAACGCGATGGAGGCCTTTAGCGCAGCCAAATCCGGGCTGCTCGGCAAGGTGGTCGATACCTTCACCAACTTCGACACTGTCAGCCTGTTTGCCCGCCGCACCGACCTTGAGACCGACCATCTGGAGGCGCTCGAACACACCCGCGAGACATTGTTCCGGGCGCGTCAGATCGGGCTTGCCTTGCGCACGGTGACCGTTTGGCTGGAGGGGGTGATTATGGTGGGCATCGTCGGATACGGCATCTGGCTTTGGAGCCAGGAGAGCGCCAGCATCGGCCTTGTCAGCGCCGCCGTGGCGTTGTCGCTGCGGATCACCACCATGGCGGAATGGCTGCTTGAGGCGGTGTGGCGGATCTTTGAACAGGTCGGTTCGATCCGCGAGGCGCTGCGCACGATTGCGCAGCCGCTGGCCATCGCGCATGACAGCGATGCCCCGGCGCTCAAGGTGACAACGGGCGAGATCACGATCACCGACGCGCAACACCGCTATGGCAAGGATCGCGGCGGGTTGATGGGCGTCAATCTGCACATCGCGCCGGGTGAAAAGGTCGGGCTGGTCGGGCCGTCTGGGGCGGGCAAGTCGACGCTGGTGAACCTCATCCTGCGGTTTTACGAACCCGAGGGCGGGCAAATCTGCATCGACGGTCAGGACATCCGCGATGTCGATCCCGAAAGCCTGCGCCGTGCCATTGGCATGGTCAGCCAGCAGGCCGCGTTGCTCAACCGGTCGGTGCGCGAGAACCTGACAATTGGCCAAACCGGGCTGACGCAGGCGCAGATCGAGGCCGCCGCCCGCGAGGCGCGCGCGCATGATTTCATCTGCGATCTGAAGGACAGCCAGGGCCGCACCGGCTATGACGCGCATGTCGGCGAGCGCGGGGTCAAGCTGTCGGGCGGACAACGCCAGCGGATCGCTTTGGCGCGGGTGATGCTCAAGGATGCGCCGATCCTGATCCTTGATGAGGCGACCAGCGCGTTGGACAGCGCGGTTGAGGCCGAAATTCAAACCGCGCTGACCCGTGTGATGGGCGACAAAACCGTGATCGCCATTGCGCACCGGCTGTCAACGATTGCCGAGATGGACCGGATTGTTGTGCTCGACGAGGGCCGGATCGTGGAAAGCGGCACCCATCAAGAGCTTTTGTCGGCTGGCAATCTGTATGCGACCCTGTGGAACCGCCAGTCAGGTGGGTTTATTGGCAGTTCGGCCCTGCCCGGCTGACATGCCCTTTCGATAGGCTAGGCCGGGCTTGGGCGCGCGCTAGGGGCGTTGCTCACGCCCGGTGAATTTGCCCGCCGACACCCGCCAAGGCAGAAAGGTTGCCGGGAAAATCCGGCGTCACGTCTTGCGTTGGAACAGGATCAAACCCAACGCCAGCAACGACGATCCCAGCATCAACAGCAGCGACACCGCGTTGAGCAAGGGCGTCGAGCCCTCTTTCAACCGATCGAACATAGCAATCGTCAGCGGCGCGTCCGAGCCAACCAGCATCAGCGTCGTGTTGAAATTCTCAAAGCTCATCAGGAAAGCCACCACCACCGCGCCGATCATTGCCGGCGCAAGAAACGGTAGCGTGATCGTGCGCACCGCCGTCAACCGGTCCGCCCCAAGGTTTAGCGCCGCCTCCTCCAGCGTACGGTCAAACTTTTGCAAACGGGCCGAGATGACCAGCGTCGCGATGGTGGTGATAAAGCTGAACTGACCGAGAACAACCAACAAAAGGCCGGGGCGCAGGGCCTGAACATCGATCTGCGCGACCTCCCAGATGCCATTCGCCAGGGTCGAGGAAAACACCAGGATCGAGATGCCCAGCACGATGCCAGGGATCACCAGCGGCAACAGCATCAGCACGTAAAGCAGCCCCTTGCCGCGAAACTCGTAGCGGTTGAACAGAAAGGCGTTGGTTGTGCCAACGCTGACCGACAGCACTGCAACACAGACCGCGACCAGAGCCGAAGTGCCCACTGAGCGCAAAATGCCACGCTCGTGAAACACGCCGATTTGTGGGCGTTCGTCGCCGTAAAACCAGTTCCAGGTGAACCCCTCCCACGGCAGCGACGGGAACTGGCTGTCGTTGAAGGCAAAGACCGCCACCACCGTCAGCGGCAAGGCGAGATAGAGGAAAAACAGCGCAACATAGCCGCCATAGACAAAGCGAAAGGCCCGCGATTGCGGGATTGTCGGTATCATCGGCTCATCCCATCGTTTCCTTGAGGGTCCGGCCCGTCAGCCGCAACATCCCCCAGACAATCACCGACGACAGCACCAGCAGCATGAACCCGAACGAGGCCCCCAGCTCCCAGTTTGAGCGCACGATGAACTGGTTATAGATCATTTCGGTGAACCAAAGGCTGTCTTTGCCCCCCAGCATCGTCGGCGTCAGATAGTTGCCAAGGCTGAGCATGAACACCACGATACAGCCGGACACGATGCCGGGCATGGCATGGGGAATGATAATCTCACGCAGGACAGAAAATCCATTGCCGCCAAGGTCATAGCCCGCTTCAATCACGCTGTCGTCAAGGCTTTCGATCGTGGTGACAAGCGGCACCACCATGAACAACATCGAGGTATAGACCAACCCGACCATCATCGTGGCATCGGTGTACAACAGCTCGACCGGTCGGTCCGCCAGCCCCACCCATTGCAGCAGGTTCGACACAATCCCGGTCTCGCGCAGCAGGATCATCCAGCCAAAGGTGCGCACCAGTTCCGACACGTAAAACGGGATCAGGCAGAGCAGAAACAGCACCTGTTGCAGCCGCCCCTTGGCCATCTTGGCGATGTAATACGCCACCGGAAAGGCGATCAGCAGTGTGATCCCCGTGGCCAGCACCGACATCACCGCCGTACGCCAGAACGTGCGCAAATACAGCGGTTCGGTCAGCGCCTTTTCGTAATGTGTGAGGCTGGGTTCATAAACACCAAAGCTGATGCGTTCGCGCAGGGAAATCATCAGCATGTCGATATGCGGAATGATGATCAGCAGGCTGAGCCACAACACCAGCGGCGTCAGCAACAGCACAAAGGCAATGCGGGATTGGTGGCGCATCAGGTCGCCCCAAAGCAGGTCGCCTGCTCCGCCGCCCAGCCGATATGCACCGTGTCGCCGCGCCGCAACGCCGCGAATTCACCCGACTGCGGCAGCGTGACCTCCAGCGTTTCGCCCGCGTCGTCCTGCACCAACACGCGCGAGGCCGCGCCGTTGAACAACAGGCTGGTGACGGTGCATTTCAGTTGGTTGTCAAATGCGGCCAAAGCCTCGGCGCTGGCCGCAAGTCTGATCTGCTCCGGGCGGACAAAAATCTCGGCCTTGTCGCCCTCCGACAGCGCCGTTCCCGTGGCCCGCATCGCCAAGCCGGTGTCGGTGCGCAGTTGGATCGCGCCGCCCTCGACCCGCTCGATCCGGCCTTTCCAACGGTTCGATTCCCCAATGAAACCAGCCACAAACGGCGTATCGGGGCGGTAATACAGGTCTTGCCCGCTGCCGACCTGCTCAAACTTACCCGCGTTCATCACCGCGATCTGATCGGACATCACCAGCGCTTCGGATTGGTCGTGGGTGATATAGACAAATGTGGTGTCGAACGCGGCCTGAAGCGCCTTGAGCTCGACCTTCATATGCTCGCGTAGTTTAAGATCCAAAGCGCCGAGCGGTTCATCCAACAGCAACACATCCGGCTCAAGCACCATGCAGCGGGCGATGGCCACGCGCTGCTTTTGCCCGCCCGAGAGTTCATCCACCTTGCGTCCGCCAATCCCCGGCAGGCCGATACGGTCAAGCGCCTCGTCAACCTTGCGGGCGATGGCATCCTTGGCCATGCCGCGACGACGCAGCCCATAGCCGATGTTTTCAGCAATGGTCATCATCGGGAACAGCGCGAGATGCTGAAACACCATATTCACCGGCCGCTTGTTCGGCGGCGTGTCGAGCACCGATGCGCCCTTGATCCGAATGTCGCCCGAGGTCGGGTCGAGAAAACCGGCGATCATCCGCATGATCGTGGTTTTGCCACAGCCCGAAGGCCCGAGGATCGAAAAGAAACTGCCCGGTGGCACCGAAAAGGCGACGTTGTCGACAGCCGTGGTATCGCCGAACCGCTTCACGAGGTCGACGCATTCCAGATCTGGGGTCATGTGAAATCCGTAAAATGGGGCGGCACCCGGCAAGGGGTGCCGCCCGAATGATCAATTGGCGGCTTGAACCCGGTCAAGCACGTCGCCTTCGATGGTTTCCAACCCGGCAGGCACCGGCGGATACCACTTGATGTTGTCGATGGCCTCTTGCGGGAAGCTCGCCTGGTACTTGGCCTTCAGCGCGTCTTCGGCAAACTCATCCGCCCCGGCAGAGGCTGTGAAGTTGCCCGCCGCTGCGGTGATCATGGCCGCGACTTCCGGCTGCATCACAAAGTTGATCCACTCATAAGCGACATCATCGGCCTGCCCTTTGGCGGGCAGCACAAAGGTATCGATCCAGCCCAAAGCGCCAGAGGTCGGCGCGACAAAGGTGATGTCGGCGTTGTCGTCGTTCAGCTTCCAGCCGCCGGTGTCCCAGGCCATCGAGGCGGTCACTTCGCCCGAGCGCACAAGGTTCATCAGCTCATCACCGCCGCCCCAATAGGTTTTGACGTTGGCTTTGCACTCGGTCAGCTTGGCCTCAACCTTGCTCATGATCTCGGTGTACTTCGCCTCGTCATTGTAGGCCGCAAAGGGATCTTCGCCCAAGGCAAACGCAAAACCGATCAGCGTCGGGCGTTTCAAACGGTACGACACCTTGCCCGCAACCGCCGGATCACACAGGTCGGTGTAGTCCTTCACGATGTCGCCCGCCTCGGCGGTGTTCATCACGAGGCCCGACGTGCCCCAGACATGCGGCACGCCGTAAACATCGCCGTTGACGGTGGTGTTGGCCATTGTCGCCATCAGCATCGACGCAATGAACTGGTCCTGGTTGAGCTTCGAGACGTCCATCGGCTTGTAGATGCCAAATTCCATCTGCGGGCCCATCACCCGGTCTTGCGACGGTTGCGCAAGGTCAAAGCCGCCGCCGCCGGTAGCGCGCAACTTGGCGATCATTTCTTCGTTGTTGGATTTCGTCACTTCGACGGTGTGGCCGGTCTGTTCCTCGAACATCGCCACCACGTCATCGGGTGCATAGCCGCCCCAGGTCAAAAGCCGCAGCGTGTCGGCTTGCGCAACCGAAGCAAGCCCCACCAGCATGGTGCTGGCCAGCAAAAGGGATCGGGTCATGGTATGTCCTCACTGTTGTATTTTGTTATTCCCGGCAGAATGCGCGCATTAGACCAATTGGTCAAATTATAGTTCAGCGCGACAGGAATCCCTCTACAGCGACAGTGTGAAACCGCGATGACAGCCTGAAAAATTACCAACTGCCTCTATGCGCTTAAACCCGAGAGCGCGCCAGCCTTGCCCAATCGTGCAGCACTTCGCGGGCTTCGGCATCGAGATGCTGTTCGGCGGGCATGATCCGCTGCGCCACGCCGTGGCCGCACTCATGGGTCAGCAGGTCAACATCAATGGGAAAGCGCGCCGCCCTCGGCAGGTCCGCAATGGCCCCACCGGCCTGCGCCATATCGGCGGCGTAATACAGCGCGGCAATCCCCGAGATGTTCATCGCCGCCACACAAAGCGCACAGGGTTCGCAGCTTGAATACAGCGCACAGCCGCGCAGATCGACCGTCCCAAGATTACGACAGGCATCGCGGATCGCTTCGGTCTCGCCATGCGAAGTCGGGTCGTGGTTCATCACCGAACGGTTGATCCCCTCGCCAACGATCTTGCCATCTTTGACGATGACCGCGCCGAAAGGTTCGGTGCCGGGGGTATCAAGCGCTTGCGCCGAGATCGCAATCGCGCGACGCAGAAAGGTTTCGTTATACATTCTTGGGAGTTCCTTCAGCAGCAAAACAGGCAACGCGGCGATCATGCACCTCGGGGCGGCGCTGTGGACGCTCGGCCTTGCAGCGATCAAACGCCAGCGGGCAACGCGGGTGAAAGCTGCACCCCGAGGGCGGCGACACCGGCGAAGGCACCTCGCCGCCCATCGGGCTGCGATCGCGCTGCGGCGCTTCGAGGTCTGGGATCGTTTCCAACAAAAGCCGCGTATAGGGGTGCAGCGGGTTGGCAAACAGATCGGCGGTGGGCTGAATTTCGACGATCCGGCCAAGGTACATCACCGCAATCACATCCGCCATATGGCGCACAACACTCAGATCATGGCTGATGAACAGATAGGTCAGCTCCATCTCTTTTTGCAGCCGTTTCATCAGGTTCAGCACCTGCGCCTGCACTGAAACATCCAGCGCCGAGGTCGGCTCGTCGCACACCAGAAACTCGGGTTCACCGGCCAAGGCACGCGCGATCGAGATCCGCTGGCGCTGCCCGCCCGAGAATTCATGCGGGAACTTTTGCCCATCGGTCGGGGCAAGGCCAACGGTGCGCAGCAGCTCATCAACCCGCGCCGTCACCTCGGGCATTGGCGTGTCGGGGCGCAGGGTGCGCAGGGGCTCGGCGATGATCCGGCCCACGCGCCAGCGCGGGTTCAGGCTGGCAAACGGGTCTTGAAAGATCATCTGAAGCCGGTCGCGGTCGCCATGGAACTTGATGCTGCCGCCCGAGGGCGGATGCAGCCCGGTGACAAGCTTGGCGATGGTGCTTTTGCCACAGCCGGACTCCCCGACAAGCGCGAGGGTCTGGCCGCGCTGAATGACAAAATCAACGCCATCGACAGCGCGCAGGGTGCGGCGCGGCTTACGCTCGATCAGCCGGTTGAGCCAGGGTGCCGAGACATCGAAGCGCCGCTCAAGCGCGTCAACTTCGAGGATGGCATTGGGGCGGATGCTCATGCGGCTTCTCCTTGTTCGACGGTTCCGGTCTGGGCCAGCCAGCAGGCCGCGCCGGTGGTATCGCCTTGCGCAACCTTGGGAATATCGCTGCGGCAGCGCGGCCCGGCATGGCCACAGCGCGGATTAAAGGCACAGCCCGGCGGGATCGCGTTCAGCCGTGGCATCGCGCCGGGGATCATCTGCAACTCGTCCACGTCCTTGCGCAGCGACGGGATCGAGCCCATCAATCCGATGGTATACGGGTGCTGCGGGCGGCGCACGACGTCGTCAACGCTACCAATTTCGGCCAGACGTCCGGCATACATCACCGCAACCCGGTCGGCGGTTTCGGCGATCACCCCCATGTCATGCGTGACCAGCATCACCGCCGTACCGCGCTCGCGACACAGGCGTTTCAACAGCGCGGTGATCTGCGCCTGGATCGACACGTCAAGCGCGGTGGTCGGCTCATCCGCCACGATCAGCTCCGGCTCGGCGCAGAGCGCCAAGGCAATCACAATCCGCTGGCGCATGCCGCCGGAGAACTGGTGCGGATAGCCGTCGATCCGCTCTTCCACCGCCGGAATACCCACCTCGCGCATCAGCTCCTTGGCGCGTTCGCGGGCCTGTGTCTTGTCAAGATCGGTGTGCAGGCGAATGGTCTCGACCAGCTGATCCCCAACGCGAAACAACGGATTGAGCGAGGTCAGCGGGTCCTGAAAGATCGCCCCGATGCGGCGGCCCCGGATGGCCTGCATCGCGCGGTCATCAAGAGTGTCGATCCTGTCGCCCGACAGGTGGATCGACCCGGAGGCGATCCGCCCCGGAGGCTCAAGCAGCCCCAAGATTGCCATGCCGGTCATCGATTTGCCCGCGCCGGATTCACCGACCATGCCCAGGATCTCACCGCGCCGGATTTGCAGCGAGATGTCATCGACGGCGGTCAGCACGCCCTTGCGGGTGGGAAATTCGACGCGCAGGTTTTGCACATCGAGAACAACATCGCTCATGGCGCGGCCCTCTTGTAGCTTGGGGTGAAAATCTCGGACACAGGCGCATGGCCCGCCGTGCGGTCGGGGTATTTGGCAATCAGCCGGTCGAATTGCGCCTGCACGCGGGCGGCGTCTGCGGGTTCATCAACGCCGGGAATCACGCCGTCGGCCATCACCTGCCGCCCGTCGATCCAGACATCGCGCACATCGCGCCCCGAGGCCGAAGTCATCAGCGTTTGCACCGGATCGGGCGTTTGCAGTGTGTGGCGCAGGTCGATCACCGTGATGTCGGCCTTGGCCCCGGGCTGTAGCCGGCCCAAATCAGAGCGGTTCAGCGCCTGCGCCCCGCCCAGAGTGGCGGCATCGAACATGTCTTCTGAACGGATCGCGGTCATGCCGTCGGCGAGCCGCGCGCACATCATACCGATCTGCATGTTCAGGATCATGTCCGCCGGGTGGGTGTCGGTGCCAAGCCCGATATTGATGCCCTTGGCGCGCACCTTGGCAAAGCTTTTCAGCAGGCCACCGTGGCGCGCCGCCACCAGCGGGCAATGCACCAGCGTCGCCCCTGCCCCGGCGATCAGGTCGAATTCCGCCTCGGTCGCCTGCGTGCCATGCGGCAACAGCCAGTTGCCGCCAAGCGCGCCAATCCGGCTGAGCCATTCAATCGGCGCGCAGCCGTGCTGTTCGCGCACCAGACGCAATTCGACGGGCGATTGGCTGCAATGCTGGCGCACCGGCGCGCCCATCTCCGCGGCGATTTCGGCGGTGCGTTGCAGCAGCGCCTCGGTGCAGGTTTCGATCCGGTCGGGGGCAAACATCGCGCGGATGCGTCCCCCTGCGATCCCGTCGATCCGCGCGGCAAAACCTTCGGCCTCGGCCAGCCCCTGCATCCCGCGCGCTTCGTCAAACACCGCGCGGATGTTGCCAGCATCGTCCGTCACCTGCCCGCCGGTGCGATAAGCCGGGCCAAGGTAAACCCGCAGGCCAAGGTCTTCGGCCGCCGCAGCAGCAGCGTCAAATTCGGCGACCGTCTCGCCCCATGCACGGTAAAACAGCGAGGCGATGGGCAGCGCCGTGGTAATCCCATTGCGGATCAGCTGGGCGAAGGCGTGGCGTTTCTGAAAGGCCAGCTCCTCAGCTGTGTACATCTCATATGGCCCGCGTGCGACATAGCTTTCGGGCCAGACCCGGCCCTTTTTCCACGCTGGAGCATTGTCATAACCAAGGATCGTGGTGTCGAGGTCAGACAGCGCATCAAGGTCGATAAACCCCGGCGAAATCACCGCCTCGCCATAGTCGATCCGCCGCGCAATCGGGCCATCGAACGACGCGCCGACATGCACGACCTGCGCGCCGTCGATCACCACAACGCCGTTCTCATGCACCACATGGTGCCCATCATAGTGGCCAATCACCCAGCGGGCCGACAGAAGCGTGCGACCCTGCATCACGGTGCCTCGATCACGCAAGCGCCGTCGCGCGCGATGACCGCGCCTCCCTTGAGCACCAGCTTGCGCGGCGCGTGGGTCACGACAGCTTCGGCCAGGGTCGCGCCCTCGACCAAGACGCAATCGGCGCGATTGCCAAGGCCCAGCCCATAGCCCTCGACCCCCATGATCGCCGCGCCGCCAAAGGTGCAGATGTCCAGCGCCAGCTCGACCTCATCATCGCGGCGCAGGTTGTTGCGCATGCCGATCTGCATCGCCTTTTCCAGCATGTCCGAGTTGCCATACGGCCCCCACGTGTCGCGGATGCCATCACAGCCCGCGCCGATTAGAATGCCCTGCGCTGTCAGCTCTTTGACCACAGGCACCGGGGCCGAGGCCGGGGCGGTTGTCAGAATGTGAATGCGGTTCTCAGCCAGCTTTTCATGCAGCCCCGCCACATAGCCCCGGTCCACCGCGCCAAGACAGAAAGCATGCGAAATCGACACTTTGCCCTGCATCCCCAACGCCACGGTGCGGTCGATGATCTCTTCCATCGAAAACCAGCCGAGCGCGTCACGTTCATGCAGATGAATGTCCACTGGCTTGCCGTGTTTTTCGGCCAGCATGAACACGGTATCAAGGTGGCCTTTGGGGTCATGCTCCATCCCGCAGGGGTCGATGCCGCCAACAAGATCCGCACCCATCGCCAGCGCTTCGTCCATCAATTCGGCGGTGCCGGGACGGGTCATCATGCCCGATTGGGGAAAGGCGACAATCTCGATATCAACCATACCGGCCAGCTTTTCGCGCGTCGCCATGACGCCCTCGATCCCGGCCAGCCCGTGGTGGGTATCCACGTCAACATGGCTGCGGATATGGGTGCAGCCGTGTGACATGGCGAGGATGGCGTGGCGTTCGCTTTGCACCTGCGGATCAAGCCCAAGCGAGACCTTGACCGCGCGCTCATTGTCGATCTTGTCAATCAGGCGCGGACCAACCTCGTTGCGATACCACGGCAGGCCAAGCAGCGATTTATCGAGATGGGTGTGCGCCTCGATCAGCCCCGGAATAAGCAGGCGACCGCCGCCATCAATCACCTCCGCCCCTGCGGGCGCATCGGCGACAAACACGCCGTCAACGATATGCAGGTCGGTGGCCGGGCCACCCATCGGGCGAACGTTTTTGAGAGTTTTCGAAGTCATCATAGTCACCGCAATTTGGGGTTAAGCGCGTCGCGCAGCCAGTCGCCGATCATATTGACCGACAGCACGATCAGGCAGAGCTGGATCGACGGGAACACCACGATCCACCACAGGCCGGAAAACAGGTATTGGTTGCCGATGCGGATAAGTGTGCCCAGCGACGGCTGATCGGGCGGCATGCCAACGCCGAGAAACGACAGCGTCGCCTCGGACAGGATCGCGAGGCCGAAATTCAACGTCGCCGCCACCATGATCGGCGTCATGCAATTGGGCAGGATATGGTGCAGCATCACCCGCCACGCCTTGACCCGGATCAGCTTGGCCGCCTGCACATATTCCTTTTTGGCCTCGACCATCGCCGAGGCGCGCACCGTGCGGGCGTATTGCACCCAAGACGGCACCGCGATGGCAAAGATCAGGATCGGCGCGGCCAGCACATCCTTTAATCCGGTGGGCAGAGAGGCATTGGCAATGGCGGTGATCAGGATCGCGATCAGGATGAACGGCATCGACAGCAACACATCGCCGACCCGCATAATCACATTGTCGACCCAGCCGCCGAAATAGCCCGCCACCAGCCCCAGCGTGAGGCCCACGGCCAGCGCCAAAAGCACCGAAGCAAAGCCGATGATCAGCGAAATGCGCGAGCCATAGAGCACCGCCGACAGGATATCGCGGCCTTGGGTGTCGGTGCCGAGCAGATAGGGCCACTGCCCACCGGCCTCCCAAATCGGCGGGATTTCCGAGTTCCACAGTTCCAGCGCCGCTAGGTCATAGGGGTTCTGCGGCGTGATCAACGGCGCCAGAAAGGCAGTGAGGGCAACAAGCGCCAGCAGCACCGCAGCAAAGATCGCCGACGGGTGCGCGCAAAAGGAAAACCACAGATCGCTTTCGCGCAACCGGGTGAGCCGCGAGGGCCGCGCCAATGGCACAGCAGTGTCGGTGGGCAGGGTCAGGGTCTTGTCCATAAAGGTCTCCGGTTCAGCCATTGCCACGGGCGGTGTCATCGCGCAGGCGCGGATCAATCCAGGCATAAGTGATGTCGACGAGGGTGTTCAGCGCGACGAAAATGAACGACACGATCAGCAGATAGGCGGCCATCACCGGCAGATCGACAAAGGTCACCGCCTGGATGAACAGCATCCCCATGCCGGGCCACTGGAACACCGTCTCGGTCACCAGCGCAAAGGCGATCAGGTTGCCGATCTGCATCCCCGTCAGGGTGATCACCGGCATCAGACAATTGCGCAGCGCATGGCGCCATTGCACGCGGGCGGTGGGCACGCCGCGCGCCCGGGCGAACTTGATATAATCGGCGCGCAGAGTCTCAAGCATCTCGGCCCGCACCAGCCGCATCACCAGCGTCACCTGAAAGGTCGAGAGCGAGATCGCCGGCAGGATAAGCGCCGCCCGCCCCGAGGCCGTGAGCAATCCGGTCGACCACCAGCCGATGTCCACCGTCTCGCCGCGCCCAAAGGCAGGCAGCCAGCCAAGCGAGACCGAAAAGGCGAGGATCAGCAGAATGCCAACCACGAAACTTGGCAGTGAGACGCCGATGATTGACCCCAGTTGCAACAGGTTGGCCAATCGACTGTCGCGGTAGACGGCGGTGATCACCCCCGCCGGAATCCCCACCACCAGCGAGATCACCGTCGCCACCAAAACCAGCTCGAACGTGGCTGGAAAGCGCTCTTTGATCAGCACCATCACATCCTGCTGGTTGCGATAGGAAATGCCGAAATCACCCTGCACCGCGTTGGTGACAAACCGGGTGTATTGGGTGACGAAACTGTCGTTCAGCCCCAGCCGTTCGCGCAGCTCAACGCGGTCTTGCAGGGTGGCCTGTTCGTTCACCATCATTTCGACGGGATCGCCGAAGAAGCGGAAAATCACAAAGGCCAGAAGCGCCACCGCCAGCATGACAAAGGCCGCATTGGCGGTACGTTTGAGAAGAAAGGCAATCATTCCGGTCTCCGGTGTGTGGTTGGATCACGGGGCGCAACCGCCCGCATGATCAGGTCGCGTAAGGACGCGCAGGAGCGGCTCCTGCGGCCGGTCGGACCGCCCGAAGGCGATCCGAAATCGTGATCAGGAGTCAGAGCCCATTGTGGCAAACCAGAGCCGCGGCTTGGCATCCGGGAACAGCGGCATGTCGGCCACTTCTTCGGTCACGGCCCAGGCCATCGGCTGTTGGTGCAACGGGATCATGATCATCTCGTCTTTGACGATTTGCAGCGCCTCGGTTTGCAGCCCCAACCGGGTGTCGAGGTCCAACTCACTGCCCGCAGCGTCAATCAGCGCATCAAGCTCGGGATACGACCAACCGCCCCAGTTAAAGACGCCAGCATTGCCATCCTTGGAGTGGAAGATCTGCAACAGCGGCGAATAGCTGTCGAGCAGCGGCAGCGTGGCCCAACCAAGGGTATAGACGTCGGTGGCACCATTGGTCCGCTTGGGCGATTGCACCGCGCGCGGCGCGACAGACAGCTTCGGCGACAGGCCAATCCGGCTCCACATCGAGGCGATGGCCTGACAGAACTGCTCTTCGTTCACCAGCCCGTCGCTGAGGCAGTTGAATTCAAACTCCAGCCCCTCGGGCACACCGGCCTCGGCCAGCAGTGTCTTGGACGCATCGGGGTCAAATCCGGGCAGTTCGTCCAGCGCTTCGGTATAGCCGGGGATCGGAGGGGCAATGGTCGCGCCCGCGGTGCGGGACTTGCCGCGCATCACCTTCTGGTGGATCAGGTCGAGGTCAATCGCCTTGTACAGCGCCTCGCGCACGGATTTTTCGCCAAAGGGATTGGCCTCGCCGGTGGTCAGCAGCTCGCGGAAGGGAAAGCCGATCATCACGGTGCGCAGGTCAACGCCTTCAAGCACCTCAACATTCGGCGCGGCGGCAAGGCGCGGCAAGTCCTGCACCGGGGCGTCATTGGTAAAGCTGATCTCACCCGACAGCAAAGCGGCAACACGGGTGGCAGCCGAATTCACTGGCGTTAGTTCAATCCGGTCGAGATTGTGCAGCGGTTCGTCCCACCACAGTGCGTTGGTCACAAACACCGTCTTGGCATCGGGCTGGCGGCTTTCCACAATGAACGGACCGGTGCCGTTGGCATTATAAGTGGCATAGCCTTCGGTGCCCGCGCCCACATCTGTCGGCATCAGCGCGTCATTCTCGGTCATCCATTCTTCGTCGAACATATGGATGTTGGTCAGGTCGTTGAGCAGCAGCGGATAGGTGCCGTTCAGCGTGATATCAACGGTGAGGTCATCAACCACAGCCGAGCTGACATAGGCCGGAAGATTGCCTTTGAGCGGCGAGGTTTCATGGCTCACACGGGTGAGCGAAGCCACGACATCCTGCGCCGTGAAGGGGTTGCCGTTGTGAAAGGTCACACCCTCGCGCAGCTTGAAACGCCAGGTGATCTGATCCTCGAGAATTTCCCAGCTTTCCGCCAGCGCCGGTTCGATCTTGAGGTCTTTGTTATAGCGCACCAGCCCTTCGTAAACGTGGTTAAGCACGTTTATCGTGAAGCTGTCGCCAAAGGAATAGGGATCGAGCGACCCGATATCGCGGTTGGCGCCCCATTTCAGAACGTTCTCGGCCTGGGCGCTGCCCGTTAAAGCGGCAACTGCCGCCGTTGCAAGCATAAGGTGTCGGAGTTTCATGGTCTTGTCCCTGTTGCAGTGGAATGTGTTTCGGATTCGACTAAATTGGATACGATGCATTTTGGGTGGCATAGCGAATACGATCCATCAAGCAAATTGTATCCAATTGACGAATAAAATCGAATACGATAATGATTGTGCGAATTTGATAGGCAGGCAGGACCATGAGTGACAACAAAACGACGCTGACCGACGCTGTGCACGACCTGCTGCGCAAGGCGATCATCGAGCAGGCGCTGAAACCCGGCATGCGCCTGCCCGAGGATACCGTGGGCGAGCAATTCGGCGTGTCGCGGACCATCGTGCGCCATGCGCTGGTGCGGCTTGAACATGAGGGCCTTGTGGTGACGCGGCGCAATCGCGGCGCCTTTGTCGCCGAGCCGTCGCGCGATGAGGCCAAACATGTGTTTGAGGTCCGTCGCTGCCTGGAAAATGATGTCATTCGCTTGCTTTGCGCGCGGATGCCAAGCAATGGCTATGACCGGCTTGAGGCGCATGTGCGGCAGGAACAGGCGGTCAAAGGCAAGGACGGGCCGGTGTCGATTCGCCTCGCGGGCGAATTTCATGTGCTCCTAGCCGAGCTGACCGGCAACCCGGTGCTGACCCGTTATGTCTCGGAGGTGGTGCTGCGCTGTTCGCTGATCATGTCGCTCTATGCCCGCAGCCATTCCTCGGATTGCGCCGTCGACGAGCATTCGCAGATTATCGAGGCGATCCGCGCTGGTGAAGCCACCCGCGCCATCCGCCTTATGGAGCACCATCTGGGGGCCGTTGCGGGCCGGGCCGAGCTTATCTCAGCGCCAGATAGTATCCAATCCATCCTCTCACATTACGGCAAGGAACTGGCCCAGTGACCAAACACCAAGGCTATCACGCCTTTGATTTCGCCGATCTCACCGCGCGTGAGGCGTATAAAGTCATGATCGGCACCATCGTGCCGCGCCCTATTGCATGGGTCACCACGATTTCGCCCGACGGCATCGCCAATGCCGCGCCGTATTCCTTTTTCAACTGCCTGTCTGCCGATCCGCCCATCCTCGCGCTGGGTGTCGAAAACAAGCCTGACAAAAGCTTCAAGGACACCGCCTATAATATCCGCATGACCAACTGCTTTACTGTGAACATCGTCGACCGGGCCAATGTGAAAGCGATGGCCGTGACCGCAGCGAACTTTCCGCCAGAGGTGGATGAGGTCGAAATGGCCGGGCTGACAACCGCGCCGGGCGACCGGGTCGCCTGCCCCCGTATCGCCGAGGCTCCGGTCGCGTTTGAATGCGAACGCTATCTCGGCATCGCCGTCAGTTCCGCCCGCGAAATCATCCTAGGGCGGATCGTGCGCGCGCATATCCGCGAAGACATCATCGACCCGAGCACCTACTATTCCGACCATGAAAAGCTTGATGCTTTGGGGCGGATGGGTGGCAACGGCTATGCCGGAACGCTGGACTATTTCGACTGGCCGACGCCCACCGCCGAGGAGGTGCAAGAACCGCTTCGCAAGAAAGTCATGCCAGGGCAATAAGGAGAGGGCAATAAGGAGGCGGTCTTTGGCGACCCGCCCAAAAAGACAGCTGGGTTCAGCGGCTCCGCAGTTTTGCGGGACCTATCGCAGATGCCTCCTGATGCTGCGCTGCCTTTTGCACCGCACCGGCCAGTTCGGCTTGATTTAATCAATTCGCGATGTACGGTGGCCGGCAATAACAAACCGGGAGGAATACCATGAAACTTACCAAATTTATCGCCGTCGCCGCCGTTCTGGCCGCCTCGCCTGCGCTGTCGCAGACGCAAATTTCGATCGCCACGGGCGGCACCGGCGGGGTCTATTACCCGATGGGCGGCGGTCTGGCCGAAGTGATCAACAACCACGTCGAAGGCTATAGCGCCACCGCCGAAGTCACCGGTGCCTCAGTCGAGAACATGGGCCTGATCGCGACTGGCGACGCCGATCTGGCGATTGGTCTGGCTGACACCGTGCAGCAAGCTTATTCCGGCACTGGCCGTTTCGACGGTCAGCAACTGCCGATGATCCGCGCCGTCGGCTCGCTTTACGCCAACATGCTGCAAATCGTGACGCTGGCCGACAGTGGCATCGAAACCATCGATGACCTCAGAGGCAAGCGCGTCTCTGTCGGCGCGCCGGGCTCGGGCACCGAGGTCAACGCACGCACCCTGCTTGAGGCCAACGGCCTGTCGTTCGACGATTTCGATGCCCAGCGGCTGAACTTTAACGAAACCGGCGATGCGCTGAACAACGGTGACATTGACGCCGGGTTCTGGAGCGTTGGGGCCCCGACCTCGTCGATCCTCAACCTTGCCACCACCAACTCGATCCGCATGATCGGGCTGAGTGATGAGCAGGTCGCCGCAGCCGATGCCGCCGATCCGACCTTTGCGCCGCTGAAGCTGGCGGGCGGTGTGTATCAGGGCGTTGACGCCGAAGTCTCGACTGTGGGCGTGCCCAACGTGCTGGTCGTGTCCTCCGAGATGGACGAAGACACCGTCTATATGATCACCAAAGCGATGTACGAAAACATTGCCGACATGCAGGCGGTTCACCCGGCAGCCAACGAAACCACTGTGGACTTCTCGATGAACGCCACGCCGGTTCCGCTGCATCCCGGTGCGCTGCGCTATTACGAAGAAATCGGTGCGACAATCCCGGACGCCCTGCGCCCGTGATCGACAAACTCGGAAGGGGGCTTTTGGCCCTCTTCCTTTCCGCGTCGCCCGCCTTTGCCGAGGTTTTGACCGCATCCTTGCCGGATGGCACCGAGATTGCCCGCTTGACCGTGCCCGAGGGCGACGGCTGGTGCATTTACTGGCATCATTCGGTGCAGGGTTTCGAGGTGCAGGATTGCTATCGCAACCGCCAGGGCCGCATGGTTCTTACCCGCTCTCATCAACCTGATTTTGCCGCCGGTCTGGGCCATCTTGTTGGCCGTGGGCGGCAGACGTCCGATGGCAAGGGCGGCTATTGGATCGAAGATATCGACGAACCTGTGCCGGGCGATGCCTATGTGCTGCGCCCCGGAACCATGAAGGTGAACCACAGGATTGTGGCACAGGGCAGCAGCATATCGCTTTCGGCCCTCGCCCCCCGCGCCCGCGTGCGCATCGCACTGACACCGGAGACGACAGAATGACCGACACCCATGACGTGAAGGCCCCCGGCGTGGATCGCCAACCGCCGATTATCCTGCGGGCCATCGCCGTGGTCGGGATCGCGCTGTCGCTGTTTCAGCTTTATGCCGCCGGGATCCAGCCGCTTGGCCTGTTCTTTCAGCGCCCCATCCACCTTGGTTTCATACTGGTGCTGTGCTTTCTGATGTATCCGGTGACCGGCACCCGCCCGCGTGGCGTGATCGGCTGGGCCATCGACGGAGCCTTGATCGGCTGTAGTATTCTGGTGGGCTATTGGGTGCCCGCCAATATCGACGCCATCGCCAATGCCATCATCCCGCGCAGCATTGATGTGACGGTTGGCATCATCACCACGCTGGTGGTGCTCGAGGCGGCGCGCCGCGCGATTGGCCTTGGCATGACGATCATCGGCGGCGCATTCATCCTGTATGCCTTTGCCGGCAGCCGGGGCGAATTGCCGTTCCTCGCCGATCTGATGCCCGGCATCCTCAACCATCGCGGCTATACGCTTGAGCGTTTGGCGAGCCAGATGACGCTGGGAGCCGAGGGTATCTTTGGCCTGCCGCTCGGGGTTGCCGCGACCTTTATCTTTGTCTTTGTGCTGTTTGGTGCCTTTCTCGAAGTCACCGGCGCGGGCAAGTTTTTCATCGACCTCGCCTATGCCGCCACCGGTCGGCAGCGCGGCGGGCCGGCCAAGGCAGCGGTGATCGCAAGCGCTGGCATGGGGTCGATCTCGGGCTCGGCGATTGCCAATGTGGTCACCACCGGCGCCTTTACCATCCCGCTGATGAAGAAGCTCGGCTATCGCCCGGCGCAGGCTGGCGGTATCGAGGCTGCGGCCTCGACAGGCGGTCAGATCATGCCGCCGCTGATGGGGGCCGGTGCCTTTTTGATGAGCGAATTCACCCGCGTGCCTTATCTTGAGATTGTCATGGTCTCGATCTTTCCGGCGTTTCTGTATTTCGGCGCGGTCTACCTGTTGGTCCATATTGCCGCCGTCAAACAGGGGATGACAGGCATCCCCGCGTCCGAGTTGCCAAAGGTGCGCGACGTGCTGGCCGAGGGCTGGCACTTCCTGTTGCCGCTGGTGGCGCTGGTCGCTTTGCTGGTGGCGGGCTATTCGCCGATGCGCGTCGGGTTCTATGCTATCCTTGCGGTGATCGGCGCGGCGGCGCTGCGCGGGTTGATGCAGTTTGTGGCCGATGGCCCGACGATGCCCGCCCTCATCGCGCTGACCAAAGCCGGGGTCGCCAAAACGCTGGAGGCGCTGGAACTCGGTGCGCGCAACGCGGTTGCGGTGTCGATGGCTTGCGCCGTGGCTGGGATCGTTGTGGGGGTTGTCGGGCTGACCGGGCTGGGGCTGAAATTCTCGGCAATGATGCTGGCATTCTCAGGCGGCAACCTGCTGTTGGCCCTGCTGCTTGTTGTGCTTGCCAGCCTGATCCTTGGGATGGGGTTGCCGGTCACGGCGGCCTATATTGTGCTGATCATCCTCGTTGGCCCGGCCCTGACCGAGCAATTCGGCATGCCGATCCTGATCGCGCATCTGGTGGTGTTCTGGTGGAGCCAGGATTCCAACGTCACACCCCCTGTGGCCTTGGCGGGGTTTGCTGGCGCGGCAATTGCCAATGCCTCGCCGATGGAGACCTCGGTGCAGGCGTGGAAATACGCCAAAGGGCTGTACCTGATCCCGCTGTTCATGGTGTTCAACCCGTCGATCATCGAAGGCGGTCCGGTGCCGCTGGTCCTGTGGAACGGCGCGATTGCCATTCTGGCGCTAACCGCCTTTGCGGCAGCGTTGGAGGGTTATCTGTTTGGCCCGATGCCGGTTTGGGCGCGGGTGCTGGTGCTGCCCGGCATGATCGGGATTTTCTGGCCCAGCCTGACGGCCGAAATCGCCGGGGCGGCGCTGATCACCGCGCTGCTGGTGCACAATTGGATGACGGGGCAAAAGCTTGGCAGCGACCCGGCCCCGGCCTGAAACCTGTGTAAATTGCGACGCTGGCGGCACCCTGCCCCCAGCGTCGCAGCTCCGTCAAACCGCCTCGGTTTCGATGAACGCCCGGGTGCCGCCAAGATCGGAAAACGCGCGGGTTCGGCAGCTTAGCACGATGATTTGCTGATCGCGGGCCACCTGCGACAGCATGTTGAACATCGTCGAAATCCGCTCATCATCGGTATGCACCAGCGCATCATCCAGAATGACCGGCACATGCCGCCCCTGCTTGGCAAACAGCTTGGCAAAGGCCAGACGGGTCAGGATCGCAATCTGCTCATAGGCCCCGCCCGACAGCACAGTCACGTCATCCTCGATGCCATTTCGGATGATCTTGCCAACAAGCATCTTCTCAGGATCAAGCTCGAATTCAGCCCCGGCGTGCAACTGCGCCAGCAAGGGGCGAAGCTCGGTGCGGATCGGTTCGAAATAGGTTTCCTGTGCGTCTTTGCGCGCGGTGTCGAGGTGGTCGATCAGCAATGTCAGCGCCTTAGCCTGCATTTCATACCGCGCCGCGCGCTCTGTCGCGCGGGCCAATTGCTCGTTGACCTCGGCCAGCTTTTCTTCGACCGCATCCTCGGATTGCGTCACGATCACCCCGTTGACATGCGCCAATTCGCGTTCGAGCCGGTTGATCTCATCCTGATCGCCTTTCACCGCGCTTTGCAGCCGGTTGTGCGCTGATTTCGCCACCTCCAGATCGGGGGCGTCGCGTTTCAACGTCGCGAGGGTCTGCGCAGCCAAGGTTTCCTTTTCAACCTCGCCGTCGCGCGCGGTTTCAAGCGCCGCAAGCTGGCTGTCTTCGCCCTCCGGTTTCGCCGCGGCGGTCTGCTCGGCCAACAGATGGTTCAACACCCCGTTGGCCTCGGCCACCTTGCCCGCCGCCTCCGTGGCGCGTTTTTGCAGCGCCTCGCTCTGGGTTCTGAGGCTGTCGAGCCTGTCGTCAAGCCGCGCGATGTCGTCTTCGATCTGCTCCGCCGTGGGCCCTGTTTCCTGCGCGGCGGCAGGCGGCTGTTCCTCCGGTGGGTGCCCAAGGTCGGCGCAAAGCGCGTGCCACTCTTCCGTCAGCGCGTCGGTCCCATCGGGAGCCAAACCGCGGATCATCGCCAAGGCCACCTCTTTGTCGTTTGCCGCCCGTTCGCGCGCATGAAACACCTCTCGCGCGCGGGTCAGCGTGTTGAACCCCAACCCCGCCAACGCCGCGTCATACTCGGCCTGAAGCGCCTCGGGGTCTTCGATCCCCTGCCCCGCTGTCGCTGCGGGACGCAGGCAGACCTCGCCAAAATTCGGGATGTGCACATCCAGCGGGCGATCAATCAGGGTCATCTCGCCGGGCGGCACGGCCCTGCCGTCAAGCGTGGCGCTGTCGGTGCCGGAGGGCTGGATGGTAAAGCTGGCGAATTGCGCGCGCCGCTGTTCCTTGGCGATGCTGATCCGCCGGCTGAGATCCCCCAGATGATCGAGATCGCTCTGCGCAATATCGGGGCCATGCAGGACGGCTTCGGCCTCGGCCAATTTCATTTGCGGTGCCACGAGGCTTGCCGAAAGCTCCGCGAGGGCGTGCATGCGGGCCCATTTCACCCGCTTTTTCTGCGCAAGGCGGGCGTCTTTCAGCGCAGTCGCACGCCCGCGACGCTCGGTTTCGCAGTGTTTGATCTCGGCCAATCCCTCGGTGAGCTTTTGATCCGCATCCTTTTGCGCCGCTTCGATGCCCATAACAACGCCGCGCTTCTCCGAAATCTCTTGCGCAAGCTGGTTGCGCCGGTCTTGCGCATCGGTGATGTCTTTGATCAGGCGGAGCAACCGGTCCTTTTCGGCCGCAATAATCCGCAGAGCCTTGTCCGCGTCGGTGACGCTCCTGTCATGCTGCTCGGCCTGTTGCAGCGTCTCAAAAGCCTGTTCAAGCTGGCGCGTGCGCTCCGCCTGTTTTGCGGGATCTTGCAGGTCTCTCAGCCGCGTTTTGGTGCGCCGCTTGACCTCAAGCGCCTTGGACAGACTGGCCACCTCCGCCTCAAGCCGCGCCTTGCGCTCTTGCAACTCGTCAACCCTGTCCTCAACCTGCTTCCACGGGCTTCCGGCCTTTGCTTTCAAAGACTTGGTCGCCAAAGCCGCCAGTTCACTACGGCACCGTTCCACAATCACGTCCATGCGCCGCCCGCCAGTGACCGCGTCAATCTGGCCGCGCACGCTCGACATCAGATCCCGCCGGGCGGCGACGTTGCTGGCATCCCTGTCCTTGCCTTCGGGATCAACGTGGATCGCGCCTTGGCGCACCCAAAGCAAACCAGTCGGCCCCTTGTTGGCCCGGTTGATATTGTCCTCGATCCACGCCTCGGCATCGCCCTGCTGTTTGACCACCTGCCCCGTCGCCACATCGATAACCTTGGCCGACTTTTGCGCCAGAAAGGTCTTTTCGATGCGGAAATTCCGCCCATCAACCTCGATTTCTGCGGCCACCGACACGGCCCCGCCCGAATAAGGCTGTAGCTTTTTCACCTCTTGCGCCGTGGAGTTATGCGCCACAAAAAACAACGCATGCAGCGCGTCAAAGAACGTCGATTTGCCCGACTCGTTTTCGGCGGTGATGGTGGTCAGCCCATCGCCAAACGGGCCAAGCTGCGCCTTTTGACCGGCGAACCGGCGCACGTTTGTCAGTTCGAGAGTGCGCAGCTTCATTGCCCGGTCTCCTCTTGTGCGATGTGAAACAGATGGGTGAGCGCGATCTGTGCAATCTGCACATCTTCGGCGGTGCGCCCCTGCAGATCGGTCGCCGCAAACAGGCTGTCGGCGGCGGCCCGCAATGCGCCCCCCTCGGCAATCAGGTTCAGATCATCCACCACCTGCTCAATCGCCAGACCGTCCCATGAGACCTCGAAGGCGTGAAAATCATCGGCAATCCGCGCGCAGGTGTCGCGCAGATCGCTGTGTTCGAGCAACCCCAGACGGCCCGTGACAGTGAGGCGCAGCAGCACCCGGTCCCGGTTGGACCGCGGCAAAGCCTCGCTCAATTGCGCCACGGGGTCAGAGCCTGCGAGGACATCAAGCGTAAGCGCCTGCCAGTCGAACCGCCCGATTGGCACCGGCGTCACCACCGGGCTGGCGCCGGAGCGCGCGATATCGACCAACAGCACACCCGCCGGCGGATGGCCTTTGAACCCGTCCGCCTCCGGCGCGCCAGAATACCACGTCGCCGGGGTGATCGACTTTTGGCCATGCCAATCGCCAAGCGCCAGATAATCGAGGCCGGACCGCTCGGCGCGATCCGGCGGAATGACCGCAATCGTGCCCTCTTCGGTGCCAAACTCCATGATCCCGCCATGCGCGAGCCCGATCCGCAGCCGTTGCCCGGTGTCCGCCCCCGTCATCCACTCGGTCAGATCGACGCCCGGATTGCGCACGCTGGGCGGCGCCGGCAAAATCGCCACATCCTCGCCAATCTCGATGATGTCAGGCGTCAGCGCGAGCGTCACATTGTCGGGCCTGTCCCGCTCGATCCGCTCCCACAGGTCGACGGCGGCCAGACTGTCGTGATTGCCCGGCATCAGCACCCAATGCACCTCGGAAAAGCGCTGCATAGTGTCGAGCGCGCGTTGGACGATCTTTGACGGGGGTGCCTCGGCGTCAAACGTATCGCCGGCGATCAGCACGAGATCCGCAGCATGGGCGCGGGCCGCCTCTCCGATCTGTTTCAGGGCCTCAAGCCGGGCGAGCCGAAGCGCGGCGCGGGTGTCTTCGTCAAACCGCCCGAACGGTTTGGCCAGATGAAGGTCGGCTGTGTGGATAAAACGCACTGGGAACACCTCTGAAACTCTTATCAAGGTCACCGTATCCGTCTGAAATTACATCTGCAAATCAGATATTTCGCCGGGTCGTGGCCCGCGGCCCGGATCGCGCAAGTCATTTGACATCCGGTGGTTATCCTTTGAAACTGGGATGCGGGTGCAATACCGCAATCATTGCGCCGCCGCCGCCCAACAGACGGAGCGCCGAGATGACCCGCGACCTGCCCGACGGCGATTTCCAATTTATCGCACTGGATGTCGAGACCGCCTGCGGCGACAGCGCGAGCATCTGTCAGATCGGCATCGCCTGTGTCGAAAACGACGGCGCTATTCAAACTTGGGCGACCTACGTTGACCCCCAGATGTCCTTTGCGCCGTTCAACATCGATCTGCACGGCATTGGCCCTGAAACGGTGCGCGACGCACCCACCTTTGCGCAAATCTGGCCCCGGATGCGGCCGCTTTTGGCGCGGCACCCGATGGTGCAACACAGCCGGTTCGATGAACGCGCGCTTGACGCCGCTTGCGACACCCACGGCCTGCCGCGCCCTCGCCTGAGCTGGCACAACAGCGTGACCATCGCCCGCGCGGCCTGGCCCGAGCTGAAAGGCAATGGCGGCCACGGATTGGCCAACCTCAAGCAGGTGTTGGGCCTCGACTTCCACCACCACGACGCTGGCGAAGACGCCCGCGCGGCGGCTTTGGTCGTGCTGCGCGCGCAGGACGAGACCCGCGGATCACCGGTCATCGACGCCCTGCGCAGAAAGCCGGTGCAACTGTCATGGCCGTTCTAAAGGGCCGGTTTTGATTGCGCCAGGCTCACAGAGTTGGCCTCTGGTGCGCTGCCGGCGCGGTCAACCGGACCCCCGCCACAGTTCGCTGAAAATTTTATCTGCTTTCACACCGCCGCCCAAAGCATTAGGCAACACAATCTTTACCATTTCAGGGCATATCATGGCGCAAAAATCCACTATTTATAAAGTCGACCTTTCCGTCTCTGATATGGACCGGCACTATTACGAGACGCACAAGCTGACCGTGGCCAAACATCCGTCGGAAACGGATGAACGGATGATGGTGCGCCTGCTGGCGTTTGCCCTGAATGCGCATGAGCATCTGGAAATGACCAAGGGTTTGTCGACCGACGACGAGCCCGACATCTGGCAAAAGAGCCTGAGCGGCGAGCTTGAAGTATGGGTCGCCTTGGGCCTGCCGAGCGAAAAGGTTGTGCGCCAGTCCTGTGGTAAGGCGGACCGAGTGGTTGTCTACCCTTACGGCGGCCGCACGGCCGAGATGTGGTGGGACAAGATCCAGAACAGCACCACCCGGTTTGACAATCTCTCGGTGGTCAACCTGTCCGAAAGCGACACTAGCGGACTGGCGACACTGGCGAGCCGCGCGATGAAGTTGCAGGTGAATATTCAGGACGGCGATGTGATGGTCAGCGTCGACGACAAAATCGCCTATGTTACGCCGGTTGTCTGGAAATAGGCGGCACAGGAGGGCGCCGGGCAGTTGCTTTTTCCGCTGCCCACCGCCCTCTCACGTCCTGACCGAGTTACCAAACGCAATCGCGCGCCCGTACAAAACGTGCTCCCGCAGAAACCGCCAATCAATTGGGCCACACGCAGACCGAGATGATGCTTCAAAAAGCGTTATGGCGGACAGTGAGGCCGCCCTACTGACTTCCGGAACCATCCGCGCACATCCAGAATAACTCAATAAAATATGGCACTAAATTGCTTTCCTTGTTCGCCAGATTCCGGCACAATCCGAGGCAATCCACGTACTTGTGGGGGATAATCTGGGGGATGAGATGGAGCGCGCACCAAGGAAACCGGCCAAGGCGCTTTCGTCGCGTTTTGTGGATACCGTCACCGAACCCGGAAAATATTTCGATGGACAGGGTTTGTTTCTGCGCGTTGCCAAGAACGGCGCGAAGCAATGGGTGCAGCGCATCACAATTCGCGGCAAACGGACCGAACTCGGGCTGGGCAGCCCGCCTGCCGTGTCACTGGCGATGGCGCGCAAGTTGGCGCTTGAGTATCGCGGTCAGGCAATTCTTGGCGGCGACCCGCTGGCCGAAAAGAACAAGGCGCGGCACGGGCTGACCTTTGCCAAGGCGGTGGATACCTACCTTGCTGCGAAGCTGACCGAGTTTCGCAACGAGAAGCACCGCAAGCAATGGCGCGCGACGCTCGACACTTATGCCGTGCCGGTCCTCGAACGCAAACGTGTCTCCGATATTGGCGTGCAAGATGTAATGCGCGTGCTGGAACCGATCTGGCAAACCAAGACAGTGACCGCAAAGCGGCTGCGCGGGCGGATCGAAAACGTTCTGTCATGGGCAACGGTAGCGGGGCACCGAACGGGCGACAATCCGGCGCGGTGGAAAGGCAATCTATCTGAAATCCTGCCGAAACCCGCAAAAGTTGCGAAATCATTCAACCAACCTGCGCTGGCACTAGGCGATGTGGCGCGCTGGTGGGCAGACCTCGGCAAGCGCGACGGCATGGCAGCCCGCGCTCTAGAGTTTCTGACGCTGACAGCCGCCCGGTCCGGTGAAGTTCGAGGCGCGACATGGGATGAAATTGACCTCGGGGAGACAGCTAATCCCGCTAACCCTGCTAATCGGCACGCCGTCTGGACCATACCGGCGGGTCGGATGAAGAACGGCAGGCCCCATCGGGTGCCGCTCACATTGGAGGCCGTGAGATTGCTTGAAGAATTGCCGCGTTTCGATGGCTCGCCCTATGTTTTCTTTGCGCCGCGCGGCGGCACGCTGTCCGATATGTCTGTTTCTGCAGTCATGCGGCGGTTACAAGACGCTCAAGTAAAGGCAGGCGACCCGGGCTACCTTGACCCAGCCAGCAAGCGACCGGCGGTGCCGCACGGGCTGCGCTCGACCTTTCGCCAATGGGCGGCAGAGCAAGGCTATCCTCGCGACATGGCAGAAATCGCGCTGGCGCATTTCATCGGCTCCGAAGTGGAACGAGCGTATCAGCGCAGCGACATGCTGGAACGGCGGCGAGACATGATGGCGGCTTGGGTGGGGTTTCTTCGTAGTGATGCAGCACAGGTTGGAAATGTCGTGAACTTTGGAGAATCGCGTTAATGGCGATATGGTGGGCGCGAATTTTGCCGTCGCACGACACCCAAATATTTCCATATGACCAGTGGTTGGTGGTTTTCGTTCCAATACACACTCGTCATGTGACAAAAGTAGGGGTCAACACCCAAGACCAACTTACCGGACCAGGTTGCCTAGACATGCATATCGTGGCCCCAGCGAATGCAAATGAAGAATGGTCATATTCGCAGGCGGTCGAGCACTGTGCACGCGAGTTTCAAAACTTCCGACAACGATTTAAAGTGGACCCAAGCGGCGTCAATGATCCGCTTTTCCATACTGCACTTGAACACATCGATGGCGCTGAACTAGCACAATTGAGTATTGCTCCCGACAATAGCATCAGCCAACCGATTTGCATTCCGAGACCTGCCCTTAATCGCGAGTTAGTTAGCGCCGCTGACAATTTGGAAGTATTCTGTATTTTGCGAGCCGCCGGATTGCGGTCTATGGAGACCCGTTCATTGGACATGCAGCCGAGAGCATTTCGGGAATGGTTCGGCGGTGTATGCCTCGGAAGAATTCAGCCGCCGGGCAAGCGCCCCAAGTCTTGGGGCGACCTAAAACGCAACGAGTTGATATACTACCAAGTCACTGAACTAGCGAAGCACGGACTGACGGTCTTCCGAAACGATGCCAGTGCCCCGCATAGCGCCCTTGACGCCATAGCCGACGCGGCGAAGGCGGCGGGACTGCCAAGCCCGCGTAGCTATGAAACTGTCAAGCGGATCTATACAGAAGTCCGAAGGCGGAAAAGTGGGTAGTATTGCTAAGAAACCTTACCCATGAGGCTATTCCCGCGCGCGCCTAACCTTCCAGCAGAAGCCGCAACAACCCCGTTGCGGCCAGAAGGAAAGGTTAGGATATGGCTGAGAAGCTTATTCGCCGCCCCGAGGTCGAAGCTCGCACCGGGCTTTCCCGTTCAACGCTTTACGACTGGATGAAGCGCGGAGATTTTCCGCAGCCAGTCAAGCTGGGCGCGCGTCTTGTCGCGTGGCGCGAAAGCGACGTGACCGCATGGCTCCAAACCCGCGAAACACGGATTGCGTGACAGATGGACCGTATTGATAACCCCGGCGCGCTGGCGGGCGCAACCGGGGCCGGAATGCCTAGCCAAGCGACTGCGGAAGGCACCCGAAAAGTAACACATCGCCCCGGCAGAGGCACGCCCTATTGCGTGACCCCGAACGCTGGCGACCCTTTTTGCATCAAGGTATCAGGCCGCACGCGCTGGGCGCTCGATTGCCTGCGAACTGCCGGTTCTCAGGGATGCACGCCGATCACCAAGCCCGCGCCGCGCTGGGCAGCTTACGTTTATAACCTGCGCGAAATGGGCGTGGATATTGAAACCATCACCGAAGCGCACGGCGGCGAATTTGCCGGGTATCACGCCCGCTATGTGCTGCGCTGTCAGGCCGCCCCAGCGGTGAAGGGCGGTGCGAGATGACATTATCCACAGGGAAAAGCCTCGGCCAGAGCTCTAGCTATCAAAGGGGAAGCGAATTCGTGCCGGCGTGCCGGGTTGTTACGCAGAAACGCAATAACGACGTCTACCATTTGCGGGTACGTTACACCGCTTGGGAGACAAACCGCCGAGGAATACAACGGTGCATATGGTATAAGCCCAGCGGCTCCTCCCACGAATCCAGCACACATCGCCTTGGAATCGACTGCATTGTTCGTGCACTGCCGAAAAAGAAAGTTGCCGTCCTGTGCACTGGCCGGACTCCCAGAAATGGCAAGAACCAATATTGCTACCCTCATACCGCAACAATGATGCGATTCTGCGCCCCTATGCAAGGAAACCCGCTATGAGACGGCTGCAAATACGCCTGCTGATGCGGTGCCACGGGCTGACCGAAGCACAGGCACAGGCATTCGCCGCACTCATTTGGGGGGCTGGCAATGGTTGATGCACGCGTTCTAACACATAACTTGGGCGGTAAATGGTATCGGCGCTATGGTGCCGCCCCCTGCCCGATCTGCCAGCCGGAACGGCGCAAGGGCCAGAACGCTTTGACCTTGGCCGATACCCGCGACGGGCGCTTGCTGGCGCATTGCAAGAAAACCCATTGCAACTTCGCGGAAATACTGGCGGCAGCGGGCGTTACCCCGGGCGACTACTTGCCGCCCCCGCCTGAAGAACAGGCACGCCGAGATGCGGAACAGCGCAGCGCGGCAGAAAAGCGGGCGCGGCAGGCAGCACAATGCTGGCACGAAACCCTGCCAATCGCCGGAACCATCGCGGCGCAATACCTGCGCAATCGGCGGATTACCTGCGCCCTACCGGAAACGCTTCGCTTTCACCCCGGCACATGGCATGGGCCAACCGCCACCCGACACCCGGCGCTGGTGGCGCTGGTGGAAGGCGGCGACGGCTTTGCGGTGCATCGCACTTACTTGCTACCGGAGGGCTCGGGGAAAGCCGCGCTCGACCCTTCTAGGATGATGCTGGGGGCGGTCGCTGGCGGCGCGGTCAGGCTTGGAAGTGACCCCGGCGCGTTGGTGGTAGCCGAAGGCATCGAAACCGCCTTATCGCTTGCCTCTGGGCTTCTGCGTGCGCCCGCGACCATATGGGCCGCACTGTCCACCTCGGGGATGCGCGGGCTGATCCTACCGCAACGACCGGGGCAACTAACACTCGCTCCTGACGGCGACCCGGAAGGCCGCGCGGCAGCTCATGCGCTTGCCGAACGGGCGCACGCGTCGGGATGGCGGGTTTCGCTTTTGCCCGCGCCAGACAGGCGCGACTGGAACGATGTTTTGACAATGAAAGGGGGCCTTGATGAACGCTCCTAAACCAATCAACTTCGCGCCCGAAGGACCGCAGCCACTTGTGCGCGAGATTGCCCCCGGCGCGCCCTACCCCGTTGCCAATCTCGGGCCGTTGCAACCCGCCGTCGAAGCCGTACAAGGCATGGCGCAGGCACCTATGGCAATTCCTGCCGCATCGGCACTGGCCGTAGCGTCATTGGCGGTGCAGGGCTTTGCCGATGTGGAAACGCTGGGCGGGGCGCGCCCGGTTTCGCTCTATGCGCTAACCATCGCGCGAAGCGGTGAGCGGAAATCAAGCTGCGACGGACCGCTGATGGCAGCGCTGCGCGACTATGAGCGGGAACAGGCACACTCGCAGCGCGGCGAAACCGAAAGCTGGCTGAACGCGCAGGCGCTTTGGAAAGGTGAACGCGACCGCATCTTGGCAGAAGCCAAAAAAGGTAAGGGCGAGAAGCGTGTTACGGCGCAGGCGGATCTTGATGCGCTCGGGCGTGAACCCGCCGCACCGCCCAGTGCGGATCGGACAGTGACCGAACCGACATTCGAGGGGCTGACACGGCTTTTCGCCCATGGGCAGCCTAGCCTTGGCATTTTCAGCGATGAAGGCGGGCAGTTTCTCGGCGGTCATGCCATGAACAGCGACAATCGGCAAAAGACCTTGGCCGCGTTGAATGACCTTTGGCAAGGCAACCCGATACGGCGCACGCGAGCAGGCGATGGACATGCCGCCTTGTTCGGGCGACGGCTTGCTGTACACCTGATGGTGCAGCCTTCTGTCGCGCGGGCGTTCATGGCTGACCGTATGGCAGCAGATACAGGCTTTCTTCCGCGCTTTCTGATCTGTGAACCACCCAGCACCATCGGCACGCGACTGCACGCACAAGCAAGGCATGAAGCCGCGCCGTTGTCGGATTTTGGGCATCGCCTGCGCGCCATTCTCGATACCCCCCTGCCGATGGACGAAGAAACACGGGAACTGACGCCGCGCGTCCTGCCGCTCGCCCCGGATGCTAAACGCTTGCTGATCGGCTTTTCTGACACCATCGAAAAGGCACAGGCCGGGAACGGCGACCTATCACACGTCACTGGCTATGCCAGCAAAGCAGCGGAACAGGCGGCGCGCATTGCGGGCGTGCTGACGCTGTGGCGGGATGTGCAGTCGGCATCCATCACGGCGACCGATATGGCAAATGGCATCGCGCTTGCGCAATTCTACCTGACCGAAGCGGTCAGGCTCGCCGATGCGGCGAACGTCAGTCAGGAAATCGACCGGGCGGAAGCGCTGCGCAAATGGCTTCTGGAAAGTTGGCCGCACTTGGAAATCGTGAAAAGCGACGTGGTGCAATTCGGCCCAAACGCCTTGCGCGAGACGCCCTTGGCCGAAAAGGCGCTGGGCGTGCTGGAGCGCAATGGCTGGATCAACCTCTTGGACGCCGGGGCGATTGTACGCGGCAAAGCGCGCAGGGCGGCTTGGCAAATCGTGAGGGACGTGAGCGATGTGGTTTGATGTGCAAGCCGAACTGGCGAAGCTTCCGGAAACCAAGGTTGCCAGTGATGGTGAAGAATTAGCGGAAATAGCGGGATTAGCGGCTCTTGCCGCGCCGAGAATAGAAAGCGGCGGGCAATATCGGCCCGCCGTGCAGCACGATTGTTCCGGCCTGCCCTTATCGCCGCCTACATGCGCAGTCTGTTGCCGGACCGACTGGCATGTGAGCGTAACGGAACCGGATGGCCGCCACTGTCACGTCACTTGCTCGGGCAACTAGCCAGTCGGAAAACGCCAACGTTTCCAACGCCCGGACCCGTTAAAAATAAGTGGAAAAACGGACATGCCGACACGAAAAGAAGATTACTTGAACCAATCTTCAGACCAAGGCTCGATCTGGATCGAGGCGCTGGACCCGCCCTTTTGCAGAATAGCATGGTGCGTCTATTCGGGCCAGAACGCCACACTGACCCGACGCCGGGTTGAGCGGCTTTGCAAGCTTTACGGGGCAGCGCAGCGCAACTGCGCCCGGTGCGGGGATTTGATAGGCGCGCACAAACGGATCGACGCCCGATACTGCACTGAAACTTGCCGCAAGGCCGCAGCGCGCCATAGACGGGCAGGACGACCCAGCGAACCTCCCGGAGAACGCTAGTGCCGCGCTGGGCAAGTGGACCAATACGCGCGCGCAATACTCCTGATACAACTGGCCGGAAACAGGACGCAATGATGGCTACACAGCGAGAAGATTGAACTGATGCGCTGCTCGGGTGGGGGATATTCCGGGGGATGAGAAATCGCCCACCACCAATAACGTCGTAAAATCAAATACTTATTGAGTGTGGGTGGCGGACAGTGAGGGATTCGAACCCTCGAGACGGTCTCCCGCCTACACACTTTCCAGGCGTGCGCCTTCGACCACTCGGCCAACTGTCCGTTCGCGGGTGTTTAGCCCTGACACCAACCGGGGTTCAAGGGCTAAAACCAAAGATTTCAAGGAAATCGTCAACGCCCCCGCACAAGCCCCCCGCACCTGCCTTGATGCCGCCTCTCAAGACACCGGGTGGCGGCCGCCGCAGGCCAAGCTTTAGCTGCCCAGAAGCACGCTCATCCGCCGGTTCTGCCGGCCCTTTTTCTCGATCTTGCCCAGACGGATCGCGCCGATCTCGCCGGTGCGCGCCACATGGGTGCCGCCGCAGGGCTGGAGGTCGACCTGGTCGCCACCCTGCCCGATCCGCACCAGACGCACCTTGCCCTGCCCGCGTGGCGGCTTGACCGACATCGTCTTGACCAGCTCGGGCGTCGCATCCAGCACCGCGTCGGTGACCCAGGTTTCCGACACCGGCAAATCCCGCTCGACCAGCAATTGCAGCGCCTCTTCGATGACGTCCCGGTCGGCCGGGGCCTCGGGCATGTCGAAATCCAGCCGCCCCTTGTCCGAGGTGATCGACCCGCCCGTCACCGGCAAAGGCACCACCACCGACAACAGATGCAGCGCGGTGTGCACCCGCATGTGCCGGTGCCGCCGCTCCCAATCGAGGTGCTGCACCAGATGCGTGCCGATATCGGGCAGCGCCATCGGCTCGGCGGGCACAAGCACCACGTCAGCGCCGTTGCCCTTGACGGTGGTGGCAATCGGCATCTCGATCCCGTCCCAGACCAGCAGGCCGCTGTCGCCGGGCTGACCGCCGCCGGTGGGGTAAAACACCGTCCGGTCAAGCACGATGCCGCCCTCGGGCGTGTGGCCTGTCACCTGGGCCGTGGCATCGCGCAGATAGGGATCTTCGCGAAACAAGAGATGGGTCATCGGCTGCTGTCTCCGTCAGATCCGCCGTCGGAACTGCTGATGCCATCGCCCGGCGAAGGCTCGCGCTGGACCGTTGTGGTGGGTCTTTGCGGCACCTCGGCGTTTGGCATCTCGGCGGTCGGTGCCTCTTTGGCGGGCTGAGGCTCGGGCGGGCGCAGCGCCTCGGGATTGCGCAGCCAGATGTCGCGTTGGGCATAGGGGATTTCGATGTTTTCCGCGAGGAACGCCTCGACAATCTGGTGGCGCATTTCGGTGCGCACCGGATTGCCCTGGCCGATGTCCACAAGAACGGCACGGATCTGGAAATCCAGCGAATCCGCGCCAAAGCCGATGAAATCGACCGCAGGTTCGGGGTTCATCAGCACCTGATCGTGGTGCCGCGCGATGTTGAGCAGGATTTTCTGCACCTTGCGCGTGTCGTTGCCATAGGCGACGCCGACCGGGATAACGATCCGGCCAATGGTGCTGCCTCGGGTGTAGTTCGACACCCGGCCCGACACGAAATCGGCGTTCGGAATGATCACATCAAAGCGGTCAAACGTCTCGACCCGCGTGGAGCGGACCGAGATCCGCCGAACGGTGCCGTGAATGCCGCCCACCTCGATCCAGTCTCCCTCGGCAATCGGGCGCTCTATCAGCAGGATAATGCCGGACACAAAGTTCGACACGATGTTTTGAAGCCCGAAACCAATGCCGACAGACAGCGCACCAGCGACGATGGCCAGCGACGACAGGTCAAGCCCCGCCGAGGTGATCGCCACCAGCGCGGCGATAAAAATCCCGACATAGCCGATGCCCGAAACGATGGCATTTTGCCCGCCGGTGTCGATGTTGGTTTTCGGCAGAATCGAGTTGCGCAACGCCCCCTGAAGCAGCCGCGTGCCCATGTAGCCCACGACAAACACCACCAGCAGCACAAAGAAATCCGACGGCGAAATGCGGCTGTCCCCGACGGCAAAGCCTTCGCCAACGCGGGTCCAAAGCTCGGTCAGGTCAGCGACCCGCGCGCCCCAGATCAACGCAAGGAACGGCAGCGCGCCAAGCGCCAGCACAAAGCCGATCAGCACGGTGATCAAACTGTCGGCCTCATCATCGCCCTGCCGCATCAGATAGCGGTAAAGATCGTTGGTAAACCGTTGCAACACCACGATCAGGCCAAGCAGGCCCAGGGTCGCAATCGTCGGATACATCAGCCGGGCGCCAGCAGTGCCATAGCCAGAGGCCGACAGAACCGGTGCCACGATCGACACCAGAATGACGATCCGGCCCAGAAACGCCACCACACGGGCGCGCACCAGACGCTCGGTCGTGGTGGTGGTGTCAAAGCGGACATGATGCACCAGCAGCTGCCCCAGACGGAACAGGATCAGCGCCATCAGCAGCATCAACGGGAATTCGACAACCGACAGTGTGGTGTCCGAGAAATTCTCGATGTCGGCGAATTGCACGGTGGTGTCGCGCAGCACCAACAAAAAGGCGAGCGAGGTGGCATAGGTCCGGGCTTCGCGGCGCTGAGGTTTGTCCATTGGCAACATGCGGTCGCCGTCGTGCTGCGAAAACAGCCGGTCAGCCAGCCAGCGCAGACCAAGAATCCACAGACCCCAGATCGGCAGTTTGTCCAGCAGCAGCGTGAGCCGTGGGCCGGGAATGCCGCTGGCAAAGGCGGCTTCGGTCAGGGCAAACAGCCCGACCAGCGGCAAGGCGATCTGGCCAACGGACACCAGAAAGCTGAACACCGCGCCGCCCCGTGTGGAGTTATGGCGCAGCCAGCTCCCCGCCTTGCGCGCCCAATAGCGACCGCGCAGCAGCAGCACAAACCCCACCAGCGCCAGCAACAGAACCACCGGCAGATTGGCCTGCATCTCGACCTTGCCGATTTGAGAGGTCACAGACTTCGAGATCTCATTATAGCCGGCACGCCAAGCGCCGGTGATTTCGTTGATCGCAATCGCCCAGTTGTCGGGGAGAACAGGCACAGGGCCCAACGCGAACAACGCCTCGGTTTGGCGGGCGCGGATCAAGGCATCGATTTCGCTGATGATCCCGTCGGCGCGGTTATACGCCGCCTCGGCGGCCATCACCGGTGCGCGCAGCTGTGTGAGCTGGCCGTTCAGTTCAGACCGGCGTGTTGCTGTCTCCTCGGGTTCGCTCTCGCCTTCGGCTGGGGCAGCGCCAAGCGCATCAAGCTGCGATTGCAGCGTGCGAATACGCGACTGGTTGATGTCTTGCGCGGCCAGGAACCGCGCGCGCCATTCGGCAACTTCACTGCGCAGGGTCTCAAACGCGCTGTCAGCGGCCCGCGCTGTTTCAAGCGCGTCTTCGGCCCGTTTCGCGACCTGCGCCCATTCGTTGTAATCGGGAAGGTCCTGCGGGGTCAGCACCTGAGGGGCGGCCCCCGCAGCCACATCGGCAGAGCCTTGCGACAGCGTCAGCGGCGCGTCCTGCGCAGAGGCCACGCCAGCAGGGGCGGCAATTGCCGCAAAAATCGCCAGCAACAGCGCTGGCAGCACAGATGAAATACGCATTAGACGTCCTCGAACACACCGGGAATGGAGGCCGGCGCGCGCGCCAGCCAATCGGGCGACGGCAGGCCCTTGGACTTGAGAAAGTCAACGTTGAACAGCTTGGACTGATAGCGGGTGCCATAGTCGCACAGCACCGTGACGATGGTATGCCCCGGCCCCAGTTCGCGCGCCAGACGGACCGCGCCCGCCACGTTGATGCCTGACGAGCCGCCAAGGCACAGCCCCTCATCCTTTAGCAGATCAAACACAACCGGCAGCGCCTCGGAGTCGGGGATGTTATAGCTGAAATCCGGGGTGAAGCCTTCGAGGTTGGCGGTGATCCGCCCCTGCCCGATGCCTTCGGTGATCGACTCGCCTTCGGACTTATGCTCGCCCTTGGTGTAGAAGTTGTGCAGCGTCGCGCCATCGGGATCGGCCAGCGCGATTTTCACGCCCCTGGGCTGAAGCGCCATGCCAACACCGGCCAGCGTGCCGCCAGACCCGACCGCACAGACAAAGCCATCAACCTTGCCGCCGGTCTGTTCCCAGATCTCGGGGCCGGTGGTTTCGATATGCGCTTGCCGGTTGGCCACATTGTCAAACTGGTTGGCCCAGATCACACCCTCGTTGGTATTGCGTGCCATTTCCTCGGCCAAACGACCGGAATAGCGCACATAGTTGTTGGGATTGCGATACGGCGCTGCGGGCACCTGAACCAACTCGGCCCCGGCCAGTCGGATCATATCCTTCTTTTCCTGGCTTTGGGTCTCGGGGATCACGATAACGGTGCGAAAGCCCATCGAGGCCCCCACAAGCGCCAGCCCGATGCCGGTGTTGCCCGCCGTGCCCTCAACAATGGTGCCGCCGGGCCTCAACAAGCCCTTTTCCACCGCATCCTTGATGATGAACAGCGCGGCGCGGTCCTTGACCGACTGGCCGGGGTTCATGAATTCCGCCTTGCCCAGAATGGTGCAGCCGGTTTCCTCACTGGCTTTTCTCAGCTTGATCAGCGGTGTGTTGCCAACGGCGTCGGCCAAATCGGATGCAATGCGCATAGGGCGGCTCTCCTTAGAAATCTCGTCGTTGTGTATGCGGGGCGCGGTACGAACTCAAGTGCGTGCAGGAACGCCGTTGCGGCGCAATTCCTCACGATGGCGTGCAAGCCAAAGCAGCATGAGCGTCAACGGCCCGGCGTTCACCTCGCCACTGTCGACCAGTTCCATCGCGTGGTTGAACGAGATGACATGGCTGCGGATGTCTTCGCTTTCCTGCGCCAGCCCGGCCAAGCCGCCGGTTTCGCCGCCAAGATCGCACAGCCCGAGGTAGCAGTGGAAAAACTCGCTGGAATACCCCGGCGAGGCATAAATCCGCGTCATCAGCCGCAAATCGCCCAGCTCAAGCCCCGCCTCCTCGACCGCCTCGCGCCGGGCGCAATCAGCCGGGGCTTCGCCTGCGTCCACCAGCCCGGCAATCGGCTCAAGCACAAAGGGCACCGGATCATGGCGCCAGATCGGGCCAAACCGCAGCTGCTCCACCAGCATCACCTGGTCGTTCACCGGGTCATACGGCAGCACCAGCGCGGCATCAAACGCCTGAAAGGCTTCGCGCGAAATCGTCTCGCTTTGGGTGCCGTCATACCGGCGATAGCTAAGATCAAAGGCGCGCATGCGGAAAAACCCGTCATAGCCGGGCCGCAGCGCCTCAATCGTGAAATCATCGCCGCTTGGCGCACGGCGCAGCGTGGTCGGGGCCGCCTCTTGCGCCAGACATTGCGCCCAGCCCCGCGCACGGATCCACGGAAACAGCCGGTCAATCTCTTCGCGGCTTGAGGTGCCAAACCGCTCCATCACTTCGCGCGCGGCGGCCAAAGTCAGTTCGCCGTAGCGGTCGGCCCAGTCTTGCAAGTGCCACGCCGCGCCCGGGGTCCAGCGCCCCGGATCGGGCAGGAAAACATAGGCCTCACGGGTCTCACCCGCCGCCGTGACAATCTGTTGCGGCGCAAGCGCATAGCCAAAGCCGCCTTCGTAGTGATCCAGCCGCGCGAGGTCTTCCTCGCCAAGATCGGCCACAAACAGCCCCGCAGCGCGCCCATCCGGCTGCGCCAAGATCATCGGAAAGATCGCATCCTTAACCCAATACGCCGCCCAGCCCGGCAGCTCTGCGGCCTCTAGCCCCAGATCGTCAGCCGTCCGCCCCAACACGCGCTCGAGCAGCGGCATATGGCACAGGGTGCCGTAGAAAAACAGATCCGCCATCGCTCAGTGCCAGCGCAGCGAGGCGAAATAGGTCATCACGCCGGCCAGAAAACCGCCGACAACCAAAGTCACCACGACCTCAACGCTAAACACCTCGGCACCGTAATCGACCGCGATCTGAAACACGGCGGCGACCGCCTCGAGCGGGCCATCGTAGCGGTGGCGCATTGCCAGCCCGATCATCTTATTGATCGACTGCGCAAACAGCGCGATGAAGGTCATCACCGCCGACCCTGTCAGCCCGAAACTGATCGCGTCGGCCATGCGGGTGTTGGCCAACTTGCCGACATAAAACCAGCCGGTGAGAAAGCCAAACACCATGTTGAGCGGCAGAAAAATTCCGAAGTCGGTGCTGGGCGGCATCTGGTCCATCACCATTTTCGAGGTGATAAACGCCAAAACAGACAGGATGATGGCGGCAACGAGCTTCGGAATTGTGGGCATCAGGCGGCGGGCCTCTTAAGCGTTATCTGTGTTACGTCGCAGTTACCGCTGTGAAAGGTCGCCGCGCAAGAGGTCAGATAAAAGTTCCACATCCGGCGGAACCTGTCATCAAAGCCCAATTGCGCCACGTCGTCCCAGCGTCCGTTGAAGGTATCATACCAACGGCGCAGCGTCTGACTGTAGCTTTCGCCAAACTCGACCGAGCGCAAAACCCCAAGGCCCGACCGCTCGATTTCCGCCACCAGCGCCTTGCGCGAGGGCAACATGCCGCCGGGAAAGATGTACTTCTGGATGAAATCAACGCCCTTGCGATACACCTCCCAGCGTTTGTCCTGCACGGTGATGATTTGCAGCGTCGCGGTCTTGCCCGGACGCAGCCGTTCGCGCAGGGAGTTGAAGTACACCGGCCAGTATTTTTCGCCCACGGCCTCAAACATCTCGATGCTGGCAACCCCGTCGTAGGTGCCTGTTTCGTCGCGATAATCCTGAAGTTTGAAGTCCACCAGATCGCTTAGACCGGCGCGGGCAATCCTGTCCTGCGCGTAACTGAACTGCTCTTGGCTGATGGTCAGCCCGGTCACCTTCAGCCCGCGTTCGCGCGCGGCATATTCGGCAAAACCACCCCAGCCACAGCCGATCTCAAGCACATGATCGCCGGGTTGCACCCCCATTTCATCGATCATCAGCGCGTATTTTGCGGTTTGCGCGGCCTCAAGGCTTTCCTGCCCGGTTTCAAACAGCGCCGACGAATACGTCATCGTCTCATCAAGCCACAGACCGTAGAAATCATTCCCCAGATCGTAGTGATACGAGATATTCTTGCGCGCCTGCGCCCGCGAATTGCCGTTCAGCCAAAAGCGCAGCCGCTCATACGCGCGCACCAAGGACATGCCGGGAAATCCGTCAAACAGCGCATCATTGTCGGCATGTACAAGGTCAAGAAACGCCATCAAATCAGGGGTGTCCCACCATTGATCAAGGTAGGCATCACAGAAGCCCAGATCGCCTTCGCGGATCAGCCGGGCAAAAACATCCGGGTTGTGGATGATCAACTCGGCCACCGGGCCGGGCGCATGGCCCTCGGCGCGAAAACGGCGCCCATCCGGCAACACGAAATCCAGCCGCCCATGTTTCATCCCGCACGCCACCGCAAAGACCCGCGCAAAATATCTTGGCAGGTTGCCCTGCCCCTCTAGTGACGTCTTTACCATTGTCACATCTTTCCTGACTTATGAATAGTTTAGGCAGTCCCGGCAGTCTCTGGCAAGCGTCGCCTCAGAAACCGCGGCTCTCATAGGCGTCAAGCGCGCGTTTGCGCCCGACATCCAGCGCCACCACCGGCTGCGGATAGGCATCATCGGGCGACATGTTCCAGCGCTTGGGGATCGCGTCGAAATAGGCCAGCGCGGTGTCGGGCGGGGTGTCCTGCCCCTCGGCAATCCAGCGGCGAAGGTAAGTGCCGTCGGGGTCGAACTTCTTGGCCTGCGTCTCGGGGTTGAACACCCGGAAGTACGGCGAAGCATCCGGCCCCGACCCCGCAACCCATTGCCATCCCATGGCATTTGACGCCGGGTCCCAGTCGGTCAGGCAATCCTCAAACCAGCGCAGCCCCACCTTCCAATGGGTCAACAGATGTTTCGTGAGATAAGACGCCACGATCATCCGCACCCGGTTGTGCATCCGCCCCGTCACATACATCTCGCGCAGACCGGCATCGACAAAGGGAATGCCGGTGCGCGCCTGTTTCCATGCCTTGATCTCTTTCGCGCTCTCGTCATCGTTCCACGCGAAGCCGTCCCAATCCTCGCGCCAGTTGCCCGTCAGCAGGCGCGGCATGTTCACCATCAGATGATAGGCAAACTCGCGCCAGCCGAGTTCGCGCAGAAAGGCTTCGGCCCCCTGCGCGCCGTCCTCGCGCGCCCGCAGGCCCGCGTGCCAGCATTGATGCGGGCTGATTTCGCCGTAAGTGAGGTATTCCGACAGGCCCGAGGTGCCGTCCACGCCCGGCAGATCGCGCCGGTCGTGATACTGCGCAACGCTGTTGTCGATGAACTGCGCCAAGCGCGCCTGCGCCGCCTGTTCGCCGGGCGTGACATGCGCCCGCACCACGTCTGCACCGCGTTGCATCGCCGCGCCCATTTCCCAGGCCGCAAGCCTCTCGCTCTCGGGCCAATTGTCCGGCGCGGGGATCGCCTCCGGAGCCTTGCGCGGCGCTTCAACATCGCGGGTTTTGACCGTCTTCCAATAGGGCGAAAACACCTTGTACGGCCCGCCGGATTTGGTCTCGACCGAGGTCGGTTCAAACAGGACATGGCCGCCAAAGCTCTGGGCGTCGATCCCGGCGTCGCGAAAGCGCTGCTTGATCTTGCTGTCGCGCGCGATGCTGTCGGGGTCATAGCCGCGCGACCAGTAAATCCGTTTGGCACCCGTGGCTTGCACCAGTTCCGCCAGCACCTCCGCCGGGTTGCCCGAGCGCAGGATCATCCGGCTGCCTTTGGCCTCAAGGTCCTCGCAAAGCGCCTGCAACGACAGCCCTAGCCGCCATTTCGGCGCAGCCCCAAGCCGCGCAACGGAACCATCACGGATAAAGACCGGCACCACCGGTCCGTCTTTGCAAGCGGCTGTCAAAGCGGCGTGATCAGAGAGCCGAAGATCGCGCCGGAACCAGATAAGTGTCGTCACAATATACCTCTTTTACCAGATAATACGCAGCGCGCCCCGCACCGGATCAAAAGTTTTTCGCAGCGTCTTGGGCTGTTCTCCCCGCGGTGCGCGCATTAGGCTGGGGGCTGTGAAACATGAGGTTTGCCGATGCACTGCGCCCTGATCCTGCCTGCTGCGGGCCTGTCGAGCCGGATGCGCGGCGGGGATAAGCTGCTCGAAATGGTGGGGGGCGTGCCCTGCATCCGTGCAATGGCGCTGCGCGGGCTTGCGGCGGGCCTTAGCGTTATTGTGCCCCTGCCCTCAGACAGCCATCCGCGCGCGCTGGCGCTGGCCGAAACGCCGGTGCTGCGTTTGCCGGTGCCGGATGCGGGTGATGGCATGGCGCACTCCCTGCGCCGCGGCATCGCCGCCCTGCCCGACAGTATCGACGCCGCCCTGATCCTGCCGCCCGATATGCCGGATATTCAGACTGAGGATCTGCGCAGGCTGATCGGTGCCGCCAAAGCCGCGCCCGAGGCACTGATCGTGCAGGCCACAACCAAAGACGGCACCCCCGGCCACCCGATCCTGTTTCGCCGGGCGGTGTTCACGGAGTTCGCCGCCCTGACCGGCGACACCGGTGCGCGCGACATCCTGCGCGCCCATGCCGGGGCGCGCAAATTGGTGCCGCTGCCGGGCCAACGCGCGCGGCTTGATCTTGATACGCCAGAGGATTGGGCGGCCTGGCGAGCAGGACAGGCCGCCCAAATGTGAAGCCCCGGCCCGAATGGCCCGGCTTCGACAGTGTACCCATCAACTCATTAACAAAACCTGTGCTTGATGGGCCTTAAGCGTCGCACGCGCGGAAGGATAGACCTCATGGAGGTTTTCTCGCGCACAGAGTTCTGGAAACAACGTCAGCAGCTCATCGCGCTGGTCGCCATCAAGCGCGGCCATCGTCATATCGCCGGGCTGAAAGCTTTCCGACCAGACGCCATCGCTCAGCACGACTTCGTGCTGGTCAAACAGGATGTGGATATAGGTCACGCCACCCTCGGGCCCGGCCTCTTCGATCCCGTCAAGACAGGTCAGATGGGTCGCCGCCACCAGCACCTCTTCTTCGCCAAACCACATCTGTGTCGCGGCATTGCCGATCAGCACCCGGTGCTGCGGCGACACGGCCATATCGCGTTCGGGCATACCGCCGCCAAGCGCGCCCGCCGCGATTTTGATCGGGCAAAGCTGCGGACGATTGGCGAGGTCTGCGCCCGAAAGCGCACGGGTGCCGATCCAGCGGATCACCTGATAGCCGTTGTCGCGGGTGAGCACACGGTCGCCAACGCAAAGCCGTTCAACACGCACTTCGCCACCTAATGTTTTGATTGAAGTTCCCGGCGTAAAGCATGGGATATATTCTACATTTTCGATGTCCGTGAACGTAAGCGTATCGCCGTTGAGCCACGACACAGTGCCGTCTTCGCCGTTCAGCGGATCATAGGTGATGACCGCCGGACCGACGATTTGCAGCGTATCGTTGTCATCGCCACCCGAACCGCCATCGATGGTATCGTTGCGTCCGCCGACAATCGTATCCGCGTCGTCGCCGCCACGGATAGAGTCCGCACCAGAGCCACCGATGAGGCTATCTGCCCCGGCGCCGCCGTCGATCTCCAGACCGCTGGCATCGGCGCTCGCGTCAACAGTATCGGCCCCTGCGCCAAGCTCCAGCGCTTCGATCTCGGTAAAGGTTGCGCTGCCGGTGCCGACCGTGGCGGTGCCCGCCTCATTGCCGGTAAATGTCACATCCGCGCCCAGCGGATCGGTCAGGGCCAGCGTATCGAAATCAACGCCGCCCGCGCCGCCATCAATAACGTCGCTGCCCTCATTCGCGCCAAGCTCGAACCGGTCTTGATCGTCGCCACCGCTCAGATCATCATCGCCCGCGCCGCCAATCAACGTGTCTGCGCCGATGCCGCCATCCAGCGTGTCATTGTCTGCGCCACCGTCGAGCAAATCATCGGCTTCACCGCCGCTGATCACGTCGTTGCCCGCACCGCCCGAAACCGTATCCGCGCCGTCCTGACCGGCCAGTGTATCGGTCCCGTCGCCGCCGAGGATCGAATCCGCGCCCGCGCCGCCAAGGATCGAGTCGTCGCCCGTGCCGCCATCCAGCGTGTCGTCGCCAAATCCGCCGTCAATGTCGTCATTGCCCGCACCGGCTTCGACGCTGTCGTTGCCCGCACCGGCCTGAATGATGTCGTCCTGCGGTGCTTCGCCCGGCAGGGTCGCATCGCCGCCGTCAACAACGTCGGTGTCCTCGTCGATCCAAGTGCCGGCAACGATGGTGTCATCGCCCGCCGTACCGGTCAGAATGCCGTCGCTCGGGATGCCCGCCGCCACCAGCCAGGCCGGATCGCTGGCCGTGGCAGGCGCGATTCCCAGCAGGGTCAGCGTTTCGCCGCCCGGGAAGGTCAGCACCGCGTTGCCCGCGCCATCATCGCTGACAATCACGTCATGAACATTGACCGGCGTGGTGCCCGCGTCCGAGGTCAGCGCCGTCACGTCAAGCTGATCGCCGCCGGAATAGGTGCCATCGCCATTGGCCGTGGGGCTGTCAAAGCCGCCAACCGTGTCGCTGCCAGAGCCATCGGCCAGCACAAGCGTATCGGTGCCCGCGCCCAGCGTGATATTCTCGATTTCAGTGAAAACCGTGGTGTGGGTGCCGTCGTTGACGCTGCCGCTTTCGCTGTCGAGCGCGGTCAGATCAACTCGCAGATCCCCAGTCACGCCTGAGAGATCAAGCGTATCCCCCAAAACCTCGCCGTTTGTGCCGCCGTCGATGGTGCTGTTGCCGGTGGTGTCGGTCAGCTGGAAGCTGTCGTCGCCTTCGCCACCGGACAGGCTGTCGTCGCCGCCGTCGGCCACCAGCGTATCGTTGCCCGCCCCGCCATCGATGGTGTCATTGCCAGCGCCGCCGGACAGGCTGTCATTCTCGGTGCCGCCGTCGATCACATCGTTGCCGTCGCCACCGGTGATGGTGTCAGAGCCGCTGCCGCCCGCGATCACATCCGCACCCGCGCCGCCATCGATCAGGTCATTGTCGGCGCCGCCGTCGATGGTGTCATCGCCCTGCCCGCCGTCGATTGTATCGTCGCCCGCGTAGCCCAAGATGGTGTCGTTCAGCCCATCGGTGCCATCGGTCTGATCGCCTTCGCTGTCGACATAGGTGGTGCCCATCGCGTCGCCCGCGGCGGTGCCATCAACGATCAGGTTCGAGGGAATGCCAATCGCCACGAGGAAGGCATGGTCCGACGCGGTGACCGGATCGATGCCCACAAGCGTGATGCTTTCGCCGCCCGGAAAGGTCAGCAGCGCGTTGCCACTGCCATCATTCGTCACCACAACATCGCGCACCGTGACCGGCGTGACGCCGCCATCGGAGGTCATGCCGCTGACATTGAGCATATCGTTGCCGGTCAGCGAGCCATCGCCATTCACCGTCGGCCCGGCAAAGCCTTGCACGATGTCCGCCCCGCCGAAATCGGCCAGCGTGATCGTGTCATTGCCGCCGCCGAGGATGATATTCTCGATGTCGGTGAAAGTGGCGGTGTCAGTGCCGTCGCTAAAGCTGCCGTTTTCGGGGTTCACATCGGTCAGATCGATGCTCAGCCCGGTGGTGGTGGCCGAGAGATCAAGCGTATCGCCAAGGGTTTCGTCCGAGGCGTCGCCATCGATGGTGTCATTGCCGAAATTGTCTTCGATTACAAAGAGGTCGTCGTTGAACCCGCCCCAGATGCTATCGTCGCCGGTGCCGCCATGCAGCACGTCTTCGCCAAAGCTGCCGCGCACAAAATCGTTGCCCGCGCCGCCATACAGCGTGTCATCGCCGATGTTGCCATAAACGGTGTCATTGTGATCGCCGCCGTAGAGCACATCGTTGTCGCCGCCGCCATCAAGCGTGTCCGACCCCGCGCCGCCGTGCAGTGTATCCGCGCCCTCATCACCGTAAAGCGAGTCATTGCCGGTGCCGCCGTCGATGCTGTCATCTCCGATGCCGCCATACAGCGTATCGCTGCCAAAGCCGCCGTCGAGGGTATCGGCCCCTGCGTCGCCTTGGATCAGGTCGTTGTCGGCCTCGCCGTACAGCACGTCATCGCCTGCGCCGCCGTCGATGGTATCGCCACCATCGCCGCCATAAACCGTATCGTCGCCCGCGCCCGCAAGCACGCTGTCGGCGCCGCCGTAGGCTTCGATCAGGTCGCCATCGGTGCCGGTCTGGTTGTCGCCGGCATCGACCAGGTCGCCCTCGGGATCGCCAAGATAGCCGCCGTCGATTGTGTCCGCGCCTGCGGTGCCTTCAACGATGTAATCGGGGGCCGGGATGCCGATGGATTCGAGCTGCGCCGGGGTCGACACCTGTGCCGGCGAGACTCCCAAAAGGGTAAGGGTTTCGCCGCCGGGAAAGATCAGGATCGCGTCGCCGCTGCCGTCGCCGTTGGTGTCGCTGACTGTCACGTCAAACACATTGACCTGCGCGCCAAGCGCATCGGTCATGCCGATCACATCAACCTGATCCGCGGTCGAGCCATCGCCCGTTGCCGTCATATCAAAGCCATTGACCGCATCCGCGCCCGAGCCATTGCCAAGCCGCACCGTATCGCGGCCCCCGCCGAGCGTGATGTTCTCGATCTCGGAGAAGGTGGTGGTGTCGGTGCCCGAGGATACGCTGCCCGCCTCGGGGTCTGCGCCGCTCAGATCAACGATGGTGTCGGCGGTCAGCCCCGACAGGTCGAGCGTGTCGCCGTTGTTTTCCTGATTTTCGCCGCCAAGGATGGTGTCATTGCCAAAGCCATCCGAGAGCTGAAAGGTATCGTCGCGCCCGCCGCCCACAAGGCTGTCGTCGCCGGTGCCGCCATCCAGAGTGTCCGCCCCGGCTTCGCCAAGGATCGTGTCATTGCCCGCGCCACCCAGCAGCGAATCCGCGCCATTGTCGCCTTCGATGTAATCGTCGCCCGCGCCGCCATCGACGGTATCGTCGCCAGCGCCCGCAAACACCGTATCGTTGCCAAGGCCCGACAGAACCACGTCATCGCCGCCGCCCGCCTCGACACTGTCGGCGTGGGACGCATCGGAATGATCGGCGTTGTCGATCATGTCGCCTTCGGGATCACCCGTATAGGTGGCGTCAATCACATCGGCGCCGTTGGTGCCTTCGACGATGAAGTTCGGCGGATTGTTGGTGGTGGTGATGGTGGCAAAGCCGGTCGCAGGCGCGCCCTCATTATCGACGGTGGAATAGGTAAAGGTATTGGTGCCCAGATCGCCATCGGTCAGGATCGACACGGTGCCATCGGGGTTAAGCGTGACCTGCTCGCCGGTGTTGAGGATCACCGTATCACCGGGAACAACGGCTTCGTTGTTGATATGGGTGATGGTCAGGTCGCGGTCTTCGGTGTTGGTGTCATTGGCCAGAAGGTCATGCACCTGCGTGGTGTTGGGCCCCTGCGCCAGGCTGTCATTGACCGCGATAGACTGGGTCTGGACCGAATTGCCCATGATCAGCAGGTTGGAGTCATAGATCCCATCGCCGCCGTCACCGATGCCGATGCGGATGTCGTTGATCTCACCGGCATTGACCGGCACCGTGATCGACAGCACCACAGTCGAGCCGTCCATCTCGGTGTTATAGGTGTCATCGGCGGCGGCGTTGTCGAGGTAAAGGTTGGGGTTGGTTGTTGGGTTGATGGTGTCGATCGCCACGGCTACGGCGGGCCCGTTGCCGGTTTCAAGCGGCGCGTAAACCCCGTTGACCCAAATCCCCACCGCATCGTTGACGCTGCTCGAGACGTATTCAAGGTATTCCTCGGACGAGAACACCAGCTGCATGGTGAGCGTGTCGCCGTCGGGCACAAAGCTGGCCTCAAGAAAGGCACCGTCAAAGGTATCCTGCCCCGACACCGCGTTCAGATCGGCATCGCCGTCGATGCCGCCCGCATTGTCGGTGCCGGTGTTGCCGGCGGTGTTGGTGTCGGTGGTGCCCGAAGAGTTGGTGATGTCCCCGGCCTGACCGGTCGACAGGATCACGCCGGTGTCTGAGGGGCTGAGTTCGCCCAATGTCGCCTGGCCGCCGGTATAAACCCCAGACGCCGCCGCATCGCCGGAATAGGTGGCGGAAACGACGGTCACGCCTTCGCCGAACATGGCGTCGGCCATGTCCAGTGCGGTTGCGCTGGTATTGATGTTCAGTTCGGTTGCAATAGGCACGGCTCACCCCACAGAAATGCCGGGTCTGTACGTGCCCGGCTTACTTTGTCCGTTATTTTATAAAAATTCTATTGGTTCTAATTTGGGAACAATCTGGGCAATCTGGTTCATTGCCGTGCGCGGCGCGCGGCCTTGCGCCGGGGGCAGTATCGTCACGCTTTGGGGGAAAACCGCAGGGCTGGCCCGGAAATATTTCGCATATATTCCATGCCATTACGCATAGGTCTGCGAGCAGATCCTATCCCAAAGGCAGGCAGATCCGTTCAAAGCGGTTTAAAAGTTGAGACAAAATTGCGGCACTTTGGGCCACATTTGGGGGTGCAGAGTCAAATCGGGGCCGGCGAACCGGCCCCGATCTTGAATCGTTCACGACAAGATTTGTCGCGAACAGCTGCATATTCTGTATCCGGCGCGCTTGGCGCGCCGGTGCCTGCCTGTCGGCGCGTTTACCGCACCAGCAACTTGGCTTCGTGCTTCTTCAGCGAACGGCGTGCTGCGGAGTAATCCTGAAGGCCCTCGGCTGTTTCCAGCTCGGGGAACAATTCAAAGATTTCCGACCGCGGCTTGTCGCCCATGCTGGACATGGTCTGATCGCCGGGCTGGAAGCTTTCGGTCCAGACGCCATTCGACAGAACCACTTCGTGCTGGTCGAACATGAAGTGGATATAGGTCACACCCAAGGTGCCCACTTCATCAATGCCGTCGAGATCGGTCAGATGCTTGGCCGCCGCGAGAACTTCGCGCTCTTCGAAGAACAGCTGCGCCTTCTCACCGCTCATCAGAATGCGGTGCTGCGGGCTGACCAGAATGTCCTGCTCGGGCAGGTTCGGGCCAAGGCTGCCGGCCTGGATCAGGATCGGACGCAGATGCGGCGCACGCGCCAGCTTGTGTCCGGTCAGCTCGGTGGTGCCGATCCAGCGGATTTCCTGCAGGCCATTGTCACGGGTGATCACCCGGTCGCCTTCGCGCAGATCCTCGATCAGACGCTCGCCGGTCGGAGTGGCGATTGTCGTGCCGGGGGTGAAGCAGGGAATGACGTTCTCGATGTCTTCGAACGTCGATGTGCCTGTCAGCGCGCCGGTGTCATCGAAGTATTCGACAAAGCCGTCTTCCTGATCTGCCGATGTATAGGTCACCGACAATGTGCCGCCCGCCGGAGCAGAGCCGCGCAGATCGAGCGTGTCATAGTCATTGGGAAGACCATCCGCGCCATCGCCTGCCGGACCGTCGCCGCCATCGATGCTGTCGCCAACGTCGGAGCCGATGATCATGTCACGGCCATCGCCGCCATCAATCGTGTCGGGCCCTGCGCCACCAACAATCGTGTCTTCGCCGTCGCCGCCCATAAGCAGGTCAGCGCCTTCGCCGCCGTCGATGTCGTCATCGTCGATGCCGCCGTCGATGACATCGTCACCTTCGCCGCCAAGCAGCGTATCGTCGTCATCGCCACCAAAGATGGTGTCGTTGCCGGATTCACCATCGACAAAGTCACGGTCATTGTCCGGAACCGGATCGGTCGCGTCGGGCTCGTTGCTGTACAGCATGCCGCTGGTGGCCGCGCTGGCGTCGATGTAATCGTCGCCGTCATAGCCAAGAATGGTGTCCGAGCCATGGCCGCCAAGGATGCTGTCGTTGCCGGTCCAGCCGTCGATATAGTCATCATCGATGCCGCCATCGATGGTGTCATCGCCTTCGCCACCGTCGATATAGTCCGCATCGTCACCGGTCGAAATCAGGTCGTTACCCGCACCGCCATAGACTTCGTCCATGCCATCGGTGGTGTTGGGGTCGGATGTGATCGAGCCGATCGGCAGGTTGGGATCGTCACCAACATAGTCCGAGAAGGTATCGAAACCGGCAATGATCGTGTCGTTGCCGTCGCCACCGTCGATGGTGTCGGCACCCTGGATATCAACGATGCTGTCATCGCCGGCGCCGCCAAAGACTTCGTCGTTGTCGATGCCAGGTTTGATGACGTCGTTGCCGTCGCCACCGTCGATGGTGTCGCGGTCATCGCCGGTCGAGATGGTGTCGTCGCCGAGGCCACCTTCTACGTAATCACGGTCATCGTTGGGGTTGTCGTCAACCGGAACGCCCGGGAACGTCACGGCATCAATGGCTTCGTCATTGGCATCCGAGTGGATCTCGTCGTCGCCTTCGCCACCAGTGATCGTGTCGCTGCCATCGCCGCTTTTCAGCGTGTCGTGGCCTGCGCCGCCATCGACATTGTCATCGCCGTCACCGGCAAGAACCGAGTCGTCGCCTTCATAGGCTTCGATAATGTCGTCTTCTGAATCGGCGGGATCGTCGGAGAAGATATTGTCGCTGTTGTCGACCATATCGCCGTCGGGATCGCCGGTATAGCTAACGTCAATGGTATCATCACCGGACGTGCCTTCGACGATACCGTCGAGTTCATCCACAGGAGTGACGGGGCCGCCGTTTTGTTCGGTTGGTGTGTTTGTTTTAGTCGGCATGTTACGAACGCCTCCCCTGGCTTTGATTGTTACAATTAAATTTAATCAGCATCGTCGTGTGTCGGGCGCCAAAAACGTCCGATCCAGCTGGCGGATCATAATCATCCATCGTTTGTCTCGTGTCAGGCATCTCGACCCTCTCATCCTCAGGTTCGGCCGGTACACCACGCAAACAAGTTGCCAGGCGCACGCACCGCTACTTCAAAGTCATACGCTTTGGTGGATTGGACAGGAGCATCCTGCGGGCAATTCTTACCCGGCAGCGGGCAGTGAAGCGTTTGCACACTTCGCCATTCGCATCCCATCCGTCATCCGACGTACAACGGTTCAGCGGCCGCCCCCGTGGCCAACAGACTTCACCCCCCAGTGGGCTTACCAAAGTAATATGGGCTGCTTTGCCTTAAACAAAGTAGAAATTGTTCTGAACTGTGACGCCGAGAAGGTCTAAAATGGCCCCTAGGCGGCGGCATGTGATGGCTTAATCAACCTCAAATTGTAGCGATCAAAAGCATAGACCCGGCTATACCAATTTGAATTACATGCACTTTTTCTGTTCGGCCCGATCCGCATTGGGGGTGGCCTGATCTTAATGCTTTCTTAATAATTCAACCTAACAGATGACGGCAACTTTTGGCCATCGCGTCATTTTCCGGGCAAGGGCTGTTTGCCAGACAGAACCAATGGCCAGCGGTTGGTTCTATTGATCACAACCAAGAGACGTGCGCTCGCGCTCTGGTCGAATCGTACTGGCGTTTTAGGGGGTTAGCGGATGCGTCGTGCGGCCAGTCTGCGGCCAGTCTGCGGCTCTGTGCGACGCACATGGGCGGAGGTTTCATGATACCGGCGCTGGCGCGGATCGCGTGACATGCCGCTGGCAGCATCCCATCAGACCCGCCAATTAGCACCCCCGCACGAGAGGCTCAACCCTCGGTCCTTGCGGCTCTGCGCTGCCAGAACGGCGCTGAGGCGAACCGGCTTTCATGGCCATAAAACCCCGCGCGCGCGGCAAGAAAATCCGCAACCCCTTGGGCCACGGCATCGCAATAGGCCCGCGCCGGTTCCGGGTCGTCCCTCCGCAGGGCAAACGCCGCCTTTGCAGCCTGTGCCCCGGTCCAAAGCGCCGTCGTCATGCCATGCGAGGACAGCGGATCAAACGCCGCCGCCGCATCGCCCACCGCCAGCCAGTTCGAGCCTGCGCAGGGGGCCAGCCATGTGGTGGCCGCGCTGGCCAGCTTGGGCGCAGTGGCAATCTGGAACTGGGCTTCGTTGATCCAGCGCCGGATATGTTGGGTCTGCGCCAGCAGCGCATGAAACACGCCCACGTCCCGGCTGGCCCCCTCGGGCACCAGATCGGCGTCGGTGTAAAAGTTAAGGACCAAGCGACCATCCGCCAGATACGCCGCGTACCACCAGCCCAGCGCGGTGGTTTCCAGCAGGGTGGCGGGCGTGGGGGCGACATCAGAGGCCGGCGATTGCGCGACAAAGGCATAGAGCGCCACCAGTTGGTCGGCGCGGAACCGGCGGCTTTCGTTGCGCGCCAGCGCGGCGTGGCGGCCCGTCGCGTCAATCACAATCGCAGCCTCAGACAGGCCAGCGGTGTGGGTCAGGTGCCACGGGCCCTCGGACTGCGTACACCCCGTGACATGCGTGTCCACATGATTTGAAACCGCCTGCGCACGCGCAAACATCTCGGCCTCAAAGGCCAGCCGATCCAGCACCAGCCCCGGCCCCTCGAGGTGCACCACCGAACTGCGTTCATGCAGCCGGTCAGTGCCCCAGGCCGAGAACACCGAATTGGCAGGCCGGTGCCGCGCAGAGCGCAGCACATCCGCGACGCCCAGACTGTCGAGCACGGTATGCGCGGCGGGCGACAGGCTTTCGCCCGGCTTATCCGCCTGCCCCGGCGGCGCGGCCAGCCACAGCGGCCGCACCCCAAGCTGCGCCAGCCCAAGGCAAGCCGCCGCCCCGGCCAACCCGCCGCCAATGATTGCAATCTCGCTCAACCGAAAGCCCTGCCGCCGGTCAAACGCGCGGCGTGACAGCGGCGCATACGGTTAATTCGGCACCACCCCATCCTCGGGCCGCCAATTAAACCGCATTTCCTCGTCCGACCGCCCCACCTCGACAAACAGCTCATTCGGGATGCCCTCTGGCCTGCCCTCATCCACCGGACCGGGGCGCTTGACGACAAAGCCCATCCGCTCCCACAGGGTGATCATATTGGTGATGCCGTCCCAATAGCTCGCGTTGGCGTGATAGCCAATCCCCGCCACCCCGCGCGACCAGGCCAGGCGGTTGTCAAAGAACATCTTGCGATCCTCGGGCGACATCGTTGTGTCCATGACAACGCGGTAATACTCCTCGGGCAGCACGTCGATTGGCAGGAGCGCAGGCCACCATGTGGCGGTGGGGAAATTGTCCTGCATCAGCACGTATTGGCAGCTGAAGGCATCACATTGCCACGGCAACCCCATCCAGCGGGTGAGATCACCCGGCCCCTGCGGGCCGAGCGGCGCAGGCGCGCCATTGCCGCCCGCAAACGCCTTCTCGGGGGTCAGCAAACGGCCCACGTTCTGCGCGATCCGGTTGCGGGTGCCATGGGCAATACGGAAAGGCTCGGCTGTTGCATCAATGTTGCGGGCGTACATCTCTTTGAGGCGCAGATAATAGGTCAGCTCGACGCCGGGATGAAACGCCCCGCCCGAACACGGCTCAAGCGCGGCTTCACTCAAGGCGGCGGGTTGCGCGGCCAGCGGGATGTCTTCGAGCGAGGTGATCGCATCAAGCTCTGAATCCTCGAAATCATCGACGAAATCCCCCGCGGCCCAAGCGCCCAGCATCTTGTATTGCAGGATCGGAAAGCGGAACCATTGCAGCGGCGAGCCGTCGAAATTGACGCCATCGCCCATCATATACGGGATCTTCATCCGCTCTTCTTTGAACGCATTCGGCCCGTCGTTGAACGGATCGCGAAACAGCGCAAAGATTTCGCGGCGGAACTCGGCGTTGTCGGGGCCAGGGTCGCGCAAGCGGTCCATCGTCGCCGGATCGGCGAAATCAACCCCCATCCAACCGACGCGCAGCCGCGCCGCATTGGTGATCCATTCCATCAGCGCCACGCGCCGGAACGTCGGATAGATGTCACGACGATAGCTTACGGGGCCGCGCGGCGCCGGTGTCCACCCCTCCTGTACATTGAGATCGGCGATCAGGTCTTGCAGCGTTGAAATCGGCGGGATTTCCGGGGCAAAGTTGGGGCCGACGCAGGCAACCCACGATGGTTCAGCCTCAAGCACACGGCCATCCGCCAGCGTCACCTGCGCATTCACCGGCCCGTCGCACCAATCGTCGTGCCAGCCGTCATTGTCGGCAAAACTGGTGATCGCGGCGTTGGTCGGAGAGTTCGACACCCCGTTTGGCGGCACCACCAAAAGCCGCCCGGAGGCGTCAGTCCAGAGCCGGCCCAGCACCACATCCTCGGTGCCCCAGAACTTGCCCTCAAAGCGGTATTCGTCGCGGTCCTGTTCGTAATTCACCCCGCGTCCGCTGATCGAAATGCGGGTGCCGTCAATCACCAGCATCTCTTCGCGGGTGTCATCATTGGTGAAATACTGGTTGCGCAGCTTACCGGGCAATCCAGGGGCCAGTTCGCCATTGTCGAGCGGGTTGTTAAAGCCGTACCAGGCGGCCTTGGCGTTTGCCAAATGGGCGGACCATTCGATTTTGCCCTGCCCCTCTGTTACCTCGCCAATCACCCGATCCTCTCTGTCAAAGGCATAGATGCGAAACCGCTGAACCTGTTTCTTGATCGCGCGCCGACCGTCTTTGTACCCGTCGCCCGCCTCGGGTGGCAGGCCCGGTACCTCGGGCGCGTAGTACCATTTGTCACTGCCGCCAACGCGGCTGATCCCGATGGCGGGATAGATCCGGACCCGCGCGATGGACGCACCCTCCGGGGCCATTTCGGTGGGCGCATATTGCGCAATCGCCGCCTTTGGCAACAATGGCATCCCCGCAACCAAGGCAGCAGAGGCGGAACGAGCCAGAAAATCGCGGCGGCTTTTTGATTGGGGGGTGTCATCAGACTGCATGGGTCGGCTTCCTTTTGAGGCGCAATGCCTCAAGATTGCAACCTGTGGGTGCATTAGGCAAACAAAAATGCCTGTGGAGTGTGACATCACACTGAGCTGCGGAGCGTCTTCAAAGCCCAGCTAAGTCCCACCGCCACGTTCATCCTCAGACAACCCAAGGGCACGACGGGTGGATTGCGTGTGGCAACGCACTCTCGTGTCGCGGCGGTGTCTGTGGCGGTGTGTGTGGCGTTGGCGGCGGGCAACCGCAGCCGCCTTGCGCAGCGCGGTACAGCCCCTCCCGAGGCGCTAGAGCGTAAAGCGCCCTCGCCGTCTGGCCTGCATCGGGTTGGCCTGACATCGGGGTGGCCTGACCTCGGGGTGGACCGCGCGCAGGTTTCCCCGCGCGCTGATGATACAGCGGACCGCCGCGCGCCTGTGGCACCGGCGATCCGCAAGGGTTTTAGGCGAAGGCGACGTCGCTGTTGATCATCGGCAAATGCGTGACCAGATCGCGCCCGGAGGCGGCAATCGCGTTGGCAAGTGCCGGTCCCGCCGGGGGCGTTCCAGGCTCGCCAATGCCGGTGGGCGCTTCGCTCGACGCCACGATATGCACCTCGATGGCCTTGATATCGCGCATCCGCAGCGGTTCGTAATCGGGGAAGTTCAGCTGATCCACCACACCGCCCGTCAGCGTGATCTCATCGCGCATGACGTGGCCGACGCCATAGCCAATCGCGCCTTCAACCTGCGCTTTGATCACATCAGGGTTCACCGCCACACCACAATCTGCGGCGGCTGTGAACTTCTCAATCTGGACGTAACCACCGTCGTCAATCGAGATTTCGCACACTTCGGCGCAGAAGGTGCCAAAGGATTTGTGCACCGCCACACCGTGGAAATGCCCCGCTGGCAGCTCTTGGCCAAAGCCAGCCTTTTCCGCCGCCAGCTTCAACACGCCCGCCTTGCGGGTCTGGTCCGGGGTGTCACCGGGCAGATGCGCGAGGCGGAAGCTGACCGGGTCTTGCCCCGCTGCGGCCGCCGCGACATCCATCATGGTTTCCATCACATAAGCGTTGTGGCTGTGTCCGACCGAGCGCCAATAGTTCACCGTGGTCGCCGGGGCACCATCGGTCAGGCCAACATGCATCCCCGGGATCGTGTACGGCGTATCATGCGTGCCCTCGACCGAGGTGGCATCAACGCCATCCTTCACGATCATCGCTTCAAACGGCCCGCCCTTGGCGATCGACTGGCCCGCGATCCGGTGATCCCAGCCGACGATCTTGCCCGCCTCATCGAGACCGACCCGCACTTTGTGGGCATACGCCGGGCGATACCACCCGCCGGTAAGATCGTCTTCGCGCGACCACACCAGTTTCACCGGGCGGGTCTTGTCAGTCATGGCAAAGGCCAGCGTTACCTCAACAATGTAATCCGCGCCCGCGTTCAGACGGCGGCCAAAGAAGCCCCCGGCATAGAGCGAATTGACCTGAATTTTCTCCATCGGGATGCCAAGGATCTGGTGCATGGTGCCGTGGTTCACGGTCGGGCCTTGTGCTCCGTCATACATGATCACGCCGCCGTCTTCGGTGGCTGCAATCGTGGCGGACAGCGGCTCCATCGGGGCGTGGGCCAGCAGGGGCAGATAGAATTCGCGTTCCACCACCTGCGCCGCGCCATTTAGCGCTGCATTGATGTCGTCCAGTGAAGTCTCCGAGGCGTGGAACTCGGGCGCGGCGTTCACTGCGGCAAGCAGCTCGGCCTTGATCTCGTCACTGCTGCGGGTTTCCGCTTTGCTGAGATCCCATTCGATTTCAAGCGCATCGCGGGCCTGAAACGCGGCCCAGGTGCTCTCAGCATAAGCCACGACGCCCGCGCCGTTTGGCAGCGCTTGGGCCATGATAAAGCCCTTCACTTGCTTAGCGGCACTGTCGTCGAACGACACCACTGTGGCACCAAGCTGCGGAATACGTTTGATCGCGACAACCATTTGGTTCTCAAGCTGAACATCCATGCCATAGAGGCCAGCGCCGTTGATCTTGTCATGGCTGTCACGGCGCGCCATTTGCGGATTGCCGATCTGGGTCCAGTCTTCGGGGGCTTTCAGTGCCGGCGCGGCGGGCACCTCAAGCAGCGCGGCGGCGGCGACGAAATCACCAATCTTGCCCTCGTGCCCGGCACCGGTGATCACACCGTTTTTCAGCGTCAGCGCGGCGGCGTCCATACCCCAGTCCGCGGCGGCGGCCTGCAACAGAACGTGGCGCGCGGCGGCCCCGGCGGTGCGGTACTGCGTAAAGGAGTTGGCAATCGCCGTCGACCCGCCGGTGGCCTGAAACGGACCGAAAAACAGGTTGTTATAAACCTCTGGGTTGGACGGCGCGGCCTCAAAACTGATGTCTGCGAGCTCCATGTTCAGCTCTTCCGCGATCAGCGTAGACAGGCCGGTTGAGGTGCCCTGCCCGCCTTCAAGGTGCTTGATTACGGCAACAACGGAACCGTCGCCATAGATCTTGACGAAGGGCGTGAGGGCCGTGGCGGTGTCGCCTGTCGCAGCGGCAAACGCACCTTTGGGTGTGACGCCAATTGCGAGAACGGCAACGGCGGCCCCTGCGGCCTTGAGGAACCCGCGGCGTGAAGTTTTATGGGTCATTGGATTAGCCCTCCACGATGTCGGCGGCACGCTGAATGCCGGCGCGGATACGTTGATAGGTGGCACAGCGGCAAGCGTTGCCATCCATGTAGTCGTCGATTTCCTGCGCCGTCGGCTTGGGCGTTTCCGTCAACAGGCCAACGGCGGACATGATCTGGCCGGACTGGCAATAGCCGCATTGCACCACGTCGAGCTCTTTCCAGGCTTGCTGCACCGCTGCGCCGATCTTGCTGTCGCCGATGGCTTCGATGGTCGAGATTTCGGCACCCTCAACATCTTCGATATAGGTCTGGCAGGATCGCGCCAGCATGCCATCAACATGAACGGTGCAGGCCCCACACGCGGCGACGCCGCAGCCAAACTTGGTGCCTGTCAGCTTCAATTCATCGCGGATCACCCAAAGCAACGGGGTCCCCGGTTCGGCTTCGACAGAGCGCTCGGCCCCGTTGATCATGAGTTTGATCGTCATGAGAATCTCCATCTGGCTACTTGACGCGGATACAGGTAAACTGGTCAGTGTACCTTATGCGACCAAAGATCACCGGTAAACCCACAAGTTTACCTATCGGGAAAATTTGACATTGTTTGCACAGGAGACCTAAAGGTCCGGCATGGATAAAGTGGCTGTAACTTCAGAAGAAAAGCGCGAAGACATCCTGCAGGGCGCCTTTGAGGAGTTCTGTGAAAACGGGTTTCTCGCGGCCAGCATGGACCGGATCTCGAGACGCGCGGGGGCCTCAAAACGCACGGTCTATCGCTACTTTGAAAGCAAAGAGCAGCTTTTCCAGACTTTGGTGCGGCGGCAATGGGCGATTTTCGCCGACCACATGAATGTGCACTATCGCCCCGGCGTGGACATCCGCGCGCAACTGACAGACATGGCACGCGCGCAGGCGCGGATGTTCATGTCGCCCAAGATCATGGCCGCAAACAAGATGCTTCTGAGTGAGATTTTGCGCGACCCAAAGATTGTCAGCGAAATCCAGAGTGAATTTGATTACACGGCGTCGTTTGAAACGCTCTTGAAAGAGGCTGCGGCAGACGGTGCGCTGTGCATTCCGAACCCTCGAGAGGCGGCAGAGGAGTTTGTGTCTCTGCTCAAAGGCAAGGCGTTTTGGCCAGTCATGCTGGGTGCGCCATTGATCGGCAGCGATGAAATGGAAGCGATGATCGCGCGGACGGTGGACATCATGATGCACCACTATGGCGGTGCGCAACAGTCCAGCTGAGCGGCGCAACGGACGCCTGATTGCCCTGCACCCGCCGTGCTGACAAGCCGATCAACCGGCAATCGCACCACAGGCTTGCGGCCTGAAATCACGCTGTATCCCCACGTCACCTGCGAAAAGATGGAACCGGTCTGCGTGGCATTCGTTAGCCACCGGACGGCAAGGTTTTTGACGCGCGCGATGTTGGGCTGAGCCACGCACATGAATGATACAAGGAAAGACACGATGAAAATTCTTATGGTTCTGACATCACACGACAAACTGGGCGACACTGGCAACAAGACCGGGTTCTGGCTCGAAGAATTTGCCGCGCCCTATTACGTTTTCAAAGACGCCGGTGCCGAGATCACCCTCGCCTCGCCCAAAGGCGGCCAACCGCCGCTCGACCCGTCGAGCGATGCCGACGACGCCCAAACCGACGCCACCCGGCGTTTCAAAGATGACGAGGCGGCGCAGAAGCACCTCGCCACCACCGAAGTTCTGTCGTCCGTCTCGGCTGATGGCTTCGATGCGATCTTTTACCCCGGCGGTCACGGCCCGCTTTGGGATCTGGCCGAAGACAGCGACAGCACCGCGCTGATCGAGACTTTTGCCAGCAGCAACCGCCCCGTTGGCGCGGTCTGCCACGCGCCTGCGGTGTTCAAGCACCCCAAGGGCAAAGACGGCAAACCGCTGGTCTCGGGTAAGACCGTCACCGGGTTTACCAACACCGAGGAAGAGGGCGTTGGCCTCACCGACGTGGTGCCGTTCCTGGTGGAAGACATGCTGAAATCGAACGGCGGCGATTACCAGAAGGGTGACGACTGGGCCTCTTTCGTGGTGACAGACGGCAAGCTGGTGACTGGCCAGAACCCCGCCTCGTCTGAAGAAGCGGCGAAGCGGTTGATGGCGCTGATCTAAGCGTTTGGGCGCGGCTGCGCCCAACTCGACGCCACGCATGTGTGGCGGGAATATTGAAATGGCCTCCCGCGTCCAATCAAACGGACGCGGGAGGCCATTTTTCTTAAGGCGCGACTTCCGCCCAGACCTTCAGGTTCCGGCGGTTTTCTTGCTCACGATGGCCGGGTTCACCGGCTGATAGGCAAAACTCGGCCCGGCATAATCCACACCGCTCGGATCAGGATTGGGCAGCCCCGACATCATCGCCTTGGCCTGCCCCTTCAGTGACATCATCAGCCCAATGGCCCGGTTGAACTGCGCTTGGCTGCTGTCGCCATTGAACATCAGATGCAGCGCGTTGAGCAGGCTGGTGTAGGTGTAGTTGAACGCGTCGTTCTGGAACGCCTGCGTGGTGCCCTCGGGATAGCTCCCCGGATTTTCCGGCACCGGATACACCCCGCTGCTGTCCAACGTGATCGCCTCGCCGGTATAGGCGAATTTGTCCTCGGGCCGCACGCCGCCGGGCACCTCGACCAGCTTATGCCCCTTCATCACCTGCATGAACCGATAGTAATGCGCGTAGTCATCGCCATTGCCATCAAACGGTGATGTGCTGGTGCCTTCGCCCTGATCGATGATGATCTTGATCGCCTCCTGCGCCGAGGCCACATCCGTCACCACCACGCTTTCATACATCAAATCAGGCCCGATCTGATGGCGCGGCGCGGGGGCAAAGATGCCATCGCCAAGCTTGGTGATCGCATCGTAAATCGCCATGTAGAACTGGCCGATTGTGACATGGGTGTCGACGGCGAGCGCCAAGGATTTGAACTTAAGCGGGTCCTCCGGCTCTTCGATTTCCAGAAACTTCTCGAGCTGCGCCATCGAGAACGGTGCCAAACTGAACGTCGCGCCGCTTTGCACGCCGCCGGGCAAGGGACCGGGGAATTGTGGAATGAAATCAGGCTTGTCGATCTGAGGCGTACCGCCCACCGCATTGAGGATATTTGACGCCAGCGTCATATGCAGCATTTCCTCAACCACCACCGAACTGATGATTTCGGCGATTTCGGCGTTCTTCTCCTCGTCGAGCGAATAGAGCGCATAGAGGTAAAGCGGGATCGTCGCGTGCTCGAGTTCGATTGCGTTTTGCAGTGAGGTTTGGACCGTCTGCAACGTGGGAGCGGGCACCATGAGGTCAGCGACCATCGCGTTTTTCAGCAGGATCATGATTTGTCTCCCATTTGGTCTTGAACAATGACACGCCGCGCCATGGCTGCCTCTTTGCCGCCCTTCGAGGGGGCTTCGCCCTTGGCTTGCGCCGCGCCTGCCTCAGCCATCGTCGCCGCTGCCACGACGGGCGGGTCGCCCGGCAAGGGGTTGTCCAACCATTGCAAAATCGCCTGCCGCTTGGCTGGCGACAGATCGCGCGTCACCGGCATCGAATTGGGGTCCGACAGTGGCAGGTCAAAGGCGAGCTTCAGCATCTGGGTGTTGGCCAACACGCTGTCCTGTTTGCCAAGGTTCAGAAAGCGGTTCATCACCGGGTAAAGATTGGCATATTGCTGAAAGATCGGGTGAATATCGGTCCAGGTGACGGTGGCGGGCGGCGTATAGCCGGTCCAGATCAGGAAGCTGATGAAATTCGCCTCATTCACCGGATCGTTGGCGCGGCTATCGGCAAAACTGGGGCGGATGCCATAGACTTGCCCGTCGATGCCGTAATCCTTGCCGTTGTTGAACCAACGCGGCGTGCCGGGGTCTTTTGCTGTGACCTTGAACACCGCGTGGCCGTTGGGGTCGGTTGTCACGCTGTCGTCAAAGCTTACGCCCGTGCTGGGCTCCCCGACCGGCGGCGGGGCCCCTCCGCCGGAGTTGGGCTGCAATTGCGAGGTGTCGCGGGCAAACTCGATCTTCACATTGGCCAGCGGCTCCCCCCTCTGCGTGGCATAGATCGAAATATCGGCCACGTCGCCGGGGCTCATCCGATAGACATAGGTGTCGGCCCGCACAAACGCACCGGAGGAGGATTCCGCAATGATCGTATTGCTCGCCTCGTTGTACAAAACCAGCTGTCGGCCCGCGACCATTTGCATCTGTTGCGCCGTCAACCGCAGCTTAACGACGCCTGCGGTTTTGGCGTACCACCCCTTTTTCGCATAGTCGGTCTGCGCGATGGTGCCGAGGTTCACAATCTGGCCCGCCGGGGCATTGGGGCTAAGGATGGGGTCATAATACCCAAAGCTCAGATCGCCCAACTCGGCAATCGGCCCGCCGGCGATGGTGGAGGGCAACGCATTGCCGAGGTCGAGATAGATGCAACTGTTGTCGGCGTCGACCAGACCGACGAAAAAGTTCAGCCCGCCGACGGGTTGGAAAAATCCCCGGTTGCCCGGCTTATTGGTCGCCATGAACTGACGCCCAAGCACCAGATGTTTGGGTTCATCCGCCGTGGCTGGCCCGATTGTCCCGGTGATCCGTCCACACATGAAATCGGGTGAGCCATAGCTCATATTGATGCCGTCGCAGTTGAACTTGATCGACAGCAGATCGCCGCAAGCCGCTTGCAGTTCGGTCAGGAAGGCGGAGCCAGACACATCGCCCCACTGCACATCGGTGATCACCGATTGCCACATCGCACTCGCGTTGGTATCGCCGCCGCCCGATTGCCTGGCACGCGCCCAGATGTCCATAAAGGCCGCAGGTTCAAACGCACCGCTCACCAAAGTCTTGCCGTTGCCATCCGCAATCCGAACCGTCAGCCCCCAGATTTCCGAAACAAGCTGCTGCTCTGGGTCAAGATCGACCATTTTCGCCGGCGCGGCCTGATCGGAATCGGCCACGATATAGCCGAGCACCGGATCGGAGGTGTCCACCTCGCCAGAGGCGGTCCAGGCCGACGTGATCTTGCAGCCCAGCAGGCGAAATGCGGCGTCGCCCTCCGGGTTGAACCACCCGTTGGGCGGGTTCATCCTTGGGCCCTGCATCTCCTGATATTCGGGTTTGAACGCCGCGTTGTTAAAGTGAAACGCATCGTTGTTGACCGTCGAGACGTTGGTTTGAAACTGGCCCGCAAAATGCAGTCGAAGCGCGTTCAAATAGCTCATGTGCGAAGTCCTTGCTTGGGGAGTTTAATCAATCACTGCGTGAAGGGCTCGATCAGGCCGACGGGATTGCCTTCGATGTCCTTGATCATCGCAAAGACATAGCCATCCACCGGCGTCGGCGGCATCAATGTCTCGCCGCCCGCGGCCACCGCCCTGTCGATTATCGGCTGAAGGCTGTCGACCAGCAGATAGAAATTAGTGCCCGGCCCCGAGCCTTCGACGTGTTCCTGCGCCTGCCCGATCCCGCCCAACAGCGGCGGCGCGCCGACGGGAAAGTGGATATAGGCGAAGTTGGCAGTGCCGCTGTCATAGCGCCAGCCAAAGACGTCGCTGTAAAACGCCTTCACCGCCGCCTGATCTTTCGCGATCACTTCAAACATCACGCCGGGGTGCTGATTTTCCTGCGCATAGGCGTTGACCTCGGCCGTCCCGTCCTGCGCGCGAACAAATCCGGCGCGCTGGGTCAGAAAATTGACCGTGTGGTAGGGCTTGCCATTCGAGCATCGAAACAGCGCGCCGTGTTTTTCGACAAAGCCGGTAAAGACCGCACCGTTCACATGGGTCTGAAAAGCCTGCGCATTTTCGTAGACTTCAAAGAACAGCACCGACTGCAGATCGCGCGGCGGCAGCGACTGTAAATCGCCCGCCGGACTGTGCGGCGTATGCACAAGATAGGTGAGCGTGCCCATTTCCATGGCGTGCACATCCTGTGCCAGTTGCTTGAGCGCGCTGATCGCGGCGTCTTCGTTTCCGGGTGCGATAAACCATTCGGACGTAAGGCTAATTTTCTGAGCATCGGACATCGTCAAAGGTCCTTGTTCTATTTTAATACAAGCGCAAAGCCCGGAACTGGTATGCTGAAGCCGAAAAATACAATCTTAAAAAGAGTATGCGGGGAAGCTATACATCTTAGGTAGTTCGGTCAACTGCGTTGTAATTTGCCTGTCCAAGCGCCTGATTTTACACGCCAAACGCGGGCTTGCGCGGTCTGAACCCTCTGCATGAGGGAACACTTGGCGCTGTTCCTGACGCCTCAAAGCCGCTGCTGGCGAGAACGCAAAACGGGTTTGGCCGCCTGCCGGGACCGCAAGGTTCTGGCCGAAAGCCCGCAGGCGTTTTTCGAGGCTGACTATGTCCGCCGCGCGGTGCGGGACGTGATCCTTGATCGGGCGCAGAAAAACCATGCCGAACGACATCACTCACGTCGCTGAAACACCGGGTGATGACGTGTGCCATCCGCTGGACTAAACCCGTGGCGACACCCTCCTTAAGGTGTTGGCGCAAATCGGGCGCGCCGGGATACCCCATAGCGCGTCCCTGCCCTTTCGCCTCACTCTGGATGGCCCTGCCGGCAAACCGCGCGCCACACCGAACCGGCCGCAGTCATGCGCCTGCTGGCAGACATCTGGTAAATTGAGGGTCTGAAATCGCAAAGCAGACCACGTTCCGCGTGCCCTCGCACCTGCAGATCGTGGTCTGTCTGTCTAGGTCACGGCCCGGCCCCAAACGCATCTCAGCGCAGTGGTACAAGCCGGATCGCAAGCCTTAGCCGACGCGGTAATTCGGAGACTCTCGCGTGATCTGAACATCATGAACATGGTTATCAAATGACTGATGCACACTGAAATTAAACACCTTTTTTACTCTCCTGCATCAGCTTGCTTCAGTGTGAATCCCGGAGACAAAATACCCACGGAATCGGTCTGATGATCTGACCGTCGCGGAGCAAAATTCCGCAGTCTGACACCCGAGGCAAATGAGCTGAGGGTGGGGAGATGTATTCTGTGGATTTATACAGCCGGGTCCGTCTGGCATGCCATGTTGAAGGTATGAGCAAGAGTGCCGCTGCGCGTCTTTTCGGGATCGACCGTAAGACGGTGGCAAAGATCCTGCTGCATTCCGTTCCTCCAGGGTATCGGCGATCTGCTTTGCCTGTCCGCCCGAAGCTGGATCCGTTCATCCCGATGATCGACCAGATCCTCGAAGACGATAAGCAGGTTATCAAGAAGCAGCGCCATACTGCCAAGCGCATCCATGAGCGTCTGCGCGATGAACATGGCTTCACCGGTGGGATCACCATTGTCACGGATTATGTGCGGGAGAAGAGACGCCGGACCCGCGAGGTTTTTGTGCCCCTATCACATGCGCCTGGGCACGCTCAGGTGGATTTTGGGGAGACGCTTGGCGTGATTGGCGGCGTTGAATGCAAGCTGCACTATTTTGCGATGGTCGACATTGGGAGCGCCATTGGTCCGAGCGACAATGTCGACGCCACACTCAGATGCGTTCTTCATCAAAGCCTATCCGGCCGAGACCACCGAAGCCTTCTGCGACGGGCATGTCTCTGCTGTTGCGTTCTTCGGCGGCGTGCCTGTGTCGATCCTCTACGACAATACCATGATAGCGGTGGCAAAGATTTGCGGTGACGGCATGTCTGACGTCAGCACTCGTGGGACAGAATTGAAGTTTAGCTAACGGAGGATTTCTGGTTCATCGTAACCGTCAAGGAGTGAAGATGAACAAGAAATCCGGAACCAGTAAAGCTGCGGCTGACAAGCTGGTCAAAACCATCCGCCGCAAGACGCGGCAAACCTATTCGTCTGAAGAGAAGATCCGTATTGTTTTGGCGGGCCTTCGCGGCGAAGAAGCTATCTCGGTGCTATGCCGACGCGAGGGGATCTCTGAAAGCCTGTATTACAGCTGGTCAAAGGAGTTCCTCGAAGCTGGGAAGCGCCGTTTGTCCGGCGATACAGCCCGCCAGGCAACCTCACCCGAGGTGAAGGAGTTGCGATCCGAGGCGACTGCACTGAAGGAATGCGTCGCCGATCTGACCCTGGAAAACCGTCTGCTCAAAAAAAGCATGACAGGGGCTGGGGAGTTCGAGGAATGAGATACCCGGCGTCTGAGAAACTGGAAATCATCCGCACCGTTGAGGGGTCCCATCTTCCCGCGAAGCAGACCCTCGATATGCTTGGTATTCCGCGCACCACATTCTATCGATGGTATGACCGTTATGTCGAAGGCGGTTTTGATGCCCTGGCGGATCGCTCACCTTGCCCAAAGTCTGTCTGGAATCGCATTCCACAAGCCCGGCGGGATGATCTGATCGAGTTCGCGCTGGACCATGCGGCGCTGACAACGCGGGAACTGGCGGTCAAATATACCGACGAGAAGCGATACTTTATCTCTGAATCATCGGCTTACCGGTTCTTGAAGGAAGCTGACCTGATCACCGCTCCGGACTATGTCGTGATCAAAGCAGCTGACGCGTTCACGGACAAAACCACCGCCATCAACGAGATGCCCCTCTCGGGCATGTAAACATGCCCTGCCGGGCAACGGGCAAACCGACTTCACCTACTTCAAGATCATTGGCTGGGGCTGGTTTTATCTCAGCACGATCCTGGATGATTACAGCCGCTACATCATTGGCTGGAAGCTCTGCACGAACATGCGGGCCGAGGACGTGACGGCGACAATTGAGTTGGCACTGGCGGAGTCAGGGTGCGACCATGCCGTCGTTCGCCACATGCCACGCCTGCTGAGCGACAATGGGTCCTGTTACATCTCCGGTGACTTGGCCGAATGGCTGGAGGATCATAAAATGGATCACGTTCGCGGTGCACCGTTCCACTCGCAAACCCAGGGTAAGATCGAGCGCTGGCATCAAACCATGAAGAACCGGGTTCTGCTGGAAAACGACTACCTGCCTGGCGATCTTGAACGTCAGATTGGGGCCTTCGTCGACGACTACAACAACGAGCGATACCACGAGAGTTTGAACAACGTCACACCGGCAGACGTCTACTTCGGGCGCGACAAAGCCATCATCAGGGAAAGGGAGAAAATCAAGAAACTGACAATCCAGCAACGCCGCTTGCAACATCAAAAACGGGCTGCATAATCAATCACACAAACGAACCAGAACCTCCAAAGCTCAAGCCGCTCTGATGTTCCATTTTATATGACGACGGACATATGGGCCGCCTGGACACATCCCAAGTTCGGCATGGCAGATACCAAAAGATAAAAGCCTTTCGAGGAACATTTCAGACAAATTTCCCGCCTTACCCGTTGCCTTCGTCCGCTCAACCCGATGCAAAAGCGGTCCCGTAGTGTTCGCCTTGCATCGGAATGTAACTCGAATACGCGGCGCTCATCCGCCCGGAAACCGGAATCCTTAGAAGAGAATAAATTCGTCAGTCCACTAATTGTTATGTCAATTGGTCGTGTTGATGAACGAGCCGCAAGCCTATCACCGCCTTAGTGCGTTTTGAAGTGCCAGAGATAGAACGACCATCGTATGGCGATCATCATTCCCGCCAATCTGGCATAGCTGGATGGCTATTCAGTCGGCAATGCAGTGGGCAACTCTCTCTGCCCGTGCTCACAATATGTTCTCCAGATTTCAGGCGATCTATGGTCACACGACATGACACAGACCCTAACACATTTGGATTCCACGGAGAGATCCGGAACGAGAGATCGTTTAATTTCAGTGGTTTGGGTATTTTTCTGCGCCCCTTACCGCCGGAGCTTATCGTTCCGAACAATCTAAATGTTGTGCGATATTGTGTGAGCGGAGCCTTTCGCCGCTCACACATCGCGAGGCTGCATCAGCGAGCACTCTCCACTATCCTTTTTTGCATCAGTGCCGGAACTGATGCGTTGTCCAGTTCCGGGTAAGTTCTGGGCATGTTCACGGTTGTTCCACTGATGCAAAGAGGCAAAAAATCATCTAAGCCGTTGATTATCCTACGCGATAATTCGGAGACTCTCGCGTGATCTGAACGTCATGCACATGGCTTTCGCGCAGGCCCGCCCCGGTGATCTTGACGAATGTGCAGTTCTTGCGCATATCTTCGACGGTGGCGCAGCCGGTATAGCCCATCGCCGCCCGCAGACCGCCGACAAGCTGGTGCACCACGGCGCTCGCGCTGCCTTTGTAAGCCACCTGCCCCTCGATCCCTTCGGGCACCAGTTTGTCACTGGCGGCATCCTTCTGGAAATACCGATCGGCCGAACCACGCGCCATCGCGCCAAGGCTGCCCATGCCGCGATAGGCTTTGAAACTGCGGCCCTGGTACAGGATCACTTCGCCCGGGCTTTCATCCGTGCCAGCAATCATGCTGCCGACCATCGCGCAGGACGCGCCCGCCGCAATCGCCTTGGCGAAATCGCCCGAGAACTTGATGCCACCATCTGCAATCACCGGCACGTCGCCAGCGGCTTCGGCGCAATCCATGATCGCCGTCAACTGGGGCACGCCAACGCCCGCCACCATCCGCGTGGTACAGATCGAGCCCGGCCCGATCCCGACCTTGACCGCATCCGCACCGGCATCAATCAGCGCGCGTGTCGCCGCGCCCGTGGCAACGTTGCCGGCAATGACCTGCACCTCGTTCGACAGCGCCTTGGCGCGCCGTACGGCCTCGATCACTCCTGCCGAATGGCCATGCGCGGTGTCGACCACAACAATATCAACCCCAGCATCGATAAGCTGTTCTGTGCGCGCAAAGCCCGCATCGCCCACGCTTGTTGCCGCAGCAACGCGCAGACGGCCCAGGATGTCTTTGCAGGCGGTGGGGTTCAGCACAGCCTGTTCAGTGTCCTTCAGCGTCAGCAAACCGGTGAGCTTGCCTTGACCGTTGTGCACCAGCAGCTTTTCGATCCGCCGCGCTTTCATCAGCGACTTCGCCTGCTCAAGATCGGCCGGTTCGGCCAGCATCGCGAGGTCTTTGGTGGTCATCATCACCTTGACCGGCGTGTCATCGCTGTTGGCGAAACGCATGTCGCGGTTGGTCAGGATGCCAACAACATGGCCGCGCTCGTCCACCACCGGGAAACCGGTGAAATTGTAGCGCTCGACCAAGGCCTTGGCATCGGCCAGCGTCTGATCGACCCGAAGCGTGACCGGGTTGTAAACGATCCCGCTTTCGAAGCGCTTGACGCGGCGCACTTCGCGCGACTGCTCTTCAATGCTCAGGTTTTTGTGGATCACCCCGATGCCACCGGCCTGGGCCATTGAAATCGCCATCCGGCTCTCGGTGACGGTGTCCATTGCTGAACTCAGCAAGGGAATGTTCATGGCTATGGACTTGGTGACACGGGTGGACGTGTCGGCGGTGTTTGGCAGGACATTGGACGCAGCCGGTACCAGCAGCACATCGTCAAATGTCAGCGCCTCGCGAATCTCCATTTCGGACCTCATAAGCGGCAGCAATTTGACGCCTCCCTATTTCACGGGTTTCGCAGAAAGGAAAGAGCCATCGACGCAAACGCCTGCTTTGCCGCATGGGGCGGGTCGGATGCGGCGCTCGGTTGCTATGTGGATAGACTGTAATCATTATGGGCGGCACGGATTTTAGTTGTATTAACTCAGCATCTTAAAAGAAGGCATAACTGTGAATGCACTTGTGGGCGTATTCGAAACCGCCTCAGAAACGCGTGGCAGTGCGCCGGTCGCAGCCCGGACATACTCCCAAACGGCTCCGGGCGCTGGGGATGCCGCACCGAAAATCGCAAAGCCGCGCGCAACACATGAAGATCGAACCCCAAACCCTTAAAATCACACACCTTCACGCCAAATTGCGCCGACGCCCCGATCCGTCAACGGATCGGCCCCGATTTATTGATAAATCGGCTCTCCCCAGCCTTCGCGCAAAAGAAAAGGGGCGCGAGACGCGCCCCAGTTTCACAATCCAAGCTCATCATTACACCGCTCGATAGTCTTTTGCCTGCGGCCTGAATTGCGCAAGGGGCGAGCGCACCCGCCCCCAAAATCGTTTCGCGTCGTGCCAAAATCCTTCAAAGGATTTTGCAAATTCCATTGATGGAATTTGGTCCCGCTCAGCTACACCCGCTGGTCCCGCCACAGGTGTTGCACTTCATGCACGTGCCGTTGCGCACCAGCGTATAGTTGCCGCAGTCGCCACAGGGATCGCCCTCATAGCCCTGCATCTTGGCCTTGGCGCGCGGATCGATCTTCACCGTCCCGCTGGCCACCGCCGTTGTTGTCGTCGTCACCGTGGTCGTGGCCGCTCCGCCGCCCCGCATCACATCCGGCACCAATGTCTGGAGCGCGGATACCGGATTGTCGCTATGGCCGCCGCGGAACACGATAAGCTCTTGCGGCAGACGTTTACGGAGATAGCCAGACGAGCTGATCTGCTTCAGCACTTCCAGCGATTTCGTGGCAGCGCTGTCGCTGACCGCGGTGACGTTGTTGAGCCCCTCGTCGACCCCCCGGCCCAGATCATCAAAGCTGGCCCCTTCGGGTTTCACATGCGCCAGATCGGTCCGGTCGAGATAGGACACTGCCAGTTCACGGAAGATATAGTCGAGGATGGATGTGGCATTCTTGATCGAGTCGTTGCCCTGCACCATGCCCGCGGGTTCGAACTTGGTGAAGGTAAAGGCATCGACGAATTCTTCCAGCGGCACGCCGTATTGCAGACCCACGGACACCGCGATGGCAAAGTTGTTCATCATGGCGCGGAAGCCCGCACCTTCCTTGTGCATGTCGATGAAAATCTCGCCCAGAGTGCCGTCCTGGTATTCACCGGTGCGCAGGTAAACCTTGTGCCCGCCGACAATCGCCTTCTGGGTGTACCCCTTGCGGCGTTCCGGCATTTTCGAGCGTTCGGATTTGATGATCTCTTTGACGATGATCTTTTCCACGATCTTCTCGGCCAGCACGGCCGCCTTTTCGTGGTTCGACCCGCTTTCCAGGATCTCTGCTGCGTCGTCGTCATCCTCGACCAGCGCCGCCGCCAAAGGCTGCGACAGTTTCGAGCCGTCGCGGTACAGCGCGTTGGCCTTGATCCCCATCTTCCAGCTGCGCTCGTACGCGGCTTGGCAATCTTCGATGGTGGCGTCATTCGCCATGTTGATGGTCTTGGAAATCGCACCCGATATGAACGACTGCGCCGCCGCCATCATATCGATATGCGAGTTCACACTCAGGAACCGTTTGCCGCGCTTGCCGCAGGGGTTGGCACAATCGAAGATCGCGTAGTGCTCTTTCTTCAGAAACGGCGCCTGTTCCAGCGTCATCGTTCCGCAGACATGGTCGTTGGCCGCGTCGATTTCGGCTTTGGTATAGCCCAGGTGGCGCAGAAGATCGAAGGTCGGATCGTTCAGCTTGGCCGCCGGGATGCCCAGCACCTCTTGGCAGAAGGTCTCGCCCAGCGTCCACTGGTTGAACACAAAGCGGATGTCAAAGGCCGAGGCCAGCGCCGCTTCGATCTTTTCGATCTCTTTCGAGCCAAAGCCATGCCCGATCAGCGAGGTGTGGTTGATCCCCGGTGCATTGCCCAGCGTGCCGTGGCCGACGGCATAGGAAATGATCTCTTCGACTTGGGAGGAGGTGTAGCCGAGTTTCTCCAGTGCCGCCGGAACGGAGCGGTTGATGATCTTGAAGTATCCGCCGCCCGCGAGTTTCTTGAACTTCACCAGCGCAAAGTCCGGCTCGATCCCTGTGGTATCACAATCCATCACCAGACCGATGGTGCCGGTCGGGGCAATCACGGTGGTCTGAGCGTTGCGGTAGCCGTGCTTCTCGCCAAGGCTCAGCGCCTCGTCCCAAGCGATCTTGGCCATCTCGACCAGCCCGTCTTCGGGGCAGTTCACCAGATCCAAAGCCACCGGGTTGATCGACAGACCGTCATAGCCGTCAGTCCGACCATAGGCGGCGTTGCGGTGGTTGCGGATGACCCGCAGCATATGCGCCGAGTTGCGCTTATAGCCCGAGAACGCACCCAGTTCGCCGGCAATCTCGGCCGAGGTGGCATAGGCCACACCGGTCATGATCGCGGTCAGCGAGCCACACAGTGCGCGGCCCTCTTTGCTGTCATAGCTGTAGCCCATGTTCATCAGCAGACCGCCGATATTGGCATAGCCAAGGCCCAGCGTGCGGAAATCATAGCTGAGCTGTGCGATTTCCTTGGACGGGAATTGCGCCATCGTGACCGAGATTTCCAGCGTCAGTGTCCAGAGGCGCGTGGCGTGCACGTAATCCTCGGCCTGAAACTTGCCGTCCTTGTAGAAGGTCAGCAGGTTCATCGACGCCAGGTTACAGGCGGTGTCGTCAAGGAACATGTACTCGGAACAGGGGTTCGAGCCGCGGATCGCACCGTCTTCGGGGCAGGTGTGCCACTGGTTGACGGTGTCGTGGTACTGGATGCCCGGATCGGCACAGGCCCAGGCCGCGTGGCCCACCTGCTCCCAGAGATCGCGCGCTTTGATGGTCTTGGCGACCTCACCGTCGGTGCGGTTCAGCAGCGCCCAGTCTTCGTCTTGCTTGACCGCTTCGAGGAACGCGTTGGTGACGCGGATCGAGTTGTTCGAGTTCTGGCCCGACACAGAGGCATAGGCCTCAGAATCCCAATCGGTGTCATAGGTCGGGAACTCGATGCTGTCATAACCCTGCCGGGCATAATCCAACACGCGTTTGATATACGTCTCGGGGATCATGGTGTTTTTGGCGGCCCGGATCGCGCCTTTCAGAGCGTCGTTCTTTGCCGGATCATAGGCGTCTTCAACGACGCCATCCCATGTGCCAATCGCCGCGAAAATGCCGTTGAGCATCTTTTCGTGCATTTTCGAGCCTGCGACGATCGACGCAACCTTCTGCTCTTCTTTCACTTTCCAGTTGATGAATTCTTCGATGTCCGGGTGGTCGGCATCACAGATCACCATCTTGGCGGCGCGGCGCGTGGTGCCGCCCGATTTGATCGCACCGGCGGCGCGGTCCCCAATCTTGAGGAAGCCCATCAGGCCCGACGATTTGCCGCCGCCCGAAAGCTTTTCCCCCGCCGCACGCAGCGAGGAAAAGTTCGTGCCGGTGCCGGAGCCATACTTGAACAAGCGGGCCTCGCGCACCCACAGATCCATGATGCCACCGTCACCAACTAGGTCATCCGCCACAGACTGGATAAAGCAGGCATGTGGCTGGGGATGTTCATAAGCGGAGGTCGAACGGGTCAGCTTGCCCGTCTTGAAATCCACGTAATGGTGGCCCTGACCGGGGCCATCGATGCCGTAGGCCCAGTGCAGACCGGTGTTGAACCACTGCGGGCTGTTGGGCGCGGCGCGCTGGGTCGCCAGCATATTGCGCATCTCGTCGTAATAGGCTTGGGCGTCTTCCTCGGTGGTGAAATAGCCACCCTTCCAACCCCAATAGGCCCAGGCGCCGGCCAGACGGTCAAACACCTGCTTGGACGAGGTTTCGCCAGTGCGCGGGGTATCGTCGGACGCCGGAACCGAGCGCCACAGAAACTCGGGCACATCTTTTTCGCGCACTTTTTTAAGCTCGGTGGGCACACCGGCCTTGCGGAAGTATTTCTGAGCGATGACATCGCTCGCCACTTGCGACCACGACGCAGGCACTTCGACGCCATCGAGGCGGAAGACGATAGTGCCATCAGGATTGCGGATCTCGGACGCGGTCGTCACGAATTCAATCTCTGCATAGGCATCGCGCCCTGCCTTGGTGAAGCGTCTATCGATTTTCATTGTCTTACCTTGCCTCTTCAAGCTTGTTTCCGGCCTGCGGCCGAGGCGGCCGTGCCACCCTATTTCCGTGCAAAACGCAATCTGCTGCGATGCCGAAAGCACCGCGCAGCATGCAGGCCCTGATCTGGGCAGAATCTCGTGGGCAGCAGATGCCCCTGTTGGTGATGGTTGTCGTCTGTCCCCGTTACCGTTGCGTCACTATATGTAGTGTTTTTCGCAGCGGTGACCACAATCTGACGTATATCACCATACACCGTCAACATCGATTTTTTGCTAAAATGCCAGAAAAATACCTTGACCGTCTCGGGGTGAAAACTGTCCCTGATTCAGCCGCGTCTAACCCACAGGATTGCCCACAGGGCAGGCCGCCAAGTTTTTCTGTGATTTACAGCACATTTAGCCGCTGCTCACACCCTGCCGGGCCGACTTATCCCCTGCTGTGATGCCGCCAAACGGCCCTGCCCCTCTCGCAGCTGCAGAAAAATCAACTTGTCTGAAGAATGTGTGAAAAAGCCACATGCAACCACAGTCTGCGTAGAATAGCAGCAGGGTCCGCACGGAGGCGGACCACTATATCTGGTGTATGTAGGAAAGTTGGTCGGGACGGCAAGATTCGAACTTGCGACCTACGGTACCCAAAACCGTCGCGCTACCAGGCTGCGCTACGCCCCGAAACCTCAGGCTTCTTAATCGGACTGCGCGGTAATGAAAAGCACGAAAAGCATCCTTTTTGCGTCAAAGCCGGATCCATTGATGGATCCGTCCCGATCTGAAGACAGATCGGCCCGCGCGCGACAGATCAGCAGGGCCAAGCGGCGTTGGTTTGGGGCAATTCCGCGTGTCGCACCACGGTTCCGGGGCGAATGCCCAACCGCGCGGCAAGTCCGCCGTTGATTTCAAGCACGCTGCGAATCGGATAATCGCTGGGAATGCTGGTGGTGTCATGCGGCACCGCCTTGGCATGCACCTTCTTCACCACGCCGCGCGCGTCGATAAACACCATGTCGAGCGGAATGAAGGTGTTTTTCATCCAGAACGAGACTTTGCGCGTTTCACCATAGATGAACAGCATGCCCTGGTTGTCCGCCATGTCCTTGACGTACATAAGGCCGCGCGATTGCTCCATAAAGTCATCGGCCACGGCAACGCCAAAGTTCACCTTGCCCTGATCGGTTGCCACTTCCAACTGGCCGGGCCGGCACGCAGCCTGCGCAGATGTCGCGGCCCAGAGGCCGCACAGAGCCGCAGCAATTACTCGAATTTCGACGCGCTTTCCCATGGACACACCTCTACAGCCATCCTGCCGCGCTTGCCATCAATGGCGCGCAAACCAAGCGCCTCGCCCGATTGCACATCGGCCAAACCGGCACGGCGCAGCACCTCAACATGCAAGAACACATCCTCAGGCAAGCCAAAGACATTGGCAAACCCAAATCCCTTGGCCTTATCGAACCACTTCACCCGAGCAGGCGTAAGTTCTGCCGCGGCAATCACCTCTGGATCGACCACTTCGAAATCCGCCAAGGGCGGCGAGCCGTCATCCTCGGGCGGGAAAATTTCGGCCACTGCCACGGCCTGAATGCCGCGTGGCGTTTCCTGAATGTCGATAATGATCCGCGCGCCGTCCGCAACCGAGCTTTGCCCGTAGTTGCGCAACACGTTGGAATGCAACAGGATATCGGGCCCGCCTTCATCAGCGAGCACAAAGCCGAAGCCTTTGAGCGGATCGAACCATTTTACTCGGCCTTCAACCCGCCTGGGTTGGTGTTCTGCTTGTTCCAAGTCGCACTCTGTTTTCTTCTCATCCCAAATAACACTTGCATGGAACGGGGTCTGAAATGCAAGCGCATATACCTGTTTTTTTTACATATTGCATTTCACGATGCGGGAAATTCAGGGGTTTAAGCGCTCAATTTTCCACGCATTATCAATATCAGAGCGCCGCCATACAATCCTGTCGTGCAATCGAAACGCGCCATCGGCCCAGAACTCGATTTCGACGGGTGTGATCCGCCAGCCCCCCCAAAACGGCGGCCGCGCGGGGTTTGGCCCCTTCTGCGCTGTGACCTTGGCCACCTCTGCCATCAGTACACTGCGCGACGACAAGGGCCGCGATTGCGCCGAAGCCCAGGCCCCCAACCGGCTTTTGAGCGAGCGCGACGCATAATAGTCATCCGCCTGCGGCCCGTCCTCGCGGGTGACATGGCCACGCACACGCACCTGACGGCGCAGGCTTTTCCAATGCATCACAAAAGCAGCGGTGCCGGTCGCGGCAATCTCCTGGCTCTTGGCGCTGTCGTAATTGGTGTAAAACACAAAGGCATCGTCTTCGATGTCCTTGAGCAGCACCATACGCACATTCGGCAAGCCGTCGCCGTCCACCGTGGCCAGCGCAATGGCGTTGGGATCGTTGATCTCTTGCGTTTCGGCCTCGGCCAGCCAGCGCTGGGTGATTTCGAACGGGGAGTCGCCAGCAAAAATGCCGCTACGGTCTGACATGATGATCTCCTTTGGTCTTTTTTCCCCTGCCGGCGCGCAACAGGCAAGCCCGCAATGCCTCACGCTGACTTGATGCGCCGTTCCGGATACCCTAAGCGTCTGTTTCAAGACACTTGGTGGAGGTTTCGGGATGTCAAATTCATTAATGGCCGGTAAGCGAGGCCTGATCATGGGTCTTGCCAACGACAAGTCAATTGCTTGGGGCATTGCAAAGGCATTGGCCGACGCGGGCGCAGAGCTTGCGTTTTCCTATCAGGGCGAAGCTCTGAAAAAGCGGGTCGGCCCACTGGCCGCACAGTTGGGCAGCGACATTGTTCTGCCCTGCGATGTGGGTGATGAGGCCTCGGTGGATGAACTGTTCGCCGCGCTGCAAGAAAAGTGGGGCAAGCTTGACTTCCTCGTGCATGCGATTGGCTTTTCCGACAAGAACGAACTGCGCGGGCGGTACGTTGATACCAGCCGCAACAATTTCACCATGTCGATGGATATCTCGGTCTACAGCTTCACCTCGGTGATGCAGCGCGCCGAAAAGATGATGGCCCCCGGCTCCTCGGCCTTGACGCTGACGTATTACGGTGCCGAACGTGTCATGCCGCATTACAATGTGATGGGCGTGGCCAAAGCGGCGCTGGAAGCCTCGGTGCGCTATCTGGCCGAAGACCTTGGCAAGGACGGCATCCGCGTCAATTCCATCTCCGCCGGCCCGATCAAGACGCTGGCGGCCTCCGGTATTGGCGATTTCCGCTACATCATGAAGTGGAACGAGTACAATTCGCCGCTGCGCCGCAATGTGACCATCGACGATGTCGGCGGCTCGGCGCTGTATCTGCTGTCTGATCTCGGCTCGGGTGTGACCGGCGAGAACCTGCATGTGGACGCGGGCTATCATGTTGTCGGCATGAAGGCGGTCGACGCGCCTGACATGTCTAAAACCTAACATGTTCAACACCTAAGATGGGCTGGGAGCATATCCTTGCGTTCAACCTGACGCTCCTCGCAGCGCTGGCCTCACCGGGTCCGGCGCTGCTTTTGGCTCTGCGCACCTCGCTGGTCTCTGGTCCGCGCGCCGGGATTGCCACCGGGCTGGGCCTTGGCACGATGGCCGCGCTCTGGACCTTGCTGGCGCTGGCCGGGCTGGATGCGGTGTTTGCGCTGGTCCCTTGGGCCTATCTCGGGATCAAGATCACCGGCGCGCTTTACCTTATGTATATTGCTTGGGGCATGTGGCGCGACGCGCGCAAACCGCTGGCCCCCGGCACCGTACAGCCCGGAAAACAGGCGTTTCGCAGCGGGTTTCTGGTCAACATGAGCAATCCCAAGTCGGTGCTCTTCGCCTCGGCGGTGCTTTTGGTGATCTTCCCCCCCGATCTGAGCCTTGCTGAGCGCGCCCTTATCATTGCCAACCACCTGATGGTGGAATTCGCCGCCTACACCGCCTTTGCGATGGCACTGTCGACCCGCCCGGCGCGCGACGGATACCTACGGCTTAAACATGTGTTTGACCGGGTGGCGGCGGTTGTCTTGGGCCTGCTCGGACTGCGACTGATCTTTGGGCGCTAAACCGAAACAGCCCAAACCCCGGAAATTCGTACACAGACTTTCTTTTGTGCCGCACTTGGGCTAGACGCGAAAAAAAACGGAGTTCCGGACATGAGCGATCGTCTGCCACACGAAAAAGGCTTTCACGTCAGCTGGGATCAGCTGCACCGCGACGCGCGCGCTTTGGCGTGGCGGCTCGATGGCCACGGGCCAGACAATGGCGCATGGCGCGCGGTTGTCGCGATCACCCGTGGCGGCATGGCCCCGGCGATGATCGTCGCGCGCGAGCTTGATATTCGCATCGTCGATACGATTTCGGTCAAAAGCTACAACCATCAGAACCAGACCGAACCGCAGGTGATTAAATCGCCTGACATGGAGGTGATTGGCGACGGCACCGGCGTTCTGGTGATTGACGATCTGGTCGACACCGGCAAAACCATCGAAGCCGTGCGCGCCCATATGCCGAATGCCCATATCGCGACTGTTTATGCCAAACCGATGGGCCGTCCGCAGGTGCAAAGCTTTATCACCGAGGTCAGCCAGGACACCTGGATCTTCTTCCCTTGGGATATGGCGCTGCAATATGTCGAGCCCTATCGCGGCAAGGACTAAGCGCGCCCCTCTTTTGGGCAGGTCAATCGCACCGAAACGCACCGCCTGACGGTGCCCAAGTGCTCTTGCTCCTGCCCTGCCCTGCGCGTAGACACATCTCGCAACACGAACAAACTTCCCAGGAGCGGTCATGGCCAAAGGCAACAGCATTTCCAAGACATTGGTCTGGATCCTCATGGGGCTTCTCTTTGTCGGCCTCGCGGGGTTCGGCGCGTCAAACTTGTCTGGCACCATCCGCACCGTCGGCACAGTCGGAGATGAGACGATCTCGGTTGATGACTATGCCCGTGGGCTGCAACAGGAAATGCGCAGCATGGAGGCCGCGACCCGACAAACGCTGACCTTCCAACAGGCCCAAGCGCTTGGCCTGCCGCAGCGCGTGCTGGGCCGGCTGATTTCGTCCAACGCCCTCGACACCGAGGCCAAACGGCTTGGGATTTCGGTCGGGGATGAGGTTGTCGCGCAGGAACTGATGGCGATTTCGGCATTTCAGGGACCGGGCGGCGCCTTTGACCGCGAAACCTATCGCTTTGCTCTGGAGAACGCCGGGCTCGACGAAGGTGCGTTTGAGCAAAACCTGCGCCGCGAAACCGCGCGTACCTTGCTGCAAGCGGCGATCATCTCGGGCAATCCGATGCCCGATACATATGCCGAAACCCTGCTGGGATTCGTCGGCGAAACCCGCGATTTCACTTGGGCCGCGGTTGACGCCGCCACCCTCGACGCGCCTGTGGCCGAGCCGACAGAAGAAGAGCTTGTTGCTTTTCACGCCGATAATATCGCCCGCTACACCCTGCCCGAGAGCCGCAATATCACCTACGCGTGGCTCACGCCTGACATGCTGCTCGACACTGTTGAGGTTGACGAAGACAGCCTGCGCGCCTCGTATGACGACCAAAACGACCGTTTCAACCAGCCCGAGCGCCGCCTTGTCGAGCGTCTGGTGATGTCGAACCAAGAGGCCGCTGACGCCGCGAAAGCCCGGATCGACGCGGGCGAGACCAGCTTTGAAGACGAAGTCACCGCGCGCGGCCTTGAGCTGGCCGATATCGACCTTGGCGATGTCACGCGGGGCGATCTTGGCGATGCGGCCGACGATATCTTTGCCGCCGAGGTCAATGCCGTGGTTGGCCCGCTGAAGTCTGACTTCGGGCCTGCGCTGTTCCGCGTCAACGCCATCCTGACCGAGCAGGCAACCTCGTTTGAAGACGCCCAGCCGATCCTGCGCGAAGAGCTGGCCCAAGACCGGGCGCGCCGGGTGATCGACGCGCTGATCACCGATGTTGACGATCTTCTCGCCGGGGGCGCGACGCTCGAAGAGCTGTCCGCCGAGACCGAAATGGAGCTGGGCCAGATCGACTGGAGCACGTCCAACAGCACCGACATCGCTGGGTACGACGCCTTTCGCGCCGTCGCCAGCGACGTGACCACCGAAGATTTCCCCGAAGTCGCGCAACTCGGCGATGGTGGCATCTTTGCGATCCGCCTCAACGACATCAACCCGCCCCGCCCGCAAGAGCTTGACGAGGTGCGCGATGTTGTTGTTGCCGACTGGCAAACCGAACAGACCGAAATTCGCCTGCTGGAACAAGCCGATGCGCTGGCCGCAGAACTTGGCGAAGGCAAGACCTTTGAGGGCCTCGGCCTCACGCCGCAGATTCAGACTGGCCAAACCCGCAACGGTTTCCTGCCCGGCCTGCCGAGCAATATCCTGTCGCAGATCTTTGCGCTTGACGGCCCCGAAACGATCACCCTGCCCCACGATGGCCGCGCGGTGATCCTGCGGCTTGACGCGATCAACGCGCCTGACCTTGATACCGAGGAAAACAAGCTGATCCTGACCAACCTGCAACAGCAGGTCAGCGGCGGCCTGTCGACCGATCTGTTTCAGGCGCTGGCCAACGATATTCAAGGTCGCGTCGGCATCTCAATCGATCAGCGCGCGCTTGACGCCGTGCACGTGAATTTCCAGTAAGGACGTCCCATGGCCCTGACGCCCGGTTTCGATGATTTCGCCCAAGGCTATGCCGCGGGCAAACATCAGGTGGTCTACACCCGGCTTGCCGCCGATCTCGACACGCCCGTGTCGCTTATGCTCAAACTCACCGGCGCGGCGCGTGACGCGTTTATGCTCGAGTCGGTGACGGGCGGCGAAGTGCGCGGGCGCTATTCGATCATCGGCATGAAGCCCGATCTGATCTGGCAATGTCATGACGGCAAGGCGCGGCTGAACCGTCAGGCGCGGTTCGATGGCGATGCCTTTACAGATGAGCCCGTCGATGCCTTGGCCTCGCTGCGCGCCCTGATCGAGGAAAGCCACATAGACCTGCCCACCGAACTGCCACAATCGGCGGCGGGGCTGTTTGGCTATCTCGGCTACGATATGATCCGGCTGGTCGAGCATCTGCCCAACATCAATCCCGATCCGCTCGGCCTGCCCGACGCGGTGATGATGCGGCCCTCGGTTGTGGCCGTTTTGGATGGCGTCAAAGGCGAGGTGACGGTGGTGTCGCCCGCGTGGGTCAACGAAGGGCAATCGGCCAAGGCGGCCTATGCGCAGGCGGCAGAACGGGTGATGGACGCGGTGCGCGATCTTGAACGCGCCCTGCCCTCGGAAAGCCGCGACCTTGGCGATGCCGCCGAAATCGGCGCGCCGCAGTCCAATTTCGCCAAAGCCGACTATCTTGCCGCGGTCGAAAAGGCCAAGGATTACATCCGCGCCGGTGACATCTTTCAGGTGGTGCCCTCGCAGCGCTGGACCCAGGATTTCCCGCTGCCGCCGTTTGCGCTTTATCGTTCGCTGCGCCGCACCAACCCCTCGCCGTTCATGTTCTATTTCAACTTCGGCGGCTTTCAGGTGATCGGCGCATCGCCCGAAATCCTCGTCCGGGTGTTTGGCCGCGAGGTCACCATTCGACCGATCGCTGGCACCCGCCCGCGTGGTGCCACCCCCGAGGAAGACAACGCGCTCGAAGCCGATCTCTTGGCCGACAAAAAAGAGCTGGCCGAACACCTCATGCTGCTCGATCTCGGCCGCAATGACACTGGCCGCGTGTCGAAAATTGGCACCGTGCGCCCGACCGAAGAGTTCAATGTTGAACGCTATTCCCACGTCATGCACATCGTGTCGAACGTGGTGGGCGAACTCAGCGAAGACCACGACGCGCTCTCGGCTCTGCTTGCCGGTATGCCCGCTGGCACCGTCTCTGGCGCGCCCAAGGTCCGCGCGATGGAGATCATCGACGAGCTCGAGCCAGAAAAGCGCGGCGTTTACGCCGGTGGCGTCGGCTATTTCAGCGCGGGCGGCGATATGGACATGTGCATCGCTCTGCGCACCGCAGTGGTGAAGGACGAAAAGCTGTATACTCAGGCGGGCGGCGGCGTTGTCTATGACAGCGACCCCGAGGCTGAGTTCATGGAAACCGTGAACAAATCCAAAGCCATGCAGAAAGCCGCAGAAGAAGCTGGACGGTTCACCGGGTTCGGCAACCGCTGAAGGCTTGGCCACGTAGCATTTGACCAACGTGAAGGCGTCGCACCTGCCAGCGGCGCCTTTTATTTTGTCTGGCCTTCCCTGTCTGATCTCGCTGTCTGCTTTCGCCCTGTCCGGTATGGCCCCGCCAAGTACGACACGCGTAAAGCCGTCGAGACCGCAGCAACCGTGCTGCTTAGTCCCTCAAGTCTCCCTTCCCTCTGTTACGGCGTCACAAAACCGCACCGCACTATTCCCATGATAGCCCTGCAACGCCAACGCACCGCTGAGCTCCATATCGGCCTCGCACGACCCTAACAGGCCTGTCACGGCGCACCTCTGGCGCGACCAACCGCACCTTGCCTATCCATTATCGCACAGCAGTCACCGCCCCGGCCTATGGGCAATGACGCAGCGTCGCTTCTGAAAGCTAAAACCTGCCTGCAACAGATTAAAATATCGTTAAAATTTCCCAGCTTACCTGGCCTTTTCGACTGGATGACGCTGGCTCATTGCGCTTTTCCAAACCAATTTGCGCGCATGTGCAGAAAAGCTGAAAAAACTGCCCTAACCTGCTTGACGCCGTCCGCCCCATATCCTAATCAGCCCAAACGCGCGGTTGTAGCTCAGCTGGTTAGAGTGCCGGCCTGTCACGCCGGAGGTCGCGGGTTCGAGCCCCGTCAACCGCGCCACTTACCCCCCGGTCAAATTCAGTAGAATTTGACCAATCTCCCCCTCGCATTTGCGCGCCACCCTGTACGCGCGATGGACCGGTACGCCCGTACCACGCGATGCAGTTTGCCTTGCGCCCTTGGCGAGGCCGCCCTTTGTCCGCGAGCCCCGGCCGGCCTTCTCAAAGCGCATTTCCACGCAGTCGACCGCCTCCGCCGCAAGGCGCGAAATCCCGCCCGGAACGCCTATAGGCTAAGCCGGACCACTGCGCCCCCTTCCTGCGTCGAAATCGACCGCCGCGACCAAGGTCGGTAAAAGGATCGCGCAGACAGGAACAGCAAAAGCTCAGCCCAATTTATCCTGCTTTCTCAGCAAATCTTGCTGCGGCCCTACATTTGAACTTCCGAGCGATAGAGGTCGATTTTCTCAACCTCCCCCCCTTGCATGGTCGGAAAAGTGCCGCTAAGAGACGCGCTACCGGGTGATTAGCTCAGTGGTAGAGCGCTTCGTTCACATCGAAGATGTCAGGAGTTCAAATCTCTTATCACCCACCATTTTCCCTCCTATCCAGCCGCCCGGTTGCAACCAAGATTGCCGGACAAATCTGCGCGCTTAAATCCCGCTGAACAGTCAATTTAACTTTGTTACGATTATGTCTTGAAGCTCCGGGCAGAGGCGATTAGAAGCTGCTCGCAAGGGTGATTAGCTCAGTTGGTAGAGCGCTTCGTTTACACCGAAGATGTCGGGAGTTCGAGCCTCTCATCACCCACCATACCTCAGATTTCGAGCCAGATGGACACTCAATCGGGGTGACCTGAAGTCAAGGGACATCCTCCCGAAACGTAGGGGGATTTCAGGACTGCCAAGCAGGCAGATCTGACCTGTTGGCCCGGTGGCCACGCCCCCTGTTCTTCCACCCAATTCCAGACCGCACAGAGGAAGACGGGAGGGTATTCCCATCGCGCCCAGTGGGTGCTTGCGGCCCGCTGTCCCCCTGCAAATGCGAAAGAGGCCGCCCGATTGGGCGGCCTCTTGCTGTCGATATAGGGGGGCCTGAGAGCTTAGTGCGCCACGGCGCTGGCGCTGTCGTCACCCTTTGAGATGGCCCGAGCTGCCGCCGCTTCTTCTGCGGCCTCGTCCCATTCAATCGGCTCCGGCTTGCGGATCAGCGCGGCCTCCAGAACTTCGGAGACGTGCTTCACCGGGATCAGCTTTAGCCCAGCCTTCACGTTGTCCGGAATCTCGGCGAGGTCTTTCTCATTCTCTTCCGGAATGAACACCGTCTTGATCCCGCCACGCAACGCCGCCAGCAGCTTTTCCTTCAGCCCGCCGATGGGCATCGCATTGCCGCGCAGAGACACCTCGCCAGTCATGGCGATGTCCTTGCGCACCGGGATGCCCGTGAGCACCGAGACGATCGACGTCACCATCGCAAGACCGGCCGAGGGGCCGTCTTTGGGCGTGGCACCGTCGGGCACGTGCACGTGGATATCCCACTTTTCAAACTTCGGCGGCTTGACCCCGATCTGCGGCGAGATCGAGCGGACATAGCTCGACGCCGCATCGATGGATTCCTTCATCACATCGCCCAGTTTCCCGGTGGTCTTCATCCGGCCCTTGCCCGGCAGGCGCAGCGCCTCGATCTGCAACAGGTCGCCGCCGACAGAGGTATAGGCCAGGCCGGTCACAACACCGACCTGATGCTCGTCTTCGGCCAGCCCATAGCGATGTTTGCGCACGCCAAGGAAATCCGACAGGTTTTCCGACGACACAACCACCTTATCCGTCTCGCCTTTGACGATCTGGGTCACGGCTTTACGCGCCGTCTTGGCGATCTCGCGCTCAAGGTTCCGAACGCCGGCCTCGCGGGTGTAATACCGCACCATGTCGGAAAGCGCCTCGTCGGCCAGCTCGAATTCGCCCTTTTTCAGACCGTGGTTCTTGATCTGTTTCTGGACGAGGTGGCGCTTGGCGATCTCGGTTTTTTCGTCTTCGGTATAGCCAGCGAGCGGGATGATCTCCATACGGTCAAGCAGCGGGCCGGGCATGTTATAGCTGTTCGAGGTGGTCAGGAACATCACGTTGCTGAGGTCATATTCGACCTCAAGGTAGTGATCGACAAATGTCGAGTTCTGTTCCGGATCAAGCACTTCGAGCATAGCCGACGCCGGATCGCCCCGGAAGTCCTGCCCCATCTTGTCGATCTCGTCGAGCAGGATGAGCGGGTTGGTGGTCTTGGCCTTTTTCAGCGCCTGAATGATCTTGCCGGGCATCGAACCGATATAGGTCCGACGGTGGCCGCGGATCTCAGACTCGTCGCGCACGCCGCCCAGCGAGATGCGGATAAACTCGCGCCCCGTGGCCTTGGCGACCGATTTGCCCAGCGAGGTTTTGCCGACACCCGGAGGGCCAACAAGGCACATGATCGGGCCTTTCAGCTTTTTCGAGCGCTGCTGCACGGCAAGGTATTCAACAATGCGTTCCTTGACCTTTTCCAGCCCGTAATGATCGTCATCCAGGATGGTTTCAGCCTTGGTCAGGTCCTTTTTGACGCGCGATTTCACGCCCCACGGGATCGACAGCATCCAATCGAGATAGTTGCGCACAACGGTGGCTTCGGCGGACATCGGGCTCATGTTCTTGAGCTTTTTCAGTTCCGCATCGGCCTTTTCCTTGGCCTCTTTCGAAAGCTTGGTGGCGTTGATTTTGCCCTCAAGTTCGGCAATCTCGTTTGCGCCGTCCTCGCCATCGCCCAATTCCTTCTGAATGGCCTTCATCTGCTCATTCAGGTAATATTCGCGCTGGGTGCGCTCCATTTGGGATTTGACGCGGGTCTTGATCTTTTTCTCGACCTGCAGGACCGACATTTCGCCCTGCATCAGGCCGTAGACCTTCTCGAGCCGCTCCGACACGGAGAGGGTTTCCAGAAGGTCCTGTTTCTGGTCAACTTCGATGCCCAGATGCCCGGCCACCAGATCGGCCAGCTTGGCCGGCTCTTCGGTCTCGGACACGGCGACAAGCGCCTCTTCGGGGATGTTTTTCTTGACCTTGGCATAGCGTTCAAACTCGCCCGCCACGGTGCGCAACAGCGCCTCGATCGAGGTTTGATCGCCCGGCATTTCGGTCAGATATTCGCAACGCGCTTCAAAGAAGTCGGCGTTTTCAAGGTATTCAACGATCCGCACCCGTGCCACGCCTTCAACAAGCACCTTAACGGTGCCATCGGGCAGCTTGAGCAATTGCAGGACGTTGGCCAGCACGCCAGCCTTATAGATGCCGCCAGCCTCGGGGTCATCGACGGCGGGATCGATCTGGCTCGACAGCAGGATTTGCTTGTCGTCAGCCATCACCTCTTCTAGCGCTTTCACAGACTTCTCGCGGCCCACAAACAGCGGCACGATCATATGCGGGAAGACCACGATATCGCGCAGCGGCAGCACCGGATAGCTTGAGTTGAGGGGGTCTTGCATGCTCTTTCCTTATTCTTGGCAAACTGGCACGGCCCCGCTTTGCGGCAGCGCTCACCAGCTCCTGTCAGGCGTTTTAGGTAGGGCTCGGCCCGGTCCCATTCAAGGTTGGGACAAATTGTTCTTGTTGAAACCAGAATGCCCGCAGCGCGCCACGGCGGCAAGCAGGTATCTGGGGTTAACAAGAGATTAAACACCCGGCCAAACGGTCAAATTGAACGCAAAATTGCCATTTTTCACCGATAAACCGCCGGATCGATGGGCCAAGTGTCTGGACAGTCACATCTTATCGCCAGAGGCCAAGGCCCGTCCGTGGGTATTTCCGTGGGTATTTATGACGTAGTATTAAAGGGTGGACCTATGAAGGCTTTGATCTCGGACCTGCTGTATTCGCGGGAATTTCGCAATTCGATGGCGGGTGCATTGACCCGCAAGCTGATCCGCGCCACCGCCCCCCGGATGAAATATTCGGTCGATTTTCAGGTCGACATGCTGGCGGTCGAGCGGCCGCACTATGCCTGGTGCATGCTCAATGCCGCCCGTTTGGGCCGCGCACTGGGCCATACCTCGATTTCCGCGATCGAGTTCGGCGTCGCGGGCGGCAACGGGCTGGCCTATATGTGCGACTTCGCCGAAGAGGTGCGCAAGGTGACGGGCGTGACGGTCGAGTGTTATGGCTTTGACACTGGCGCGGGCATGCCGGAACCCGAAGGGGCCTATGACCTGCCCTATTGGTTTGCCGCCAAGCAATACATCATGGACAAACCGGCGCTACAGGCGCGGGTGCCGCAGGCCAAGCTGGTGATCGGAGACATCCGCGAAACCATCGCAGGCTTCCTTGACACCCACAATCCCGCGCCGATTGGGGTGATGTTCAACGACACCGATTACCATTCCTCGACCCGCGAAAGCTTTCGCATCTTTGAGGAGGTCGCGGCCAAGCCCGGCCATTTCCTGCCGCGGGTTTTCATGTATTTCGACGATGTGCTCGGCTCCGAGCTTGAGATGTATGGCGCGCACAATGGCCAGTTGCGCGCGATTGCCGAGATGAACGCCGAGTCCGAGGCGATTGGCATTCACCGCAATCAGAACCTGATCCATCAGGATTACCTGCCCTACCGGCATCAGATCTATTACGGCCATCTGTTCGACCACCCCGATTACAACACCTACATCGGCGAGGGGCGGCAAGAGGCCATTGAGGGGCTGCTGAAGCTCAAGGCCTAGCCCCCGGCGCGGAAATTCGCAGCAGATGTATCGACAATGCGCCCCGGCCCGCTATGTGCCGCTTGCTGGGGCGACACATGTCGCGCCTGATGGTTTCAAAAGGTCTGCTCGTTATGCATCTGTTCGCCAATCCCGCCGCCTCTGGCGTGCTGTTTTTCGACAATCTCACCACCACCGGCGGCGTTGCTGTCGCCTATGATCCCGCCACGCGGGCGTTTCGCACCGATGGCGATTTCTGTGCCAACCGCGATGTGATCGGCTGCAACTGGGTTGCGCCCGCACCCGGTGCGCTGTGCCTGTCCTGCGCGATGACGGCGATGGCCCCTGATCCGTCGATGCCCGACGCCATCACCAATTGGTCACGGACCGAGGCCGCCAAACGCTGGGTGATCGACAACCTGCGGCGCTGGCAGTGGTTTGTGCCGCGCGACCCCGGCCCTGCCCCGATCTTCAATATGCTGGCCGAAGGCGTGCAACCGGTCGTCATGGGGCATGGCGACGGCGTTGTGACCATCAGCATCGAAGAATCCGATCCCGTGGTCGAGATCGAACGGCGCGAGCGGCTTGATGAGCGGTATCGCACGATGATCGGCCACATGCGCCACGAGATCGCGCATTATCTGTGGTGGCGCCTCAGCATTGTGCCGGGCTTCCTTGATGCCTTCCGCGACCTGTTTGGCGACGAACGGGCGGATTACGGCGAGGCGCTGGAAAAGCATTACAAGAATGGCCCGCCGTCGGATTGGCAGGGGCGTTTTCTGACCGCGTATGCTTCGGCCCACCCGCATGAGGACTGGGCGGAAACCTCGGCCCACCTGCTGCATCTGGTCGACATCACCGACAGTTTTCTGGCCACCGGCTTTACCCTGCCCAACCTGCCGGGGCCAAGCTGGGACCCCTACGCCGAAAGCGATTTCGCAGTGTTGGTGCGCATCGCGTCAACGGTTGCCGTGGGCGCAAACCACGTCAACCGGTCGATGGGGTTGCAGGATGTTTATCCGTTTGTCCTGTCGCAAACCACCCGGCAAAAGCTTGAATTCGTTCATAAATGGCTGCGCGAAAGCGGTCTTATGACGGTGGGCTGACGCGCGGAGTTCCCGCTCTCGAAATGCGCTGCGGTTTGTGCCAGACTGGCCCTATCGCCATCGTCTCGGCCCCCCGTACTGTGGGGGCCGCCGACCTTGTGCCGAGGATCGCGCCGGGCTGCACAGGCCTGACGTGAAGTCGGCACTTGCCATTCGCAACGCTCTGTCAAAGACTGCGGATATGGCGAACCATAAAAACGCTGCACAACAACAACAGGGAACTCCAATGAAAACGACACTTGCTCTTTCGATGATCGGTGCGCTGCTGGCGACCTCTGCGCCGCTCGCGGCCGAAACGCTGCGTTGGGCCCGCTCGGGCGACGCGCTGACGCTTGACCCGCATTCGCAAAACGAAGGCCCGACCCACACCATCCGTCACCAGATGTATGAGCCGCTGATCATCCGCGACACCACCGGTGCATTCGAGGCCGCCTTGGCCACCGATTGGGCCCCCAAGGCCGATGATCCCAACGTCTGGGTCTTTAACCTGCGCCAAGGTGTGAAATTCCACGATGGTGCCGATTTCACCGCCGAGGATGTGGTGTTTTCGTTCGAACGTGCGCAACAGGAAAACTCGGATATGAAAGAGCTGATCGGCTCGATCACCGAAGTGCGCGCCGTCGATGACCACACCGTCGAAATCGTGACAGACGGGCCCAACCCGATCCTGCCGTCCAACCTCACCAACCTGTTCATGATGGACAAGGGCTGGACCGAGTCCAACAACACCGTAAAGGTGCAGGATTTCGAGGGCGGCGAGATCACCTTTGCCACCACAAATGCCAACGGCACCGGCCCGTACACGCTGACAAGCCGCGAGCCTGACGTGAAAACCGTGATGACCCGCAACGAAGACTATTGGGGCATTGATCAGTTCCCGATGGAGGTGTCCGAGATCGTCTATACCCCGATCCAGAACGCCGCCACGCGGGTTGCTGCGATACTGTCGGGCGAGATCGATTTTCTGCAGGACATGCCGGTGCAGGATCTTGAGCGCGTCGGCAACTCGGATGGTCTGACCGTCAAGAAGGCACCGCAAAACCGGGTGATTTTCTTCGGGATGAACCAAGGCGCGGATGACATCGAGGCTGACAATATCGAGGGCAAAAACCCGCTCGCGGATGTGCGTGTGCGCAAGGCGATGTCGATGGCGATTAACCGCGATGCGATCCAACAGGTGGTGATGCGCGGCCAGTCGATCCCGGCGGGCATGATCGCGCCGCCTTTCGTCAACGGCTGGACCGAGGCGATGGACGCTGAGTCGTCGACCGATATCGAAGGTGCCAAGGCGCTGATGGAAGAGGCTGGCTACGGCGATGGCTTCTCTCTGCGGCTCGATTGCCCGAACGACCGCTACATCAACGATGAGGCGATTTGTCAGGCGGCTGTCGGCATGCTGGGCCAGATTGGCGTGACCGTGAACCTGGATGCCAAGCCCAAGGCGCAGCACTTCCCGCTGATCACCGACAGCCAGACCGATTTCTACATGCTGGGTTGGGGTGTTCCGACGTATGACTCGGAATACATCTTCAACTTCCTCGTGCATGGCCGCGAGTCTGACATCGGCACATGGAATGGCACTGGTTTCGACAACGACGAGATCGACGCCAAGATCAAAACGCTGGCCTCCAACACCGATCTGGATGCCCGCAACGCCGATATCGCTGCGATCTGGCGGGTGGTGCAGGATGAAGCGCTGTATATCCCGATCCACCACCAGGTGCTGAACTGGGGCATGGCTGACGGCGTCGGCATCGAGGTCGACCCCGAAGATCAGCCGAAGGTGAAATACATCACCATGAACTGAGACCGTTCAAAACGGTGTGACACGGTGCAAAAGGGGGCGGTTCCGCAAGGGGCCGCCCTCTCTTCATTCCGCCCGCCCTCACCATTCGGCAACCCGGAACCTTTCAAAGGTTCCGGCCCGATTTCTTCAAAAGAAATCGGCTGCTCCGCCGCCCGCCAACGCGCACCAATCCAACCGACCGACGCTTACCTATGGATGCCGTCGCCGTCTGTGCTAGGCTCATGGCAAAGCCACCAAGGAGACTTTGCCATGTCACGACACATATGCGCGCTGGCGCTCGGGGCCGTTCTTGCGGTTCCGGCAAGCGCCGAAGAGTTCAAATGGGCCGTCACCACTGACCCGCAAACCATGGACCCGCATGCCGTCAACTCCACGCCGGTTCTGGGCTTTCTCAACAACGTCTACGAAGGCCTCGTGCGGCGCGGCAAGGACATGTCGATCGAACCCGCACTGGCCACCGGATGGGAGCCGATCGGCGACGGCCAAGGCTGGCGCTTTACCCTGCGCGAAGGCGTGACCTTCCATGATGGCGCTACGTTTGACGCCGCCGATGTGCTGTTTTCTTATCAGCGCGCCTCCGACGAGGCCGCCGACACCCGCAGCTGGTTTGCGCCGATTTCCGAGGTCAAGGTGGTCGACGACTATACCGTCGATTTCATGACCTCTGCGCCCAACCCGCTGTTCCCCTCCTCCATCGCCAACTGGATGATGATGGACTCCGGCTGGGCCGAGGCCAACGCCACCGCCCTGCCCGACAAGGAAAACGGCAATTTTGCCACCATAAATGCCAACGGCACCGGCGCGTTCAAAGTGACCGCCCGCGAGCCGGGTTTGCGCACCGTGCTCGAACCGTTCGAAAGCTGGTGGGACACTGCCGAACACAACATCACCAAGGCCGAGCTGACCCCGATCCAGAACCCCGCCACCGCTCTGGCGGCCCTGCTGTCGGGCGATGTGGATTTCATCAACCCGGTGCCGATCCAGGATGTGGCGCGCCTGGCCTCATCTCCGGATGTGCGTGTGGTGCAAGGCATCGAAGCGCGGGTGATCATGCTCGGTTTCCCGCATGAGGCCGAAACGCTGAAATTCTCCTCCGAGACCAAGGATGCCAACCCCTTCGCCGATGCCCGCGTGCGCCGCGCGGTGGCCCATGCGGTCAACGTGCCTGCCATCTTGCAAACCATCATGCGCGGCAATGCCGAGCCGGTGAACCAATTGGTCAGCTCGGCGATGAACGGCTATTCCGAGGCGCTCCCCGACGCCCCCGCGTTTGATCAAGACAAGGCGCGCGCCCTTTTGGCCGAGGCTGGCTATCCCGACGGCTTTTCCTTTGGTCTGAAGTGCCCGAACGACCGATATCTCAACGACGAATCCGTCTGTCAGGCGATCACAGGCATGCTCGCACAGGTTGGCATGACGGCAACTCTGGATGCGATGCCAGTCAACAATTACTGGCCGGAATTGCGCGCCGACAACTACGATATGTACCTGCTGGGCTGGTCGCCGGGCACTCTGGACGCGGAACACCCGATCCGCTTTCTTGTCGCCACACCGAATGACGAAAAGAAGCTCGGCAGCTGGAACTTCGGCGGCTATTCCAACGCGCGCATCGACGAACTTCTGCCGATGATCCAGTCGGAAATCGACGAAGCCAAACGCCAGGAGATGGTCGATGAGGTGACACAGATCATGGCGGATGAGCAGGCTTATGTGCCGCTGTACGTGCAACCGCTGGTCTGGGGCACACGGTCGAATATCGAGCTGACTCAACGCCCCGACGACTTCTTTATCCTGCGCTGGGTCACGGTGAACTGATCGCCTGACCTTTGGTCAGATTGGAAACGACAAAGGCCTGGCCAACCCGGCTGGGCCTCTGTCACGGCGCTGGAATGTGTCGGTGACCTCCCCGCCGGATCACCCCCTCACAGCCGCAATCATTACAATCTTTGTCTGCGACCCGTCACCGCCTAATCTGGCGGGCCACGCGGTATCCGGTTGTGGGCAGACAGGTTTGTTACCTTGGCGCGAGAATGCCCCTCGCCGTCGCGTCACCCGCCGATGTCAGCGATAACTTCGCCGCTTTTGCACTTGACGCGTCACGCCCCCGCATATCTTTTCCTCCCATGCTCGCATTTATCATCCGCCGTGTCGGCCAATCCATCCTTGTCCTGTTGATCGTCGGCCTCGTCGCCTTCTCGATGTTCAATTTCGTGGGCGATCCCATCGACAACATGCTTGGACAAGAACGCACCGCAGAAGACATCGCCCGCCTGCGAAAACAGCTTGGGCTCGATCAGAACTTCTTCGTGCAATATTTCAAATTCCTGTCGGAGGCCGTGCAAGGCAACTTTGGCGTCAGTTATCGCCAAGGCCGCCCGGTCACCGCCATCCTGCTGGAACGTGCGCCCGCGACGCTGGAACTGGCCGCTGTGTCTGGCATCCTTGCCATCGCTTTTGGCATCGCCTTGGGCGTGTTCACCGCAATTCGGCGCGATGGGTTCCTGGCCAATATCATCATGTCCGGGTCACTGATCGGGGTGTCGCTGCCGACCTTCCTGATCGGTATCCTGCTGATCTATGTCTTCTCGGTCGAGCTTGGCTGGCTGCCCAGTTTCGGGCGCGGCGAAGTGGTCACGGTGGGCGGCTGGAAGACCGGGTTCCTCACGGCAAGCGGCCTCAAGGCGCTGATCCTGCCGTCGATCACGCTGGGGCTCTATCAGATGACGCTGATCATGCGGCTGGTGCGCTCCGAGATGCTCGAGGTGCTGCGGCAGGATTACATTCGCTTTGCCCGGGCCCGTGGCCTGAAAGACCGCGCGGTGAACTTTCACCATGCCCTGAAAAACACGATGGTGCCGGTGATCACGGTGATCGGCCTGCAATTGGGCGCGATCATCGCTTTCGCCATCATCACCGAAACCGTCTTTCAATGGCCCGGTGTCGGGCTGCTGTTCATCAACGCGGTGCAATTCGTCGATATTCCCGTCATGGCCGCCTATCTGATGCTGATTTCGGTGATGTTCGTCGGGATCAACCTGCTGGTGGATATCCTGTATTTCTTCATTGATCCGCGCCTGCGCGCCGACCGCTCGGGAGGGCACTGAGATGACCGAGACCCAAGTCACGCCTCCTGTCGCCCCGCCAGTAAAATCGCGCCTGCGCCTCGCGTTTGAAAGCGATGTGTTCTACACATTCCGCCGCTCGCCCGTCGCGATGATCTCGGCTTTCGTGGTGGCCTTTCTTGTGCTGTCGTCGTTGCTCGCGCCGCTGATTGCGCCGACAAACCCGTTTGATCCGTCCTCTCTCAACCTGATGAACGGCTTCACGCCGCCGTTGGAGCCCAACGCCTTTACCGGCGATGAATTCCTGCTCGGCACCGATGATCAGGGCCGCGATGTGTTTTCCACCATCCTGTATGGCATGCGGGTCTCGCTGTTTGTCGGCGTGGCGGCGGTGACGTTTGCGATGATCCTTGGCATCACGCTGGGGCTGATTTCGGGCTATGTTGGCGGCTGGACCGAGACCATCATCATGCGCACCGCTGACGTGCAGCTGACCTTTCCCTCGATCCTTGTCGCCATGCTGATCTTTGGCATCGCCAAGGGCATCACCCCAGTGGAATACCGCGATCAGATGGCGATCTGGGTGCTGATCCTTGCGATTGGCCTGTCGGATTGGGTGCAGTTTGCCCGTGTTGTGCGTGGCGCGACGCTGGTGGAAAAGAACAAGGAATATGTGCAGGCCGCGCGCCTGATCGGGCGCAAACCCGGCGCGATCATGCTGCGCCATATCTTGCCCAATGTGCTCTCACCGGTCCTGGTGATTGCCACCATTTCGCTGGCGCTGGCGATCATTGCCGAGGCGACCCTGTCGTTCCTAGGTGTCGGCGCGCCGCCAACCCAGCCGTCTCTGGGCACGTTGATCCGCATCGGTCAGGGCTTTTTGTTCTCTGGCGAGTGGTGGATCCTGTTCTTCCCGGCCTGCACGCTTCTGGCTTTGGCCCTCTCCGTCAACCTGCTGGGCGACTGGCTGCGTGACGCATTGAACCCGAGGCTCCGTTAATACCATGGTAGATGTACTGAGTACAATTGATCTCGTCAAAGGTGTCGCGGAATTGGCTAGTGCTGTTTCTACTCGAAGCGGCTCACGCAATATCGTTAGGGAATCTCGATCAAGGCAGCTCATGATAGACTCCTTGAGAAGCATATATTTTGCTCCAAGAGGTGTAATAGTGCTTCTCGAGGAAATAGCTAACGGAGGCTATCCTTCTGTAGATCAAGTTGCCGCAATACTTCCGAATTTCAATGACGGCGAACACATTGTTTGGCGCGCACGAGATATGCTCGGAGATGATAGGTCGGCTGAACGCGCTAATTTGACCTTGCGCGCAACTCGAGTCTTGCGGGAAATCGAAAGTGGAAAGGGAGGCTTGCGGAAGAGAATTCAGCACTTATTGAACTACTCACTGACCTATGGCGAACCAATTGCGGCAGATCACGCAAAGAAGCTTATTCACGAGATAGAATTACTCAACGAGGCTATTGAGTTAGCTGAAGAGAAATTGGCGGAGGCAAACCGGTGACCCAAACTGTTCTGTCGATCCGCAATCTGTCGGTCGAAATCCCCACCCGCCACGGCATTGTCAAACCCGTCGATGGCGTGAGCTATGACATCCGCAAGGGCGAAATCCTTGGCGTTGTTGGCGAAAGTGGCGCGGGCAAATCAATGGCGGGCAACGCGGTGATCGGCCTGCTCAACCCGCCGGCGCATATTGCCTCGGGCGAAATCTGGCTCAACGGTACGCGGATTGACGGGCTGAAGGGCGACGCAATGCGGCGGCTGCGCGGCAAGGAAATTGGCATGGTCTTTCAGGATCCGCTGACCTCGCTTAACCCGCTGTTGCAGATCGGCGATCAGCTGGTCGAAACCATGCGCACCCACCTCGACCTCTCGCAATCCCAAGCTGAAAAGCGTGCGGTTGCGGCGCTTGAAGAAGTCGGCATTCCTGGCGCATCGCAGCGGGTGAATTCCTATCCGCATGAATTTTCCGGCGGGATGCGGCAACGGGTGGTGATCGCCTTGGCGCTTTGTGCTGAACCCTCGCTGATCATCGCGGATGAGCCGACAACAGCGCTGGATGTCTCGGTACAGGCGCAGATCATTGCGCTTCTGAAACGGCTGTGTCGCGATCGCGGCACGGCGGTTATGCTGATCACTCACGACATGGGCGTGATTGCCGAGGCGACCGACCGTGTCGCGGTGATGTACGCGGGCCGTCTGGCCGAACTGGGGCCGGTGCGCGATGTGCTGACCCAGCCGCGGCATCCTTATACCGATGGGCTGATGGCCTCGACGCCGCTGGCCTCGGCCGGCAAATCGCGGCTGCACCAGATCCCCGGCGCGATGCCGCGACTGGATGCGGTGCCCGATGGCTGTGCCTTCAATCCGCGCTGCCCGCGGGCCACTGATATATGCCGCCAACCGCCGCCGCCAAAGGTGCAGGACGGCATGGCCGCCTGCTGGCATCCGCTGGTCGGGGACGGCATCGAGAAAGAAAAGGTGTCCTGATGGCGCTGGTCAAAGTCGAGAAACTCAGCCGTGTGTTCGATGTGTCGAAACCCTGGCTGAACCGGGTGATTGAACGGCGCGGCAAAGCGTTGCTGACCGCTGTGTCCGAGGTAGATTTCGAAGTTCCAGAACGCTCGACCTATGCGTTGGTCGGCGAAAGCGGCTCGGGCAAATCCACCATCGGCAAAATGCTGGTGGGGCTGCTGCGCCCATCCGAGGGCAAGGTCGAGATCGAAGGCGTAGACCTCGCCAACGAAACCGATGCGGCCAAGGTCGACGCGGTGCGCGCCGATATTCAGATGATTTTCCAAGACCCCTTCGCCTCGCTTAACCCGCGTTGGCGCGTGCGTGACATCATCGTCGAACCGGTGGCAGCGCGGGGTGGCAAAACCGACGGAATGGCCGAGAAGCTGCTGGAACAGGTCGGGCTGTCGGTCAAGGACGCGGGTAAGTTTCCGCATGAATTCTCGGGCGGTCAGCGCCAGCGGATCTGTATCGCGCGCGCCTTGGCCAGTGAGCCACGGTTGATTGTCTGTGATGAGCCGACCTCGGCTTTGGACGTCTCGGTGCAGGCGCAGGTGCTCAACCTGATGAGCGACTTGAAGGACGATTTCGGCCTCACCTATGTCTTCATCAGCCACGATCTGACCGTGGTGCGGCACATGGCCGACGTGATCGGCGTGCTGTATCTGGGCCGTCTGGTGGAAGAGGCCGCGCCCGACCAGCTGTTTGACAGCCCTAAGCACCCCTACACCCAGATGCTGCTTGAGGCCGCGCCCAAGATGGACGGCTTTGGCCGCGAGATTGTGCCGCCCGAGGGTGAGATCCCCGATCCGATCAACCCGCCGACCGGCTGTGCCTTTCACCCCCGCTGCCCGATTGCGCAGGACATCTGCAAACGCGACCGGCCCGAGCTGCGGCGGATCGGCGGCACCCGCGTTGCCTGTCACTTCGCAGAGTAACGCCTCGTTTCAGCCAAGCCCCTTGCCAGATCCGCCGCCATTGCGCACCATCCCCCACGACAGCCTGTGGCGGGGCGCGGCAATGTGAGGGTGCGACCGGATGCGGAATGCTTTGATCTTTGGACTGGCGGCAAGCGCCACTGTTCTCACCGTTGGCGCGGCCCCGGCGCAGCAGGCGGAATTTGCGCCCTCGACCTTTGCCGGAACGGTTGTGGCGCGCGATATCACCGGGCTGTCGTATGAAACCGGCGGCTGCATCATCGGCGTCTCCGAACCCGCCCGCCGCACCGGCAAAGCCGAGACCGGTCAGGTCTTGGTGGAGCTCGATGCCCGCGACGCAGAGCTGGCGCTGGCCACAGGCAAGGCGCGGCTCTCCGATCTTGATGCCGCCGTGGCCGAGACCCAGCTTGCCATTGATGCCGCCGAGGCCAATGTCGGGCGCCGGGCGCAAGAGCTTGAATTTGTTGGCAAGGAGTTCGCCCGCAATGAGCAGATGTTCCGCCGTGGGCTGATCAACGAAAGCACGATGGAGGGCGTCGAAAGCCGGATGATGAACGCCAATTTCGCCGCCGATCAAGCCAAAGAGACGCTGGCCAGCGCCAAATCCGCCAAGACCCGCGCCGAAATCGCGCTTGTAATCGGCGGGCTCGATCTGCGCGCGCAAGAGGATGACTTCGAAGCGCTGGAGTTGCGCGCGCCCTTTTCCGGCGTGCTCTTGGGGTTTGCCCCCAGCGTGGGCGATTGCGTCACAGCGGGCGCGCAAGCGGCGCAAATCTATGCCCCGGCCAGCAAATCGGTCGAGGTTTTCGTGCGCGTCGACCAACTGGTGGCGCAAGCGGCCTCGGGCGTGACCATCGGCGCGCCGGTGCGGATTGCTCGGCTGAATGGCGAGGCTTGCGGCGGCACCTTTACATGGATTGGCGCCGAGGCCGATCTGGAACACCAATACGTGAAATCCACCATCGCGGTTGACGAGGCCTGCGCACCGGCGCTTTTCCTCAACGAGGCGGTCGAAGTCGAGACATTGCCCAACCCGTCGTGATCTGGCCTGTGATCTAGCCTGAGGAACCAAAGACCCTTCCCCCGCGTTGACGCAGCAGCAGGGGAAGAGAGGAACCTCGACATGACTAAATCTATCCTATCGAACTCGACGGCGCTGGCGCTGTGCTTGTCACTCATCATGCCCGGCGCACTTGTCGCGCAAGAAAAGCGGATCTGCGCCGATGGCAGCAATCCGCCCTGCGCCGCCGTCGATCAGCAAGCCGCGCTGAACGATGTTGCCGCCACCATCAACAGCGGCGCGACCCCGACCGAACAGCAGATCGACGCCCTGAACTTTGAGGCCATGCTTCTCCTGTCACAAGAGCTGTCTGCCGAGCTTGGTCTTGGCCTGAGCGACATGGCAGGTCTGAAAGAAGAAGATCTTCGCGACCGGATCAAAGCCGCCTTGGGCGTCCAGCCGACGGTTGTTGAGATCACCCCGGAACCGGCCCCCGAAGTCACCGCCGAGGCCGAAGTGGTGGTTGAGCCCGCCCCCGAAGTCGCTGCTGACGCTGACGTGACCGTCGAACCCGCCGCTGAGCCGACGCTGAGCCAAGGTGAGGTCGTGATGGTCGAAGAGGCCCCCGCACCCGAGGTCGCACCTGCCCCTGAAGTGGTCGAAGTCGCGCCTGCGCCCGAGGTTGTTGAAGCTGTGCCCGCGCCGCAGCCCGATCCCGTTGTGCCCGGCCCCGGCTTGATCATCGACACCGATGTCGATGTGATGTCTCGAGGGGAGTTGTTGCAGTTGGTCTCCGACCTCGAGCTGCCGATCACTGCCCCCGACACCATGCCAGACCCCGAACTGCGCCGCGCCATGAAGGTGGCCTTGGGCCTGTCCCTGCCGACCGAAGAGCCGCCTGTCGTCGCCGTTGTCCCAACCGAGCCGCCAGCCGCTGCGGCACTTGAGGCCGGTGATGCCGACGCGGGCGAAGTGGAAATCACCACCGAGACCTTGACCGAAAGCGATGTGCGCTCGAGCAACGAAGAGTTCGACACCGAAGTGGTCGTGCCCGAGCTTGGCGGCGATGATGTCGCGCAACAAAAGCGCGATGACGACGACGATAAGAAAACCGGTCTGAACAACGCCGAAACCGCCGCTGTGCTTGGCCTCGGCGTCTTGGCCCTGAGCCAGATCCTTGGCGGCAACGACGAGGTTGTGTCGAACTCGGGCGACCGCGTGGTTGTGCGCCGTGACGGCGAACTTCAAGTGTTCCGCGACGACGATGTGCTGCTGCGCCAGCCCGGTACGCAGGTTGAGACCCGCCGCTTTGACGACGGCTCGACCCGGACCACCGTGACCCGTGACAACGGCGTGCAGGTGATCACCGTACGCGCTGCTGATGGCACCGTGCTGCGCCGCGTTCGCGTGCTCGAAGATGGCACCCGCGTCGTGATCTTTGACGACACCGCCAAAGAGGCCGAGCCGGTCGATGTGACCGTTCTGCCCGAGCGTGACCGCTCTGTGGTTGTCACCACCCAAAGCGACAGCGCCGCGCTGGAATCCGCGCTCAACGCCGAGCTGGCGGTGGACATTGATCGCCGCTTCACCCTGCGCCAGGTGCGCAGCATCCAGCAGGTGCGTCACCTGATGCCCGAGGTCACTTTGGACGCGATTAACTTCCGCACCGACAGCTCGGTGATCGTCGCTTCCGAGGCCGAGGAACTGGCCGATCTGGGCCGTCAGATGGCGGATTTCATCGCTGCCAATCCTGATGAGATTTTCCTTGTCGAGGGCCACACCGACACCGTCGGCAGCGCGGTTTACAACCTCGCCCTGTCTGACCGTCGTGCCGAATCCGTGGCACTGGCGCTGGTGGAATACTTCGATGTGCCGCCGGAAAACCTTGTGATCCAAGGCTATGGCGAAAGCGATCTTCTGATCCGCCGCGAAGGTGACATCCGCGAAAACCGCCGCGCCACCGTCCGCCGGATCACGCCGCTCTTGCGCCGAACCGCGGGCGGATTGCAGTAACTGACTGGTCCTTAGGCCAAACGTAAAAACGCCCCGTTGCAGAGATGCAGCGGGGCGTTTTCCTATGTGCTTGTTGCGGTCACGTCAGAGCGGGTCAATGTCGCCTTGCGCCCGCGCGGAGTGGAAGTCAGCCGCCCATTGAGCAAAGCGCCCTTCCCCGATGGCATCCCGCATCCCCTGCATAAGTTCTTGGTAATAATGCAGATTGTGCCATGTCAGCAGCATCGACGAGATCATCTCTTGGCTGCGGAACACATGGTGTAGATAGGCGCGCGAATAGCTGCTGCACGCCGGACATGTACAGGCCTCATCCAAGGGGCGCGGATCATCCTGATGCCGCGCGTTCTTGATGTTAAGCACGCCGTGGCGAGTGAACACCTGCCCCGTCCGCCCCGAGCGTGAGGGCAGAACGCAGTCCATCATATCGACGCCCCGCGCCACCGCGCCAACGATATCGTCGGGCTTGCCAACGCCCATGAGATAGCGCGGCTTGTCCTCGGGCAACTGCCCCGGCGCATAGTCGAGACAGCCAAACATCGCCTCCTGCCCCTCGCCGACGGCCAGCCCGCCGATGGCGTAACCGTCAAAGCCGATCTCTTGCAGCGCCTGAGCCGATTGCTCGCGCAGGTCCTGCTCCAACCCGCCCTGCTGGATGCCAAACAGCATATGCCGTGGCCGTTCGCCAAAGGCCTCTTTCGAGCGCGCAGCCCAGCGCATCGACATTTCCATGCTCTCGGCAATCCGGTCACGGTCGGCAGGCAGCGCCGGGCATTCATCGAAACACATCACGATATCCGAGCCCAGCAACCGCTGAATCTCCATCGAGCGTTCCGGGCTGAGCATGTGTTTCGAGCCGTCGATATGGCTTTTGAACGACACGCCTTCCTCGGTCAGCTTGCGCAATCCGGCGAGGCTCATCACCTGAAAGCCACCGCTGTCGGTCAGGATCGGGCGTTCCCAATTCATGAATTTGTGCAAGCCCCCAAGCCTGTCGATCCGCTCGGCAGTGGGGCGCAGCATCAGGTGATAGGTGTTGCCAAGCAGGATATCGGCGCCCGTGGCGCGCACATTTTCCGGCAGCATCGCCTTGACCGTGGCAGCAGTGCCGACGGGCATAAAGGCGGGGGTGCGGATCTCGCCCCGCGGCGTGGTGATCACACCGGTCCGGGCGCGGCCATCGCTGGCCGAAAGGGTAAAGGATGTCTGGGTCATAGGCCCGGATTTGCCCTGTTTCGCGGCATTTGTCGAGAGCGCGGATTTGACGCCGTAACGTTCCGCCTTATCTGGCCTGAGATGCAAATCATTCCCCACGTTCCGTCCTTGATCCCCCCGCCTGCACCCGTTACCGCTGACCACCGGAGCATGAAGGGGCCGCAATATGACCGATGAGATCAAGCTGGGGTGGGAAGAATGGGTGGCTTTGCCCGATCTGGGGCTGCCTGCGCTGCGTGCCAAGGTGGACACCGGTGCCCGCACTTCTGCGCTTCATGCCTATGATATCGAACGGTTTGGCCCCGCGTCCAAACCCAAGGTGCGCTTTGCCGTGCACCCCATTCCCGGGCGCGATGACCTGTCGATCCCCTGCTCCGCCGAGATCATCGACCGGCGCGAGGTGATAAGCTCGAACGGCGAGGCCGAGAGCCGCTATGTGATCAAGACCGACATCACCGTGGGCAATAAATCCTGGCCGATTGAAGTCACCCTGACCGACCGGCGCGGCATGTCCAACCACATGTTGCTGGGCCGTCAGGCGCTTGCCGATCAGGTGACGGTGGTGCCCAGCGAGAAATTCCAGCAGCCCGAGCTGAGCTTTGACGTCTATCACTCGACCCGCGTGCGCAAGATGGCCCCGAACCGGGCGCTGCGTGTCGCGGTGCTGAGCCGCGAGCAGAACTATTCCACCGCGCGGCTGGTGGCCGAGGGCGAAGAACGTGGCCATGTGGTTGAAACCATTGACACAACCCGGTGTTACATGGCGATCAACGCGCTGGCCCCGGATGTGTATTACGATGGCAAACGCCTGCCGCGTTATGATGCGGTGATCCCGCGGATTGGCGCCACTGTCACCAGCTATGGCACCGCCGTTGTGCGCCAGTTTGAAACCATCGGCACCTATTGCGTGAACGGCTCGCAGGGCATCACCCAGAGCCGTGACAAGCTTTGTGCGCATCAGCTTATGGCGCGCCACAAGATCGGCATGCCCAACACTGCCTTTGCGGCCTCGCCCAAGGACACCGACAGCCTGATCGGCCTGGTTGGCACCGCGCCGTTGATCGTGAAACTGCTGGAATCGACCCAAGGCAAAGGCGTTGTGCTGGCCGAAACCAAGAAAGCCGCGCAATCGGTGATCGACGCGTTTCGCGGGCTGAAGGCCAACTTTCTGGTGCAGGATTTCGTCAAGGAAGCCTCGGGCGAAGACATCCGCTGTCTTGTGGTCGGCGGCAAGGTTGTCGCGGCGATGAAACGCACCGGGGCAGACGGCGATTTCCGCTCCAATCTGCACCGGGGCGGCAGCGCGCAGGTGGTGCGGATTTCCAAGGAAGAGCGCGAAGCGGCGGTCAAGGCGGCGCGGGTGTTCGGGCTTAAACTGGCCGGTGTCGATCTGCTGCGCTCGGAAAACGGGCCCAAGGTGCTGGAGGTGAACTCTTCGCCCGGTCTTGAGGGCATCGAAAAGGCCAGCGGCAAGAATATCGCCGGTCTTCTGTATGACCACATCGAAGCCCATGTGCGCCCGCAACCGGTGCGCAAACGCAAGGCGTCTGAAACCTGACAGAGCCATCAAAGTATTGTAAGCGTGGGCCATTGTGCCCACGTATGGGGTGATTTTTTACCAAGGAATACTTTGATGGAACAAGTTGTGTTGGACGTGCTCGAGAGCAATGCCGTCATTCTTTTGGCGGCGCTTTTTCTGATTATCGTCGTCTTTCGCGGGGTCAAGATTGTGCCCCAGTCAGACAAATTCGTGGTCGAGCGCTTTGGCCGGCTGCGCGCGGTTCTGGGGCCGGGGATCAATTTCATCGTGCCGTTTCTGGACCGGGTGGCGCATAAAATCTCGATCCTTGAACGCCAGCTCCCAACCCATTCGCAAGACGCGATCACCTCGGACAACGTCTTGGTACAAGTCGATACCTCGGTGTTTTACCGGATCATCGAACCGGAAAAAACCGTGTACCGCATCCGCGACATCGACGCCGCGATTGAGACCACAGTTGCCGGGATTGTCCGGGCCGAGATTGGCCGGATGGAGCTCGATCAGGTGCAATCCAATCGCTCGTCGTTGATCGACACCATCAAGCACAGCGTCGAGGACGCGGTGGACAATTGGGGGATCGAGGTGACGCGCGCCGAAATCCTAGACGTTAACCTTGATCAGGCGACGCGCGAGGCGATGCTGCAACAGCTTAACGCCGAGCGTGAACGGCGCGCTCAGGTGACGCGGGCCGAGGGCTCAAAACGCGCGGTCGAACTGAACGCCGATGCCGAGCTTTATGCCGCCGAACAGACCGCCAAGGCGCGGCGCATTCAGGCCGACGCCGAGGCCTATGCAACCGAAGTGGTGGCGCGGGCGATCTCGGATCACGGGATCGAAGCGGCGCAGTATCAAGTGGCGCTGAAACAGGTCGAGGCGATGGGCAATCTTGGCCGCGGCGAGGGCAACCAGACAATTGTGGTGCCCGCTCAGGCGCTTGAGGCCTTTGGCGATGCGTTCAAATTGCTGAAAGGGCGCGGCTGATGGGCGACATCCTGACCGTTTGGTGGGTCTGGCTCGCAGCGGCGCTGGTGTTTGCCATCGCCGAGGTGCTGCTGCCGGGCTTTGTGTTTCTGGGCTTTGCCATCGGTGCGGCGCTGGTCGGCCTCGCGATGCTGGGGCCGCTGTCGCTGTTGTCGCCTGCGATGGTGGTGCTGGTCTTTGCCGCCCTGTCGCTGGCGGCCTGGCTGGTGTTGCGGCGGGTCTATTCCCTGCCGCGTGGCCAAGTGAAACACTTTGACCACGACATCAACGACTAACCACCCTGCCCTTCAGAGCGCTTCGAAACCCTCAGGCAGTGCCCCGCGCCATGTCGAAATTGGCCCGGAAAGAGGGCAGGAAAAACAGCATGATCGAGAAATAATAGAACCCGCCGATCAACAAAGGTGCCCAAGCAAGGATCAACGCCAGCCCGACCCATCCGGCGATACGGCTTGCTGCACTGGCCCCAAGGAAACGCGCCAGAAGCAGGTTCAAAAGCTTGCCACCATCGAGCGGCTGAACCGGCATCAGATTGAAAATCGCGAGGTAAAAGTTGATCCAGGCCAGCGTCGACAGCGCCCAAGCGAGCACACCCGCAGGCAGATGCGGCCAGATCAACGAGGACACCGCCCAGATTGTCAGGTTCACGATCGGACCCATGGCCACGATCAGCTCTTTCTGCCGGTCTGTCACATCCTGATCACGTTCACACAGTCCGCCGCCGCAATGCAGCAAAATGCGGCGCACCGGCACCCCCTGAATGATACAGCCCCAAGCATGGCCCAGCTCGTGCAACAGGATCGACAGCACCAAAAGCACGACAAAGGCCAGATCATAGGCCAGATCCGTCAGCGAATTGAAGAACGACAGGTAAATCATCACCAGCACGATGCTGCTGGCCCCGATTTGAACCGGCACGCCAAAGGGACCGCGATACTGGGCTATGGGCGTGTCTTTATGAAACATGGTATATCCTGCATTAATGAATATGCCGTGGATAATGCGCTATCAGGGCAAGAATTAGACCGGGACAGAGCATTTTCAGGATGCACACTCGGTATTCTTTTACCTAGATTGAAAACGCAATGCACGCATTCTCTTGCAAAAAACACCTAGCCGCCCTGCCCCCACTGGACCCTGCCGGGCCTAATCCCTATATGTTTGGTAAGAAATGATATGAGGCCCCGTGATGAATGATGCCACCGCGCCAATGGAAGGCGCGCCGCTGATCAAGCCGTCCAGCACCGAACACACGCTTTACGACACTGTGGTCGAGGCGTGCCGTACGGTCTATGACCCTGAAATCCCGGTGAATATCTATGATCTCGGTCTGGTTTACACCATCGAGATCGATACCGAAAACAAGGTTAATATCATCATGACGCTGACGGCCCCCGGCTGTCCGGTGGCGGGTGAGATGCCCGGCTGGCTGATCGATGCGGTCGGTCCGGTGGATGGCGTGCAATCGGTTGACGTTGAAATGACGTGGGATCCGCCCTGGGGCATGGATATGATGAGCGATGAGGCCCGGCTCGAACTGGGGTTCATGTAGCGCCGTCATGCTGTCGGAAAAACAGCGGATGTGCGCGGGCGACCTTTATGATGCGGGCAACCCCGAACTGGTTGCCGCCCGCCAACGCGCACAATCGCTGATGCGCGCCTACAACGCCACGATCTATGGCGAGACCGAAGAGCGCGAGCGCATCCTGAGCGCGCTTTTGGGCGGCTACGGCTCTGGCTGTGCACTGCGCGCGCCTCTCTACGTCGACTACGGCGACAACGTCTTTCTCGGAGACGGCGTTTTCCTAAACTACGGCTGTGTCCTGCTTGATGTCTGCCAGATCCGCATTGGCGACAACACGCAGATCGGCCCCTACGTCCAGATCCTGACCGCCGACCACCCACGCGATCCGGCGGTGCGCGACCAAGGGCTGGAATTTGGCCGCGCCATCACCATCGGGCGCAACGTCTGGATCGGTGGCGGCGCGCTTATCCTGCCCGGCGTTACCGTGGGCGACGATGCGGTGATCGGGGCCGGCGCGGTCGTCACCCGCGATGTGGCCGCCGCAACAACGGTCGGCGGAAATCCCGCCCGCCCGCTTGTCCCAAAGCAGACGCGCCCTTAGATAAGGCGCAAAGGAGACTTCACCATGTTCGGCATTCCCGGCAAACAAGCCGTCACCATGACCCCCGCCGCGATCCGCCAGATCGTGAAGCTGATGCACAAAGAGGGCCACGCGGGCCTGCGCATCGGCGTCAAGAAAGGCGGCTGTGCGGGGATGGAATACACGATGGATTTCGCCGGCGAAGTTGGCGAACACGATGAGGTGGTGGAAGAAAACGGCGCGCGGGTGATGATTGCCCCGATGGCGCAGATGTTCCTGTTCGGCACCGAAATCGACTACCAGACCTCGCTGCTCGAAAGCGGCTTTAAGTTCAACAACCCCAACGTCGAAGACGCCTGCGGTTGCGGCGAATCGATCAAGTTCAAAGACGTCGAGGAACTGACCGAAGAATTCCCCAACGGCGTCCCAAAGCTTAACTGACGCAAGCCACTTAGATCTTCTTCAGGCTTCTTCTGTTTAAAAATACCTCGGGGGGCTGGGGGCAGCGCCCCCAGCCTGTCGACACGCGCAGGCGTGGCGAAAACTCAGGCCTTCAGATGCAGATAAGTCTCATTAAACCGCCGTGCCAGATGCTCCCCGGCCAGCACAGGCGCATCCGCGCCGGGCGGGGCCACATTGGCATCATGGTTGGGATTGAAGAACATCGGCACCGAGATCCGCTCGCGGTCTGAGCCGCGCACCCGGTGCGGCGTGGCAATCACCCTGCCCTCGGTCCACATCTCCAGCATCTCACCAAAATTGATGATGAAGGTGCACGGCTGCGCCGCAACCGGCAGCCAGCCGCCATCGCGGGTCTGCACCTCAAGCCCCGGCACGCCGTCGGTGGCCAGCAAAGTGAGGCAGCCGTAATCGGTATGCGCCGCGATGCCGAAATCCTTGTCCCCCGCCCATTCGGGGCGCTCGGGGTAATAATTGCCGCGCAGCAAAGCCATCGGGCGGGTGAACTTGTCGTCGAAATAATCCGCAGGCGCGCCAATCGCGCGGGCGATGCCGTGCAGCACATCCTTCGCCACGGCCAAAGCCTCACCGTAATACGACTGCACGATCTGGCGGAACTCGGGCGGATAGGCAGGCCAGAGGTTATCGGCATAGACCGACAGGCCCAATGCGCGCACCGGATCGTCCGCAGGCAGCTCAAACCCGCAATCAAACACCTGTTTGTAATCGGGGTTGGCGTTGGGATCGACCTGCTCGCTCTGCGGCGCGCCCCAGCCACGGTTTGATCCGGTGCGCGCCATATCAACCGCGCGCTTCTCGGCCTCGGACAGCCGGAAAAATGCGCGATAGGCGGCGATCACCTCGCGCACCCGGTCAGGGCCAAGCGCTGTTCCGGTCAGGGTCAGAAACCCCACATCCTGCGCCGCCACTTTCAGCGCATCCAGCGCCAGCGGGTCGCCTTGGCGCAGCGAACAGGCATCAATCCTCGGTATCATCGGCACTCTCCTGTGACGCTCGGGTTGTCCCAGAACCGGCAGCGCGGTGCAACCGGGCTTGACCTTTGGGCGATTGCCGCAATGATGCGCGCCAAACCTGCACAAAGGAATGAACATGCGACGCAAACTTGCCGCCGGCAATTGGAAGATGAACGGAACCTCGGCCGAGCTGCCCCGCCTGACCACCCTGGCCAAAAGCCACGGCAGCGCGGGCTGCGAGGTTCTGATCTGCCCGCCCGCGACGCTTGTCAGCCGCGCGGTCGAGGCCGTCTCGGGCAGCGACATTGCCATTGGCGGTCAAGATTGCCACGCCGCCGCCTCTGGCGCGCACACCGGCGATACCTCGGCCGAGATGCTCAAGGATGCGGGCGCGACTTTTGTGATTGTCGGCCACTCCGAGCGGCGCGAAGACCATGGCGAGAGTGACGAGGCAATCCGCGCCAAAGCCGAAGCCGCGATGGCGGCGGGTCTGACGGCGGTGATCTGTGTCGGCGAAAGCCTTGCAGAGCGCGAGGCCGACAACACGCTCGACGTGATCGGCGGCCAACTCGCCGGATCGGTGCCGGACAGTGCCAAGGGCACCTCGGTTGTGATCGCCTATGAACCGGTCTGGGCCATCGGCACCGGCAAGGTCCCCACCACCGAGCAGATCGGCGAAGTGCATGAATTCATCCGCGCCGCGCTGTCCACCCGCTTTGGCGCAGAGACCGGCGACAGCTTTGCCATCCTCTATGGCGGCTCGGTCAAACCCGGCAATGCTGCCGAGATTTTCGCGGTCGAGAATGTTGACGGTGCCTTGGTTGGCGGCGCGAGCCTCAAGCCCGAAGACTTTGGCCCGATCATCGACGCCCTCGCCGCCAGCGCGGACTAACGCCACCCAAGCCTTCCAACGAAAAACGGCGCCCCGCAAGGAGCGCCGTTTTGCTTTGTGCATCAGCCTTGCAGCCTATTTGACGATGATCTCAGGCCCCATGAAGGTGGTCGGCAGCCATGTCGAGAGCACCGGAATATAGGTCACCATGATCAGGAACACGAAGAGCACCGCGAGGAATGGCAGCGACGCGCGCACCACCCGCATCATCGGCATGCCCGCCACGCCCGAGGTCACAAACAGGTTGAGCCCCACCGGCGGCGTGATCATCCCGATCTCCATATTGACCACCATGATGATGCCCAGATGGATCGGATCAATGCCAAGTTCTATGGCAATCGGGAACACCAGCGGTGCAACGATCACGATCAGGCCCGAGGGCTCCATGAATTGACCACCGATCAGCAGGATCACGTTGACGATCACCAGGAACATCACCGCGCCAAAACCCGCCGCCAGCATCGAACTTGCGATCTGTTGCGGGATTTGCTCATCGGTCAACACGTGCTTGAGGATCAGCGCGTTGGCGATGATGAACATCAGCGTGACCGTCAGCTTGCCCGCCTCGAACAGCGTATCGCGGGTGTCGCGGTGAAAGAACGCTGTGACCAGCGCGATGGGCTTCTGCATCAGCGACAGGTTGGGTTCGCCCTCGGGTTTCCTCAGCGGCCCCATGTCGCGATACACGAAGGTGGCGATAAAGAAGGCATAGACCGCCGCAACCGCCGCCGCTTCTGTCGGGGTAAAGATACCGCCGTAGATGCCGCCCAGGATGATGACGATCAGGAACAGGCCCCAACCGGCCTCAACACCCGAGCTGATAACCTCGCCCCAGCCCTTCCATTCGCCTTTCGGCAAATTGCGCACGCGGGCGATGATATAGATCGTCAGCATCAGCATAAAGCCCGCCATCAGGCCCGGAATGACCCCGGCAAGGAACATCCGCCCCACCGACACGTCAGTAGCCGAAGCATAGACCACCATGACGATGGACGGCGGGATCAGGATGCCCAGCGTGCCCGCCACAGCGATGATGCCAGCGGCGAAATCCTTGGTGTAGCCGACTTCGCGCATGCCGACGATAACGATCGAACCGATGGCCACCACGGTTGCAGGCGACGAGCCTGACAAAGCGGCGAACAACATGCAGGCAAAGACGCCCGCAATCGCCAAACCGCCCGGCAGGTGCCCGACCAGAGCAATCGAGAACCGGATGATCCGGCGCGCCACGCCGCCCGTTGACATAAACGCTGAGGCTAGGATGAAGAACGGAATGGCCAGCAGCGTGTAGTGCCCCGCCATCGCTTGGAAAAAGGTCTGTGCAACCGAGGCCAGCGAGGTGTCGCTGAGCACCAGCAGAAAGAAGATCGACGACATGCCAAGCGAGATCGCAATCGGCACCCCGATCAGCATCAGCCCGATGACCATGACAAAGAGGAAAATGACTTCCATATTCTTAATCCCCTGAATTCATGTGGCGGACTTCGTCGACCGCGTCTTCGGCTTCGTGGCTGACAATCAGCGTCTGCGCCTCGCCGGTGATCAGCCGCACGGTGGCCTGAATAAAGCGAAACAACAGCAGCGCCGCGCCAAAGGGCAGCATGGCATAGGGGATGAAGCGCGGGATTTTCTCATAAGCTTCGCCCTCGTTCATTGGCCCTTCGATCCAAGCCAGCCAGGACGGCATCGGGATGTCGTTGACCTCGTACCAGCCGCGGAAAGACGAGCGGCCCATCTCTTCAAACCCGGTCGGGAACCAGCGGCCCGACGTCTGGGGAAGGTTGGCGAAGTTGGCCCAGTAATCCCAAGATCCCTTAAGGATCAGAAAGGCATAGGCGATACAAACCGCCGCCGCCACCAGCGCCAGAACACGGCGCACCGGCTTGTCAAACAGGTTGATCACCGCATCGACGCCAAGGTGAGCCGTGACCTTGACCGCATAGCTCACGCCGAACAGCACCAGCCAGGCGAACAGAAAGGCGGTCATTTCCAGACCCCAGATCAGCCCGGTGTTAAAGCCATAGCGCAGCACGACATTGATGAAGGTGATGATGGTCATGGCCCCGAGGATCAGCGCGATGACGGTTTCTTCGAGCTCATGAACCATGCGGCCCAGGATGCCCTTGGGTTCGTAATGGGCTGACATCGCCCTTCCCCTTTTCGTCTTATTGTTGCCGGACCGGGCCAAATGGCCAATGGAACTCCGGGTATGAAACGGGCCGGAATCGTTGTCGATCCCGGCCCTTGTCCCCCGCACGTTGGCGGCTCCGGCCCACGTTTCGCGGACCGGGTGACTGTATTAACAGATCAGTTCATCATGTTGATTTCTTGGGCGGCGTCGATGTTCTCTTGACCGACGTCTTCCTTGAACTCTTCCCAAACTGGCTTCATCACGTCGACCCAGGCCTGACGTTGATCGGCGTCCAGCGTGCGCACAACACCGCCGGCATCGATGATCGCCTGCTTGGCGTCTGCGTTCACTTTGCTCGACTCTGCGTTGCGCGCTTCGGTCACTTCACCGATGATGGTGGTGAGCTGGTCCCGCACGTCTTCGGGCAGGCTGTCGATGAAATCGGTCGAGGTCACGAGCAGATAGTCGATGATGCCGTGGTTGGTTTCGGTGATACCGTCCTGAACTTCAAAGAACTTCTGGCCATAGATGTTGGACCATGTGTTTTCTTGGCCATCAACAACGCCGGTTTGCAGCGCGCCGTAGACTTCGGAAAACGCCATCGGCTGGGGCGAGCCACCGATTGCCGCCATCTGCGCCTTGAGCACGTCCGAGGACTGCACGCGGAACTTGAGGCCATTGGCGTCGGTCGGCGCCAGCAGCGGCTTGTTGGCCGACATCTGCTTCATGCCGTTGTGCCAGAACGCGAGGCCAAGCAGGCCACGGCGGGTCATCGATTCCTTCATCGCCTGACCGGTGTCCGAGTTCTGGAACGCGTCAACGGCGTTGATGTCGTTGAACATGAACGGCAGATCGAAGATGCGGAATTGCTTGGTGAAACGCTCGAACTTCGACAGCGACGGCGCGGCCAGTTGAACGTCGCCGTTCAGCATCGCCTCAAGCACCTGGTCATCGTTGTACAGGGTCGAGTTCGGGAACACTTCGAGGCAGGCTTTGCCGTTCATCTCGTCATTGACGCGCTGTTCAAGCAGCGAAGCGGCGATGCCTTTGGGGTGCTTGTCGGTGTTGGTGACGTGGGCAAACTTGATGACGATTTCGCCATCGTCGCAGGCAGCCAGCGCACCGGTGGTGGCGGTGACGGTCAGGGCCATCGCGGTGGCGGCGGTTGTCAGGAATGATTTCATTGGTTTCTCCTCCCGAGAAGTCATGATTTGCCGCAAGGTGTGTCCTCGGGCCTCATGGCGACACTAAACCCCGGCGTTCGTAGCCGCTCAAGTGGTCGTGAACAGAGGGGAGAAAATAGAATTAAGTACTTGATTCAAAAGTGATATAATCGGCTCACTTGGGAGCGCCGTTTTAAGATGTGCGGAAATCCGCACAAAGTTAGCGGCCATCAGTGCGAAAATCCGCACACCCTGCTGGTGCTGGCGAATCCTTCGCACTTGCGGCATCGCGCTCCCCTTGCCGGGCGGCGACAAGGTCCCCTCATCGCCGCACTGGCGTGCCACTTGCACGCCAAAAGCGCGCACAAGACCCAGCCCCCGCAAAGCGAAGACCGCCCTGCCCTTAGCCCTCAGGTTCTTTGTAAACACCCTGCGCTTTCAGAGCGTCGACCACTTCGCGCGGCATGTATGTTTCATCATGCTTGGCAAGGATTTCCGAGGCTTCAAAGGTGCCATCGATATATTTCCCAGTCCCCACCATGCCCTGATTTTCGGAAAACAGATCCGGCAGAAGCCCTTGATAGACCACCGGAACCGTCGCATTCCCGTCCGTCACCTTGAACTGGATGCGGTTGTCATTGCCCTGCGTGAGCGAACCTTCCTCGACCAGCCCGCCGATGCGAAACACCTCGGTCGCGCGCGGCGGCTCTTCAACCACCTGCGTCGGTGAGCGGAAAAAGTTGATGCCGTCGCGCATCGCATAGCCGATCAGCCCGGTGGCCAGCACCAGTGCCACCACCGCGACCGCGATCACTTGGATACGGCGTTGTTTCTTAAGGTTTTTCATCGATCCCCCCTTACGGAAACAGCGGTGCCAGCATCAGCCCGGCAGTTTCCTCAAGCCCAAGCATAAGATTGGCATTCTGCAGCGCTTGTCCAGAGGAGCCCTTGGTCAAATTATCGAGTGCGACAATGACGATCGCCCGCCCCGCGATCCTGTCGCCTGTCACACCGACATGCACAAAGTTCGATCCGCGCACATTATGGGTGCTCGGCGTTTCGCCAAACGGCAGCACCTCGATGAAGGGCTCATCGGCGTAAACGCTGGCAAAAGTGGCATGCACCTGCGCCGCATCGCCGCTGACATAACAGGTGGCAAGGATGCCGCGATTGACCGGCATCAGGTGCGGAGTAAACTGCACCTTCACGTCCCGGCCCGCCAGTTTCGAGAATTCCTGATCAAATTCGCCCAAGTGCCGGTGGGTGCCGCCGACGGCATAAGCGTTGTAACCTTCGGACAGCTCGGCATGCAGCAGGTTTTCCTTGAGGCTGCGCCCCGCGCCAGAGACCGCGCATTTCATATCCAGAATGATGTCGTCGAGCCCAATCACCCCCGCCGCAATCAACGGCCGCAGCGCAAACTGCCCGGTCGCGGCGTTACAGCCGGTGCCCGCCACCAGCCGCGCGCCACGGATCTCATCGCGGTAAAACTCGGTCAGACCGTAAACCGCCTCGCCCTGCATCTCGATGGCGGCATGGTCGTTGCCGTACCACTTTTTATAGGCCTCGGGATCGCGCAGCCGGAAATCCGCACTCAGATCAACGATCTTGAGGTCTCTCGGCAGTGCATTGATCACCTCTTGGCTGGTCTTGTGCGGCAAGGCGCAGAAGCACAGGTCGATGCCGCTGAAATCAATCTCCTCGATCTTCACCAGATCGGGCAGGTCCAGATGGCGCAGATGTGGGAACACATCGGCCATTTTCATCCCCGCCTTGCGCTCGGCGGCCAATGCGGCGATGTCCATATCCGGATGCGTCGAGATCAGCCGAACCAGCTCGGCACCGGTGTAGCCCGACGCGCCGAGGATTGCGATTTTCTTGGTCATTTTGCGGTCTCCCCAATGGGTTATATTGCCCCGCCAAAGCGGCCCGCTGTCCGGGCCCGTCCCTGGCGCATAAACTATCAGCCGTCAGGCTTTGACGAAATCGATCTTTCGTCGCAGGAATCGCGTCGCGCCCTGGCTTACCTTTTTCGGATCGCCCGAGGTTAGAAAGCGGGTCTCTGTCGCCTCGCCCAGCATCTTTGGATGCCGCGTCAGGTAATCGCCAAGGCTTTCGGCCACGATCTCGGCTTGGCTGAACACTTTCACCTCGGGGCCCAGCGCGTCCTGAAACACCTCTTCCATCAGCGGATAATGCGTGCAGCCCAGCACCGCGGCCTGCGGCATCGGCATCTTGCGTTTGAGCGCATCGACGTGGCTGCGCACCAGCGCCTCGGCCAAGATCAGATCGCCCTCCTCGATGGCATCGACAACCCCACCACAGGCCTGCGCCTCGACGTCTACCCCTATGGCGCGAAACGCCAATTCGCGCTGAAAGGCGCGGCTCGAAACGGTCGCGGGCGTGGCAAACAGCGCGACATGGCGCACCGCCACTTCGCGCGGCGGCGATTGATCGCCCCACTGCCGTTCGGTCAGCGCCTCGATCATCGGCACGAAAACCCCCAGCACCCGCTTGCCTGCAGGCACCCCGGCCTCTTGCATCCGGCGCAAAGACGCGGCGCTCGCAGTGTTGCACGCGAGGATCACCAGATCGCAGCCCTCGTCCCACAGCCGCGTCACCGCCGCCTTGGTCAGATCATGAATGTCATCCGCCGCGCGCACGCCATACGGCGCATTGGCGCTGTCGGCGTAATAGACAAACGGCACCTCGGGCAGCCGATTGGCCACCGCGTTCCAAACTGTGAGCCCGCCAAGGCCGCTATCGAAAATTCCAACTGCCATCGTCGTTTACGGCCTGTGCCGCTCCTCAAACTCATAGCCGTAATCATAGGATTTCAACGGCGTAGGGGAAAGCTCATACGTGGCTTTGCGCAGGAAATCCATCATTGCGCGGCTGTCTTTGGAGCGCGCGGTCAACTCCTGCGGATCAATCGGCGTGCCGATCGACACCCGCACCGGCGTATTCACCCGGCGGCGAAACTCTTGGATCAGCAGCCCCATGCGCAGAGTGCTGTGCAGGTGGCTGGCCAGTTGGAACAGCCGCGAGGTGTGGCCCTCAAAGTAAATCGGCACCACGGCGGCATCGGACTTGCCAATCATCCGGGCCGTAAACGTCCGCCAACCCGGATCCATCGGATGCTGAAACGGGGTGACAGCGGTCGACACCGTGCCGCCCGGAAAGATGCCGATTGCACCGCCATCGGCAAGGTAATCAAGCGCTACTTTGCGCGTCTCGATATTGGTTTTGATCGCCTCCTTGGTGCCGGCGAAATCAACCGGCAGGATGATCTTGTCCAGCTCCTCGGCCTTGCGGAAAATCTGATGCGCAAGGATGCGGAAATCGCCGCGCACCACCGACAGGATGTGCCCCAACATCAGCCCGTCAAGAATGCCATACGGATGGTTGGCAATGACAACCAGCGGCCCGGTTTTGGGGATATTGTCGAGCGATCCGCCAACAATCTCGAGCCCCAGACCATAGCGTTCGACGATGACCTGCCAAAAGTCCTGCCCCTCGGCCACAGCGGTTTCATAGCCATCGGCCCGCTTGATCAGCCCAAGCCGCCCGGTGGCGTTTTCCATCAGCCGGATCATTGCCCGCCCACCCCGCGTCTCGGCGGAATAGGCGTAGGAAATATCGCGGGCGACCTGCCGTTTGCTAGCCATAGCAAAACCTTTTCGCGTGGGTTTCGCCTTACTTACAATGCTTCGTCGCCCGCTTCAAAGCCTATCGCCCGCTTTATTCGGCGGCTTTTTTCATTTCCGGACCACCTGCGCGGATCACCGCCAGAAGCTCTTCACGTCGTTTGGCGGCCTTGGCCTCATTGGCCTGTTTCACCGGGCCAAATCCGCGGATATCCAGCGGCAGCCGCGCCAACGCAATCACCGCATCACGGGTGCCTACATCAAACTTGGCCAGCACCTCATCAAGGTCCCGCTCGTATTGCCCGATCAGCGCGCGCTCCATCTTGCGTTCGGTGGAGTAGCCGAACACATCCAAGGGTGTGCCACGCAAACCTTTCAACTTCGCTAACATCTTCATCGGCCCGAGCAGCCATTCGCCAAAAGTGCGCTTTTGCGGACGGCCATCCGACCCCATTTTGCTCAGCACCGGCGGGGCAAGATGGAAGGTCATTTTGAAGTCGCCCTCAAAGGTGCCCTTGGCCTTGTCACGGCTGTCGATCATAAGCCGCGCGACCTCGTATTCATCCTTGTAAGTCAACAGCTTATGATAGCCCAAAGCCACCGCTTCGCGCAGATCCTTGTCTTCAATCGCCTCGACCCGCGCGCGGTAGCGTTTCGCCAGCCGCTTGCCCTGATACGCCGTAAGATGGTTGGCGCGGAAGGCAATGCGATCGTCCAGCGTTTTCGGCAAATCGACCACCACAGGGCGGCTCATCGCGTCGGCGTCAGCCGGGTTAAGCGCCGCCCAACGGCCAATCTCAAACGCGCGTTTGTTGCGCTCGACCGCCTGGCCATTCATCTCGACCGCCTCAAGGATCGCCGCATGGCTCAGCGGGATCAGCCCGTTTTGCCAGGCCGCGCCAAACAGGATCATGTTGGAATAAATCGAGTCCCCCATGACAGCCCGCGCCAGATCGGAGGCATCGAACAGCGTTAACCGATCCTGAAGTCTTGCTTCAAGCGCAAGCTGCAACCTATCGGAAGGAATAGAGAATTCCGTGTTCTTGGTGAAGTCTCCGGTGATGATTTCATGGCTGTTGACCACGCCACCGGTGCGCCCGGTGCGCATCAGCCCGATGGTCTTGGCCCCGGCCGAAACCACAAGATCGCCGCCGATAAGCGCATCCATCTCACCCGTTGCAACGCGGATCGCGCTGATATCGCTTGGCTTTTCCGAGATGCGGCAATGGATGTGCACCGCGCCGCCCTTTTGCGCCAGCCCAGCCATCTCCATCATGCCCGCGCCTTTGCCATCAAGCTGTGCAGCCTGCGCCATCACCGCGCCGATGGTCACAACGCCGGTGCCACCGACGCCGGTGATCACCACGTTATAGGTGCCGTCAATCGCCGGAAGCGCCGGTTGTGGCAGATCAGGCAGCTCCAATTCGCGTGTTGCGCCTTTCTTGACCGCAGCCCCCTCTAACGTGAGGAACGACGGGCAAAATCCTTTGAGGCAAGAGAAATCTTTGTTACAGGCCGATTGGTCAATCGCCCGTTTGCGCCCCAATTCGGTTTCCTCGGGCACAATCGCCACACAGTTCGACTGCACACCGCAATCGCCGCAGCCTTCACAGATGTCCTTGTTGATGAACACCCGTTTGTCCGGATCTGGGAAGGACCCACGCTTGCGACGACGGCGTTTTTCGGCCGCACAGGTCTGGATATAGACAATCGCCGAGACGCCTTCGATGTCGCGGCAGGTTTTCTGCACGCTCTCCATCTCGGAACGTTCATTTATTTCAATGCCTTGCGGGAACTTCTTGAGGTCGACATCCTCCTTGTCGTCATAGACAACAAAGATCTTCTCCACCCCCATCGCCTTGATTTCATTGACAATCCGATACGGCGACAGACCGCCCTCGTTGGGCTGGCCGCCAGTCATGGCAACGGCGTCATTATAGAGGATTTTGTAGGTGATATTGGTGCCCGCCGCCAGCGCCGCGCGGATCGCGAGCGAGCCGGAGTGGTTGTAAGTACCGTCGCCAAGGTTCTGAAAAACATGCGAAGTTTTGGAGAACGGCGCTTCGCCGATCCAGTTCGCGCCCTCGGCCCCCATGTGGGTAAAGCCGGTGGTCTCGCGGTCCATCCACTGCACCATATAGTGACAGCCGATCCCAGCATAAGCCCGGCTGCCATCGGGCACCTTGGTCGAGCTATTGTGCGGGCAGCCCGCGCAGAAATACGGCAAACGCGCGGCGATTTCCTGTGCATTGTCGCCCGCGCGCGCCTCTTGCAGCGCATTCAGACCGGCGCGAATGCCATCGGTGCCACGGCCTTCTTCGATCAGGATGCCGCCGAGCTTTTCGGCAATCCAGATCGGATCGAGCGCGCCACGGGTCGGGAACAGCTCGTCGCGGTGCATGCCGCCCGCGCCGCCTTTGTACCAGCCATAAACCCGGCGGCCCTGACGGTCGTCAAAGATCGCCTCCTTGACCTGCACCTCGATCAGCTTGCGCTTTTCCTCGACAATCACAATCAGATCAAGGCCTTCTGCCCAGTCGTGAAAGCTTTGCATGTCTAGCGGGAAGGTCTGGCCAACTTTATACGTGGTGATGCCCAGCCGGTCGGCCTCGGCCTCGGTCACGTTCAGCAGGCTCATCGCATGTTGTAGATCGAGCCAGTTCTTGCCCGCCGCGACAAAGCCGATCTTGGCCCCCGGTTTGCCCCAAACGCGTTTGTCCATTTTGTTGGCACGGGAAAACGCCTCGGCGGCAAAGCGTTTATAGTCGATCATCCGCGCCTCTTGCGCGTGCGGCGTATCGCCAAGCCGGATGTTCAGCCCGCCTTCGGGCATGTCGAATTTCGGCAGCACAAAGTTCAAACGGTGCGGATCGCCATCGACCACTGCGGTGGTTTCGATGGTGTCCTTCATCGTCTTCAACCCGACCCAGAGGCCGGAAAACCGTGACAGCGCAAAGCCATAGAGGCCGTAGTCGAGGATTTCCTGCACCCCCGCCGGGCTGACCACCGGCATATAGGCATCGACCAGCGCCCATTCCGATTGGTGCAACACGGTCGAGCTTTCGCCGGTGTGATCGTCGCCCATCGCCATCAGCACGCCGCCCAAAGCCGAGGTGCCAGCCATATTGGCGTGGCGCATCACGTCGCCCGAGCGGTCCACCCCCGGCCCCTTGCCGTACCAAAGGCCAAAGACCCCGTCGAACTTGCCCTCGCCGCGCAGTTCAGCCTGCTGCGCGCCCCAAAGCGCGGTGGCGGCAAGGTCTTCGTTTAGACCGGGGTTAAAGGTCACGTCTGAGGGGGCCAGCCATTTGGCGGCCTTGGTCATCTGAAGGTCGACCGCACCCAAAGGCGAGCCGCGATACCCGGTGACATAACCCGCTGTATTATGGCCTGCGGCCGCGTCGCGCGCCTTTTGGGCGAGCATCAGTCGCACAAGCGCTTGGGTGCCGTTCAGCAACACTGGCGATTTCGTGAGATCGAAACGGTCGTTTAACGAGATTTTCTGCTGGCTCATGGACCCCTCCCAAGGTTACTGCCTCTAGTTCAGTATAGGGCAACAATAGGTCATAAAGACTGACCTTACGAGGGAAATTTTACGTGACTTTCCCATGTTAGCGTTATCTTTCCAATTTATATGTTTTTCTTGCAAAACAACGCTCCAGACTTCACGAAAGCGATCTTATGGATTGGGATAAACTCAGAATATTTCACGCAGTGGCGGACGCGGGCAGCCTTACGCACGCCGGTGACGTACTGCATCTCTCGCAATCGGCTGTCAGTCGACAGATCCGGGCGCTCGAAGAGAGCCTGAACACCACGCTGTTCCACCGACATGCGCGGGGGCTGATTCTCACCGAACAGGGGGAACTGCTGTTCGATGCGACCTCGTCGATGAACAAACGGCTTGAGGCGGCCTCGGCGCGCATTCGCGACAGCGAGGAAGAGGTGTTTGGCAGCCTTCGGGTCACCACCACCACCGGCTTTGGCTCGCTGTGGCTCGCACCGCGCCTGGCCAAGCTGTATGAAAAATACCCCGATCTCAACATCGACCTGATGCTTGAGGAACGGGTGCTTGACTTGCCAATGCGCGAGGCCGACGTCGCCATTCGGATGAAAGAGCCAAGCCAGGCTGATCTTGTGCGCAAGCGGTTGATGAGCGTCTGGATGCGGCTTTATGCGTCGCCGGAATACCTCGCGCAGAACGGCACGCCGAAATCGCTCGACGATCTCGCCAGCCACAGGTTGATCTGTCAGCGCACTGATTCTACCCAGGTCGGGGCCGGACAAAGCTTTGTCCAAATGCTTTTGACGCATGATTTGCGCTCTACCCTGACGGTGAACAACTATTTCGGCGTATTGCAGGCGGTGATCAACAATCTCGGCATCGGTGTGCTACCGCATTACGTGATCGAAGACTTCCCACGTGCTGTGCGGGTGCTGCACGACGAAGAAAGCGGAGAAGTCCCTGTTTTCCTTGCCTATCCCGAAGAACTGCGGCAATCTCGGCGCATCGCCGCATTCCGCGATTTTGTTCAAGAGGAAATCATTGCGCACCGCCGTCAAGTACGAGAACAGTCCTGAGGGCCGCGCCCTGACCTGATCCATCGCCCGGAAAATCAGCACTCTAAAAGTGAGGTATGCGCGCAACGCATATCAACTATGCTGCATGTGCGGCATGAATTTCCTTGCCCGACTCATACTCGCCTATTATTTCAACTTTATGAAGTCTGATTGCGCATCTGCGCATGACTTCATACCTCCCTGTTGGACTATGGCCGAGCTTAGTGCTCGGCCTTTTTTTTGGCCGCTCACAAGGTGAGCAGTTTGCCAAATCCTGCCAGCGGATCATGCACCCCCGACAGCCGTTGCATATGCCAGGCCAGCACCTGATTGCTTGACAGCACCGGCTTGCCGATTGCGGCCTCAATCTTGGCGATCACATCCAGCGTGCGCAGGTTGGTGCAGGACATAAACAGCGCCTCGCAATCTGATGACTCGGCCAGCGCGCAGGCCGCCTTGATCAATGAGGGTTCATCAATGCGCGCCACGCGGGTTTCTTCGGCCTCGTCAAAGCTGCCAAAGACCGGCGTGTCGATCCCGGCCGCCGCCAAAACTGCGCGCAAACCGTCGGAAACTGCCGCAACATAGGGCGACAGCAGCGCCAAGCGCGTGACCCCAAGGCTCTGACAGGCCGCGATAAGTGCGCTCACCGGCTCAGTCACGGCGCGGGTGGCACAGCCCGCCGCGATCAGTTCGGCCACCCGCCCCGCCCCGATCACCGAGGTCCCCGAAGTGCAGCCATATCCCACCGCATCAAACCGCACCGGGTGCGGCAGCATTCCGGCGGCGGCAGGCATCTGCGCCTCCATCGTCATCAAGGTTTCGCGGGTGACCTCGGGCGCGCTGGGAATGCGCGACACATATAAGGCCACGCCGCTGGCCGGCATCAGGCGGCGGAAATCATGCTCTATGGTTTCGTCCGCCTGCAACACAATCAGGCCAAGGCTCGCGCGATCGCCAATCGGCGGGCCAAGATCAAAGGGAAATATCCGCGTCACAGGTGCATCTCCGGTGTTGAAGCGACTGGCCCCAGACAACGCCCATCGTCGCACCCCGTCAATAGGGCGCGAAACCCGCATTGCCCCGCGCCTGCCCATGTCGTAAACGGTGCCCAAACCGGACCTGGGGACCAAACACCGATGCAAGAGCCAGAAATCACGCCCGATCTGATCGCCTCCCACGGGCTGAGCCCCGATGAATACGAGCGGATCCTCGAAATCATCGGTCGTGAGCCGAGCTTTACCGAATTGGGTATCTTTTCGGCGATGTGGAACGAACACTGTTCCTATAAATCCTCGAAGAAGTGGTTGCGCACGCTGCCCACCGAGGGCCCGCAAGTGATCTGTGGCCCCGGCGAAAACGCCGGCATCGTCGATATCGGTGATGGCCAATGCGTGGTTTTCAAAATGGAGAGCCACAACCACCCCTCGTATATCGAGCCTTACCAAGGCGCGGCGACCGGCGTTGGCGGTATCCTGCGCGATGTCTTTACCATGGGCGCGCGCCCGATTGCGGCGATGAACTCGCTGAGCTTTGGCGAAGTCAGCCACCCCAAGACCAAGCAGTTGGTCAATGGCGTGGTTGCAGGCGTTGGCGGCTATGGCAACTGTTTCGGCGTGCCCACCGTGGGCGGCGAACTGCGATTTGATCCGGCGTACAACGGCAACTGCCTTGTGAATGCCTTTGCCGCCGGTCTGGCCGACACCAATGCGATTTTCTACTCGGCGGCCTCGGGCGTCGGCATGCCGGTGGTCTACCTCGGCGCGAAAACCGGGCGTGACGGCGTTGGCGGCGCGACGATGGCCTCGGCTGAGTTTGACGACACCATCGAGGAAAAGCGCCCCACTGTTCAGGTTGGCGACCCCTTCACCGAGAAACGCCTGATGGAAGCGACGCTCGAGCTGATGCAGACCGGTGCCGTGATCTCGATCCAGGATATGGGCGCGGCGGGCCTGACCTGCTCTGCCGTCGAAATGGGTGACAAGGGCAAGCTGGGCATCCGGCTTGACCTCGAACTGGTGCCGGTGCGCGAAGAGAGCATGACAGCCTACGAGATGATGCTGTCGGAATCGCAGGAACGCATGCTGATGGTGCTGCGCCCCGAGAAAGAGGCCGAGGCCAAAGCGGTGTTCGACAAATGGGACCTCGACTTTGCCATCGTCGGGGAAACCATCGCCGAAGACCGTTTTCTGATCATGCACCACGGCGACTGCAAAGCCGATTTGCCGCTGTCGCAGCTGGCCTCGACCGCGCCGGAATATGACCGCCCCTGGGTGGAAACCCCCGCGCCAGAAGAGCTGACTGCGGTGCCGGAAATCGACGGCATCGACGGGCTCAAGGCGCTGTTGGCCTCACCGAACTATTCGGCCCGCAACTGGGTGTTTGAGCAATACGACAGCCAAGTGATGGCCGACACCATCCGCATTCCGGGCCTCGGCGCCGGCATCATCCGCGTGCACGGCACCAAAAAGGCGCTGGCCTTCACCTCTGACGTGACCCCGCGTTATGTCTTTGCCAACCCGGTTGAGGGCGGCAAACAGGCGGTGGCCGAAGCCTATCGCAACCTGACCGCTGTGGGGGCCAAGCCCTTGGCAACCACCGACAATCTCAACTTTGGCAATCCCGAAAAGCCCGAGATCATGGGCCAGTTTGTTGGCGCGATCAAAGGCATCGGCGAAGCCGTCGCGGCGCTGGATGTGCCGATCGTGTCGGGCAACGTCTCGCTTTACAACGAGACCGACGGCACCGGCATCCTGCCCACCCCGACCATTGGCGCGGTGGGTCTGATCGAAGACGCCGACCATGCGATCACCGGCACCGCCCGCGAGGGTCATATACTGTTGATGCTGGGCGCGGGCGAAGGCCACTTGGGCTGTTCCGCCCTGCTCGCCGAAGTGTTCAACCGCACCGATGGCGATGCGCCGCATGTGGATCTGGCCGCTGAAAAGGCCGCTGGCGATTTCATCCGCGACAACCGCGACTGGATCACCGCCTGCACCGATATCGGCGATGGCGGGCTGGCTTTGGCGGCCTATGAGCTAGCCGATGCCGGTGATGTTGGCGTGGTTCTGGACGTCACCGACACGCCGGGGCTGTTTGGCGAGGATCAGGCGCGTTACCTGATTGCCTGCAACTTTGATCAGGCCGAGGCGCTGATTGTGAACGCAGGTCAGGCCGATATCCCGTTGGCCACCGTCGGCAAATTCCACGGCTCCGACGTGGTTATCGGCTCAAGCTCCGCCCCGCTGGAAGAGCTGCGCAGCATATCGCGCGCCACCCTGCCCGACCTGTTCGGATAAAGGCGATGCGGCGGCGGCTGACCTTCCTGATCGGCGCGCACAAGACCGCCTCGACCCATCTGCAACGCGCGCTGGTGGCCCAGCGCGCGGTTTTGGCCGAGGCCGGTCACGGTGTGATCGGCCCGATGCCCATCGGCGGCGATATCCTGCCGCTCTCGGGCTTGCTGCATGGCCGGGCTGATCCCGCGCTTTTGGCGCTGGCCGCGGAGGGGTTCCTGCACAAACATGTCGGCGCTGCCGAGGATGTGCTTCTGCTCAATGAAAACATCCTCAGCGCCTCGCTTGCCCCCGATATGGCGTTCAAAGACAACCAACTGTACAAATTTGCGCCGGGCCGGGTGAAACGGGTTCTGGCGCTGTTTCCCGACCATGACATCCGCATCGGTCTGGCCATTCGCAACCCGGCGGGCTTTCTGGTGTCGGCGTGGCAGGAACACATGAAAGGCCACGCCTTTCAGCCCTTCCGCAGCTATCTGGGACAGGCCGATGTGGCCGAACTGAGCTGGCTGAAACTGGTGAAGTCCCTGCGGCAAGCCATTGGCGACAGAGAGATTTTCCTCTGGCGTTACGAAGATTATCCCGCCGTCGTGCCCAACGTTATGCGCCATTGCCTTGGCGCTGCGGGGGAGCGGATCGAGCTGACCCAGAGCGCCGCCAACCCCGGCTTTTCCGCCGATGCGCTGGCCTATCTGGAAAAAATCGGCCAAGTGACACCCGACACCAGCGCCGAGGCGCTGTGCCGCTTTCCCAAAGGCCCCGACCATCCGCCGTTTCAACCGTGGTCAGAAGCCGAAACAACCGCAATGTCAGAGCGTTACGCACAGGACGTGCGACAGATCGAGGCCAAGGAACTGGCCCAGATACTGCGCCCCTAACCGCGCACTGCCACTTGCCATCCCGCCGCACCAACCTTACCTTTTGCGACAAAGGACCAAAGGACATTCCATGCCCATCGACGCCACCGAAATCAAAACCCTGATCCGCCAATCCTTCCCCGACGCCGAGATCATCGTTCAGGGCGATGACGGCCAGCATTTTGCCGCCGAAGTCATCGACGAAAGCTTTCGCGGCATGAACCGGGTGCAACAGCAGCGTGCTGTCAACGCCGCGATCCGCGCCAAGCTCGACAGTGGCGAGCTGCACGCGCTCGCGCTCACAACCCGCGCGCCGGACTAGCCATGGACGCGGTCCTCATCCTGCTGCTCTGCCTGGCCATTTTGGGGGTGACCCTGATCCTGGCACGGCGGGCCCTGCGCGAGGATCAGGACAAAAGCCGCGGCGCAGAGCCCGGCGAAGGATACCACACCCTGCACTCGCATTACTCCTCGGGACTTGGCGGTCAAAGCCAGTCTTACAAGGTGCCCCGCGACCCGCAGGAATACGCTAAACGATTTGTTCCGAAGGGAAAAACCAAATGACCGATGCCAAAGATACCATCCAGACGACCGTAAAAGAAAATGACGTTGTGCTGTTCATGAAAGGCACCAAAGAGATGCCGCAGTGTGGCTTTTCCAGCCGCGTGGCGGGCGTGCTGAACTACATGGGCGTCGATTTCAAAGACGTGAACGTGCTGGCCGATGATGGCCTGCGTCAGGGGATCAAAGAGTTCTCGGACTGGCCGACAATCCCGCAGCTTTACATCAAGGGCGAGTTCGTCGGCGGCTGTGACATCATCACCGAGATGACGCTTTCGGGCGAGCTGGACACGATGTTTGCCGACAATGGCGTGACCTTCGACAAGGACGCCGCTGACAAGATCCGCGAAGCCAACGGCTAAGCCACCGGCTAAACCACTGTCGCACATGATTAAGGCCGGGCACTGGCCCGGCCTTTTCAATTCCGCAGCGGTACGAATTACTCCGCCTGCGCCTTTTCCTCGATTTCGCCCGCCAAAGATTCGGCCCGCGCCGCCAATTCGGCCAGCGTATCGATCACCGCCGCCGGCACCACCGGCACCTCGACCCGCTCTGCCTGCGGTTTGGGTTGATCGCGCAGAGTGTCGCGCTCGGCGCTCAACTCGGCAATCTGGTCCTGCAATTCGCGCACCTTATCCTCAAGCCCCGCCGTCTTGTCCGCCAGCATCAGCCCGGCCATCAACAACATCCGCCCCTCGGGCAACCGCCCGATCTGATCCGAGAGCACCTTGGCCTCGGTATCAAGCATTGCCGCCGCAGAGTGCAGGAAATGCTCTTCGCCCGGCTGACAGGCCACATCAAAGCTCCGGCCCCCGATCGAGATTGAAACTTCGGGCATCACACATCCTCCCTTGGGGCGTCACTTGGCAAAAGCTGTTTGAGCGCGGCGGCAATTGCCTCGGCCTCGGCCGTTTCGGCGGCGCGCGCAGCGTTCAGCGCTTCCAGCTCGGCGGACAGGCCCGCATTGATCAACTGTGCATCGGCTATGCCCGCGCCGTTGGCCTCGCGCAGGGCGCGGTTGTTGTCGCGCAGTTGGGTGTTGGCTTTGCGCAGGCGCTGAAGCTCAAGGTCGATCTGGGCGGTGGCCTCGGATTGCGCCTCGAGGCGTGATTTCGTCGTGTCTTCGACGTCTTCAAGCTTGGCATGCAGCGCCTTAATCCGCTCTTCGCGTTGCTGCCCGGCGAGGCGTTCATCCTCAAGCGCGGCCTCTGTCGAGGCCAGCTTGGCCTGAAGCGCGTCCACATCCACCTTGTCGTTTTCCGAGTCCTGGGCGGCCGCATCCAGCCGCTCTACCCCTTTCCCGATCCGTTCGATCGCAGCCGTAATCCTGCGCTGCAACTCCTCGATGTCGGCCATTTGCCTTGCCTTTCCAACTTGTCACGGCCGTCGCGCCGCGCCTGTCCTCAATCGCCCGCGAATCGCTTAACGCCAGCCTTTGACAAGAGTTTAACCAACCCTGTGGAAAAATGCGCCCCCATTGATTCAAGCACTTACACGACACTGTTCACCCCGCCTTGAACTCTGCGGCCCGGCTGTTATTGAGCAGGGAACACCAGCTCTATAAGGAACGCTCCCTTGGACATCGACGCGCTGAAATCTGCCCACCCCGATCATTGGAACAAAGCGGCGGCCATCCGTGCCCTGACGCTGGATGCCGTGCACGCCGCCAACTCCGGGCACTCGGGCATGCCGATGGGCATGGCAGATGTGGCCACGGTGCTGTTTGAAAAGCACCTGAAGTTCGACGCGGCCAACCCGCAATGGCCCGACCGCGACCGGTTTATCCTGTCGGCGGGCCACGGCTCGATGCTGCTGTATTCGCTGCTGTACCTCGTTGGCGACGCCGAAATCACCCTCGATCAGGTCAAGAATTTCCGCCAACTGGGCGCCAAGACTGCTGGCCACCCGGAAAACTTCATGGCGCGGGCGATTGAAACCACCACTGGCCCGCTGGGTCAGGGCATCGCCAATTCGGTCGGCTTCGCGATGGCCGAAGAGGTGCAGCGCGCGCGGTTCGGGTCCAAGATCGTGGATCACCACACCTATGTCATCGCCGGTGACGGCTGCCTGATGGAGGGCATCAGCCACGAGGCGATTGGTCTGGCCGGGCGTCACAAGCTGTCTAAGCTGGTGGTGTTCTGGGACGACAACAACATCACCATCGACGGCAAGGTTGATCTGTCGGACCGCACCGATCAGGTGGCGCGCTTCAAGGCAGCGGGCTGGCATGTGCAGGAAATCGACGGCCACAACCCCGATGAGATCGACGCCGCGATTGCCGAGGCGAAGTCGTCGGACCTGCCCTCGATGATCGCTTGCAAAACCCACATCGCGCTGGGCCACGCGGCGCAGGACACCTCGAAAGGTCACGGTGCCCTGACAGACCCCGAGCAGCTTGCCGCGGCGAAACAGGTCTATGGCTGGACAACCGGCCCGTTCGAAGTGCCCGCCGACATCAAAACCGCCTGGGAGGCCATCGGCCAACGCGGCGTTGCGGCCCGCAAAGAGTGGGATGCCCGTCTCGCGGCGGCTTCGGGATCGAAGCAAAAGGAATTCGAACGCCAGTTGGCCGGCGAAGCGCCCAAGAAGCTGTCGGCGACGATCAAAGCCCTGAAGAAGCAGATCAGCGAAGAGGCCCCCAAGGTCGCGACGCGGAAATCTTCGGAAATGGTTTTGGAAGTGATCAACCCGCTGATGCCCGAAACCATGGGCGGCTCGGCCGACCTGACCGGGTCGAACAACACCAAGACCGGCGATCTGGGCGTGTTTGACATCGACAATCGCGAAGGGCGCTACATCTATTTCGGCATCCGCGAACATGGCATGGCCTCGGCGATGAACGGTATGGCGCTGCACGGCGGCGTGCGCCCTTATGGCGGCACGTTCATGTGTTTCACCGATTACGCCCGGCCCGCGATGCGACTGTCGGCGCTGATGAAACAGCCGGTGGTCTATGTGATGACGCATGATTCCATCGGCCTTGGCGAAGACGGCCCGACCCACCAGCCGGTGGAACATCTGGCGATTTCGCGCGCGACGCCGAACACTTTGGTGTTCCGCCCCGCAGATACGGTTGAAACCGCAGAAGCCTGGGAAATCGCGCTGACGCAAGAGAGCACGCCGTCGGTTCTGTCGCTGACCCGTCAAGGGGTGCCGACGGTGCGGACCGAGCACAAGACCAAGAACATGGTGTCGCAAGGCGGCTATGTCCTGGCCGATGCCGAGGGCAAGCGCGAGGCGATCCTGATCGCCACCGGTTCCGAGGTTGGTCTGGCGATGGCGGCACGTGAGCAGCTGCAAGCTGAGGGGATTGGCGTGCGCGTTGTGTCGATGCCCTGCATGGAGCTGTTTGCGGCGCAGGACGAAAGCTATCGCAAGCGGGTTCTGCCGGGTGGTCCGGTGCGTGTCGCCATCGAGGCGGGCGTGCGCGCAGCAGGCTGGGATCGCTGGCTGCTGGGCGAACGTGGCCGCGAGGCGAAAGCCGGGTTTATCGGCATGGACAGCTTCGGTGCCTCAGCTCCGGCAGAAGAGCTTTATGCGCATTTTGGCATCACGGTCGAAGCGACGGTTGCCAAGGTCAAGGAACTGCTGGCTTGAGTCGCAAACCGATCCGTCAACGGATCGGCTAAAATCCATTGATGGATTTTCAGCTATAAGGAGGCCGGTTCGCAAAGGACCGGCCTTTTTCGTGTGCGGGGGCCGCCTCCGATCTGTCAACAGATCGGCCCCGATCCATTGATGGATCGGCACGCACCAAGAGACGGGCGCGCGCTGCATTGCATAAAACGATGTAGGTGCCGTTGTTCTCGATAAGCTGAAAGCCGCGCCGCGCCACTTCTTCGCGAAACCGGTCCAGCCCGGCGTAGCGTTCAATATCCCGCATCCGGCGCTGGATCACCCCGCCCCGGTTGACCGCCTGCGCCGCGAAAACCGCGTGCAGCCATCTGTCGGGCGTCATGTAATCGGGCATCTCTGGCATAGGCCACAGCATGCCCGATCGCAGTTAAGCGCAGGTTAATGCCCGCTGTCGCCAAACACCCGCCCCCACAGCGGAGCCACAAGCTTGGTTCCCACAGGGATCAGCACAACCCCGAGGGTCAGCCCCAACACGCCGTCAATGCCAGCCTTGCCCAACCACTTGACCGCCGCCTGCCACGCTTCGGGCACCTGATAGGCCAGCGCCGAGGCCCAGCCGTAAATCACCTCTTCCGGCCCGTGCCAGCCCATCTCGGCCAGCCCGTGCACAATGATCGATCCACCGACCCAGAGCATCGCCGCCGTGCCCACCACGAGCAGCAGTTTCATAAACGTCGGCATCGCCGCCACGATCCCACGGCCCAACGCGCGCGTCAGCCCAAGCCGCCCGCGCGCCGCCATGAACAGCCCCAGATCATCAGCCTTCACAATCAGCGCCACCGCACCATAGACCGCAAGCGTGATGCCCACCGCCACCGTCGCCAAAGTCGCGGCCTCCATCCAGAAGCTGCTCTCGGGGATCGCGGCCAAGGAGATCGTCATGATCTCGGCCGACAGGATGAAATCGGTCTTGATCGCGCCCTTGACCTTTTCCTCTTCGAGATGCGCCGGATCGATATTAAGATGGCTGCCGTCCGGCCCGCCGTGATCGGCCCCGAAGCCCAGCGCATGCGCCACCTTCTCCGCCCCCTCGAAACACAAATACGCCCCGCCCAACATCAGCAGCGGCGCAATAAGCCAGGGCGCAAAATTCGCCAGCGCCAGCCCGATCGGCAACAGGAACACCAGCTTGTTGATCAGCGACCCGCGCGCAATCCGCCAGACAATCGGCAATTCACGCGCCGGTTCAAACCCGGTGAGGTATTTCGGCGTCACAGCGGCATCGTCGATCACCGCCCCCGCCGCCTTGGCCCCGGCCTTGGCCGCCTGCCCGGCGATATCGTCAATCGAAGCCGCCGCAACCTTGGCAATTCCGGCCACGTCATCCAGCAACGCCAGCAAACCGCTCATATCATTCTCCTGTCCCGATCCCGCGCAATGTAGATGTCATCGGCCCGGCTGCAAGGCCCAGCGCCCTGCCCCATGCGCGCCAAGCACCAGACAGCCGCCCGCAATCGCCCAATTCTTGACGAATATCGTCATTTGCCAGGGATCCTCGGGCAGATAATGAAACACCGACGTCACCGCGCAATACAGCGCCAGCAAAACCGCCAGCACCCGCACCTGTACCCCAAGGATAAGCCCCAGCACCGCCAGCGCATTAAACCCCAGCGCCGGCCAGATCAGCCACTCCGGCAGCCCCCTGTCCGCCAAAAGCCCCATTGCCCCCGCCGGGGTCATCGATTTTTGCACCGCGCCGCCAACAAACAACAGCGCGATCAAAATGCGGCCCGTGAACACCGCGATATCGTCAAAGTGATTCCTCATCCCATCCCACATAGTGCGCCCCGGCCAAAAACCCCGCTGCCGATGTTATCGCAACCGGTCGCAGATAGCGCAAACAGGTTAGCGCCACCATGCGCGCCCCTGCCACGGTTAACGCTATCATATTGGAAATGTTCGTATTTTTCTTGGACATGCTGCGCCTGCACGGTAACACCTCCCCCAAGGGAAACGCGCAGGAGAAAAGCGATGACGGTGACTGTCGGGATCAACGGATTTGGCCGAATTGGCCGTTGCACACTGGCGCATATCGCCGAAAGCGCGCGCAACGATGTGCAGGTGGTCAAAATCAACGCCACCGGCCCGCTGGAAACCTCGGCTCACCTCCTGCGCTATGACAGCATTCATGGCCGCTTTCCCGGCGACGTGAAAATTGCCGACAACACGATGGATCTTGGCCGCGGGCCGATGGAGATGTTCTCGACCTACAATCCCGAAGAGCTGGACTGGTCGGGCTGTGACGTGGTTCTGGAATGCACCGGCAACTTCAATGATGGGCACAAGGCCGATGTCCACCTCAAGCGCGGTGCGAAATCGGTGCTGATCTCGGCCCCTGCCAGCAATGTTGGAAAAACCATCGTTTACGGTGTCAACCACCGCGATCTGACACCCGGCGATACCTTGGTCTCCAACGGTTCCTGCACCACCAATTGCCTCGCGCCGCTGGCCAAAGTGCTGGACGAAGCGATTGGCATCGAGCACGGCATCATGACCACGATCCACAGCTACACCGGCGACCAGCCAACGCTGGACCGCCGCCACAGTGACCTGTACCGCGCGCGCGCCGCAGCTTTGGCGATGATCCCCACCTCGACCGGGGCCGCCAAGGCGCTGGGTGAGGTGCTGCCCAACCTCAAAGGCAAGCTTGACGGCACCGCGATGCGCGTGCCCACGCCCAACGTCTCGGCGGTCGATCTGACGTTTCAGGCGGGCAAGGATGTCACCGTTGAGGACGTCAACGAAATCGTGCGCGAGGCCGCCGCTGGACACATGGGCGCGGTCCTGTCGTATGACCCCGAGCCCAAGGTCAGCGTTGATTTCAACCACACGCCGCATAGCTCGATCTTTGCGCCGGACCAGACCAAAGTTGTTGGCGGGCGCATGGTTCGCGTGCTGGCCTGGTATGACAACGAATGGGGATTTTCGGTGCGTATGGCCGATGTCGCCGGTGTCATGGGCCGCTTGCTGCACTGATCCTTCCGACCTCACCCAACCCCTTCCGCCAAAGCGCCCGCCCTCACCGGCGGGCGTTTTGCATGGCACACCGGGATTTTGCCCAAAAAACCCGAAACCGGCGTGAACCCAAGTTATACAGCGCCGGATTTGGGCCTTTCGGTGGATGTCATACAAAAGCGTCACAGGGTTATGTCAAACGGCACCCCAAGGCCGCGCCCTGCGGCGTACCGATGATTGAGGACCCGTATGGACCAGACCGCCCCCCAAATCGCAGCCCAAGACTCACAGACCTCAGGTGGGATTCGCGTTTGGGGGCGCATGGTGCGGCTGCTGCATGCAACGATGGTGCTAAGCTATGGTGCCGGAGTCTTTGTTTATGCGCCCGGCAGCACCGGGCATGTGGTGGCCGGTGGTGTGCTGGCGGTTGCGCTGGCGCTGCGGGTGATCTGGGGGCTGATGGGGCCGTATGACGCCGCGCTGTCGAAACTGCGCCCGTGTTGGACGGATATGCGCGACCAGATCAAGGATCTGTGGACCGGCGAAAAGCGGTTTGATATCGGGCTGTCGCCGCTGGGCGTGGCTTTGGCGGTGAACCTTCTGGCCACGATGGCGGGTGTCGCGATCAGCGGCGTGGCGCTTGGCCTCTTGGCCGCATCTGGCGACGGTCTGCTGGCGGACCTCCACGAAGCACTGGTGCTTTGGGCCAACCTGTCGATTGCGGCGCATGTGGCGGCGGTGATCTGGTCTAGCCTCAAAACCGGGGTCAACCTGCTTTGGGCGATGGTTAGCGGTGTCAAACCCCTGCCCGATGCCGTATATTGGCGCGATGAGCGAAACCCCGTCTCCGCGCCCGTTGCATCTGGTCTTGGTGATCCTCGCCCAGATCCTGAGCGCGACGTATTTCGTCGGTGACATCCTCTATGACATCCTGACCGAGGATATCTTTGCGCCCGAAGAGGCCGATCTGTTGCCCGAGGCGCTGATCACCCTGACGCTGGTGCTGGCGATCTATTTCGAGGTGCGTTTCCTGCGCATGCTGACCCGGCGCAAGACCGCGCTGGAACGGCAGGTCAATATCGCCGCCGGGGCGCTGCATGAGGTGATCGCGGATCATTTCGACGCTTGGGCCCTAACCCCGGCAGAGCGCGACGTGGCGCTGTTCACGCTCAAGGGGCTGACGATCCCCGAGATTGCCAGCCATCGCGGATCGGCCGAGGGCACGGTAAAATCCCAGCTTAACGCGATCTATCGCAAGGCCGATGTGGCCGGTCGCGGCGCGCTGTTGAGCCTGTTGATCGAGGATCTCATGCACGCGCCGCTGTTGGAAAATGGGGCCGCTACTCTCCCAGAGCAATCCCCTCACGTCGCGGATCAGCCCCCCCAGACAGACCAGCAGTCGGGCCACCAGTCGGACCACCAGTCGGGCCCTCTGCCAGCGAAATAGCGTGCAGTCCCGAGGTCAGCCCGCGCGCGCTGACCTCAAACCCCATCGCTTCGAGGTCAGCGGTCAGCGCCTCGGCGTCGGTGCCCGCCTCAACATCATAAGTGCCGAACCGGTTGACCAGATGCGGCATCGCCACGGCCTGTTGCACGTCCATCCCCCAATCCAGCACCGCAATGATCGATTGCGCCACATAGCCGATGATCCGGCTGCCACCGGGGCTGCCTGTCACCAGAACCGGCGCGCCGTCTTTGAGCACAATGGTCGGTGCCATGGACGAACGTGGGCGTTTGCCCGGCTCGACCCGGTTGGCGATGGGCATGCCATCGGCATGGGTGCGGAATGAAAAATCGGTCAGCTCATTGTTGAGCAGGAAGCCGCGCACAAACAGCCGCGAGCCGAAGCCGTTTTCAATCGTGGTGGTCATCGACAGCGCGTTGCCCTCGGCATCGACAATCGAGATATGCGAGGTCGACGGCAGCTCGATGCTCTCGTCATCGGCCCACAGCAGCGCGTGATCATATTCCGGCGTGCCGGGGCTTACCTCGGGCAGCGCATCATCGCCCTGCAAGAGTTGCGAGCGCTCGTCGAGATACGGCGCCGCGACAAGGCCCCCGGTCGGCACCGGTACGAAATCGCTGTCGGCCATGTAACGGCCCCGATCGGCAAACGCGAGCCGCGAGGCATCGCCAATCAGCCGCCAAGCCTCGGGCGACTGCGCCCCAAGCGCGGCCAGATCATAGCGGTCGAGCATCCCGAGGATCTGCCCCACGGTCAGCGCGCCTGACGAGGGCGGCCCCATGCCACAGACCTCATGCGCGCGGTACGGCACGCAGACCGCCGGACGCTCTTTGACCGCGTAAAGCGCCAAATCGGTGGTCGACAAAACGCCGGGATTGCCATCGGCGGTGCGCACGGCGGCGGCGATATCCTCGGCCACCGGCCCGGTGTAAAACGCATCCGCGCCGCCCGCAGCAATCAGGCTCAGCGTCTGGGCATAAGCGTTGTTAAACAGGATGTTGCCTTCGGCAAGCGGCCGGCCCTCTGGCATGAAATACGCGGCGGTCTCGGGAAAGCGCCCCAGACGCTCGGCATCCTCGGAAATCAACTGCGCAAGGCGCGGCGACACTGGGAACCCCTCGGTGGCATGCACAATCGCCTGTCCGAAAAGGTCGGCCCAATTGGCCTTGCCCCAGCGGCGATGCGCCTCTTCCATCAGCCGTGGCGTGCCCGGCGTGCCCACCGACCGCCCGCCAACAACCGCATCCCAGAACTGCAAAGGCTCGCCTGCATCGTCCTGAAACAGCCGGGGCGTTGCCGCCAACGGCGCGGTTTCGCGGCCATCAAGCGTGGTGACTTCGCCGCTGGCGGCGTCATACCAAACCAGAAAGGCACCGCCCCCCAGCCCCGAGGATTGCGGCTCGACCAGCCCAAGCATGGCCTGCACCGCCACCATCGCATCCGCCGCGCTGCCACCGGCGCGCAGCACCTCTGCCCCGGCCTCGACCGCAAGCGGATTGGCGGCGGCCACTATCCAGGTGTCGGCCTTGACCGGTGTGCCCGCAGCCTTGGCCGCCATCGCGGCATTGGCGGCGGGGCTCAGCATCTCGAACGCGGAGGATACGGAAATCTCGGCCTCTGGGGCGATCTCATCGGTGGCCTGCTGCGCCGCCAAAGGCCACCCGGCGACAAACGCCAACATTGCAAATCCGGTGATCTGTTTCATCGTGCCAACTCCCAATCGTCCCATTCAATCACAGGGAGAGCCTGCCACCATTTTACCCCAAGTCAAACCCTCATTTGCCCCGCACAGCCCCCGGACACATTTCGCGGTTGCCCCCTGCGACACTCTGCGGCAGGTTCGGGCCAAATCGGAGCCTGACACCATGACCAACCGCATTGCCTTCTATATGGGACTTGCCATTTTGGCTGCTATAGCGGTGGATTACACGCTTTACGGAACCACGCATTTTCTGTTTCTATCCAAGAAACTTTTCGAACTGATCGAGTGGGTCGCATTCTGGCGTTAAGGCCAGCGATTGACTTTCGCACGCAAATACGTTTGTTAGCGTTAACAGAAATCTGAATCGACGGGCGGCTTGGTCCGCCCATTCATAGCGTAAAGTTAGGGAGAACATCATGGCTGTCAAAGTTGCCATCAATGGATTTGGACGCATCGGCCGCAACGTTCTGCGCGCCATTATCGAAAGCGGCCGCACCGACATCGAAGTCGTGGCGATCAACGATCTTGGTCCGGTCGAAACCAACGCGCACCTGCTGCAATACGACAGTGTTCATGGCCGCTTCCCTGTCGAAGTGACCACCGGCGACGACTGGATTGATGTGGGCCGTGGCAAGATCCGCGTCACAGCCGAGCGCAACCCCGCCGACCTGCCCTGGAAAGACGTTGATGTCGTGCTCGAATGCACCGGCATCTTCACCTCGAAACAGGCCTGCCAGGCGCACCTCGACAACGGTTCGTCGCGCGTTCTGATCTCGGCTCCGGGCAAAGACGCTGACAAAACAATCGTTTACGGTGTAAACCACGACACGCTGACCGCCGAAGACCTGATCGTGTCCAACGCGTCTTGCACCACCAACTGCCTGTCGCCAGTGGCCAAGGTGCTGAACGACACCATCGGCATTTCCAAAGGCTTCATGACCACCATCCACAGCTACACCGGCGACCAGCCGACGCTGGATACGATGCACAATGACCTGTATCGCGCCCGCGCCGCCGCGTTGTCGATGATCCCAACGTCGACCGGTGCCGCCAAGGCCGTTGGCCTCGTGCTGCCGGAACTGAACGGCAAGCTTGACGGTGTCGCGATCCGCGTCCCCACCCCGAATGTCTCGGTTGTGGATCTGACGTTCGAAGCCTCGCGCGCAACCACAGTCGACGAAATCAACGCTGCGATCCGCGCTGCTGCCGATGGCCCGCTGAAAGGCGTTCTGGGCTATACCGACAAGCCGCTGGTAAGCTCGGATTTTAACCACGATCCGCATTCGTCGATCTTCCATTGCGACCAGACCAAAGTCATGGACGGCACAATGGTGCGTATCCTCAGCTGGTACGACAACGAATGGGGCTTCTCCAACCGCATGGCCGATACCGCCGTTGCGATGGGCAAGCTGATCTAAACCGCTTCGATTGCACACTGAAAAGCCGCCAGACCTGATGAGGTTCTGGCGGCTTTTTCATTTCTACATCAGCACGTTGCGACGCGACATTACAGCGGCACGCGAAGATTACTTACCGTAGCGTTCCTTCAGCGCCGTGTTCACCGCCGGCGTGACGAATTTGCTAACGTCGCCGTCCAACCGCGCGATTTCCTTGACCAATTTCGAGGCGATGGCCTGATGCCGCGCCTCGGCCATCAGGAACACGGTCTCGATTGAATCGTCGAGCACCCGGTTCATGCCAACCATCTGATATTCATACTCAAAGTCCGCCACCGCGCGCAGACCACGAATGATCACCCCGGCCCCAACATCGCGGGCACAGTCGATCAGCAGGTTCTCGAACGGATGCGCGACAATCTCGGTCTCGGTGTGTTCGGCGAGTTGCGCGCACTCGTGTTCAAGCATCGCAACCCGCTCTTCGAGCGTGAACAACGGGCCTTTGTCGCGGTTGATCGCCACGCCAATCACCAGTCGGTCGACCAATGCGGTGGCCCTTCGGATGATATCAAGATGGCCTTCGGTGATCGGGTCAAAAGTGCCGGGGTAAAGGCCAATACGCATGAAAATTGTTCGCTCGTTTCAGATCGTTTTCAGGGTCTTGAAGGTATCAGCTTGAAAATGCAAGCGGGCCTAGTGGCCCATAATCATGCCTTCCAGCGCGTCTTTTTCCATCGCCAATTCGGACAGTCGCGCCTTGACCACATCGCCGAGCGTGATCAACCCGACAAGTTCGCCATCCTCGATCACCGGCATGTGGCGAAAGCGGCCTTCGGTCATCCGGGCCAGCACGCTGTCGGCCTGTTCATCGCGGGTGGTGGTTTGCAGGTTCGAAGTCATGTGATCCGCGACCTTCTCATCAAGACAGCTCGGCCCGATCTTGGCCAGCTCGCGCACGATGTCACGTTCCGACAGGATGCCCGAGGCGGTTTTGCCGCCGTCGTCGGATATGATCACTGTCCCGATCCGCTTTTCCGCAAGGATTGCGGTCGCTTCCGAGACAAGCGTGCCAGAGGTCACGGTGACCACAGAGGTATCCGCCTTGGACTTGAGAATTTGCTGGACCAGCATGTCGCGTTCCTTGCCTTCGTTGTTTCTCTCAGCTTTCCCGCAAGTCCTTCTGCTGTCAAGCAATCCCCGAGACTTATTGCACCAAGGCCTCTAACCGGGCCAGTTCCGCGCGCATTTCACCGGCCAGCGCGGCGGCAAAGCGGTTCATCCGGTCCAAACGCCGGTCATCCGCGTGCCGAACAAGGTAAAACGCCCGCGAAAGGGAAACGTCCTGCGCCAGAACCTTGCGCAACTCAGGGGCAAACGGCAGCGCAAAGTCGTGAACGAATCCGACGCCGCCGCCCTGGCGCAGCCAATTAAGCTGGACCGAGACCGAATTTGACGCCAGTTGCACCTGATCGAGCCCCATTTCAGACAGGTAATCCAACTCGCGGTCAAAGATCATGTCCGCAATATAGCCAACGATGCGGTGGCTTTTCAGATCGCTCACCTCGGTGATCTCGGGGCGTTGATCAAGGTAGTCGCGCGCCGCCGCGATGTGCAGGCGATAGTCGGCAATCTTCTGCACGCTAAGCCGCCCCGCCGTGGGTGGGCTGACCGAAATCGCCAGATCCGCCTCGCGCTTGGACAGGTTGACCACGCGTGGCTGCGACAGGATCTGGATTTCCAGCTCGGGATTGTCGCGCGACAGCGCCGCGCAGACCTGCGGCAGCAGAAAGTTGGCACAGCCGTCCGGCGCGCCAATGCGAATTTGCCCGCTCAGCCCGCCGGTTTCACCCGCCAGCGCCTCGGCCGCGCCTTGCGTGGCAAGCTCGGCCCGTTCCGCGTGGGGCAACAGCCGCTGCCCTGCATCGGTCAGCGCGTAACCCTGCGGTGACTTGGCAAACAGCGGCTGGCCCAACGTCTGTTCCAACCGGGCAATCCGCCGCCCCACCGTGGCCGGATCAATCCGCAGACTGCGCCCGGCGGCCGAAAGGCTTTCATGCCGCGCCACTGCCAGAAAGATCCGAATGTCGTCCCATGAGTCCATCACAGTGCCCTAGCAGAGAGCTTTGCATAAATGCAAAACCTGTTTGGAATATTGCCGCTTCCCGTAGCGAATTTGCAAGACTATCGTATCGTCAACCGAACTGGAGGAGACCCCCATGGAAATGATCAAAAACTACATCGACGGTGCCCTTGTTGAAAGCACCTCGACCCGCACCGCCGACGTGATGAACCCCGCCACCGGCGAAGTGCAGGCGCAGGTCAGACTGTCGAGCAAAGCCGAGCTGGACGATGCCGTGGCCCGCGCCGCCCAAGCCCAGAAGACCTGGGGCGCCACCAACCCGCAGCGCCGCGCGCGGGTGATGATGAAGTTTGGCGCGCTGATCAACGAGAACATGGACAAACTGGCCGAGCTGGTCAGCCGCGAGCACGGCAAGACCCTGCCCGACGCCCAAGGCGATGTGCAACGCGGTCTCGAAGTGGTCGAGGTGTGCATGGGCGCGCCTGCGATGCTCAAAGGCGAATACACCGACAACGGCGGCCCCGGCATTGACCTCTATTCCATGCGCCAGCCGCTGGGCGTTGTGGCCGGGATCACCCCGTTCAACTTCCCCGCGATGATCCCGCTGTGGAAAATGGCCCCGGCGCTGGCCTCGGGCAACGCGATGATCCTCAAACCGTCCGAGCGGGTGCCCTCGACCTCGCTGATGCTGGCGGAACTGCTGAAAGAAGCGGGCCTGCCCGATGGCGTGTTGCAGGTGGTGAACGGCGACAAGGAAGTTGTCGATGCGATCCTCGACAATGAGACAATCGCCGCCGTTGGCTTTGTCGGCTCGACCCCAATTGCGCAGTACATCTATGGCCGCGCCGCGAATAATGGCAAGCGCGCCCAATGCTTTGGCGGTGCCAAGAACCACATGATCATCATGCCCGACGCCGATCTCGACAAGGCGGCAGATGCGCTTGTTGGTGCCGGTTTCGGCGCGGCTGGCGAACGCTGCATGGCGATTTCGGTCGCGGTTCCGGTGGGCAAGGAAACTGCCGATGCGCTGATGGAACGGCTGATACCGCGGGTCGAAAAGCTCAAGGTCGGGCCGTATACGTCGGGCGACGATGTAGATTTCGGCCCGGTCATCACCGCGCAATCCAAAGCGCGGATCAACGGTCTGGTCGACAGCGGTGTCGAGCAAGGGGCAAAACTGGTGATCGACGGGCGCGACTTTAAACTGCAAGGCTATGAAGACGGATTTTTCGTTGGCCCTTCGCTGTTTGACAACGTCACGCCGGACATGGACATCTATAAAGAAGAGATCTTTGGCCCGGTGCTGAGCCAGGTGCGCGCCGAGACGTATGAAGATGCGCTTAATCTGATTATCGACAATGATTATGGCAATGGTACTGCCATTTATACCGCCGATGGCGACACCGCGCGCGACTTTGCCCATCGGGTGAATGTTGGCATGGTCGGGATTAACTTTCCGATTCCCGTGCCGCTGAGCTATCACACCTTTGGCGGGTGGAAAAAATCGGCATTTGGCGATCTCAACCAATACGGTCCCGATGCATTCCGTTTTTATACAAAAACAAAAACCGTGACCGCACGCTGGTTCTCGGGGATCAAAGACGGCGGAGAATTCAACTTCAAGGCGATGGACTGACGTCTCGCAACCATTTGAAAACATGTATCATGGGCGGCCGTCTGGCCGCCCTTTTTCGTGTCGCTCGTTAGCATTCGCAAAGCCGCCTGGTACGATTATTTCGCAAAAGTGTGGGAAAATGGGACTAAATTTCCCGCGATTTCTCAAAATTTAAGGCTTGTAGCGCGCAGAAAGTCCTTTAATAATCTTTGTAGATTAATACAGCACGTGATATTCTGCGTGCTGACGGTCTAGGAGGCCGATAGTATGAGCATTGATTTTTTCCATGAACCCCGACACCAACTCGCGATAATTCGTGTAAGCGGAACGGTGTCCACAGACACCTGTACCGAAGTTTTTAGCAAGCTGGTCGAATTCAATCCGGAGACCGCCTCGAAAAAGGTGTTCTATGACATGTCCGGCGTTGAAAAGTTCGAGTTGGATTTTGACGATTTGCATGACCTCGTTGCGCTGCGCCGCGATTATTACGGGGCGGATCAGGTGACGCAGATTTCGATCTGGGCGATGCAAGATCTCGCCTTTGGGATGAGCCGAATGTACAGCTCGCTTCTTGGACAATTTAAATCCATCGAAGTGGATGTATTTCGCGATCTGACCTTGGCGGCTGAATACCTCGACGTTCCGATCGAGCTGATCGCCCCTGACAAGATTGCGCGCCGCGCCTGACAGCCGCCCCCTTGCCCCCGATTTGGCGATTGTGTCAATGTGACGGGCAACACGCCTGACCACCACGGCGTCGATCTGAGGGCTTGCCATGCACACTCCTGATTTCACGATTGGAATCGAAGAAGAATACCTGTTGGTCGACCGCGACAGTCTTGCCTTGGTCGAGGTGCCCGACGCCATGCTGGCCGACTGCAAGGCCGCTTTGGCCGATCAGGTCAGCCCCGAATACCTTCAATGTCAGATTGAGATTGGCACCGGCGTATGCCGCACAGTGGCCGAGGCGCGCGACGATCTCCGCCGGTTGCGCAGCACCATCGCCGAGTGTGCGGCCAAACATGGTGCCGCCCCGATTGCCGCCTCCTGCCACCCTTTCGCCGATTGGAAAAACCAGCACCACACCGACCGCGAGCGCTATAACCAGCTGCGCCAGGATTTGGGCGGCGTGGTGCGGCGGATGCTGATTTGCGGCATGCATGTGCATGTCGGTTTGGGCGACGATGCCTTGCGCGCCGATCTGCTGGGACAGCTCAGCTATTTCCTGCCGCATCTGCTGGCGCTGTCCACTTCCTCGCCGTTTTGGCAGGGCGAAGACACCGGCCTAAGCTCGTATCGTATCTCGATTTTTGACAATCTCCCCCGCACCGGCCTGCCGCCCCAGCTTAATTCCTGGGATGAATACACCCGTTCGGTTGATGCGCTTGTCGATCTTGGGTTGATCGAAGACAGCAGCAAGATCTGGTGGGATTTGCGGCCCTCGCATCAATATCCGACGCTGGAGACCCGGATTTGCGATGTCTGCCCTCGGATGGAAGACACGCTGACGCTGGCGGCGGTGATCCAATGCCTCACCCGGATGCTGTGGCGGCTGCGGGTGAAAAATCAACGCTGGCGGATGTACGACCGGTTTCTGATCGCGGAAAACCGTTGGCGCGCACAGCGCTATGGCATCACCGAGGGGCTGATCGATTTCGGCCGGGGCGAGATTATCCCGATGGCGGAACTGGTGTCAGAGCTGACCGAGCTTTTGGCCGAAGACGCCGAGGCCCTGGGATGCACCGCCCAACTCGAGCATTTGCAGGTCATCCTTGACCGTGGCACTTCGTCCACCCGGCAACGGGCGGTGCGCGCCTCGGCCGAGGCGGCGGGGGCCAATCACGAAGCGCAGATGCGGGCGGTTGTCAGCCATCTGATCGAGGAATTTCAGGCCGATCTGTGAAGGAAACCGAGCTTTATCCGTATGTTAAGGCCCTGCTCGAAAGTCAGGGCTATGAGGTCAAGGCCGAGATCGGTGCCGCCGATGTGGTGGCGTTGCGCGACGGCGATGACCCGGTGATTGTCGAGCTGAAAACCGGCTTTGCGCTGACCCTGTTCCATCAGGCCATCGCGCGCCAAACGGTAACGGATTGCGTCTATATTGCCGTGCCGCGCGTCACCGGCAAACGGTTTCAGCGCGCGCTGAAAGAGAACAAGAGCCTGTGCCGCCGGCTCGGCCTTGGGCTGATCACCGTCCGGCTCAGCGATGGCCACACCGAAATTCACCTTGATCCCGCCGCGTTCACCCCGCGCAAGGTCAAATCCCGCCAGACCCGGCTGCTGCGTGAATTTGCCCGCCGCGAGGGTGATCCCAATCTTGGCGGTGCCGCCCGCAACAGCCCGCTGGTGACGGCCTATCGGCAAGACGCGCTGAAACTCGCCGCGCATCTTGCGACGGAGGGCGCCTGCAAATGCGCCGATATCCGCAAAGCCACCGGCGTGTCGGCGGCGACGCGGATCATGGCAGACGATCATTACGGCTGGTTCGAACGGGTTGCGCGCGGGGTCTATCAGCTTACGCCGCGCGGGGCGAACGCCCTGCCCTAAACCCACGCTTTGTTTGCGCCACCACCGCCGGATTCGCGCTATTATTTCCTTGCATTTAACCTGCACCTTGCCGATAATTGAACAGACATTCAATTCACGGCAGAGGGGGGCTTCCATGGATTTTGCACTCACCGAAGAACAGACCGCCATTTTCGACATGGCCTACGCGTTTGGACAGGAACAGATCGCGCCCCACGCGCGCGACTGGGAGGCCGCGGGCAACATCCCAAAAGAGCTTTGGCCGCAGATCGGCGAACTCGGGTTTGGCGGGTTGTATGTGTCCGAAGACAGCGGCGGCTCCGGCCTCACACGGCTTGATGCGACGCTGGTGTTTGAAGCGCTCAGCATGGCCTGCCCCTCGGTCGCGGCGTTCCTGTCGATCCACAACATGTGCGTCAAGATGATCGATACCTTCGGCTCTGACGACCTCAAGGCGCGCTATCTGCCGGGCGCAATGACGTTGGACACGGTGTTTTCCTACTGCCTGACCGAGCCGGGATCGGGGTCGGACGCCGCCGCGCTCAAGACCCGCGCGACCAAGACCAACGAGGGCTATCGCCTTACCGGCACCAAGGCGTTCATCTCGGGCGGCGGCTATTCCGACGCCTATGTGGTGATGTGCCGAACCGGCGAAGACGGCCCGCGCGGCATCTCGGCGATGGTGGTCGAAGACGGCACCGAGGGGCTAAGCTTTGGCGGGCTCGAAGACAAGATGGGCTGGAAAAGCCAACCCACCCGGCAAGTGCAGATGGACGATTGCCCGGTTCCGGCGGAAAACCTGCTCGGGGAAGAGGGCAAAGGTTTCAAATACGCGATGGCGGGGCTTGATGGCGGGCGGCTCAATATCTCGTCCTGTTCGCTGGGCGCGGCGCAGACCGGGCTTGATATGACGCTGAATTACATGAGCGATCGCAAGGCCTTTGGCAAAAGCATCGACCAATTCCAAGCGCTGCAATTCCGCCTCGCAGACATGGAGATCGAAATGCAGGCCGCGCGCACCCTGCTCCGCCACGCCGCGTGGAAGCTTGACACTGGCGCGCCCGATGCCACGCCGTTTTGCGCGATGGCCAAGAAGTTTGTCACCGAAACCGGCAGCTCTGTGGTTGATCAATGCCTGCAATTGCACGGCGGTTACGGCTATCTTGCCGACTATGGCATCGAGAAACTGGTGCGCGATCTTCGCGTCCATCAGATCCTTGAAGGCACCAATGAAATCATGCGCGTGATCGTCGCGCGCCATCTTCTGGCGAACCGATGAGCGATATTTCGATCCGAAAAACCGGCCGCACCGGTCGCATCACCCTCACCCGCGCAGGCGCGCTTAACGCGCTGAGCTATGACATGTGCATGGCAATCGACGCGGCGCTTATTGATTGGGCCGATGATCCCGAGGTTGCGATGCTGGTGATCGATGCCGAGGGCGAAAAGGCGTTTTGTGCCGGCGGCGATATTGCCGAAATGTATGCCACCGGCACGGCGGGCGATTTCGACTATGGCCGGCGGTTTTGGCGCGATGAATACCGGATGAACGCCCGGTTGTTCGAGTTTCCCAAACCTGTGGCAAGCTTTCTGCAAGGCTACACCATGGGCGGCGGCGTTGGCATTGGCTGTCACGGCTCGCACCGCGTGGTCGGTGACACCTCGCGCATCGCCATGCCCGAATGTGGCATTGGCCTTGTGCCCGATGTTGGCGGCAGCCTGATGTTGGCGCGCGCGCCAGGGCGGCTTGGCGAATACCTGGGCTTGACCGGCACCCGCATGGGCCCTGGCGATGCAATCTATGCCGGTTTTGCCGATTTCTACATCCCCGAGGCCAACTGGCCGCAGCTGATCACCGAGCTCGAGCGCACCGGCGACTGGGACCTGATCGACAATGCGGCCTCTGCGCCGCCCGACAGCCCGCTTGCCGCGCAACAGGCCGATATCGACGCGACGTTTGGCGGCGAAACCCTGCGCGACGTGCTGAATGCATTGGACCACGCCGGCACCGCTTTTGCCGCCGGCGCGCTTAAAACGCTGGCGCGCAACAGCCCGCTTGGCATGGCCTGCGCTTTGGAGATCATCCACCGCAATCGCGGCCCCGGCGGCACGATCCGCCGCGCGCTGAAGATGGAGTACCGCTTTACTGCACGCTGCATGGAGCATGGCGACTTTATCGAAGGCATTCGCGCCGCCATAATCGACAAAGACAAAAGCCCGAAGTGGCGCGATGATCTGCGCGAACTCAAACAGCTGCGGGTGACACAGATGCTGATGCCGCTGGGTGCGGATGGGCTGACATTTGGAGAGACGCAGACATGAAAATCGGGTTTATCGGGCTGGGCAACATGGGTGGGCCAATGGCCGCCAACCTTGCAAAAGCGGGCCACGCTGTGACCGGCTTTGATATGGCAAACGTGGCGATTGACGGCGTTGCAATGGCCGGATCGGCGGCCGAGGCCGCGCAGGGCGCGCAGGTGGTGATCACCATGCTGCCCAACGGCGATATTCTGCGCGCCGTGGCCGGCGACATTGTGCCGGTGATGGACAAGGGCGCGGTGTTCCTCGACTGCTCGACCGTCGATGTGCAAAGCGCGCGCGACGTGGCCGAACTGGCGCAAAATGCCGGGCTCGAGCCGCTGGATGCGCCGGTCTCGGGCGGTGTCACCGGGGCGGCGGCAGGCACGCTGACGTTTATGGTGGGCGGCTCCGATATGGGCTTTGCTGCGGTCAAGGAGCTGTTCGATGTGATGGGCCAAAAGGCGGTGCTTTGCGGGCCATCAGGCAATGGCCAGGCCGCCAAAATCTGCAACAACATGATCCTTGGCGTCACCATGATTGCCACCTGCGAAGCCTTTGCTTTGGCTGACAAATTGGGCCTCGACCGGCAGGCGATGTTCGATGTGGTCTCGACCTCCTCGGGCTATAGCTGGACGATGAACGCCTATTGCCCGGCCCCCGGCGTCGGCCCCAAAAGCCCCGCTGACAATGGCTATCAGCCGGGGTTCGCCTCGGAACTGATGCTCAAGGATCTGAGGCTCAGCCAACAGGCCGCCGAAGCCGCCGATGCTGACACCCCGATGGGCCGTGCCGCGCGCGATCTTTATGCGCAGTTTGTCGAGGCCGAAGACGGCAAGGGCCGCGACTTTTCGGCCATGTTGCCCCGGTTCGAAACCCGGGGACGCGGCTAAGGAACTTGCGGAGAGCTGAGGCGTTGTGGTGTCAGAATTCAAACGCTGAGGACCATATGACCCGTTTCATCTCTCCGCTCGCCCTCGCCGCCGCGCTGTCCTTGCCGCTCTCGGCAGAGGCCGCGCCAACCCATATGCCGCAATTTGACGCGTCCCTCACCGCGCAGGCCGAAACTGGCCCGGTGCTGATCAAGTCCGAAGGCAAGGGCAAGGCGAAGGGCAAAAAGAAAGCCAAGCAGAAAAAGAAGAAGTCCAAGGGGAAAGACAAGGGCAAGTCCAAGGTCAAAATCAAAGACGATAAGGCCAAGATTGAGATCAAGAACGGCAAGAACAAAGCCAAAGTCGAGGTCAAGGACGGCAAATCCAAGATCGAGATTGACGGCGACGCTGATTTCACCCGCCAAGCGCTGTCGCGGATGTCCGCGCTTGGCGTGCCGCTGGCCGTGCTGGGCACCGCGGGTCTGACAAATATCCTGATCGATTGCCCGCCCGGTTTGGCCCTGGAAGACGTGCCCTGCGTGCCGCCCGGACAGGCGAAAAAGGGTGTCACCGCCGAGGAATGGGCCAGCCGCAATGATGACGACGTGCGCCTGCATCTGGTCGAGCGCCAACGTGAGATCGACGTGACTATCGAGGAAGAGTACGAGTTGGATGTCGAGATTGACAACGACGTCGACCTCGATCCTTTCGTCAATGATTTCGCGCTGACACAGGACCGGATTGTTGACCTTTTCGCGCTCGATCCCGCCCCCGAAGACCACGCCTATATCATCATCGACGGCCAGCCGGTGCTGCTTGATATGGAGAATTATCGCCGTATCCGCCTGCTGCGCGGCTTGCAGGATGTGCGTGTTTTCGAGGTCGAAGATCTCGATCTGATGTCGATGGCCGGGCACGACGGGCTGGTCGCGTCTTATGATCTGCCCGAGCCCGACGCCGAGCATTACTATTCCGCCGTGGATGGCGAAGTCCTGCTACTGCCCGCGCGCGCTTACGAGATGATGCAACTGTTGCGCATCGCGGCAATCGCACCCTCGGCACAGGTTGCGCAAACCCGCTAACCTATTGATGTAAAAGCGAACGGCCGGGCAGACAAACCCGGCCGTTTTGCTATTCCGCCGCCACTTTGCGGGGTTTGAGCATCGGCGCAAGGTAATGGCCAGTATAGCTCGCTTTGACCTTGGCCACCTTTTCCGGCGTGCCGGTCGCCACGATTTTACCACCGCCATCGCCGCCCTCGGGGCCAATATCGATGATCCAATCGGCGGTTTTGATCACGTCGAGATTGTGCTCGATCACCACAACCGTATTGCCACCCTCAACCAATTCATGCAGCACTTCCAACAGCTTGCGCACGTCTTCAAAGTGCAGGCCGGTGGTCGGTTCATCAAGGATATACAGCGTGCGCCCGGTCGAGCGTTTGGCCAGTTCCTTCGACAGTTTGACCCGCTGCGCCTCGCCGCCCGAAAGCGTTGTCGCCTGCTGGCCAACCTTGATATAGCCAAGGCCCACCCGCATCAGCGCATCCATCTTGTCACGGATCGATGGCACCGCCTGGAAAAACCCCTGCGCCTCTTCAACTGTCATATTAAGAACGTCGGCTATGCTCTTGCCTTTGAACTTAATTTCCAAGGTTTCGCGGTTGTAGCGCGCGCCTTTGCACGTCTCGCATTCAACGTAAACGTCGGGCAAAAAGTGCATCTCGATCTTGATCACACCGTCGCCCTGACAGGCCTCACAACGCCCGCCCTTGACGTTAAAGCTGAAGCGCCCCGGCTTATAGCCGCGCGTTTTGGCCTCGGGCAGACCGGCAAACCAATCGCGGATCGGGGTGAAAGCCCCGGTATAGGTCGCTGGATTTGAACGTGGCGTGCGCCCAATGGCGCGTTGGTCAATATCGATGACCTTGTCGAGATGCTCCAACCCCTTGATCGTCTCGCAGGGCGCGGGCGTTTGGCGCGCGCCGTTCAGACGCATCGAGGCGGTTTTGAACAGCGTTTCAATCGTCAGCGTCGACTTGCCGCCGCCCGAGACGCCGGACACGCAGACGAATTTGCCCAGCGGAAACTCGGCAGTGACCTTGCGCAGGTTGTTGCCCGTCGCCTTGACCACCGTGACCGATTTGCCATTGCCCTTGCGCCGCTCGGACGGCACTGCAATCTCGCGCTGACCAGAAAGATACTGCCCGGTCAATGACTTGGGGTCCGCCGCGACTTCATCAGGGGTGCCGCGCGACACCACTTCGCCACCATGCACCCCGGCCCCGGGACCGATGTCAAAGACGTAATCCGCCTCGCGGATCGCCTCTTCATCATGCTCGACCACGATCACCGTATTGCCCTGATCGCGCAGGTTTTTCAGCGTGCCAATCAGGCGGTCGTTGTCGCGTTGGTGCAGGCCAATCGACGGCTCATCGAGCACATAAAGCACCCCGGTCAGGCCAGAGCCGATCTGCGAGGCAAGCCGGATACGCTGGCTTTCGCCACCCGACAAGGTGCCCGCATTCCGGCTAAGCGTGAGGTACTCCAAACCAACATTATTAAGGAATCCAAGGCGTTCTCGGATTTCCTTAAGGATGGCGCGGGCGATCTCGTTCTTCTGTTTCGACAGCTGATCGGGCACCGCGGTGCACCAATCATAGGCCTCGCGGATCGACATCTGCACCACTTGGCCGACATGCAGCAGCCCGGCGTCCGACGAGCCAATCTTGACCGCCAGCGCCTCTTCACGCAGGCGGTAGCCTTCGCAAACCTGACAGGATCGGTTGTTCTGATAGCGCTCAAATTCTTCGCGAATCCAGTTGGAATCGGTCTCGCGATAGCGCCGCTCCATATTGGGAATGACGCCTTCGAACACGCGGCTGATCTGATACACCCGCCCGCCTTCGTCATAGCGAAATTCGATTTCCTCTTCGCCGGAGCCATAGAGAAACGCCTGTTGAATGTGCGCCGGCAGGTCTTTCCAACGGGTGTTCTTGTCGAATTCGTAATGCTTGGCCAGCGCCTCGATGGTCTGGAGGAAATACGGGCTTTTGCCCTTGCGCCACGGGGCTAGCGCGCCGTCGTAAATCTTGAGCGTGGCGTCGGGCACCACGAGCCGTTCGTCGAAAAACAGCTCGACCCCAAGGCCATCACATTCCGGGCAAGCGCCAAACGGCGCGTTGAAGGAAAACAGCCGTGGCTCAATCTCGGGAATGGTGAAGCCACTGACCGGACAGGCAAAATTCTCGGAAAAGGTGATGCGCTCCGGCTCGCCCTCGTCTTCACGCGGGGCGGTTTCCAGCACGGTGATGCCATCGGCCAAATCCAGCGCGGTGCGGAAACTGTCGGCCAGCCGCGTTTCCAGCCCCTCGCGCACGACGATCCGGTCGACCACCACATCGATGTCATGGCGGTATTTTTTGTCCAGCGTCGGCGGCTCGTCGAGCTCGTAGAACGCGCCATCCACCTTGACGCGCTGAAACCCCTGCTTGCGCAACTCGAGGAATTCCTTGCGGTATTCGCCTTTGCGGTCGCGGATAATGGGTGCGAGCAGATAGCCGCGCGTGCCCTCGGGCATCGTCATCACCCGGTCGACCATATCCTGCACCTGCTGCGCCTCAATCGGCTTGCCGGTGGCAGGCGAATACGGCGTACCGGCGCGGGCAAACAGCAGCCGCATATAGTCATAAATCTCGGTCACAGTGCCGACGGTCGAGCGCGGGTTTTTCGAGGTTGTCTTCTGCTCAATCGAGATCGCCGGGCTGAGGCCCGAGATGTGATCAACGTCAGGTTTCTCCATCATATCAAGGAACTGGCGCGCATAGGCCGAGAGGCTCTCGACATAGCGGCGCTGGCCCTCGGCATAGATCGTGTCAAACGCCAGTGACGATTTGCCAGACCCCGACAGGCCCGTGATCACCACAAGCTGATCGCGCGGAATGTCCACGTCGATCCCCTTGAGGTTATGTTCGCGCGCACCGCGCACCTCGATAAACTTATGTTCCGGCATAAAACGTCCTCGTTCGGCAGAACCTAACACATAGTGAATGATCGCCCGTTCGCCAATGAAAAAGAGAGAACACAAGAGGAACATCGCTTATGGCGCGGAAATCGCGGTGTGGAATGCCGCTGGGTGTGGCGCAGGCAGGCGGAATTAATCCGCGCGCGTGACGTCAAAACCGTAAAGCCAGTCGAATTGCCCAAGCAAACGGCGCGGCGCGATCCGGCTGCCCAACCAAAGCGCGCTATGCGCTGCAAGCCGCAGCGGCCCCGGCCGCAGGTGGTATTTCCAGGCGTTGCCAGTGGCGGTGTCAACGATGCGGGTGCAGCGCGGCAGGCGGGCCGCTTGATAGGCGGCAAGGCCAGCGGCGATGTCGTCATGATTGGCCAAAGCCGCGCCAAGCGCCCAAGCATCCTCGAGCGCCATGTTCGCGCCCTGCGCCAGAAACGGCAGCGTTGGGTGCGCCGCATCGCCAACCAACGCGCAGTTGCCACCAACCCAGCGCGGCGCAACCGCGTGGCGGAACAAGCCCCAGAGCATGACCTCGTCGACCGCCGACAGCATCTCCTGCACCTTGGGGCCAAAACCGGCAAAGGCGGCGCGCAGGTTGGCCGGGTCGTCGGCGTGGTGCCAGCCTTCCTCGGCCCAGTCGTCGCGTTCCTGCGCCGCCACAAGGTTCAATTTCGACCCGTCGCGCAGCGGATAACACACCAGATGCCGCCCCGGCCCCATATGCACCTGCACCTCTGCGCCCTGCCCGGTCACATTCGGAATGACGGCCCGCCAGGCGACCTGTCCAGTGAATTGCGGTGCGGCCGGCCCGATCAGCGCATCGCGCAGCTTTGAATGCAGCCCATCCGCGCCCACCACCAGCGCCGCCTCATGCCGGGTGCCATCGGTCAGCAATATTTCAGGCCGCGCGCCGGGGCGAATTTCAGCAACCTCGCGGTTCAATTCGATCCGCACGCCAAGATCGCGCGCCGCCGACGCCAACAGCGCAATCAGATCAGCGCGGTGCACGAAGTGATATCGCTGGTCGGGCGGCAACAGCCCAAGATCAAGCCGCGCCACCTCGCGCCCCGCCCGAAAGTCGCGCAACGACACCGCGCGCCCCTGCACGGCGGCAGCGGACAAAGTATCGGCCAGCCCCAGCGCCTCGATCACGCGCAGGCCATTCGGGCTGATCTGCAGCCCGGCGCCAACCTCGCGCAGCGCCTCGGCCTGCTCTAGCACCGTGACCTGCGCACCGCGCCCAGCCAGACAGAGCGCGGTGGTCAACCCACCGATACCACCGCCAACAACACAGACCTCAAGACCAAGCAAGCTCATCACGTCCCTTCCCTCGCAAAAACGCCGGAGCATGAGCCCCGGCGTTTTCAGAATGTCATCATGGTGCCGCGGCTCAATCGTCGCGGTGGACCTTTTCCCGGCGCTCGTGGCGTTCCTGCGCTTCAAGGCTCATCGTGGCGATGGGCCGCGCATCCAGACGCTTGAGCGAGATCGGCTCGCCTGTCACTTCGCAATAGCCAAATTCGCCCTCTTCAATCCGGCGCAGCGCCGAATTGATCTTGGCGACCAGCTTACGCTGACGATCCCGGGTACGAAGCTCGATGGCGCGGTCAGTCTCCTCACTGGCGCGGTCGGCGACGTCGGGAATGTTGCGTGTGCTTTCCTGAAGGCCTTCAAGTGTGTCGCGGGTGTCGTCCAGCAACTCATTCTTCCAAGCGATCAACTTGAGGCGAAAATACTCAAGCTGTTTGTCATTCATGAATGGTTCGCCCTCAGCGGGACGATAGTCTTCCGGTAGAAACGATTCCTGTTTCATATCCGCTCCCTTGTTCTCGCCAGAGTCAGATGAAATCAATTTTGAACTCCTTACTACCGGCTACCCCTGCGCGCTCGGGTTACTCCCTGAGAGCGAGAATGTCACTACACAAAGCGCTGTATTGCAGCGATTTCCCGGAAACTATAGGGTCCGGGAAATACGGCCATTTCAAGGAGCGGGCATGAAATTCGAAGGCACGGAAAGCTATGTTGCGACAGAAGATCTGACGTTAGCGGTAAACGCCGCAGTGACGCTGGAACGCCCGCTTCTGGTCAAGGGCGAGCCCGGCACTGGCAAGACCGAACTGGCCCGGCAAGTGGCCGATGCGCTGGGGTTGCGGATGCTCGAGTGGAACATCAAATCCACCACCAAAGCGCAGCAGGGGCTTTACGAATATGACGCCGTGTCGCGTCTGCGCGACAGCCAGCTGGGCGAAGAGCGGGTGCACGACGTGCGAAATTACATCCGCAAGGGCAAGCTCTGGCAGGCGTTTGAGGCGGATGAAAAAGTGGTGCTGTTGATTGATGAGATCGACAAGGCCGACATCGAATTTCCCAACGATTTGTTGCAAGAAATCGATAAAATGGAATTTCATGTCTATGAGACCGGCGACACCATCAAGGCCCGCCACCGGCCGATCGTGATCATTACCTCGAACAACGAAAAGGAACTGCCTGATGCGTTTTTGCGGCGTTGTTTCTTTCACTACATCCGCTTTCCCGACGAGGCGACGATGCGCCAGATTGTCGAGGTGCATCACCCCGGCATCAAAGATGCGCTGCTGACCACCGCGCTGACGCAGTTCTATGAGATCCGCGATCAGGCCGGCTTGAAGAAGAAGCCGTCCACCTCGGAAGTTCTGGACTGGCTCAAGCTTTTGCTGGCCGAAGATCTCAGCCCCGAAGACCTAGCCCGCGACGGAGCGGATGCCCTGCCCAAATTGCACGGAGCCCTGCTCAAAAACGAACAGGATGTGCATCTGTTCGAACGGCTGGCCTTTATGGCACGACGGGCCCGCTAGGCGCGCGTCCGATCTGTTGACAGATCGGCACCGATCCATTGATGGATCGGTCTCACCCACGACGCGGCAAAGGCCCCGCCCAAACCGCACGGCGCTAGACTGATGCGCGAACAATACGCGCATCAGCTCGTACCACCGGCCTTTGTGGCGCGACCGACCCGCCAAACGCGCGCCCGATCTGTCAACAGATCGGCACCGATCCATCAATGGATCGGCCTCGGCCGCGTTGGTTGTATTTTGCACTTTGTTAATTGTCTGTGAGCCATCTCACATATCCAATTGTTTGACGCGGCTTTGGATTGCGTCACGCCGCCATGCGCTCCGCCCACTACATCTGGTGGCGAGATATTAATTCTCTACAAGCCAACCCTTTGAAACGACTGAATTGCAACGGTTTCATACGCCGCGACATTCTGGCCGAAATGCGACTTAGGATTTCTTGACATTGCCCTATACTCACCTCAAAGGCGACACAGGCGTAAAGGATGTCTTAGGGCATCTGAGAGAACAGGCAGACTATTCATGTCCCAAAACGCTAAGGGTATATCCCCAAATATCCGCGATTTGCGCCCCGATGACCGGGCCCAATGGCAGGACCTGTGGCACCAATATCTGGCGTTTTACGACACCGAGCTTCCGGCCGAAATCTACGACACCACGTTCCAGCGGTTGCTGGGCGATGATCCACGGGATTTCAATGCGCTGGTGGCCGACGTCGACGGACGCCTTGTCGGACTGACCCATTACCTTTTTCACCGGCATGGCTGGAAGCAAGAAGAGGTCTGCTATCTGCAAGACCTCTTTGCCAGCCCCGACCAGCGCGGTCGCGGCATTGGCCGCAGGCTGATCGAAGCGGTCTATGCCGCTGCCGATGCAAAAGGTGCCCCCGCCGTCTACTGGCTCACTCAGGAGTTCAACCAGACCGCCCGCGATCTTTATGATCGGATCGGTGTGCTGACCCCTTTCCTCAAATATCAGAGAGCCTGAGCCATGCGCCGTACCCGCCGTCTGTTGCTTCCGATCTATCTCGTGCTCAGTGCTTGTATGCCTATTGCCTCGGCTGACATGCCGACCCGTGCCGCCAGCATCGAGTTGACGTTGCCTTCGATGAAAACCTTCTCGGTGCCGCGTCCGGTGCCGGCGCTGCGGTCAAATTCCGACATTTCGCGCGATTTCATGGACCTGCATTTCCAACTGGAAAGCGGCCGCTCCCTGCCCACTTTTTCGCGTTTTGAAGGCCCGATTGCCGTGCGTGTCACCGGAGATGCGCCCCCCCAGCTTGATCGCGATCTCAAGCGCCTGCTGCACCGGATGCGCACCGAGGCCGGGCTTGATATCTGGCAGGTCGCCCCTGATGCCGCCGCCCAGGTGACGATCCAGGCCGTGAGCACCGCCGAGATCCGCAAGGCGCTGCCGATGGCCGCCTGTTTCGTGGTGCCCAACGTCGGGTCGATGGCCGAATACAAACGCATGCGCCGGTCGCAGGCGCTGAACTGGGCGCAGGTCAAACGCCGCGAGAAAGTGGCGATCTTCGTGCCCAACGACAGCACGCCGCAGGAAATGCGCGACTGCCTGCACGAAGAACTGGCGCAATCGCTCGGCCCGCTTAACGATCTGTATCGCCTGTCGGATTCGGTGTTCAATGATGACAACGTCCACACCGTTCTGACCGGGTTTGACATGCTGGTGCTGCGCGCCACCTATGACAAATCGCTCCAATCTGGCATGAGCCGCAACGAGGTCGCCACCCGCCTGCCCGGCATTCTGGCCCGCCTCAATCCGCGCGGTCAGGGCATCGCCACACGCCGCCAATCCCGCACCCCGCGCGTCTGGATTGAAGCCGTTCAAACCGCGCTTGGGCCGGGCACCGCCTCTGCCGCCCGCCGCCGCTCGGCCACCGAATCGCTCAAGGTCGCCTCGGCGATGGGCTGGCAGGATCACCGCCGCGCCTTTTCGCACTACGCCATGGGCCGCATCCTTTTAGCCACCGACCCCGAACAGGCCCGCGCCGAGTTTGAGGCCGCCGGACGGTTCTATCGCCAAACCCCGACGACCGATCTGCATCAGGCCTATGTCGCCTCGCAGCTTGCTGCGTTGGAGCTGACCCGCTCCAACCCCGAGCGTGCGCTCACCCTGATTGCGCAGCATGTCGACACCGCCGCGCGCTATGAAAACGCCGCCCTGCTGGCGACGCTGCTGTTGCTCCGGGCCGAGGCGCTTGACCTCACAGGCCGGGTGTCCGAGGCCCGCGAGGTCCGGATGGACTCTCTGGGTTGGGCGCGCTACGGCTTTGGCGCGGATTGGGCGGTACGGGCAAAGCTTCGTGAAATCGCCTCGCTCAGCCCGCTCAAAGGCCCGCGCAGCTAGGGCACATCGCCCGCTGCGCGACAGCGACCATATGAAGGACAAGAGCGGATGTTGGTATTTTTAGGCGCACTGATTGGCGCCATCATCGGCGGCACCATCGCCAAGAAACGCGGCGGCAAGACCCTCGATATCGTGCAATATGTCGGCATCTATGCGCTGGCCTTTGCGCTTGTGGGCATGGTCGCCACGCTGATTGTCCATCGGATGGCGCTCTGAGGCCGCGATGTTCGTCCCCTTCTTCGAGACCCTGCGCCGTGCAGGTGTGCCGGTGTCACTGCGGGAATATCTGACCTTTCTCGAGGGGCTGACCGCCGGTCTCGCCACCTATGATGTCGAGGCCTTCTATTACCTCGCCCGCGTGTCGATGGTGAAGGACGAGCGCAATCTTGATAAGTTCGACCGCGCCTTTTCGCATTGCTTCAAAGGGTTAGAGGAGATTTCCGCGCAGGACGTGCTGAACTCCGTCGACCTGCCCGAAGAATGGCTGCGCAAGATGGCGGAGAAGCATCTATCGCCCGAAGAGATGGCCGAAATCGAAGCGCTTGGCGGCTTTGACAAGCTGATGGAGACGCTGAAACAGCGGCTTGAGGACCAGAAAGGCCGCCACCAGGGCGGCAGCAAATGGATTGGCACCGCTGGCACCTCACCGTTTGGGGCCAACGGCTACAATCCTGAAGGCGTGCGCATCGGTCAGGACAAAAGCCGCCATCAGCGCGCGGTCAAGGTTTGGGACAAGCGCGAGTTTCGCAATCTCGACGATCAGATCGAACTGGGCACCCGCAACATCAAGGTCGCGCTGAAACGTCTGCGCAACTGGGCGCGCACCGGGGCGGCGGATGAGCTTGATCTTGACGGCACCATTCGCGCCACCGCTGAGCATGGCTATCTCGATGTCAAAACCCGCCCCGAGCGCCACAACGCCGTCAAGGTGTTGCTGTTTCTCGATGTTGGCGGCTCGATGGATGCCCATATCCGTGTGGTCGAAGAGCTGTTTTCCGCCGCGCGCACCGAGTTCAAGCACCTCGAATATTACTACTTCCACAATTGCCTGTACGAAGGCGTGTGGCGCGACAATGCCCGCCGTTGGTCTGAAGTCACCCCGACGTGGGAGGTGCTGCGGACCTATGGCGCGGATTACAAATGTATCTTTGTCGGCGATGCCTCGATGTCGCCGTATGAAATTGCCTATGCCGGCGGCGCCAATGAACATTGGAACGAAGAGGCCGGGCAGGTCTGGCTTGAGCGGGCGCGCGAACAGTGGCGCTCGAACCTCTGGATCAACCCGGTGCCGGAAAAGCATTGGCAGTACACCCAGTCGGTGCGGATGATCCAAGACATCTTTGAAGGCACAATGGTGCCGATGACGCTCGAAGGATTAGAGCGTGGGATGAAGGGCTTGGTGCGCTAGCGCCTCGACTGGGCGGGTCTGGGCGGATCTGGGCGGGTCTGCATCGCCTTTATAAGCGGCATGTTCAGCAAACGAGGCTTGGCGTGGTTTGCTGCGGATTGTACCTTGGGTGCGATCTATCACAGGATATCCGCATGTCCCAAGCCGCCCCAGTCCACTCCAACCCGGTCCCATCCGCCCCCGTCCAAGGCATCCCTATCTGCCCCTTGTGCCCGTGGCCGCCGCGATGAGCGCTCTGCGTACTTTGTGGCGCGACAACAAGCTTTTGTTGACCGGCTTTGTGCTGGCGCTGGCGCTGATGGCGTTCTTTGCCATTCGCTCGGTCATGTTCTGGGTCTATTGGGCCGATCCGATGCATCGCAATCAGGCGATCGAGCCGTGGATGACGCCGCGCTATATCGCCCATTCCTGGGATGTGCCGCCGCAGATCGTTGGCGAGGCAATGCACCTCGACCCCAGTGGCGGGCGCATCACGGTGGCCGAGGTTGCCGCGCAGCAGGGTGTGGCCTCGGGCGAGATTGTCCGCGTTGTCACCGCCGCGATCCTTGACCACCGCGCCACACGGCCTGCAACACGCGAGGCCATGGGCAAGTGAGCGACGCGCTGTTCCAACTCGTGGCCGATTACGGCGTCTGGCTGCTGGCGGCGTCGTGTTTCCTGTCGTGCCTGCTGGTGCCGATCCCGTCGTCGCTGTTGATGCTGGCGGGCGGCGCTTTTGTGGCGGCGGGCGATCTTGATCTTGGCAATGTGCTGGCGGGGGCGTGGCTGGGCGCGGTGCTGGGCGATCAGACGGGTTTCGCCATCGGACGCAAAGGCGCGCATGTGCCCGACCGCATCGCCACCCGCTGGCCCCGCCAAGCGCCAACCCTCACCAAGGCGCGCGATTTGGTGGCGCGGCGCGGTGCAATGGGCGTGTTCTTCTCGACTTGGCTGGTGGCCCCGCTCGGGCCGTATGTGAATTTCATCGCCGGGGCGACCGGGCTTGGATGGGGCAAATTCACGCTCTGGGATGCCGCAGGCGAGGCGATCTGGGTCGCCACCTATATCGGCCTGGGCTATGGGTTTTCCGACCAACTGGCGATGGTGGCCGATGTCGCCACCAACGCCTCGGGCTTTCTGGCCGCTATGGCTGTGGCGGTCGTTTTCGGATGGCTGCTGTTGGCCAAAATGCGCAAGGTGCCAGCCAAACCCGTTCAATAACCGCGCGCACCTTGCACAGTCCTCACACTGCGAGCCCCCAAAGCCCCAAAACAGTGGTGGGCACAAAAAGCCAGCCCTGTGGCACGCGGCGATAGCTTTGGCCGATCATCGGGATTCCAATGATCCCGAGCAGCATGAAAGCCGCAGACAGCGCGGTTGCAGCAAGTGCGAGGCCGGAGGTGATGCCAAATGCATCCAAGGCAAAGAAACCGGCCATGAACAATAAAACCAAGCTCACCATGTGCCAGCAAAACCAAAAAACATCGCGCACCATCGGGTCAATCTGCACGGTGGCGCGCAAAGGCTGGGCAACCTCTCACCCGCCCACAAAGACATGCACAAGACACCACACAAGTGACATCACTGCGGCACTGATCAACAACACATTCATCGCGCACTCCGATATGACAGGGGAAACCACCCAGGGTTGCAATGAGGCTGCCGATTTTCACAGCGACGGCCAATGTGGCAACTTGTCCATTGCGCCGCCCTGCCCCATATCTTGGATATGTTGAAGTTTACCCCCATCCTTCTGGCCGTGCTCTACGCGCTGGCGATGTATCACTTCTCGGCGTGGCGCACCCGCAAGGAGTTGGATTCCCGTTCGACCGAGCTCGCCGATCCGACGCTGAGGAAGCTGACCGACCGGATGGCCGCCGCGCTCGATCTGGCGCGGATCAAGGTGCATATCTACGAGATCGATCCGGTCAATGGGCTAGCCGCGCCGGATGGGCGGATTTTCATCACCCGCGGGTTCTTTCGCAAATATCGCAATGGCGAGGTGACGGCCGAAGAGCTGGCCAGCGTGATTGCGCATGAGTTGGGGCATGTGGCGCTGGGTCATTCGAGGCGGCGGATGATTGATTTTTCGGGGCAAAACGCGCTGCGCACCGCGCTTGGCATGGTGCTGAGCCGGTTCCTTCCGGGGATCGGCGTGTGGATCGCCGGGGCGCTGACCTCGCTGTTGGCTGCGCGGTTGTCACGGTCGGATGAGTATGAGGCGGATGCCTATGCGGCGGCTTTGCTGACCAAAGCCGGGATCGGTGTGGCGCCGCAGATCAGCCTGTTCCACAAGCTCGACGCCCTAACCGCCAGCCGGTCAGGTGCGATGCCAGCGTGGTTGATGAGCCATCCCAAGACGGCGGAACGGATTGCGGAGCTGCAGAAACTCGACGGGCGCTGGGGCAAGTCCTGAGCCGCAAACGCAAGCCGGGGGGCTTTCTTAGGCGCGGAGTCAAGGCCGCAGGCCGCCGCGCATCGCCGGGCCGCCCCCCGGCACGGCGATTTGGCTGGCACATCGCGATACTGTCACGTCGTTCGGATTTGGCGGGGATTAAGTGCATTTTATAGAATGTCGGATCGCCGTACCACGGCCCAGCGATGCGCGGCTCGTCACCACGGGCTGAGCGATCCACTAGCCCAGCGCTTTGGCCAACCTCGGCAACCGCGCCTTTTTCAGCAAGGGTCGCATGTCCCAATCATGCTCGGACAGGCTCAGCGCCTTGGCCAGCACCTGATCGCCGACATGCGCCACCAAGTCGGGCTGCGCCTGCCAGATGCCGTGCAGGAACCCGTCCGGGTCCAGCCGCGACAACCCCTCTTCGGCCAAGATCTGACGCGGGAAATCCTTGGCGTTCATCGTGCAGATCATATCCGCCGACCCGGCAATCGCCGCCGCCAGCACATGCACATCCGCCGGGTCCGGCAGCCACAGACGCGCCTCGAGAGAGGGCGGCCATGTCACCGCAGCCCCCGGCCACGCCACCGCCATCATGGCAATCTCGCCGCGCGCCTGCACCTCGGCCTCGGGGCCGATCTTGCGCGTTGCGCGCGCCCATTCCTCAAGGATTCGCGCCGACCACAGCGGTGTGAACGCGCCCTGGCCCGCCACCCCGACCAGCATCTCGCGCATGACCGTGGGATAGATCACGCAGGCGTCGAGCAGAACCTTCATCGCGGCGGCTCCGGTTGCGGGGAAAAGGGGCGTTGCCCCTCGGCCTGCGGCCTCACCCCAGGATATTTGTCAGCCAGAGAAGCATGGGCGCTCTTACAGCCGATAGAACAGCGCCTTGAGATACCCCGATTCCGCCAGTTGCGGCATCAAGGGATGGTCCGGCCCGGCAAATCCGGTGTTGATCAACGCGCCCTGGCGCCCGGCGCGGCCAATGCCACGGGTACACGCGGTGCGGAACGCGCCAAGATCAACGGCATGCGAGCAGGAACACAGCCCAACATACCCGCCCGGCTTGACCAGAACCGCCGCAAGCCGCGCAATCCGTTCATAGGCGCGCAAGCCGGCCTCCAACGCTTGTTTCGAGGGCGCAAAGGCGGGCGGATCACAGATCACCACATCAAACTGCGCGCCGTCCTCGGCCAGCTTGGCCAAGGCGTCAAAGGCATCGCTTTGCAGGATTTCCAGCGTATCGCCCTGGCCCGAGGCCGCGGCACCCGCAACTGCCAGATCCAGCGCCGGGGCCGAGCCATCGACGCAGATGGCGCGCGCGGCGCCCGCCGCCAACATCGCAAGGCCAAAGCCGCCGACATGGGAAAACACATCGAGCACTGTCGCCCCGGGAGCCACAAGCCGCTGGGAAAACCGGTGATTTTCGCGCTGGTCAAAGAACAGCCCGGTTTTCTGTCCACCGGTCAGATCGGCCATATAGGTCGCGCCGTTCATCACCACCGGCAGCGGCCCATCCGGGGCCTGCCCCGCCAAAACGCCCGAGACATCATCAAGCCCTTCAAGCGCCCGCGTCCGTCCGCCGGCGTTCTTGAGAACATGGGTCACGCCTGTCACCTCTTGCAAGGCGGCGGTCAGTTCGTCGAGCCGCACGTCAAGCCAGGCGGCGTTGGGCTGCACCACGGCAGTATCGCCAAAGCGGTCGATCACCAGACCGGGAAGCCCATCAGCCTCGGCATGGACCAAACGGTAGAACGGCGCGTCATACAGCTGTTCGCGCATGGCAAGGGCGCTGGCAAAGCGCGCGGCAAACCACGCCTGATCGACGGTCTCGGAGGTGTCATACGACAACACCCGCCCGATGATCTTGGACACCGGGTTGGCCGCCACCAGCGCAATTGGTGCGCGGTCGGCATCTTCAAGCACAGCCAAGGCGCCGGGCGCGATGGTGCGGGTTCGGCGGTCTGTCACCACTTCGTTGGCATAGACCCAAGGCGCGCCGTGGCGGATTGCGCGGGCGTTGGCTTTGGGTTTGAGGCGGATCACGGGAATATCTGTCATCCTGCCCTGATAGGGCTTTGCGCGCGCCGAGGAAAGACCCGACGCGACCAGAAGTGAATGCGACATTCTGGACGGCGACGAGGGTTGCAATCATAGTGGGACAGGACTAGAAGAGATCCAAAGTTAGCGCTAACAGCCGCGTCTGAGCAAGATCGACGCCGATAGGAGCCAGCATGACCTTGAATGCCACCATTGCCGATGTCACCGATCGTATCCGCAAACGCTCTGAGGCGCGCCGCGGCGCCTATATGGAAAAGATGCGCCGGGCCGCCGATGAAGGCCCCCGCCGCGCGCATCTGACCTGTGGCAACCAGGCCCACGCCTATGCCGCGATGGAAGAGGACAAGGGGTCGCTGGTTGCGACGCAGAAGCCCAACCTTGGGATTGTCACTTCCTACAATGACATGCTCTCGGCGCACCAACCGTTTGAAACCTATCCCCAGCTGATCAAGGCTGCCGCCCGCCGCAATGGCGGCACCGCACAGGTCTCGGGCGGGGTTCCGGCGATGTGTGACGGCGTGACCCAAGGCCAGGTCGGCATGGAGCTTTCGCTGTTTTCGCGTGATGTGATCGCGCTCGCCGCTGGGGTGTCGCTGTCGCACAACGTTTATGATGCCGCTGTTTACCTTGGTGTCTGTGACAAGATCGTGCCCGGCCTGATCATTGCCGCCGCGACCTTTGGCTATATCCCCGGTCTGTTCATCCCGGCGGGTCCGATGCTTTCGGGCATCCCCAACGATGAAAAATCCGCAGTCCGTCAGAAGTTTGCCACCGGCGAAGTGGGCCGAGAAGAGCTGATGGCGGCTGAGATGGCCTCGTATCACGGTCCGGGCACCTGCACCTTTTACGGCACCGCCAACACCAACCAGATGCTGATGGAATTCATGGGCCTGCACCTGCCGGGCACCAGCTTTGTCAATCCCGGCACCGAGCTGCGCGATGCGCTGACCGAGGCCGCAACGGCGCGCGCTTTGGCAATCACCGCTCTGGGCAATGAATACACCCCGGTTTGTGATGTGCTTGACGAGAAAGCCTTTGTGAACGGCATCGTCGGGCTGATGGCGACAGGCGGATCGACCAACCTCGTGCTGCACCTGCCAGCGATGGCGCGTGCTGCGGGTGTTGAGCTTGAGCTTGAAGATTTCGACGCGATTTCCAACGCTGTGCCGCTGATGGCGAAAGTCTATCCTAACGGTCTTGCGGACGTGAACCACTTCCACGCCGCGGGCGGTCTGGGCTTTATGATCGGCGAATTGCTTGATGCGGGCCTGTTGCATGACGATACCGTCACTGTGGCCGGTGGCGGGCTGGCGGCCTATGCGCAGGAACCCAAGCTGAAAGACGGCACTTTGATCTGGGAAGACGGCGCGAAAGTCACCTTGAACGAAAAGATCCTGCGCCCGGTGGGCGAGGCGTTTCAGGCCACGGGCGGTCTTAAACAGATGCACGGCAACTTGGGCCACGGCATGATGAAGGTCTCGGCTGTCGCGCCCGAACGCCACATCATCGAAGCCCCGGCGCGGATTTTCCACGACCAGGATTCGGTGAAAGCGGCGTTCCGCAACAATGAATTCACCGGCGACACCATCATTGTCGTGCGTTTCCAAGGTCCGAAATCCAATGGCATGCCGGAATTGCACGGCCTGACGCCCACCCTCGCGGTGTTGCAGGACCGGGGCTATAAAGTGGCGCTGGTCACAGATGGCCGGATGTCGGGCGCGTCTGGCAAAGTGCCCTCGGCGATCCACATCTCGCCCGAAGCCGCCGCCGGCGGGCCGTTGGCCAAGCTGCGCGATGGCGATATCGTGCGGGTTGACGCCACCAATGGCCGGATCGAAGCGCTGGTAGACGACTTCGACTGCCGCGAAGTCGTCACCGCAGACCTGTCGGGCAACAGCCACGGCGTGGGCCGCGAACTGTTCGAAGCCTTCCGCAACAACGTCGGCCTTGCGTCGAACGGTGCGGCGGTGGTTGTGTGATCGCGCGGAATATGTTTCTTCTCTGCCGGTATTCAAGTATCCCAGATATACCCCAATCAGAAAGGCCATTTTGACATGACCCCCCAAGAAGCCTGCATCCAGACCGAAGAACTCTGCCGCCGCGCGCCCGTTGTTCCGGTGCTGGTGGTCAATGACGTGGCCCACGCCCGCCCGCTGGCCGAAGCGCTGGTGGCCGGTGGCCTTCCCGCTCTGGAAGTGACCTTGCGCACACCTGTCGCGCTCGAGGTGATCCGCGAGATGGCCAAGGTTGAAGGCGGGATTGTCGGGGCAGGCACGCTGATCACGCCTGCGGATGTGAAAGCCGCCAAAGAGGCAGGCGCGCGGTTTGGCGTGACGCCGGGCTGTACCGATCTGTTGTTGAGCGCGGTGGAAGCGGCGGACCTGCCGACCCTGCCGGGGGCTGCCACCACAACCGAAGCTCTGCGGCTGCTGGAACGCGGCTATACGGTGCAGAAGTTCTTTCCGGCCGAAGCCAATGGCGGTGCCAAGGCGCTCGGCTCGATCGGTGGCCCGCTGCCGCAGATCAAGTTCTGCCCCACGGGCGGTGTGTCGCTGCAAAATGCGCCGGACTACTTGAAGCTGGCCAACGTGCTGTGCTGCGGCGGCAGCTGGGTTGCGCCGGCGAAGATGGTCGAAGCGGGCGACTGGGCTGGCATCGAAGAGCTGGCCCGCGAAGCCGCCGCGCTCGCGCGTCCGTAAACCAACAGCGCCGTCAAGCGATTGGCGGCGGCTCAGATCGGCCCGCCTCACCCGCGCGGCCGATCTGTTGACAGATCGGTGCCGATCCATTGATGGATCGGGTTGCGCCTGAATGCGGCCCAGACCACCGATCCCGCAACCGCCACCCCTCGCGCCAACGCGACTGATCTGTCAACAGATCAGTACCGATCCATCAATGGATCGGATTGCGCCCGAATGCGGCCCCGGCCACCGATCTCGCGACCGGCCCCCTCCGCGCTAACGCGACTGATCTGTCAACAGATCAGCACCGATCCATCAATGGATCGGGTTGCGGCTCAATGCGGCCTTGGTCAGCGATCCCGCGACCGCCACCCACCTCGGCGGCGCGGCTTGTCAGACCCAACCAAGCCCTCGCGCAACACCGCCGTCATCGGGTGATCGGGATGCGCCACGCCATAGCGTTCCAGCATCGCATCAATCGCAATCCGCATCTCCGTATCCACCGCCAGCGCCCAATCCAGAAAGATCGACCGACACTCGCCTTCGGTGATCCCGTCTATCCGATAACTTTCAAGGATCAATCCCCGCGGATCCAGCGCATCGCCCTTAACCATTTTCACGCCTCCGTTCCCGGCAAAGCCGTGGTGATCGCCGCCGCAGCGCACGCGCGCAGATCGCCAAGTTTCACGTCCAGCTCTTCCAATGTCGCCACCCCGCATTCGCGCAGCACAAACCCGGCCCCGCCGCCCGCCAGTTTGCCCGGATCAAGCGGTGTGTCACTCAGCAACCGCGACGACATCTGCAACGCCCCCTGCACCTCATAGGCCTCTGACAGCACAGCGGCGTCTGCGTCGGATACGATCCCGGCCCGCGCCGCAGCGGCAAGACCCGCCTGCGTGTCACGCTCGGCGCAGCCTTCGATCAAGGCACCAGCCTGGGCAAACAGTTCAATATCCTGCATCCGTCCCGGCCCGATCTTGGCATCCAAGCCGCCCTCGGGCGATTTCGACGCGGCAATCCTTGCGCGCATCTTGGCCACTTCGGACAACACGTCCTCCCGCCCGCGCTGGCCCAGCAAATCACAGCGCAGGCGCTCGACATCCTCGCCCAAACCCGTCGCCCCTGCCACCGCACGCGCGCGGGTCAATGCGAGATGCTCCCAAACCCAAGCCTCATTCCGTTGGTAATTCTCGAAACTCTGCCACGAGGTCGCCACCGGACCCTGCGTGCCCGACGGCCGCAAGCGCATGTCCACCTCGTACAACCGCCCTTCCGACATTGGCGCGGTCATCGCCGTCACCAAAGCCTGTGTCAGCCGGGCGTAATAGGCGCGCGCAGCCAGCGGGCGACGGCCTTCGGAACTCTCAACCCCCTCAGCGTCATAAATCACGATCAGATCAAGATCCGATGACGAGGTCAGCCGCGCCGCGCCAAGCGACCCCATGCCAAGTACAACCGCCCCGCGCCCCGGCGCAGGCCCGTGTTTGATGGCAAATTGCGCCATGACCTCGGGCCAAAGCGCCGCCAGATTGGCCTCGGCCAGCTCAGCGTATTGCTGCCCCGCCTGCCCCGCGTCGATCAATCCGCGCAGATGATGCACGCCGATGCGGAAGTGCCATTCCTTGGCCCAACGCCGCGCCGCATCAAGCTTGCTCTCGTAGTCGCCTTCGCGCGCCAGAACCTCACTCAACCCTTGGGTCAAGGCCGACTGCCCCGGCCAATCGGCAAAGAAATCCCCAACAATCACCGCATCAAACACCGCCGAATTGCGCGACAGATAGCGCGCCAAGGCCGGCGAAGTGCCCGCGATATCCACCAGCAGATCAATCAATTGCGGATTGGCCTCGAACAGCGAAAACAGCTGCACCCCCGCCGGCAACCCCGACAAAAACCCGTCAAAGGCGTTCAACGCATCGTCGGGCCGCGCGGTCTCGGACAACCGGCACAGGATCTCGGGGCGGATGCGGTTAAAAATTTCGACCGCGCGTGGACTGCGCAGCGCGGCATAGCTGCGCCAGCGTTTGGTCACGGTGGCATCGAAGTCGGCCATCGGCGCGGCGTCGGTCTCTGACACCGGATCAGGCGCGAAAAAGCCCTCGGTCCGGCTGTGCACCTCGGTCAAGCGGCGCATCAGATCGGCATCGAGCGCATCGCGTTCCATCCCCATCATCGCCGCGATCCGCTCAAAGCCATCGTCGGAATTGGGCAGCGTTTGCGTCTGCGCATCGGCGACCATCTGCAACCGGTGCTCGACCTCGCGGTGAAACCGGTAGTGCCCGGTCAGCACGTCGGCCAAATCCTTGGGCAGCCAGTCTTTGCGCGCCAGCACCGCCAGCCCGTCGACCGTGCCCCGCACCCGCAGGTCCGGGTCGCGGCCGCCGGCGATGATCTGTTGGGTCTGGGTAAAGAACTCGATCTCGCGGATACCGCCGCGGCCAAGTTTCATATTATGGCCGGGTAAGGTGATCGGCCCACCCAACCCCTTGTGTGCGCGAATGCGCAGCCGCATGTCATGCGCGTCCTGAATGGCGGCGAAATCCAGATGTTTGCGCCATACGAACGGCCGCAACTCGCCAAGAAACCGCTCACCCGCCGCAATGTCCCCGGCGCAGGCCCGCGCTTTGACATAGGCGGCCCGTTCCCATGTCCGGCCAAGGCTCTCGTAATAGCGCTCCGCCGCCTCCATCGTCATGCAGACCGGCGTCACCGAGGGATCGGGCCGCAGCCGCAGATCGGTGCGAAACACATAGCCCTCGCCAGTGGGATCGTTGAGCATCGACGACATCTTGCGTGTGGCGCGCACAAGGCTGGCGCGGGCCTCAAGGTAGTCATCCCGCTCAAACTGGCTCTCGTCGAACAGGCAAATCAGATCGATGTCAGAGGAATAATTAAGCTCATAGGCGCCCATTTTTCCCATTGCCAGCGCCACCATGCCGCCCCCGGTTTCGGCATCTTCCTCGGTTTTCCCCGGAAGCTTGCCCCGGCGAATTTCATGGCCAACGCAGGCGCGGATCGCCAGATGGGTGGCGAGATCGGCAAAGCGGGTGAGCGTGCCCGTCACCTCCTCAAGCGACCAGACACCGCCGAGATCGGCCAGCCCCGCCAGCAGCGCCACGCGCCGTTTGCCCATGCGCAACGCTGATGACAGCTTGTCGGGCGCAACCTCCTTCAGTTCGCCAAACAGCACCTCGATCGCGGCTTCGGGGCCGTCGAACGTGGTGGACAGCCAGGCCTGCTCTTTCTCACACAGCCCTTTAAGGTAGGGGCTGCACCCGCCGGTGCCCTCCAACAGATCGGCCAATTCGCCGCTCACCTCGGGGAAAAGCGCGCGGGTTTCGGCCCCGCGTTCGGGGTCATACGGGCGGGGCAAACGGGTGATGCGGCTGGCAAATGTCATGGCCTGAGTTGCGCATGAGGGCGGCCAAGGGTCAAGTGGTGCGCAGCCCTTGCGTCCTGCCAAAATGCGCAGCGCAATACTGTGGTTGACCTCTCCGCCGGCTCTGCGATTTTCGCGGCAGGACTTGGAGGCAAAGATGAGCAAATCTCTCAAACGGGTGGCGCGCGCGCTCGACGCGGCCGGAATTGAAACCGAAATCGTCGAGGTGGGCCAATCGCGCACCGCGCAAGAGGCGGCGGATGCGGTCGGCTGCCACATCGACCAGATCGCCAAGTCCATCATCTTTCGCGGCGAGACCAGCGGCACAGCGCTCCTGTTTCTGACCGCAGGCGGCAACAAAGTGGACGCCGACAAGGCCAGCGCAGTCGCGGGCGAACCCCTGGGCAAAGCCGACGCGGCGCTGATCCGGGCGCAAACTGGCTTTGCCATCGGCGGGGTCGCACCTTTGGGCCATATCAACCCGATCCGGGCGTTTTTGGACCCCAGACTGCTCGAATTCAGCGAGATTTGGGCCGCAGGCGGCACGCCGCGGCATGTTTTCGCCATGCAGTCTGACCAACTTCAGCCGGTGACCGGCGCGCAAGTCGCTGATTTCACTGCGCTATCAAAATAAATGTAATAAACATTCACATAGACCCTTGCGAAAACACTGGCCAATCCTCATCTGTTGTAATGTGAAAAGCATTCACATTGAAAAACAACGGAGAACCTCAATGACAACCGTCGCAACAGAAGTCCAACCGATCCGGTCCAATCTAGGCTGGTTCGCACGCAGTGAGGCCTGGCTCGACAGTAAAGGCAAGGGTGCCTGGATTGCTGCGGTGGTCCTTGGATTCATCTTCTTCTGGCCTGTCGGCCTTGCCCTTCTGGCTTATACGATCTGGAGCAAACGCATGTTCGGAAAATGCAACAAATCCCGCAACCTTGGCCGTCATTCGGCACATTGGAACGCCATGAAGCCCTCGGGCAACCGCGCCTTTGACGCCTATAAAGAAGAGACGCTGCGCCGCCTGCAAGACGAGCAGCAGAACTTTGAAGCCTTCCTCGAGCGCCTGCGGGCCGCCAAAGACAAGGCCGAGTTTGACGAGTTCATGGAAGACCGTTCGCGCGATGCCGCACGCAACCGTGCGGACCGGGCAGAGCGGGACGATCGCGATGACCGCAACAGCGAACCCCGTCAGAACGCCTGACCTGACACACGAGTGGCCCCAGCCTCGGGGCCACTCTTTCCAACGGAGGACATGATGTATACCGCCGCCCTGCCCGATCCCCAGTTCCAACCCGAGTTCTATGCCGACATCCCGCCCAAACGCCTGATGGCCTGGGTGATCGATGTGGCCCTGACCCTTGGCCTGACGCTGCTGATCCTGCCCTTTACCGCCTTCACCGGCTTGTTCTTTTTACCGTTTCTCTATGCCACCCTCGGCTTTATCTACCGCGTGATCACGCTTTCGGGCGGGTCGGCCACGCTTGGCATGCGGGTCATGTCGGTGGAATTGCGCAGCGCCCAAGGTGAAAAACTCACCCTCGGCAACGCGTTTCTGCACACCGTCGGGTACTATGTCAGCTGGGCAATGGCGCTGGTGCAACTGGCCAATGTGGTGCTGATGCTGTCCTCAGAGCGAGGCCAATCGCTGACCGATATGGTGATGGGCACGGTGATGCTCAACCGCCGGGCCTGACACAAATCCAGTCAACACCGGGCAATCCCCCGCCGTCGCCAAAGCCTAATGCTTGGCGGCGGCGGTTTTCGTTGCTATCTTGAACGCAACCAAGGGATACCTCGATGCGCCACACACTACCGCTCGCGCCGCAATTTTATGTGACGGCACCGCAGCCCTGCCCTTATTTGGACGGACGGCTGGAGCGGAAATTGTTTACCTCGCTGCAAGGCGACTCTGCGCAAAAGCTTAACGACAGCCTGTCGAAACAGGGGTTTCGGCGATCGCAGAACGTGCTGTATCGCCCGTCTTGTACCGAATGTTCGGCCTGCATGTCGGCGCGGATCGCAATTGACGAATTCACCCCCACCAAGAGCCAAAAGCGCACCCTGCGGCGCAATGCCAACCTTGAGCGGCGCGCCACCTCGCCTTGGGCGACCGACGAACAGTTTGATCTGTTTCGCGAATACCTTGAAAGCCGGCACGCCGAAGGCGGCATGGCCGACATGGATGTGTTCGAATTCGCTGCGATGGTCGAGGAAACGCCGATCCGCTCGCGGGTGGTGGAATATGTCGACAAGGACAGCAACGACCTGACGGCGGTGTGCCTGACCGATGTGCTCGATGACGGGCTCAGCATGGTCTATTCGTTTTACCAGCCCGACCTGCAACGCCAGTCGCTGGGCACCTATATGATCCTCGATCATATCGAGATCGCGCGGCAAACCGGCCTGCCCTATATCTATCTTGGCTACTGGGTGCCGGGCAGCCCCAAGATGGGCTACAAGGCCAAGTTCTCGGGGCTTGAGGTGTATTCGGGCGGCAAATGGATCAAGATGCGCGATCCGGAGGCCTATGCCGCCGAGGAACACCCGCTCTCGACCGATCCGATTGCCGAGCAGGTCGCCAATATCTCATTGCCGGATATGAGCCCGCGCGGCCGCTGACCGCTTAACAAAACCCAACGCTCCAAACGCAAACAACCGGCCCTGAGGCCGGTTGTTTTTTTTGTTATAGGCATGAACCCGAAATCAATTCGGGATCAGATCCGGCACAATCGTCACAATCGACGGGAAGAACCACAAGATCGCCAGCCCGGCCACCTGGATCAACACGAACGGAATAACGCCCTGATAGATGTGGCCCGTGGTGACTTCTTTCGGGGCAACGCCGCGCAGGTAGAACAGCGCAAAGCCAAATGGTGGCGTCAGGAACGAGGTCTGAAGGTTCACCGCAATCATGATCGTCACCCATTTCGGATCGAAGGTGCCCCCATAGATCACCGGCCCGACAATCGGGATCACGATGTAAATGATCTCAAGAAAATCAAGCACAAAGCCCAGAACGAACAGCACCAGCATCACGATCAGAAAGACTTTCAACTCATTGTCGAAGCTCTGAAGGAAGGTCTGGATATAGTGTTCGCCCCCGAATGAGATCACTACGAGGTTGAGCAACTGTGAGCCGATCAGGATGGTGAAGACCATCGAAGTGACCTTGGCCGTTTCCCGCACGACAGGCGTGAGCACGCCGCCAGCAAACAGCACCCAGAGCGCATAGAACAACCCGAAGATCGAGAACAGGTAAGCCGCCTGCGCCACGAAGAACGCGATCCAGCTTTCCGCTGTGACGGTCTCGAGCCCGACCCGGAGGTCAAAGTTCACCCCGACGAGGATCATGATCGTGACCGCAAAGGTGGTCCAGAGGATGATCTTGCCCGACTTGTTCTCATCCGCCAGCTTGCGATAGGCCGCGAGCATGATCGCCCCGCCTGCCCCAAGTGCCGCTGCCGGCGTTGGGTTGGTGATGCCGCCAAGGATCGAGCCGAGCACCGCAATGATCAGCACCAGCGGCGGGAACACCACGCGGAGCAGCTCATTCTGTGACAGGATGCCCGCCGCATAGCGCACGCCATAGATGGCCATCGCCAGCGGGATCAGCAGGATCAGGAAGGTCACACCGGGCGACGTCAGCGGCGACACAAACAGCGCATCCGCCAGCAAGCCCAGCACCACCCCGGCCCCGCCGATCAACAGCGGCACAGGGTTGGCGGTGGGCGAAACGCCCCGCGCCGTGGTCAGCACCAAGGCCAGCATCAAGAAGCCAATCGCGATGCCGGTGCCGATTGGCGCGGCATCAGACAGTTTGGTCTGAAGCGCGTCGGCGCGTTCTTCATCGCTTAGCGCGCGGGATTCCGCGACGCCACCGGCCTCGTCAATGGTCTGTTGTTGCGCGATGGCCGTGTCCCAGGCCTGTTGGCCATGCAGATCAATCATCGCCGCTTGGCAGCTTTCATTGACGTTGGTCCGAAGGCTCGCGGTCTGGCCCGCGTCGGAATAGCTGTCGACCGTCACGTTCTGCGTGCCAACGATATTGACCTGCCCCATGGCGATGATTAAAGCGATCAAACCGATGGGCACAAACAGATACCACGTCAGCGCTTCGCTGCGGGTGACAACCTCGCCGCCGCCATCGTCAAGCTCGACCGCAGGAGCCTTGGACGGGTTGATCAGCGCATAAACAAAGGCATAGGTGCCATAAAGCACCGCCAGCAAGATCCCCGGCAACAGCGCCGCTTGGAACAGCGTGCCGACCGAGACAACCGCCGGTTCGCCGAGATAGGTCAGCGCGTCGGAGCAGCCCAAAAGGTTGGCCCGTTCTTCCTGCGCGGCGGAATAGAGATCGCCCGCAAGTGTGCCAAGCAGAACGATCACAATCGACGGCGGGATGATCTGCCCCAAGGTGCCTGAGGCCGCAATCACACCGGTGGCCAGTTGTGGCGAATAGCCTGCGCGCAACATGGTGGGCAGCGACAGCAGGCCCATGGTCACAACAGTCGCACCGACGATGCCGGTCGAGGCCGCAAGAAACGCGCCCACAACAACCACCGAAACAGCAAGACCGCCGGGCAGCGGGCCAAACACCCGTGCCATGGTTGTCAGCAGGTCATTGGCGATGCGCGAGCGTTCCAGCGTGATGCCCATCAGGACGAACATCAGAACCGCCAGCAAAGTCTCAATCGACTGCCCCGCCAGAACCCGTTCGTTCATCCGGTTGACAACAAACGAAATATTCCGGTCGAGCGCGGTTTCCCAACCCTGCGGGAACACCGGTTCGCTGTATCTTGGCAACTCGGGATAGCGGAAGGTCGAAATCGCCTCGCCGCGCACCCCCTGCGCAATCAGATCGGCATACATCGCCGATCCGGTGTCAATTGCCTGGTGAATCAACAGCCCGGCGCTGTCGAGTGCTGCGATGATCGCAAATGAAATGACCCCCGCGCCACCGATGGCAAAGGCCACCGGAAAGCCCGAGAGAATGCCTCCGAAGAGACATAGGAAGACGATGATCAGGCCGATCTCGACGCCATCAAGTCCGAATAGCATGTGCCCTGCCCCTTAGTGTTTTTCTTCGATCGCGTGCACGAGTTCGGCTTCTTCGCTGCCAAGCACGTCACGGTCGAGATATTTGCCTTCGCTCTCGGGTCCTTCGCGGAACTCCAGATACGAGCGATAGAAGAAGGCCCAAGCATGGATAAACACCAGCCCGGCATAGGCCACGAGCAGCACCTTGAAGAGGAAATAGGCGTCAAAGCCGTTGGGCGAAAAGCCGATGGTTTCCACATTCCAACGCAGCGCGCGCGCCTTGGTGATCAGCCGATCAAGGCTGTCCGAGGCCGATGGTTTGGGCACCACAAGGTGACGCCACAGGAAGTACCAGCCATACATCCACGTCAAAACCGCCGAGGGCAGCATGAAGATCATGCAGCCAACCATGTCGACCACCCGTTTGGCGCGGAAGGAAATCGAGGAATACACCAGATCGACCCGCACATGCCCTCCCTGCACAAAGGTGTAGGTTGCGCAAAGCGCGACGATCATCGCGTTGTAAAGCTTGAGCTCTTCGCCCCACCAGCTCACATCACGGGCCAGCATGGTGCCGAAGCCGATCGAGATTTCGGAGGCGGCAAAGATGCGCTGCATAAAGACGATGATGATCTGTTGCAGCACCATCAACAGCCCGGCCCAGGCAAAGAAACGCCCGATGGCGTTGGCAAAGCCTTCCAACGTGCGGGTGACGCCCCACAGGAAGCGATTGCTCCAAAGCCCGAAAGCAGTGATCACGAGGAAAAAGACGAGGGCAACAAAGAAAAACTCGACGGAGCCGCCGTAATAGATAAAGCGCATCAGCGCTTCTTTGTCTTCGGTCTCTTCAAGACCTCCAAGCCAGGCAAGCCACGATCCGGGTTGCGCGAGTGCAGCAACCAGATTGTAGAATGCCAGTCCGATACTCTGGAATATCCAGACGAGACCGTCCAGCATCAGATCCCCCTTCCAATGTTATGGCAGTGCCGCTTTTTTCGTGCGGCTTGTGCAACAAGGCCCCCGGCAGCCTGTGCCGGGGACCCCGTGTTGTTCATGTCGTCAAAGGCTTAGCCCAGAACGCGGTCACGCTGGCTTGCGAAAGCGTTGATCGACTTGTTGATCCAGCCCGAGGAGGATTTCATCGACTCGTCCGCGCTGTTGCGGATTTTTGCGAAGAGTTCGTCGTCCATGTATTCGTCGAGCGTGTCGCTCGCCGCTTGGCCAAAGGCATCCCAAACGCTGTCGGGGAATTCCAGAACCTTGACGCCCGAAGCTTGCAGACGTTGCAGCGCCGAACCGTTGTTGGACAGGAACTGGGTGAGGTTCCACGAGTGGGCTTCGGCAGCGGCCACTTCGATGATAGCCTGATGCGCGGGCGACAGGCTGTCGAACACATCGCGGTTGGTGGCCAGCGACAGGGTTGCTGCGGGCTCGTGGAAACCGGCGGTGTAATAGATCTTGGTGATTTCCTGGAAACCGGCTTTTTCGTCCGCCCAGGGGCCGATCCACTCGGTGCCGTCAATCGCGCCGGAGGCCAGCGCCTGATACACTTCCGCACCGGGAAGGTTTTGCACCGATGCGCCCAGTTTGCCAAGCGCCTGGCCGCCCATGCCGGGCATACGGAACTTCAGACCCTGGAAGTCATCGGGGCTGGTGATTTCTTTATTGAACCAACCGCCCGCTTGCGCGCCGGTGTCGCCGCCGAGGAAGGATTTCAGGCCAAAGATCTGACCCAGTTCGTCGTGCAGCTCTTTGCCGCCGTCCTGATAGTACCAGTTGGCCTGCTCTTGCGAGGTCATGCCAAAGGGAACAGCCGTAAAGAACTGATAACCCGGATGCTGGCCGGTGAAATAATAGTCGGCACCGTGGTACATGTCGGCCTGACCGGCGGTCACGGCGTCAAACACCTCGAATGCGCCGACGAGTTCGCCAGCCGCTTTGAGATCAATCGTCAGGTCGCCACCGGTCATCGCGGTGATGGTGTCGGCGCAGCGCTGGGCCGCGTCATGTACACCGGCAAGGCCACGGCCCCAGGTGGTAACCATCGTCAGGGTACGTTTGCCCTGTGCATAGGCCGGCGCTGCCAGCGTTGTTGCTGCTGCAGCCGAGCCACCAAGTGCCGATGTTTTCAGAAAAGAACGACGATCCATTTAAGGTCCTCCCATGTCGTTTATAGGCCCGTCTGTGTCCTTTTTTCTTCCCAAGGACAGGTTCGGGCAGGTCGTATTCGTGCGGCGACCCTAGCCGCAGAGTGTTTGACTTGAAATACCTACAAACACGTAGACCCCGCCCAAAACTCGAAAAAATCGTCTGAATATCGGGCGATGACGGCACTTCCCCCGCGCGCGGCCCTAGGCAAGCCCCCCGGTTTCGGCGTATCGAATCGTACATGTTGCACAGGTTTGCACGTCTTCGCCTGACATACGGGCAAAAGCTTTTCTTTATCGCCACCGTGCCGCTTGTCATCGCGGCGGCGGCGATTGCGGTGCTTGTGGCGATCCAGTCGCGCCAGCTTGCCGACCGCGAGATTGCCGCGCTTGAGGCGCAGTTGATCGAGACCAAGAAGGCCGAGCTGAAGAATTACATCTCAATCGCGCGCACCGCTTTCATCAATATCTATGGCCGTGCCGCCCCGGATGACGCCGAGGCCAAGCTTGAGGTCACGCGCATCCTTGCCTCGATGCTTTATGGCCAGGACGGCTATTTCTATGTGTTCGATTACGATGGCATCAATATCGTTGCCCCGCGCCAGACCTATCTGATTGGCAAGGATTGGTCGGGGCTACAGGATCTGAACGGCACGCCGATCACCGACGAGCTGATCCGGGTTGCGCGCTCGGGCGGCGGCTATCACAGCTTTGACTGGCCCAAACCCTCGACCCGGAAAACCGCGCGGGTGGTGACCTATTCCATCGGCTTGCAGGATTGGCGCTGGGTGGTGGGCACCGGGGTGTTCATCGATGATGTGCTGGAAACCGTGGCGGCGGCGCGCGCCGATGTCGAGGCGCGCATTCGCGACACCTTTGTTTATATTGGCGCGATCACCTTGGCGGCGCTGCTTGCGGTTTATCTGTCGGGCATTGTGCTTAACATCCGCGAACGGCGGCTGGCGGATGCCAAGCTCAAGGCGCTGACGCAACGGGTGCTCGACGCCCAAGAGGAAGAACGCGGCCGCATCGCGCGCGAGTTGCACGACGGGATCAGTCAGATCCTCGTGGCGATCCGCTATGCGCTCGATATCACCCGGCGGCGGATGGACAAAGGCGACGACCGCGCCTCGGAAACGCTCGACAAGGGGATCGACACGCTGGCCGGTGCCATTCAAGAGGTCCGCCGCATCAGCCGCGATCTGCGCCCCGGCGTGCTTGACGATCTGGGGCTTGGCCCCGCCGTACGCACTTTGGTCGAGGATTTCGGCGAACGCACCGGGCTTGAAACCAAGTTTGAAACCGTGCCGTTCCGCAATCGGCTCGAGACCAACGCCAAGATCGCGCTCTATCGGATTGCGCAGGAAGCGCTGACCAATATAGAGCGGCACTCCGGGGCCACGCGGGTCGAGGTGGATGTGCGCGGCCACAAAAACGGCGCGACCCTGCGGATCAGCGACAATGGCCGCGGGTTCGAACCAAAGGACAGCAGCGGCGGGTTGGGCCTGCGCAATATGGCGGAACGGATGGAGCAATTGGGCGGCACGCTGCGGGTGATAAGCGCGCGCGGGTCGGGCACGGTGATCGAGGTCGAAGTGCCTCTGAGCCACATGCTCACCCCCGAGATGCCAAGCGCCAGCCCGCCAGACGAAGACAGCAAGGGAAAGGCCAGCGCATGACCGAGCGGACGAAAGTTGTGATCGTCGACGACCATCCGATGGTGGCCGAAGGGATCGAGGCGATCCTCGAGAGCTATGACGACATCGAGGTGCTCGCGACCCTGTCGAACGGACGCGAGATTATCGAGCGGGCGGGCGAGTTGGCCCCGGATGTGATCCTGCTCGACCTCAATATGCCCGGTGTTGGCGGGCTGACGGCGACGGAAATGCTGCTCGAAGAACGGCCGGAAACCCGGATCCTGATCCTGTCGATGCACGACAGCCCGGAATATATCTCGACCGCGCTTGGCCACGGGGCGATGGGCTACGTTCTGAAAGACGTGCCCACGGATGAGATCAAGCGCGCGATTGACAGTGTGATGGCGGGCGAACGCTATCTGTGCACCGGGGCGCGGGGGTCATTGGAACCAACACCGGGACGCGAGCAGCTGACCAATCGCGAACAGACCATCCTTTTGCAATTGGCGCGGGGCAAGTCCAACAAGGAAGTGGCGATTGCACTCGATATCTCGGTGCGCACGGTGGAAACCCACCGCAAAAACATCCGCCGCAAACTCGGCATTTCCTCGACCGCCGGGTTGACCCGCTATGCGATGGAACACGGGGTTTTGCAGGGCACCGGCACCGATCTCTGAGCGCGCCCGATCTGTCGACAGATCGGTACCGATCCATCAATGGATCGGATTTGGGCGCCAATGGTGGAAAACCGCCGCATGCCTCCATCGGGTTTGATGCAGAACATTTGGGATCGCGACGTCGGGTCCGAACCGATCTGTTGACAGATCGGGGCCGATCCATCGATGGATCGGCGTTGCGCCCTGAATGATCCGTTCACGATATTTCTCCCGGCGACGAATTATCGCAACTTTCGCAAAGAAAGCCACCCAACAGCGGTTGACGCCCCTGCCCCCCTCTCTTAGTGTCGCGCCCACGTACGCAGAAGGAACACTTCAAATGACACATCTCGTCGTCGTAGTAGACAAGTGGCGCATGGGCCGGTAACGGACACCCTCAACGGTACCCCATGCGCCCCCGAAGGTTTCGGGGGTTTTTTTGTGCGTAAAAGTAAAGTTATGACGTCATGATCGGAGCAACAAAATGACACGTCAGATGACCGGAGCAAAAATGGTGGTTCAAGCCCTGAAGGATCAGGGTGTGGACACGGTATTTGGCTATCCCGGCGGTGCCGTCCTACCGATTTATGACGAGGTGTTTCAGCAAAACGAGATTCGCCACATCCTCGTGCGCCACGAGCAGGCCGCGGTGCACGCCGCCGAAGGCTATGCCCGTTCGACCGGCAAACCCGGTGTGGCGCTTGTGACCTCGGGCCCCGGTGCCACCAACGCGGTGACCGGCCTGACCGATGCGCTGATGGACTCGATCCCGATCGTGGTGCTGACCGGCCAGGTGCCGACCTTCATGATCGGCTCGGATGCCTTTCAGGAGGCCGATACCGTTGGCATCACCCGCCCCTGCACCAAGATGAACTGGCTGGTCAAAGACACCAAGGATCTGGCCTCGACCATCCACGAGGGCTTTCACGTTGCCACCCAAGGCCGTCCCGGCCCGGTGCTGATCGACATTCCCAAGGATGTGCAATTCGCCAGCGCAACCTATATCCCCCCGGCGAAGGCCGATCTCGGCCATTACCAGCCGCAGGTCAAAGGCGACATGAAGACCATCACCGAGTTGGTTGAAGCCTTGGAAACCGCGGAACGTCCGGTGTTTTACACCGGCGGTGGCGTGATCAACTCTGGCCCCGCCGCCAGCCAGCTTTTGCGCGAACTGGTCGAGGCCACAGGCTTTCCGATCACCTCGACCCTGATGGGGCTCGGGGCCTATCCCGCCAGCGGGCGCAATTGGCTGGGCATGTTGGGGATGCATGGGCTTTACGAGGCCAACCTCGCGATGCACGGTTGCGATCTGATGATCAACATTGGCGCGCGCTTTGACGACCGGATCACCGGCCGGCTTGACGCGTTCAGCCCGCACAGCCGCAAGGCCCATATCGACATCGACCCCAGCTCAATCAACAAAGTGATCCGCTGCGACATGCCGATTATCGGTGACGTGGCGCATGTGCTTGAAGACCTGCTTAAGGTCTGGAAAGCGCGTGGCCGCAAGGTCAACCGGGAAGGGCTGCAACGCTGGTGGGCGCAGATTCAGGACTGGCAGGCCGTCAACTGCCTCGATTTCAAGAACGACGGCCCCAACATCAAGCCGCAATATGCCTTGCAGCGCCTTGAAGCGCTGACCAAGGGCCATGACCGCTATATCACCACAGAAGTTGGCCAACACCAGATGTGGGCGGCGCAATACCTTGGGTTCGAAGATCCCAACCGCTGGATGACCTCCGGGGGATTGGGCACGATGGGCTATGGCTTCCCGGCCTCGATCGGGGTGCAGATCGCACATCCCAAGTCGCTGGTGATCAACGTCGCGGGCGAAGCCTCGTGGTTGATGAACATGCAGGAAATGGGCACGGCGATGCAATTCGACGCCCCGGTCAAGCAGTTCATCCTCAACAACGAGCGTCTGGGCATGGTGCGCCAGTGGCAGGAACTGTTGCACGGCCAGCGCTATTCGCATTCCTGGAGCGAGTCATTGCCGGATTTCGTCAAGCTTGCAGAAGCCTTTGGTGCCAAAGGGTTCCGGGTGTCGGACCCCGCCGATCTTGACGATGCGATCATGGAAATGATTGCCTATGACGGGCCGGTGATCTTTGATTGTCTGGTCGAGAAACACGAAAACTGTTTCCCGATGATCCCGTCGGGCGAGCCGCACAACAAGATGCTGCTCGGTCAGGCGTCGACCAAGGATGCCATCGGCGCAAAAGGCGCAGTGATGGTCTGAAGTGACGAACCCCGGGGGCGCTGCCCCCGGACCCCCGGGATATTTATAAAGCCAGAGAAGAGATCATGTCCGCACTAAAGATCAAAAAGGGTTCGAACAAACATTCCGCCTATAACCTGCGCCCGACGTTTTCGGATGTGCAGGAAAGCCATACGCTGGCCGTTATCGTCGATAACGAACCGGGTGTTCTGGCGCGGGTGATCGGGCTGTTTTCGGGCCGTGGCTATAACATCGAAAGCCTGACCGTGGCCGAGGTCGACCACACAGGGCACCTGTCGCGCATCACCGTTGTCACCACCGGAACGCCGCAGGTGATTGAACAGATCAAAGCGCAGCTGGGTCGGATTGTGCCGGTGCACGAGGTGCATGATCTCACGGTCGAGGGGCCTTCGGTCGAGCGCGAATTGGCGCTGATCAAGGTGACCGGCCAAGGCGATGACCGGGTCGAGGCGTTGCGGCTGGCGGATGTGTTCCGCGCGCATGTTCTCGACAGCACGCTGGAGAGCTTTATTTTTCAGATCACCGGCGCGCCTGACAAGATCGATGCCTTTGCCGAACTGATGCGGCCGCTGGGGCTGGTTGAAGTGGCACGCACCGGCGTTGCCGCGTTGAGCCGGGGCAAGGAATAGCCCGCAACCGCGCACAACCATGTGGAAAATAAAACCGCCGCAGTGTCTGGAAGGACGCTGCGGCGGTTTTCGTTTTGATGTCCGGTGCCCCCATCTGCACCGGTCACCGCGATTACGCGGTGACGTGAGTGGTCGGCGCAGAAGTGCTCCAGTCGCGCGCGCGTGGGAAGGGAACAACGTTGGCCCCCCACCCTTCGCCCGGACGCGCCTTGTCTGAATTGGCGCAGCTGCCGAGCTGGCGCACCAGTTCCGGCGCATGATCTTGCGCCAGCAAGGTTGGATTGGTCACGCGGCGAAACTGGCGTTCCTCGCGCAATTCGAATTCAATCAGGTCGCCAGCATCCAGCGCGACCCCTGACAAAGCACTGTCCTGTGGCTCGACGTAAAAGGCCAGGTTGCCCTGGTCTTCGCACCAGACCACAGCTTTTTGATCGTCAGGATTACTCCACAGTACGACCCCGCACATGCGTCTGAGTGACATTGACTTCACCTTTATTGCGTCCCGTTCGGGTTAAATGTTGCATAATTTTCTGCCGTGCGAATGTGCGAACCGGGTCACCAACTCTTGTAATTTGTGCCAGCTTGGTACAGTTTTGAAGCTAATTCGCGTCGCCTGATGCTAAACAGCATCAAAACACAGGCCGTCCGTCCGGTTTCGTGAGTTGTCACAACGATTTGTACCTGAAAAGACCAACCCACACTCTACGAGAAGTCAACTGTGCCCCAATCTGCCACATCAAAGCCCAGAGCGTCCGCATCGCCCGCAGAATTGCGGGCCATGTTTGGCGCAAACCTCAAGCATTTATGCCGGAATGCCACCTCTATTTCTGCTCTGTGCCGCGATCTTGGCATCAATCGGACCCAGTTCAACCGCTACCTGAGTGGCGAGAGTTTCCCTCGCCCCGACGTGCTGCACCGGATCTGTACCTTTTTTGACGTTGATGCGCGCATACTTCTGGAGCCGGTTGAGCAAATAGCGTCAACCTCGAGCCTTGTGATGCACCACCCCGAATTGGCCGGGTGCATGGGGCCGGAAGTGACCAACATCAGCCAGGAACTTTTGCCCAATGGCTTTTACCGGTTCATCCGCCGCTCCTTTATGGATCAGCAGAAATTCGTCGAGGCGTTGGTCTATGTCTATCGGCTGGGGGATTTCTGTTTTGTGCGCGGCCATGAGGCGCGCGAAGCGATGAGCCGCTTTGGCCTACCTGAAAGTCCGCGCACCCGCGAATTTGGCGGCTTCTTTTTCCGCCAAGAGCGTGGCGTGGCCGCCATTGTGGCGCGGCGCGGGGCGACCACCGGATCGTTCACGTTTCTGCACCGGGTGCCCTCGGTCGAGAACAACACCTGGACCGGCTACACCGCCCGGATCATCCACGAGAGCGAAAACAGCCTGCGGATGACCCGGATTGTGTGGGAGCATTTGGGCCACGACACCGGGCCTGTGCTGCGCGTGGCCCGCGCCGCCGGGTTCCGCAGCTTCAACCAGCTGTCGGACAGCGATCAATCACTGCTGCGGCCCGACAAGCCCTTCGCCTGACGCGCGCCCCCGACCGGTTGACCTGTCAGGCGGACGGGCCAGCCCTCAGCGCGGCTCTAGCCGCCTGTGGCGTCGGTCATCAGCACATGTGACACCGGCACAAAGGCCACCCGGCTGGCGCGGTCTTGCAGGCCCCAGATCAGCAAAGCCGAGATCGTCTCGGCGCGCAGGCGGCCCAGCATAATCACCGCGCCCTCCTGCCCGGCCTTGAACGCGGCTTGATCAAGGAAGCGGCGTATCACCGTCGCGGTCTGGCCCTTTCCATCGAAATCCCGAAACAGCGTCGCGGATTTCACCCCGGCGCGGGCCGCGATGGCCTGCCCGGTGTTAAGCCCTTGGGGATAAAGCACCAACCCATGGCCGCTGTCGGCCAAGATACGCGCCACCTGGTCAGACACATCGCGGTTTTCCTGCAATCCGCCGGTGTCCCCTTCGAGCACCGCCACCGCCTCTGGCACCACCGCAAGCGCCGAGGACAGCGTCACTTCGGCGTCCTGCGGCTGTGCACCCGTGGGCAGATTGGCCAGCGCCATGACTTCGAACCCGGCGTCGCGGTAGCTGCGCATCGCCTCTTGCGCGCCGGTCCAGCTGGTGTCGACGGCGAAGGTGATCGGATAGGGAAAGCTTTCCAACGCATCGAGGCCCATCGGCGTCGACCCATCATCAATCAGCACAATCGCCATCAGCGGCTTGTCGTCCACTTCGTCAACCTGAACCGCAAAGCGCTGCAATGGCGTTGCATCCGCCTCGGCTTCGGTCTCGGCGCCAAGCGTCGGCAAGCGCCCGGTTTTGACCCCGGAGGCCCGGTTGCCAAAGGTGCCGGCCGGTTCGCCAATTGTGGGTCGGCCTGCCTCGGCATCGCGGTCCACCAGCGCCGAGACCTGCGGGCGGGTCTGCGCGACGGCGGGCGTTTCTTCGTCTGCGCTCACGATAGGCACGGCGGGCGCGACCGGGGCCTCGGCCACCTCGGTGGCAACCACCGGCGGCGTGGCCGCCGGCGCGGCGGCCGGGGCTTCGGGGGAGGCTTTGGTGTTTGGCGCATCGCTGTCAGGTGTCGGGCTGGGCAGCACGTCGACCTCGGCGATGTCGACCGGAGTCGCAGGCGCGGTCTCCTCGGCGGTTGGGGGCGCGGGCGGCGCATTTGATACGACCTCGGGGGCGGCTTCGGCCTCGTTCGCGGCGGGCGCAGTTTCTTTGGCGGCTGTCGTAACGGGCGTATCGGCCTGCGGGGCCACCGGCGTATCTCCGGTTTCCGTCGGCACCGCGCCCAATTGCGGGGGGGCTTCGTTGACCGAAGGCAGTGGCGCGGCGGGCTGCTCAGGATTGGTTGAGATCGACAGTTCGTCGGCGTCGGGGCGCGCAGGCGGCGTGCCGGGGGCCGCAGGGGCCACCGGATCCATGATGCTGGCCGCGACTGTGCCACCGTCTTCGTCGGCGGGCGCATCGCTTAACGCCTCTGCGCCGCCGGTCTCGGGCACCCCGGTCGACGCGGTATCGGCCAGCCCGGCGGCAATCTCTGCCCCCGAATCGGGTTCGGGAATCCCCGGCGACGGCATCTGGGGCGATGCCCCATCGCCGACCCCGGCCTTGGGCAAACCATCGGGCTCTGTGGCGGGCGGCGCACTGGCCGCACCGGCCCCATCTGCCACAGCCTCGCCCACATCCGGGCGCGGCGACAGCACCGGACCGGTCAAAACCGACACCGTCCCTGCCCCGATACCCGCCACAACGACGCCCAAAAGCGCCCCCGTCAGAAATCCGCGTGCCATGCCTGTCTACTCCTCGAAACTCGCGCCGCGCCTCTTTTCACCGGGCGCGGCCTGCACATCGGCCCACCGCGCCCCTTGACGCTGGCGGCCAAGCCTGAACATGTATACCCCGATCTCTATACTGCGGTGAAGACCCTGCGTCCCAGCCCCTAAAGGCAAAGTTCATCAGATGCTGCTACTCATCGATAATTATGACAGTTTCACCTACAATCTTGTCCATTATCTTGGCGAATTGGGCACGGAAGTTGCAGTACACCGCAACGACGCGCTGAATGTGCAAGAGGCGATGGCGCTGCGGCCCGCTGGCATCCTGCTGTCGCCCGGCCCCTGCGACCCCGATCAGGCGGGCATCTGCCTTGCCTTGGTCGAGGCCGCTGCCGAAACCGGCATTCCGCTGATGGGCGTCTGCCTTGGGCATCAGTCCATCGGGCAGGCGTTTGGCGGCAAAGTCGTGCGCTGCCACGAAATCGTGCACGGCAAGATGGGCACGATGCATCACACCGGCAAGGGTGTTTTTGCCGGGCTGCCCTCGCCCTTTGCCGCGACGCGCTATCACTCGCTGGTGGTAGAGCGCGAGAGCCTGCCGGATTGCCTCGAGGTGACCGCCGAGCTTGAGGATGGCACGATCATGGGGCTTCAGCACAAGACCCTGCCGATCCACGGGGTGCAGTTTCACCCGGAATCGATCCGCTCCGAGCATGGCCACGCTTTGCTCAAGAATTTCACCTACCTGATGAAAGTGCCCGCATGAGCGACCGTTTAAAGCCGCTGATCGGCGCTGCTGCTGATCGCCCTCTGTCTCGTGCCGAGGCCGAAACCGCCTTTGACATCCTGTTCAACGGCGAAGCCACGCCAAGCCAGATCGGCGGGTTTTTGATGGCGCTGCGCACCCGTGGCGAAACGGTCGAGGAATACGCCGCCGCCGCCGCCGTGATGCGCGGCAAATGCCACCCGGTGAAGGCCCCCGAGGGTGCGATGGATATCGTTGGAACTGGCGGCGATGGCAAAGGCACGCTGAACATTTCGACCGCGACGGCCTTTGTCGTCGCAGGCGCGGGTGTGCCGGTGGCCAAGCATGGCAACCGCAATCTCAGCTCGAAATCCGGCGCGGCGGATGCGCTGACCCAGATGGGCGTCAACGTTATGGTCGGCCCGAAAGTGGCCGAACGCGCCTTGGCCGAGACCGGCATCTGCTTCATGATGGCCCCGATGCACCACCCGGCGATTGCCCACGTGATGCCGACGCGGCAGGAACTGGGCACCCGCACGATCTTTAACATTCTCGGACCGCTGACCAATCCGGCGGGGGTCAAACGCCAACTCACCGGCGCGTTTTCCCGCGATCTGATCCGGCCAATGGCCGAAACGCTGCTGGCCCTCGGGTCCGAGCGCGCCTGGCTTGTGCACGGGTCGGACGGCACCGACGAGCTGGCAATTTCCGGCGTCAGCTGGGTCGCCGCCCTTGAAAACGGCACTGTGACCGAGCGCGAAATTCACCCCGAAGATGCGGGCCTTGCCCCGCGGCCCTTCGAAGAGATCATCGGCGGCACGCCCGAGGAAAACGGCCAGGCCTTCGCCGCACTGCTTGATGGCCACCCCTCGGCCTATCGTGACGCCGTCCTGCTCAATTCCGCGGCGGCCCTGGTGGTGGCCGAGAAAGCAGGCGACCTTAAAACCGGCGTCGAACTGGCTGCGCAGTCGATCGACAGCGGCGCGGCCAAAGCCCGGATCATCGCGCTGGCCCAAGCCACACAGAGCGTATGACGGCCCGGCCCATTCCGGCCGCTTGGGCGCATCTGCCGTTCTTCTCCACCAAATGGACCGCGCTGGAACAAAGGCTGGACAGCGATCCCCGCCTGCTTTTGCCGCCAGCGCCACAGACCTTTGCCGCGCTCGAAGCCTGCGCACCGGACAAGGTGCGCGTGCTGATCCTTGGTCAGGATCCCTACCCCACGCCCGGCCATGCCCACGGCCTAGCCTTTTCGGTCGCGCCGGGTGTGGCCCCGTTGCCCCGCTCCCTGCGCAACATTTTCGCAGAGATGACCGACGATCTCGGCGCTTGCCCCGACACCGGAGATCTGCGGTTCTGGGCACAGCAGGGTGTCCTGCTGCTCAACACCGCGCTCACGGTGCCCGCCGGCGATGCGGGTGGACACCTCAAACTCGGTTGGCAGGATCTCACCGCCGACATCCTGCAAGCGCTCGATACCAAGCCACGCGCCTTGCTGCTTTGGGGCAAACCCGCGCAAAAGCTGGGCAATGCCCTTGTGAACCCCGCCCATCTGCGGATTGAAACGGCCCACCCATCGCCCCTCTCGGCCCGGCGCGGATTTTTCGGCGCGCGCCCCTTTAGTCGGGTCAACGACTGGCTTACAAGCATGGGCGACACAGCGATTGACTGGACAGGTAAATGACCCAGACCGTTCTCGACAAGATCAAGGCGTATAAGCTCGAAGAGATTGCCGCCGACAAGGCCACAACGCCACGTTCCGCAGTGGAAGACGCGGCGCGCGCCGCCAGTCCGGTACGCGGCTTCGCCAAGGCGCTGACGGAAGCCTCGCGGAGCGGCTATGGGCTGATCGCGGAGGTCAAGAAAGCCTCCCCCTCCAAGGGCCTGATCCGCGCCGATTTTGATCCCGCCACCCTCGCGAAAGCCTATGAGGCGGGCGGCGCAACATGTCTTTCTGTTCTTACCGATACACCATCCTTTCAAGGGGCCAAAAAGTTCCTGACCGATGCGCGCGACGCCACCAGTCTGCCGGCACTTCGTAAAGATTTCATGTACGACACCTATCAAGTGGCCGAAGCCCGCGCCCTGGGGGCCGACTGCATCCTGATCATCATGGCCTCGGTCTCGGACAGTCAGGCCGCCGAGCTGGAAGACGCGGCCTTTGGCTGGGGCATGGATGTCCTCGTCGAAGTGCACGACGGTGCAGAGCTTGACCGCGCGCTGGCGTTGAAATCGCCGCTCCTTGGGGTAAACAATCGCAATCTCAAGACCTTCGAGACCTCGCTTGATACCACGCGCGACCTGTCAAAGCGGGTGCCCAGCGGCAAGTTATTGATCTCCGAAAGCGGGCTGAATTCACCCGCAGACCTTGCTGATATGGCCAGATACGGCGCACGCACTTTTCTGATCGGAGAGAGCCTGATGCGGCAAACCGACGTCAAAGCCGCCACCCGCGCGCTATTGGCCGATCCGGTGGCTGCCGATGGCTGACCTCACCCACTTCGATGCCAAGGGCGACGCCCATATGGTAGATGTCTCCGACAAGGCCGTGACCTCTCGCGTAGCCATTGCCGAAGGCTACATTAAAATGGAACGGCAAACCTTTGATATTATTACCGAAGGACGCGCCAAAAAGGGCGATGTCATCTCCGTTGCCCGGTTGGCCGGGATCATGGCAGCAAAGCAGACCTCGACGCTCATTCCCTTGTGTCACCCGCTGCCGATCACCAAAGTTGCCGTCGATCTGCACCCAGATTCGGATTTACCGGGCCTGCGACTGTCGGCGACGGTCAAAACGACAGGACAGACCGGCGTCGAAATGGAAGCCTTGACCGCCGTTTCCGTGACCGCCCTGACGGTCTATGACATGGCCAAAGCCGTGGACAAGGCAATGGAAATCGGTGGCATCCGGGTAACACTAAAAGACGGCGGAAAATCAGGGCGTTACGAAGCAAAATGATCTCTGTACCTGAAGCCTTGGACACGTTGTTTTCGCTGGTTCGCCCGGTCGAAAACATATCGGTTCCCCTACTTCAGGCCTCGGGCCGTGTCTTGACCTCAGACGCGATTTCCACGCGGGATCAGCCGCCATTTGCAGCCTCCGCAATGGACGGCTACGCGGTCTTTGGCAGTGAAGCCATCCCCGCCGCCCAGTTCGACGTGATCGGAGAGTCCGCCGCTGGCCATCGATTTTCAGGCACGGTTGGACCCGGCCAAGCTGTACGCATATTTACAGGTGCCCCCGTCCCGACGGGTGCAGACAGGGTCATCATCCAAGAGGATGTGACCCGCGAGGCAGATCGCATCACGCTTCGCCAAACCCTCGACGCTGGCACTCATATTCGCCCCGCCGGTGGCGATTTTCGTATCGGCAGCAAACTGGCAGCGCCTCGCAGGCTTATGCCCGAGGATATCGCCCTTCTTGCATCGATGAATGTACCGCGTGTAACGGTGGCCCGCCAACCAACGGTTGCACTGATTTCGACGGGTGATGAACTGGTCATGCCCGGTGAAACGCCCGGACCCGATCAGATCGTGGCGTCCAATACTTTTGGTCTCTACGCACTCCTTCAATCTCTTGGCGCTTCGCCCCGCCTGCTTCCAATTGCGCGGGATAACAAGCCCTCGCTTGCATTAAGCCTTGAACTGGCCGCCGAGGCCGATCTTATCGTAACCATTGGCGGTGCCAGCGTCGGCGATCATGACCTTGTCGCTCAAGTCATGGCCGAACACGGCATGGACCGCGCATTTTACAAGGTTGCCATGCGCCCTGGCAAACCCTTGATGGCCGGGCGGTTGGGCCGGTCCATGATGATCGGTCTCCCGGGAAACCCGGTTTCGGCCATGGTCTGCGGCCATGTGTTTTTGGCACCGGTGATCCGAGCCATAACCGGCCTGCCCGCAACACTGGCGCCGCGAAAAACCGCGCCTTTGGCGCAAGCGCTGCCAAAGAACGGCCCGCGCGAGCACTATATGCGCGCAAATCAATGCGCGGATGGTATCGCTCCCTACGATGCCCAGGATTCCTCCTTGCTGAGCCTTCTGTCGCAGGCAGACGCATTGCTCATTCGGCCGCCGCATGACGCCTCACGGCAGGCTGGTGAACTTGTCGAATTTATACCGCTCCAAGGTTAAGAAAATCTTATCAGTTGCACAACGTCTAGGGTACGGAACTAGGGCCGTTCGGGCAATTACCCCAAGAGTGTTGACACAAAACGAGAACATGCCTAGAACAAAGTACAAATGGATCACCGTAAAAGGCTGAATACATGTTGACCAAGAAGCAACTTGACCTATTGCAGTTCATTAACAATCGCATCCAGCGAGATGGCGTTCCGCCGTCTTTCGACGAGATGAAAGAGGCGCTTGACCTGCGCTCCAAATCGGGGATCCATCGGCTCATCACCGCCTTGGAAGAACGCGGGTTCATTCGGCGCCTTGCCCACAAAGCGCGGGCGCTGGAAATTGTGAAATTGCCTGAATCGCTGGGGGGGCCACCAACCGCCGCCACGCAAAGCTTCCAACCGCGTGTCATTGATGGCGGTGCAGTCGCCCCGCGTGGTACTGACGGGACGCCAATGAATGTGGCCGAATTGCAGGTCATGGGCCAGATCGCTGCCGGTGTGCCGATTGAGGCGATCAGTCATGAGTCGAGTTCCGTTGCGGTTCCGGGGCAGATGCTGCGGCAAGGTGCCGATCATTACGCGCTTGAAGTCAAAGGCGATTCCATGATCGACGCTGGGATCAACGACGGCGATATCGTGGTGATCCGCGAAACCAATGCAGCCGATAACGGCGATATCATTGTCGCGCTGATTGAAGGTCAGGAAGCCACGCTCAAGCGATACCGTCGGGCCGGCGGTTCGATTGCGTTGGAGGCTGCCAACCCGGCTTATGAAACCCGGATCGTACCGGAAGATAAGGTGAAGGTCCAAGGACGGCTGGTCGGGCTTATCCGCACCTACTGACCCAGTTTTGGTAGAGGCGTTCACGTTATTAACCCAGTTACGGGGTCCATAACCGCCGCCCGCTGGACTGTGCTACAGTCGAAGTTCCGATCCCGTCCTTGCGGAAGGTCAGCGCCAAGGCCCCCGTACGGCGCAAGTCACTTGGCGCGTAAACCACGCAGTCGCTCGAAACGTCGCGAGGTGCCTCACCGTCCGCTTTCTCAGGATCGGTATTGTACACCGCGATATCGAGCGCGGCACAGCCTTGGAATGCGGCGCGCGCGCGCTTGCCGGAAATGTGCCATAGCGCCCCCCCGCCCGGAAGATCGGCCTTGGCAATGCCCGCATCGACAGCTCGCCACCGCGCAGCAGCTTCTGCCTGATCTGCGCTGTCGCCATCATTTTCAAGCCAGACCCGAGCGACAAAACCCGCCCCTTTGTCCCGGCTAAGCGCGCGTCCCTCTTTGACCACAATGCCCACCAATGCGCCACTTTCCGCGATCAATACTGAGGGCCGCTCGGTCGCCCACCAGATCAGGAATGCCGCCACAACCGGCACCGCACCAAGCACAGCGACGCGGCCACGCCACAGGATCGCGAACAGCATGCCGCCCGCCATCAAGGGCAAAACCAATGGATCCGGTGCCTTCACATGCCGCAGCGACCCCTCCCACGATCCAATCTCATGCGCCACGCCCAGCACCCAAGCCAACCCCTGCCCCAGCACCCAAAGCGCTGGCGCCTCAAGGCCAAAGGGCGCAAGGCAGGCCGCGACCACAGCGGCGGGCATGATTAACACGCCCATCAGAGGCACGCTCAGCAAGTTGGCCACCAAACCGAATTGCGCAATGCGATTAAAATGCGCCGCAGCCACAGGAGCGGTTGCAAAGCCGGCCACAGCAGAGGACAGCGCAACCGCCAACACCGGCCAAATCCACCGCGGCACGCCGTCGGGTGCGCCGCGCACCCTGGCGAACACCGCCACCAACGCCGTTGTGGCCGCAAAGGACATCTGGAAACCGGGGCCAAGCAAGGCTTCTGGGCGCAGCGCCAACACAATAAGCGCGGCCACCGCCACCGCGCGCAGGCTAATGGCGCGCCGATCAAGCAAAATCGCCACCAGGGCAACCGCCGCCATCACAAAGGCACGCTCGGTGGCCACATTGCCACCCGACAGCGCCAAATACCCAGCCGCCGCAAACAGGGCCGTGACGGCGGCAATTTTGCGCGACGGCAGACGCAGGCCAATCGCCGGCACCGCTGCCAAGGCCAAACGGACCGCGCCAAACACAAATCCTGCGAGCAGCCCCATATGCAATCCCGATATCGCCAAGAGATGCGCCAGATTGGTGTCGCGCAAGGCCTGCTTGGTAGCCTCGCTCATGCCGGAGCGGTCGCCGGTGGTGATGGCGGCGGCAAAGGCCCCAACCTCGCCCGGCAAGGCCGCCTGAACGGCGCGCGACAGGCGGATGCGCATCGCAAACACCCGCGTCTGCCCATCCGGCCGCACGCTCGCCAGCACCGGAACACGGGTGTAGCCGACGGCTCCGATGCCAAGAAACCAAGCGTGACGGCGAAAATCAAATCCGCCCGGCTCGACCGGCCCCTGCGGCGGCGAAAGATGCCCGGTTGTCATCACGCGCATCCCCGGCACTGGCGCATCGCCCGGCGGACCATGCAGCGATATCCGCACCCGTTTGGGCACATGACGCACCCGGTCCAACCGAACCTGATCAAGCGTCAACCGCAGAGCGCCACTGGCCGATCGGTCAAGGCCAACAACGCGGCCCTCGATCCCGCCGTAATACCGGAAGTCCAGCACCGGCGCGGCCAACGCATGCGACCGCAGCCCAGCAAGAGACACGCCCATCGCAATTAGGCCGAGTGCAATCAAAAAAGGGCTGATCAGCGGGCTCGTGCGCCACGCCATGAAAAAGGCGCTTGCGGCAAAAACCGCAAGCGCCAGAAGGGCCCAAATCGGTGGCTCCCCGCGCAACCCGAAATAGGTCCCGATTCCCACCGCCAACATTACAGGCGACCACGGCATCAAAGCGCCCCGTTGCGCAAGAATTGCCGCTTGCATGCTTTGCCACATCGTCATGCTTGTTCCCGCCCGCTGCGGAGGGTAATCAGGCCCCAAGATACCCCGTCATAGTTATCGAAAGGTTAACGGCCCTCATGTCCGACGTCTCTCCGGTGGTGACTCGTTTTGCCCCTTCGCCCACAGGTTACCTTCACATCGGCGGCGCGCGCACTGCGCTGTTCAACTGGCTTTTTGCGCGGGGACGCGGCGGGAAATTCCTGCTCAGGATCGAAGACACCGACCGCGAACGCTCCACCCCCGAGGCCACCGACGCCATCCTGCGCGGTATGGCGTGGCTTGGTCTTGACCACGACGGCGACGTGATTAGCCAGTTCGACCGCGCCGACCGCCACGCCGAGGTGGCGCATCAGCTTCTGGCCGAGGGCAAGGCGTATAAATGCTTTGCCACGCAAGACGAAATCGCCGCCTTCCGCGAGGCCGCGCGCGCCGAAAGCAAATCGACGCTCTACCGCTCGCCCTGGCGCGATGCCGCGGCCGAAACCCACCCCGCCGCGCCTTATGTGGTGCGGATCAAGGCGCCGCAAGACGGGGCCACGGTGATCCGCGATCAGGTGCAAGGCGATGTCACCATCCGCAATGATCAGCTCGACGATATGGTGCTTTTGCGCTCGGACGGGACGCCGGTTTATATGCTCGCGGTGGTGGTCGACGATCACGATATGGGCGTGACCCATGCGATCCGCGGCGATGACCACCTCAACAATGCCGCGCGCCAGATGATGATTTATCACGCGATGGGCTGGGACGTGCCAATCTGGGCGCATATTCCGCTGATCCACGGGCCGGATGGCAAAAAGCTATCGAAACGCCACGGCGCGCTTGGGGTCGAGGAATATCAGGCGATGGGCTATCCGGCGGCGGGCGTGCGCAATTATCTGGCCCGGTTGGGTTGGAGCCACGGCGACGACGAATTCTTTACCGACGCGCAAGCCATCGAGTGGTTTGGTCTGGGTGGAATCGGCAAGTCTGCGGCCCGGTTTGATTTCAAAAAACTGGAAAATCTCTGCGGCCAACATATTGCCGTGGCCGATGATGCTGCACTGCTGCAAGAATTGCAGGCATATCTGGCCATCAGCGGCAAAACCGCTCTGACGCCGGCGCAATCTGATGGAATGTCCCGTGCGATGTATTGCCTCAAGGAACGGGCCAAGACCTTTCCCGACCTTCTTGAAAAAGCACAGTTTATTCTGACAGACACCCCGGTTCAGCCCGATGAGAAGGCAGCGAAAAACCTTGATGCGGTATCCCGTGGTATACTGACCTCATTGACGCCGCAGCTGCGAAATGCTAGCTGGACGCGAGAAGATTTAGAGGCGGTTACATCTCGGGTTGGCGAAGAGCTCGGGATCAAATTCGGCAAGATGGCGGGACCACTGCGGGCCGCACTTGCCGGGCGATCTGTAACCCCAAGTGTGTTCGACATGATGCTGGTATTGGGACAGGACGAGACGGTTTCACGTCTGGCCCATGCTGCAAAAGACGCCGACTGAGGGCTAATTTACCATCAGAGCGTCACGAGACTGTTAGATTGCCGCGGCACCATTGCCCGGCTCAAGGACAAAGGGACAAGCATGGCAGACAGTAAAAAGACCGCGAGCCTCACGATTGGCGACCAGAGCTACGAGCTTCCTATCCACAGCCCCACCGTCGGCCCGGATGTGCTCGACATTCGCAAGCTGTATGCGCAGGCTGATGTCTTCACCTACGATCCGGGCTTCACCTCGACAGCGGCCTGCGACAGCACCATCACCTATATCGATGGCAACGAAGGCGTGCTGCTGCACCGCGGCTATCCGATCGAGCAACTGGCTGAAAAATCGCATTACCTAGAAGTGTGCTACCTGCTGCTGTACGGCAACCTGCCCACAGCGACAGAGCTGGAAGATTTTGAATCCCGCGTGACCAACCACACCATGCTGCACGAACAGATGCAGTATTTCTTCCGTGGTTTCCGCCGCGATGCGCACCCGATGGCCATCATGGTGGGCGTGGTCGGCGCGATGTCGGCCTTCTATCACGACAGCACCGACATCACCGACGAATGGCAGCGCGAAGTTGCGTCGATCCGCCTGATCGCCAAGATGCCGACAATCGCCGCTTGGGCCTATAAATACCACACCGGCCAGCCGTTTGTGTATCCGCGCAACGATCTCGACTATGCGTCGAACTTCCTGCGCATGTGCTTCAGCGTGCCCGCCGAGGAATACGAAGTGAACCCGATCTTCGCCCGCGCGATGGACCGGATTTTCACCCTGCATGCGGACCACGAGCAAAACGCCTCGACCTCGACCGTGCGTCTGGCCTCGTCCTCGGGCGCCAACCCGTTTGCCTGCATCGCGGCGGGCATCGCCTGCCTCTGGGGCCCGGCCCACGGCGGTGCCAACCAGGCCTGCCTCGAAATGCTCAAGGAAATCGGCTCCCCCGAGAATATCCCCGAGTATATCGCGCGCGCCAAAGACAAGAACGATCCGTTCCGCCTGATGGGCTTTGGCCACCGGGTTTACAAAAACTTCGATCCGCGCGCGACCGTGATGAAGCAGTCCGCCGACGAGGTGCTCGATCTTCTGGGCGTCGAAAACAACCCCGTCCTCGCCACCGCCAAGGCGCTGGAAGAGGCGGCGTTGAACGATCCGTATTTCGCTGAGAAAAAGCTGTTCCCGAACGTCGACTTCTACTCGGGTATCATCCTCGAAGCGATGGGCTTTCCGACCTCGATGTTCACCCCGATCTTCGCGCTGTCGCGGACCGTGGGCTGGGTCAGCCAGTGGAAAGAGATGCTCAACGATCCGCAAAACAAGATCGGCCGCCCGCGGCAGCTCTATCTTGGCGAAACGCAGCGCGATTACCTCGACATCGAAAACCGTTTCTGACCAAAACCAAAAAGCGCCCCTGTCACCGGGGGCGCTTTTGCTTTTGCGGGTCACAGCATTGCAGCCCGCCCCCTGCTTCTTCTGTTTAAAAATACCTCGGGGTGAGGCCGCAGGCCGAGGGGCAGCGCCCCTCCTGTCGCCTTACATATGGATCGCCCGATCAAAGGCAGCCAACACGCTCTCATGCATCATTTCGCTCAAAGTCGGATGCGGGAACACGGTGTTCATCAGGTCTTCCTCCGTGGTCTCCAACTGCCGCCCAACGATATACCCCTGGATCAACTCGGTCACCTCCGCCCCCACCATATGCGCCCCCAAAAGCGCGCCGGTCTTGGCGTCAAACACCGTCTTGATCATGCCCTCCGGCTCGCCCAAAGCGATGGCCTTGCCGTTGCCGATAAAGGGAAAGCGCCCGACCTTGATTTTATGCCCCGCTTCTTTCGCCTGCGCCTCGGTCATCCCGACGCTGGCGATCTGCGGCTGGCAATAGGTGCAGCCCGCAATCGCATTCGGATCAACCGCATGTGGTGTGCCCCCCGCGATCAACTCGGCCACCATGGTCCCCTCATGCGAGGCTTTGTGCGCCAGCCAAGGCGCACCGGCCAGATCACCGATGGCATAAAGCCCCTCAACCCCGGTGCGGCAATGGCGGTCCACCACCACATGGGTTTTCTCGACCTTCACCCCAAGATCCTCAAGCCCCAGCCCCTCGGTATTTCCGACGATGCCAACGGCGGAAATCACCGTGTCGAAGGTCTCTTTCGTCAGTGTGCCGCCCTGCTCGATATGCGCGGTCACGCTGCCCTTGCCCCGCTCAAGCGTCTTCACTGTGGTCTTTTCGCGGATCACCATCCCCTGCTTTTCAAACGCCTTTTTGGCAAAGGCGGAAATCTCGGCATCCTCCACTGGCAAGATCCGGTCCATGACCTCAACCACCGTCGTCTCAGCGCCCAACGTGTTGTAAAAGCTGGCGAACTCGATGCCAATCGCGCCGGACCCAATCACCAGCAACCGCTTGGGCATCCGCACCGGCACCAGCGCGTGTTTGTAGCTCCAAACCAGATCGCCATCGGCCTCAAGCCCGGGCAATTCGCGCGCCCGCGCGCCGGTGGCGAGCACGATATTCTGCGCTGACAGATCCTCAGATCCCTTGGCCGTCTTGACCTGCACCCGGCCTTTGCCCGGCAGCGACGCCTCGCCGATGAATGTGGTGATTTTGTTCTTCTTCATCAGGTGGCCGATGCCGGAATTCAGCTGCTTGGCCACCCCGCGCGAACGTTTGACAACCGCGTCAAGATCAAACCCCACCGCGTCGGCCGTCAGCCCATAGGCCGAGGCGTTTTGCATCAGGTGAAACACCTCTGACGAGCGCAGCAAAGCCTTGGTCGGAATACAGCCCCAGTTGAGGCAGATACCGCCCATATGCTCGCGTTCGACAATCGCCACCTTAAGGCCCAGTTGCGCGCCGCGGATTGCGGCCACATAGCCCCCCGGCCCCGCCCCGATGACGATCATGTCAAAGCTCTGGCCTGCCATTTTCCGCTCTCCCTGATTATGTCAGAGAAGGCTAGCCCATGGCAGGGCCCGCTTCAATCGGCCACGATCAGCTCGCTTGCTGAAGCTCATGCAAGGTCTCGCCATAGCCGCCACCCGACAGGAACGCCTGTTCCGATGTCGTCGCCCGCCGCTCAAGCGCATCGTTGCGATAGGGAAAGCGGCCGAACTTGCGGATGATCTCGCGGTGCACGCGGGCGTGCAACAGATTGCCACCGGCATCGGGCATCCGCTCGGCCATCAGGCGCACACAACGGTCCTGATCACACAGAATTTCCGAATGCATCAACGGCATGTAGAAAAACTGCCGCGCGGGCGAGTCGATCTTCATGTCATAGCCTTTGGAAATCGCGCTTTTCGCAGCGGCAAGCGCCACGCGATCCGACCGAAAGGATTTCGCCGTGCCACGGAACATGTTGCGCGGGAATTGATCCATCAGGATCAGATAGGCCAGCGTGCCGCTGGGATAGGTCAGCCACAAGGCGTGCCGCCCGTCCATCGCGCCCTGCCAGGCCTCGCCAAAGCGTTCGCGGATTTGCATATCGAGCGCATCGCTGCTCTCATACCAGCCCTCAGGGCCAATCTCATCCAACCAAAAGGCCAGAATCTCCTCGGGTGTCACCATAACTGGTCTCCTCACATTCACCCCCGGCATACCCAGCTTACATAATAATTAACGAATGTGAACTTCACGATTTACGACAGAAATAACACTTTAGTTGGCATTTTCGTCGTCTTCTGCCTCTGCCGCTGCATATTCACGCGCAAGTTCAACCGTAACGAGCGATGCCGTCGGCCCAACCGGCGCATAGCTGGTGGTCTCATCCACTTCGATGGCCGGACGCACCGTGGCGCGATATGCGGCATAACCCGCGAGCAGGAACATCAGAAACCCGATGTAAAAGAAGTATCCCGGAGGCCCGAAGAATCCGATGGCCCAACCGGTGATCAGCGGGCCGGCAATCGCGCCAACGCCGTTGATGAACAGCATCCCACCAGAGGCCGCCGCCATATCCTCGGGTTCGAGGTAATCGTTGGTATAGGCCAGCAGCAGCGAATACAGCGGGTTCGACATGCCCCCCACCATAAAGGCCGCAATAATCACCGCGATAAAGATGCCGCCGGACACAACGCCCACCACGGCACCGGTGCCGCAGACAAGCGCGCTGATCAGGATCAGCATCCGCCGGTCCATCCGATCCGACAGCCAACCCAGCGGGAATTGCACCACCAAAGCGCCAATGTAAAACGCCGCCACAAACATCGAGATCTGGCCAAGCGTCATCCCCGCGGCCGAGCCGTAAACAGCCGCCATGCCGAACTGGGCCGAGAACACCCCGCCCAACAGGAACATCCCGACACAGCCCAGCGGTGAGATGCCGTAAAGCTCGCGCAGGCTCAGCGGTTTTGTGGTGCCAAACGCCGGGGTCGGTGACACCGACAAAAGGATCGGCGCAAAGGACACCGAAACCAGAACCGAAATGATGACAAACAGCGTATAGCCCGAAGGATCGGCGACCAGAAGCAGCCCCTGCGCCAGCACGATGCCAAAGACCTGCACGATCATATAGGCCGAAAGCGTCTGGCCGCGGTTCTCATTGGTTGCGGCATTGTTCAGCCAGCTCTCCGCCGTCACGTACACGCCGGAAAAGCAGAAGCCGATGATAATGCGGCCAATGGTCCAGGCCACCGGGTGGCTCAGCGCCGGATACAGGATCAGCACCGCCGAAATGAACGACCCCAGCGCCGCAAAAACCCGCACATGCCCGACCCGGCGGATCATCTCGGGGGCCATCCGCGACCCGCCAAGGAACCCAACGAAATACCCCGACATCACAATCGACATTTCGAGCGTGGAAAAACCTTCGATCTGGCCGCGCACACCCAATAGCGTGCCCTGAAGCCCGTTGCCCACCATCAAGAGCATCATGCCCAGAAGCAGTGCCCAAGCGTTTGATATTACGGACAGCATGCGCAGAATCCCTTGTCTTGCCGGTACGGTACATCGGCTTCGGCGGTGACGCTGGCCCAAATGCGACTCAAAGAGGCCCGGTCTGACGCCTCTCAGATTGTTGTTACGGGATCAAGAGCGAGGCGTCGCCATAAGAGAAAAACCTGTAGTCATGCGCAATCGCGTGATCATAGATGGCAAGGATCCGCTCGCGCCCGACAAGCGCCGCCACCAGCATCATGAGCGTCGAGCGCGGCAGGTGGAAATTGGTCATCAGCGCGTCAGCCACCCGGAAATCGAAACCGGGGTATATAAAGATGTCGGTCTCGCCCTGCCACGGTGCAATGGCGCCGCTGTCGCGCGCCGCTGTCTCGATCAGGCGCAGCGCGGTGGTGCCCACCGGAATAACCCGCCCGCCAGCAGCCTTGGTTGCGGCAATCTCAGCAGCGGCCGTGGCGCTGACCTCACCCCATTCGGCGTGCATCTTGTGGGTTGTCACATCGTCGACCTTGACCGGCAGGAACGTGCCCGCGCCAACGTGCAGTGTGACCTTGGTAAATTCCACCCCACGCGCCTCAAGTGCCGCCAGCAGCGGCGCATCAAAATGCAACGAGGCCGTGGGCGCGGCCACGGCCCCCCGACGCGCGGCCCAGACCGTTTGGTAATCCTCGTGGTCCTGCGCATCCGCCGGGCGCAGCGCCTCGATATATGGCGGCAGCGGCATCGCACCGGCCTCGGCCAGCGCGGCGTCAAAATCATCGCCCGCAAGGTTAAAGCGCAACAGGCCCTGCCCCTCGGCGCGCGTTTCCAAAACGGCGGAAAGCGTGTCGGAAAACCGGATCTCCTCACCGTCAGCGACCTTCTTCAACGGCTTGATCAGCGCCGACCATGTGCCATCCGCCTGCGGCTCAAGCAGGGTCACGCCAATGCGCGCCCCGGTCCGGCCCTGGGCCCCGTCGCGGTGGCGCAAGCCAGACAGCCGGGCGGGAATGACCTTGGTGTCATTCAGCACCAACCTGTCGCCGGGGCGCAGCCAACCGGGCAGGTCAAACACCTGCGCATCGGTGATCTGGTCGCCCTCGGCCACCAAAAGACGCGCCGAAGACCGGGGCTTGGCCGGACGGGTGGCAATCCGCTCTGGCGGAAGATGAAAGTCGAAATCGGAAAGCTGCATGCGCCGTCCCTTAGCCGAGCCTTTGCAAAAGAACAATGCACAGGCCCCCAAACCTCGCCATGCGCGCCTCCCCCCTGCTTCTTCTGTTTAAAAATACCTCGGGGTGAGGCCAAAGGCCGAGGGGCAGCGCCCCTCCTTCCTTCTACGCTCCCCCCAAACCCAACGGCTCAGCGACCAAGCTCCGGTGGCGGGCGGCGAAAAATTTCGCGGAACATGCCGGGGGTCAAAGCCGACAGCGGATTGACCTGAATGCGCGGGTCATCGGACTTGCCCTTGAGATTGAAATTGAACCCGAACAGCCCTTCGCCCTTGCGCGAAAAGATCTGGCCGACAAAATTCACCACATAGATCGGCGACAGCACGCCCTGCATATCCATCGTCTTGTTCGCAAGATCATAGTACCCGTCCAGCGTGATCCCCATCGACGGGCCCACCGCGCTTGACCGCGTCAGGATCACCTGCCTCGGGGTCAGCCGAAAGCGCGCCTCGACCTCGGGAAAGGAAATCCCCTGCCCGCCGAGCTGTTCGATCAACCCGATCACCGAAATCGCGCTTAAAAGCTCCGCCATCACCGGCGCATCGCGGATACGGATGTCGCGAATATCCAACTCACCGTCAAAGGTGCCCGTGGCCCCGGTGGGCACAAGTTTAAGGTGAAAGCTGCCGCCCTTCAGGTTCTTGATCAATCCGGCATGGCGCATCAGGCCGCCGGCATCCTCGGATTCGATCACAAATTTGCTGCCCTTACCGGTTGGCGTCACATCGCCCACCACCCGCGTGCCGCCATTCATCCGCGCCTGAAACTTGCCCGAAAGCCCGCCATTGCTGGTAAAATTGCCCCGGAAGTTGGTGAGCGTGATCCCGTCGGTGATCTGCAATCGGTCCGGCGCGAGCGACAGCGGCCCCGAGGCCGCGCCGCCACCGCCGCCGCCTTTGGTTGAGGCGAAGGGCGCATTGCGCATGTCGATCGAGCCACCCGAGATCAGCACCGCCGGCGCCACCCCCGCGCCGCGCCCGGTCAGCGTCACGGCAGCATCGAGCCAATTGCCCGCCCGCATCCGGCTGATCGCCAGCGTTTGCAGCCCGCCCCCCTGTTGCAAGGTCAGCTTGCCCTCGAGGTCCATCCCCGGCGCGCGCAGCGCCAGCCGGTCGATCCGCGCAGGCGTGCTCAGCACGCCATCAATGGCCAGCGTGCCGGTGGCACTTTGCGACATCGACCAGCCAATCGCATCAAGCCTAAGCCCAAGCCCGGCAAGATTTGACGTCAGCGCGAATTTAGGCGGCTGGTTGCGCACCAGATCCATCTTGAGCCGCCCGCTGCCCTTGCCCGACACCGACCCCGGCGGCAAAGCAATCGAAAACGCATCCAGAAACGCCTGCGACAGGGCCACATCGGCCTCAACCCGCGCCGCTTTGCCCGCCGCCGCCTTGCCCAGCGGCCCCTGCCAAAACCCATCGAACGGCACCCCTTCCAAGGTGCCCGCGCCCTCAATCCGCAGACTGTCGTTGCTGGCCGAAAATTTCAGCGTCCGGGCTGCCAGTTTCTTGTTCGGCACCAGATCGGTGCTCGCCACATCAAAGCCCTGCCCGGTGATCTCAAACCGCACGTCCGACGGGTCCACACCCTTCATCAACAGCGTCGAAACCATGCCCGTCGCCTTAAGCCGCCCGGCCGCCATATCGGGCGATTTCCCGGCTTTGTCGAGCGCACTCAGCGGCGGCTGGTTCAGCAGCCAGAGTGCGGCATGGATAGGCCCGGCCGCGCTTACCTTGATCTTGGCCGGGGCGGGTTTGACCCGCACATCGGGAATTTCAAACACCGTCCCCGCGGCATCAAGCGTGCCCCCCTCACCGGCAACAATGCGGCCCTTATCGACCTGCACCACAAATCGGTTGTCTTCGAGTTGCAAAATGCCCGCCGCGCCGGTGACCGGCGGCAAGTTCTTCAGGAACCGCACCTCGGCCTCGGCCACCTCACCACTGAGGAAAATCTCGGGCTTCGCCTTCCCCGGCTCCAGCCGCAACCGCAGCGCCACATTGCGCAAGGCCCCGGCAAACACGTTCTCGGCCACCCATGTCCGCGACTTGGTTTTGAACCCCTGCGGCCAAAAGCTTAACAGCCGCTCTGGCAGGATCTCGGCCAATTGCCCCATGATCGAGATGTCCCACCCCTCGGGCGCGGCAGCGACCTGGCCGCGCAGCCGCAAGGTCTGGCCATCGTCATGCAGCGCCAGCTGGCCGATGCGCAAAACGAACGGATCAAGCGCGAGGTGAAAATCGAGGTCCGCCGAAGCCAGATCGCGCGGCGCGTCGAAAATCTCGGCCGGGTTGGCGGTGATCGCGCTCAGCCGGACCTGCCCCTGCAAGGCACTGGGCAGGCCGTCGCCAGTGTCCTCCAGAATGGCCGAGCCTTCCGCCGTCGCCTTGACCAGATCCGACACCACCGACAATTCGCTAAACCGCAGCGTCGCCCCGTCGGGGGTATAGGTGAAATACGACCGCGCCGATTTGAACGGGATAGGACTGGTGGCGTCACTCGGCTGCACCACGCCTTCGCCGATGCTGAGCGTGGCATGCAGAGGGCCCAGCGCGCCTTCGTCATCGAGAGAGGTGCGCAAGGAGCCCGAAATCGGCGCGCGCAACACCCCCAGCCAGGCCAGCGCCGCGCTTTGGGTGGCAATGTCGCCAGAGGCCACATCCGAGACGCTCAACCCCATGCTCATCGCGGTCGAGCCGATGGTGCTTTCGGCGAAAATCTCCAAGGTGGCAGCAACAGAGCGCCCACTCAGCAGCGCAACATCGCCGCGCAACTGCAACTGATCGCGCTCCCGCGACAGGTTGAGCCGCCCGCCATCCACCGTCCAACTGCGCCCGGCGCGCAAGTCCTGATAGGCCAGCGTCACGGCGTTGATCTCGATCTCGCGCAAGGCCGCGAGGGTCGGCTGATCAACCATTTCGTCAATCTGCGAGATCAGCCCGGTCAGCCCGATGCCGCTGTGGCCTAGGCCATCGCCGAAGGCGAGGTCAAACGCCCCCTCGGCATTGCGGTTCAGCCGAAACAGCACGCCCGAGACCGACACCGATTTAGGCTGGATCTGCCGCTGCATCAGCGAACGTCGGGCAATCGTCACCTCGGCCTGCGCCAGCTCTAGCAAGACACGCCCCGAGGCTGCGTCGCGCAGTTCGACGTTGGACACCGACAGTTCCGGCCGCAAATCCGGCTGCACAAACAGCGTCATATCGGAAAAGCGCAACTCATAGCCCGGCAGTTGCTCGGCCAGCCGTGCCTCAATCTCGCTGCGCAGCCAGTCGGGCGCTGACAGCGGCTTGCCCAAAAGCGACCAGCCCACCAGCGCCAGCACGCCTGACAACAGCGTCAGACTAAGCACCAGCCACAACCCGGCCTTCGCCAGACGCACACGTTTGCGCCGGCGTGGCCGTCCGGGCCTGTCCGGAGCAGCGGTGGCCGCCGTATCCGGCCCGGCCTCATGTTCGGTTTCGGTGCTCACCTACGCTGGCGATCCCTCGGTCTCTGACTGGTATTTGACAAGCCTGTGTTTTTCTGGCCTGCCCCTCCCTAATATGGGGTGAAGGCCCGGCAACCAAGGGATTGTGGATCACATGTCGAAAGATGTCATTCAAACCGGCGAAATTGTTCCGAACATCACGTTGCCCCGTGATGGCGGCGACAGCGTTGACCTCAGCAGCCTGCGGCCCGCGCCGGTGGTGCTGTTCTTCTATCCGCGCGATCTGACGTCGGGCTGCACCAAAGAGGCCATCGCCTTTTCCGCCCTGCGCCCCGAGTTTGAGGCCGCTGGCGCGCAGGTGTTCGGCATCTCGAAAGACCCTATCAAAAGCCATGATAAATTCGTGGCAAAACATGATCTTGCCGTGCCGCTCTTGTCAGACGAAGACAGCGATATCGCAGAGCAATTTGGCGTGTTTCAGGAAAAGAAGATGTACGGCAAAACCTTCTTTGGCATCGTCCGCTCGACCTTCCTGATCGACGGCACCGGCAAACTGGTGCGCGAATGGCGCAAGGTGAAGGTTGATGGCCACGCCGAAGAGGTGCTCGACGCGGTGCGCGCCCTGTGAGCCTTTCCCTCGCCGAAATGGCCACCGAGGTTCTGACCACCGCCGATGGCCGCGAGAAAACCCGGATCTCGCGCGCCCATGCCAAGGCGTGGTTTGCCGCGCGCGAGTCGGGCACGCCGCTGCCCGTCGGCCAAAGCGCGCCGCCGCTGCAACCGGCACGGCCAGACCAACCAGAGCTGTTGTCGCCCCGCGATGTGCCCAAGCGCAAACCGGGCAGCCCGGCCGGGCGGATCGCGCTCTTACATGCTGTGGCGCATATCGAGCTGAACGCCGTCGACCTGCACTGGGATCTTATCGCGCGGTTCACCGACGTCGAAATGCCGATCGGGTTCTATGATGACTGGGTCAAGGCCGCGGACGAAGAATCCAAACATTTCAACCTGATGTGCGACTGCCTTGAAGCCGAAGACAGCTTTTATGGCGCACTTCCCGCCCATGCCGGCATGTGGCGGGCGGCCGAGGACACCGCCGAAGATCTGATGGGACGGTTGGCCGTGGTGCCCATGGTGCTTGAGGCGCGCGGCCTCGATGTGACCCCCGGCATGATCAAGATCTTTACCAACGCCAAGGCAACACAAGCGGTCGAAGCGCTCAACATCATCTACGGCGAGGAAGTGGCGCATGTCGCCTATGGCTCAAAGTGGTTCAATTTCCTCTGCGGGCGGCACAACCTCGACCCCAAGGATGTCTTCCACACGCTGGTCACAAAATATTTCAAAGGCCCGCTGAAACCGCCGTTCAACGAGGAAAAGCGCGCCGATGCGGGCCTTCCGCCGGATTTCTACTGGCCGCTCACAGACCAGCCCGCAAGCTGATCCGGTTTCATTTCGAAAGAACACGCGGAGCGTGCAAGCGGCGCGCCACCGACAACCCCTTATCCAATAGGCGATTTTTTGCCCATTTGCCACGGAAGGCCCCCTGTGGTCGAATCGAGCGGCTTACAAACTTGCGCCATTGTAAACGGCTGGTTAAGGAGAAGATGGGGACGGTGTGAGCTTTCGCACCTTTAAGACTGGAATAATAAAAAAAGGGGGCGGCTGCGGTGCGTACACGGCTGGCTATTAAGGTTCACGCGATCCTCGAACGGTATTTCCCGGAGCGCAGACTGTTTCTCAGATCCGATTCCGACACCCGATTCATCCGACTTCGATCCGAAACCCAATTCGTCGCCTTCACCGGCAGCGCGCTTGTGGTGGCCTGGACGATCATCGCCACCGCGGTCCTGCTGATGGATTCCATCGGGGCGGGCAACTTCCGCGAACAGGCGCGTCGCGATCAACAAACCTATATGGACCGCCTCAACCTGCTCAGCCAAGAGCGCGACACCCGCGCCTCTGATGCACTGGCGGCCCAGAATCGCTTTAACTCCGCGCTTGAACGCATCTCGGTGATGCAGACCGAGCTGCTGAAATCCGAAGTCCATCGCCGCGAGCTGGAAACGGGCATCGAAGTGATCCAAGCCACCCTGCGCAACGTGATGACAGATAAGAAAGTGGCCGAAACCGAAGTCGCCGAGCTTAAAGGCGCGATGGATGGCACCGCCACGTCGGCTGGCAAATCCGATGGCGCCGACAGCGGCACCGTCGATCTGTTGGCCAACGCCCTCGCCCGCACCGCGCAAGAGCGCGATCAGGTGGTCGCCGACGCGCAAGAAGCCTTTGTTGCCGCCGATGCGATGGCCTCGGAAATGCGCCTGATGGAAGAGAAGAACGACGCCATCTTCCGCCAGCTTGAAGAAGCCATGACCATTTCCGTGACCCCGCTCGACAAGATGTTCAAAGCGGCGGGCATGAACCCGGATTCGATTCTCGACAAAGTGCGCGCCGGGTATTCCGGCCAGGGCGGCCCGCTGATGCCGCTGAGCTTTTCCACCAAGGGCGAGGACGTGACGCTGGACACCCGCCGCGCCAACGACATCCTCAACCAGATGGACCGGCTGAACCTGTATCGCATCGCCGCTGAAAAGGCGCCCTTTGCCTCGCCGCTCAAGGATGCCTATCGCTTTACCTCTGGCTATGGCTATCGCTGGGGCCGCCTGCACGCTGGCGCGGATTTCGCCGGCAAGCACGGCACTGCGATCTATGCCACCGCCGACGGTGTGGTGACACACGCAGGCTGGCAGTCGGGCTACGGCAAACTGGTAAAAATTCAGCACGAATTCGGCATTGAAACGCGCTATGCGCATCAATCGAAAATCCGCGTGCAGAAGGGCCAAAGGGTCTCGCGCGGGGATCGCATCGGTGATATGGGGAACACAGGACGTTCCACCGGCACCCATTTGCACTACGAGGTTCGGGTCGGGGGCAAAGCCGTCAACCCAATGATATATCTGAAGGCTGCAAAAGATGTTTTCTAAGAGCAAGATCAACGAGCCCGGCCCCAAGGCCGATGATGCTGCAACACCTGCAGCCCCTGAAATGAAGAAGCCCATGATGCCAGCACAACCCGAATACAAGCCCTCTGCCAGCCCCAAGGCAAAACCGCCCGCGTCGGTTCTGTCTGCTGATCTGCATGTTGTTGGCAACATGAAGACCACCGGCGACATTCAGGTTGAAGGCACTGTCGAGGGTGATATCCGCGCGCATCTGCTGACCATCGGCGAAACCGCCACCATCAAGGGCGAGTGCATTGCCGATGATGTTGTGGTGAATGGCCGTATCGTGGGCCGCGTGCGTGGCCTCAAGGTACGTCTGACCGCGACCGCGCGCGTCGAAGGCGACATCATCCACAAGACCATCGCAATCGAAAGCGGTGCGCACTTCGAAGGGTCTGTCCAGCGTCAGGACGATCCGCTGAGCGGCAAAAGCAAGAACCCGGTGCCGACCCAACGCCCGCAAGGCGCGTAACTTTTCGACACTGCGACCAGATTTGAAAAGCCCCGCCATCGTGTGGGGCTTTTTCTTGTCCAGCGGTTATGCGCAGTTTTCAGGCCCCGCGTTCGGGCTTTTCGTTCAGGCCTCGCGTTTAGGCCTCGCGTTCAGGCAAAGCCAATGGCAACCGCGCCAAAGGGGCCAAAGTCAGCCTCGATCTGGCTGCCCGGCGGGCATTCAACCGGACGAATAAAACTGCCCGACAGGATGATCTGACCGGCCTCAATGCTCTGGCCATACTGCGCCATCCGCCGCGCCAGCCAGACCACGCTCTCCACCGGATCGTTAAGCACCCCTGCCCCCAAACCGGTTTCCTCAACCGTGCCATTGCGGCTGGTGATTGCGCCAACCCAACGCAAATCAAACGCCTCGGGCGGATGTTTCTGCGCGCCAAGCACCACCCCCGCATTGGCAGCATTGTCGGCAATGGTGTCAAAGACCTGCCGGCTCTGGCCAGTTTCTGCATCAACCCGCGTGATCCGCGTGTCGAGAATCTCAAGCGCAGGGGCAACGTGGTCGGTCGCGGCCAGCACATCAGCGCGGCTCACCTCTCCGTCCCCCAGCGGTGCTTTCATGACAAAGGCAATCTCGGCCTCGATCCGGGGCTGGATAAAGCGCCCGCCCGGCACCACGGCGCCATGATCAAACAGCATGTCGTCAAACAGGATGCCGCTGTCGGGAATGTCGATGCCAAGCGCGGATTGCATCGCCTTCGAGGTCAGCCCGATTTTCCAGCCCACCACCCGGCGCCCCTGCGCCCGTTTCGCCCGCAAAATCGCGGCCTGAATCGCATAGGCATCCGCCATCCCCATTGCCGCAAAGCGCTTGGTCAACAACCCGATTTGCTCGCCCGTCGCTTCGGCCTTCAGCAGATCGGCGGCCGCTTGGGCATGGTCATCCGGCGTCATACCGCTTCGTCCGCAACCGTATTGCGCAGCGTGCCGATGCCCGTCACCTCAACCTCGACCACATCGCCGGGTGCAAGGAATTGCGGCGGCTCCAACCGCGCCCCAGACCCGGTCGGCGTGCCGGTGATAATGATGTCACCCGGCTGCAACGCCATGAAAGTAGAAATATATTCGATCTGCCGCCGGATCGGATGCAACATCCGCGAAAGCGCATCCTCCTGCCGAATCGCACCATTCACGCGGGTCAAAATCCGCGCCTGATCCAGCTGCGCCGCCTCGGTAAACGGCACCAGCCAGGGCCCGATGGCCCCCGAATGATCCCAGTTCTTGCCCTGCGTCACGTTGAATTTCGCGTGCCGCACCCAATCGCGGATCGTACCCTCGTTACAGATCGTCAGCGCCGCGATATGGTCATACGCAGCGCCCTGCGCAATCCGCCGCCCGGCTTTGCCAATGACAACCGCCACCTCCCCCTCGTAGTCGAGCATATGGCTCTCCGGCGGACGGATCAGCGGCTGCGCGTGGCCGGTAAACCCGCTGGCAAAACGGGGAAACAGTGACATGAATTTTGGCAGCTCACTGCCATCTTTGTACTCGGCATTGCGGTCGGGAAAATTCACCCCGACGCACAGAATGCGCGCCGCATCGGGCAGCACCATTTCATATTGAAACTCCGTGTGGGTCACCGACCGGCCTTCAGCCGCCTCGCCCAAGGCACCAAGCCCCCCCGCTTTCACCGCATCCAGCAGGGTCAGCCACTGAGGAAACGCAGCGCCAAGCGCGATCATCCCAGCCTCTGTTACCGCGCCATAATGGCGCTCACCCTTGGCAGAGAAACTTGCAAATCGCTGTGTCACACCCTCGCCTCCCCAGCTCATGGCGCAATGATCGGGCTGGCCGCAATCGCACTCTCGCGCGTCTTTACGCCGACAAATGCGCTGCCATGCTCAAACCAGCTTTTGGGCGCAGCCGCCCCCCAAAGCGTTTGCCGTTGCGGGTCTTTCAGATCCCACTTGATCGGCTCCAAATCAGGGTCAACCGTCTGATAATCCGAACAATATAGTTCAATCCGATGGCCATCCGGATCAAGAATATAAAGGAAAAACGCATTCGAAATCCCGTGCCGCCCCGGCCCGCGTTCGATATTGCCGACATAACCGGTGGTCGCCATCAGATCGAGCAAATCAATGATGTTCAGCGGTGTCGGCACCCAGAAGGCAACGTGATGCAGCCGCGGCCCGGTGCCATTGGTAAACGCCATATCATGCACCCCGCCCTTGCGATGCATCCACGCCGCCCACAGCTTTTTGCTGTCGGCATCTTCGGTGTATTCCGTCACCCGAAACCCAATGTCGCTGTAAAACGCCACCGACGCATCGACGTCGGGCGAAAAGCAATTGAAGTGATCGATGCGCAGCGGTTTCACCCCACGATACAGCGCGTATGTCTGGTGGATCGGCGCCAACCTGTCCATCCTGTGACAGAATTCCAACGGGGTGCCGAGGTTGTCCGAGGTGCGCAACGTGCGGCCCTGATAGGCGCGCTGCACCCAGTCCGTCGGGCGGCCCTTAGCACGGAAATGCGCCTCGGCCCGGTCAAGATCGCCCTCGTCAAACGTCTTGAACGCCAGCGTTTCGACAGTGCCGGGCGTAGCGGATTTCTGCAAAACGATGCAATGATGGCCGCGCTCTTCCAGCGCACGAAGATAGACGTGGCTGGCGTCTTCATCGGTGATCTGCAAGCCCAGCGTATCGACATAAAATCGTTTCGACACCTCCAAATCAGCCACGTTGAGACAGACATGACTAAGCCGTATGACATTGAAATCCGGATATAAGTTCGGCGTGGGCACAGGCATCAGTCGGCTCCCAATCTGGTGATCTTATGCGCGCCGGTGGCAAGGCCGATGTGCTTTTGCTCCATGTAAAACTCGAACGACCAATCGCCGCCATCCCGCCCGATGCCGCTGGATTTGACCCCGCCAAACGGCGTCGGCAGGTGGCGCACATTCTCGGAATTCACCCAGATCATCCCCGCCTCCAGCCGGTCGGTAAAGCGCAGCGCGCGGGTGAGATCATTGGTCCAGACATAACCAGTCAGACCGTAAGGGGTGTCGTTGGCGATCTCCAGCGCCTCTTCTTCGGTGGCAAAGCCGATCGAGGTTAGAACCGGGCCGAAAATCTCTTCCTGTGCGATCCGCATGTCATTGGTGGCATTGGTAAAAAGCGTGGGCCGTACGAAATACCCTGTGTCGCCCACAGTCTCTCCGCCCGCCGCCACGGTGGCACCGTCGGTCTTGGCGATCTCAAAATAGCCTGTGACCTTATCGAAATGCTCCTGCGTCACCAGCGGCCCGATTTCTGTAGCCGGATCAAGAGGATGGCCCACCTTGATCCGGTTCACCCGCTCGATCAGCTTGGCTTCAAACGCCTCGCGAATCGTGTCCTGCACCAGCAGTCGCGAGGACGAAGTGCAGCGCTCGCCATTGATCGAATAAATCATGAAGATCACCGCATCGAGCGCCCGCTCCAGATCGGCATCATCAAACACAATAACCGGGTTTTTTCCACCTAATTCCAGATGGTTACGCTTAAGCGTATCGGCCCCTTGCTTGGTGATCAAACGGCCGGTTCGGCTTTCTCCGACAAAGGCGATGGCGCGGATTTTCGGGTGCTCGCACAGCGCCTTGCCCGCGCCTTCGCCAAAGCCATTCACGGTGTTAAGCACGCCCGGCGGCAGCCCAGCCTCTTCGGCAATTTCCACCAAGAGCCGCGCCGTCAACGGCGAAGCCTCGGCCGGTTTGTGCACCACAGTGCAGCCCGCCGCCAGCGCCGGGGCGATCTTCCAGGTCGACAGCATGAACGGCGTGTTCCACGGCGTGATCACCCCAACCGGACCAATCGGAACCCGCGTCGTGATGTTCATTAAAGTTGGCGATTTCATATGCTTGCCGTCACGCGCCTGCGCCACCTGATCGGCGAAATAGCGAAAGTTCTCGGCCCCGCGCAATGCCGCCTTGGACATGAATTTAAGCGCCTGCCCGGTGTCCCAGCATTCGCACAGCGCAATTTCCTCGGCTCGTGCCTCGATGCCTTCGGCCACGCGGATCAGGATCTTTTTGCGTTCCAACGCCGGCATATCCCGCCACCCGGCAAAAGCCGCACGCGCGGCGCAAGCCGCAGCGTCAATGTCACGGGCCGTGCCATGCGCCACGTCGCAAATCACGGTCTTGTCGACCGGCGAAATCGTTTGAAACACGCCGCCTGCGCCAACCACATCCGCACCCGCGATGCGGTTTAAGATGCCCGTGTCGCCAAAGCGCTGAAGATAGCCTTGCAGCTTGGTAATATTGTCGCTGAGCGGGCTCATTTCAGGGTCTCCAGATGATCGCGGACGGTGCTGAATTTCGGGGATAACGCGGCGTCGATGTCACGGATCTCAGCCGAAATCGCCACAGACCTTGTGGCCATAACCGGCGTCAGGATGTCCTTCAACACCCTGAAAAGACGCTCTATTGCCTCTTTCTTGACCGCGTCGGACCGGCCTTCTCTTAACCGTACCGAGAGGTCGATAAATCCATGCACCGGAGCGCCATCTGCCATCGCAAAATAATCGACGCGCACCGCCCTGACCCGGATGCCAGCCATCGGAAAGGCCTCGATCCCGGCTGCTTCGGCGCGGATCGCCTCGCACAACGCGGCCATATCCACGACCTCTTCGAGATTGGCGGAATAGTCGATGTGAACGTGCGGCATGCAAATTCCTTAACATGTAAAATATTGCCAAGTTAAGCTTATCACATCTCGCCTGAAAAATACAGCCTTTGGTCAGCCTACCACGATGACGTTAGCGCGTAAAAACTTCTAATCTCGCATTGGTCTCATGAATACTGATCAACCGAGCTGACTTGTCACTCATCGTCAGGTCGCTTCAAATCCGACCCATCGGGCCAATCGCGGATCAGCGTCCGAAATTGCAGCGCCAGAACGATCACGATCATGGCGAAAATGATAAAGGAAATCGGCCGGTCGATCATATCCAGCGGGGTTTTCAACCGCGGCAGGGCCGAGCGCAGCTTGACCTCGATGATGCCCCCCAGAACCATGCCAAGAATGATCGGCACAATCGGCAGAGCCAGCCGTTTCAACACCAGCCCCAGCACGCCAAAACCGGCGGCGACCATGCAATCCATCAGCGAATTGCGCAAAGAAAAGACCCCGACGAAGGACAACAACAGGATCGTCACCCCCAGAAACCGCGTCGGCACCCGGATGACCCGGATCAACAGACTGGTCGAAAACAGCAAAAACACCATCACGATCACATTCAGCGCGAAATAGAGGCCATAGACCAGATCAATGTTGCTCTGAAACAGCTGCGGGCCGCGGATGACATTACGGACGTAAAACACCGTCAGCATCATCGCGGTCAACGCCTCGCCCGGCACGCCAAGCGCCAGCAACGGGATCATCGCGGCGGCGGGCACCGCATTGTTGGCAGCCTCCCACGCGATCAACCCCTCGGGCGATCCTTTGCCAAACGCCTCGGGCGTTTTCGACGTTTTTTGCGCATAGGTGTAGCTCATGAATTGCGCAGTAAACTCGCCAGTGCCGGGGATCATCCCGAGGAGCACGCCACAGCCAGAGGCCACCGTCGCCACCCGTTTATGCTTGAGCAACTCCTTGAAGCCAGACGACATCTTGCCTGTGATCGGTGTGGCTTTGGCGCTGGTGTCGGGCGCGGTCAACAACAGGAACGCCTGACTGAGCGTAAACAGCGCCAGCATCACGTCCCAACGGGCGAGCAGCTCCAATCCGGCAAGGAGGTTTTCCATCCGTCAGTCCGATCAGAAATATATCAGCATAAAGCGGCGCAGCCCGTCCGGCAGCACCTCAACAACACGGCCAGCGGGCAGGTTTACCTTGAGCAAGGCCCTGAAAAGAAACACAATCACCAGCGCCGTGACAGGAGCGGCGATCAACATCGATACGCTGCGATAGCCCACGCGAAGCGTCAGCATGAGGGCAAACACCAGGCTGCATGCCAAGTATCCTCCCCAAGGCACCGCCACTGCATAAGCGATAAACCAGGCGACATATTCCAGCGATCGGAGCCAAAGCCGGATCTCCTGCCAGCGTCCGCCAATACGCTCGGACAGGGCCGATCTCACAAGGTGCAACGCCGCAAAGACCGCCATACCGCCAAGCGAGACTGCGGGCCAAAACCGGGGCTGTGCCAAGAATTTGCCGCCAGGTCTCCACGCGGTCTGTTCCAAAATCTGTGCCAGCAAAGCCACCGCGACGATCAGTGCGCCCCAGGCACAGACGATGTCTCCGGGGCGGCGATAGCGTTTGAACGCCCTTTGCAGCGACGTCACCCGCGACATGATTGGCCCCCGCCAACGGGACTACATAAAAAGCAGGATAAATGTCCAAACCCGGCCCCGGTCCGGTTCACTGTGACAGCATGGCGTCGATGGCACCCATCGTCTTGAAGTCCTTGGCGATCTGCCTGACCACGTCGGAAGCCGGCTGCCAATAAACCAGCGCCCCTGTATTGCCGGCCAGCGCCTGCGCCCGCTCCGACATTGCGGTCTTTCGGGCCACAGCGGCGATCCTGTCTCGCATCTCTTGCGGCGTGTCGTCGTGCACGAACAGCCCGTTCCACAGCGCCACATCAAGGCTCGGCGCGAGTTCGGCCACGGTTGGCGTGTTCGGCGTAAGCGCGATCCGTTCCGACCCGATGGACGCCAGCACTCTGACGTCAGGCTTCCAGCTCGGCATCCCAGTAGAGGAAATCGACCCAGCTGTCATGCAGGTGGTTGGGCGGGAATTTCCGCCCCATATTGCGCAGCTCCTCCGCGCCGGGCTGGCGTGGCGGTTTCATCAGGTGCATCCCTGCCCGCATCAAGGACTTCGAGCCCTTCTTGAGGTTGCAAGGCGCACAGGCCGCAACCACATTCTGCCAGCTCGTCACCCCACCAGCGGCGCGCGGCACCACATGATCAAAGGTCAATTCCCGCTTGGTGCCACAGTACTGGCAGCGAAACTCATCCCGTAAAAAAAGATTAAAGCGCGTGAAGGCCACGCGCTTTTGAGGTTTTACGTAATCTTTGAGGACGACAACACTGGGGATCCGTATCGTCGTCGAGGGGCTTCGCACCTCGTGGTCATACTCGGCCACGATATCCACCCGGTCGAGCCAGGCCGCCTTGACCGCATCCTGCCAGGGCCAAAGCGACAGCGGATAATAAGACAAGGGCCGATAGTCCGCATTCAGCACCAGTGCGGGGTATTGCTTCAGCGCCGAGGGCTCTCTGACAAAGTCCGTCCTGAAATCACCGTCCATCGTACTTTCGATCTCCTAGGTCGTGCCGGTTTGCACGTTCAGCCGCGCCGGTCTGGCGGGGCCCGGATTTGATAGTGTCACTATATCTCGCGTTGCGTGTCAGGCAAGCCTCTAGAAATTGCCGTGCTGATGATGTGGTAGAACGCTCCTGTAACAGCAACATGACTGCATGAAATTTGTGCACCGCCCCAGGCCCGACTGCGCCCCCGATTTGCCCTGTGGTCCAGCTTGACCCTAGGCCGTCTTGCGCGGAAATCGAGCGAAATCGCAGGGAGTTGATTGCCGGCCTCGCGCCAACGCGTCTCCACAAGCTGAAGTCCGCCTGCCCTCCCAGAAACCGGCCGCGCCCGCTCAACGCAAGCCCACCGCCGATGCCCCGCGCATCGCGTGCGCAGTCAGCCCCGATCATCCGGCGCATCCCCAAGACTGTGCCGCCGACCCGACCAAGAACAACCTATCCGCGAAAAGTCTATATAAATAAACGGATTGGCGCATGCCTTCGCGCCTGCTAGTATGTCACGATGCCCGCGCCACCGCCGATAAGCGGCCTGCTAGAAGCCGCGCTTTATGCCGAAGACCTGGACGCCGCCCGGGACTTCTATCATCGGCTGCTGGGCATGGAGGTGGTTGCGCATGTCGAAGGCCGCCACATCTTCTTTCGCGCTGGCCTCACGGTCCTTCTGGTCTTCAACCCGCGCGAAACCACCAAACCATCGCAAAATCCCGATTTGCCAGTGCCCAGCCACGGCACCACCGGGTCCGGCCATGTCTGCCTCTGCGCCAGCCGCAAGGACATCGCTCTGTGGCGAAACCACCTGACGCAAAAGCATGTGCTCATCGAGGCCGAGTTCGACTGGCCCAACGGCGCGCGCTCACTCTACCTCCGCGACCCGGCGGGAAACTCAGTGGAATTCGCCGAACCCCGCCTCTGGTCCTGATCTCAAAGGCTTCTTCTGTTCAAAAATACCTCGGGGGAGGCCGCAGGCCGGGGGCAGAGCCCCCAATCTTTCACTCACCCCAGTCTTTCACTTTTAGGGGGCGAAGCCCCCCCGTCGACGCGCGAAGGCGCGGCGAAAACAAGATCAGAACCCGCATTTGTCGCGCAAAAACGCCAGCGCCACCCCAAGCCCATCCGGCGCAATGCCATGCGCGGTGCCCTTCATGATATGCGCAAAGACTTCCTTGAACCCGGCCGCCTGCAACGCCTCCGCCGCCTCTGGCAGCGATTGCGGCGGCACCACGTCGTCCTGATCGCCGTGCAACAGCAGGATCGGCGGAAAGCTCACCGCCTCATCCACCAGCGACTCAGGTGCCATCAACCGCCCCGAAAACCCAACAACCCCGGCCACCGGGTCTTCGCGCCGCGGGGCCACATGCAGGCTCATCATTGTGCCCTGCGAAAACCCGACCAATGCGACCTGCTCGGGCAGCATATCCTCATCCACCATGACGCTGTCGAGATAGGCATTCAGGTCTTCTGCCGCGCGCGTCAGGCCCGCTTCGGCCTCTTCCTGGCTTGATCCGTCGATCCAGGGGATGGGAAACCACTGAAACCCCATCGGCGACCCGGCGCAGTCTTCGGGCGCATCAGGCGACAGAAACAACGTGTCGGGCAAATGTTCGGCCAGCGGATCCGCCAGCCCCAAAAGATCGGCGCCATTGGCCCCGTAACCGTGCAAAAACACCACAACCGACCGGGTCTCGCCCGAGAGAGGCTCTTTGCGGCCGGATTTCAAAACGCGAGTCATCGGATACCTTCCCTTGCCTTGGCATGCCTGTAGTAGGCCCAGAGCGCACGGGCCGCAACCGACCGCCAAGGCGACCATTCCTCGGCCATCGCGCGCAACGCCCGGTCCTTTGGCCGCTCCGGCAGATCGAACAACAGCCGCGCCGATTCCTGCAAGGCCAGATCGCCGGGCGCAAAGACATCCGCCCGCCCCAGCGAGAACATCGCATAGATTTCCGCCGTCCAGACCCCGATGCCCTTGACCGCCACCAGTGTCGCAATCACCTCTGCGTCGGGCCGGTCGCGCAGGGCGGCAAAATCGATCCCGGCACTGGCAAGCGCATGTGCATAGGCCGCCTTCTGACGGCTGAGGCCGAGATCGCGCAGCGCCTGTTCGTCCACCGCCAAAACAGCCTCGGGTGTGGTCATCCCGGCCCCCTGCAACCGGCCCCAAATCGCATTGGCCGAGGCCACCGAGACCTGCTGACTGACAATCGCGCTCAGCAAGGCGGCAAAGCCGTCGGGCCTGCGCCTTAAAGGCAGCGGGCAACAGGCATCGAGCGCCGGAGCAAAGCGCGGATCGGCCTGTCGCAGCCAATCGACGCCCTCGGCGACACAGGCGTCGGTCTCAATGATCCGGCCTATGCCTGCCATTCGATCCCCGCCATTCGACCCAACCAATCTATCCCAGCCATTCTATCCCAACCATGTCTCGATCCGCGCCAGCGCCGAGGCCACATCGCGCACCACAGGCACCTCCGGCAGGCGGGGCCGGTCCAGCATCCCGACCCGCAGGCCAATCCGCCGCGCGGCCTCAAGCTTGGGCCAACCGCCCGGCCCGCCCGCATTGCGCAGGATCAGCCAATCGATCCGCAAACGGCGCAGCAGCGCGATCTCTTGGGCCACGGCAAACGGCGCGGCACTGCGCAAAAACCGCCCACGCGGCAGGGGAAACGGATCGTCATGATCGGTGATCTGGCGACTGTACACATAGACGCCGCGCAGATTGGCAAAGCGCGCCAGCGTCTCGCGCCCCGTAGCCAACAGCACGCGGTCGCCCGGCACGACATGGCGCGCGGCGTCCTGCTCACGGCGAAGATGCACCCAACGGTCACGCCGCCCCGCCTGCCACGGCGCACGCTCCAGCCGCAAGATCCGTACCCCAGCGGCCCGCGCCGAAGCTGCCGCAATCCGCGAGCTTTGCCAGTCATTGGGGTGCGAGGCATCGACCACCACAGCGCCGCGCGCGCGCAGCAAATCGGCCAAAGCCGCCTCGGACAAGGCCAACCCAGAGACCGGCACCGGCCACGGTGCCCCGCGCCGCTCTTGCGCCGGCAAGATCACCTGCGCCCGTGCCCCCAGCCGCAAGGCCAGCGCACGCGCCTCGGCAGAGCCGCCGACAATCAGGATATCCGTCACACCTGCCACCATCTCCCCAGAGGTAGCCCGGCCCCCCGCAACTTGCACGCGCAAATTCCAAGCGGCAATAGACGCTTGCCGCCGCCTGCCCGGAGATATACCGATTTCCGCATGAGCGATCTTGCCCCCACCGCCCCGTCCTCCGCCGACACGCGCGCCAAGCGTAATGTCATCGTCCTTGTGTTGGCGCAGGCCATCCTTGGGGCGCAAATGCCGATGATCTTCACCATCGGCGGGCTGGCCGGGCAATCGCTGGCGTCAAACGTCTGTTTCGCCACGCTGCCGATCTCGATGATTGTGATCGGATCGATGATAACAGCCACGCCGATCTCGGCTTTTATGCAGCGCTATGGCCGCCGCGCCGGGTTCTTTGTTGGCGCTCTGGGCGGTGCATTGGGCGGCGTGATCGGCGCTTATGGGCTGTTCCTGCAAAGCTTCCCCGTCTTCCTTTTGGGCTCGTTCCTGACCGGAATCTATATGTCGGCGCAGGGGTTCTATCGCTTCGCGGCCGCCGACACCGCCTCGGACGATTTCCGCCCCAAGGCGATTTCCTATGTCATGGCGGGCGGACTCGCCTCGGCCGTGATCGGCCCGCAACTGATCAAAATTACGGCAGATGCCTATGTAATCCCCTTCCTTGGCACCTACGCCGCGGTGATCGCGATTAATTTACTGGGGGCGTTGCTGTTCCTGTTCCTCGACATCCCCAAGCCGCCGACCCCCGCCGCCGATGCCCCCAAGGGCCGGACGCGGTGGGAGCTGCTGACCACCCCGCGCATCGCCGTCGCGGTGATCTGCGCGATGGTGTCGTATGCGCTGATGAACCTGGTGATGACCTCGACACCGCTGGCCGTGGTGGGCTGCGGGTTCGACAAGAACAACGCCGCCGATGTCGTCACCGCGCATGTGCTGGCGATGTTCGCGCCGTCGTTCTTCACCGGCCACCTGATCGCGCGTTTCGGGGTGGAACGGATTGTGGCGCTTGGCATCGCCATCCTTGCCGTCGCGGGGGGTGTTGGCTTGGCTGGCGTCGAACTCGGCAACTTCTTCGTTGCGCTTGCGCTGCTTGGCCTCGGTTGGAACTTCGGGTTTATCGGAGCCACCACCATGCTCGCCGCCGCTCACCGGCCCGAAGAACGCGGACGGATGCAGGGGATGAACGACCTGATCGTGTTTGGCGGCGTCTCGGTGGCGTCGATGGCCTCAGGCGGGTTGATGAACTGCTCAGGCGGCACGCCTCAGGCCGGCTGGTCCGCCGTCAACATGGCGATGGCGCCGTTTCTGGTGCTCGCCGGTGGCGCGCTGCTTTGGCTGATGCTGCGGCCCAAGGCGGACACGGTCTGATCTGGTCGCAAGGAAATTCCGTTGACGGAATTTTGAAATTTCATCGATGAAATTTCGCCCCGCGCGGAGCTGCTGGCCGGGTGCGACACGCCTTTGGCCAGTACCACGACGCAGGAATGTTTGTATCCACCCGGTCTGATCCCGGCGGACTAAATTCCGTCAACGGAATTTGCAAATTTCATCAATGAAATTTTGTCCCGCTCAAAAGCCGCCGAACCACGTCCGCCGCATCAACAGCGCCCGTTTGCCAAAGCCCGACAGCCCCAAGGCCCCCTGCGCCACCAAGCCGGGATCGGCAACCGCTTGCTTCAGGAGCGCCTCCGTCTGCCACGTCATCCGCAGCGCCGCGCGCACCTCTGGCGCAAACCGAACCGCGCGGCCCTGCCGCAACCGTGCCAGCGCATCGCGGGCCAGATCGGCCACCGCCTCGGCCCGGCCATCCACCAGCGGAATGCGGCCCCGCGCTTCAAGTTCGGGCACCGCACAAAGGTACTGCGCCACGCCTGCACCAAACGCGATATCGCGCACTGCCGCCTCTTGGTCACAGCCAAACAGACCCGCCGCAACCCAGTGCAAATGCCCCGAAGTCGCATCGATATAGCCGTCAAACGCCGCCCGATCTTCAAACGGCGTGCGGCCAATATCCCAACGCCGCGCCTCGATCAAATCCTCAAGCACCGCCGCCTGCCCCGGCTGCAGCACCAGCGCCAAAGGCGTCACCACCTCATGACGCCGCACCAGCCCACCGGCGGCAATCTCGCCCAGCGCATCGCGCCACCATTGCAGCCGCATCTCGGCAATCATCGGCTCTTGCGTCACCCAAGGGGCCCGCGCCACCTCGACATTAAACGCCAGCAGAGGGAACAACTTCGCCCGCGCCGGCACGCCCATAGACATCACCGCCATAAACCGGTCAGGATCAGCCTTTTCGACAATCGCCGCGCAGGCGTGCCACTCCGTAGCCTCCAACGCGTCGGTCATCACCCCGCGTCCCGGATCAGCTTCCAGCGGATCGCATCCAGCAGCGCCTCCATCGAGGCATCGACGATATTGGGCGACACGCCGACCGTCGCCCAGCGCCGCCCCTCACCGTCTTCGCTGTCGATGATCACCCGCGTCACCGCCTCGGTGCCGCCCTGGGTGATGCGCACTTTGAAATCCACCAGATGCATGTCGTCGATCGAGGCCTGATACTTGCCCAAATCCCGCTTCAACGCCTGAGACAGCGCATTCACCGGCCCGCGATCATTGCCCTGATCATCATGGCTCTCACTGACCGACAGGATCTGCTCGCCATCAATCGTCACCGCCACCACAGCCTCCGACGCACTGACAATCTCGCCCAGCGCATTGCGCCGCCGCTCCACCGTCACCCGGTAACGGTCGAGCTCGAAAAACCGCTCTAGCCGCCCCAATTCCTCACGCGCCAGCAGTTCAAACGACGCCTGCGCCCCGTCATAGGAATAGCCATCCGTCTCGCGCGCCTTGACCCGATCAAGAATGCGCCCCAACGCCGGATCGCCCTTTTCCACAGCCAGTCCCGCATCCGACAACCGCCGCCGCAGGTTTGACTGCCCGGCCTGGTTCGACATCGGAATGACCCGCGCATTGCCGACCACAGCCGGATCGATATGCTCATAGGTCGAGGGATCCTTAAGGATCGCGCTGGCATGCAGCCCGGCCTTATGCGCAAAGGCCGAGGCCCCGACATAGGCCGCCTGCCGCATCGGCACCCGGTTGAGGATCTCGTCGAGCATCCGGCTGATCCGCACCAATCCCGACAGCGCCTTGCGTGGCACGCCAATCTCGAACCGGCTGGCAAACGGTTCCTTAAGCAGCAACGTCGGGATCAGCGTCGTCAGATTGGCATTGCCACAACGCTCGCCCAAGCCATTTAGCGTGCCCTGCACCTGCCGCGCCCCGGCCAACACTGCCGCCAGAGTCCCCGCCACCGCGTTCTCGGTATCGTTATGCGTATGAATGCCCAGCTTGTCGCCCGGAATACCGGCGGCAATCACCTCGCCAACGATCCGCCCAATCTCCTCGGGTAAGGTACCGCCATTGGTGTCGCAAAGCACAATCCAGCGCGCCCCCGCCTCCAAAGCCGCCCGACAGGCCTCCAATGCATACTCAGGATCAGACTTATAGCCGTCAAAGAAATGCTCGGCATCAAACAGCGCCTCACGCCCCTGCGCCACAATATGCGCGATGGACTTAGAGATGTTCTCGGTATTCTCACCCTTGGTGATCCCAAGCGCTGCCTCAACGTGATAGGTATGGCTCTTGCCCACCAGACAGACCGCTGCAGTCCCGGCATTCATCACCGCCGCCAAAACGTCGTCATTCTCAGCCGACATCCCGGCCCGCTTGGTCATCCCAAACGCCGTGATCCGTGCCCGCGTCTTTGGGGCCTCGTCGAAAAACGCACTGTCGGTCGGATTGGCCCCGGGCCAGCCCCCCTCAATGTAATCCAACCCCAAAGCGTCCAGAGCCTCGGCAATCCGCACCTTCTCGGGCGTGGAAAACTGCACGCCCTGGGTCTGCTGCCCATCGCGCAGGGTGGTGTCATACAGATAAAGCCGTTCAGTCATAACAGCCTCCCATGCTTCTCTGGCCTAAAAATATCCTCGGGGGGAGTCCGCACTCGCGGACGGGGGGCAGACAGCCCCCCAAGCAACGCTTGCCCACCATCACAACGCCTCCAGCTTAGCGGCGTCGAAGTTTTTCGTGAGCTCGAAGGTATAGGAGCCATCTTTGTTTTCGTTAATCTTGATCCCAGATTCGATTAACCCGTTTCTCAATTCATCTGCACGCTGCCAAAGCTTGGCATTTCTTGCTTCGCGTCGCTCGGACATAACGCTGCCCACCTTCAATATTACTGATTGTTCAATCGGAGAGGTTTCTGTCCACTCGCCGGCCCCATCTTGAAGCAGTCCAATTAGGTTCGCCGCAGCTTTAAGCCTGCCGCGCCCAATGCCGGCATGATCAATCGACTCAGATGCAAGCCTGTGAAGCTGCGTTATGGCACCGGAAGTATTCAAGTCGTCGGTTAAAGAGTTGAGAAATAGCTTGTCTACATCTCCCGCCGGTTGGACGCCATCCGTTAGCGCGCGCCACTTGCGCAGTGTCGCTTCCGCTTCATCCCGCTTCTTCGCGGTCCAATCCATCGGCTTGCCGTAATGCGTGCTCAGGAACACAAACCGGATCACCTCGCCCGGCACGCCGTCTTCCAGCAAATCGCGCACGGTGAAGAAGTTGCCAAGCGACTTGGACATCTTCTTGCCCTCCACCTGCAACATCTCATTGTGCAGCCAGACCTGTGCGAAACTGCCCTCAGGATGGGCACAGCAACTCTGAGCCACCTCGTTCTCATGGTGCGGGAACAGCAGGTCATTCCCCCCGCCATGAATGTCAAATGACGCCCCAAGCAAGGCATATGACATCGCCGAGCATTCGATATGCCAGCCCGGACGGCCCCGGCCCCAAGGGCTCTCCCACCCCGGCAGATCGTCACTCGATGGCTTCCACAGCACGAAATCCATCGGATTGCGCTTATACGGCGCAACCTCAACCCGCGCGCCGGCGATCATGTCATCGACCGACCGTCCAGATAGAGCGCCATACTCCTTGTAGCTCTCAACCGAGAACAGCACGTGCCCATCGGCGGCGTAAGCATGCCCCTTGGCAATCAGCCCTTCGATCATCTCGACCATCTGCGGGATGTACTGCGTGGCGCGCGGCATCTCTGTCGGCTCTAGCGTGCCCAGAGCCGCCATATCGTCGAGATACCACTGCGTTGTCTCTGCGGTGATCTCAGCAATGCTGCGCCCACTCTCGGCCGCCCGCGCGTTGATCTTGTCATCCACGTCGGTGAAGTTGCGCACATAGGTGACGCAGCTCTCGCCATAGGCGTGCCGCAACAGCCGGAACAACACGTCAAACATGATCACATTGCGCGCGTTGCCCAGATGTGCGCGGTCATACACCGTCGGCCCACAGAGATAGATCCGCACGTCAGACGGATCAATCGGAGCAAAGACCTCTTTCTTGCGGGTCTTCGAATTGTGCAGTCTGATCTCGGTCATAGCCTCTCCTACGGGCGCGCGGATGCTCGCAGCGGGACTAGCAATATCGGTTCACAAAGGAAAGAGAGAGCAGGCCCGCCGACGATGTCAGCGGGTAATGCAGCGAATGATGGGTGCGTGCGTGCTCATACCCCTCAGGTAACACAGGGCTTGGCGCGCGCCAAGGGTTTTGCCGCGCCGCGCTGATCCAGCAGGGTGAACCCCACGCCCAAGGCAATCAGCCCGGTGCCCATCCATGTCACCGGACCATAACGCTCGCCCAGCACCAGCACCGCCGTACCCATACCAGTCGCCGCCGCGACATAGCCGATCTGGCTCAGCATCACCGGCCCGCCCAAGCGTTGCAGCCGAAAGAACGCCGGAAAGGTCAGCCCGGCCACAACCATCTGGGCCAGCGCCACGCCGGGGATCTCGGCCAAAGGCGCAACAGGAATGCCGCCGCCTGTGACCAGCAACCCAACAGCAAAGGTCAGCGCCGCCGTCACATGGCTCCAGAACGCCAGCACCATCGGCTCGGCCCCCTCGGGCCAGTCGAGCGTGCGGTACACATTGCCCACCGCCAAGATCACCGGAATGGCCAGCGCCGCGATGGCCCAAAGCGACAGCCCGCCAAGGTCTCCGCGCCCCAGCGCCACCAGCATCGCGCCGCCCATGCCAAAGCCGATGCCGACCAGCCCCAGCACCCGCGGCGCGCGCAACCCGAACAACAGCGACAGCCCAAGCGTAAACACCGGCGACAGCGCGAACATCATGCCCACCTGCCCCGCGCCGATATGCGGGATCGCGGCAAAGACCAGCAGATTGGCCCCGACAAAGGTGATCATCCCCGCCAGCACCACATAGCGCAATTGCCCCCCGCGCGGCAGCCGCAGCGCCCCCCGCGCCCAAAGGCCGGGCAAGAGCGCCACAGACGCCCCGACCGAGATCAGCAAAGCCCAAAGCGCAGGCGAGACATCAGCCGCCCCCGCCAGCTTGCCCAAAGGAAAGTTCAGCCCGGTCATCACCCCGACATAGACCAACAGAAACGGCACCGAATTAAGCATAGCTCACCACCTCGTATTCCACCCCATCCGGCCCGTCGAAATAGAACCGCTGGCCCGGCTCATAGTCGGCGTGATTGTGCGGCTCATAGCCCGCAGCGCGCACCTTACGCTCCATCGCCACAATGTCATCCACCACCACACCGATGTGATTGAGCGCGCCCACCTGCGTATAGCGCGCACTCTGCCCCGCAGACCGCCCCTTGGGCGCATACAGCGCGAGGTAACTGGTCTGTGTGCCCACATGCACGGTGTAGCCCCCGGCCAGCGCCTCGCCCTCCCACCGGGTCTGCCAATCAAACAAGTCGTGCAAGATCGCGGCGGTTGCCTTGGGGTCATTAACAGTGATGTTCGCGTGTTCAAGATAGGCCATATCTGCCTCCATTTCGGTTTTGATGGCCTCAGGGTAATGTCTCAACTATACTTGAGCTCAACACAAAAGTTTCTCATAATTTCATAGGTTAACCATATGGCATCCAGAGGATTGAGCATCGGATTCGTGGCCGAGCGCACCGGTTTGGCGGTCTCAGCCGTGCGCTATTACGAGGATCAGGGGCTGGTGTTCCCCGACCGCAACGCCGGCGGCCAGCGCAGCTTTGAACGCTCCGACATCCGCCGCCTCAGCTTTGTGCGCATCGCGCAGGGCCTCGGGTTTTCCATCGCTGAGATCCGCGAAGCGCTGGCCAGCCTGCCCGAAGGCCGCACGCCAACGAAATCCGACTGGGAGCAGATCTCCGCTGTCTTCGGACAGGTGCTTGATGCGCGGATCGAACAGATGCAGGCGCTGCGGGCCAAGCTTGACGGCTGTATCGGCTGCGGATGCCTCTCGCTTGACCGCTGCAAGCTGTACAACCCCGACGACCGTGCCGCGAAACTGGGCCAAGGGCCGCGGTTCCTGCTGGGCGACCGGCCATCAGACGCCGAATGACTTGCATGCCCCGCCCCAAGCGGCCATCCTGGAACCATGTCACGCGAATTGGTCAACACGCTCTGCGCCACCTTTGCCAGTGCCGAGGTCTCCGACCCTTGGGGCGGCGGGCATGACGCGTGGAAAATCGGCGGCAAGATGTTCGCCTCGGTCGGGGCCAAGGGCATCGGCGTCGCGGTGAAAACCGCCGACATCGACACCGCCACGATGCTGATCGACATGGGCCGGGGCATCAAGGCCCCCTATTTCCACCGCTCCTGGCTGTTTATCCCGTTTGACCGCATCGGGCCTGACGACATCCCCGAAGACGAAGTGCGCGACCGGCTGCAAACCTCCTATGGGCTTGTGCGCGCAAAATTGCCGAAAAAGGTGCAAGCGACGCTTGATTGAGCGATCAGATTGACAACCCCGGCACGAACTGGCCCCATGCCGAAAAACAGACAAAAAAACAGACAGTGGCGTGATGCGAATTTCTGACAGACTGACAAGCCTCGTGGGCGACACCGACGGATGGGGCGTGTTCTATCGCGCCCGCGCGATGATGGCGCAGGGCATTGCCGTGACCGAGCTGACCATCGGCGAGCATGACATTGGCACCCACCCGCTTATCCTTGACGCGATGCACCGCGCGGCACAGGCGGGCAACACCGGCTATGCGATGGTGCCGGGCACCGACGCGCTGCGCGACAAGGTGGCGGCGCGGGTGACGGAACGCACCGGCGTGCGCACCAAACGCGACAATGTGATGATCACACCGGGCGGGCAATCGGCGCTGTTTGCCGCGCATATGGTGGCCTGCGCGCCGGGCGACCGCGCGCTGTATATCGATCCCTATTACGCCACCTATCCCGGCACGATCCGCACCGCCGGTGCCATCCCTGTGGCTGTCGAAGCCGGGGCCGAGACCGGGTTTCTGCCCCGCCCTGACCGGATTGATGCGGCGGCCGATGGCGCAACTTCGCTGCTGATCAACACCCCCAACAATCCCACCGGGGTCGTCTATGACCGGGCCACGCTGCGGGGCATTGCCGATGTGGCGCAGGCGCGTGACCTTTGGCTGATCTCGGATGAGGTCTATGACAATATGGCCTGGGACAGCGATCACCTCAGCCCCCGCGCGCTGAATGGTATGGCCGAGCGCACGCTGGTTGTGGGGTCGATGTCCAAGAGCCACGCGATGACCGGCAGCCGCATTGGCTGGCTGATCGCGCCCGAACCGGTGGTGGAGGCGGTGATCGATCTCGCCACCCACACCACCTATGGCGTGCCCGGCTATATTCAGGACGCCGCGCTGTTTGCGCTCGACGAGGGTGCGTGGCTTGAGGACGAGATCTCGGCCCCGTTTCGCCACCGCCGCGACCTCGCGATGCGGCTTGTCAGCAAGAGCCCGGTTGTTACGCCGGTGCCTGTGCAAGGCGCGATGTATCTGATGCTCGACATCCGGCGCAGCGGCCTGTCGGGGTTGGAGTTTGCCGAGCGGCTGTTGGAGCAGTACCACATCGCGGTCATGCCCGGTGAAAGCTTTGGCCGCGCCGCGGCGGGCCATGTGCGGGTGGCACTGACCCTGCCCGACGAGGTGCTGGCCCCGGCATTGCAAAACCTGCTAACCTTTGCGGCAACGCTCTGCCATGCGGAGGCCAGATGACCACCCCGATCAGCAGCATCCGCAACCTTGGCCCGGCGATGGAGACCGCCTGCGCCAAAGTCGGCATCACCAGCGCCGAAGCGCTGCGCGCATTGGGGGCGGATGCGGCCTATGGCAAGCTGATCGCGGGGGGCATGCGGCCGCATTTCATCGGCTATTACGTGCTGGTGATGGGGCTTCAGGGGCGGCCGTGGAACGATTGTCAGGGCGATGAGAAAAAGGCCCTGCGCAAGACGTTCGATGCGTTGAAGGCGGCCAATGCCCCGGCGAAAGCGCCCGAGAGCGACTTGGAGCGTATCCTGAATGAGATTGGCGTGGTTGAACGGCGGTAAACCTGTGCAATCCGAGGCGGATTTGCTATGATCGGCCATGACCACCGACCAAGCCATCAAGACCGCAACCGCCGTGGTCGCCGCTGCCGGGTTTCTGTTTGGCGTGTACCAGTTTCTCCAGACCCAAGCCATCGCCGCCGCCACGCCCTATCTGCAAAAGCAGCTGACGTGGTGCGAGGAAGCGGTGGAAACCACCGCCGCAATTGCCACCGCAACACCGCCTGATCCGGCGGATGTGGCACGATTCTGGCAGATGTATTGGGGAGTGATGGTGCTGATCGAGGATGAGGCGATCGAACGGACGATGGTGGCCTTTGGCCGCGATCTCGACCCCGGCGACCAACAGCCCAAGATCAGCGCCGAGGTTGGGCAACAGCCGCCCAACCTGCCCCGTCGCGCGCTCGCGGTGGCGCGCGCGTGCCGGACCTCTCTGGCGCGCGACTGGTCGTCGGCCTGGACCCGTTAGCGCGGCTTACTCTGCGCTGTCGTCGGCCTGTTTGAGCGCGGCCAGCTTCATCCGCGAAAACGCCCATGCGGCGGCCATATGGGTGATGGCAAAGCGCGGCGTGCCAAGGGCGCCGTCAAGCTCGTCTGGGGTGGCAAAGCTCACCTCCATCTCTTCGAGATCGCCAGGATCGGCCTCGGCCACTTTTTCGCAATCGAGCGCAAGGAAATAGGTGCCCGCGCAGCCGCGTTGATTGCCGTTGTCAACGTACTGCCCCATCGGAATGAAGGCCCCGGCGCGATAACCGGTCTCTTCCATCAACTCGCGGCGCCCGGCCTCTTCGGGCTCTTCGCCGTCATCGACAAAGCCGCCGGGGAAGGTGATCGAAACGCAGCGCGGCCCGTGTTTGTACTGTTCAAGGATCAGGATGCGGCCATCCGGCGTGACCGGCACAACCGATACGAAGGGGCGCAGATGGACCTGATAGAAATCGTCGATGATCCGCCCGTCGGGCAGCTCGACCGTTTCACATGCCACGCTGAGATAGGGCTTGGCTTCGAAAACGATGTCTTTCTTGACGGTTTTCCAGGTTCTGTCGGTCATCGTGTCACCACTTCTATACGCCGGTTACGAAAATGCCGCCCCAAACAAGGGACGGCACAGTATCAAAGAGCGAACGCGGCTTAGCCGACCAGTTCGAGACCGGAGAAGAAATACGAGATTTCCTGTGCGGCGGTGTCAGGCGCATCGGAGCCGTGCACCGAGTTTTCGCCAACGGATTCAGCGAATTCGGCGCGAATGGTGCCAGCAGCCGCGTCGGAGGGGTTGGTTGCGCCCATGACTTCGCGGTTTTTGGTGATGGCGTTTTCGCCTTCGAGAACCTGCACGACAACCGGCTCGGACGCCATGAATTCGCACAGTTCGTCATAGAAGGGACGCGCGGCGTGCACTTCGTAGAATTTGCCAGCCTGTGCTTTGGACAGGTGGATGCGCTTTTGTGCGACGATGCGCAGACCGGCGTCTTCGAACTTGGCGTTGATCTTGCCAGTCAGGTTGCGGCGGGTTGCATCGGGTTTGATGATCGAAAGCGTGCGTTCGGTGGCCATTGGGGTCACTCCTGTTTGAAAGGCAGGGAGCAGTCCCGGCCCGTGTGAAATCGCGGGTGCGATACCATGGGTGGTTGGGCATGGAAAGGGGGCTTTGCCCCACTCGGCCTTCGGCCTCACCCCCAAGATATTTTTAAACAGAAGAAGCAGGGAACAGAGGTGCTGGCGGTTGCCGTGCGGCTCTGCTAGAGCGCGGTCATGCTTACGATAGATGATATTTCATATGCGGTCGAAGGTCGGCCCCTGTTTGACGGTGCAAGCGCACGGATTCCGGCAGGCCACAAGGTTGGGCTTGTCGGGCGTAATGGCACCGGCAAGACGACGCTGTTCAAACTGATCCGCGGCGAGCTGGCGCTTGAAGGCGGAGAGATCTCGCTGCCCACCCGCGCGCGGATTGGCGGCGTGGCACAGGAAGTGCCCGCCAATGAGGTGTCGCTGCTGAACACGGTTCTGGCGGCGGATACCGAACGCGCCGAGCTTATGGCCGAGGCGGATGAGGCGAAAGACCCGGGCCGGATTGCCGAAATCCAGACGCGGCTGGCCGATATCGATGCCTGGAGCGCCGAGGCGCGGGCGTCGGCCATCCTTAAGGGGCTTGGGTTTGACGATGCCGAGCAACAGATGCCGTGCAGCGATTTCTCGGGCGGGTGGCGGATGCGTGTGGCCTTGGCCGGGGTGCTGTTTGCGCAACCCGACCTGCTGTTGCTCGATGAGCCGACAAACTACCTTGACCTTGAAGGCGCGCTTTGGCTTGAGGCGTATCTAGCGAAATACCCCCACACGGTGATCATCATCAGCCACGACCGCGGACTGTTGAACCGCGCTGTCGGGGCGATTCTGCATCTCGAAGACCGGGGGCTGACGTTCTATCAGGGGCCGTATGATCAATTTGCCCGCCAGCGCGCCGACCAGCGGGCTGTGCAGGCGGCAATGGCCAAGAAGCAACAGGCGCGCGTCGATCACCTGCAAAGCTTTGTCGACCGGTTTCGTGCCAAGGCCAGCAAGGCCAAACAGGCGCAGGCCCGGTTGAAGATGATCGAAAAGATCGATCTGGTGGCCGCGCCCGAGGAAGTGGCGCGGCGGGTCTTTACCTTTCCACAGCCCGAGGAACTTTCGCCGCCGATCATCTCGATCGAAAACGGCGTGACCGGCTATGATGGCAAAGCGGTGCTGGGGCGGCTTGATCTGCGGATTGACCACGATGACCGCATCGCGCTGTTGGGCAAGAACGGTCAGGGCAAATCGACCCTATCGAAACTGCTGTCGGACCGGTTGCCGCTGATTTCGGGCAAGATGACCCGGTCGAACAAGCTGCGGATCGGCTATTTCGCGCAACACCAGGTCGATGAGCTGCACGTTGATGAGACGCCGCTGCAGCACCTGCAGCGCATGCGTCCCGAGACCATGCAATCGAAACTGCGCGCGCAGTTGGCGGGGTTTGGCCTGGGTGCAGATCAGGCGGGCACCGAGGTTGGGCGGCTGTCGGGCGGACAGAAAGCGCGGCTGTCGCTGCTGTTGGCCACACTGGATGCGCCGCATCTGCTGATCCTCGATGAACCGACCAACCACCTTGATATCGAGAGCCGCGAGGCGCTTGTCGAGGCGCTGACCTATTATCGCGGCGCGGTGATTTTGGTGAGCCACGACATGCACTTGCTGTCGATGGTGGCCGACCGGCTGTGGCTGGTGTCGCAGGGCACGGTGATCCCCTTCGAAGAGGATCTGGAGGCCTATCGCCGCCTGCTTCTGGCTTCGGACAAGCCGGGGAAATCGGGCAAGGCGGGCAAAACCGTTGCCACTCAAAAGGCCACGGCGGACAAACCCAAGCGGCCGGACCGGGACAGGCTGATGGCGCTGCGCGGCGATGTGCGCAAATGCGAGGAACGGGTCGAGAAAATCTCGGACATGCATGGCAAGCTGTCGCGCAAGTTGGCGGATCCGGCGATCTATGACGAGTCCAAGACGGCCGAACTGGCGCAGTGGAACCGCAAGTTTTCCGAGGTTGAGGAAGGGCTTGCGCGGGCCGAGGCGATGTGGATGAAGGCTTTGGATCGACTGGAGAAAGCCGGGGGCTGAGCGTGCCTGATCCATTGATGGATCAGAACCGATTTATTGATAAATCGGCCTCCGCCCGTGCCAATAGCGATGTCGGTGAAAGCCTTGAAGAAATTGAAAAAGGCCGCCGGTTGAAACGCCCCTGATCCATCAATGGATCAGCACCGATTTGTCAACAAATCGGCCCGCCGCTCTTGCCAAATGCTGCGCTTCGTGGTGCCTAGGTCGCATGGACACCGCCTTTCTCATCTCCGCCTTCGTGACGCTGTTCGTGGTGGTCGACCCGATTGGGCTGACGCCGCTGTTCGTCGCCATGACCTCGGGCATGTCGCCCCGCGCCCGGCGCGCCATTGCCCTGCGCGCTTGCCTTGTGGCGGTGGCGATCCTCGCGTTGTTTGGCGCTTTGGGCGAGGCCGTGCTGGGGTTTATCGGCATCTCAATGCCCGCATTCCGCATCGCGGGCGGACTTTTGCTGTTTATCACCGCCCTCGACATGCTGTTTGAACGCCGTACCAAGCGGCGCGAAGATCAGGCCGAGGAAGACGATGACCGCCCCGACCCTTCGGTTTTCCCTCTGGCGATTCCGCTGATTGCAGGCCCCGGCTCGATTGCCTCGATGATCCTGCTCACCGGCGAACGGCCGGGGCTTGAGGGGTATTTTCTGGTCGTTGGCGTGATGCTGGCCGTGATTGCCATCGGGATGGTGATGTTTCTGGCCGCTGGCCTGCTCGAGCGGGTGATGGGCCGCACCGGCATCGTGGTGATCACCCGGCTGCTCGGCATGCTGCTGGCCGCACTGGCGGTGCAATTCGTGCTCGATGGGCTGCGCGATTACGGGCTTGCCGCCGGGCTGGCCTCGTAAAGCCGCCTGCGCGCCCCTATCTCTGGGTCAAAGGAGCGCCTGCATGTCGTCGATGGACACCGGACATATGATTTACCTTGTGATGCTGCTGGGCGCCGTGGTGTTCTGGTTTGTCGCCGCCAACCGCAATTCGCTGGGCAAGGCCATGCAGCACGCGGTGATGTGGGGGCTGATCTTTGTTGGCGTGATCGCGGCCATCGGGCTTTGGGGCGATATCCGCCAGACGGTGTTGCCCCGCCAGGCCGTGTTTTCCGAGCAGGGCCGGATCGAGGTGCCGCGCAGCCCCGATGGCCATTATTACCTGACTTTGGATGTCAACGGCGCCCCGGTCCGCTTTGTTGTCGACACCGGGGCCACCTCGATTGTGCTGCTTGAGGAAGACGCCCGCGCCGCCGGGCTGGACCCTGCCACCCTGCGCTATTCCGGCACTGCGATGACGGCCAATGGCGCGGTGCGCACGGCGCGCGTTGTGCTTGATGACATCGGCTTGCCCGGCATGACCGACCGGCGCGTCACCGCCTTTGTCAACGAAGGCGAGATGGCCGAGAGCTTGCTGGGCATGTCGTATCTGCAACGGTTTGATCGGTTGGAAATCTCGGGCGGCACCCTCATACTAGAGCGATAAGCCGCGCAACGTGCACCGGCCAATCCGGGAAGGAACAGATCATGAAACTGGGCGCATTCTCCGTCAGCCTCGCGGTCCGCGATCTTGCCGCCTCGCAGGGGTTTTATGAAAAGCTCGGGTTTTCCGCGATGGGCGGCAAGGCCGAGCATGGCTATCTGATCATGAAGAACGGCGACGTGTTGATCGGGCTGTTCCAGGGTATGTTCGAACGCAATATGCTGACCTTCAATCCCGGCTGGGATCAGAACGCGCAAAAAGTCGAAGGGTTCACCGATATCAGAGCGTTACAGGACGACCTTAAAGCCGCCGGCGTGACGTTTGACCAAGAGGCGGACCCCGACAGCACCGGCCCCGCGAGCTTTGTGGTGATTGATCCCGATGGCAATCCGGTGCTGGTGGATCAGCATGTCTAAAAGCGCCGCATGGGGCGCATGGGGGGCATGACGCGCACCCCCGCAGAGCTGCGGGCGCACCGAATTTTCATTGTGACTTTGCTGGCCAAAGGCGGGCTTGGCGTGGTGCAGCTTGCCACCGCGCTCATGCTTTGGCTTACGGCGCCCAAAGGGTTGCCCGTGCTGGCCAACTGGCTGTTCCTGACCGAGATGCAGGAAGATCCAGCCGATTTTCTGGCCGCCAAGATCATCGCGCTGAGTGGCACGGTCCCAGCCAACGAGATCGGATTTTACACGCTGTATTTCGCGGCGCATGGAGTGCTGCATGTTGGCATCGTCGCCGCGCTTTTGTCAGGCGTGCGCTGGGCTTACACCGCGAGCATCCTCATTCTGGCCGGGTTCGTCGTCTATCAGGCGGCGGAATGGCTGCACATTCACTCTGCCATGCTGATCGTGCTCAGCGCCATTGATATCGCGGTGATTTACCTGACCCTGCAAGAGCGCAAACACCACCAACCCGCCTGATCTGGCCTCAGCCCTTTTCGGCCTTCTTCTCCCACCGGCCCGCCTCTTCGGCCCAGTATTGCGCCGCACAGCCCGCGCCGGTCAGCGATTTCCACTGCCCGCGCGCCCGGTCGAGCGCCTCCATATCGTTGCCGTCAAACAGGATGCAGACCCGCTCCAACGCGCCCACTTCCTCGGGCGAAACCTCGGCCCCGTCGACCGCCATCAGGCACTGCGGATCGTTGCCCGCCGCCCCGGTGGTGAGCAAGATCGGCTGGAGCGCATCATGCGGTCCCCCGGCGCGACCATGCGGCAGAAAGCTGTCCTCGGCCCCCTGCCACAGCTTTTGGTCCAGCCAATCCAGCCGCCCATCTTCGACCCCACGCACCGCCACACGCCAGCCCGCGCCGCGCGCCTTGCCCAAAAGCATGGGCAAGGTCGCCTCAAGCGGTCTTTCCGTCAGGTGATAGAAAAACGCAGCGCCCATAAGGGGTTACTCCTGCTCGAAGCGGTCGCGCACCAGCCGGTCAAGCGCCATTACGCCCCAGCCTGTTGCCCCCTTGGGGGCCAGATCGGTGTCTTTTGTGACCTGCGCCACCCCGGCAATATCAAGGTGAATCCACGGCATATCGTCCTTGACGAACCGCTTGAGGAATTGCGCCGCAGTGATCGACCCGGCAGGCCGCCCACCGACGTTTTTCATATCCGCCTTGGCCGATTTCAGCTGGTCGTCATAGCTTTGCCCCAGCGGCAGACGCCATGCGCCCTCGCCCTCGGCCATCGCGGATTTCAGGAAATCGTTGCACAGGCTGTCGTCGTTGGAAAACACCCCGGCGTTGTCATGGCCCAGGCCGATGATCACCGCACCGGTCAGCGTCGCCAGATCGATCATCGCGGCGGGCTGATAGGTTTCCTGCGTGTACCACATCACGTCGCACAGCACCAAACGGCCCTCGGCATCGGTGTTGATCACCTCAATCGTGTCGCCCTTCATCGAGGTCACGATGTCGCCGGGGCGCACCGCATTGCCCGACGGCATGTTCTCAACAAGGCCAACGAGGCCGATCACATTGGCCGGTGCCTTGCGCAGTGCCAGCGTCTTCATCACGCCCGACACGACGCCCGCGCCGCCCATGTCCATCGTCATGTCTTCCATGCCAGCGGCGGGTTTGAGCGAGATACCACCGGTGTCAAAAACCACGCCCTTGCCGACAAGCGCCAGCGGAGCCGCGCCCTCGGCACCGCCCATCCATTTCATCACAACCACCTTCGAGGGGCTGTCAGACCCCTGCCCGACACAAAGCAGCGCGCCCATGCCCAGCTCGGCCAGCTTGTCTTCTTCGAGCACTTCAACCTCGACACCAAGTTCGCGCAACCCCTTGAGGCGGGTGGCAAATTCGGTGGTGGTCAGCACGTTGGCCGGTTCGCTCACCAGATCGCGGGTGAAAAACACGCCCTCGGCCACCGCCGCCATCGGAGCGAATTCGGCCTCAAGCTCTTCGGGCTTCGAGCACATCACAGTGATCTTGGCGTCGCGCGGCGCGTCTTTGCCGGTCTTGTGATCGCCAAACTCATAGCCGCGCAGCGCCAGACCCAGCGCCAGTCCGGCCATCTTGGGCCGCCCACCGGCCAGCACCAAAAGATCGGCATCACCGCGCGCCTTGGCCAAAGCGGCCCCGGCCTTGCGCGCCTCGGTTTCGTCGCAGCGGCGCGGCAGCATCAGCACGTCAATCGCGTCCACCTCCATGCCCGAGGGCGACACCAGCGACACCAGATCGCCAGCCTTCATCTTGGTAAACGCCTTGCTCTCGGAAAACCGCTTGAGCGCCTGCCGCGTCAGCCGGTTGATCCGCCGTGCGCCGGGGTCCATCCGCCCCTCATCATCGAGGATCACGGCCACCCGTCCGGTCAGGTCTGTCACCTGGTCCAAAAGGGTCTCGGCAAAGGTGATCTTGGCGGGGGTGGTCATAGGAAGCTCTCCGAAAACATGAACAATCTGATATTGGTACAAGTCCTAGTGCGCGGGACCCCGCCAAACCACCCCTTAATGTAGGGCCCCCGGCAATATCCAGTTTTCCCGACCCGCAAAATCTTTTAGGATCAGGAAAAAGAATGGAGCTTGAGGAACCTGTTGGCCAGATTTGACAGATATATGCTGTCGCAGCTCTTTCTGCTCTTCGGCTTTTTCGCGCTGGTCCTTGTCGCGGTGTACTGGGTCAACCGGGCGGTGATCCTGTTTGACCAGCTGATCGCTGACGGCCATTCTGCCTTTATTTTCCTAGAGTTCACCGCGCTGTCCCTGCCCAAGGTGATTGGCATGGTGGTGCCGATGGCGGCCTTTGCGGCGGCGGTTTATGTCACCAACCGGATGACAAGCGACAGCGAATTGACCGTAATGCAAGCAACCGGCTTTTCGCCCTGGCGGCTGGCGCGGCCCTTGCTGATCTATGGCCTGCTGCTGGCGGTCATGATGTCGGTGCTGACGCATCTGTTGATTCCGGCCAGTCTTGAACGGCTCAAAGACCGCGAGCGTGAGATTTCAGGCTCGGTGAGCGCGCGGCTGCTGCGCGACGGCGTCTTCCTGCATCCGGTCGATGGCGTGACGTTTTATATCCGCGAAATCTCGCCCGAGGGGGAATTGGCGGATGTCTTCTTGTCCGATCTGCGCGATGACAGCCGACATATCACCTATACCGCTGAAAAGGCGTATCTTTTGCGCGATGACGACGGGCCGAAACTGGTGATGCGTGATGGTATGGCGCAGGTGCTGACGCCCAAGACCGGCCAGCTCTCGACCACCAACTTCGCCCAGTTTTCACGCGACATCAGCGGGCTGATTTCACAGGGCGGCCAAGCCCGGCGCAAGCTGCGCTATGTGCCCACGATCGAGCTTTTGCGCGACACCCAAGCGATTGCTGAGGAAACCCGCGAGACCCCCGGCGATGTGATGCTTGAAGGCCACGCTCGGATATCGCAGGCGTTGATGTGTATCGTTGCGGCGCTGATCGGCCAGGCGGCGCTTTTGGCGGGCGGGTTCAGCCGGTTTGGCGTCACCCGGCAGATCGTTCTGGCGATTTTCCTGCTGGTCATGGTGCAGCTGATCGAGGGCGCAATGACCGAGCCGGTGCGCGGCAATGCGATGCTCTGGCCGCTGGCCTATGCCCATATTCTGATCGGTCTGCTGATCTCGGCGGCGCTGTACTGGCGCGCCGATCATCCGGCCCCGCTGCGGCGCAAACGGCCCCCGATGTCCGAGGCCACAGCATGACGCTGCACGCCTATTTCGCCCGCCGCTTTCTGACGATCTTTGGCGGTATGCTGGCGGTGTTCTTTCTGTTTGTGATGCTGCTCGACCTGATCGAACAGCTGCGCAACTTTGACAATGATGTCGGCTTTGGCCAGATCTTGCGCATCACCCTGCTCAACACCCCCGAGGGGCTGTACCAGATGTTGCCGCTGGTGATGATCCTGTCGTCGATCACCCTGTGTCTGGCGCTCGCACGCTCGTCCGAGCTTGTGGTCAGCCGGGCTTCGGGGCGCTCTGGCCTGTCGGCGCTGTTTGGGCCGGTCGCGGTTGCGGCCGTGATTGGCGGCGTCGCGGTGGCGGCGTTCAATCCCATCGTTGCCGCCACCTCGCAGCGCTATCACGACCTGCGCGAAATGCTCGACAGCGGCGGCACCTCGACCCTGTCGATCGGCCAAGAGGGCCTGTGGCTGCGCCAGGGCGATGAACGCGGCCAAACGGTTATTCACGCCGAACGCACCAATCCCACGGCGACCATTCTGCTCGATGTGACGTTCATTGCTTATGCCGCCGACGGGGGCCCTGTGCGCCGGATCGCGGCGGACCGGGCGGCGCTGGCCACCGGCAACTGGATCCTCACCAATGCCAAGGTCTGGCCCCTCGTGGCCGGGCTGAACCCCGAAACCAACGCCGCAACCCATGATGAACTGCGCCTGCCTTCGACCCTGACGCAAGAGCGCATTCGCGACAGTTTCGGCAAACCCGCCGCCGTGCCAATCTGGGAACTGCCCAATTTCATCACCCAGCTCGAAACCGCAGGCTTTTCCGCTCGCCGCCACGCCGTCTGGCTTCAGATGGAGCTGGCGCGGCCAGTGTTCCTTGTGGCGATGGTGCTGCTTGGCGCGGCCTTTACCATGCGCCACGCGCGTTTCGGCGGCACTGGTCTGGCGGTGCTGACCGCGCTTATGCTGGGCTTTGGCCTGTATTACGTGCGCAACTTTGCACAGATCCTTGGCGAAAACGGCCAGATCCCCGCCCTTTTGGCTGCATGGGCCCCGCCGGTGGCGGCCGCGCTCATTGGACTTGGCTTGATCCTACATATGGAGGATGGCTGATGCTGCGGCCATTTATGCTCGCAATTCTGATGGCCGTGCTGCCATTTGTGGTCTCTGCCCAAAGCGCTGATCCCGCGCTTCTGGTCGCCGACACTGTGCTGGTCACGCCGGACGAAAGGCTGATTGCCGATGGCAACGTCGAGGCGCTGTATGACGGCACCCGGCTTTGGGCCAAACGCATCATCTATGTGCGCGAAACCGACAGCCTGATTGTCGAAGGCCCGATCCGCATCGATGATGGTCAAGGCGTCGTGGTGCTGGCCGACAGTGCCGAGCTCGACAGTGATCTGGAAAACGGCCTGCTGCGCGGGGCGCGTGTGGTGCTCGACCAACAGCTTCAGCTGGCCGCGGTGCAAATGGCCCGCGTCGAAGGCCGCTATGCGCAATTGTCCAAGGTCACGGTGTCCTCCTGCCAGATTTGCGGCGAAAACGGTGTGGCGCTGTGGTCGATCCGGGCGCGGCGCGTGGTGCATGATCAGGTCGAACGCCAGCTTTATTTCGATGGCGCGACCTTCCGCGTTCTGGATGTGCCGGTGATGTATCTGCCGCGCCTGCGCCTGCCCGATCCAACGCTTGAGCGCGCGCGCGGCTTTCTGTTTCCCACCATCCGCTCGACCACCGAGCTTGGCACCGGGATCAAGCTGCCGTATTTCCTGCCGCTCGGCGCGCATGCCGATCTTACCGTCACGCCCTATCTGTCGCAGGAAACCACCACCGTCGAGCTGCGCTTTCGCAAGGCGTTCCGCAATGGCGATATCGAGCTGAACGGCGCGGTGTCGAATGATACCATCCGGCCCGACGACACCCGCGCCTATCTGTTTGGCGAAGGCAGCTTTGACCTTAAAAACCGCTATGTCCTGAGCTTTGATTTCGAACTGACCAGCGATGAATCCTATCTGTCGGAGTATGATTATTCCGGCAAGGACCGGCTCGACAGCGAGATCCTGCTGAGCCGTGCCACCCGCCGAACCGATCTTCGGGCCGGTCTGGTACATTACAACACCCTGCGCGATGACGAGCTGAACTCGACCCAGCCGACCATCATCCCCGATCTGCGGTATGAGCGGCGCTATCAGCTTGAGAATGCCCTTGGCGGCGAAGTGCGGCTGGGCCTCGAGGGGCACGGCCACGTGCGCTATTCTGCCGATGACGGCAATGGCCGCGATGTCAGCCGCGCCACAGTCGAGGCGATGTGGCTCAAGCAGTGGACCTTTGCCTCGGGCATTCAGGTCGCGGCGCGCGCCGCAAGCGCGTTTGACCAGTTCTGGACCGCCGATGACACCTCGGTGGATGCCTCGGCCAGCACCACCACCCCCAGCGCCGCCGTGACCCTGCGCTATTCGTTCCTGCGCACCACCGCCAACGGCGCGCGCCAACTGCTCGAACCGGTCGCCCAGATCGGCTGGACCGGCGGCAGGGATGCGCATGTGGTCAATGATGAAAGCACACGGCAGGAACTTGACGAAGGCAATCTGCTGGCGCTGTCGCGCTTTCCCGAGCCGGACCGGCGCGAACGTGGAGCCTCGGCCGTGCTTGGCCTGCGGTTTTTGCACCGCAATCCCGAAGGCTGGCAGGCCGCGCTGGCCGTTGGGCGGGTGATGCGCGCCGAGGAAAACATCGATTTCACCGCCTCTTCCGGGCTGGATCAGGCCGACTCCGATTGGCTTTTGGCCGGGCAGTTGCGCCACATCGACGGGCTTTATATCTTGTCGCGCACCTTGGTCACCGACCAAGGGGAAATCACCAAATCCGAGGCGCGCGGCGCTTGGGCGAACGACCGGATCGATCTTGGCGCCTCGTTCCTGCTTTTGCCCGCCGACAGCGACGAAGACCGCGACGAAAAGGTGGCGGAATGGTCGTTTGACGGGTCATACCGGGTCAACCGTCACTGGACCGCCAGCGCCAACGCCAGCTACGACATTGCCGACAACCGCGCCTCTGACGCGGGCCTTGGCCTGGCCTATCGCAACGAATGTATCGAGGCGGCCTTTACCGCCGATCGCACCTTTGCCGATTCATCCAATCTGGACCCTTTCACCACTTATGGGCTAACCATCGAGCTAAAAGGGTTCAGCACGGGCGGCGACGCAGGAGGCTACAGCAGGACATGCAACTAATGACATCACGAATTTTCAAAGCCCTCGCCACGGCGGCGGTCCTTTCCCTGGGGCTGTCCGCACCGGTGCAGGCGCAAAACCTGTTCGCGCCCGCGATCAAGATCGACGATCAGGTCATCACCAATTACGAGGTCAACCAGCGCGCGCTGTTCCTGCAGGTGCTGCGTGCGCCCGGTGATCCGCGTGAAACCGCCAAGAAGCTGCTGATCGAGGACCGGCTGAAAATGCAGGCCGCCGCGAGCATGGGCATCACCGTCTCGGACGAAGATATTCTGGCCGGGATGAGCGAATTTGCCGGCCGTGCCAACCTCACGACCGAACAGTTCGTCACCGAGCTTGACGGTATCGGCATCGCCGCCGAAACCTTCCGCGATTTTGTGCGCTCCGGCGTTGCGTGGCGCCAAGTGGTGCGCGCGCGCTTTGCCGGGTCTGCAAGCGTGTCGGAATCCGAGATTGACCGCGCGTTGTCGTCGGCTGGCGGCGGGTCTTCGGTGCGGGTGCTGCTGTCCGAGATCATCATTCCGGCCCCGCCCGAAAAGGCGGCCTCGGTGATGGCGCAGGCGCAGCGGATCTCTCAGACCACATCCGAGGTGGAATTCTCGCGTGCCGCGCGCAATTTTTCGGCCACCAAAACCGCTGGCGCGGGGGGCAAGCTGCCTTGGCAAAAGATCGAGGATCTGCCGCCGGTGTTGCGCCCGCTGGTGCTCGCCCTTGGGCCGGGCGAAGTGACCGAGCCGCTGTCGATCCCCAATGCCGTGGCGATGTTCCAACTGCGCGCCATCGAGGAAACCGCCTATAGCCCGCCGAGCTATTCTGCGGTGGAATATGCCGCCTATTACATGAACGGCGGTCGCAGTGCGGCGACATTGGCCGAGGCGAACAAGATCGCCGCGCGGATCGACACCTGCGACGATCTTTACGGCGTGGCACAGGGGCAACCCGAAGAGGTGCTCGACCGCAGCGCCCTGCCGCCCGATGAGGTGCCCGCCGACATCGCCTTTGAGCTTGCCAAGCTTGATCCCGGCGAAGTCTCGACCACGCTGACCCGCGCCAATGGCCAGACGCTGGTGTTGTTGATGCTCTGCGGTCGCAGCCCGGCGATTGAAGAACAGCAAGACCGCGAAGCCGTGGCCACCGGTCTGCGCAATCGCCGCCTGACCAGCCTCGCCGACAGCTATCTTGAGGAACTGCGCGCCGACGCCCGGATCATCGAGCTGGAATGAGCGGCGCTTTGCCTGTTGCGCTAAGCTGTGGCGAGCCTGCCGGGGTTGGCCCGGAACTGGCCGCGCGCGCCTGGGAGGCGTTGCGCGACCGGGTGCCGTTTTTCCTGATCGGTGACGCGCGCCACTTGCCCGAGGGCACGCCGCACCAGCGCATCACCGACCCCGCCGAGGCGGCCACGGTGATGCCAAGCGCCCTGCCCGTTCTGCACCGCGATTTCGGCCCGCCGGTGACGCCCGGCGTGGCACAATCGGCCCATGCCCAAGGCGTGATCGATGCGATTGCCGAAGGGGTGGCTCTGGTCACATCCGGTCACGCCCGCGCTCTTTGCACCGCGCCGATCCACAAACAGGCGCTGGCCGAGGGCGCGGGCTTTGCCTATCCCGGCCACACCGAATTCCTCGCCGCGTTGGCCGGGGTCGACCGGGTGGTGATGATGCTCGCCTCGCCCGCGTTGCGGGTGGTGCCGGTCACCATCCACATGTCGCTGGCCGAGGTGCCCGCCGCATTGACGCCCGAACTGCTGGAACAAACGATCCGCATCACCGCCGCCGGGCTGACCCAGCGCTTTGCCCTGCCCGCGCCGCGCATTGCCGTGGCCGGGCTGAACCCGCATGCCGGTGAAGGCGGGCGTATGGGGCGCGAAGAGATCGAGCTGATCGTGCCGGTGCTGGACCGGTTGCGCGCCGAAGGGTTTGACCTCAGCGGCCCGATGTCGGCGGACACAATGTTTCACGCCCCGGCCCGCGCCCGCTATGATGTGGCGGTCTGCATGTATCACGATCAGGCGCTGATCCCGATCAAAACGCTGGATTTCGACCGTGGGGTGAACGTCACCCTCGGCCTGCCGTTCCTGCGCACCTCACCCGATCACGGCACCGCCTTTGACATCGCAGGCAAGGGCCTGGCCAATCCCGCCTCACTGATTGCCGCGCTCGAAATGGCCGGTGCGGCGACGGTCCAATGACCCGCGCCCCTCACAACGAGAAGACCCCACATGCCCGCCTTAGATGACCTGCCCCCCCTGCGCACCGTGATCGAAGATCATGGGCTGGTTGCCAAAAAGGCGCTGGGCCAGAACTTCCTGCTCGATCTCAACCTGACAGCTAAAATCGCGCGGCTGGCGGGCGAACTGTCGGGCTGTGACGTGCTTGAGGTTGGCCCCGGCCCCGGCGGGCTGACCCGTGGGCTACTGGCCGAGGGTGCGCGCAAGGTGCTGGCGATTGAGAAAGACGCCCGCTGTCTGCCCGCGCTGGCCGAAATTTCGGCGCGCTATCCCGGACAGCTTGAGGTGATCAACGCCGACGCGCTGGCGATTGATCCGGGCCAATACCTGATGCCGCCGATCCGCATCGCCGCCAACCTGCCTTATAACATCGGCACCGAGCTGTTGGTGCGCTGGCTGGCACCGCCGGAGTGGCCGCCGTTCTGGCAATCGCTGACGCTGATGTTTCAACGTGAGGTGGCGCAGCGGATCGTGGCGGAGCCGGGATCGAAGACCTATGGCCGCTTGGCGATTCTGGCGCAGTGGCGCACCGATCCCCGCATCGTGATGCACCTGCCGCCCGAGGCGTTTTCGCCGCCGCCCAAGGTCTCGTCGGCGGTGGTGCATCTGACCGCCCTGCCCGAACCGCGCTTTCCGGCGGATGCGAAGATTTTGCAAGACGTGGTGGCGCGCGGCTTTAACCAGCGGCGCAAGATGCTGCGCGCGAGCCTCAAGGGGCTGCATCCCGATGTAGAGAACCTGATGGTCGCGGCGGGCATCAAGCCAACCGACCGGGCCGAGCAGATCCCGCTTGAAGGGTTCTGCGCCTTGGCGCGTGAGGTGGCTGCCGCACGCGGTTGATGCCCACGCCCGATGGAGAACCGCAAAAGGCCGCCCCGATTGGGACGGCCTTTTTTGATGGCTATGATTTAGTGACTACGGTGCCGAACTTACTCGGCGGCCTGCGAAGGCCCATCCGTGGGCGGTGCGCCCGCATCATCCGAACCCTCGGGCTTGGCGACTTTTTTCGCACGCGGCGCGCGCTTGGCCCTGGGTTTCTTGGGGGCCTCTTCCGCAGCGGCCGCTGACGGAGCATTCTCTGCCGGAGCATTTTGAGCCGGTGCGTTCTGAGCCGGAGCATCCTGCCCCGAAGTATCCTCAACCGGTGCATTCTCGGCCTTGGGCTTGGCAGGCTTGCGCCGCGTCCGCTTGGGCTTGTCTTCTGTCACGCGGCTTTCCGGGGTCTCGACCAAACCACTGTCGGAGTCGCCACCAGACACATCAATCACATCTGGCTGCGGTGCCTCTGCCGGATCGGGGTGCTGGTGCCGGGGCTGGCGCTGCGGTTGCGACTGGTGCGCAGGTTGCGGTGCGGATTGGGGCACCGACTGATGGGAAGAATGGGGCTGATTTTGCGACCCATTCTGCGGCTGATGTTGTGGCTGGTTCTGCGGCTGGCCGTGGTTCTGCTGGCCGTGGTTCTGTTGGCCGTGGTGCGGCTGCTGCTGCCCATCCGAGTTGCCATCGCGGTCGTTGCGGTCGGGCCGCTCGCGGTCGCGCTGCGCCTGGCGTTCGCGGTTCTGCCGCTCCTGCTCTTCACGCTTGCTGTCGGCTTCTTTCTGCGCCTCGCTCAGAAGCCGCAGATAATGCTCGGCGTGCTGCTGAAAGTTCTCGGTGGCCACACGGTCGCCCGAGAGCTGGGCATCGCGCGCCAACTGGTTGTACTTGTCGATGATCTGCTGCGGCGTACCGCGCACCTTGCCTTCGGGGCCCGAGCTATCAAACACTCGGTTGATAATATTTCCGCCACCAGAAGGCTTGCTGCGGTTCGATCGCGACCGCGACCGTGACTTAGAAGATCTCATTATTTTGTAATCCAGCCCGTTTTTGGAAAGTCTGTCGCCAATTTGCCAAATACGATGCTTTGGCACCTGTGCTATCGGCGGTCACGCTCTATTTCGGCGAATGTCACGCGGGGCGCACGATAAGCGCGACCCATCAGCGGCGACACCCAAGCAATAAGCATGGCACGGGCATCCTTACAAGAGGGTAAATGCCGCGAGGGGACGTGAATCCACCAAATAGCGGCAGATTTGCCCGGTTTTCGCTTAAAATTTACAGGATCTTGCGCGCACTTACCACGCGGTCGCGCCCATCGAGATCGCCAATCACGACAATATCGGCCAATCCGCCCTCAGCCATAAGCTGTGTCACCGCCTTGGCCTGCTGCCAGCCGATTTCGACCAGCAGCCGCCCGCCGGGCTCAAGAAACCGCCCCGCGCCCGCCGTGATCGCGCGGTAGGCCGTCAGCCCGTCAGCCTCGTCGGTGAGCGCCATGCGCGGCTCATGCGCCAGTTCGGGGGCGAGGTCGGCCATCTCAGCTTCGGCGATATAAGGCGGGTTCGACACGATCAGATCATAGCTGCCGTCGACCGCGCCAAACCAATCGCTTTGGCGCAGCAGCGCCGAGTCGCCAAGGCCAATCGCGGCCCGGTTGCGCGCCGCCACATCCAGCGCAGCGGGCGAGACATCGGTGCCAAGCCCCCAAGCCCCCTGGCTTTCGGCCAGCAGCGTCAGCAGGATACAGCCCGACCCGGTGCCCAGATCGAGCACCCGCTCAAACGGTTGCGCCAGCGCCGCCTCGATCAACATCTCGGTCTCGGGGCGCGGATCAAGCACATCTGGCGTGACCTCGAAATCGCGGCCGTAAAACATCCGCCGCCCGGTGAGATGCGACACCGGTTCGCGCGCGACACGCCGTTCAATCAACGCCTCAAAGGTCCGCGCGGCCTCTGCCTCCACCGGCTCGGGCAAGACCAGCGTCAGCCGTCCCGGCTCTTGCCCCAGCGCAAAGGCCAGCAGCCGGCGCGCATCGCGGCCCGCCCCATTAATGCCCGCGGATTTCAACGCCCGCGTGGCCATCGCCAAAACCTCGGAGCCGGTCACTCAAACGCCGCCAGTTGCGTGGCCTGCGCATCGGCGGTCAGCGCATCGATGATCTCGTCAAGATCGCCCTGCATCACCTGATCCAGCTTATAAAGCGTCAGGTTGATCCGGTGATCGGTCATCCGCCCTTGCGGGAAATTATAGGTGCGGATGCGTTCGCTGCGGTCGCCCGACCCGACCTGCGATTTGCGGTCAGCGCTGCGCTCGCCATCGATCCGCTGCCGCTCCATATCGTAGAGCCGGGTTTTCAGCACCTGCATCGCAATCTCGCGGTTGCGGTGTTGGCTCTTTTCGGCGCTCGTCACCATGATGCCGCTGGGCAAGTGGGTGATGCGCACCGCCGAATCCGTGGTGTTGACGTGCTGCCCCCCGGCCCCCGAGGCGCGCATGGTGTCAATCCGTATGTCGCCGGGGTCAATGTGAATATCGACGTCCACCGCCTCGGGCAGCACCGCCACAGTGGCCGCCGAGGTGTGAATGCGCCCGCCGCTTTCGGTTGTCGGCACGCGCTGCACCCGGTGGACGCCGGATTCGTATTTCAGCCGCGCAAAGACGTTCTCGCCCTTCACATGCGCCACCACTTCCTTGATTCCGCCAATCTCGGTTACGGTCTCTTCGATGATCTCAAAACTCCAGCCCTTGGTCTCGGCAAACCGCTGGTACATCCGCAGCAGATCGCCGGCAAACAGCGCCGCCTCTTCGCCCCCCGTGCCAGGCCGGATTTCAACGATGGCAGGCCGGGCATCGGCCTCATCCTTGGGCAACAGCGCCAGTTGCAGGGCGTGTTCCGCCGCTGGCATGCGCTTTTTCAGCAGCGGCAATTCCTCTGCCGCGAGCTCCGCCATATCCGGGTCCGCCAGCATCGCTTGGGCCTCGGCCATCTCATCACGCAGGCCCCGCCACGCGCCGATCTGGTCGACCACCGGCTTAAGGTCTGAATACTCTTTGGCCAGCGCGGCAATCTCGCTCGCATCCACGCCCGCATTCATCTTGGCTTCCAGAAACTGAAAGCGGTCTTCGATCTGGCGCAGGCGGTCTTCGGGGATCATGAAACGGCGCTTTGATTAGGTCAGCTGGGAATTCCGTGATAAACTGCCATCATGTTGAGAGGAAGTGCCCTTTTGTACCTGTGTTTGGCCGCGATCCCGGCGCAAGCCGATGTCACCAGCCCAAGCCAGCGCGTGATTGAGTGCTATTGCACCAACACCTCCGGCGCGCGGGTCGAGCTGGGCGAAACGATCTGCCTTCATGTTGATGGCCGCACCTTCATGGCACAGTGCCAAATGTCGACCAACGTGCCGTTCTGGCGCGAAGTGGCGCAGGGCTGCCTAGGCGCCGCCCTGCCGCAAAACCTCCAGCCAGCCGTCGATACGGGCGCGATTGACGCCCAGATCTGAACTGCCAAAGCGCGCCCGGCTGAACACCTCGATAAAGTCCCCCTCCGGCCCGTCATAAAGCCCAAGCGTGGTGTAATCGGGGTATCCGATCACCTTGCTGCGCGTGACATAAGTGATCTGCCCCTGCGCCAGCGCCCCGGCCAGAACCTCGGTCCGGAGTGTCGCGCGGATCACCGCATCAAACGCAGCCAAGCGCGCCGCGCCGTTCGCGCCTGCCGCTTCGCGATAGACATGGCTGTTCTTGCCGGTCTGTACGCCCAGCCCCTGCATCTCGGATTTCCGGTGCCACCGTTCCGGAACCTGCGGCGCAAGCCGCATCCAAAACACATAAGACCCAACCATTAATAAAAGAATAATAACCAGCAGTTTCAGCATGTTATGCCCCCATCTTCAGGTGGTTCCAGCCCCAGAGGCTGATCAGCTCAACCGCCACATGCGCCCCGGCAATTGCCGTCGCGCCGGTGGTGTCAAACGGCGGCGACACCTCAACCACATCACCGCCCACCATATTGATCCCGGCCAATTCGCGCAGCGCCACCGCCGCCTGTGCCGTGCTCAACCCGCCCCAGACCGGTGTGCCGGTGCCGGGCGCAAACGCCGGGTCGAGACAATCGATGTCAAAGGTCAGATAGGTCGGGGTGTTTCCCACAATACCCTTCACCTTTTCAGCCGTCTTTTTCGCCCCGATTTCATGCACTTCGCGCGCGTCGATGATGTTCATACCATGCGTGTCGGGATTGTCGGTGCGGATGCCCACATGCACCGAGCGCGCCGGGTCGATCAGCCCGAGCTTGATCGCCTTATACACAAAGGTGCCGTGGTCGATCCGCGACATGTCATCATCGGTCCAAGTGTCGGAATGCGCGTCGAATTGGATCAATGACAGCGGCCCGAATTTCGCAGCATAGGCCCGCAGAATCGGCAGCGTGATAAAGTGATCGCCGCCCAGAGTGACACTCGCCGCCCCCTCGGCCAGAATTCCGGCGATATGCGCTTCGAGCGTCGCAGGGAAGTCCGCCACCTTGGCATAGTCAAACGCCAGATCGCCGTAGTCGACAATATTGAGCGCCTCCATAGGGTTATACCCCCACCCATAAGGCGCATCCGGGCTTTGCAGCGCGCTCGCCTCGCGGATCGCACGCGGGCCCAGACGGGTGCCGGGGCGGTTTGTTACGGCCTGATCAAACGGCACCCCCGTCACCGCGAGATCGACGCCTGACAGGTCCTTGCTATAGCGTCGGCGCAAAAAGGAGGTCGCCCCACCAAAGGTGTTTTCAAAGCTCGATCCACGTAAACTTTGCCGTGTAAAGGCATCATCTACCATGCTTTTTGCGTCTTCCAATGCCATTGGATGGTTCCTTGACTTTTCTCAGGTCTGGACTTCGTGCCCGCCCCGCGACAGGGTGCAGACAATCGCAAACCACCGGGGGCTGCAATGGCCGATGACGCATTGATCCACGATCCAAAGGGCGGCATGCCGCGACTGTTGGAAATCATGCGCCGCCTGCGCGATCCCAAGACCGGTTGCCCGTGGGATATTGAGCAGGATTTCAGCACCATAGCGCCCTACACGATTGAAGAGGCCTATGAAGTGGCCGACGCGATCGAACGGCAGGAGTGGCATGAATTAAAAGGCGAATTGGGCGATCTTCTGTTCCAATCGGTGTTCCACGCGCAGATGGCGCAAGAGGCCGGGCTGTTCAGTTTTGATGACGTCGCCAACACCATGTCCGACAAGATGGTGGCGCGGCATCCGCATGTTTTTGGCGACGAGAGCCGCGACAAATCCCCCGAGCAGCAGACCCGCGACTGGGAGATGATCAAAGCCGCGGAACGTGCTGAAAAGGCTAAGAAAGGCGCGCTTGACGGCGTGGCGGTGGGGCTTCCGGCCTTGCTCCGCGCGTATAAGCTTCAGAAACGCGCCGCGCGGGTTGGGTTTGACTGGCCGGAAACCACGCAAGTGCTTGATAAAATTGCCGAAGAAGCCGCCGAACTTGTCGAAGCGCACGAGAGCCTGCCGCATGACAAGGTTGAAGAGGAAATGGGCGATCTGCTGTTCGTGATGGCCAATCTCGCGCGGCATCTAAACGTAGATCCGGAGGCGGCCTTGCGCCGGGCCAACGCGAAATTTCTTCGTCGTTTCAGCTCGATAGAGGATGCTCTTGCGGCTCAAGACAGGCGGCCCGAAGACTCGAACCTCGAAGAGATGGATGCCTTGTGGGATGCGGCCAAGGCAGCGGAACGCAGCACGGCGCAGTGACATCAGCGCAAAAAGGTAATTCCTTTGATCCGCGAAATCCGGTCAAGGTGTGCATCGTAACGCTCTGACAACACGCGTTTCTCTCCCTCTTCGTAACTGGCGAACCGTGCCCTGCCGGCAATGTCCGCATTCTCTGCAATCACCGCTTGCCATGCCGCTCGGTCCAGCGTTTCCCCGGCATGATATCGCGCCTGCAAAGCCTCAAGCGCCGCATCCGTCGCGCTTAGGTTCAAGCTTCGTTCAGGCTCTGACAAATCGCCGTCAAACCCCGGCACAAGCTGGCGCAACAGGTCGCAACTTTGCCCGCGTTTACTGTAATCCAAGACCACAAGCTCCTGTGGTGACAAGATATTCTTGAAGACGCGCACGATGGCAGGCCAGCCGCGGTCCATCGCCAAAAGATGCGGCACAATCTGCGAAAACGGTGCCACCGGATTGTCTTCGGCGCGCTTGCGATAGGCGCTGGCAAACAGCGCATCATAGCTGCGCAGCACCAACACCACCCGCGTGATCCGCTCGGCCCCCACCGCCCGCAACGCCGCTCTCAGGGTTTTTAATCGCGCCTCGGCCGAGGGATAAAACCGGCCTTTATAAAATGGAAACATTCGACCGGGTATATTCTCTTCCGACAGGATCAGCGCGCGCGTCGGATCGGGGCTGTGCTGGCGCAGCGTCTTTTCCGCCGGCCCCGTTGTGCCGTCGTCGGGTAATTTTAACCGAAGGGTGCCGCCGGGAATGCCGTCGCGCCCCGGATAGGCGGTGTCATACCCCGCCGCCGCGAGTGCCTCGCGGTTAAGATCGAGGCACATTTGAAAGGAGGAAGTTCCGGTTCTGTGCGCACCTGCGTGAATGAAAACGGGTTTGGTCATATCTGTGCGCCTCGCGATGTGCCACCACCCTAGCTACATCGCATTCAGCAGCAAACCGCTTATGGACTTTCGGCCCGACGATTGACAAGTTGGCGCCGAAATCAGCCGCAGGACCCTCATGACCGCACGTAAAATCATTATCGACACCGATCCCGGGCAGGATGATGCGGTGGCGATCCTTCTGGCTTTGGCCAGCCCCGAGGACATCGAGGTTCTCGGCATCACCGCTGTTGCCGGCAACGTTCCGCTGCCGCTGACCCAGAAAAACGCGCGGATTGTCTGTGAACTGGCGGGCAAGCCCGAGATGCGGGTGTTTGCCGGCTGCGACACGCCGCTCAAGCGCCCATTGGTGACGGCCGAGCATGTGCATGGCAAAACCGGGCTGGACGGGCCTGACCTGGCCGATCCGGAAATGCCGCTTCAGGACCAGCACGCCGTTGATTTTATTATCGAAACTCTGCGGCAAGAGGCTGCCGGGACGGTCACGCTTTGCCCGCTTGGCCCGCTGACCAACATCGCCACGGCCTTTGAGCGCGCGCCTGACATCATCGAACGGGTGCAGGAAATCGTGCTGATGGGCGGGGCCTATTTCGAGGTTGGCAACATCACCCCCGCCGCCGAGTTCAACATCTATGTTGACCCGGAAGCCGCTGATATCGTGTTCAAATCCGGCGCGCCGATTGTGGTGATGCCGCTGGATGTGACCCACAAGGCGCTGGTCACCCGGACGCGCAACGATGCATTTCGCGCGATTGGCACGCCGGTCGGCCTCGCCGTGGCGCAGATGACCGATTTCTTTGAGCGGTTCGACAAGGAAAAATACGGCTCAGACGGCGCGCCCCTGCATGATCCCTGTGTCACTGCCTATCTGATCCGGCCCGACCTGTTCACTGGCCGCAAGGTCAATGTTGAAATTGAGACGGGTTCGGACTTGACCTTGGGGATGACCGTGGCCGATTGGTGGGGCGTCACCGACCGGCCCGCGAATGCGCTGTTTGTCGGCGACGTGGATGCGGATGGGTTTTTTGCCCTGCTGACAGAAAGGCTCGCCCGGCTATGAGCACGAGATTGCACCTCGCAGGCCCCGACGACATCGACCGGCTGCTGCCGCTGAGCGCGGCGTTTTGCAATGAAACCGGCCTTGAGCACGACGAAGAGCGTCGCCGCGCCGGGATTACGCCGCTGCTCGAAGGCTGTCCGCACGGGGCTATCTATTTGATCGGGCCGCAGAAATCGCCGGTCGGCTATATCATTCTCAGCTTTGGCTGGTCGCTGGAATTTGGCGGCATGGATGGCTTTGTTGATGAGCTGTATATTCGCCCCGCCGTGCGCGGGCGCGGGATGGCGACCGATGTGCTCTATTCACTGCCGCGCGCGTTGCGCGATGCCGGGCTGAAGGCGCTGCATCTTGAGGTCAAACGCGAGGACAAACCCGCGCAACGGCTGTACCGCAAGGCGCATTTTGAGTTGCGCGAAGGCTTTTCGCTGATGTCGCTGAAACTCTGAGCCAAACCGCCTCGGGATAGACTATGGCCCTGTGCCGGGGCGCGTGCTACCGCTTGAACCAACGGTAAACGCGCGGGCGGGCTCATGAATTTTCTACAGATCACCTCTCTCTTGATTGTGCTCGCGGGGCTGTTTGGCGCGATCAACTACCTTGTTCTCAAGCTGCCTTCGGCAATCGGCATCCTTGTGGTCGCGCTTTTGGCCTCTTTCGGGTTGATGGCGCTTGACCTCGTGCTGCCCACGCTGGGGCTCGCCGATACGGTGCGCAGCACGGTCAAGGCGCTGGAGTTTTCCGACGCGCTTCTCGAGGGGATGTTGGGCCTGTTGCTGTTTGCCGGGGCGCTGCATGTGAAGCTGTCGGATCTGCGCGAACAATGGCGGCTGGTGTTCCTGATGGCGACGCTGGGCATCGGGCTGTCGACGGCGATTGCCGGGCTTGGCTTTCACTGGATCACCGGGATGCCGCTACTGATCGCGCTGGTGTTTGGCGCGCTGATTTCGCCGACCGATCCGGTGGCGGTGCTGGGCGTGCTGCGCGAGGCCAACCTACGTAAGGCGTTGGAAACAAAGATCGCCGGGGAATCGCTGTTCAACGATGGCGTCGGCTATGTGGTGTTTTTGGTGCTGGTCGGCATCGCCTTTCCGGCCGCACAAGGCGATCATGGCGGCGGCAGCGTGGCGCAGGCCGCGGCGATCTTGTTTGTGCAAGAGGCGCTTGGCGGCGCGGTGCTCGGGATCGTGCTCGGCTGGCTGACGTTCCGACTGATGCGCCGGATTGACGACTATTCGCTGGAGGTTCTGCTGACGCTCGGCCTCGCCTTTGGCGGCTATGAACTGGCGGTGTTCCTGCATGTCTCGGCCCCGATCATGGCGGTCTGCGCCGGGCTGTTGATCGGCGACATCGGGGCCAAGCACGGCATGACCGAGGAAACCCGCCAATATGTCGATGCCTTTTGGAAGCTGATCGACGAAATCCTTAACGCAGTTTTGTTCCTGATGATCGGGTTCGAGGTCTTTGCCGTGGCCTTTGACGCCAGTTATCTGGTGTCGGGCGTGATGGCGATTGCGCTGGCTTTGGTGGCGCGGTTGGTGGCGGTGGCGGTGCCGGTTTTGCTGCTCAAACCCTTCCGCACCTTCCCGTCGGATGTGATTCCGATCATGACCTGGGGCGGGCTCAAAGGCGGTATCTCGGTCGCGCTGGCGCTGTCCTTGCCCGACGGCGAATGGAAGCCGCTGATCCTGACCGCGACCTATATCGTGGTGATTTTCTCGATCATCGTGCAGGGGTTGACCGTGACGAAACTGGCCAATCGCGTGGGCCGTGAACCGGATTTGATGTGATGGCTCTGTTTGTTTTTGACATAGATGCCGAGGGCCGCGCCCAAGACGGAGCGCTTGATCGTGAGCCGGCCGAGGGCCATTGGCGCTGGGTGCATTTCGATCTGGCCGCGCCGGGCACGGTGGCGCGGGTCGGCCAGCTTGTGACCGAGGAAGCGGCGGAAATCTTGCTGCAGCCGGAAACGCGGCCCCGATACCTTGCCCTTGGGGATGCGCTGATCCTGATCCTGCGGGGGGCAAATTTCAATCCCGGCCAACAGGCCGATGACATGGTTTCGCTGCGGATATGGGCCAGTCAGACGCTTGTCGTCACCCTGCGCCACCGTCCGATCTACGCCGTGCGTGATTTGCAGAGCGAGCTTGAGGGGGGCCGGCGTTTGCCCGGTGGACCCGGCGAATTGGTGGCGGAACTGACAGAGCGATTGGTGGACCGGATCGAACAGGTCAGCCTGAAGCTTGATGATCAGGTCGATGACATCGAAGAAGCGATCCTTGATCCCGAATGTGATCCGGCGGTGCTGGCCCCCTTGCCGGGGTTGCGGCGCGCGTCGATCCGGCTGTTGCGTTATCTGCGCCCGCAAAGCGACACGCTGCGCCGGCTCGAAGCGCGCGGGCCCGCCGGTCCGCTCGCCCTGCCCCAAGACGACATCCGCGAAAGCGCCAACCGGGCGCAACGCGCTTTGGAAGAACTTGATGCGGTTTATCAACGGCTTGGCGCGCTGGCCGATCACCAATATGCGCAAAAGGCCGACCAGCTGTCGCGCAATGGCTATGGGCTTTCGGTGGTGGCGGCGGTGTTCCTGCCGCTTGGCTTTGTCACCGGTTTGTTTGGCATGAACGTCGGTGGCCTGCCCTGGACACAGTCTTCGCTGGGATTTGCCATCGTCTGTCTGGGCATGGCGGGCGCGGTTGCGCTGGTGCTGGTGGTGATGCGGCTGTTGCGGCTGATTTGAGCCAAGCCTGAAATTGCCCCCTTCTGGGATACAAGAAAACCTGCCACAGTGAGAGCAATCATTTCACTGGGAGGATTGAACATGGGTTTGATGAGCACTTTGGCCAAGGTTGCGATGGGCTATGCCGCTGCGCGCGGCGTGGATCACATGAGCAAAAATCAAGGACTTGGCGGGATGTTGGGCGGTGCACAGGTGCCATCGCGCGAGGCCAAGACCGGGCAGAACCCCGCTGTTGAGGCGATGGACCAGATGCCCGGCATGGACCAGATCAAAGGCATGATGGGTCAGGCGCAGGAAAGCGGCGCGCAGGGCATGAGCCAGATGCAGGACATGTTTACCAAGATGATGAGCTCTGCTGGCGGCGCTGGCGTCAACATTCAGGAAATGATGGGCGGTCTGATGGGCGGCACCAAAAGCGAGGGCGGCGGATTGCTGTCGGGCGCGGGTGGCGCGGGGCTTGCCGGGCTGTTGTCGATGGCCGGTGGTGCTGCGGCGGCCTCGGGCAAAGGTGTCGGCTCGATGCTCGACCAGTTTAGCGGCAAGGCCCCGCCCGAAGCGGAAGAGGCCGCCGGGCTGATGCTGCGCGCGATGATTCAGGCGGCCAAATCCGATGGCGGCATTGACGCCGAGGAAAAGGCCAAGATCCTCGAAACCATGGGCGAAGATGCCGATGCCGACAGCATCGCCTACGTCAAGAAACAGCTTTCGGCCAAGCTTGACCCCGCTGCCTTGGCCCGCGACACGCCGGATGCGCAAAAGATGCAGGTCTATTCAATGTCGCTGATGTCGATCCGCGTCGATACCCAGGCCGAGGCGCAATACCTCGATCAGCTTGCCGCCGAGCTTGGGCTCGACCAGCAGACCGTGAACATGCTGCACATGCAGATGGGCGTTCAGCCGCTGTACGCCTGATCCCCTTTTACCCTTGCCCGGCGCGACATGTGCCGGGCAATCAAGCAGTGTCTTGCCCTTTCGCTTGCATCTGCGTAAACCGCGCCGGACGAATTCTGGCAGGAAACACCCATGCCCCTACTGGTTATGAAATTCGGCGGCACCTCTGTCGCCACGCTCGACCGTATCCGCCGCGCCGCCAAACGTGTGGGCGTGGAAGTGGCCAAAGGCTATGACGTCATCGTCATCGTCTCTGCCATGTCTGGCGAGACCAATAAGTTGGTCGGCTATGTCAACGAAACCTCTCCCTTGTTTGATGCCCGCGAATACGACGCCATCGTATCTTCGGGTGAAAACGTTACGGCCGGGTTAATGGCGCTGACACTGCAGGAAATGGACGTGCCCGCGCGCAGCTGGCAAGGCTGGCAAGTGCCGCTCAAGACCACCAACGCCCATGCCGCCGCCCGGATCACCGAGATTCCGACCGACAATATCAACGCCAAATTCGGCGAAGGCATGCAGGTTGCCGTGGTCGCGGGCTTTCAGGGCATTGGCCCCGATGGCCGCGTCACCACGCTGGGTCGGGGCGGCAGTGACACCACCGCCGTTGCCTTTGCCGCCGCCTTTGAGGCCGAGCGTTGCGACATCTACACCGACGTCGATGGCGTCTATACCACCGATCCGCGGATCTGCTCCAAGGCGCGCAAGCTCGACAAGATCGCCTTTGAGGAAATGCTCGAACTGGCCTCGCTCGGGGCCAAGGTTCTGCAAACCCGGTCGGTCGAACTGGCGATGCGTTATAACGTAAAGCTGCGGGTGCTCAGCTCTTTCGAGGAACAATCGGACGAGGCCGGAACGCTCGTCTGCGATGAGGAAGAAATCATGGAACTCAATGTCGTATCTGGCGTGGCCTATTCCCGTGACGAAGCCAAGATGACGCTGATCTCGGTCGCGGATCGCCCCGGCATCGCCGCCGCGATCTTTGGCCCGCTGTCCGACGCGGGCGTCAATGTCGACATGATCGTGCAGAACATCGCCGAAGAAGGCCGCACGGATATGACCTTTTCCTGCCCCGTCGACCAGGTGCGGCGCGCGGAAAAGGCGATGGTCGACGCCCAAAAGAGCGGCGATATCAATTTCCACGACATCGTTGCCGATGAGGGCGTGGCCAAGATCTCGGTCGTCGGGATCGGCATGCGCAGCCACGCGGGTGTGGCCGCAAAGATGTTCAAGGTGCTCTCGGATGAGGGGATTAACATCAAGGTCATTACAACCTCTGAGATAAAAATATCCGTTCTGATCGACCGAAAGTATATGGAACTTGCCGTGCAGGCCCTGCATGATGCCTTCGAGTTGGACAAAACCGCCTGACACCCCTGCCCGGTTTCGGGCCCGGGCACGTCGGGTTCGAAACAGGGAGATCGTCATGCACACAGCGGCTTTTGCCGTCGTTTCGGGTGCCTGCCTGCCGCATGGATTTGCGGCAGATCGCCTGTTTCACGCCTCCGTCACACCAAAGGTCTATGGCGCTTGCAGCGACATGCCGTGCCGCTGCGGTGCCATTGGCGTTTGGCCCGCGCGACGTTCTGGGCAATGCGGCCCGGATATTGTATGACGGGTTGAACAGGGGAATTTCGACACATGGCTGAAGGCACGGAAAGCGAAAGCCGCAAGCTTCTCAGACGCTTGCGCGACCTCATGGCTGAGGAATCCGCCGGTCAGGAACGGCTCGACAAGATCGTGCATCTGACAGCGGATTCGATGAAGACCGAGGTTTGCTCGATCTACCTGTTCCGTGATCAGGACACGCTCGAACTTTGTGCCACCGAAGGGCTCAAGGCCGAAGCCGTTCACCAGACCCGGATGCGCATTGGCGAGGGGCTTGTGGGCCGCGTCGCCCGCTCTGGCGCCATCATCAACAGCGCAAATGCCCCGCAAGCACCGGGATTTCGCTATATGGCGGAGACCGGCGAAGAGATTTATTCCTCCTTCCTCGGCGTCCCGATCCAGCGCTTGGGCGAGATGCTGGGCGTGCTGGTTGTCCAGTCCAAAGTGGCCCGACAATTCTCGGCTGATGAGGTCTATGCGCTCGAAGTCGTGGCGATGGTCTTGGCCGAGATGACCGAGCTGGGCGCATTTGTCGGCGAAGGCGCCGCGATGTCGGCCCGCCACACCCAGCCCTATCTGCTGCGGGGAATCACCGGTCAGGAAGGCGCGACCGAGGGCCATGTCTGGCTGCACGAACCGCGTGTTGTGGTGACGAACCCGATTGCCGACGATCCCCACCGCGAGCTTGAGCGCCTGAAAGAAGCGGTGGATGAACTGCGCGTCGGGGTCGATCAACTGCTGGCCGGCGCGGCGGGCGGCGATGCCGACCAGCTTGAGGTTTTGCAGGCCTATCGCATGTTCGCCAATTCCAGAAGCTGGATGCGGCGGATGGAAGAAGACCTCGCGCGCGGGCTGTCCGCCGAGGCCGCGGTGGAAAAAGAGCAATCCGCCGCCCGCACCCGGCTTGGCCAAGTGCCCGACGCCTATCTGCGCGAACGGCTGCACGATCTTGACGATCTGTCGAACCGGCTGCTGCGTATTCTGACCGGCCAAGGCAGCCTGACCGGGGCCGAAATGCCCGATGATCCGATCCTCGTGGCACGCAACATCGGTCCGGGAGAATTGCTGGAATATGGTCGCAAACTCAAGGGCATCGTGCTCGAAGAGGGCTCTGTCGGCAGCCATGCCGCCATCGTCGCGCGCGCGCTGGCCATCCCGCTGGTGATCCAGGCCAATCGCATCACCACCGAGGCGCTTAACGGCAACCATATCATGGTGGATGGCGATCAGGGCGTGGTGCATCTGCGCCCCGACGATACCGTCGTTGCCGCCTTCCGCGACAAGATCGCGATGATTTCCAAGGCGCAGGAACGTTACGTTTCGATCCGTGACAAACCGGCCAAGTCCACCTGCGGCAAGGTCATCACCCTGCAAATGAACGCCGGTCTGATGGCCGATCTGCCCTCGCTCGAAGGGTCGGGGGCCGAAGGCGTGGGTCTATTTCGGACCGAATTGCAGTTCCTGATCCGCAATCAGATGCCGCGCCGGACCGAGCTGGCCAATCTCTATTCCGGCGTTCTTGATGCCGCCCATGGCAAACGCGTGGTGTTCCGCACGCTCGACATTGGGTCGGACAAGGTGCTGCCTTACATGAAGGCCACCGACGAGCCGAACCCGGCGCTGGGCTGGCGCGCGATCCGGGTGGCGCTTGACCGTCCGGGCGTGATGCGGATGCAGCTTCAGGCGCTGTTGCGTGCGGCCAACGGGCGGCCACTTTCGGTGATGTTCCCCTTTATTGCACAGTATAGCGAGTACCAAAAAGCCTGCGCCGAAATGGATAAGGCGTTGGAACGCGAAACAATTCTCGGCCACAAGCTGCCATCAAAGCTCGAAGTCGGCGCGATGCTGGAAACGCCGTCGCTGGCTTTTGCGCCGATGGCGTTTTTCGAAGAGGTCCAGTTTTTGTCGATTGGCGGCAACGACCTCAAACAGTTTTTCTTTGCCGCCGACCGTGAAAACGAGCGGGTGCGCCGACGGTATGACACGCTCAACACCTCCTTCCTGAGCTTCCTCGAGATGATCATCGCGCGGTGCGACAGCACCAACACCCCCGTCAGCTTTTGCGGCGAGGATGCCGGCCGCCCGATCGAAGCGGTTTGCATGGCCGCAATGGGTTTGCGCACGCTGTCGATGCGCCCTGCCTCTGTCGGGCCGGTCAAGCACCTCCTGCGGCGTACCAACCTTGATGACCTGCGCAACGTGATCGACCAGGAACGCAAGAACGGAGCCGAGACCGTGCGCCCCGCTGTGATGGAATTCCTGCGCCAGAACTAAGGCTTAGCCACTGTCGAGACGGTCTTGCATCTGCTTGCCAATTCGGTAGCGTCGCGGCAGGCTGACAGGAGCTTGCCATATGACACACGACTTCGACGAGATCATCGACCGCAGAGGCACCCACAGTTCCAAATGGGACGCGATGGAGGGCCACTACGGCGTGTCCCCCGACAACGGCATCCCGATGTGGGTGGCGGATATGGATTTCCGTCCGCCCGCGGTGGTGCAGAACGCGCTGGAACAGATGGTATCGCACGGCGTCTATGGCTATTTCGGCGACCCCTCGGCCACCAATGCCGCCGTTGTCTGGTGGATGCGCGAACGCCATGGCTGGGAGATCGACGAAAGCTGGATCCATTACACCCCCGGTGTCGTCAACGGCGTGGCGGTGGTGTTGGATACGTTCACCGCCCCCGGCGACGGGGTTGTGCTGCTTTCACCAGTTTATCACGCCTTTGGCCGGGTGATCAGCGCCTCGGGCCGCCATACCGTGGAATGCGCATTGGTCGACCGGGATGGCCGCTACGAACTCGATATCGAAACCTGGGACGCACAGATGACCGGCAAGGAGAAAGTGTTGCTCCTGTCATCGCCGCACAATCCGGGTGGGCGGGTCTGGACCCGTCAAGAACTCTGCACCATCGGTGATTTCTGCCAGCGGCACGATCTTATTCTGGTGTCGGATGAAATTCATCATGATCTGGTGTTTCCCGGAACCTCCTTTCTTACAATGGACCTTGCCAATCCCGGCATTCGTGACCGGTTGATCGTACTCGGGGCCACAACCAAGACATTCAACATTGCAGGCCACTTGATTGGGCACGCCATCATTCCCGATGACGACCTGCGCAAACGGTACGCCAACCGCCTGCGCGGATTGGGCATTTCGGCAAACGCCTTTGGTATGCGGATGATCGAGGCCGCGTATAGCCCCGAAGGTGCCAAATGGGTTGATGACCTGGTCACCTATCTTGATGGTAACCGCAAAATCCTTGACGAAGGGTTAAACGCCCTGCCCGGCGTCGCCTCTATGCCGCTGGAATCGACCTATCTGGCTTGGGTGGATTTTGCCGGAACCGGCATGACCCACGAAGAGCTTTTGCGCCGGGTCGAGCGTCACGCACGCATTGCCGTCAGCCACGGGCCGACTTTCGGCAAGGGAGGCGAGACCTTCTTGCGGTTCAATTTCGCCACGCCGCGCGCTCGGATCGTGGAAGCCGTCGAACGGATGCAGTCGGCGTTTTCGGATCTTCAATAGCTGCGTATCACCAATAAATACCTTAATACCAATAGCTTGCACCTCCCCTTCAAAGGAGGTGCAAGCTCATCCTGTTCACTGATGCGCAGAGCATGCGCGCTGATCCGGGTTTTCCAGATGCCAGTTCCGGCTATGTGATATTTTCAAAACAAGGAGACATTGCATGGGATTGCTCATCGACGGTGAATGGCACGACAAGTGGTACGACACCAAATCCTCGGGCGGCGCGTTTGAACGCAGCACTGCAGAATTTCGGAACTGGATCACGCCAGACGGCAGCGCCGGCCCGAGCGGCAAGGGCGGTTTTCCGGCCGAAAGCGGGCGCTATCACCTCTACGTTAGTCTCGCCTGCCCTTGGGCGCACCGCACGCTCATCTTTCGCGCGATCAAGGATCTTCAATCGCACATAAGCGTTTCGGTGGTCCACCCAGATATGTTGGACGACGGATGGAGCTTTGACAGCGACACCGATGGTGCGACTGGCGATCGGCTTTACGGCTTGCCGTTTCTGCGCGATCTCTATCTCAAGGCTGATCCGCAAATGTCGGGCCGGGTGACGGTGCCCGTTCTATGGGACAAAGTGCAGAAAACCATTGTCAGCAATGAGAGTGCTGAAATCATTCGGATGCTTAATTCGGCCTTCGACGGGCTGACCGGAAATACCGATGATTTCTGGCCCAATGACCGCCGAGACGAGATCGAAAAGGTCAATGCCCGGATCTATGACACTGTGAACAATGGCGTTTACAAAGCCGGTTTTGCTACGACGCAAAAGGCCTACGACGCTGCTGTCGGCCCGTTGTTCGACACGCTCGACTGGCTTGAGGATCGACTGTCAAACCGGCGCTATCTGATGGGAGACACGGTTACAGAAGCGGATTGGCGGCTGTTCACCACGCTCGTGCGTTTCGACGAGGTTTACCACGGGCATTTCAAATGCAACCGCGCGCGTATCGTCGATTACCCCAATTTATGGGCCTATACCCGCGCGCTTCATCAATGGCCGGGCGTGAAAGAAACGGTGAACCTAGCCCATATCCGCCGACACTATTACTATAGCCACGACACTATCAATCCACACCGGATTGTCCCGATTGGTCCCTCCCCTGATTTCGACGCGCCTCACGGTCGAGGCTCGGACGATCCGCTGACTGCATGATGTTCAACCAGCGCCGCCAGATCCGCTGGCGGCGTTGAGCAGGCGAGGAAACCGGCGGCGTTGCAGCAATTTTGAAAAATTGACCCATCGGAAAAGAAGCTGGCGTTGGTGACAAAGATAACCCGCGTGTTGGGCTGACGATAACAGGCATAGTCCGATACGGCGAAGGCCGACCCTTCGGCCAGTTCGAGATCAAGAACGATAGCGTCGAACTTTGTGTCCGTTAGCGCCTGAATCGCTTCGCCCCCAGAGCCAACCAGCACAACACGCAAATCAAAGCGCTCAAGATGGCGCGCCCAGATCAGGCCCAGCGCAGGATTGGATTCGACGATAAGTACATGCACATGCATACGTAATTCCGACCCCAACGACGACCGGCAAAACCGATTCGCGCCACTGCGCCTTCCTTCTTTTAGAGTTGGGCAGAAACCTTAAAATATTATTAATACGGCGTACTTTTCGCGCCTCCGCGCCCTCAAAGCTGTGAAGGTACCGCTTTTCATTCCATCTTGTTAACTGGCATCGGGGTGCTAGGTTGCCCTCAACACGTATCATTTCCGAGGGTTTTTCATGAACGTCTATCGCAGTGCTTCTGTTCTGGCTTTTGTTGTCGCATTGGCCTCTCCGGCCATTGCGCAAACCACTTGCGGCGGGTCCTTTAGCGACTTTTTGTCGGGTGTGAAGTCCGAAGCTGTCAGCAAAGGCCATGACGGTGCCAGCGTCGATGCCTTTCTGAGGTCGGTGCGCCACGATCCCTCGGTGCTGCGGGCCGATGGGCGCCAAGGCGTGTTCCAGATTCCCTTTGTGGATTTCGCCCGTCGGCTGATCAGCCAGAACCGGATCGACAATGGCCGCGCCAATGCCAAACGCTATGCCAGCATCTTTGATCGGATGGAGCGGGACTTCGGCGTCTCCAAAGGCGTGCTTTTGGCATTCTGGGCGTTTGAGACCGATTACGGCCAGATCCAGGGCGATTTCAACACGCTCAATGCGCTGGTGACGCTGGCGCATGATTGCCGCCGCCCGGAATTGTTCCGCCCGCAAATCTTCGCCGCGCTGGAGCTTTATGAGAGCGGCAACTTTGACCCCCGCACCACCACCGGTGCTTGGGCGGGCGAAATTGGCATGGTACAGATGCTGCCCGAGGACATTCTGACCAACGGCATCGATGGCGATGGCGACGGCAAGGTGAGCCTTAAAACTTCGGCCCCTGATGCGCTGTTGTCGGGTGCCAATATGCTGCGCGATCTTGGGTGGCGCGCGGGCGAGCCTTGGCTGCAAGAAGTTGTTGTGCCCGCCGATCTGGACTGGTCGTTGACTGGACTTGACCAGCCGCGCCCCGCCTCGGAATGGGAGTCGATGGGCGTGAGGGTGCGCGAAGGTCGCGCCGCCGATCTGCCGGCGGCACTGGTCTTGCCGCAGGGGCGTAAAGGCCCGGCATTCCTCGCTTATCCCAATTTCAACGTCTACTTCGAGTGGAACAAAAGCTTTGTCTACGTCATGACCGCAGCCTATTTCGCCAACCGGCTTGAGGGGGCGACGACGTTCGACGCGGGCAACCCCGAACCGGGGCTTGAGGGCGAAGATATGAAGCAATTGCAGCGCAAATTGCAGGCGCAGGGCTATGACGTGGGCGAGATTGACGGCATCCTTGGTGCCGGCACCCGAAATGCGGTACAAGAGGCACAGAAAAAGCTTGGCATGCCGGCGGATGCCTGGCCCACGCGCGCGCTGCTCAACCAACTCTAGCGATGGCGGACTGGCGGTATGAGGGGCGTGTGTCTTCATACCGGCCAAACTAACCTATAGATCGTCAATCTTTCGTTAATGAAAACTTGCGAAACAGAGGTATGAGGCGCTAAATATGCCCCCTCAGGGGTGGAGACTGGACGTGCGGATACTGATTGCGGATGATCACGACCTGCTGCGCGATACGTTGATCGCTTTTCTGAGTGCGGACCCTAATATCGAGATTGACGGGGCGGCGAGCTATCATGAGGCGCGCGAAAAGATTGAAAGCCAGCCGCATTATGATCTGGTGCTGCTGGATTTGATGATGCCGGGCATGAAGGGCTTGGAAACCTTGGCCAGTGCGATCCGGATGAACGGTGGCCAGCGCGTGGCCCTGATGTCGGGCGAGGCCCCGCGCGAGGTGGCCGAGCGCGCGTTGGAGATGGGTGTGGCCGGTTTCGTGCCCAAGACGCTGGCGGCTAAGTCCTTGGTCAGTGCGATAAAATTTATGGCGATGGGCGAGCAATATGCCCCCACTGAGTTTTTCACCGCAGACCCGACTGGCGCCGATCATCCGCTTGCCCGCAAGCTGACGCAGCGGGAATTGCAGGTGCTTGAGGGGCTATCGCAGGGCAAATCCAACAAGGAAATCGCCCGCGATCTGGACCTGACGGAACCGACGATCAAGCTGCATATGAAAACGCTTTATCGCAAGCTGGATGTGGGCAATCGCACCCAAGCTGCCATCGTGGCGCGGGATGCCGGGCTGTTCTGACCGAACCCGCGACCTTTGAAATCAGCCCTGCCGGGCGGCAAAATCCAGAAAGTCCTGCAACTCGTCCGGCGCAGGGGCCTGCCCGGTAAAGCCCAAAAGATAGCCCCGTGTCCGCTCCATCCGGTCCCCCATCGGCTCGGTCTGATCGAGCGCGTGATAGCCGAGCTGCATGAAATAAAGGATGCGGGCGCGCACATCGGCGTCGTAGGCACCAAATCCGTGCCGCGCGAACATCGCCGTCACCGCCTTGATCCGCGCCGCATCGGCCAGATCGATCCGACGGCGTACCCGTCCATCGCGGCGAGACCATTCGCGGACGGCGAAATCCAGCCCCTGATCAAAGCGCGCAGGGTCAAGAAAACAGCGAAAGAAATTGCAGACAGCGCCGGTGATCGTCGCCGCGTCTTGGGCGCAATGGGCCTCGATCTGGGCAGTGTTGCGCGCCTCCCAATCGTCCAACAGTTGCGACAAAAGATCCTTGCGGCTCTTGAAATACCAATAAAAACTAGAGCGCGACACCCCGAGCCGGGTGCCGATTGCCAGCACCTTAACCTCGGCCACGCCGTCGGTAACAAGGATATCGCGCGCGACGTTAAGCCAATCCTCGCGAGTGACTTTGACATGGCCAACAAGCGGCGCTTTGTCGGGATCGTCGCGGTGCAAAACCGGGCGATTTGCCATGCTCAGCTCTCCGGCGGTGCGCCGCCTTCGGCGCTGCGTCTGGCGATAAAGTCATGCAGAGCGGTGACGCGCACGGGATCAGTTTCGGGGCGTTTGTCGGCTTTGAGGATATCCTGCCAGATGCCGGTGGCGCGTTCGGTGGCGGATTGGCTGCCGGTCTCTTCCCAGCGGCCAAAGTTCGACCAATCGGCCACCAAGGGCTGATAAAATTGCGTCTGGTAGCGTTCCATCGTGTGATCGCAACCAAAGAAATGCCCGCCCGGCTGGACCTCGGCCAACGCCTCTAGCGCCAGTTCCGCCGGGTCGGCCGAGGTCGGCGTGCAAAGCTCGGCCACCATCTGCAGCACCTCCATATCGGTGACCAGCTTTTCATAGCCCAGCGTCAGCCCGCCCTCGAGCCACCCCGCCGCGTGGATCACCACGGTCGCGCCCGACAACAGACAGCCCCACATGCCAAACTGGGTTTCATTGGCCGCTTGCGCATCGGCGCAGGCCCCTGCCGCCCCGCTGGCGCTGCGCCACGGCAGGCCAAGCCGGCGCGCCAATTGCCCGGCCACAAGCGAGGCGGTGAAATGCTCCGGCGTGCCGAAGGCGGGCGCGCCCGACTTCATGTCGACGTTCGAGGTGAAGGTGCCATAAAGCACAGGCGCGCCGGGTTTTGCCAATTGGTTGAGCGTGATCGCGGCCATCGCCTCGGCATGAGAAAGGGTCATCGCGCCCGCAACGGTGATCGGTGCCATCGCGCCCATCAGGGTGAAGGGCGTGACGATCACCATCTGTCCGTGGCGGGCAAAATCGATCAGCCCTTGCGCCATCGGAATGTCGATCTGACGCGGGGAATTGGTGTTGATCACCGTATACGCCCAAGGATCGGCCAGAAAGCCCGCATCGTCCAGCCCCCTGAAATCGCGGATCATTTCAAAGCTGTCGTGCACCTGCGGCGTGCCGCGACCATAGACAAAGGGCGATTTGTCCATCAGCGTCAACTGCGCCTCGATCATGAAATAATGCCGCAAGGCCGGGGCGATGTCCTGCGGTTCGAGCAGCGCCGAAACCATCTGCAGCGCGTCGAAATGATGGGTCAGCTGCACCGCCTCGCGGTAGTCGCGCCCCTGCCCCGGGCGCCGTCCGCGCACAAGGTCGGTGGCGTGGGGCGTGCCGCCGCCGGGTTGAAACACCAGCCGCCCGAGTTCCAAAGTCACGTCGCGCGCCGGGGCACCGCCTTTTATCACCACCCGGCGCGGCGCGGTGGCAAGCGCCGCGGCCACGATCTCGCGCCCGATCTGCACCATCTGGGTGCTGTCATCCACCCGCGCCCCGGCGGCCTTCAGGATCTGGCGCGCCTCGGGCAGCAGCACCTTGATGCCAGCGGTCTCAAGCAGGCCAAGCGCGGCCTCGTGGATCGCTTCGATCCGGTCGTCGGTGAAGGCGTTCATCACCGGAAACGGGCTGCGCAATTCGGTGTAGTTCACCGCGCGTTGCTGGGCCTCGGGGCCCCGGGGGGCGCGCTTGCGGCGGCGCGGTTTTGGGTCGTCGATCATGCCCGCATCGCCTTGCCCTGCGGATCATACGGCGACGGCGCGATCACCCGCGCGCCGCGCGATTTGCCCACCACATGCACCGTCAGTTCGGTGCCGTCCTGCGCCGCTTCGCGGTCGAGCATCACCATGGCCAGCGACTGCCCAAGCGTGTGACCATAGCCGCCCGAGGTGACGTAGCCCACAAGCCTGTCGCCCTGCCAGATCGGTTCGTATCCGCTGGTGTCGGCGTCATCGGCCGCCACCGCCACTGTCGCAATCACCCGGGCCGGGCCTTGGCCGTCGCGTTCGGCCAAGGCCGCGTCCCGTCCGATGAAATCGGGCTTGTCCCAGTCGATCCAGCGGTCCATGCCCGTCTGGCCGGGGGTGTAAATCTGGGTGAATTCGCGCGACCAGACGCCAAAGCTTTTCTCCAACCGCAGGCTGTTGAGCGCCTCAAATCCGACGTCGCGCAGGCCAAGATCAGCCCCGGCGGCCAGCAAGGACCGGCGCAATGCGATGTGATCGGCCGCGTGGCAGTTGATCTCAAAGCCCAACTCTCCGGTGACCGAAAGCCGCCCAACGCGCGCGCGGATCAACCCGATGTCAAAGTCGCCGCACCCCATGAAGGACAGCGCGCCAATCGGACCATCTGTGAGCGTTTCCAACACCTTGCGCGCATTCGGACCAGACAGGCTAAACCCGGTGATGGTGTCAGAGATATCGGCCACATGCACGCCCGGCGCGGGGTGATCGGCAAACCAGCGCAGGTGCCATTCGCGCAGGTAATAGCTGCCCATGATCCACCACGTCCCGTCGCCCCAATTGAACAGCGTCAGATCGCCTTTCATCCGGCCCGTGTGCGACAGCATCAAAGCCAGCCGCGCGCGGCCCGGCGCCGGCAGTTTGCCGGCCATGACGTGGTTGAGCCAAGCCTCGGCCCCGGCCCCCGTCACCTCGAACCGGGAAAAGCCGGAGATGTCGAGAAGGCCCACCGCAGTGCGCACCGCGCCCGCCTCGGCCGCCACCAGATCAAAGGCATTGGAGCGGCGCAGCGTTGGGGCCTCCGCGAACCCGGAGGGCGCGAAATAAAGCGGCACTTCAAGGCCGTAGCTGACCCCCCAGCGCGCGCCTGCCGCCGTCATCGCATCATGCGCCGGGGCCATTTTCAGCGGCCGCCCGGCGGGCAATTGTTCGTTGGGATAGGTCATCACGAAGCGGCGGGAATAGAACTGGCCCGTGGTCTGGCGGATGTAGTCCTTATTATGCGCATAGTCGCCGTAGCGGGCGACATCCATGCCAAACACATCCGCCTCCGGCTCGCCGTGGATCATCCATTCGGCCAGCGATTTCCCAACGCCGCCGCCCTGGAGAAAGCCCGCCATCACCGCGCAGGCACACCAATAGCCGCGCTTGCCGCGCACCGGGCCGACCAGCGGATTGCCGTCGGGCGAAAAGGTAAACGCGCCATGCACCCAATTTTTAACGCCCGCCGTCTGCAAAACTGGAAAGCGGTGGAACACATGGCTGAGTTCATGCTCGATCCGGTCGGGCTCCTCTTGCAACAGCTCGATGCCATAGGTCCACGGCGCGCCGTCCATCATCCAATGCTTGGGGTTCAGCTCGTAAATCCCCACCAGCATCCCCTGCTGATCTTGCCGCGAATAGGTGAAGCCTTCGAGATCGACGACCATCGGCAACTCGGTCGTTAAGGCGGCAATCTCGGGGATCGGTTCGGTGATCAGATAGTGATGCGCCAGCGGCGAGACCGGCAGTTCGATCCCCGCCATCCGCCCGACCTGTTTGGCCCAAAGCCCGCCCGCATTCACCACATGTTCGCAGGTCACTGTGCCCTGTTCAGTGACCACCTGCCAGCCTTCGCCGGTCTGGTGCAACTCTAGCACGCGGTTGTGCTCGATCACCTCGGCCCCGCGTTTTTTCGCAGCGATGGCATAGGCTTGCACGGTGCCGGTGGTGTCGACATAGCCCTCGCGTTCGGCCCACATGCCGCCAAGGATGCCATCCGTATCAAGCACGGGCGAAAGCCGCCCGGCCTCCTCGGGTGTGATAAGGTGCACGTCGTCAATGCCGATGGATTGGAAGGTGCGGTAATTGGCCTGCAACCATTCCCACCGGTCGGGCGTGCCTGCAAGGTGCATGCCGCCGGTCATATGCATGCCGATGGACTGGCCGCTTTCTGCCTCGACCTCGGACAACAGATCAATGGTATAGCCCTGCAACTGGGCGATATTGGGATCCGCGTTCAGCGCATGAAAACCGCCCGCCGCGTGCCAGCTTGATCCGGCGGTCAGCACGTCACGCTCGATCAGGCAGACGTCAGTCCAGCCATAGCGGGCCAGATGATACAGCACCGAGGCCCCAACCACGCCACCGCCGATCACCACCACGCGATACTGAGATTTCATGGCCTGCCTCCCGCTTTTCATGACGGTAGGACGGGGGTGCGATTCCGTCTAGACATTTTTGTCCAATACTTGCCAAGCCCGGTGCGCCCAGCCCCGCACGGCCCAAAGGCCAGCGCTGTTTGGCCCAATGCGGCCCAAGGCAAGGCGATAAACCCGGCCTTGGGGTCTTTTCCAATCGCTGCAAATCGCCTAGACCTCGCTCCGCGAGACGCAAACCGGACGAGACCATGCAGACCATTCTGGAACGTTGCGAGGCCAAGGGCCTTCGGATGACCGGCCAGCGCCGGGTGATTGCTGCGGTGCTCGAAATGAGCGACGACCATCCGGATGTGGAAGAACTCTATGCGCGGGCCTCGGCACAGGATGCGGCGATCTCGATTGCGACGGTGTACCGGACGGTGAAACTGTTCGAAGAGGCCGGCATTCTCGACAAGCTGGAGTTTGGCGACGGGCGCGCGCGCTATGAAGATGCCGAGCGCGAACACCACGACCACCTGATCGATATGAACTCTGGCGAGGTGATCGAATTCGTCGACCCCGAGATCGAGGCGCTACAGGAAAAGATTGCCGAAAAGCTAGGCTATCGCCTCAAGGGGCACCGGATGGAGCTGTACGGCGTGCCGATCAAGAAGTGATCGCTTTGGTCGCGGCGCAGTCGGCCATTTCTTCCGCCTGCGCCCTTGGTATAAGCGCGCAAACATATTCGGAGAGACAGCATGAAAACTCAGGTTAAATGGGCCGGAAAACGCACCTTTGTTGGCGCGAGCGACACCGGCCACACCGTCGCCTTTGGCACCGCGCATGACGGCGACGGGCTGAAACCCGGCCCCAGCCCGATGGAGCTTGTGCTGATTGGCACCGGCGGCTGTTCGGCCTGGGATGTGGTGTCGATCCTGGAAAAGGGCCGCCAAAACATCACCGATGTCGTGGTCGAGCTTGACGCCGACCGGGCCGAGACCGACCCCAAGGTTTTCACCCGCGTGCACATGCATTTCATCGTCACCGGGCGCGGCATTGACCCGGCGCGGGTCGAGCGCGCCATCGCCCTCTCGGTCGAGAAATACTGCTCTGCCTCGGCGGTTTTGGCGGCGAGTGCCACGCTGACGCATGATTTCGATGTGATCGACACCGCAGCGGAGTGATCCGCCCGCCCCTTGGCAGCCCCTGCCGGGCGCGATAGGCAGGGGCAAAGCCCCAATTCGACGGACATCCCCTCATGCAGGTCTTGCGCGCGATCCTTTTCATGACGGCGTCGATGGCCTGTTTGGCACTCAGCGATTTGTTCATCAAGCTTTCGGCAAAAAGCCTGATGCCGGGTCAGGTCATGTTTTTCCTCAGCTCCGGCGGCACGCTGCTGTTTGTGCTGATCGCATGGCTGCGCCGGGTGGCATTGGTGTCGCCGATATTCTGGAACCGCACGGTGATGAGCCGCAACGGCTGCGAAATCCTTGCCGCCTTGGGCATGGTGACTGGCATCGCCTGGACCCCGCTGCCGATGGTCGCGGCCATTATGCAGACCACGCCGCTTTTGGTCACGCTGGGGGCGGCGCTGTTCCTGGGCGAGGTTGTCGGCTGGCGGCGCTGGAGCGCGATTTTCGCCGGGTTGCTGGGCATGTTGCTGGTGCTGCGCCCCGGATTTGACGGGTTCGAGCCGGCGGCGCTTTTGGTGGTGCTTGGGGCCTGCGGGTTGGCCGGACGCGATCTTTTGACCCGGCGGGTGCCCGATGCGGTGGATTCGCTGGCGCTGTCGACCTGGGGATTTGCCTCGACCATTCCGGCGGGACTGGTGCTGATGCTTGCCATGGGGCCGGCTAAGGGGCCGGTTGGCGCGGGCTTTATCTATGTCGCGGTGGCGGTCTTGGTGACGACGGGCGGCTATTACCTTGTGACCGCAGCGATGCGGATGGCCCCGGCGGCTGTGATCTCGCCGTTTCGCTACAGCCGGTTGGTGTTTACCATGAGCCTCGGGGTTCTGGTGCTTGGCGACCGGCCCGATATGCTGACATTGATCGGCGCGGCCATCATCCTTGCCTCCGGGCTCTACAGCTTTTTCCGCGAGCGGCAATTGTCGCGCCAAGCGCCCCTGCCCGCCCCCTAGACACCACCACCCACGGGAGAATCGCCCTGCCATTCTCTCGTGCGATTGCCGCCGTGACACGCGCCACACCCGCAATTGCCACCGCGCCCCCTTCAAACCAATGCAATCTAACCGCTTTCATGCGACGGTTAGCGCTAACGACCCCTGTTCCCAAGCGCCCTGCCCTCTGCTATCAAGACAGCAAATTCATTGTCATGAGGGACAAGCCCATGAGCACTATCATCGACATTTTTGCACGAGAAATTCTCGACAGCCGCGGCAACCCCACGGTTGAAGTGGACGTCACCCTGGAAGACAGCACCATTGGCCGCGCAGCTGTGCCTTCGGGGGCCTCGACCGGCGCGTATGAAGCCGTGGAAAAACGTGACGGCGACAAGGCCCGTTACATGGGCAAAGGCGTGCTTGATGCGGTTGCCGCCGTGAACGGCGAGATTGCCGACGAAATCGTTGGCATGGACGCGACCGAGCAAGTCTCGGTTGACCTCGCGATGTGCGCGCTTGACGGCACCGACAACAAGGCCCGCCTTGGTGCCAACGCCATCCTTGGTGTGTCGCTCGCCGTGGCCAAGGCCGCCGCCGATTACACCGCTCAACCGCTGTTCCGCTACGTTGGCGGCACCTCGGCGCGCGTCATTCCGGTGCCGATGATGAACATCATCAATGGCGGCGAACATGCCGACAACCCGATCGACATCCAGGAATTCATGATCATGCCGGTCGCTGCGGACAACATCCGCGAAGCCGTGCGCATGGGCTCTGAAGTGTTCCACACCCTGAAGAAAGAGCTTTCGGCGGCAGGCATGTCGACCGGTCTGGGCGATGAAGGCGGCTTTGCGCCTGAGCTGGGCTCGACCCGCGATGCGCTCGACTTCATTCTCAAGTCGATTGAGAAAGCCGGCTACAAACCGGGCGAGGATATTTACCTCGCGATGGATTGCGCCGCGACCGAGTATTACAAGAACGGCAAATACGAGATGAAAGGCGAAGGCAAATCGCTGACATCCGAAGAAAACGCCGACTACCTTGCCGCGCTGTGTGACGACTATCCGATCATCTCGATCGAAGACGGCATGAGCGAGGACGATTGGGACGGCTGGAAGATCCTGACCGACAAGCTCGGCGACAAGATCCAACTGGTGGGCGACGATCTGTTTGTGACCAACCCTGTGCGTCTGGCCGATGGCATCAAACGCGGCGTTGCGAATTCGATGCTGGTGAAGGTCAACCAGATCGGCACGCTGACCGAAACGCTGAAGGCCGTCGATATGGCGCATCGCGCGCGTTATACCAATGTGATGTCGCACCGTTCGGGCGAAACCGAGGATGCCACGATTGCCGATCTCGCGGTTGCCACCAACTGCGGCCAGATCAAAACCGGCTCGCTGGCGCGCTCTGACCGGTTGGCGAAATACAACCAGCTGATCCGTATCGAAGAGATCCTGGGCGAAACGGCGGAATACGCCGGTCGCTCGATCCTGAAGTAAGCACAGCTTGGGATCGCACTTGTTGCGATCTGACAAAACGCATTAGGGTCTCTCCGACATTCGGAGAGGCCCTTTTTCATGCCGGACCTAAAGATCATCGCCCCCCACACCGCAGCCGAGCTTGAAGCGGTGCGACAGCTTTGTTGGGAGTATCGCAGCTTTCTTATGGCGCTGTCGCCGTATGACGCGCAGTTGATCGCGCTGTTTTACCCAGAAGACACATACGCCGCGCTGATGGACGGGCTAGAGGCGGCACACAGGCCCCCTGAAGGCTTTGTGCGACTGGCGATGCGCGACGGCGTGCCTGTGGGCTGTGGCATGGTGCATACGCTCGCGCCGGGCACAGCCGAGATCAAGCGCGTCTATGTCAATGAGACGGCGCGCGGCACTGGCGCGGGCTATGCCATCATGACGTCGTTGATTGAGGGGTGCCGCGACCTGGGGTTCGACCGCATCCTGATGGACACGTCAAAGCCGCTGGCGGCAGCGCAGCGGCTTTATCTGTCGATGGGCTTTCGCGCACGAGGCCCCTATCAGCCGGTGCCCCCCCTCGCAGAGGGGCACCTGTTGTTCTTTGAGATGGCGCTAGGCCAGCCTTAGCAGGCCGCTTTGTAGTAGGTGCCATCGCCGCGCGCATAGGCGCAGCTGTTTGTTGCCGAGTTTTGCGCCACAACGGTGCCTGCGGCCGCGCCTGCCAGCGCCGCGATCAGGCGCCAGTTGTCGTCCGCCTCAAGCACGGAAGCCGCAATCAGGCCGGCAGCCGCGCCACCGGTCACGCCTGCAACCGAACGCTGCTCAGGTGTGAGCGACGAACAGGCCGCAAGGCCGGACATGGTCACAACGGTCACGGCGATTTTTGCGAATTTCATAGGGTGTCTCCTGGTTCCTAATTCCATGAACCGGAACCTAGCGCCGCCGTTGCCGACGGCCAGAGGCACTTTCACCGACAAGCGCATTTCTGCGGATGGCAGCGGCGAACTTGGCGATTCCCCGCTCACATTCTGGCTGTTTATTAAATTTTGAGACTCGCAGTATCAATAACAAACGGGCCGTCGAGATTAAAATAAATCTGCTTAGTTTAAGTATTAATTGAACGGTTCCGATTGAGAGGCCAGAGATTGCGCGCATCCCCTTATTTTACTACAACTTCTGGGATTATTAAGTCAAACTGAGTTATTTAACGCCTATTTTGCGACCATCTACGACTAAGGTCGTATACGCGATTTAATCGCGCGTTTTCATAAACTTAGAAAGCTTCCAGCGCTGGACCCCCGTTAAAATCGCATTTTGCCCTAGGGTTATGAGTTGAAAATTGAACCCCCGTTAAATATTCCTAATACAACCAGAAGGCATAACAAAAAAAATCGAGGCAGTCATGAAGTTCGAAGTATTCCTCCCGCTCGGAGCACGCTTATTCTGTGGTTACACTCTCTTGCTGTGTGCCCTCACTACCCTTGGCGTTTACGAAGGTCCGTTCTCTTCGTCTTGGATGAACTTCGATTACGTCTCGCAATTTCGCTTCATGACCGTGCCACTGGTCGCCCTGATGATCATCTTCGCAATCTGGCTGATGCTCGGTATCCGTACGCGCATCATCGCCTTCTTCTCTATGATCGTGGTCACAGTCCTCATTCTTTTCGATATCGGTACCCCCTACGCGGTCTATGGACCTGCGGCGATCTGGGAATTCATGCACGCAACGGCCTTCTTGTTCGCGCTGCTGGTTCTCACGGTCCAAGGCGGTGGACAAACAGCCCTTGTCCGTGGTGGTTGGCAAGGTCTGCTCTAGCGCTTGACGCTAGGCTCTCTTACCACTGACTCTACAAACTTGGGCGGGATTTATTCCCGCCCACTTTTCGTTTTTAGAGCTGATTTTCCTAAACTTGTGCACAGAATTATGGGCCAAAAAAAAATGGCCCGGTGCCGAAGCGCCGAGCCATCCTGTTCAGGGTATGTAGGTCGGGGTTAGCCGCGGTTCTTTTGCACAAAGTCCACAAGCTGACGGGTCGATCCGTCCTTGTCCTCTGCGCTCTCCTCGCCCGCCACAATCGGCCCCAGCGCCGTTGCCAGCTCTTTGCCCAGCTCAACCCCCCATTGATCGTAGGAGTTGATGTCGAGGATCACGCCCTCAACAAACACCCGGTGCTCATACAGCGCCACGATCTGGCCAAACACCTCGGGCGTCAGCTTGGGGTAGACCAGCGTTGTTGAGGGGCGGTTGCCGGGGAACACCCGGTGGCGCGCTTGGCGTTCCAGCTCATCGCCCTCAAACTTGCCCGCAACCTTTTCGCGCGCCTCGTCCAGGGAACGGCCACGCATCAGCGCCTCGGACTGCGCAAGGCAGTTGGCAACCAGAAGCTGATGGTGATGCGCCAGATCCGGCTCGTGGCCCTCAGCGGCGACCATGAACTCGCAAGGCACAACCCGCGTGCCTTGGTGGATCAATTGGTAAAACGCGTGCTGTCCGTTGGTGCCCGGCTCGCCCCAAACCACGGGGCCAGAGTTATACGTCAGGTCCGAGCCGTCCATCGCAACACTCTTGCCGTTGCTCTCCATCTCAAGCTGCTGAAGATACGCCGGCAGGCGCACCAGACGGTTGTCATACGGCAGGACCGCGCGGGTGGCATGGCCCAGCACCTGATTGTGCCAGATGCCGACCAGAGCCAGCAGCACCGGCATGTTTTCCGCGAACTCGGCGCTGCGGAAGTGCCGGTCCATTGATTGCGCGCCGCGCAGGACGGCGCGGAAGGCATCGCCGCCAATGGCGAGCATCAGCGACAGGCCAATCGGCCCCCAGACGGAATAACGCCCGCCGACCCAATCCTCAAAGCCAAACACCCGCGTCGGATCAATGCCAAATGCGCCGGTCTTTTCCTGATCGGTCGACAGCGCTGCGAATTGCGCCGCCGGGTCGGTAACCTTTTCCGACATCCAGGCGCGCGCGGTGCGGGCGTTGGTCATCGTTTCGATGGTGGTAAAGGTTTTCGACGCCACGATCACCAGCGTCGTTGTCGGATCAAGACCGCGCAGTGTGTCGGCGATATCGGCGCCGTCGACGTTCGAGACATAATGAACACGCGGGCCGTCGGCATAAGGCGACAGCGCATGATAGGCCATCACCGGACCCAGATCGGAGCCGCCGATGCCAATGTTCACCACATCAGTGATCGCGCCGCCCTGCCCGGTAAAGCTGCCGTCGCGTACCTTATTGGCAAAGGCTTCCATGCGGTCGAGCGTGGCGAGCACTTCGGGCATCACGTCCTGACCGTCGACCATCACCGGATCGCCGTCCAGATTGCGCAGCGCGGTATGTAGCACGGCACGGCCTTCGGTTTCGTTGATCTTTTCGCCGGTGAACATCGCTTCGCGTTTGGCGGCGACGCCGGTGCTTTCTGCAAGCTCAAGCAGCGCCGCAAGCGCCGCCTCATCAATATTGGTTTTGGAGAAATCGAACAGCATCTGATCGAAGCGCGTCGAGAAATCCGCCGCCCGACCGGAGGTGTCGAACAGGTCGGTGATCTTGCGGGTTTCGACGTCTTTCGCCAGGGTTTTCAGCTTGGTCCACATAGGGTCAATGTCCTTGGAATAGCAGAGAAATTACGGAGCCCAATGCACCTGGGCCTGCGACAGGACGGCCGCAACGGGCGCATCCTTGGGCGTAAGCTGGCGGGCGCGTTCCAGCGCCTCGCGCTTGTCGTCGCCAAAAATCACGATGTGTTTCGACATCGCGTCGTCGAGCACATGAGCCGTTACTGTAATGCGCGGCTCTGGCGCACCGGGGGCGCGCATGGGCATCAACACTGGCGCTTTGGGATCAAGCGCATCGTCAAGCCGGTCAGCGCCGGGAAACAGCGAAGCGGTGTGCATATCCGCCCCCATTCCAAGCAGCAAAACCTGGATTGGCAGGCGCGATGTTAGGTTGGCTTCCAGCTCGGCCAGACGCTCTTCGGGTTGCTCGGCCGGCAGGTACAGCGGCACATAGGTGGCCGCCGCCGCCCGGTCGACCAAGAGCCGTTGGCGCAGCAGGCGGGTGTTGGACCGCTCGCTGTCCTCGGGCACCCAGCGTTCGTCGGTGAGCATCACATCGACCCGGCTCCAATCCAGATCGGCGGCGCAAAGATCATCAAAGATCGGCCCCGGCGTGGTGCCACCGGGCACCGCCATCAGCACACGCTCTTCATGGTCCAGCGCCGCGCGCAATTCACCTGCCAGCTTGTTGGCAAGGTCGATGATCAGCATTTCGCGGTCAGGATAGTCGATGAATTCCATGACGGTCCCTTTCTCAGGCCAGTATCTCAGGTCAGCATACTCAAATCAGCATTTGATCGACGGATGTCAGGATTTGATTTCCCGCCATTTGCGCCCATCGCGGTGCATCAGCATCAGCGAATCCTCAGGCCCCGACGATCCGGCATCATAGATTTTGGGCACATCATTGCGATTTTCCCAACCTTCAATGATCGGATCGGTCCAGGCCCAGGCCGCCTCAACCTCATCACCGCGCATGAACAATGTCTGGTTGCCCCGGATCACGTCCATGATCAAGCGTTCATAGGCGTCCGGCACCTCTTCCGAGTCTGGCCCAAGCGCGTCGGAAAACGACATATCAAGCGGCACATCGACAAGACGCATGCCCCCCGGCCCCGGTTCCTTGATCGTGACGCCCAGCTCCATGCCTTCATTCGGCTGAAGCCGAATGGTGAGGATATTGCGGTGGCGCCCGGCCTCATCGCCAAAGATCGAGTGCGGGGTTTCCTTGAACACCACGGCAATCTCGCTGGTGCGGGATTTCAGCCGTTTGCCGGTGCGCAGATAGATCGGCGTGCCAGCCCAGCGCCAGTTCGAGATATGGCACTTCATCGCGATAAAGCTCTCGGTGCGCGAGCGCGGGTTTTCCGCATGGTCGCGATAGCCCGCCTCGTCACCGCCAGCATCGTATTGACCGCGCACAACGTGGTGCGGCTCGACAGGTTCCAAAGCGCGGATAACCTTGAGCTTTTCGTCACGCACCGCATCGGGTTCGAACTTTGCAGGCGGTTCCATCGCGATCAGGCACAACAGTTGCATCAGGTGGTTCTGCACCATGTCGCGCATCGCACCGGATTTGTCATAATATCCACCCCGGCCGCCAACACTGACGGTTTCGGCCACGGTGATCTGGATGTGATCGATGTACTGGCTGTTCCACAGCGGCTCGAACAACATGTTGCCAAAGCGCACGGCCATCAGGTTCTGGACGGTTTCTTTGCCCAGATAATGGTCGATCCGATAGATCTGATCTTCGTTGAAATACGCCGCCAGCGATTTGTTCAGCGCCTTGGCTGAGGCGAGATCGCGGCCAAAGGGTTTTTCCACCACGATGCGCGCGTCGCGCTTGGCGAGACCCTTGTTTTTCAGCCGCTCGGCAATGTCGCCAAACAGCGAAGGCGCGACCGAGAAATAGAACGCCTTGATGGTGTCCTTGCGCAGCAGATCCTTAAGCTCGGACCAGCCGCCATCGCCCTGCGCATCAACCTGAACATAGTTCAGATGCTTGAGAAACCCTTCAAGATCGGGGCACTGCTTGGGGCGCTCGCCGTCAAATTCGTGGATCGCATCGCGGATCATGGCGCGATAGCCGTCGGCGTCCATTTCAGAGCGCGCGGCCCCGATCACCTGCGCCTCGGCTGGCATTTGCCCCGAGCAATAGCGGCGGAAAAGACCCGGCAGGATCTTGCGGCGGGCCAAGTCGCCCGTTCCGCCGAAAATCACCAGATCGAACGGGTCCACAGGGATGACACGTGAAACCATGAGAAGTCCTCTTGCTGTCACACAACCCGCATTCAAGGGTCGGCATCGTTTGATTGCACTGTTTTGTTAGGGCTGTTAGCGCTAACTGCAAAGTTCGCGATCTCTCTACCCGCTGTCTGTTCAAAAGTCTAACACGCATTTCACCCATCACAATGGCGTCAAGCTGACTGTTGAGCATTGGCAACGCAGTTTGCGAAGGCTACCTCGGTTGAAACCACGGGGAAAAGCGGCAAGTTCATGAAAGATCAAAACCTTAACCAAGCCAACGTTGGCAAGTTTCTTGATCCTGCCGTCACGGCCAAAGGCGAGGCACGCGCCAAAGTGCCGCTGGTCCAGCCTGAGACCTTATGGTTCAATACCGGCACTTTGTGCAATATCGAATGCGCCAATTGCTATATTCTCAGCTCTCCGAGCAACGATGCGCTGGTGTATCTGACCAAAGCGGAGGTCAGCGATTACCTCGATCAGCTTGAGGATCGCAACTGGGGTGTGCGCGAGATCGGGTTTACCGGCGGCGAACCTTTCATGAACCCCGAGATGATCGCCATGACGCGGGCGGCGCTGGCGCGTGGGTATGATGTGTTGATCCTGAGCAATGCGATGCGCCCGATGATGCGCAAAAACGTGAAGGCCGGGCTGGAGGCGCTGCACCAGGAGTATGGCGCCAAGCTGACCCTGCGGATCTCGCTCGATCACTGGAGCCGGTTGCATCACGATGCGGAACGCGGAAGCGGCAGCTATGACAAAACGCTCGAAGGCATGCGCTGGCTGCGCGACACCGGCATCCGCATGGCCGTGGCCGGGCGGATTGTCTGGGCGGAAAGCGAAGCGGCGGCGCGCGCCGGGTTTGCGGCGCTGTTTGAGCGCGAAGGTTTTGCCATCGACGCGGGCAATCCGGGCGAAACGGTGCTGTTCCCCGAAATGGATGTCTCGGTGGAGGTACCGGAAATCACCACGGCCTGCTGGGACATCCTTAATGTGTCGCCGCGCGATGTGATGTGCGCCTCTTCGCGCATGGTGGTCAAGCGCAAGGGCGCGGCGCGGCCCGCTGTTGTGGCCTGCACCCTGTTGCCCTACGAGCCGGAATTCGAGCTGGGCGAGAGTTTGGCCGAGGCGGAGCGCGATGTGGCGCTGAACCATCCCCACTGCGCCAAGTTCTGCGTATTGGGCGGCGCGAGCTGTTCCGGGTGAGCCAAAATCCATTGATGGATTTTTAAAAAATCGTTGACGATTTTTCTGCGCTTACGGGGGCGCGGGCAACGCTCCCTTGCCCCCCGCGCGCCGCAAAATTCATTGATGAATTTTGTCAAAAATCGTTGACGATTTTTCCACCGCCTAGCGGGACAGCATCCACTTCCCCTCGGGCCAGAAGGCGTGGAAGGCGAAGGCGAACATCACGTCATGCGCCACATTCCGCCCCTGCGCATCGCGCACCCTTATGCTGCCGACCTCCCTGCCCTTGTTGATATTGCCCGCATCAAGCGCCGAGGCCTGCCCCTCGGACCAAGACAGCGTGACCCCCGCCTCCTTGATCTCCGCATCGCGCTCAAAGCGCGACAGCGGCCAGGCCCGGTCGCCGACCCGCACCACCCGCATCAGCGGCGGCACGCCATGCGGCGGCATCTCGCCATTGTACAGAAACGGCCGTTTCGAGCTGTCATAGTTGCGATACGGGTTCTGGCCATAGCTGCGCCGCATCGCCGGTTCGTCCATCACAAACCCATCGGGGTTGCGTGCCTTGAACTGCGCCCAGCTCTCCATCCATGTCGGCAGAATGTCCAGCGTTGCCCCCGTCAGATCGCCCACAATCGCCTCGCCCATCGCCTGCTGCCACCAGCTTTCGGTCTGGCGGTCGTACATCACCATGTCAGAGTTGCGCAGCTTGCCCGAGACGCCAAAACTCAGCACCCCCTGCGCTGTGCGCCGATCAAAGGTGATGGCCGAATTGCACAGCGGACAGAAGGTCACGGCGATCGGCACGCCGCCGACCTCATCGTTCACAATCTCATGCCAGGTCAGGTAACGGATCGGATAGGCGCGCGGCGGCGCGTTGCCGATTTCCACCGCGATCACCGGCTCGCGCTCGCCAATGCGGGTCTCGCGAGACACCGGAATCACGCCGGGATTATCAAGCGCCGGGATGCCGTCCTTGGGCGGCCCGCCCGAGAGGATCTCGGCCCAATCCGCAACCGTGGTCTTGCTAAAATCGGTGTTGGGCCATTCGCCGCGCCACGCCTCCGGGCTGGCGGCGGCCACACTGGCCAGCGCCGCAAATCCAACGGCAAGCATCGTGGTTCTGAAAATCATGTCGCATCCCCCTTGGCCTCAGGATGCGCTGTGCGGGGGGCCATTGCCTAGCCCCCCGCACGAGAGTTTGATCGCCCGTGGGCCGCCTAGTCGAGCACAGTGACCGTCTGCATCACATCCGGCGCGCCAACGACGGCACCATTTCCGCCAGCGCCGCGTTTGATCGCGTCAACCACGTCCATACCGTCGGTGACTTCACCCACCACAGTATATTGCCCGTTGAGGAAATGACCCTCGGCAAACATGATAAAGAACTGCGAGTTGGCACTGTCGGGGTCTTGCGACCGCGCCATGCCCACCACACCGCGATCAAACTTCAGGTCCGAGAATTCGGCCCCGATGTCGGGCATCTCAGAGCCGCCGCGCCCGGCCATCTGCATCGCAAAGCCATCCGCGGTGCTGTTGCCGAACTGCACATCGCCGGTCTGCGCCATAAAGCCGTCAATCACGCGGTGAAACACCACGCCATCATAGGCCCCCTGCGCCGCCAACTCGGTGATCTGCGCCACGTGCTGGGGTGCGATATCCTCGAACAGGTCGATGGTGACGGTGCCATTGGCCTCGCCCGCCAGCTCGATTTGCAAACCGGTGGCAAGCGCCGGGCTGGCCAAAAGGCTGAACGCCAGCGCGAGACTACGCATCAGCCGCAACCTTGACCGAAATCATCCGGTCCGGCTCGGTTGGCGGCTCGCCCCGTGTGAGCGCGTCAACATGCTCCATACCCGAGATCACCCGGCCATATACGGTGTACTGACCGTTGAGAAAGCTGTTGTCTTTGAAGTTAATGAAGAACTGCGAATTGGCGGAATTCGGGTTCTGCGACCGCGCCGCGCCAAGGGTGCCACGGTCATGCGGCAGCTTGGAGAATTCAGCGGGCACATCAGGCAGCGACGAGCTGCCGGTGCCGGCCATGCGGATGTTAAAGCCGTCTTCCATGTCGCCGTGCTGAACATCGCCAGTCTGCGCCATGAAGCCATCGATCACACGGTGAAAGGCGACGTTGTCATATTCACCAGCGCGGGCGAGTTCTTTCATCCGCGCGGTATGTTGCGGCGCGACGTCCGCCAAAAGCTCGATTGTGACAGTGCCCCCTTTGAGCTCCATCAGAATGGTGTTTTCGGGATCCTTGATCTCGGCCATGTGGGCCTCCTCTGCATGCAATTGGCATGATACCTAATTTGCCAAGCCCCCTTGGGCAAGCACGCGATTGACCCGCGGGGCGTTAGCGGCCAAACAAGGCGCAACCTGAACCCTAGGTAAGGAACGGCGACATGGGCTGGAAAACTCTCGACGACATGGACCTTGATGGCAAGATCGTGCTGACGCGCGTCGACATCAACGTGCCGATGAATAACGGCAAAGTGACCGATGACACCCGCATTCAGCGGATCGTGCCAACGATCAAGGACATCCTCGCCAAAGGCGGCACCCCCGTCATGCTGGCGCACTTCGGCCGCCCCAAAGGCAAACCGGTGCCCGAAATGAGCCTGTCGCAGCTGGTGCCCGCGCTCGAAGCGGCGCTTGGCCAGGACGTCACATTTATCGAGCGCCCCTCGCGCGAGGCGCTTGATGCGCTGGCCGCCGGGACTGTTGTATTGGTGGAAAACACCCGCTTCTCCGAGATGGAGGAAAAGAACGACCCCAAGATGGCGCAATTCCTCGCCTCGCTCGGCGATGTCTTTTGCAATGATGCGTTTTCCGCCGCGCACCGCGCCCATGCATCGACCGAAGGCGTGGCGCGTTTGCTGCCCTCTTGCGCCGGTCGGCTGATGCAGGCCGAGCTTTCGGCGCTTGAGGCGGCTTTGGGCAAGCCCGAGCGTCCGGTTGTGGCAGTTGTTGGTGGCGCGAAGGTTTCGACCAAGCTTGACCTGCTGGGCAATCTGGTGAGCAAGGTCGATCATCTGGTGATTGGTGGCGGCATGGCCAACACCTTTCTTGCGGCGCAAGGCATCAATGTGGGCAAATCGCTGGCCGAACATGACATGACCGACACCGCCCTTGAGATCATGACCAAGGCCGAAGCGGCGGGCTGCAAGATCCTGCTGCCGGTCGATGTGGTTGTCGCGCGCGAATTCAAAGCCGGGGCCGAGAATGAAACCGTGGCCGCTGACGCCTGCCCTGCTGATGCAATGATCCTGGACGCTGGCCCCGAGACCGTGAAAAAGATGGCCGAAGTGCTGGCCACCGCCAAAACGCTGATCTGGAATGGCCCGATGGGCGCGTTTGAGATTGAACCGTTCGACCGCGCCACCAATGCAGCGGCGAAACAGGCGGCGGACCTCTCCAAGGCGGGCAAGCTGATCTCGGTTGCCGGTGGCGGCGATACCGTCGCGGCACTGAACCAAGCCGGGGCCGCCGAGGATTTCACCTATATCTCGACGGCGGGCGGTGCCTTTCTCGAATGGATGGAAGGCAAGGAACTGCCGGGCGTCGCGGCGCTCGGCTAAGCCAACCCGCAAAACACAAGTCAGGCGGGCGCTTCCCGCCTGACACTCAACCCATACGGGAAACTAGTATCCAAAGCGCGTCTTCTTCCCACATGTTAGCGCCCCGCCGTTGCAAGCGCTTGTCCGCTCGCTTAGGAATTTGGGATTGAGGGGGCACAGCCCCTGCGGATCAATTAATGGGAACGGACTTCACGACATGACCAATCAGAAAATGGCCGACCAAATGGCCAACAAAGACGGCTTTATCGCGGCATTGGATCAATCGGGCGGCTCCACCCCCAAGGCCCTCATGCTGTATGGCGTTAACGAAGACGCCTATTCCGGCGATGAGGAAATGTTTGCCAAGGTGCACGAAATGCGCGCCCGCATCATCAAATCCCCCGCCTTCACTGGCGAAAAAGTCATCGGCGCGATCCTGTTTGAACGCACGATGGACGGCGAAATCGACGGCACGCCGACAGCGGACTATCTTTGGAACGAATGCGGTGTCGTGCCGTTTCTCAAGGTCGACAAGGGGCTGTGCGAGGCCAATGACGGCGTCAAATTGATGAAGGCGATGCCCGATCTCGACGCGCTGTGCAAACGCGCGGCGGCCAAGAATGTTTATGGCACCAAGATGCGCTCGGTCATCGACGCGGCGAACCCGACGGGCATTGCCTCGATCGTGGCGCAGCAGTTTGAAATCGGTCGTCAGATCGCCAGCCACGGGCTGATGCCGATCCTTGAGCCGGAAGTGACAATCACCATTTCCGACAAGGCCGAAGCCGAAGAGATCCTGCGCGACGAGCTGCTGAAAGGCCTCGACAAGCTGCCCGAAGGCGAAAAAGTCATGCTGAAACTGTCGCTCCCGACAGAAGCGAACATCTATCAGCCGCTGATCAACCATCCCAAGGTGCAGCGCGTTGTGGCGCTGTCCGGTGGCTACAGCCGCGACGAAGCCAACGAAAAGCTGAGCAAAAACACCGGCATGATCGCGAGCTTCTCGCGCGGTCTGTCCGAGGGGCTCTCGGCCCAGCAAAGCGATGCAGAGTTTGATGCGATGCTCGCCGATGCGGTCGACTCGATCTATCAGGCGTCGAAAGCCGGCTGATCTGTTGGCCATTGCAGTATTCGGGGCGGTCCTTCGGGGCCGCCTTTTGCGTTTGCGCCCGGGCTATCGCGTTACGCGAAAAAAACGGGCGCACCTGACACTGTCTGAAATCAAATATTTCAACGCATGAGGTGAGGCTTGTCGTTTTCGGTAATACGCGCAACGCCTTAGTGCCGCGGATCGTAACCGCGCAACAATTCGATGGCGCGCGGCGCGGTATAAGCGGTGTCATGGCCCGATCCGTCCGGCTCGGAATAGGCGGTCAGATCGACAATGATCACCGGCAGCCCCTCAAGCCCCTCCGCCGAGGTGATCGCACCAAGCCGCCGGGGCCGCCCCGCCACCCAAGCCGAGAAATCGAGGATCTTGTCGCGGGTCGAGGTCATCAAAATGAACGGCTGCGGAAACGGTTTGATCCGGCGCGCCTGCGTCACAAACACCTCCGGATCGATGTCGGGCGAAATCAGCGCCACACCCGAGATTCGCCGCAACGCCGCGCCCTGATTGGCGATCGACACCTGCCGCAGCACCTCCATCACCAGTTGCGACCCCATCGAATGCGCCACAATCATCACCTTGCGATCCCGCGCCAGCGCAATCAGCAAACTCTCTAACGCATCGCGCGACTGGATCACGCTGTCGCGGTCATAGGCATAGCCGCGCGGATCGCCGCCCGAGGGCCAAGAGAACGAAATCACCGGCACATCGGCGTCAAAATCATGCGCCATCTGCGCCAACCGATAGGCGGCTTCGGCAAAGTTGGTGTTGAACCCGTGCACAAACACGATCACCTCGTCGCGCCCGCCCGGTGCCTTGTTCAGCCCGGCGATAAAGGTGTCGAGCGACGGATAGCGATAGGCCCCGGACAACACAAAATGCTGCGCCGGATCGGCAGGGCCACGCGCGGGCAGCTCAACCTTGCCATCGCGGTGAACCGGCGGCACCGAAACATCGAGCCGCGCAAAGCTTAGCTTTTGCCCACGTTCGGCCGAGAAATTCACCGAGTTTTCAATACGCTCCACCCGGTTTGAGGCAACATAGACTTCGCGGATCTCGCCCACATCGGCACCGCGCACCAAGTGCAGCACACCGCGCGGCGCGCAGGCCACGAGCAACAGACCGATCAGGAACACCAATGCCGTCTTTTTCATCCCTGGATGATAACGCGAACCGCCCGGCGCACAAACCCTTCTGCGTTGAATCGGCGCAAACGGCACACATTTTCATCAGCACGCACCGAATGGGATTCACATGACGAATCGCCTGTGTCATACTGGGCGAACGGCCCCCGCCAAGAGGTGCCACCGAGGCAGAAAATGAACAACAGTCCGACCCGTAGGAATATCGTCCCGTTAAGCGTGTTTGCGCTTGCGTTCACACTGGGCGCGATCTTTACCTTTGCCGCTGTGCAGGGCGACTATGGCTTGTTCCGACGCGCCGAAATCCTCGACAATGCTGCCCGGCTTGAGGCCGAGCGCGACACCATCAAAGCCGAGCTGGCGCGGATGGAAAACCTCACCCGCCGCTTGTCCGATGAATATCTCGACCTCGATCTCCTTGATCAACAGGCCCGCGATGTGCTTGGCATGATCCGCAGTGACGAGATTGTTATTCGCTAGGTCCACGGCCCTTGGGCGTCTAAGACCAATGCCACCCAAAGCCCCCTTTCCCTTGCCCGGCGCTTTACGCTAAGCTTTAGTTTAATGCTAAACCATTCGCCTTGGGGAGGGTGCCGTAATGGCCACGCGCAAAGCAACAAAGAAACCCAACGTATCCAAGGACGAGCTGACACAGTTCTATCGCGACATGCTGTTGATCCGCCGGTTCGAGGAAAAGGCCGGACAGCTTTACGGCATGGGTCTGATCGGCGGGTTCTGTCACCTCTACATTGGCCAAGAGGCTGTCGTTGTCGGGCTTGAGGCGGCTGCGGATGAGGGTGACAAGCGCGTCACCTCTTACCGCGATCACGGCCATATGCTGGCCTGCGGCATGGACCCAAATGGCGTCATGGCCGAGCTGACGGGCCGCGAGGGCGGCTATTCCAAGGGCAAGGGCGGCTCGATGCACATGTTCTCGAAGGCCAAGCATTTCTATGGCGGGCATGGCATCGTTGGCGCGCAGGTGCCGATTGGCGCGGGCCTCGCCTTTGCCGATAAATACAAGGGCAACGGCGGCGTCACCTTTACCTATTTCGGCGATGGCGCGGCCAATCAGGGCCAAGTTTACGAGACCTTCAACATGGCGGCGATCTGGTCGCTGCCGGTGATTTTCGTCATTGAAAACAACCAGTACGCGATGGGCACCGCCCAAAACCGCTCGACCTCGACCCCCGATCTGTATACCCGTGGCGAGGCGTTTGGCATCCCCGGCGAGGTGGTCGATGGCATGGACGTGCTCGCCGTCAAAGAGGCCGGTCAAAAGGCCGTGGGCCACTGCCGCGCTGGCAAGGGGCCGTATATCCTTGAGGTGAAAACCTATCGCTATCGCGGCCACTCGATGTCGGATCCGGCGAAATATCGCACCCGCGAAGAGGTGCAGAAAATGCGCGAAGAGCGTGACCCGATCGAACATGTGCGCGCACTGCTGCTTGAGGGCAAACACGCCAGCGAGGACGATCTGAAAGCCATCGACAAGGAGATCAAGCAGGTGGTCAACGCCTCTGCCGATTTCGCCCGCGAAAGCCCCGAGCCCGATCTGAGCGAGCTGTGGACCGACATCTATGCGGAGGCCGAATGATGGCGCATTTCGAGATTTACGCCGCCGACACCGCCGCCGCCCGCGCCTTTTACGCTGGGCTGTTCGGCTGGGACTTTACGCCCATGCCCGGCGGCGAAGAGGCCGAATACGCGCTGATCTCCGGCCCCGGCATTGCCGCTGGCCTGACCGGCGGGCTGATGAAACGCATGGACGCCACGCCCGCGCCAAACGGCCCGATCCGCGGCTGCACACTGACCTTTGAGGTCGCCGAGTGCGACGACCGCTATGCCTGGGCGCTGGCCAACGGCGGGGCAGAAGCGCTGCCCCCCACCGACTATCCCGGCATCGGCCGCGCGGCCTATGTTGAGGATGGCCAGGGCAATGTTGTCGGCTTCATCACGCCGGTTCAAGACACATCAGACCAGGGCGCAACAGACCGGGGAGGGAATTAACCCATGCCAATCGAAATTCTCATGCCCGCCCTGTCGCCCACGATGGAAGAAGGCACACTGGCCAAATGGCTGGTGAAAGCTGGCGACACGGTCGCCTCGGGTGACATCCTCGCCGAGATCGAAACCGACAAGGCCACGATGGAATTCGAAGCGGTCGACGAGGGCACCATCGGCACGATCCTTGTCCCAGCGGGCACCGAAGCGGTGAAGGTGAACACCCCCATCGCCGTGCTGCTTGAGGACGGCGAAACCGAGGCGGATATCTCGGACAACGCCACCTCACCCGCCGCCGCGCAAAAGCCGCCCGCGCAGGCGCAGGAACAGGAACAGTCACAGGAAGCCCCTCAAACCGAGGCCCCCAGCCCCAAGCCCGACCGCACACCGGATTGGCCCGAAGGCACCCAAATCAAACAGCAAACCGTGCGCGAGGCCCTGCGCGACGCGATGGCCGAGGAAATGCGCCGCGACGAAAACGTCCTGCTGATGGGCGAAGAGGTCGGCGAATACCAAGGCGCTTACAAGATCAGCCAAGGCCTGCTCGATGAATTCGGTGCCAAGCGCATCATCGACACCCCGATCACCGAACACGGCTTCACCGGCATCGCCGTCGGCGCGGCCTTTGGCGGCCTGAAACCCATCGTCGAATTCATGACCTTCAACTTTTCCATGCAGGCCATCGACCAGATCATCAACTCCGCCGCCAAAACGCTTTATATGTCCGGCGGCCAGATGGGCGCACCGATGGTGTTTCGCGGCCCCAACGGTGCCGCCGCCCGCGTCGGGGCCCAGCACAGCCAGGATTACGCCGCTTGGTACAGCCACATTCCCGGCCTGAAAGTCGTGATGCCCTATTCCGCCTCCGACGCCAAAGGCCTGCTCAAAGCCGCAATCCGCGATCCCAATCCGGTGATCTTTCTCGAAAACGAAATCCTCTATGGCAAAAGCTTCGATGTGCCGATGATGGACGACTTCACCCTGCCCTTCGGCAAGGCCCGGATCTGGCGGACCGGCACCGACGTCACCATCGTCAGCTTTGGCATCGGCATGACCTATGCGCTCGAAGCGGCGGAAAAACTGGCGGAGGACGGCATTGACGCCGAGGTGATCGACCTGCGCACTCTGCGCCCGATGGACACCGATGCGATCATCGAAAGCGTCAAGAAAACAAACCGTTGCGTGACAGTGGAAGAAGGCTTCCCAGTCGGCTCCATCGGCAATCACATCTCGGCGGTGCTGATGGAACAGGCGTTCGACTGGCTCGACGCGCCGGTGATCAATTGCACCGGCAAGGACGTGCCAATGCCCTACGCCGCCAACCTCGAAAAACACGCGCTGACCTCCTCCGCCGAAGTGATCGAGGCGGTGAAAAAAGTGACCTACCGATGATCCGCCACGCTCCGACACCAGCAACACCCGCGCCATGACCGGACAGGTGGAAGTCCACGGCCGCGATGTCGCCACCGAGGCCTACCGCATCTCAACAGCAGATGGCCGGGCGCTGGTGCCCGAATACCTGATGTCCGGTCAAACAACCGGCCAATCCACCGGCCAAGCAACGCGCCAAGCAACGGGCCTGCGCCCCAACGCCCGCCCAACCCACCAGGAGGCCTACGAATGGATCGCCCGCCACAACGCCGCCCTGCACCGCGCCGTCGCGCAACTCGCCCGCGGAACCACCCCGAAACCACCCTTTGACACGCTGACCCTGATCCCTTCTTCTGTTTGAAAATACCGCGGGGAGCGCGAGGGGCTGGCCCCTCGTTCCCACCCGCGCCGCCAGCGCCCCGACCGGAGACAAAGCCATGCCGACCGAAATTCTCATGCCCGCCCTGAGCCCTACGATGGAAGAAGGCACGCTGGCGAAATGGCTGGTCAAGGAGGGCGACACCGTCACCTCCGGCGACCTGCTGGCCGAGATCGAAACCGACAAGGCAACGATGGAATTCGAAGCGGTCGACGACGGCGTGATCGGCAAATTGCTGGTTTCAGACGGCACCGAGGCGGTCAAGGTCAACACCCCGATCGCGGTGCTGCTCGAAGACGGCGAAAGCGCGGATGACATCGACGCGCCAACCGCAGAGCCCGCACCGGAGGCGGCCCCTGAAAGGGGCTCCGACACGCTCGCCCCCCCGGCCCGAAAGGCCAGCGATGGCGCGCGGATTTTTGCCTCGCCGCTGGCCCGTCGCATCGCCGCGGACACGGGCGTCGACCTTGCCGCGCTCACCGGTTCCGGCCCGCGCGGGCGGATCGTGCGCGCCGATGTTGAGGGGGCGGATGCCACCGCCAAGGCCCCGGAAAAAGCATCGCCAAACGCGCCGGCATCCGCCGCGCCTGCGTCCAAGCCCGCGCCCTCTGCCAGCCAGATTGCCGCGCTTTATCAAGACCGCGACTACGAAGAAGTCGCCCTCGACGGCATGCGCAAAACCATCGCTGCCCGCCTCACCGAGGCCAAGCAGCAGATCCCGCATTTCTATCTGCGCCGCGACATCCAACTCGACGCGCTGTTGAAATTCCGCAGCGAAATCAACGCGCAACTTGAAAATCGCGGGGTCAAACTCTCGGTCAACGACTTCATCATCAAGGCCTGCGCCGCAGCGCTTCAACAGGTGCCTGACGCCAATGCCGTCTGGGCGGGCGACCGTATCTTGCGGCTGACCCCCTCGGATGTTGCCGTCGCCGTGGCCATCGAAGGCGGGCTGTTCACCCCGGTGCTGCGCGACGCTGACACCAAATCGCTCTCGACCCTGTCGGCCGAAATGAAAGACCTCGCCGCCCGCGCCCGTGACCGCAAACTCAGCCCGCAGGAATACCAGGGCGGCTCTTTTGCGATCTCCAATCTCGGTATGTTCGGCGTTGATAATTTCGACGCGGTGATCAACCCGCCACATGGCGCGATCCTTGCGGTGGGCGCGGGTGTGAAGAAACCTGTGGTCGGCAAAGACGGCACGCTTGGCGTGGCAACCGTGATGTCGGTCACGCTGTCGGTCGATCACCGGGTGATTGATGGCGCGCTTGGGGCCGAGCTGCTGACGGCCATCAAAGACGGGTTGGAAAACCCGCTCGCGCTGCTGGCCTGACTTGGCCTAATCTGGCCTGACCTGACGGCGGATATCGCAAATATCGCGTGAAGGCGGCGTGAAAACCTCTGTCAAGTGTGGGATGGCGCACCCGACACGACCCTCATTCCTGCTATAAGTTTTTCCTGAGCCGGCGTGTCCGGCCAGCTTTTCTGTGTTGTTATTTTTCCTTTTTTTGAGGATGTTATGGTTACCTATTTTGAGTCACTTTCCGACTATGAGGCCACGTTCAGGGCCTTGGGCATCGTCGGGGTCATGTTGTATGTCGGCGGATTTTTCTGTTTGAGCACCGGCTATATCAACAGTTCCAGCCCGCTGTATTTCGCCTTGGTCCTGACGGCAGCGGCCTGCGTCTTGCTCAGCCTTCAGGTCGATTTCAACCTGAGTGCGGCGCTGATCCAAGGCTTTTACATTGTCATGTCGCTCGGGGGCATTCTTGTGCGCTGGCGTCGGTGGCGCAAGAGCCGCAAGTTAAAGGTTCAGGCACAGCACCTTTCGCCCGTGCAGCCCGCGTACCGCACACCCTCCGATATTCAGGACGCCGTGCCGCTGGTCACTCCTCCCGCCATGCGGCAGGCGTCATGATCCACCTTGGCCCACATCCTCAGGGATGCGGGCCAAGGCGTGAACTGAGGGGGTTAGCGCAACCGCGCCTCGGTTTTCGCGTCGAAGTACATCGCGTCGGCCGGGTCAAAATCCAGCGTGACGGCTGTGCCTTCGGGGATCGCCTCATCACCACGGGTTTCCACCACGATACGTTCGCCAGTGGCCGAGATCAGGTAGTCATAGGCCACCCCGCCAAGCCGTTCGCGGATGTCGATGCGCACCGATGAGGGCACCTCCGACACCGTCAGATTCTGCGGGCGCACGCCGATGATCACATCGCTGCCCTCGGGGGGCAGCGCGACGCTGGCAGGCACATGCCGACCATCCAGCCCCGGCACCACAACCCCGTTGCCCGACACTTTGGCGGCCAAAAAGTTCATGCTCGGCGAGCCGATAAAGCCCGCCACAAACTTGTTGTCGGGGTTCTGATACAGCTCCATCGGGCTGCCGACCTGTTCGATATACCCGGCGCGCAGCACCACGATCTTGTCGGCCAGGGTCATCGCCTCAACCTGATCGTGGGTGACATAAATCATCGTCGCGCCGATTTCCTTGTGCAGGCGCGCAATCTCGACCCGCATGTCGACACGCAATTCCGCGTCAAGGTTCGACAGCGGTTCGTCAAACAGGAACACCTCTGGCCCGCGCACAATCGCCCGGCCAATCGCAACCCGCTGCCGCTGGCCGCCAGACAGCGCCTTGGGCTTGCGGTCAAGGTAGTCGTCAAGTTTGAGAATGCGGCTGGCCTCGCCGACCTTGGATTTGACCGTCGCCTTGTCGACGCCGTTCATCTTGAGGCCAAAGCCCATGTTTTCCTCGACAGACATATGCGGGTAAAGCGCATAGGTCTGGAACACCATCGCCACGCCACGCTCGGCCGGATCGGCGCGGGTCACATCGCGGCCACCGATGCTGATCTTGCCAGCCGAGGTTTCCTCGAGCCCTGCGATCATCCGCAAAAGAGTGGACTTGCCACAGCCCGACGGGCCGACAAAGACGCAGAATTCGCCGTCTTCGATTTGCAGGTCCACGCCGTGAATAACCTGAACCTCGCCGTATCGTTTTACGGCACCGTTAAGTGCAACACCTGACATTCGGTTTCCTCTCCCAGGAAATATTAAACTGTAATTATTGCGCGATCGGATAGGGCCAAACAGCCGCCTCTGCGCCGATCTGCGCCGCCGTCCGCTGCAACGCAGGGCGGAATTTTTGGATGTCATCCAATGACATGCGAAAGGTCGACGTCACGATGGACAGCGCCCCAATGACCCGGCTTGATCCGCCGACAATCGGGGCCGCAATCGAGATGATGCCCTCTTCATGCTCTTCGCGATCATAGGCCACGCCCTCGGCCCGGATCTGCGCAAGCTCGGTTGCAAGCGTATCGGGGCCGACGTGGGTTTTCGGGGTAAAGCGTTCATAGGTCTGCGCCCCCAACGCCAGCGCGCGGTGCGCGTCATCCATAAACGCCAGCATCACCTTGCCAACCCCGGTGCAATGCGCCGGCGAGCGGCGGCCCGGGCGCGCCATCGTCTGAAAGCCACTCTCCGGCGTGGTCTTTTCAATAAACACCACCCGCCCGCTTTCCATCTGCGCCAGATGAACGGTCTCATTCACATCCGCCGCCAGCGTTTGGATAAACGGCAGTGCCAGCGGCGCGAGCGACGATTGGTTCCACGCGTGGCGCGCGATCCGCACCAGCCGCATGCCGGGCACATAGACGTGACGCTCGGAATCGTAGGCCAACATGCCCTGATTCGTCAGCGTCTGAAGCAGACGGTGGGTTGTGGCCTTTGGAAACGGGCTGACTTCGAGCACTTCGGAGAACCGCACAGAGCGGCCAAAAGCCACCACCATATCAAGAAGCCCCAAGGCTTTGCCCACGGTGCCGTCCGCTCCGACCTGCTTGTTCATGATCTTGGCCCCCTCACCCTCTCGGGATCTGCTTAGGAAGAATTTCTTGACTTTCGTAGCACTTTCGGACTAGAAGATCAACATGCAAAACAATTGTTCCACTATTTGGGACTTTTGCAGTGGAGGAGATAGGGAGAGACTATGATGTTTAAAGCACTGAAATTGACGGCGGCGCTGGCTGCTTCGACACTGATCACATCGGCCGCACTGGCGGGCGAACTGGTGATCAACACCGACACATCCGACCCGGCCCCGAAGGCCGCATTCGAGGCGCTGATCAAAGGGTTTGAGGCCGAAAACCCCGATGTCACAGTGACTTGGAACCTGTTTGATCACGAAGGCTACAAGACCTCGATCCGCAACTTCCTCACCGCCGATTCGCCGGACCTGGCCAACTGGTACGCGGGCAACCGCATGCTGCCCTACGTCAATGCGGGCCTGTTTGAGCCGGTGGATGATGTCTGGGAAGAGAACGGCCTGAAAGAATCACTCGCCTCTTCGGTTGGCTCGATGACCATCGATGGCAAAATCTGGGGCGTGCCGTACACCTATTACCAATGGGGCGTGTACTACCGTAAAGACATCTTTGATGCGAACGGCATCGCCGTCCCCACCAACTGGGACGAGTTCAAAGCCGCTGGCGCCAAGCTGAACGAAGCCGGCATCACCCCGATCACCATCGGCACCAAGTACCTGTGGACCGCCGGCGGCGTGTTTGACTATCTCAACCTGCGCACCAACGGCTATGATTTCCACATGGCGCTGGGCAAGGGCGAGGTTGAATGGACCGATGACCGCGTCAAAGCCACTTTCAACAACTGGAAAGAGCTGATCGAAGCGGACTTCTTCCTTGAAAACCACGCGGCCTATAGCTGGCAAGAGGCGCTGGCCCCAATGGTTCAGGGCGATGCGGCGATGTATGTCATGGGAAACTTTGCCGTGGCCCCGCTGCGCGAAGCGGGCCTGACGGATGATCAAATCGGCTTCTTCCAGTTCCCGATGATCAACCCGGATGTGGCGATGGCCGAAGAGGCACCGACCGACACGATGCACATCCCGGCCAACGCGAAAAACAAGGAAGATGCCAAGAAGTTCCTCGCCTACCTCGCGCGCGCCGAAGTGCAGACCGAGGTCAACATGACCCTCGGCCAGCTGCCGATCAACAAGGACTCGCAAGTGGGCGACGACAAGTTCCTACAAGCGGGTTACGAGATGCTGAACGGCACCGATGGCGGCATCGCGCAGTTCTTTGACCGCGACTACCCGGCCGAAATGGCCAAGGCGGGCATGGAAGGGTTCCAAGAGTTCATGGTCAAGCCAGAGCGTATGGACAAAATCCTTGAGCGGCTCGAAAAAACGCGCGGTCGCGTTTACAAATAAGACCGTCACAGGGTGAGAGACCTCGGATAAAACCGGGGCCTCTCACCCAATCTTATCCCGCGCCCGGCCTTCCCCGGAGCGGGACTTTCCCCACATGTTTCCCACGAGGTTCCGGATCAAACCCGGGACAGGACCGCTGTTGTCCGGAGGTATTGTCATGACCGCCCCTGCCCTTCCCGATACCCATCCCCCCGCGCAAAAGACGTGGTGGAAGCAGAACCAGCAGCGGCTTGCGCCCTGGCTGTTTCTTGCGCCGGGTATCTTTATGTTCGCGATGTACGTGATCATCCCGATTTTCCAGTCGATCAACATCTCGTTCTATGACTGGGATGGTTTGGGCGAAAAGACATGGGTTGGCACCTCGAATTATGTCGAGCTGATGGATGACGAGGCGTTTTATACCTCGTTGAAAAACAACGTGCTCTGGCTGGTGCTTTATATGTTGGCAATCCCCGGCGGGCTGTTGGTGGCGCTGTTCCTCAACCAGACAGTGCGCGGCATCCGCATCTATAAGTCGCTGTTTTTCTTCCCCTTCGTGATTTCTCAGGTCGTTGTCGGTCTGGTCTTTGCCTGGTTCTACGATCCCAATTTCGGCTTGTTGAACATTGCGCTGGGTTGGGTCGGGATCGAGCCGATTGCTGTGCTCGCGGATGAGGATTACGTGACCTATGGCATCATCGCCGCCGGTCTATGGCCGCAGACGGCGTATTGCATGATCCTCTATCTCACCGGCCTGAACGCCGTGGACCCCGAACAGATCGAGGCCGCGCGGCTCGACAATGCCAAGGGCGTTAAAATGCTGTGGTATGTGATCCTGCCCCAGCTGCGCCCGGCGACCTTTATCGCCGTGGTTGTCACCGTGATTGGCGCGCTGCGCTCTTTCGATCTGATCTCAATCATGACCGATGGCGGACCTTGGGGATCGTCGCGCGTGCTGGCCTTTTACATGTATGAACAGGCGTTCTCTGAATACGGCTTCCGCATGGGTTATGGCGCGGCCATCGCTGTGGTGCTGTTCCTGATCATGATGGTCTATATCACTGGTTTCCTTTACAAAATGTACCGCGACGAGAGAGGGCACTGAGATGTTTCCCACACCAATCGAAAAGACCTCTCCGGCGACGCAAACCGCCTATAAGATCGCTCTGCCGATTGCGCTGATTGTCTGGTTGCTGCCGCTGATCGCGGTGGCGCTGACCTCGGTACGCTCGGCGGGTGACATCACCGCAGGCAACTACTGGGGCTGGCCGACCAGCTTTAACCTGATCGAAAACTACACCGCGATTTTTGAGCAGACCCCGATCGGCAAATACATCCTGAACTCGTTCAAGGTGACAATCCCGACGGTGATCGGCGCGGTGGCGATTTCCTGCATGACCGGCTTTGCGCTGGCGGTTTATAAGTTCAAGGCCAACCTGCTGTTGTTCTTCATGTTTGTTGCGGGCAACTTTGTGCCGTTCCAGATCCTGATGGTGCCGGTGCGCGATCTGACGTTGGATCTGGGCATGTACAACACCTGGTATGGCCTCGCGCTGTTCCACATCGCCTTTCAGGCCGGGTTCTGCACGCTGTTCATGCGCAACTTCATCAAGGCGCTGCCGTTCGAGCTTATCGAGGCGGCCCGTGTTGAAGGCATCTCCGAGATCCGCATCTTCTGGTATGTGGTCATGCCCTTGATGAAACCGGCGCTTGCCGCATTGTCGGTGCTGATCTTTACCTTCATCTGGAACGATTACTTCTGGGCCACGGTCCTGACCCAAGGGGCCGATCAACAGCCGATCACCGCCGGGCTGTATTCGCTGAACGGTCAATGGGTTGCCGCGTGGCATCTGGTCTCGGCCGGGTCGATTGTCGCTGCTCTGCCGCCGGTCCTGATGTTCTTTCTCATGCAGCGCCACTTCATTGCTGGCCTCACACTCGGAGCTGTAAAATGATCCAATGCTGGCGTTTGGACGACACCCGTCAAACGCTGGTGCTGGCCTGCCAAAACGGCCACCTCGCTGAGGTGGTCTATTGGGGGCCGCGCCTGCCTGACGGTGAAAACCTAAAGACACTTGCCCGCGCCCATGCCATCGACGTGACCGGCGGGATGCTGGATGCCAACCCCGAACTGTCGATCTGCCCCGAGGCCACACGAAGCTTTCCCGGCCAGCCCGGTCTGGTGATCCACGATACCTCGGGCAAGCCGCATCTGCCGAAGTTCTGCTTTGAGCGAGCCGAGGCTCGCGACAATTCGCTGTCCCTCACCTTCCGCGATCAGGACGCTACGCTGACCTATCGCGCGGCCTTCTCGATTGATCCGCAAACCCATGTGATCGAGGCGCGGGCCGAGATCGAGGCGGCGCAGCCGATGCACCTGCACTGGCTGTCGGCCCCGGTGTTCCCCGCCCCGCAGGCCAGCGACGAGATGATTGATTTCGCCGGGCGCTGGTGTGGCGAGTTTCAGATCAACCGCACGCCCTGGTCTGCTGGCATCCGCTACCGCGAGAACCGCACCGGGCGCACCGGGCACGAACATTTCCCCGGTCTGATCGTGCCCTGCCGGGGCGCGACCAATGCCAGCGGCCACGCCTATGGCTTCCATTACGGCTGGTCCGGTGGCCACCGCATGACCGCCGAAGAACTGCCCGATGGCCGCCGCCAAGTGCAGTTCGGCCATGCCACCCGGATTGAAACCGCCCCGGCGACGCATTTCGCCACCGCGCCGCTTTATGCGATGTTCTCGGACGACGGGCTGAATGGCTGTGCCGTGGCGTTCCAGCGTCATCTGCGCGACCGGATCGTTGATTTCCCCGATGCCGCCCGACCCCGACCAGTGCATTACAATTGCTGGGAAGCGGTCTATTTTGATCACAATCTGCCCGAGCTGAAAGACATCGCCGACCGCGCCGCCGCCCTTGGGGCCGAGCGCTTTGTGCTTGATGACGGCTGGTTTGGCGACCGCGACGATGACACCACATCGCTGTCGGATTGGGAGGTGGACCCGCGCAAATATCCCGAAGGTCTCACCCCGCTGATCGATCATATCCACGGGCTGGGCATGAGCTTTGGCATCTGGTTCGAGCCCGAGATGATCAACGAGAATTCTAACGTCTTTCGTGCCCATCCCGACTGGGCATTGGGCGGCGCGGATCAGATCCTTGGCCGTCAGCAGATGGCGCTGAACATGGCGCTGCCCGAGGTGCGCGACTTCCTGTTTGACCGCATCGGCAAGGTGCTGGCAGACAACGACATCGACTATATCAAATGGGACCATAACCGCGTTCTGCCGATGCCGGATGCGGCGCAAACCCGGGGCTCTTATGCGCTGATCGACCGGCTGCGCGAGGCCTTTCCCAAGGTGGAAATTGAAAGCTGCGCCTCGGGTGGCGGGCGGATTGACTTTGGCATTCTCAAGCGCACCCACCGGGTTTGGCTGTCTGACAGCAACGACGCGATTGAGCGGCTGAAGATCCAGCACAACGCCGCGCTGTTCCTGCCGATGGTGGTGACGGGCAGCCACGTTGGCCCGCGCACCTGCCACACCTCGGGCCGCACCATCGACATTCGGATGCGGGCTTGGGTGGCGGCGCAACGCCATCTTGGGTTTGAAATGGACCCGCGCGAGTTGACCGAGGATGAAACGCAGGTGCTGACCGACGTCACGCAGTGGTGGAAAGACAACCGCGACTGGATGGCCGGCGCCGATATCCTGCGGCTCGACAGTGCCGACCCGGCGGTGATTGCCGAACAGCAGCTTGAACAGGGCGGCGGGCGCTTTGTGGTCTTTGCCGGCAAGGCCGAGACCTCGGCGCAGATCGCCCCCCGCCCCCTGCGGCTGACCCGGCTTTCGGCGGATCGACACTACCGGATCACGCTGATGAACCGGGGCGACGCGCCCGGCCTGTCGCGCGGGGATCAGACAATCAAATCCGAAGACCTCGTGCTGTCGGGTGCCTATCTGATGAGCCACGGGCTGACCCTGCCGTGGAGTTTCCCCGAGACCATGTGGGTCGTGACCGGCACACTGGTCTGAGCCTGCGGAGCGTGCCATGCAACTGACAGCAACCGGCGATAGCAAGGCCCGCGTTCAGCGCGGGCCTTATTGGGGGAAACGCCCTTGCGCCGCGCTGGGTTCTGGCCGAAAAGAAAATGGATATGTGGGCCACCCCCAAGGCGCAGACCGCTCACCGCGAGCGGCACGCCCTCAAGGATCATTTGGCCCCGCAGGACATCGTGGATGCGGTGCTTTTCCTTGCATAAGGGACCAGCCGGAGGATGACCGGTCAGGCCCGGGTCGTGGATGGCAGCGCAGTAACAACAGGCTGATATTATGAATACAATTGCAAATTGGATCGCCGTCGATTGGGGCACATCAAACCTGCGCGCTTGGGTGATGGGGCCGGATGGGCCACTTGAGATGGTCACCTCTGACAAAGGCATGGGCGCGCTGGAGCGTGATGGCTTTGAGCCGGAATTGCTCCGGTTGGTTGAGGCGTATTTACCCGAAACCGGTCGCGTGCCGGTGATCGCCTGCGGCATGGTGGGCGCGCGTCAGGGCTGGGCCGAGGCGCCGTATGTCAACGTGCCCTGCACCGCACCGGGGGTGGCCGAAGCCATCCATCCCGAGGTCTCGGACCCGCGGTTAGCAGTGTCGATCCTGCCGGGTGTGGCGCAGGCCAGCCCAGCGGACGTGATGCGCGGCGAAGAGACCCAGATCGCTGGATTTCTGGCCGACAACCCCGAGTTTGACGGCGTGCTCTGCCTGCCCGGCACCCACACCAAATGGGTGCATATATCCGCGCGTGAGATCGTCAGCTTTCGCACCTTTATGACCGGCGAGATGTTCGCGCTGCTCTCGGGCCAATCGGTGCTGCGCCATTCGGTGACGGGCGACGGCTGGGATCAAGCGGCGTTTGACGCGGCGGTTAGTGACGCGATGAGCGCCTCGCATAAGGTCACAGCCCAACTGTTTTCACTGCGCGCCGGGTCGCTGTTGGATGGAACCGAGGCGGCAACGTCGAAAGCGCGGCTCTCGGGGCTGCTGCTTGGGTTAGAGATCGCCGGGGCGAAAGACTATTGGCTGGGGCGCGAGATCGTATTGATCGGTGCCCCGAAATTAAACGCGCTCTATCGCGCCGCACTGGCCCCGCAGGGCGCATCGGTGCGCGAGATGGACGGCGCAGACATTGTATTGGCGGGCCTGAACGCCGCCTATGAGGAGAGCACATCATGAGCCGGGAAATTATTGCCATTCTGCGTGGCGTCACGCCATCCGAGGTGTTGGAGATCGGCGAGGTGCTGGTGGCCGCCGGGATCGACCGGATCGAAGTGCCGCTGAATTCGCCCGAACCGATGAAATCCATCGGTATCTTGGCCGAAGGGTTAAAGGGCCGCGCCACCGTTGGCGCAGGCACCGTTTTGACCCCCGCGCAAGTCGAAGACGTTCAGGCGGCGGGCGGCACCTTGATCGTTTCGCCCGACTGCAACCCGGATGTGATCGACCGCACCAAAGCTTTGGGAATGCTGTCTTATCCCGGTGTGGCCACGCCGTCAGAGTGCTTTACCGCGCTGCGCCACGGCTCGGACGGGCTGAAATTCTTTCCCGGTTTTCTGGTCGGGGCCAAGGGCCTTGCCGCGATTTCCGCGGTGCTGCCCGCAGGCACCAAAACCTATGCCGTTGGCGGCGCAGGGCCGGAGAATTTTGGTGAGTGGTTTGACGCGGGCGTCACCGGTTTTGGCATCGGCTCGGCGCTGTACAAACCAGGGATGAGCGCCGCTGACGTTGGCGAAAAGGCCGCCGCGATTGTGGCCGCTTATGATGCGGGCGTGCCTGCATGAAACGCACCCTCGGCACCTGTTATTACCCCGAACATTGGCCGCGCGCGATCTGGGAAGAAGACGCGCGCAGGATGGCCGAGGCCGGGCTGACATGGGTGCGGATCGGTGAATTTGCATGGTCGCGGCTTGAGCCGCAACCGGGGCAGTATGACTTTGGCTGGCTTGACGACGCGATTGCGGTTCTCGGGGCGGCGGGGCTAAAAGTGGTGCTCGGCACCCCCACCGCCACCCCGCCGCGCTGGATGATCGACAAGCATCCCGACATGCTGGCGGTGGATGCCGAAGGGCGGGTGCGCAAGTTCGGCTCGCGTCGGCATTACTGCTTTAGCCACCTTGGCTTTCGCCGCGACTGCGCTGTTATTGTTGAGAAACTCGCCGCGCGCTATGGCGCGAACCCGCATGTCGCCGCATGGCAGACCGACAACGAATACGGCTGCCACGATACCATCCTGTCCTATTCCGATGCCGCCCGACAGGCCTTTCAAGGCTGGCTGCGCGGGCAGTATCCGGGCAGCGGCAATGACGGCGATATCGACGCGCTCAACACCGCGTGGGGCAATGTATTCTGGTCGATGGAGTACGACAGTTTCGATCAGATCGACCTCCCCAACCTGACCGTGACCGAGCCGAACCCCAGCCATCTGCTGGATTTCCGCCGCTTCGCCTCGGATGAGGTGGTCACGTTCAACCGCCTGCAAACCGAGATCATTCGCGCCCATACCGAGGCACCGATTGCCCATAACTATATGGGAAAGATCACCGATTTCGATCATTTCAAAGTTGGCGACGATCTCGATATTGCCTCTTGGGACAGCTATCCGCTGGGCTTTCTCGAAGACCGCGTTCCGGCGAATGAGGCGCAGCGCCGGACCTATGCCCGCCAAGGCGACCCCGATTTCCAAGCCTTCCACCACGATCTTTATCGCGCCGTTGGCAAGGGCCGCTGGTGGGTGATGGAGCAGCAGCCCGGCCCGGTGAACTGGGCCCCCTATAACCCCGCGCCCCTGCCCGGCATGGTGCGGCTGTGGACCTGGGAGGCCTTTGCCCACGGCGCCGAGGCGGTGTGTTACTTCCGCTGGCGACAGGCTCCGATGGCGCAGGAATTGATGCACGCCGGGATGCTGCGCCCCGACAGCGCCGATGCGCCTGCGATTGAAGAAGCGCGCGAAGTGTCGGCGGAGCTGACCGATGCCCCGGACGTGGCGATGGCGCAGGCTCCGGTGGCGTTGATCTTTGATTACGAGGCGGATTGGGCTTGGCAAATCCAGCCGCATGGCAAGGGCCTAAGCTATTTCGATCTGGTGTTCGAAACCTATCGCGGATTGCGTAAACTGGGGCTTTCGGTGGACATTCTGCGGCCTGAGGGTGCCCTTTCGGGCTACAAGTTAATCGCCGCGCCGGGGCTGATGTACATGCCCGACGCGCTGAAATCTGCGCTGGTCGACAGTGATGCTGTTTGCCTGTTGGGGCCCCGCAGTGGCGCGCGCAACGCAAGCATGAACATCCCGGTGCCACTGCCCCCCGCCATGCCCGGCCTTGACGCCACAGTGTCGCGGGTGGAAAGCCTGCGGCCAGACATGCCGGTGGCGCTGGCCAGCGCTGGCGCGGTCACGCTGTACCGCGAGTTTATCGAGACCTCAGCAGAGGTTATCGAGACAAGCGAAGACGGCTATCCGGTGCTGATTTCTCAAGGCAAACTGGCCTATGTCGCCGGTTGGCTGGATGATGTGGCTTTGAAACGGGTGCTGGAATGGGCCTGTGGCCAAACCGGGATCGCGACCTGCGACATGCCCGAAGGCGTGCGCCGCCGCGACACCGGGGCCGAGACCTTTTGGTTTAACTACAGCCAAAGCCCGGCTGAGGTGGCCGGTATAACCCTGCCACCAATCTCAGTTAAGCGCGCATAATCAAGTGCATCCGGGGCGTGCTTTACGCCCCGGATCGCAGGATCTGGTCCATCGACATTGCCGGCTGGTCACAGCCCGCCTCGCCCACAATCCGCGCCGGAACCCCGGCCACGGTCTTGCACGGCGGCACCTCGGCCAGCACCACGGACCCGGCCGCAATCCGCGAGCAATTGCCCACCCGAATGTTGCCCAGCACCTTGGCCCCCGCGCCGATCAGCACGCCGTCACCGATCTTGGGATGACGGTCCTGCTCTTCCTTGCCGGTACCGCCGAGCGTCACCGAATGCAGCATCGACACGTTGTCACCGACAACAGCCGTTTCGCCAATCACGATGGAATGGGCGTGGTCAATCATGATGCCTTTGCCGATGCGCGCGGCGGGGTGGATGTCGATGCCAAACACCTCGGACACCCGCATCTGGATGAAATAGGCCATGTCGCGGCGGCCCTCATTCCACAGCCAATGCCCGATACGATAGGACTGAACCGCCTGAAATCCTTTGAAAAAAAGCAGCGGCTGCAAATATCTGTGGCACGCCGGATCGCGATCATACACCGCCGAAATATCCGCCCGCGCCGAGCGCCCGATCGCGGGATCAGAGGCATAGGCCTCATCACAAATCTCGCGCAGGATCTGCTCAGACATCTCACCCGAGGCCAGTTTCAGCGAAATCCGATAGCTCAGCGCCCGCTCCAACGAGGGGTGATGCAGCACGCTTTGGTGGATCAACCCGCCCAAAAGCGGCTCATCCGCGACGGCTTTTTCCGCCTCATTCAGAACGCGCGCCCAGATCGGGTCGACTTCTGCGATATGCGTTTGTGTACGGGCCATGGCATCCTCGTGATCGGCTTTCGTACCCTAGATATATCACGCAAAGGCCCGGTGCCAAATGCAAACCTGTGATTGGCGCCATAACGGCGTGTGAAGACTGTCGAAAAATCGAAGCATTGCAGCGCAGTAGCAGAATTAACCATGAGCGAACCATTTCCAGTCTGCGCCTTACTGCGCCCCACTGCGCCGGGCCACACGCCAATCGAGCAAGGTGCGAAACACCATCTCAAGACAGCGGCAATAGCTCTCTTCGCCCAGCGCCGGTTCCGCGGCAAGCGGTCTGGCCCGCGCCGCCGCCATCAAGGTGCCATTGCCCCAATCGCGATGCGGCCGCCCCATCCGCTTGGCATAGCGGTCGGCGAAATCGGCCTCTTCGATCATGCGCTGGCACAGGGTTTCGCGGGCGGCGACGGGCACCATCAAAAGCGCCCGCGCCGCCGCCGTTACATCGCCATGCAGAACCGGCCGCATCGGCTCAGGCCTCCCATCGCGTGAAAAGCCCCGGACCGTAAACATCCGAGAGCTGCGCCACCTCAACGGCAAAGCCCGCACCGGCCCCATCCGCCGCCTGATCCGCCGCCGTATAGGCATAGTCGGGCGTCGTGAGCGTCGCCTCGCGCAGCACAGTCGTGCCGTCCAGGATGCGCAGCAGATAGGCCTCGCGCGCCTCGCCGAGCGGCACATCGGCCAAGTCCCAACTGTCGCCATCAATCCGGGTGCGCCGGATCCAGCTCAGCGCCAGATCGCCACCCGCCCATGCGCCGCGCAGATGCGCCGGGCTAAGCGGTCGCAACCCGTTGCCGTCAAAGGCCTGCACCTCGTAAACATAGCTCGGGTCGCTCACCGGCCGGCGCGCCGCGCCAATCCTGAAATGCCGCGAAAGCCTGCGCGACGTCGCCGCCAGATCGATCTGTTGCGGTGCCCCGTCAAGCCGCACGATATACGACCCCACCGGCCAAGCCTCCGGCATCAGCGCATCGGTGCCCAATTGCCCACGTAACCGGTGGCTCAGCCGCCAGGTGTCGGTGTCAATCAGCTCGGCATCGCGAAACTGAAACAGCTCCCAGCCGCCCGGACTGCCATCGCCGATGGCACAAAGGTTGGCCCCCGATAACAGCGCCGCATCATCCACCGTTTCAAACGTGCCGGTCGACAGCTTGATCTGAAGCCCATCCCCCCGGTCCACCAGCCCCGTTTGGGCGGCAAACAGCGGTGCCTGTGTCACGCCAAAGGTGGCGCGCGCGGCAAAGATATCGTTCAGCACATAGTTCGAATCCTGCGGCGCGTCATAGACGGCCACACTGCCCGGCCAAGGCTTGGCGGTGATGGCGATATGGGGCGCATGGGGCACCTCGTTGCCCGTCATCAGCGGCAGATCAAGGAACAGCGGCAGCACCGACACCGGCGCCACGAATGGGCTCACCTTGCCCGGCTCATCCACCACATCCACCGGCACATAAACCTCGGGCTCGATCCGCACCGCTTCGATGATCTGTTCCCGCCCGGTTTCCATCCGATCCACGCGGTACAGCGCGCGCCCGCCGTCCTCGGGCAAAGACACCACATCGCCGGGCCCAACATCCAACCGCGACGGCGGCAACGCAAAGCGCGCCTGTTCGCGCGCCACCCGCGCCTCGGCCAGCCAGCGTTCCACCGTCTGTCGGCCTTCGCCGCGCGTCATCACCAAAGGCACCTCGCTGCGCGACACCGCATGCGTCGCCTCATCGGGCAGCACCGCCTCTTCGGCAATCGTCTCATAATCGCCATCCGAGCGGATGAACTCCAGCCGCACCCGCCCCGCCATCTCGGCCTCGGACGACCGGTTCTGCGTCAGCGTGCCATTCAGCTCACTGCTCACCGCCAGCCGCTCCGCGTCAATCTGCTTGGCCCCGCGCCCGGTGCGCATGAGGAAAACCAGCACCCCGTCACGCTCTACCGCATCAAAGCCAAACCGCAGCATCAACGGCTGCAACAGCCGCCGCATATCGCCGGTATCGCCACTGGTATAACCGCGCACAAAGCCGTGCAGCCCCGACACGTCATAGGCCAGCACCCCAGCCTCGAGACAAAGTTCCTCGACCAGTTTCGACAGCGAAATCCCCGAGGCCCGCCCATTCAGCCAATGCCCCCGCGTGTAATTGCCGCCATCGCTCCACAGCGCGCTGTTGCCGGGAAACGCCGGGAAAGGCCGCGTGTCCCAAGCCCAAACAATGGCATGCGCCATATCGATCATCGGGCCGCCGTATTCCACCGACACCGGGTTGTTGTCCACCGCGCCCCAAAAGTCCGTCACCGCGCGCAGATATTGCCGCTGGATCAGCTCATCACGCCGTCCATTGGAAAACTTCGGCAAGCTGGATTCGCTCGATTTTGGATCAAGGAACTTGTTGGGCTGGTTGGTGCCCTTGTCGATCGCCGCGCAGCCGAACTCGGTAAACCACACCGGCTTGCCCTGCGGCAGCCAGGCGGTCGGCTGCGCCTGTCGCACGCCGCCAATGCGGTTGTGGTGCGTGTTGCCCCACCAATTGCGGATGTCCTTGTACCGAAACACCCAAGGCTCACCATACGCGCCATCCGTGATCGGAATGCGCCGTTGCGCGGCCAAGGCCTCGGGCGTCGGGTAATACCAATCATAGCCCTCGCCGCCCGCCACATTGCCGCGCAGATAGTCGAGGTCATAGATCGTGCCATGCCCGGCGTCCGCATGTTCCTCGCCCTCGCGCCAATCCGACAGCGGCATGTAATTGTCGATCCCGATGAAATCGATCTCGGAATCGGCCCAAAGCGGATCAAGGTGAAAGTAAACATCCCCCGACCCATCCTGCGGGTGATAGCCGAAATACTCCGACCAATCCGCCGCATAGCCGATCTTGGTATCCGGCCCCAGGATCTCGCGCACATCCGCCGCAAGTGCGATCATCGCCTCCACCGCAGGAAAGCTGCCGCCCGCCCCACGGATCTGCGTCAGCCCGCGCATCTCTGAGCCAATGCAAAAGGCGTCCACCCCGCCCGCCGCCGCACACAGCGCAGCGTAATGCAGGATAAACCGGCGATAGCGCCAGACGTCGGGGCCGCTATAAGCCACCGTCGTGTCAATCACCTTCTCCTTAGCAATCAGCGCATCAATCACGCCCCCCGCCGCCGCCGATTGCCCACCAACCGTGAAATCCCCAACCTGCGCAGTGCCGAAAAACGCCGCCACCTCCGCCTCAGCCGCCGCCGTCCCATCGGGCGAGCCGGCCTGACCGGGCGCACCCGACGTGGTGATCCTCCCGCGCCATGGCAAAACCGGCTGGTCCGCCGCATCGCTATAAGGGTCGGCCAGGCTATTGCCCGCCAATTGCTCCATCAGGATAAACGGATAGAACATCACCGCCTGCCCCCGGTCCTGCAACGCCCGAATGCCCTCAATCACCGCGCCATCCGACGGCGTGCCACCATACAGCGGCTTGGCGTCGGCTTCGGGGCCATCATGCACAACCCGCTCGGCCTGCGCGCGCGCCAGCCCGCTCACCCGCCACGCCGCGCGGGCACCATCATACTGGGTCTGCTCGACCTTGGGTTTGACCGCGCAACTGCCACAGCGCAGATCGTCGCCAAACCAGCTCACCACCAGCGACGCCGCCCCCATATTCGGGCATTCCTGCACCAACTGGTCCAGCGAGGTTTCCATATCGCTGCGCCCCGAGGGCGAATTGACATTGGCCAGCCCGTAACTGCCCTCGCCGTATTTGTACTGCACCTGCGTCGTCGCCAAAGCGTACTCACCCGTACCGGGAATAAGAGCCACCCCGCGCAGATTGTGCGGCACCTCGTTCGCGCCCTCCGGCGTCTCGGTCTGCACCGGCTTTAGCACCTCGAAACTGAACTGCGGCACACGATTGCCAAAATCCGTCAGCTCCAGATCCTCAATCACCACATAGGCCGTGCCCCGATACGCCGGCACCGCCCCCGCGCCCTCGACCGCCTCAATCTTGGGATCGGGCAATTGATCGGCGCTGCCCGGATAGATCCGCAGGTTCAGATCGCCAGGCGCGATTTCCTCGCCATCGGCCCAGACCCGGCTGATCCCGGTAATCTCGCCCTCACAAATCGCAATCGCAAGGTTGACGGAATAGGAATACGTCGTCGACTTGACCGAAGGCTGCGCCGGTGCCCCCTTACCCCCACCGCCACCGCTTTTCTTGGTGGTCACATGTTCGGTGAAATGGCTGGCCCAGATCACCTGCCCCGACATCCGCGTGCGGCCATAGCTGCGCGCCATCGGCGCACCCTCACCCGCGCGGTTGACCCGGAACCGGTCGATCCGGTTGCCTTCCACCACAACCTCCGAACCCTGCCCCATCAGCCGCTGGTCAATCGCGCGCCCCACCGAGGCCCCGATAAACCGGCCAACCGCCGTCATCGACAGCCCAAGGAACGTGCCGCCAACGGCGCTGCCAAGTGCGGCACCCGCCGCGGAAAGAACAATAGTCGCCATCAGATGGTCTCCTCTGGAAAGGCAAACCGCGCCACGATGCGCCGCGCCCAAGGGCCGCTCAGCGGACTTTCCGTCACGCCGTGGCCGCTGTAGGAATGAATGAAACTGGCGCGCGCGCCGATCCGCGCCTGAAGCCCCAGATGCTTTGCCACCGCGCCTTCGCGCATGCGAAACAGCAGCACATCGCCGGGGCTGGCCTCTGGGATCGGCTTGGGCCGCAAATGCCGCATCGCGGCCCGCCACAACCGCTCATCGCCCTGCGGCTCGGACCAGTCCAGCGTATAGGCCGGCGCGGTCTCTGGCTCATCACCCAGCACCTCGCGCCACACCCCGCGCAACAGGCCAAGGCAGTCACAGCCCGCTCCGCGCACCGAGGCTTGATGCAGATAGGGCGTGCCAATCCACCCCCGCGCCGCCGCAACCACGCCGCTCATCTCCGGCTCCCTCCTGCTTTCGCGCCAGAGCGCGCCGGGTTGACGATCAGCCAATCATCCTCGGGCACATCCGGGAACCCCTGATAATTCAGCACGTTGTCAAACTTGAACCGACAGGTCTCCAGCCGCTTGTCACAGCCCGCCGTCAGCCGGACACTGTCGCCGGGCGCAATCACCGCCCGCAACGGCTCCCACAGCTCAATCTCGCGCCCCGCCTCAAGCGCCTCATCCCGCTTGACCGCGCCGAAAAGCCCCTGTGCCGCCCCCGACAGCACATCCAACCGCCCGCGCTCAAACCAACCGGCCTCAAACGCGCCGCCGGTATCAAGCGTTACAGTCGAACTCTCCGCCACCGCCAGCACCACACCCTGCCAGCCAAACCCCGGCGTCGCAGTGTCAAACCCACAAGCCCGGTCGCCCAAAACCGCCGTACAGGGCGTCTGAAACACCCGCCCAAATGGCCGGTTCAGCGCCTCCGACAGTCCGCGAAGCTCAGCCTCAAACGCGCCGTCCACCCGGCGCATCTCGCCAATGGTGCCGCGAAACAGCATCTGCCGCTGGCTCACATCCTGCCAATTTACCAGCCAGGCCCGCACCTCGGCGCCGTCAAACCGACCGGCCAGAATATCGGCCTCGGTGATCGAGGCATCCGACAGCGCACCAACGGCCTCAGAGTTATCAACCGACAGCCCCGTGCCCTGCTGCAACGCCATCGCCGACAGCCCGGTATCGGCACGAAACTCCATCCCGTCAAAGGCCAAAGCCCGGTCATGATCAGTAAAGCCAAAGACGGTGCCATCCGCCCGGTCAATCGCCCAGGCGCGGCACAGCGTCGTCAGACCGCTCTGCACATGCGCCGCCAGGTCTTCGGAAAGCGCCATCAGATCCGCACCTCCACCACCGGCACCGACGGCACCTCGCCCGCATGAAAAGACGCCACCGACGTGGCAATCCGGTCGGTGTCAAACCGCACCGGAACATCAAATTCAAACCCGGCGGTGATCTCGCCATCCTGCAACGGCGGGCTGTCAAACGTGACCAGCCCGGTCGCGGTATCCACCTCGTAATGCACCCCTTCGCGCAGCTCGTCGCCCTGCGCGCCAATGCGCACTGTGCCCTGCACCGGCTTGGTGATCCGGCGCACATATTCCGCCGTGCCCGACCGATAAGTCTTGACCAAAGGATACACCACCGAGGCCCCATCGCCCAAGGCAATCACCTGATCGGTATAGGCCAACTCCTTGCTGGCAATGGCAGATTTGTAATCCGCCCAGTCCTTCCAGCGAAAGCCGTACATCTGGCCCTGCCGCGCCTCGAAGAAGCCGATCAGCCGCTCGATATCGTCCAAAGACCGCAGCCCAAGCCCGGCATCATAGCGCCGGCGCGATTGCGACCACGGCGTATTGCGTTCCTCGAACCCATTGGCGAGCGTCACAATATCCGTGCGCCGCTCAGGCCCGCCAACCGAGCCGAAACTCAGGTTCGCAGGAAACCGTACCTCATGAAAAGCCATGTTCTCCCCCTCCGCTTATCGGTTGCGATTGCCACGCGCCAACACGCGGCTCATCTGCGCTGCAATCTGGCTCTGGCTGCGCTGGAACCCTTGGGCATCCGGCGTCTGAATGTTCATCACCACGTTGACCGACCCGCCCCCGCCCGAGGAGCGCACCCCGAGCTTGCCATCGGCCCCGCGCGTCAGCGGCATGATCGCCTCTGGCCCGGCCTCGCCCATCAGCCCAGTGCCGCCCCGCATCGGGAAATGCACCGGGCCATTCACCACGCCGCCATTGGCAAACGGCGTCACCCGGCCTTGGCTAAACGCGCCGCCCTTCTCGAACGGCATCACCGAATTCATCACCCCGCCCAACAGCGCACCGAAGTGATCGGTCACCGGCTTCACCGCCGCATTGAACGCCGCGTTGATCATAGATTTCCCAACGATCCCAAGCGCATCCGACAGGTTCATCCCATCCAGGATCACGCCGTCAATCGCCTTGCGAAGCCCGCCCGACAGCGTCGAACCCAAGGTGCGCGCCTGATTGCCGGTGGCCGCAAACGTCTGGTGTATCCGCTTCAACTCGGCGTCAAAGCCCGCCGCCAAGGTGCCCGCCGATCCCAGCGATTGCGCCAGCGCATCGACCGAGACATCGAGATCGTCCAATCCGTCCAGTTCCGCCATCATTCCGTTCCTTTCTCATCGTCGGGGAAGGCCGCGATCAACTGATCCAGCCGGTCCCGTGTCAGGGCTCCGCCATCCGCGCCAACCCCAAGCATGAGCATCAGCTCCGCCGGGGTCAGCGCCCAGAATTCATCTGGCTTCAGGCCAAGCCCCCGCAGCCCCGCCTCCATCAGCTTTGGCCAATTGATCCGGGTCACGCCGCGCTCTCATCCGGCACCATGAAGGCCCGCGCCAAAAGCTCGGCCCCGGCCCGCGCCGCGCCAATTGGACCACCGGCAATCTCGGCCTGCACCAGATCACGCGCACCGCCTTGCCACCCGCCGCCGCGCAGCCCCGCCACGATAAGCGCGAGCACATCGCGGCTCGAAAACCGGCCCGCCTCGAACCGCTCGACCAGATCGACAAGCGATCCCTCGGCCAGCGCCTCCTCCAGCTCGGCCAGCGCACCCAACGTCAGCTTGAGCACCCGCGCCTCGCCATCAATGGTCAGTGTGACCTCGCCCCTCCACGGATTGCTCATGGCTCAGATCGCCACAAAGTTCAGCTCGCCCGCAGATGCGAGTGAAAGCTCATACGTGGCCTCGCCATTGTGGCTGCCCGCGTATTCCAGACCGGTCACCTGAAACGGCCCTTCGATGGTGCCGAAATCGGGGATAATCACCTGAAAACGCGGCACTTCGCCGTCAAAGAAAATCTGACGCGCCCGCTCATCTGTGCTGTCATCCTTAAAGATGCCTGCGCCCGAAATCGCCGCGCTCTTCACCCCGGCACCGCCCAGCAATTCGCGCCAGCCGCCCGCACTTTCCAGCGAAGTGACATCCACCTGCTCGGCGTTAAAGCTGATGCGGCTGGCCCGCAGACCCACCATCGTTTCGAATTGGCCCGCGCCGCTGAGATCGACCTTGATCAGAAGGTCCTTGCCATTTTGTGCAACCATTTTGCGTACTCCGCTCTAGGATGTTCAGTTGTCTTCGACCCGCGCGCGAAAGATCATGTCGATCCGCCGCGTGCCGTTGCTTGTGTCCCGCGCGGCCTTGGCCCGCTGAAACCAGATCCCCACCAGCCGCCCCCGGCTCAGCACCAGTTGCGCGTCTTCCAGCGCATCATTTGCCGCCGCGGCCGCCTGTTTGGCCTGCTGAAACCCCTGCGCATCGGTGATCACCGAAATCCGCAGATCATGCGCCGCGCCATGCCCGGTCTGATCCGACCGTTCGCGTGCGGTTTCATCGCCCAGGGTGAGGTAGATCGAGGGCAGACTGCCGCTCGGAATGGCATCGTAAATCGCCGTCCCGACAATTGCGCCCAGCGCCGCATCGCCGATAAGCTGTTGATAAACAGCCTCTTGCAAGGCGGCAGATACCGCATAACTCATGTCGCCATCTCCTCTTCCGCAAAACAAGTGAGATACCGAGCCTCGGCGTCCTTCTCGGCCACCGCCTCAATCCGCCACACCCGTGTGCCCTCGCGAAACCGCTGTCCGGCTGCGGGCCGCTGCGGATCGCCCACCGGGGCCCCGCGCACCACAATCCGATAGGCGGTCAGCGTGGTTGGCCCCGCCGCGCCCCGCGCCATACGGCCCGAGCGTGCCGACACCTCGGCCCAAAGCGTGCCCTGCGGCAGCCACAGCCGGTCAAACCCGCCTGCGCCATCGGGCACATCCTGCGGCGCCTCCAGCATCAGCGCCCGGTTCATCCGCAGCGCCGTCATACCCGGCCACCGGCAAAGCCCAGGCGCATCATCCGAAAGCGCTCGATCAAAGAGGTCACGCCAAACGGCATGCACCCCTGCCCCAATGAGGTCTCGGCGCGGTACTCATAGTAATGCGCCGCCAAAAGCATCACCGCTTGCCCCAGATCCGCCGGCAACCCGGCCCAATCTGTCGCATACCCGGCGCTAAACTCAATCGCCGCCGATCCGCCCGTCGGGATCACCGGCAGGCAGGCGCCCTTGGCGCGCACCTGCGGCACCTGTGCATCCCGGCTCAGCCGGTACAGGCCCGCGTCCACCACCAAGGCCGTGCCACCCGCATCGGTGATCGCCACCTGAGCCACCGCCACAACCGGCGCAATCGGCAAGGCCTGCACACCCGCCTCGCGCCAGCGCTCGACAGTATAGGTGAAATCGCGCTGGATCAGCGCCTTGCCGGTGCGGGCCTCAATCGCCGCAATCGCGGCCCTCAGGAAACTTTCCAACACCGCATCTTGAACGGTTGCGCCGGAAAACCCGCTGCCCAGACGCAAATGCGCCTTGAAGTCTTCGACCGGTAACGCCGCTTGCGGCACGGTGGTCTCTTCTACCAATATCATCTTCGGTAACTCCGTCTTTCCGGCCCAAGCGGCCTGCAAAATCTGGTTTTCGATGTAAGGCGCGCGCCACCCACGTTGCTCGAACGGAGGGGAGCAGCCAGACAACGCCGGTTCACCGGCGCGCGCCCACCGAGAGGCCAAAGGCCCCCCGGCTTCACCGCCTCGTGTTAAGAGACAGCGAAACGCAAAACCTTGATCGCGGCAAAGTCGCTCACGTCCCCGCCCACGCGCTTGGTGGCGTAAAACAGAACGTTCGGCTTGGCGCTGAACGGATCACGCAGCACGCGCAGATCGGGGCGTTCGGCCACGGTGTAACCGGCGGCAAAATCGCCAAACGCGATCGAGTTCGAGCCGCTGGAAACATCAGGCATGTCCTCGGCAATCAGCACCGGATAGCCGAGCAGTCGCGCCGGCTCACCCGCCGCAAGACCATCCGACCACAGGAAGCGGCCATCGCCATCCTTCAGCTTGCGCACGTCGCCCGCCGTCTTGGAGTTCATCACAAACGTCCCGTTGGCGCGGTAGGTCGCACCCAGCGCATAGACCAGATCGATGATCGCATCGCCATTGCCCAGCGCACCGTCCACACCGGTCGCGACATAGCCCAGCGAATCCCAGGCCCAAACGTCATTGTCGACAACCGTGTGGGTCAGAAAACCGGTCGGCTTATCAACACCATCGCCGTTCACAAAGGCCGCCGCCTCGGCGCGGGCAAAGCGTTCGGCAATCCGCCCCGCCAGCCAGCTCTCGATATCAAACGCCGCATCATCGAGCAGCCGCTGCGATGCTTTGGGCAGCGCCGAAAGCTCGTGCAGCGGGATGGTGATGCGGTCAATCGTCGGCGTACCGGTTTCCGACGAAGCCCCGGTTTCGCTCGCCCAACCGGCGCCCAGATCGGTGGTGTCGATCAGCACGTCATACGACGTCGCCTCAACATTCACCACGCTGGCCACGGCCCGGATCGACGCCCCGGAATACAGCACCGTCTTGATGGTTTCCGACATCTGCGGATCCACCAGATAGCCGCCATCGGAATTCACCGCCGTCGACATCGATTTCTGATCAAGCTCCAGCCCACGCAGCCCATCGTCATCGCCCGACCGCAGATAGGCATCAAAGGCCTTCTGGTGGGGCGCATCATAGTCGGTCCCGGCAAGCGCCGGGCGGGCCGCGGCAAGGGTCTTGCGTTCAAATTTGGTCATTTTTTCTTCCTGCTTCTGAACTCGTGTGTTGATCTCGACCTGAAAGGCCTTGAGGTCGGAGACAAAGCCGCTCACCGCCGTCTTCATCTCCTGGGCCGGGGACAAAGGATCCCCGCCCGCTGCATCTGCATCGGTCATTTCCATCCGCTTCTCCTGATGTCCCGCGCTTAGGCTTTGCGCGCGATCTCCTGACGCGCCGCCTCAAAGACCGCCGCCATTTCACGCAGGGTGTCGTCCGGGCTCACGCCCTTTGCCGCCACCCGCGCACTGGGCAGCATCGGGAATGTCACAAGCGACACCTCCCAAAGCTCCAGTTCCTGCAAGAGCCGTTTGCCCATATTGGGGCCCTTGTCCGAATTCACCGCGCGCTTGGTGCGATAGCCGATCGACAATCCGTCAATCGCGCCCGCCGCCAACAGCGCCACCGCCTCGCGGCCCTTCTCGACCGCCTCAAGAATACGACCCTTGACGTAAAGCCCGCGGCCGTCCTCCCGCACCTCGTCCCACACCCCAATCGGCTGGGCCGGGTCGTGCTGCCACAGCATCCGCACATGGCGCTTGTCCTTGGCCAACTGCTTGAGCGACGCCGCATAAGCCCCCTTGGCCACCACATCCCCGCCCTGATCACAGGCCCCGAAAAGGCTGGCATAGCCTTCGATCACATGGCCCTCGGTGACGCTCAAACTGCTGTCAAACCGGGCAAATTTTGTCTCAAGTTCCATACCCATCTCCCGTAGGGTGGGCGCTTTGCCCACCATGCCTCTCACTGCACCACCAGCAAACTCTGAAACGCTTGCCCGATGATCGCCGCCGCCACGCCATACACCGCCAGCCACAACCGCCGCTCCAACCGTTCCAGCAGCTCTTCCAACCGGTCGAGCCGCTTGTTCATCGCGCCGAATTGCAACTCTGCCACCCGCTCATGCGCTTCCAACCGCAGCGCCGGTGCGCAATCGAAGGCCTCGAACCCCACGCGCTCACCCATCGTCCGACTCCGCCGGCAGGCCCAACAGCCGCCGCTTTTCCGCCGTGCTGAGGAAATCGGCCCGCGTCACCCGCGCCCACTGCGCCTCACGCTCAACCGAAAGTGCCGGCACCTGATCAAGATCAGGCCGCAGCTCCACCGCCTCGCCGGTAAATCCCCCCAGCCAAGCCGACAAAGCCGCTGTCACCCGCGCCGCCAAAGGCAGCACCGTCAGACGATAGAACGCCCGGTTCGCCTCTTGGTAATTGGCGTAAGTCGCATCGCCCGGAATGCCCAACAGCATCGGCGGCACCCCATACGCCAGGGCAATCTCGCGCGCCGCCGCATCCTTGGTCTTGTGAAATTCCATGTCCGAGGGCGAAAACCCCATCGGCTTCCAGTCCAACCCGCCTTCCAGCAACATCGGCCGCCCGGCATTGCGCGCGCCCTGATGGTTGGTCTCGATCTCATGCGCCAACCGATCGAACTGCTCGGTGCTCATCGTGCCCGCGCCATCGGTCCCGCGATAGACAATCGCCCCCGAAGGCCGCGCCGCATTGTCGAGCAAAGCCTTGCTCCACCGCGACGCCGAATTGTGCACATCCAGTGCCTGCGCCGCCGCCTGCATCGGGGCCATACCATAGTGATCATCCTGGGGGTGAAAGCTCTTGATATGACAGATCGGCGACAACGGCCCGGTCACATCAAACCGATGCTTGCGCCCGCCGACGGCATACTCATACGCCACCGGCCAGCCATCGCGCCCCGGCACCAAAGACATCCGATCCGAGCGCAGCACATGCAGCTCCAAAGGCGCACCCTCATCGCCGCCCACCGCCTCGACATAGCCATTGCCGCTCAGCAACAGATGGCCGTACAGCGCCTCCAGCAATTCTGCCCGCCCCTGCGCCCCATTGGGCCGCTTGACCAGCGCCAGCAGCGGATGCACCTCATAGCGCCGCTCCGCATCCTGCATCACCAGGGGCAACGCCGCCGCCGCCTCTGCAATCATCTTGACCGCACGAAAGCCCACCGGATTGCCCGCAAAGCCCGCCTTGGTCAGCGACACCGTATCGCGCGGGCTCCAGGCCACACGGCCCGCCCCCTGAAACGCCACCACCTTGCCGGTGGCGCTCGCCTTGGTCTCCGTCGCGCTCTGCGCCTTGTCATCCCGCCGCAAGAATTCAAACATCGCGTTCCCCGCTCACATATCCCACATGGCACCGGGCAAAGCCTCACCCCCGCCGGGCCATAAGCCCGCCGCACCACGCATCCGAATTTTCCTGAAACCGCCCGTCCCAGGGCTTCGCTTGTCTCGATACCCAATATGCTTCTAATTGGTTAACATCATGAGATCAGAGCGTACGCACCTGCGGCCGTTGTTTTTCTTGTGCCGAAACAACAAGTTCCGTCAAAGCCCAGACAAGAGCATCCACCCGGTCCGGGCTGCCTTTGCCCTCATAGCCCTTTAACGCCATCCGACACATCTGCTCTTCCAGCACGCCCAGATCCTCGGCATGAAACACCCGGCCCTGCTCGTACAGCGCCGCCACAGGCTCGGCCCGCGCCACCTTGCCCCGGCTGGCATGCACCGAGGTATAGGCCACCGCGCCATCCTCCTGCCGGATCACGCTTTCCACCAGATCGCCGCCCTGATTGACCTCGGCCACGATCCTGTCGGCCTTGTGCTCATGGTAAGCCCGCACCACCCGCGCCGCCCAAGTCTTTGGGCTCGCCGCCTCGACACTGGCATCCTCCAGCACGAACACCCGCCAATCCTGCACCGGCCCCTGCATCGAGACTCCGGCCACCACAATCCCGCAGGCATCCGATCCCGCATGCCCACTCACCGGCGGGTCCACCGCCACCACAATCCGGTCCAACTCGGGCACCCTGCGGCCCCGACACTGGTCCAGCATCTCATGTGTCCAAAGCGCGCCTTCGACATCGGTCAGCATCTCGCCATCCAATTCCTGCTGCGCCAGCCGCGAATTCTTGTACCGCGCCCGCACCTCGCGCAGAAACGACTCCGCAAGATGCGCCCGGTTCGCCTCGGTCGGGGCCCGCGTCACCACCGTCGATGGCGCCTCAAGCAACCGCTTCAACGCCTCCGAATTGCGCGGCGTCGTCGTCACACAGACCCGCGGATCGTCGCCCAGCCGCAAGGCAAACTGCAACATGTCCCAGGTCTCCTCCCCCTTCTGCCACTTCGCCAATTCATCCACCCATGCCGCATCAAACTGCGGCCCCCGCAGCGCCTCTGGGTCATGCGCCGAATAGGCCTTTGCCTCCGCCCCATTCGGCCAGATCAGCCGCCGCTTGCTCGCCTCCCATTTCGGCATCCGATCCGGTGGAGAACTCGCCAAAATGCCACTGTCGCCAAAGATCATCACGTCGCGCACTTGGTCATAGGTTTCCCCCACCAGCGCCACCCGCCGCGCCCGGCCCACATCCCGCGGCCGCGCGCCCTCGACCATGCTGCGCACCCATTCGGCCCCGGCACGGGTTTTCCCCGCACCGCGCCCACCTAGCGCCACCCAAGACCGCCACTCGCCCTCAGGGGGCAATTGATGGGGATGCGCCCAGAACTCGAACAGAAAAGGGAGAGCCAAAAGCTCTCCCTCCCCCAAACTATTCAGAAATTCGCCCTGCACCGCAGCACTTGCGCAGCTTAGCAAGACGGCACCCGATCTCAGATCGTGCGCGTTCGAGGTCGATCCCGTATGCGCCTTCGATAGCGGCGTCTTTTCGTGCATATTCAGCAAGTCGTGCCTCCGTTTCCATCGCCAGCTTCATCCAGCCGCGGATTTCCGCGAGCGTCTTGCTGACATCTTTAAGTGCCGTGACCTCCCCGCTTTGGACCTGTTTCTTCAGATCTCTCAGCGCAGTCTCGAAGTCCTCGAGACTTTCCCGAACGACCTGCAGTTTGCCGTCCAGGCGGTCCACATCTTGTTTCGGGGTGATGAGTGTCATTTGGTCTTCACCTTCCATGCTGGGATTGCCCCCGCACGAGCGACACGAAAAAACGGCCGCCCAAGGTTTCCCTCGGGGGCCGTTTGCCCATGTCTTCCAGCATGTCACAACTTATAGGCGAGACCGTTCGCAGAGTCAATGAAAAGAGAGTTAACCCTTTGTTACCCCTCCGTTTCTTCGCGTTTACCTCCCGTTGACATTCGCCAACGCCAAGACGGTTTCACCCAATGTAGCAAGGCAATATCGCCACGCGCCGAAACGAAAAAAGGCAGGCCAAACCGGCCTGCCTCTTCTCAATCTCGCTAGAAACCGATCAGTTCCCGCTGCGCTCCGCCTCGATCCGGCGCCACTTGGCGACGTTGGCGTTGTGCTCGGCCAAGGTCTCGGCAAAGGCGTGCCCACCGGTGCCATCGGCCACAAAGAACACGTAATCCGTATCCTCAGGGTCCACCGCCGCCGCAATCGCCGCCGCGCCGGGGTTGGCAATTGGTGTCGGTGGCAGCCCGTCAATCACATAGGTGTTGTACGGCGTCGCCCCGCGCAGTTCACTCTGCCGCAAGCCACGGCCCAGAATGCCCTCACCCTTGGTGATACCATAAATCACCGTCGGGTCGGTCTGCAGCCGCATTCCCCGGTTCAGCCGGTTTACGAACACGCTCGCCACCATGCGCCGCTCACCCGCGATGCCGGTTTCCTTCTCGATGATCGACGCCAGCGTCAGCATTTCATCCGGCGAATTCAGCGGCAGACCCTCGGCCCGGTTCGCCCAGGCCTCGGCAATCGTCGCGTTCTGCCGCTTCTGCATCTCGGCAATGACCTCACCACGCGCCTGCCCAACCCGCAGCTCATAGCTGTCAGGCGCAAGCGTGCCCTCTTCGGGCAATTCCGCCACCTCGCCGCTCAGCACATCCAGCGCCTTCAGCTCTTCCACCACCTGCCAGCTGGTCACACCCTCGGCCAGCGCAATCCGATACCGCGTGTCGGCAGCCTCGCGCACCCGCGTATAGGCCTCCGGCGCGTCTTCTTCGCCCGGCGTGAATTTCGCAATCTCGACAAAGCGTTGCGTCGACGGGTCAAGCTCGCGCACCTCGGCAGACACCCGTGACACACCAATCCGGTACACCACTTCGGTGCCGCATGTGCTGGCCCCGCCGCGCGTCACCGTATCGATGATCTCCTCCATGCTGGCCCCCTCGGTCACAAGGAAAGAGCCCGCCTTCAAATCATTGGTCTTGTCGGCATAATCCGCCCCAACCCGGAACAGGAAGCCGCTCGAAACCGCCCCCTGCGCCTCAAGATCGCGCGACACCCGCGAAAAGCTCGACCCGCGTTCCACCTGCAAACAGATCGCAGCATCCAGCGGACCTTCCGCCGAATACTGCTTTTGCGCCCAGAGCAGCCCGCCACCGGCCAAAAAGATGGCCACAACAAAGAAACTCAGCGCGTTAGACGCGATACTTCGCCACATCGCGGCTCAAACCTTCTTGAAGACGACCGAGGCGTTGGTGCCGCCAAAGCCAAAGGAGTTGGACAGCGCGTAATTGATCTCGCGCTCGCGTTTCTTGTTGGGCGCAAGGTCAACCTTGGTCTCAACCGCCACGTTATCAAGGTTGATCGTCGGCGGCGCCACCTGATCGCGGATCGCAAGGATCGAGAAGATCGCCTCAATCGCGCCCGCCGCACCCAAAAGGTGCCCGGTGGCCGATTTGGTCGAGGACATCGTCACTTTTGAAGCCGCATCGCCCATCATCCGCTCAACCGCGCCCAGCTCGATCACATCCGCCATGGTCGACGTGCCATGCGCATTGATGTAGTCAATCATCGACGGGCCAACTCCGGCCTTCTTCAACGCCATCTTCATGCAGCGTTCCGCGCCCTCACCATGCTCTGACGGAGCGGTGATGTGATAGGCGTCGCCCGACATGCCATAGCCCACGACTTCGGCATAGATCTTCGCGCCGCGCGCCTTGGCGTGCTCATATTCCTCAAGCACGACAACACCGGCGCCCTCACCCATGACAAAGCCATCACGGTCGGCATCATACGGGCGGCTGGCCTTTTGCGGGTCATCGCCACGTTTGGTGCTCAGCGCCTTGCAAGCATTAAACCCGGCAATCCCGATCTCGGAAATCGCAGCCTCTGCCCCACCGGCAATCATCACCTCGGCATCGCCGTCCTTGATGATCCGCGCGGCATCGCCAATCGCATGCGCCCCCGTGGAACAGGCGGTCACTACCGAATGGTTCGGGCCCTTAAAGCCATAGCGGATCGACACCTGACCCGAGATCAGGTTGATCAGCGCACCGGGAATAAAGAACGGCGACACCCGGCGGGGCCCACGTTCCTTGATCAGAATGGCGGTTTCGGCAATTGAATTCAGCCCGCCAATACCCGAGCCGATCAAGACGCCGGTCGCCTCAAGGCTCTCGTCATCCGTCGGGGCCCAGCCCGAGTCCTCAACAGCCTGTTGGGCTGCGGCGATCCCGTAAAGAATGAAATCATCCACCTTGCGGCGCTCTTTCGGCAGCATCCAGTCATCGGCATTAAATGTGCCGTCTGTCCCGTCGCCCAAAGGCACTTCGCAAGCATATGTGGTGGCCAGATGACTGGCGTCGAACCTTGTGATCGGTCCCGCTCCGGATTTACCCTCCAGAATCGCTTTCCAGCTCTCTTCGACTCCGCAGGCCAGCGGTGTCACCAGACCAAGCCCTGTCACGACAACTCTGCGCATGGTTTTGCCCCCTTGAAACGCGTTGCACGCTCATACCCCGAGCAAAGGCAGAGGGGCAAGGGAAAGCAATTGCACTTTGGGCAAGGGATTGCGCAGCAAACAGCGGCATCGCATTTCGGCCCGTCTGGCGCGCCACATGGGTGACAAAACCGCCAATCGCCGCTCTGCGCGCCCTGTCGATGCGCCGTCTATCGCTCACTGGCTGCGCTTTGGCCCCGGCCACCCCGGCGAAACTCGCCCGGAATTCGGCGTGCCGACATAAAGAAACGGCGCGCCCAAGACAGGCACGCCGCTTTGAAACCTGAAAGTTCTCAGACGCTTAGGAAGCTTCAGAGATGAACTTTACGGCATCGCCGAAGGTCTGGATGTTTTCGGCGGCGTCATCGGGGATCTCGATGCCGAATTCTTCTTCGAACGCCATCACCAGCTCGACAGTGTCGAGGCTGTCCGCGCCGAGATCGTCGATGAACGACGCGCCCTCGACAACCTTGGCTTCGTCGACACCGAGGTGCTCGACAACAATTTTCTTAACGCGATCTGCGACGTCGCTCATATTCTAAATCCTCATCGTCATGGGCCATTGGCCCTGTTTAGCCCGCGCCCCTCGGGGGATCGAACATAATTTTGCCCCTCCCGAGGCAGCGAGTAGGCCAATGGCCCTTTGTCCCCGCTCCAGCAGGTAAATCCAATCTGGCACCTGTGTCCCGGGATTTCCACGCGCCTATAACACAAGAATTGGCCTTGGCAAACGCTTTCCGGGAGAACCAGACCTGCGCCTAGAGCATGGCCATTCCGCCATTCACATGCAAGGTCGCACCGGTGACATAACCTGCTTCAGGGCTTGCCAGATACAAGACGGCGGCTGCAATTTCTTCTGGCGTGCCCATCCGTGCGGCCGGGATCTGAACGTTGATCTTCTCCTTCTGATCATCGGTCAGCTTGTCTGTCATCGCCGTGGCGATAAAGCCCGGAGCGATAGCGTTAACAGTAATCCCCCGGCTAGCAACCTCATAAGCAAGCGATTTGCCCATTCCGATCATCCCGGCTTTCGACGCCGCATAGTTGGCCTGCCCCGGATTTCCGGTCGCGCCAACGATCGAGGAAATGTTCACAATCCGGCCCCAGCGCGCCTTCATCATGCCGCGCATCACACCCTTACAAAGCTTCATCGACGCCGTCAGATTGACCGCCAGAACCGCGCTCCATTCGTCATCTGACATCCGCATGAACAAATTGTCGCGGGTGATTCCGGCGTTGTTCACCAGAATATCCACCGCGCCCATCGCCGCAATCGCCTCTTTGGGCAGCGCATCCACCGCCGCCATGTCGCTCAGGTTGCAGGGCAGCACATGCACCCGCTCGCCCAGCTCTGCCGCCAGCGCCTGCAAAGGCGCCTCACGTGTGCCGCTCAGGCCCACCGTGGCTCCGGCTGCATGCAGCACCTTGGCAATCTCGCCACCAATTCCGCCCGACGCGCCAGTCACCAGCGCGCATTTCCCGCTCAAATCGAACATTCGGTCATCCTTCTTGTCGTGCTTTTCGTGCCTGTCGTGCCTGTCGGGTCATTCCGCCAGCCTGTCGCCAGCGTTCAACCGAGGGCGTTCGCGGCCAAAGTCAGGCCAGCGCCGCTTTCGCAGCCACCACATCCTCGGGCGTGCCGATGGTGCGGGTGGCGATGTCGCGGTCGATGCGGCGCACCATCCCGATCAGCGCCTTGCCTGCCCCGATTTCCCAGATATCCGTCACGCCATTGCGCCCCATCCACTCCACGCTTTCGCGCCAGCGCACCGAGCCCGTCACCTGATCCACCAAAAGCGAGCGGATCGTGGCCGGATCATTCACCGCCTCGGCCACCACATTGGCCACCAAAGGCACCACAGGCTGGTTGATCACCACATCGTCCAAGGCATCCGCCATCACCCGCGCCGCCGGCTCCATCAGCGCACAATGGAACGGAGCACTCACCGGCAGCAGAACCGCGCGCCGCGCACCCGCCGCCTTGGCAATCTCAACCGCGCGTTCCACCGCACCCTTGTGACCAGACACAACCACCTGACCGGGGTCATTGTCATTGGCCGCAGCACAGACTTCGCCCTGCGCGGCCTCAGCCGCCACCTTGCGCGCGGCGTCCATATCCAGACCCAGCAAGGCCGCCATCGCGCCAACACCCACCGGAACCGCCGCCTGCATCGCCAGCCCACGAACCCGCAACAAACGCGCGCAATCGGTGATGCTCAGGGCCCCTGCTGCCGCCAGTGCCGAATATTCGCCCAGCGAATGCCCCGCGACATAATCGGCCGACGCCACCGTAATCCCTTCGGCCTCCAGCGCACGCACCGCCGCCAGCGACGTCGCCATCAGCGCCGGTTGCGCATTCTGCGTCAGCGTCAATTCCGCTGCATCGCCTTCCCAGATCAAATGGCTGAGTTTCTCGCCGAGCGCCTCGTCGACCTCATCGAACACGGCCTGCGCCGTTGGATAAGCCTCTGCGAGGGCCTTGCCCATGCCGATTGCCTGTGCGCCCTGTCCCGGAAATACAAATGCGTGCCCCATGCCATCCCTCTGTTGCATCGTTGTTTTATCCATGGATACGCGTCACGCGACGTCACTGCAACGCCTATGCCCAACCGAGGCCCGCAGTTTTTGCGCCCCCCGGCGACCGGACAAGAAAAAACCGGCTGCACCAAAGGGTGAACAGCCGGTCATGACAGTCGGCAAAGATGCCGGAATATTCAGGGTCTCAGGTGTCAGAGGCGTTGGGCGAGCGCGCGGCGTACATCAGGTGCAGCCCGGTGACAGCAAAGAAGAACGAGGCGCAAAGCTTGATCAGCATCAACTCCGGCAGATTGCTCGCGCCGGGGGTGATCCACATTCCAACCGCGGCCAGTATCAGGGAAACGGCAACAAGACGGGTGAACAGTCGCACCATCCCGCCCACTCCAAATTCACGCTCATTCGAAAGCGTATTCGCGGAAGTTGCATGTGCGGTCATGAAGTGGTTGGCAGCAGTCATTTCGTTTCTCCTTGAACGTTTGACCAATTTGTCGCGCCCAAATCGGGCGGGATTGCGGCACAATCTGGGAAATGGGGCGTTAACTATTTGACCCCGCCTGTTACCCCATCGTTTCAAGCCTTTAATGTGCCCTCAATTTTATCAATCTCGCGCCACCCTGCCCCAATGCGGCCAACCACTGTGCCCCGGACGGACGGATATAAGGACCAGTATAGTGTCCGCACCGCGCCCCCACCCCGGCACCTTTCGCACCGCCCCCCGGCCCACCCCCCGGCCCACCCCCGGGCCTGCGGCACCTCGGCCCTTGCCATTCCGGGCTGAGCCTGTATATCGAGCCATCCTTTCGCAAGTCGTATGAACCGCGCAGTCTCTCGTGGGTCGGGGGCGAAAGGACTTGGCCCCGCCCTTTGAAATGCGCCTTGAAATAAATGGAGTGCACATGCCCCTTTATGAGCATGTTTTCATCTCGCGCCAGGATCTGTCCGGCGCGCAGGCCGAAAGCCTCGTCGAACATTTCGGCACCGTCCTGACGGACAATGGCGGCAAAGTCGTCGACACCGAGTACTGGGGTGTCAAGACCATGGCCTACAAGATCAACAAAAACCGCAAGGGCCACTATGCCTATGTCCGCACCGACGCACCGTCGGAAGCGGTCCAGGAAATGGAACGCCTGATGCGCCTGCATGATGACGTGATGCGCGTCCTGACCATCAAGGTCGACGAGCACGTCGAAGGCCCCTCCGTTCAGATGCAGAAACGTGACGAACGCGACACCCGTCGCGAACGCCGCTAAGCCAGAGGAGAGCTAAACCATGGCAGCCAAACCGTTTTTCCGCCGTCGTAAAGTGTGCCCCTTCTCGGGCGACAACGCACCCAAAATCGACTACAAGGACACCCGTCTTCTGCAGCGCTATATCTCTGAGCGTGGCAAGATCGTGCCGTCCCGTATCACCGCCGTCTCGGCCAAGAAGCAACGTGAACTGGCCCGCGCGATCAAACGCGCCCGCTTCCTCGCGCTTCTGCCCTACGCCGTGAAGTAAGGAGAAAAGCACATGCAAGTTATCCTTCTCGAACGCGTGGCCAAGCTTGGCCAGATGGGCGATGTCGTCGACGTCAAGCCCGGCTTCGCTCGCAACTACCTGCTGCTGCAAGGCAAGGCGCTGACCGCGTCGCAGGCCAACATCGATTCTTTCGAAGCCCAGAAAGCGCAACTCGAAGCGAACAACCTGGAAACCAAGAAAGAAGCCGAAGCGATGGGCGAGCGCCTCGATGGACAGCAGTTCATCGTGATTCGCCAAGCGTCTGACTCCGGTTCGCTCTACGGCTCTGTCACAACCCGTGACGCCGCCGATGCCGCGACCGAAGCTGGTTTCACCGTTGACCGCAAGCAGGTCCGCATCGAAACGCCGATCAAAGAACTTGGTCTGCACAGCGTCGGTGTGAATCTTCACCCCGAAGTTGACGTGACGATCCAGCTGAACGTTGCACGTTCGCCCGAAGAGGCCGAACTGCAAGCGTCGGGCAAATCGATCCAGGAACTGGCCGCGGAAGAAGAAGCCGCAGCTGAATTCGAGATCGCGGAACTGTTCGATGATATCGGCTCTGCCGCATCGGACGACGACGATGACGATTCCGGTGTTGTCGAGACACCCGAAGACTCGTTCGACGACGAGCGCTGAGCTCGTCAGCCCGTTTTAAGCTTTGTAAAGGCCGTGCATCCCCGGATGTGCGGCCTTTCTCTTTGCGCGCACCTCTGGCCTCCTTGCCTATACCTGAAAGCATAGCCGGATTATCCGCACGCAGCTTTGCGCTGCACCACCTCTGCTTGTTACAAAGACCTACGGTTCACGAGCCGCAGCCCCTCTCCCTGACATAGGGGCTCCGGTTCGGCCAAGGAAATGGAAACAGCGGATTACAGGTATGACACATATCCTCCCTCACCCAATTGAGATGCCCGAGCAAGGCGCTGCGTTCTATTCCTTGGTATCGGCCCGTCATCTTCGTCGGATCGGCGCTCCTCTCACCGCCGCCAGGCGCAGCCACTCTGAAATCCTCGTATCCCGCGCAGACGCGCTGGAAGACGCAGGCCACGCCCGGCGTGTGGCCGAAGTCATCGCCGTAATGCGCGCGCGTTTTGGCAACGATACCCGGTAGCTCAGCCTCCAAAGTCACGCTGCTGGTGAAGAAAGGGCCGCTCCCCGAAGGCGGCCCTTTCTGAGTCCCGCCCCGATCCATTGATGGATCGGCTCCAATCTGTTGACAGATTGGCCCCCACAGCACATCCCGCAACCGCACTGTGCCAACCGCGAGCACAACCCGATCCACCAAAGGATCGGCCACCACATCACAGCCCGCAAACGCACCGTGCCAACCGCGAGCACAACCCGATCCATCAAAGGATCGGCCATCACATCACATCCCGCAACCGCGCCGTGCCAACCGCGAGCACAACCCGATCCATCAAAGGATCGGCCATCACATCACATCCCGCAACCGCGCCGTGCCAACCGCGAGCACAACCCGATCCATCAATGGATCGGCACCGATCTGTCAACAGATCGGCCCCCTTTACAGCCGCCGCGCAGGTCGTACTGTGAGAGCATGAAACCAGCCAGCATCGCTCAATACCACGCCGCCCGGTCCGCCGAAGACCGCAGCATCTGTGACACTCTCAGAGAGGGTATCGACTCCGCTCTCCCTGAGGCCGAAAGCAAAATGTGGCACGCGCACCCGGTCTGGTTTCTCGGCGGCAATCCAATCGTCGGCTACGGCAAACTAAAACGCTGCATCCGTTTGATGTTCTGGAGCGGTCAATCGTTCGAGACGCCCGGCCTCACCGCCACAGGCACCTTCAAGGCCGCCGAACGGCGCTATACTGACGCCAGCCAAATTGATCCCACCACGCTGGCCGCTTGGTTAACCAACGCCCGCACTACCCAATGGGACTACAAAAACATCGTCAAACGCAAAGGCCGGCTGGAGCGGATCAGCTGACACCAAACCGGCCCATCCCCCGCTAAAACCTTAGGAACCAACGAAAAAGGCCGCCCCAACCGGAGCGGCCCTTCTCTATCACCTGTCCGAAGCGCTTATTCTTCGTCGAGTGCTTCAACAGCTTTCTGCAGCTCTTCCTTCGAGACCTCTTTCTCGGTCACGTCGGCCAGCTCCAGGATGTAGTCAACAACCTTGTCTTCAAACAGCGGCGCACGCAGCTGCTGCTGCATCTGCTGGTTCTGCTGCACGAACTCAAAGAACTGACGCTCTTGACCCGGGTACTGACGCGCCTGGTTCATGATCGCCTGAGTCATCTCGGCGTCAGACACCTGAACTTCGGCTTTCTGGCCCAGATCGGCCAGCAACAGGCCCAGACGCACGCGGCGCTCGGCCAGTGCATTGTGCTCGTCGGTCGGCTCGACTTCGGGGTGATCGTGGCCCTCAACCTCGGGGTTTTCCTCGTGCCACAGCTGATGCGCGATCTGCTTGGCTTCGGCTTGTGTCAGCGTCGGCGGCAGCTCGAATTTCACCAGATCGTCCAGCTTGTCCAACAGCGCGCGCTTGGTCACGGCACGGGCCGCACCGGAATACTCGGCTTCCAGACGCTCACGGATCTGCGCCTTCAGCGCGTCCAGCGATTCCGCACCGAATTTCTTGGCCAGCTCATCATCAAGCTCGGCCGCAACCGGCTGCTTGACCTCTTTGATGGTGCAAGAGAACACAGCCTCTTTGCCCGCCAGATGGTCGGCTTGGTAATCCTCGGGGAATGTCACGGTCACGTCGATCTCTTGCTCGGCGGTCACGCCAACCAGTTGATCTTCAAAGCCGGGGATGAACGAGTTCGAGCCAAGCACCAGCGGGTAATCTTCCGCCGAGCCACCTTCAAACGCTTCGCCATCCACCTTGCCAACGAAATCGAACACAACCTGATCGCCGTCTTCGGCTTTCGCGCCTGCGTCACGTGCGTTGAAATCCTGAGCCGTCTCGGCCAGATTTTTCAGCGCCTCGTCGACTTCGTCTTCGCCCGCCTTGGCCACCATCTTCTCAAGCGAGATGGATTTCAGATCGACATCGGGGATCTCGGGCAGCTTTTCATAGGACATCTCGACATTGACGTCGTCGCCCTCTTTCCAGTCCTCGTTGGTCATTTTGACCTCGGGCTGAAGCGCGGGCTTGTCGCCGCTGTCTTCGAAATGCTTGTTCATCGCGCCGTCGATGGTTTCCTGCATTGCTTCGCCAAGCAGACGCTGGCCAAACTGCTTTTTCAGCAGCGGCATCGGCACTTTGCCTTTGCGGAAACCCTTCATTTCGATGTCGGGCTGCGCTTCTTTCAGCTTTTCGTTAACTTTTTCGTTCAGTTCGTCGGCGCTGACGGTGATCGCGTAGCCGCGCTTCAGACCTTCGTTCAGAGTCTCGGTGACCTGCATCCCATTCCCCATAAGTTCAAGGGCGGGTCACGGCCCGCCTAATTCAAATCTGGGGTCTTCTATGCGCCCGCGCCCAAGCGTGCAAGGCGGATTCGCCTGCGCGCGCGTGAAAGCAGACCGGAACTGGAAAGAAACCCTGAACTGGCGGCGCGGATGGTTAGGGTTCATCATTTGTAAAGGGAACGCGTGCACTGTGGGCTTGGTGATGTTGGCGGTAGCGCAAATTCGTGATGTGGAACGCGGCCACATCTGGGCTAGAGTCCTGCGCAATGGTCATGTTCAGAGGGTTCCCCGTGCGTGTTTTTCTGTGTCTTCTTGTTTTCGCCCTGTTTTCCGTCGCCGCACAGGCGCAGGACAAATCTGCAGTCGAGCGACAGTTTCAATCGTGGCTACAAAGCGATATCTGGCCGCGCGCCCGCGCCAAGAGCGTGTCGCGCCAGACGTTTGAGGCCGCCTTTGGCGGTATCACGCTCGATTGGGATCTGCCCGATCTAGTCCCGCCGGGGGCGGCCAAAACCACGCCAAAACGCCAGCGGCAGGCCGAGTTCGGCGCACCTTCGAAATACTTCAGCGGCAACTCTGTTGGCGGTGCCGCGCGCGTCGGCAAACAGATGGCCACGCGCCACGCCAAAGCGCTGGCCGAAACCGAGCGCCGCACCGGAGTGCCGGGCCACATCGTGCTGGCAATCTGGGGCCGGGAAAGCGGTTATGGTCAGGTTCCGATCCGCCACAACGTATTTCGCGTACTCGGCACCAAAGGCTTCATGAGCACCCGCGCCGATTACTTCGCCGATGAACTCGTCGCCGCCCTGCAAATCGCCGAGGCGGGCCATGCGCCGGAGGCCGCGATGAAAAGCAGCTGGGCCGGGGCGCTGGGCCAACCGCAATTCATGCCGTCCAATTTCCTCGAATATGCGGTGGACGGCAATGGCGACCGCAAGGCCGACATTTGGCGCTCTGAGGCCGATACCATCGCATCGATCGGCAACTACTTGGGTCGTCACGGCTGGGTCGCCGGGCGCGACTGGGGATTTGAGGTTCGGGTGCCCAAAGACGTGTCCTGCACCCTGGAAGGCCCCGATCAGGGCCGCCCGATTGCCGATTGGGCCAAGATGGGCCTCACCCGCGTCAATGGAAAACCCTTCCCCGCGAATGAGTTGCAAGACGAAGGCTATCTTATGATGCCCGCAGGCCGGCTTGGCCCCGCCTTTGTCGTCACGCCGAATTTCTATGTGCTCAAGGATTACAACACGTCCGATCTCTACGCGCTGTTCGTCGGCCATGTCGGCGACAAAATCGCCTATAACGTCCCCGATTTCCGCGCCTCTTGGGGCACGATTGACAAGCTGTATCGCTCGGACATCGCCGCCGCACAAAGAACGCTGGAAAAGCTCGGCCACGATGTTGGCGGGGCCGATGGCCTGCCGGGGTTCAAGACGCGGCGCTCGATTGGCCGCTGGCAAGAGAGCAAAGGTCAGGCCGCCACCTGTTTTCCCGACAAGCGGAACGTGGCGGCCCTAGGCGGCTAACCTGCCGGTCTAGGCCGGATTGCGCCAAAGCCCGGCCCGCGCGCCTTCGGTCAGCGCGAGCACGAGGTGATAGTGCAACCGGCTAAGCGCTTCGGTCCAGATCGGCGTGCCCTCCGCGTCAAGCTGATTGACGAAGGCGGCGCGCCCGGCAAAATACTGGCGGAAGATCAGCTGCGCCAGCGCCTGCGCCTTCTCGGCGTTGCCTGCTTCGCCCGCACGCACCGCGTAGGTCTTGATCGCTTCGGTCTGCGGCCACATCAGAAACCGGTCCTCGCGCCAGCTTACATCCGCCGCCACCGCATCAAACGCCGCGCCCTGCATCGGCCCGCTTTCCGCAAATCCATGCGCATCGGCAAACGCCAACATCTGCGCCGCGACATCGGCCATTGCCGCATCGCCGCCCAGCTCAACTTCGCGCAGCAACAGCCAAGCCCATTCGCACTGGTGCCCAACTTCGCGCCGGGCCCCATCACGCCCCGGCTGCACCGACAGATCCGGTGTCAGAAACTCGGTGATCGTGCCGCTCTCGGTGTCAAAGAAATACTCCAGCCCCTTGGCGCGCATCTTCATCGCACGCTCCAGCCAGACCGGCGTGCCGGTCATTTCGTACGCCTGCAACGACGCCTCATACAGATGCATATGCGGGTTCTGCGCGCGCGGCGGCGCAGAGGCCTCGGTTGGGTCAACCAGCGCGTCATGCTCCAGCTTCAGGCCGGTCACCGGGTCGGTCAACTGGTCCTCAATCGCCGCCCAAAGCGCTTCCAACTCCGGTGCAACGTCCTCTTCGGGATGCAGCTTGCCCCATGTCGCAAGGCCAAGGATCACAAAGCTCTGATCGTAGCTCGTCGCCAAAGCATCCTCAGCCAGGCCCGTCATCTCGCCCGTGCGGGTGACGGCACGGCAATACAACCCCGAGGGTTTGCGGAACGCCGGCAGCGCCTCGCGCGCAATGCGGGCGGCCTTGTGAAACGCCGGGGTCTCGGACAACAGCGCCAGATGCGCAAAGCTGAACAACAGCCGCCCCTGCGCCAAAATCGTCCGGCGGTCGGGGTGCGTCGGGCGCGCCTCACTGTCGAGCACATCGAAAAACCCGAGGCTGTCGGGGTCGTGGGTGTGCTCGGTCCAGGCGGGCAGAAAATCGGCCCAGAACCACGCAACCCACTCTTGGGCGGTGGCAGTCTCGGCAGGGTGATCGGCGATGATGGGAGTCTGTGTCACGTAAGGGCCTCTATATCTTCGAAATAATCGGGATGGGTTTGAACGATCCGGGGAAGGTCGTGCTTGATTTCGTGAAGGTGATCGCGCATCGCGGCTTCGGCCACCGCCGCGTCACCGGCACGAATGGCGGCGACAATGGCGATATGCTGATCAATCAACTTGTCCGGCGCGAACTGGCGCGCCGAGATATGGCGCACCCGGTTCATCTGCACATTCAGGCTTTCAAGATAGTCCGACACCGCTCCCTCGCCCCCCGCCTGCGCCAAGGTCCGATGGAAGGTCTCGTCAAGCTGCATGAAGTCCGCCGAGTTTGTCGCGCCGCGTTGCTGCTCGATCTGCGCGTCGAGCGCAGCCAGCGTTTCGGCATCGGTCCGGCCCACGGCGCGACGCACCAGATCGGCCTCGACAGCCTCGCGGATAAACCGCGCGGTCAGCGCCGCCGCGATGGAAATGCGCCGCACAAAGGTACCGCGTTGCGGGCGAACCAAAACCAACTGCTCGTCCGACAGCTTGATAAACGCCTCGCGCACAGGCTGGCGCGACACCTCATAAGTCGCGGCCACTTCGGTCTCGGAAATCCGCACGCCGGGGGGCAGATCGCAGGTCACGATCCGGTCGCGCAACAGGTGATAGACCTGATGCGCCACTCCGCTTCGTCCGGACAACGGCTCTATTGATAGTCCCGCCATTTCCGTCTCCTTCACCCCATTGAGTAACGCAATCTTAACCCGCTTGCTAACTTGTATGGAAGTATGTTAGATGCTTGTCAACGCGAATGAGGACAGGTGTTTCATGCAACAGACGTGGCGATGGTTTGGCCCGGCCGATCCGGTTTCGATCGACGATATGGTACAGGCAGGCGTGCAGGGCGCGGTCTCGGCGTTGCATCACCTTGTGCCCGGCGTGCTGTGGACCCCGGAAGACATCGCCAAGCGCCAATCCGAGGTTGGCCAGATGCGCGATGGCACGGCCTCGGGCCTGAAATGGGACGTGGTCGAAAGCCTGCCGGTGTCCGAAGACATCAAGCGCCAGACCGGCGATTGGAAGGCGCATATCGCGACCTACAAGGCCAGCCTGAGCAATCTGCACGCCGCCGGGATCGAGGTGGTGTGCTACAATTTCATGCCGGTTCTCGACTGGACGCGCACCGATCTCGCCTATCGGCTGCCCGGCGGGGCGACGTGCATGCGGTTCGATCTGGTGGATTTCGCCGCCTTCGACATCCATATCCTTGAACGCCCCGGCGCGGCGCAGGATTTCCCCGAAGACATCACCGCCGCCGCCGCCAAACGCTTTTCCGAGATGCCCGAGGCGCGCCGCAAAGCGCTTGGCAGCAACGTGGTTTGCGGGCTGCCCGGAGCCGCCGAGACCCTGTCGCTCGCGGATGTACGCAGCCACCTCGCGGCCTATGACAACATCTCGGCCGACCAACTGCGCGCCAATCTGGTGGATTTCCTGACCGAGGTCGCGCCCCATGCGCAATCGCTCGGGATGCGGCTGTGTTGCCACCCCGACGACCCGCCCTTCCCGCTGCTCGGCCTGCCCCGGATCATGTCGACCGAGGCCGATTATCAACAGATGATTGATGCCGTCGACCTGCCCGCCAATGGCGTGACGCTCTGCTCGGGTTCGCTTGGCGCGCGCGGCGATCACGACCTGCCCGGCGCGATGGAGCGTTTGGGCGACCGAGTGCATTTCCTACATCTGCGAAACGTGCAGCTTGAAAGCGACGCGCTGATTGGCAGCTTTCATGAGGCCGAACACTTGGGCGGTGGCACCGATATGGTGGCCCTGATCGCCGCGGTTCTGCGTGAAGAAACCAAGCGCCGTGCCGCCGGTCGGGCCGATCATTCGATCCCCTTCCGCCCTGATCACGGTCAGAACATCCTTGACGATCACACCCGCCGCACCCAACCCGGTTATCCGGCCATCGGACGGCTCAAGGGCCTTGCCGAGCTGCGCGGCATCATGACCGCGCTGCAACATCCGGCATCGGGTGCGCGCACATGAGCGCGGCCCGGCTGACCAGCCTCGACGCGCTGAACGGACCGGCGAAAGCGCCCGGCTATGTGCCCGGTGATCACGGCGCGGGCATTGTACACTTGGGCCTCGGCGCGTTTCACCGCGCGCATCAGGCAACGATGACCGACGACGCGATGGCGCAGGCCGGTGGCGATTGGCGGATCATCGGGGTCAGCTTGCGCTCGAAAGAGATTGCCGAAAACCTCAATGCGCAGAATGGCTTGTTCACCTTGGTCGAGCGCGGCGCGGCGGGCACCTCCGCCCGCGTCATCGCCTCGATTGCCCATGTCATCCCCGCCGATCCGCAGGCAACACTCAACGCGCTCTGCGATCCCGCGATCCGTGTGGTGACGCTGACCGTCACGGAAAAGGGCTATGGCATCGACCTTGCGACCCACCTGCCCGACCTGAAAAATCCCGTGGTTTCCGCCGACATCGCCCACCCCGAGGCCCCCTCGGGCGTGCTTGGCCTGTTGGTCGCCGCGATCAAACAGCGGCGTGCGGCGGGGCATCTGCCCTTTACCGTGCTGTCCTGTGACAACCTGCCGGAAAACGGCGCGTTGCTGCGCGATGGCGTGATCGGCTTTGCGCGCGCAGCGGATGGGGCCGCGCTGGCCGACTGGATCGCCGAAACCATCGCCTTTCCGTCGTCGATGGTTGACCGGATCACCCCGGCCTCGACCGAGGAAACGCTGGCCGAGGCCGCGCGCCAGACCGGCACCGACGATCAGGCCGCGATTGAAACCGAGCCGTTTATCCAATGGGTGATCGAAGACAATTTCCCCTCTGGCCGCCCAAAGTGGGAGGCCGGCGGCGCGCTGTTTGCACCCGATGTCACGCCGTATGAGCGGATGAAGTTAACCATGCTTAACGGCAGCCATTCGATGCTGGCCTATTCCGGGTTTCTGGCCGGGCACACCTATGTGCGCGACGTGATGAACGACCCCAATCTTGCGATTCTGGTGCGGCGTCACCTTGGCGCGGCAGCGGCGCTGCTCCAGCCGCTGCCCGGTGTGGATTTTGCTGACTACGCCGCCGCGCTGGCCGAACGTTTCGAAAACCCGGCGATTGCGCATCAGACCTTTCAGATTGCCACCGACGGCAGCCAAAAGCTGACCCAGCGGATTTTCAGCCCGGCGCGGGCGGCGTTGGAATCGGGTCAGGATCTGCGGCCCTTCGCCTTTGCCACTGCGATGTGGATGCGGTTTTGCCTGTGTCTACAGGATGATGGCACGACCTATGCGCTGCGCGATCCCCGCGCCGAGGCGATTACAGCGGCGCTTGACGGCGTGGCGCGCGACGCGGCGGCACTCTCGAGTGCGCTGCATGATGTGCCCGCTCTGATCCCCGCAGCCCTTGCCCAAAACGCCGATTGGCGCGCGCATATCGAAGAGGTGCTCTCCACCGCTCTGGCCGACGGCTGCGCCGTGGCAATCCAAAAGGAGGCCGCGCAAGCCGCCTGAACCAATTGACACCGGGGCCCCCTGCGCCCCGGAACATGCCACCACGATTGCGCCCGTCACTGTGCAATCCGAAGCCCCGAAGGACCGCGCACACCGCGAGCCCCTCCGGGGCCATTCGCGCCGATTATTAAATTACGCAAATAAAAACAATAAGTTACAACCAAGTTTCCACTTGACGTATTGGCATACTAGTAGGCATTATCCCGGTGCGAACGGGATGCCATTCAGGCATGCACGTCACAATACTCTACGCGCGCGGACCCGCGGCTTTGGCCAACGGTGCGCCGCTCTATCACGATCCCGGGAGGATACCATGAATTTCACGAAAACGGCTTTTGCCGCGGGCTTTGCCGCAACCATTACCGCCATTTCCGCAACGTCCGGCGCAGCCGAGACCCTGCGCGGCGCCAGCATGTTCGATGAGAACCACGCCTACACCAAAACTCTGCGCGAATTTGAACGCCTTGTCGCTGAAAACTACGACGGCGAGATCGATTTTGAGATGCACTTGAACGGTGAGCTTGGCGACGAAAGCGATTTCGTCACCTTCCTCCAGCAGGGTGTGGCGATCGATTATACCGTCATGGCGCCGTCGAATATGGCCGTGTTCGCGCCGTCGATCCCGCTGATGGACATGCCGTTCCTGTTCCGTGACCTTGATCACTGGAATGCGGTTCTGTCCTCGGACGTTCTGAAACCGCTGGAAGAACAACTGCTTGAGAAAGCCGACATCAAAGTGATCGGCTATGCAGGGGGCGGCACGCGCAACCTCGCGTCGAAAGAAGCGATTGCCAACATCGACGACCTGACCGGCCACAAGATGCGCGTGATGGGTGCTCCGATCCAGGCGCAAATCTTCCAGGCGATCAAAGCGGCCCCTTCGGCCATCGCCTATAACGAGGTTTACAACGCCATCCAGACCGGCGTGATCGCGGGCTTTGAAAACGAAGCGGCCTCGATCCAGAACCTCAAGTTCTACGAAGTTGCGCCCAACATCACGCTGACCAAACACGCGATCACCGTGCGTCCGGTTGTGATGAGCGGCAAAACCTTCCGCAAGCTGCCCGAAGACCTGCAAGCCGTCGTGCTTGACGCTGGTGCCAAAGCCGGTGCCGTGGGCCGCGAAATCGAAAGCCGCGAAGACGGTGAAAAGCTGCAAGCGATGGCAGATGCCGGTCAGATCGTTGTGACCGAGTTTGCCGACCGCGCAAAGCTGCTTGATCTGGTTGTGCCCGTTCAAGACGAGTATGCCGCCAGCCTCGGCGCGACCGAGCTTCTGGAAGCCATCCGCGCCAAGTAAGCGCAAATGATACGACATGCCGGGGGGCGACCTCCGGCATGTTTTTTTGTGCGAACCTGCTTTTAATTCAAAGGAATAGCGCATGGTCGGTAGATTACTGGAACAATTTTGCGCGGTGTTGCGCGTCCTTATCGGCACCTTGATGGTTGCCCTCGCCTTTCCCGTCGCCGCGCAGGTTATCGCGCGATACACCGGCATTATCCCGGTCTATCTCTGGACCGAAGAGCTCGCGACGTTCATTTTCGTCTGGGTCGTCATGATCGGCTCGATGATCGCAGTCTGGGACGGCACACACTTCAACGTCGAGGTCATTCCCTCGGCCAAATCGCCGCTGGGCGCGCTGATCCAACAAGGGTTCGTGCTGGTCCTGCTGGTGCTGTTTGGCGCGATGTTTGCCTGGTACGGCATTGAATACACCAAATTCGGCGCGATCCAGAACTCGGTGATGATGGGGGCCAACATGGCCTGGACCCATATTTCCGTGCCCATCGCTGGCCTCGGCTGGGCGGTTTTTGCCGGCTATCGGCTGACACAGGTGATCCGAATTTACCGCACTTCAAGGACAGCAACATGATGATCGTCTCAACCGGCCTCGCCTGCGCTTTGCTTGTCGGCGGCTTTCTTTTTCTGGTGATGTTGCGCTTGCCCGTGGCATTCGCGCTGGGGCTTGCGACCGTCCCGGTGGTGGTGATGGACCTGCGGCTGACGCCGTTCATCCTGCTTGACCGGATGTTCCAATCCTACAACTCGTTTATCCTTTTGGCGGTGCCCTTCTTCCTGTTGGCGGCGAACCTGATGAACTCGGGCAAGATCACCGACAAGCTGATCGACCTGGCGCGCGCCCTCACCGGCTGGCTTCCCGGCGGCTTGGGCCATGTCAACGTGGTGGTGTCGATGCTGTTTGCTGGGATTTCCGGCTCGTCCACCGCCGATGCGGCGGGCTGCGGCAAGATCCTGATCCCCGCGATGCAGCGCGAAGGTTTTGACATCCGCTTTGCCGTCGCCATCACCGCCTGTTCGTCCGTGATGGGCGTGATCATCCCGCCGTCGATCCTGATGGTGGTCTGGGGCGGCGTGATGCAAATCTCGGTCGGCGCGCTGTTTCTTGCCGGTGCCATTCCCGGCATCCTGATCGGTGGCGCGCTCCTGGGCACGGTCTATGTCTATGCCAAAGTTTATGGCTATCCGACAAGCGGCCGCCCGACCCTGTGCAGCCTCTGGACCGCGTTCAAAGGCTCGATCCTTGCGCTTTTGACACCGATCTTTGTGGTCGGCGGCATCATCGGCGGCATCGTGACCCCGACAGAAAGCGCCATCATCGCCGCAGGTTACGCGATGATCCTCGGCCTGTTTGTCTATCGCACAGTCACCGTAAAAGACCTTGGGCACATCTTCTATGACACCGGGCGCTTTGCCTCGATCTCGCTGTTTGCCATCGGTACGGCAACGGCGTTTGGCTGGCTTCTGGCGTTCTACAAAGTGCCGCGTCTGATCGTCGAATGGCTCACGCTGTTCAACGCCGGGCCGTTCGAAACCGGCCTGATCATCGCGCTGTTGTTCCTGCTGTTTGGTCTGTTCATTGATGCGATCCCGACGATCATCATCCTTGGCACCGTGCTGATGCCCGTGGCCGCAGGGGCCGACATTCACCCGGTGACCTTTGCCATCATCGGCATCATCGCGCTGGCTTTTGGCCTTGTCACACCGCCCTACGGCTTGTGTCTGCTGATATCAGCGGCGATTGGCGGGGTGAATGTGATGCAGGTGTTGCGCGACGTGGTGATCATCCTCGTGCCGATGCTGATCATCCTGCTCTTGGTGATCCTGTTCCCGGAACTGGCCCTTTGGTTGCCCCGGCAATTGATGCCCGGAACCATCTAAGCCCGGGCAAGACCCTGACACATGAAAAGGCCGCCGATGCGAGGATGCACCGGCGGCCTTTTTGTTCGTCGTGAGTGGTGATTACTTATTTCCGGCTCTCAAAATAGCGTGCGGCACCGGGGTGCAGCGGGATTGGCAGCTTGACCGAATCTTCCGGCACGATCTTCGCCGCCAGCGCGTTTTCGGCAATCAGCGTTGTCATATTGCTGTAGATAGCGTCCGCCAGCGTAAAAGCCAGTTCATCGTCCATATCCGCCCGCGCGATCAGCATATTGGCCGAGGCGATGACGTTGAAATCGGCCTCGGTGCCATAGACATCCGCGCCGACCGTGGTTTGTGAATAATACGGATAGGTTTCAAGCAGCTCGGCCATCTTGTCGTCGTTCAACTCGATAAAGGCCAATTCGTTGGACGCCCCCGCCTGCAATACCGCCGAGGTTGGAAAGCCAGCGAGGGCAAAGGCCGCATCGACATTGCCATCGGTCAGCTGGCTGAACCCATCGGAATACGACAGAAAGCTGGGAGTGATGTCCTCCAGCGCCACATCGTACAGCGAAAGCAAGTCTCTGATAATATTGATCGTTCCGCCCCCCGCTGGCCCCACGGCCACACGTCGCCCGGCAAGGTCTTCGATGCCCTCGATCCCGGAACCGGGCAGCGTGACCATGTGCAGAATGCTCGAATGCAGGGTGCCAATCGCGCGAATGTCGAGCGGGTCGGCGTAAGGCCCGCGCCCGGCATGGGCAAAAAACGCAAGGCTGGCCGGGGCGATGGCAATGTCCACCTCGCCCGCATCCACCAGCCGGGGGTTTTCCGCGCCGCCGCCGGTGACAACCGGAACCATCGAATAGCCGTCGGCGTAATCGTTGATCGAGTTGCTAAGTGCCTGTCCCATCGGATAAAACGCGCCGCCAAGGCTCGCCGTCCCGATCCGCAGCTCCTGATCCGCGATGCCCGCTTGCGGCGTCAGTGATGCGCCCAGGGCCAGCACGGATGCGGCGGTAAATTTCATGATCGAGTTCATTATGGACCTCCCGTTAAAATTCATCCCGGCGGCACCTGTCATCCCAAAAGACGCCGTCCAAGCTCCGCAAGAATACCGTCATTTTATCACTTAGCAACATTTTATCGATTTTTTCTTGCGCGGCGGGAATGCGTGCCTATGATGCGGTTAAGTTAATTGCCCCTTGGTGGTTGCGGCTCCGGTAATCCTTGCGTTCCGGTTTCGTGCCACCCACAGTCAGGACAGAGCACCCGAGATGGACATGTCTGCCGAGCTTCTCACGCTGGTGATTGCGATGGTCGCCTACCTGATTGGCGGGGTGCTGAAAGGCGCGTTGGGGTTCGGCCTGCCGATCCTTGCGATCCCGGTGATGACGGTCACGCATTCCCTGCCAGTGGCGCTGTCGGTGGCGATTCTGCCGACGGTCGCCACCAATATTGCCCAACTCTGGAGCTTTCGCGCCCATCGCGGCATTGCCTTCCTGCCGGTGTTTCTGATCTGCGGCGCGGTCGGGTTGTGCCTGGGCGGCGTGGCGCTGTCACAGGTGAATGATGCCTATATCGAAATTGCCCTTGGCAGCATGGTTTTGCTTTATCTTGCCAGCCAGTTACGCCCTGCAAGCGGCGGCCACCCTGCCCGCCCCGAGCGCGCGCCGCTGTTCGGGTTTCTGGCCGGAGTGGTGCATGGATCGACCGGGCTTTCGGGGCTTGTCGGGCCGCCGTATCTGCACTCCCTAAACCTCGCGCGACCGGCTTTTGTCTTTGCCGCCGGCTCGATGTTCACCGTGTTCTCGCTGATGCAGGCCCCGGTGCTGGCTGCGCTTGGGTTGTTCGAAAAAGAGGCGGTGTGGATCTCGGTCCTGGTGCTGCCGATGGCCTTTGCCGGGCTGTACCTTGGCGGGATCATCGGCGCGCGGATGCAGTCGCAAACCTTTTCGCGGGTGGTGCGTGTCGTGCTTGCCGTCACCGCCATCCTGCCCATCGCCAGCGGGCTGAACAGCCTGACCGGGTCTTAACCAATGCCCAAAACCGCCCCCTAAAAATATCGATATAATCCACCCCACAGATGACGAGGCCACGATGCTCACACTTTACCATGCCAATCACTCGACCTGCAGCCAGAAGGTGCGGCTTACCCTTGCTGAAAAGGGGCTGGCCTATGAAAGCCGCCTCGTGAACCTTGCCACCAATGAGCATCTTACGTCCGAATACCTTGCGCTTAACCCCAATGGCGTGGTGCCGACGCTGGTGCATGATGGCCGGGCGGTGCTCGATTCCGGGGTGATCTGCGAATACCTTGATGAGGTGTTCCCCGAGGTGCCGCTTCTGCCCGTGGATCCGGTTGACCGTGCCCGCGTGCGAGGCTGGATCCGCTATCTTGATGAGGTGCCGACCGCCGCCGTGCGGGTGCCCTCGTTCAACATGGCGTTTCTGCCGCGCTATGACGGGCTGGATGACGCGGCGTTTCAAAAGGAACAGGCCGACATCCGCCCCCTGCGCAAGCATTTCTATGAAAAGATGGGCCGCAAGGGTTTTGACAAAACCGAAGTCGACAACGCGATGGAGCAACTGGCCGCCGCCATTGCCCGGATGGACACGGCGCTGGCCGATCAGCCGTGGCTGTCGGGCGCTGATATTGGGCTGGCCGATCTGATCGCCGCGCCGCTGATGGACCGGCTTGATGACCTGGGATTTGCGCCGATGTGGCAGGATCACGCGCCCCGCGTCACCGATTGGTTTCAACGCCTTAGCAGCCGTCCGGCCTATGCCGAGGCGTTTTACACCAAGTCGCGGCTGTCGGAATTCCTGCCCATCGGCGGCCTCTACCGCGAGGCTGTTCCGGCCTAGGCCGACGTCACGACAGGCGCACCCGCGTTCGGGTGCGCCCAGACTTTTGCGCCCCTTCAGGCCGGTGCGCTTTTGCCCGGTTTGGCCGACAACAGGATCAGAGACCCCAGCACCGCCGACAGGAACGACGCGATCAGGATCGCCAGTTTGACCCCGCCCAATGCCGGTTCGCTAAAGGCCGCGGAGGCGATGAAGATCGACATGGTGAACCCCACCCCGCACAGCGTCGATGCGCCAAACACCTGACGCCAGCTGACCTCATCGGACAGCCGTGCCCAGCCGGTGCGCACGCCCAGCCAAACGAACAGGCAGATGCCCAGCGGTTTGCCGATGAACAGCCCAACGATCACGCCCAGCACCTCGGGCGCGACAAGGTTAAGCCCGCCCGCCAGCAAGATGCCGGTGTTGAAAAAGGCAAACAGCGGCAGGATCAAGAAATTCGACCAGGCCTCAAGCCGGTGTTGCAGGTGAAAGCCGGGTTCGCGCAGCCGGTCAACCGCCGCCGACAGCCGCGCCATCGCCTGCGCGCCCATCTCGCCCTTGCCAATCTCGCGGGTGATCACGTCACGCGCATGCAGCGCCACGCCTTCGATATTGGCGCTTGGCCGCGACGGGATCAGCGCAGCGGTCAGCACCCCGGCCAGCGTTGCATGCAGCCCGCTTTGCAGCACGAAATACCACAGGATCACGCCAAGGATCATGTAAGGCGTGCGCGCATAAACCCGCGACAGGTTCAGCACGCCCATCACCGCGATCACCGCGAGGGCGAACAGGAAGGCGTCAAACTGGAAGCCGTGGCCGTAAAACAGCGCGATCACCACAATCGCGCCAAGGTCATCGGCAATCGCCAGCGCCGAGACAAATACCTTGAGCGAGGTCGGCACCCGGCTGCCCAAAAGCGCCAGAATACCGAGGGTAAAGGCGATGTCGGTGGCCATCGGAATGCCCCAGCCATGCACCGTTTCGGGGCTGTTGTAGTTCAGCGCCACGTAGAGCAGCGCCGGTACGATCATACCGCCCAAAGCGCCGAGCACCGGCAGGATCGCCTTGTCAAAAGAGCTGAGTTCGCCATTGACGATCTCGCGCTTGATCTCGATCCCGACCAGCAGAAAGAACAGCGCCATCAGCCCGTCATTGACCCAATGCGACAGGCTGAGCTTGAGCGACCAATCGCCAAAACTGAGGCCCGCATATTGGTGGATAAGGTGGTCATACCACTCGGAAAACCCGACGTTGACCAGCACCAGCGCGGCAATCGTTGCCAGCACAAGAACCAGCCCCGCCGAGGCCGCCCAGTGAAAGAAATCCTGGCTGGCCAGATGCATCCGCACCCCAAGCGGGCGGGTGATCGCCTCAAGGATACTGGTCTCGTCCCAAGCGCCGTCATAGGCGCGCCCGTCGATATACATCGCCGGAGTTTGCACGATGCCAGACTGCGCATAAGACTCGCTGTGACGCGCCAAAACCGCCTCGGTGCGCGCGGACGTCAGATCGGCGTCAAAGGCGCCGCGGTCGAGGCCGATCTCGTCGGCAATGCCCTGCACCGCTTGATCGGTGATCGTGTCGGTGAGGGCAAACAGCGCGTCGTGCATCGCTCCAAGCTTGTCCTGCCAATGCGCCGCCACCGCCGCGCGGGCAGCGATATCGGTGGCATCGCCGGGGTATTCCGAGGGCACAAACCGCAGCGCAACACAGGCGTCACGCGCACCGGGCTGCGCCGCTGACCGGCTCAGGATATCGCGCACCCGGCGCATCTGCCGATCGGCGTAATCGACGAAATACACCGTCTGGATGCGCCCCGTCGGGTTGGCAAGGATGATGTCCTGCGCAGGATCAAGCGGAGGGTAAAGCGTGCCGGACATGGGATTTTCCTTATTCTTGTCTTCAGGCCGCAGCCTGTGCCCGCGAGACCGAGCGCTTGAAGAAGAGGTAGTACAGAACCGGCGCCGCAATCAACGTCAGCACCGAGGCAAAGGCCAACCCGCCCATGATTGTCGCCGCCATCGACTGAAAGAAGGCGTCCGACAACAGCGGCAACATCCCAAGGATCGTTGTCGCCGCCGCCAGAAACACTGGCCTTAGGCGCGAGGTTGAGGCGGTGATGATCGCCTCTTCCAACGGCATTTCGGGCGCGGCCTCGCGGGTCAGGTCGATCTCTTCGACCAGCACGATGCCGTTCTTGATCAGCATCCCCGACAGCGACAACAGCCCCAACAGCGCGGTAAAGGTAAACGGCAACCCGGCCCCCAACAGCGCAAGGCTGACCCCGTTGACCGACATCGGCACCAAAAGCCAGATGATGATCGGCTGGCGCAAGGCATTGAATAACAACACCGAAATCAACACCATGATGATAAGGCTGAACGGCAATTGCCCGGCAAGCGAGGTCTGCGCATCACGCGAACTTTCGTATTCGCCGCCCCACTCCATGCTGTACCCTTCGGGGATCTCCATCGCCTCGATGGTGGCCTGCACCTCGGCCATCACCTCGGTCGCGGTGGTGCCGCGCGGAATATCCGCCCCGACGGTGATCACATTGGCCCGGTCGCGGCGATACACCAGCGTATCCTGCGGCTCGAACCGAAAGCCATCGGTGACCTGCGCCATCGGCACAAGGCTGTTGCCGCTGTTGGAATAGATGGTGTGGTCGATCAACGACAGGCCCGCATCCGGCGCCGTGCGCAACACGATGGGGATTTGCCGGTCGCCTTCGCGAAACATCCCAGCCACGCTGCCTTCGGTGGCAAATTGCAAGATCTCGGTGATCTCAGAGCGCGAAATCCCCGCCTCCTGCGCCCGGTCCGCGGCATAGATCGGCCGCAGCACCAGCTCTTTTTCGCGCCAGTCCAGCCGGGGCGAAATGATGTTGTCCGACGCCGCGCGCAGACGCGCCATCGCCTCATCCGACAGATCGCGCAGCACCTCGGGGTCACGCCCCGAAAACCGCACCTCAATCGGCGCACCGCCGCCGGGCCCAAAGGCCAGCCGCTTGGCGCGGAACTCGCCCTGCGGCACCGCCTCAAACGCAAAGTCTTCAAGCGCGCTCATCTCGTCTTCGATCACGTCAAGGCCGGTGACGCGCACGATCAGGTGGCCATAGCTCGGATTGGGGTCTTCGCTGTCATAGGTCAGCATAAAGCGCGAGGCGCCCATGCCGGAATAGGACGTCACCGCAACCACATCGTCGCGCGCGACCAGCCAATCCTCAAGCACCTGCATATCGGCAGAGGTCTGGTGGATCGCCGCGCCTTGGGGCAGCTTGTAGTTGACGAAATACAGCGGCGTATTGCTGTCGGGAAAGAACTGCTGCTTGATCTGGCCAAACAGCGCAAAGCACACCACCGTCGTCGCGATCAGCGCCACCAGCACCAGCCACCGCAGCCGCAGGCTCCAGCGCAGAACCCCGGCATAGCCACGAAACAGCCAGCCGTCATAGCCGTCCGCACCGCCCTCGGCCCCTTGGCGGAAAAAGTAGTGCCCCAGCAGCGGCGTGACCGTGAGCGCCAGCACCCAGGACAGCAGCAGCGAAATCGCAATCACCGCAAACAGCGAGAACAGGAATTCGCCGGTCGCATCCGGGCTGAGGCCGATGCCCGCAAAGGCCATGATGCCAATCACCGTCGCCCCCAGCAGCGGGATCTGCGTCTTGCTTGCCGCCTCGGTCGCGGCCGAGCGCGAATTTTGGCCGCGCTGCATGTTGATCTGCATGCCCTCGGCCACCACAATGGCGTTGTCGACCAACATTCCCATCGCAATGATCAACGCGCCAAGCGAAATCCGCTCCATCTCAATCGAGCCCAGCGCCATGAAAAACACCGTGCCAACCACCGTCAAAAGCAGCGTCACGCCCACCACGACAGAGGCGCGCCAGCCCATGAAAACCGCGAGCACAACGATCACGATGCTGACCGACATCGCAAGGTTGACGAGAAAGGCGTTCGACGCCTCTTCCACCACCACATGCTGTTGATAAATCGGGGAAATCGTCACGCCCAGCGGGATAACCGCGTCCAGCTCGGCCAGTTTGACATCGACCGCCTTGCCGACCTCGACAATGTTTTCGGTGCCTAGCCCCGCCACGCCAAGGCTAAAGGCCTCAACGCCGTTGTGGCGCAGGATCAGGTTCGGATTGGCCTCGCGTCCGCGCGTCACTTCGGCGAAATCGGCGAGGTTGATCACCTGCCCGCCCACGCCCACCGACAGCGCCGCAATCGCTGACACACTGTCCGACCCATCGGGCCGTTGCACCAGTGTGCGGCCTGCGGCCCCTTGGAGCGCGCCGCCATCGACCACCTCATCGGCACTCGCCAGCGCGCCCTGCATCACGGCAGGCGAAATGCCCAGCGATGTGGTCAGCGCCAGATCCGGCTCGACAAAGATGCGCTCGTTTGGCTGCCCCGAGATCACCGCATCGGCCACCCCGTCGACCGACAGAACCTCGCGGCGCAGAAAATCCGCCAGATCGTTGATTTCACGGTCGGAAAAGCCGGGGGCGGTGACAGCGTAATACAGCCCAAAGACATCGCCGAAACTGTCATTGACGAAGGGCACGGTCGCGCCACTGGGCAGCGCCGCCTCACCCACCCGGTTGCGCAATTTGCTCCAGATTGCGGGCAGTTCGGTGCCGTCGTATTGGTCTTGCATCTCAACCGTCATCCACGACAAGCCGGGCTGGTTCATGGTTTCGATCCGCTTGACCTCGCCCATCTTTTGGATCGCGGATTCAATCGGTTCCGAGACTTCGCTCGCCACTTCTTCGGCGGTGGCACCGGGGTATTGCGTGACGACAATCGCCACTTTGATGGTAAACGCCGGGTCTTCGAGCCGCCCAAGCGAGGAAAAGCCCCAGATGCCGCCCAGAAGGCAGGTCAGGATCACGATCCAGGTATAGATCGGGCGGTTGATCGAGAAACGTGCAATGTCCATGATCCGGGCCTTCAGTTCGCAAAGCCGGTGAAGCGGCGGACCTCGGCTCCGTCACGCAAGGATGAGGCGCCGACAGCGACAAACTCCTGCCCCGCCTCAAGCCCCGCGCGCACCGCAACACGGCCATTTTCGGTGGCGGCGAGCGTCACCGGGCTGCGCGCGACGGTGCCCTGATCGGCCCCGGTCGGGGTGAAGATCATCACAAAAGTCGCGCCGTCATTGCCAGTCAGCACCGCCGAGGCCGGGATCTCGATCCGCGCTGTGCCTGCGCTGAGCGAAGCCGTGACCTTGGCCGAAGAGCCGGGCAGCACCGTCAGATCCTTGGGCGGGGTCATGCCCAGCGTGATCGAATAGGTCTGGCCGACGGTGGCGGTCTCGGCGTTATATTCCCGCAATTCAAGGGGATAGCGCGTGTCGCCGGTGGGGAACTCGGCGTAGACCTTGACGTTGGGGTCTTTGCCCGCCTGTTGAAACAGGGTTTCCGGCACGTCGATTTCAATCCTGAGGTCAGACATATCATGCAAGCGCACCACCGGCGTTCCCGCCCCGGTGGACGCATAATTCGGCACCAGCCGCGATGCCACCAGCGCATCAAACGGCGCGTGCAACGTGGCCTCGTCAAGCGCGCGTTCGGCATTGCGCAGGGCGATGCCGGTCAGCTCTACATCGGTCTGCGCATCCTGCACCGTGGTCTGGCTGACGGCGCTTCCGGCCAGTTGTTGATAGCGTTCGAGCGTGCGCACCGCCTGCCGGTTGCGTGCGCGCGACTCATCCAGCGCGAGCTCAAACGGCTCTTGGTCGAGCTTGGCCACCAGCGCGCCTTTGGGCACCATCGCGCCCTCGTCGACCGGAAATTCGAGGATCTGACCCGTGACCTGAAACGCCAGATCGACGGTTTCGCGCGCCACCACATGGCCAAAGAACACCCGGTTCAGCCCGCCCCCTTGCGGCGTTGCGGTCTCGAGTTTGACAAAGGGCACGCGGGGGGATTGGCGTGTTGCGTCCGCCTCTGTGGTCTGGGCCATCCCTACGCTCGGCAGTGCCGCCACCAAGGCAAGCATGCCTGCCATCACTCCGTTTCGAAACCCTGTCACCTGCCGCCACTCCTGCTACTGCGCGCGCCCCTTTGGGGCCTCATGACCGGCCATAGGCCGACCCGAGGCGCAGATTTATGAAGTGCGCGCCGCGATGTCTTGACATTTTAGGACAAAATCTTGTCATTTGCGGACATGACCCACCTGATCCGGGCCGCCGCCCTCAAAGGCTATTGCGAGGTGATGCAGGAGCTTGGCGTTTCGCCTGCCGGATTGCTGGCCAAATACGGCATCAACCGCCAGCAGATGGCCGACGATGACGCGCTTTTGCCGATGAATGCGGTCTGTGGCCTGCTTGACGCCAGCAGCCAAGCGGCGCGCTGCCCCGACCTTGGGCTGCGCATCGCCCAGCGTCAGGACGCCGCCGTTCTGGGCATGCTTGGCATCGCAATCCAGAACGCGGGCACCCCTGCCGAGGCCTCGCAAATCGTCAGCCGGTTCATCTTTTTGCAAGGCACCGCGTTGCGGGTGCGGGTGGATTTGCAGGGGTCGGTGGTGCCGGGCACGGTGGCCATGGCGCTTGAGATTGCCGACGTGCCGCGCGCGGTGCAACGCCAGCCCATCGAGCTTTTGGTCGGCATGAGCTTTCAGATCGGCAGAATGCGCGACCCTTTGGGCGGCTTGGTCAAGGCGGTGTCGCTGCCGCACGCGATTGGCGCAGCCCCCCGCCGACATCGGCAATTCTTCGGCGTGCCGATCCACGAAAACCAGCCAACGGCGGCACTGCATATCGATGCGCGCGGCTGGAACACGCCGGTGCCCAACAGCAATCCGCAAATCCACCGGTTGATCGAAACCCATCTGACGCAGAACTTTCCGGTGCCTGCCCGCAGCGCCTCAGACCGGGTGCGCGCCGCGCTGCGCCCGCTGATCGGCACGCCGCAGGCCAACCGCGAAGACATCGCGCGTATCCTTGCGATGCAGCCGCGCACGCTGCACCGGCATCTGAGCGCCGAGAACACCAGCTTTCAAGACATCAAGGACTCGATCCGCCGCGACCTCGCGCTCAAACATCTGACAGAGACCGATGTGTCGCTTGACCAGCTCGCGGCCCTTCTTGGCTTTCCCGAGCAGTCCGCCCTGTCGCGCGCCTGTCGCAAATGGTTTGGCATGCCGCCCGGCGCGCTGCGCAAATCGGCGCAGCAGGCCGCGGCGGGGTAGCTGGTTATCGCGCCAAAGCGGCGGCGAGCGCGTGATACGAGGCTTTGGGCGTGCGCAACTGGCTATCGTAATCGACATGCACCAGACCAAAGCGTTTGTCATAGCCAAAGGCCCATTCGAAATTGTCGAGCAGCGACCAATAGAAGTAACCGCGCAGATCAACGCCGTCCTCAATCGCCCGCAGCGCCGCCTTGTAATGCCCGTCGATATAGCCGATGCGCACCGGGTCCTGCACCGCGCCGCCCTGCACCGTATCCGCCCCCGCCATGCCGTTTTCGGTGACATAAATCGGCAGGCCCTTGGCAGGCCCCTGCGCCAGCCGCAGCAGGAATTCATGCAGGCCCTCGGGGCGGATTTCCCAGCCCATATCGGTCTTGGGCAGCGGGCCTTCGACAGTGCGATACGCCGGCCAGGCCGCGCCCGGATCGGCGGCATAGGTCGCGCGGGTATAATAGTTCACCCCCAGCCAATCGAGCGGCGCGGCGATGGTGGCCATGTCGTTCTCCCACCCGGCGGGCATATGCGGGGCCAGCCCCTCCAGCGCCTCGGCGGGATAGCCCTGCCCGGCCAGCGCCTCGATGAACCAGCGGTTATAGATCGCATCGCCACGGGCGGCGGCGGCGGTGTCTGCGGCGCTGTCACTCGCCGGTGTCGCGGTTTCAAAATTCAACACGATGCCCAGGTCGCTGGCCCCACCGGCGCGCAACGCCTCGACCGCCGTGCCATGGGCGCGCAGGACGTTGTGCATCGCATGGGCGGCGGCGCGAATGTCGCGCAGGCCGGGGGCATGGGCGCCGATGAAATGCGACAGCCAGGCCACGCACCACGGCTCGTTTATCGTGGCAATCGAGGCGACCCGATCGCCGATCCGGCTCTGCACCACCTCGGCATAATCGGTGAACCAGCCCGCCACATCACGGTTTGCCCAGCCGCCCTGCAAGGCCAGCGGCGATGGCATATCCCAGTGATACAGCGTGAGGTAGGGCTGCATTCCGCGCGCCAACACGCCGTCCACCAGCCGGTCGTAAAAGTCGAGCCCCTCGGCATTCACCGCCCCCCGCCCCTCAGGCAAGATGCGCGGCCATGAGGTGGAAAACCGGTAAGCGTCAAAGCCCGCGGCCTGCATCAGATCGAGGTCCGTCTCCCAACGATTGTAGTGATCGCAAGCGGTTGCGCCGTCCTCGGCCCCGACCACATTGCCCGGCGTGGCGGCAAAGGTATCCCAGTGGCACGACCCGGCCCCGCCAAAACGAGAGCCTTCAATCTGATAGGCGGCGGTGGCGGCGCCAAAGACGAAATCAGCCGGAAAGTCGCTGCGCGAGAATGTGAGGGTGTCGGTCATAGGGTCCTGTCCTGCTGCCATAGGGTCGCCCCCGCGATCAGCTTTCCTTGCGCGCCATCATGACGCTGTGACTGTTGCACTCTGGATCTTCGGCCAGAAAACCGGTCAGCCGCAACCCGCGTTTTTCGCACACCCTAGCATGGCCCGCCGACGGCAGGCTGGCATGATACACCGGATGGCCCATGCCTCAACGCCCGACACAAGCCCCCCGCATCAAAGCTTATAACGGCGGATCAAAGTAGTCCGGATAGCGCCTGCGGATCTCGGGAAGGACGGTGCGGATGCCATTGAGATGGCTGCGCAAACGCGCCTCTGCCAGTGCCCCGTCGCCCGCGTCAATCGCCGCGACCAAACCCTCATGCTCGCTTAGAACATGGCTGCGCCGCTCTTCGGACAGGGTGAGAAATCGGATGCGATCCATATGCGCCTTATGCTCGCGGATCAGCCCCCAGACGTGTGCATGCCCGGCGATCTGGCACAGACTCTCGTGAAACACCTCGTCAAGCGCGTGAAATTCGCTGCGGTCGCCCTTGTCCAAGGCGGCGCGCTGGGCGGCAAGGTTATCGTGCAGGGCGCGCCGGTTCGCCGCCTCGGCCTGCACCACCCGCCGCAGACACTCGACCTCAAGCGCGGTGCGGGTGAACACCGCCTCAAGCACTGCCTGCTCGGAAATCCGCGAAATCAGCGTGGCGCGCTGCGGGCGGATCGACAGGAATCCCAGCTTGGACAGCCGAAAAAACGCATCGCGCACCGGCTGGCGCGAGACGTCCAATTGCTTGGCCACCTCACTCTCCGAGACCTTGACCCCCGGCGCAAGCTTCAGCGACACCACCCCGTCATACAGCGCCTGAAACACCTGATCCGTCGCTGAAACGCTGGGCAATTCAATTCTGGCGATGGTATTCTCGTTCATCTGGCGTCCCGCGTTATGGCCCCCGGTCGCCGCACGCCCAAGGATGCCCGCCACGCTACTTCACTCTCTGAATTGACTCAACTGACAATCTAGCATATTAGCGTATCAGTTCGAATGCCTGCGCCTGCACCCCCGGCGCATGACCCCAGCAACAGCCCGCAAGGACAGCCGATGACCACACATGCCCAGACCCGTTATGCGATTGATCCCGCCACGGCCAAAACGCTCGACACCGCAGGATTGCGCGCGCATTTCCATGTCGGCGACCTGTTCCAAGCCGGTGAAATCCAGCTGGTCTATTCGCATTACGACCGTCTGCTGATCGGCTCTGCCGTGGTGGATGGCGCGCCGCTGACGCTGGACCATGTGCCCGAAACCGGCACCGCCACCGTGCTGGAACGGCGCGAAATGGGGCTGCTGAGCCTGGCCGAGGATTGCGTGGTCGAGGTGGGCGGCGACAGCTATAAAATGGGCCACGGCGAGGTGCTGTATATCGGCATGGGGGCCGGTCCGGTGACCTTCACCTCCGGGCGGTTCTATATCCTGTCGGCCCCGGCGCACCGCGCCTGCCCGACCAAACACATCCGCAAGGAAGATGCCCGCCGGGTGGAAATGGGCGCGCGCGAAACCGCCAATGAACGGGTGATCATCCAGTTCATCCACCCCGAGGTTTGCGAAAGCAATCAATTGGTTATGGGCTACACCCAGTTCGCCGAAGGCTCGGTCTGGAACACCATGCCCGCCCACCTGCATGATCGCCGGATGGAGGCCTATCTTTACTTCGACATCCCCGCCGATCAGCGTGTGTTCCACTTTATGGGCGCCCCCGACGAAACCCGCCACCTTGTGATGGCCAACGAAGAGGTGGTGATTTCGCCGCCCTGGTCGATCCACTGCGGCGCGGGCACCTCGTCTTATACCTTCTGCTGGGCGATGGCGGGCGACAACATCGATTTCACCGATATGGACATGGTTGCGATGGAGACTTTGCGATGAGCGGCACATTCCGGCTTGAGGGCCAACGCGCGCTGGTGACGGGCGCAAACACCGGCATCGGTCAGGCGATTGCCGTCGGGCTGGCCGAGGCGGGCGCGCATGTGCTGGCGGCGGGCCGTCGTAGCTGTTCCGAAACGGTTGAAAAGATCACCGCAGCGGGCGGCACAGGCGAGGCGTTCACGATCGATCTGGCTGACCCGGTTGCCGGTGCGGCGCGGCTGGCAGAGGCCGGAGATCTCGACATCCTTGTCAACAACGCGGGCATCATTCGCCGGGCGGATTCGGTCGAGTATTCCGAGGCCGATTGGGACGATGTGATGGATGTGAACCTCAAGGCGGTGTTCCTGATGTGTCAGGCTTTTGCCAAGGCCGCCATCGCGCGCGGTGCGCCGGGGCGGATCGTCAACATCGCCTCGCTGCTGAGCTTTCAGGGCGGCATTCGCGTGCCCGCCTATACCGCGTCGAAACACGGCGTGGCCGGGCTGACCAAGCTGTTCGCGAATGAGTGGTCGGCCAAGAACATCAACGTCAACGCCATCGCGCCCGGCTATATCGCCACCAACAACACCGCCGCCCTGCGCGAAGATCCGGCGCGCTCGGCCGAGATCCTCGGCCGCATCCCCGCAGGCCGCTGGGGCGACCCCGAAGACATCGCCGGTGCGGTGACGTTCCTGTGCACCCCGGCGTCGAAATACGTCACTGGCGCGGTGCTCAACGTCGATGGCGGCTGGCTCGCGCGCTAAGGCTTTCACCGCTCAAAACCCGCCGCAGCATTCGAGTGTTGCGGCGGGGTGTGCCCCTCCTCCTCAGGCGGCTTCGGTCAGCCGGGCCTTGCGCGTCTTGCTGGCTTTGCCTGCCACATAAACCTCGGCAATTGCGCGATCGTCGCCCATCATTTGCAGGATGAACAGCTCCTCCGACAGGCTCTGCGCCGCTTCGGCCCGCAGCGCCATCGCCTCGGTCGCGGCGGGGTTCAGCACCACCACATCCGCCTCTGTGCCCGGCTCAAGCGTGCCGATCTTGTCGGCCAATCCCAGCGCCTCGGCATTGCCGCGGGTGATCCAGTGGAACGCCGCCAGCGGGTGCAATTTCTGCCCCTGCAATTGCAGGATCTTGTAGCCCTCGTTCAGGGTTTGCAGCATCGAATAGCTGGTGCCCGCGCCAACATCGGTGGCAATCGCCCCAGAAATCCCGCGCGCCCGCAGCCCGGCATCATCATACAGCCCCGACCCCAGAAACAGATTCGACGTCGGGCAGAACACCGGCTTGGCCCCGGTGGCCGCCAGCACGTCAATCTCGCGCGGTTCAAGGTGGATCGAATGGCCAAGCAGCGCCTTGTCATGCAGCAGCCCGTAGTGTTCGTAAACGCCAAGGTAATCGGGCGCATCGGGGTAAAGCGACCGGGTATAGGCGATCTCGTCGCGGTTTTCGCTCAGGTGGGTCTGGACATAACACTCGGGGTGTTCGGCCACCAAAGCCCCCGCCATTTCAAGCTGTTGCGGCGTCGAGGTGATCGCGAAACGCGGCGTGATTGCATAAAGCCCCCGGCCCTTGCCGTGCCAGCGCTCAATCAGCACGCGGCTCTCGTCATAGCCCTGCTGCGGCGTGTCGGTCAGCCCCTCGGGCGCGTTGCGGTCCATCATCACCTTGCCGCCAATCATCCGCATATCGCGGCGCTGGGCCTCGGCAAAAAACGCCTCAGCCGAGGTGGGATGCACCGAGCAAAACGCCACCGCGCTGGTGGTGCCGTGGCCGATCAGCTGGTCGTAAAACGCGGCTGCCATGCGGCTGGCATGGGTGGCGTCGGCAAAGGCCAGTTCGGCGGGAAAGGTGTAATCGTTGAGCCAATCGAGCAGCTGCGCGCCCCAGGAAGCAATCACCTGCACCTGCGGGAAATGTAGGTGGGTGTCGATGAAACCGGGGAGCAAAAGATTGGGGCGATGGTCTGTCACCGGCACGCCAGCGGCCTGCGCGGCGATGTCGGCATAGGCGCCCATCGCGGTGATTTTGCCATCCGCCATCAGGATCGCGCCATCCTCGATATAGCGATAGGCGGCGGTGTCGGTCTCGTCGTTTGGCGCGGCGAGAAAGGTCAGAACCCTGCCGCGCAGGAGCGTTGTGTCATGTGTCATTGGCATCGTCTGTGTCCGGTCAAATCTCGTGGATGCGCGGGCCTTGCTGAGAGAGGTGCAAGGCCCGCACCTTGGCGGCGTGGGAGCGCGCCGCTTATTCGGCAGGCGTGCCCTGCCCGGTGTCAAAGGGCATGTCGTCTTCGGCCCTATGCTCTTGCTTGTGGAACTGCGGATAGATGAACAGGAAGGCGGCAGAGAGCAGGTAGCCCATTGAAACCGCATTGAAATCCGGCCAGTGCAGCGATGCGCCGTGGATCACCCCAAACAGCGACATAACCGCCGCCGCCAGCGCAAAGCCACCGGCATTCTTGAACCGCCCGTCAATCACGCTGGCCACAATCGCGCCCCAGATCAACCCGGTCAAGATCGCGCCTTGGCTCAGCGCGAGATGGCCCTCAAAATGCGCGCCCTGCTGGAGCAATGCCGCGGTCAGCGCCTCGTCGCCCAGTCGTGGCAGGCCCTCGACCCCGGTTGCGCCAAGCGCGCCCATCAGCGAATTCCATTTCACCACCAGAAAGGCCGAAACGTGGGGCATCATCGCAATCGTCACAGCCGCCATATGCGCCGGTTTGACCGACATCGCGGTGTTGGTGATCAGCGACAGCGCCACAAACACCAGCACCGGCGCAGCCGCCGCCACCGGGATCAGATTGTTGAGGAACGCCAGCAGTCCAAAGATCGCAGCCACCGGAATAACCACTGCAACCCCAATGATATAGCCCGCATGTGCGCCCATGCGTTTATACGCCGGGTGGCCGATATAGGCGGTGGTCGGGAACGGCGAGCCAAAGACCGCGCCGATCATCGTGCCAACGCCATCGGTGATCTGACAGGTGGCCACGGGGTAATGGTCGCCCGCCGCCTCGGCGCTTTCGACGTTGTTCATGGTTTCGATGAAGTTATAAATCTGCACCGGCACCAGCACGAGGAACAGTTCGGGGTTGGCAAACAGGTGCTGAATGCCTGCAATCAGATCACCGATATAGGGCAGCGGCGGATAGAACCCGACACCCTCAAAGCTGATCCGGGCTTCGCCAATCGCCAGCGCGACCACGGTGCCAACGATCAGCGCCAAAAGCCCGGCGGGGATGTTGTACGGCAGACGAAAGCGGCCCACGAGGCCCCAAAGGATGATGATCATCGAGGCAAAACCAATGAACGGATCCTCGAACACAGTCGCCAAAGGCACGGCGCCAATGAACACCAGCGCGATACCGCAGAGCGTGCCCAACATGCCCGCGCGCGGTGTCACCCGCTTGAGCCACGGCCCGACGATAGCGCCCAAACCGGCGACGATACCGCCCATAAAGCCCGCGCCGATGCCGACCTGCCAGGCCAGAACCGGATCATTGGTGGCCCAGTAAATCGGGCCGATCACACCGAACAGATAGACAAACATCACCGGGGTCGAAATGCCATACGGCAGCGCCGTCACGTCGCGCCCGGTCTTTTCCGCCGCGCGTTTCGCCAGCCAGACATAGACGGCGATCCCGGCGACAATGGCCACCGATGCGCCGGGCAAAATGCGCCCATAAACGATCTCGGCTGGCATTTGAAAGACAAACTGGCAGATCCCCGCCAGCACCATCAGATTGATAAGATTATCCGTGAACAGCGCCCAGAACGCACTGAAATCACTGCGTGAAATCAATTTATATGTGTAACTCCCATCCCGCATGGGGACCTCCTCCTTTTTAAGCGTTCCCCGGGCCGCTCCTCATCGGCGTCGGGGGCGCGTGCTATTGCGCCGCGATCAGCGGTGCATTGCCCCAATGCGGGGCCTCTGCGGCAGTTTCAGAGGTCAGTGCCGCGATCACGTCTGCCACCACATAGGCGGCGATCACGGCGGGCCGCTTGTCACGGCTGCCGCCTGCCCCAATGGGACAGATCAGTTGGTCGATGGTCAGCCCATCGCAATGTTTCAGGCACCAGTTGCGAAATTTCGCCCGCTTGGTGGCGCTGCCGATCAGCCCGACATAGGCCGCATCGCCGCGCTCCAGCGCCTCGGAGGCCAGCAGGAAATCCAGCCCGTGGTCATGGGTCAGCACGATGAAGGCACTGCCGGGCGCGGCTGTCATGATCTCGAATTCCGGGATCGCGCTCAGGCGTTTGTCGACTTGTGCGTGGCACTGCGCCAGTTCCGTTTCGCGCTGGTCGACCAGCACGCAATTCACCGGCATATGCTGCAACAGGTTGGCCAGCTCCCGGCCCACATGCCCCGCGCCCATGATGTAAACCGCAGGCTCTGCGGCGTCGTCTTGGCGCGCTTTGTCGAGGGCGCTGTCGCGGTCGTGGGCGCTCATCCGTTGCAGGCTGACCTCGACCCGCCCGCCACAGCATTGGCCAATCTCCGGCCCCAGCGGCACATCCAGCGTTTGCGCCAGATCGCCCGCTGCCAGCATCGCGCGGGCTTGGTTGATGGCGATATGCTCCAATTGTCCGCCGCCAATGGTGCCAAACAGCGCCTCGGCAGTGGCATACATCTCGGTCCCACTCTCACGCGGCGAGGACCCCAGCACCCGCGTCAGGCGGATACGTGCCACCGGATCGGCGCTTAGAAAATCACGCAGTTTGTCTGTAATCGGCATCACGCACCCCCCCGCAACCGCTCCACCGCCATCAAAACGCGCTCGGGCGTGGCGGGGGTGTCAAGGCGCGGGCATTCGCGGTACTCGGCGACCGAGGCCACCGCCATCGACAGCGCCTCAAGCACCGAAATCCCGAGCATAAACGGCGGCTCGCCCACGGCTTTTGACCGTTTGATCGTGCGTTCGCGGTTCACCGACCATTCCGCCAGATCGACGTTGAAAATGCGCGGCCGGTCGCTCGCCAGCGGGATTTTATAGGTCGAAGGCGCGTGGGTGCGCAGGCGGCCCGCATCGTCCCACCACAGCTCTTCGGTGGTGAGCCAGCCCATGCCTTGGATGAACGCGCCCTCCACCTGGCCTTTGTCGAGCACCGGGTTCAGCGAGCGGCCCACGTCATGCAGAATGTCTGTGCGCTCGATGCGGTATTCGCCGGTCAAGGTGTCGACCGAGACCTCGGAACAGGAGGCGCCATAAGCGTAGTAAAAGAACGGGCGGCCCTGCCCTTTGGCGCGGTCCCAATGGATGTCGGGCGTTTTGTAGAACCCCGCCGCCGAGAGGTGGACCCGCGCCATATAGGCGGATTTTATGAAGTCGTTGAAGGGGATAAGCTCCGCGCCCACCTTCACCTGACCGGGCAGGAACACCACCTCGGCCTCTGCCACGCCCCATTTTTCTGCCGCGAAAGTCACCAGCCGCGCCTTGATCTGGTCGGCAGCGTCCAGCGCCGCCATCCCGTTAAGGTCCGACCCAGACGAGGCCGCAGTGGCCGAGGTGTTGGGCACCTTTTCCGTGGTGGTCTTGGTGATCTTGATCCGGTCGAAATCGACTTGGAACGCATCCGCCACCACCTGTGCGACCTTGGTATTCAGCCCCTGCCCCATCTCGGTGCCGCCGTGGTTCAGATGGATCGACCCGTCGGAATAGACGTGGATCAGCGACCCGGCCTGATTGTAATGCGTGGCGGTGAACGAGATGCCAAACTTCACCGGCGTCAGCGCGATGCCGCGCTTGATAAACCGGCTGTTTGCGTTGGCTTCGATGATCTCCGCGCGACGGGCTTGGTAGTCGGCGCTCTCCTCCAACTCACCAATCAGCCGGTCGAGGATATTGTCGGTCACCTCCTGATGATAGGGCGTCAGATTACGGCCCTCACCACCGTAAAAGTTGGCCTTGCGCACCTCCAGCGGGTCTTTGCCGAGCGCGAAGGCAATCTCTTCGATCATCCGTTCGGCGGCGACCACCCCCTGCGGCCCGCCAAAGCCGCGAAAGGCGGTGTTGGAGACGGTGTTGGTCTTCATCGGGCGGGAGGTGAGCTTCACATGCGGATAGAAATAGGCGTTGTCGGCGTGAAACAGCGCGCGGTCGGTGACAGGACCAGAGAGGTCAGACGTCCAGCCGCAGCGGGCGGCAAATTCGCTGTTCACCGCCTGAATACGACCGAGATCATCAAACGCCACGTCGTAATCAATGACGAAATCATGCCGCTTGCCGGTGGCGGTCATGTCCTGATCACGATCAGGGCGGATTTTGACGGCGCGGTTCCATTTCTTTGCCGCCAGCGCCGCGACGCAGGCAAACAGGTTCATCTGGCTTTCCTTGCCGCCAAACCCGCCGCCCATGCGCCGCACATTCACCGTGACCGCATTCGACGGCACGCCCAAAACATGCGCCACCATATGCTGTGCCTCGCTCGGGTGCTGGGTCGAGCAATGCACCGTCACATCGTCATCCTCGCCCGGAATGGCGAAGGAAATATGCCCCTCAAGGTACATGTGATCCTGCCCGCCCACGTTGAGGCGGCCTTTGATGCGGTTGGGTGCTTTGGCAAAGCCTGCGTCCACATCGCCCCGTTCCAGCTTTAGTGGATCGGTGACATGGGGATAGTCGGCCGCCTGCGCCTGAAGTGGGTCGAGTGCATGGGGGAGAACCTCGCACTCGACCCGAGCCAGCGCCGCCGCACGGCGTGCAGCGTCGCGGGTTTCGGCCACCACGGCAAACAGGGGCTGGCCGTGGAATTCGATCTTGTCGGTGGGAAACAGCGGCTCGTCGTGTTTGCCGGTCGGGCTAACATCGTTGACGCCGGGAATGTCGGCGGCGGTGAGCACGCCAATCACACCGGGGGCGGACTTCACCGCGCTGAAATCGATGGATTTCAGCACCGCATGGGCGACATCCGACACCCCGAGATAGGCGTGAAGCGTGCCCACCGGCTCGGCAATGTCATCGCAATATTCGGCGCGGCCCGTGACGTGTTTGATGGCGCTGTCGTGGCGCAGGTCTTGGTGAACGGCACCCTGAATGGTGATCTGGTCTTTCATGGTCTTGCCTCCCTTATGCCACGGCCAACCGGACCGATGCGGCCCCGTTTTTGTTTTGCCCGTCATGCTCATGCCCGAACCGGCGCAACAGATTGGCGGCGGCCAAGGCGCGGTACTCTGCGCTGGCGCGCCAATCGGTGAGCGGGGTGAAATCCTGCGCCAGCACGCGGGCGGCAGCATCAAAGGTGGCTTCGTGCCAGGGCCGGCCGAGGAGCGCCGCTTCAGTCCTTGCGGCCCTCTTCGGCGTTGCTGCCATGCCTCCGAAGGCCAGCCTGGCATCGGTGATAATGCCATCGGCCACCGTCACGCAAAAGCCCGCCGCAACCGAGGAGATATCCTCATCGCGCCGTTTGGAGATTTTATAGGCGGCGTGAACCTGATTTGCCTGCGAAAGCGGCACGCGGATGTCTTCGACGAATTCGCCGGGGGTGCGGTCTTGTTTGCCGTAGTCGATAAAGAAGTCTTCAAGCGGCAGCACCCGCCGGGTTGCCCCGTGACGCAGCACCACCTCGGCCCCCATCGAAATCAGCACCGGAGGCGTGTCTCCGATGGGCGACCCATTGGCGATATTGCCGCCGATGGTGCCCGCATTGCGCACCTGCCAGCCGGCGATGCGGTTCCAGTATTCAGCAAGATGCGGGAAGTGTTCGGCCACCACCGGGCCAAAGTCGGAATAGCTCACACCAGCCCCGAGGCGGATGTGGTCTGTTTCTACGGTGATTTGGCGCATCTCATCGAGGTGGCCGATAAAGATGGCCGGGCCAATGGGGCGCAGGAATTTCGTCACCCACAGCCCGACATCGGTGGCCCCGGCGACAATCGTTGCCTTGGGCTGCGCGGCATAGACTTCGGCGAAATCATCGACAGTGGCGGGCAGAATGGCACGGTCGTCTTCGGGGCCGGTCTCGACCCGTTGGCCATCGCGCAGGGCCTGCAACTGCGCGGTCACCCGGTCACGCTCGGCTGTCAGAAAGTCGGCGCTGGGCGTGCCATAGCGGCTGACGGCCACGGCGGCGCGGATGATCGGCTCGTAACCAGTGCAGCGGCAGAGATTGCCTTGGATCGCGGTTTCCACTTCGGTGGGCGTCGGCTCTGGCACCGCCATCCACAGCGCATAAAGCGACATGATGAAACCGGGGGTGCAGAAGCCGCATTGCGAACCGTGGAAGTCCACCATCGCCTGTTGCACCGGGTGCAGCCCGCCCTCGGGGCCGCGCAGATGTTCGACGGTGACAACATGACAGCCGTCGAGCGAGGCCAGAAAGCGGATGCAGGCGTTGACCGCCTCATAGCGCAACCCGCCCTCGGCCAGACGCCCGACAAGCACGGTGCAAGCGCCGCAATCGCCCTCGGCGCAGCCTTCCTTGGTGCCGGTCAGGCGACGGTTGAGGCGCAGATAGTCGAGAACGGTCTGCGTGGCGCCGACATCGGCCAAGGCCACCGGCGCGCCATTCAACAGGAAGCGGATTTCGTTGCGTGCGCTCATTGGGGAAACTCCTGCGGGTTTGGGCATTGTCACAAGGAGAATTGCAGAAAAGTCGATCAACGAATACGGCTGGTTTCGGCACATACTTTCAACGGATCGTTGAATATAGCGCGTGGCTGCGGCTATGCTGTTTGCGGGCGATTGCGAAAGCTGGGGGGATAGAATGCCTTACGTCGAAAGCCTTCGGGTGTTTGTGCGGGTGGTGGAGCTGGGGTCGATCACCTCGGGCGGGCGCGATCTTCGCCTGACGCCGGCGGTGGCGAGCAAGCGGATCAAAGAGCTGGAGAAACGGCTGGGCGTGCGGCTGTTCAACCGCACCACACGGTCACTGACGCCGACCGAAGTAGGGCGGGTGTTTTATGACCGTGCCAAAAAGGTGATCGGCTCGCTTGATGAAGCCGAGGCGGTGGTGGCCAACTTTTCCGACACGCCGCGCGGGGTGATCCGGGTGACCGCGCCCTTGGGCATCGGGCGCAGCATCGTCGCGCCTTTGGTGCCGGAATTCACCGAGCTTTACCCGGAAACCAGCGTGCAGATGCGGCTGTCAGATCGCAATGTCGACATGCTGGCCGAGCGGCTGGATGTGGCGTTTTTCCTTGGCCGACCGAAGGATTCCGACCTCACCCTGCGCAAGATTGCCGAATGTGACCGGGTGCTTTGTGCGGCGCCGGGGTATCTTGAGCGCTGTGGTGTGCCGCGTGAGCCGGATGATCTTTTGGCCGGGCGGCACAATTGTTTGCTGCTGCGCTATCCCCGCTCACCCGAATATTTCTGGCTGCTCGAGGGGCCGGACGGGCCGCGCAAGATGGAGGTTTCGGGCAAGTATGATGCCGACAACGCCGATGTGTTGATCGATTGGGCGCTGGCGGGGCGTGGCATCGTCAATGTGCCGCGCTTTGTGGTGGCGCCGCATTTGGCATCGGGGGATTTGGTCGCGGTGCTGACCGAGACGCCGCCACAGGCGTCGGTGTTTGGCTGTTTGTATCCGCATCGGCGGTTGCAGGATCCGAAGATCCGGCGGTTTGTGGAGTTTATGACGGAGCGGTGTCGGCTTGGGGTTGGGGTTGCGGTTGGGCGGTAGGGTTTTCGCCACGCCTGCGCGTGTCGACAGGCTGGGGGCGCTGCCCCGCCGTCCATTGGGCTTGAACCAATGGCGCCACAATGAACGGCCCCGCGATATTTCTAAACAGAAGAAGTTTAAGAAGATTAGCCTGGGATGATTTCGAATTTTGTGACGTCGACCATGCCGCGATCGGTGATTTTGAGGGCGGGGATTACCGGGAGGGCAAGGAAGGCCAGTTGCAGGAAGGGTTCTTCGAGGACGACGCCGAGCGTGCGGGCGGCGTCGCGCAGGTGAATGAGATCTTGGTGCACCGCCTCAAATGGCTCGAGGCTCATTAGTCCCGCGACCGGGAGGGCGAGTTCGGCGAGGATTGCGCCGTTGCGGACGACGACGAAGCCGCCTTCGATCTCGGACAGGCGGTTGGCGGCGACGGCCATGTCGGTGTAATCCATACCGACGCAGGCGATGTTGTGATGGTCGTGGCAGACGGTGGAGGCGATTGCGCCTGAGGTCATGCCAAAGCCGCGCACAAAACCGGTGGCGATGTTGCCGTTTTTGCCGTGACGTTCGACCACGGCGATACGGGCGAGGTCTCGGGTCGCATCGGGGCGTTTGTCGCCGTCTTCGATGGCAATGTCTTCGCTGAGGTGCGCGGTGATGATCTTGCCTTCGATGATGCCGATCACATCCGTTGTGGTCCGGTTGCCGCTGCTGCGGAAGTCGCTGGCGGCGACCTTGGGGGCCTTGACCGAGTTGCGGCCCACCACATCGACATGGCCACGGGCGGCAAAGGCGGCGTCGGTCACCTGCTGTCCGGCGCAGAACACCAGTTGCGCGTTGCAGCCCGCGAGGCTGTCGAGCGCCACGATATCGGCGCGTTGGCCCGGCGCGATCATGCCGCGATCTTTGAGGCCAAAGGCTTCGGCAGCCGAGAGCGAGGCGGCGCGATAGGCGGCCAGCGGCGGCACGCCCTTTTCGATCAGGCGACGGATCATGTAATCAAGGTGGCCGTGTTCGGCGATATCAAGCGGATTGCGGTCGTCGGTGCACAGGCACATGTAGGCGCTGGTGCGTTCGGTCAGCAGTTCGGCCAGCGCTTCGAGATCTTTTGAGACCGAGCCTTCGCGGATCAGCACCCGCATGCCCTTTTGCAGCTTTTCGCGCGCCTCTTGCACCGTGGTTGCCTCATGCTCGGTCCGGATGCCGGCCGAAACATAGGCGTTAAGGTCTTTGCCGCCGAGCATCGGGCAGTGGCCGTCGATATGGCGGCCTGCGAACAGCTCAAGCTTGGCCATGGCGCGGGGGTCGCGGAAGATCACGCCGGGGTAGTTCATGAATTCGGCGAGGCCGATGCCCGAGGGGTGGCCCATGACCTGCGCCAGATCCTCGGCTTCAATCTCGGCCCCGGCGGTCTCCATATCGGTGGAGGGCACGCAGGAGGAAAGCTGCACCCGAATGTCCATCAGCGTGTGCTCGCTGGCGGCCTGAAAATAGCGGATGCCGGCGAGGCCCACGACATTGGCGATCTCATGCGGATCGCAAATTGCGGTGGTCACGCCGCGCGGGGCAACGCAGCGGTCAAACTCAAACGGGGTGATCAGCGAGCTTTCGATATGCAGATGCGTGTCGATGAAACCGGGCACCAGCGTCAAGCCGGTGACATCCACCACCTCGCGGCCCTCATACTCCGCCCCGATGCCAACAATCCTGTCGCCGCAGATCGCCACATCGCCAGAGATCATCTCGCCGGTGACAAGGCAAAACACCTGCCCGCCGCGCAGCACTTTGTCTGCCGGTTCATCGCCGCGCCCCTGCGCAATGCGTTGTTCGAGATCGCTCATTCCTGCCCTCATGCGTTGGATTGCCGAGGGCAGGATATCATGGGGCGCGGCGGTGTCACCCGTGATCCGGGGTCATTTGCCTTCGCGTTTGCATTCGCGGATCAGCATGCCCTCAAGCGTGCCGGCAAACTTGATCTCGAGCCAGCTGGAGGTGAGGTTATAGTGCACATCAAACGCCAGCGAGCCGATCAACAGCGCCTTTTCGCCCTGCTCGGGCAGCGACACCATGCCCATCACGCGGCCATACCAGCGCCCGACACGGTGACATTTCTCCACATCGTCGAGCGGTTTGTGCAGCAGTCCGATGTTGACCATGCCATCAATGCCGCCATCCATGATCCGCCCGTGTTTGTTGTGGATTATGTCGAAATTGCCGAAGAAAAAGCCGCGGGATTCGGTGAATTCGCGGATGCCGTCAGCGAAATCGGTATCTCCGGCATGGCCAAAGGTGGCCTCGAACCCGGCTTTCAATCCGCCGGTGAGGAACTTTTGGCTGAACTCGCTGTCGCATTTGTAAGGCTGCAAACTGGGGCAGGCAAAATCGCCGGGAAAATGGGTGACGCCGCATTTTTCCGGCGACTCGCAGACCTTGTGAATAAGGTCGTTGCGGTGCCCGCCCTCGAATGTTTTCGACACCGTATGCGTGACCAAAGGCGCGCCGGAAAAGCGGTTTTTGCGGTAAAAATCGTCCTGACGGCTTGCGAAATCAAGCCAGTTATCAAAAGCCATGACACCTACTCCTAATTGAAATTGTTAAACAACACTCCCGTTTTGGCACATCCGCTGCCCTTGGGGAAAGACGGGAATACCGCACCTTGCCAAGCCCACAAACGCCAAAGGCCGGAGCAGTGCCCCGGCCTTTTATCTTATGCAGTCAGTCAGTTATCAGACGGCGTTCAGCTCTCCATTGTCGATCTGCTCTTGTTCGATCGACTCGAACAGCGCCTTGAAGTTGCCCTCGCCAAAGCCATCGTCGCCCTTGCGCTGGATAAACTCGAAAAAGATCGGGCCGATCACGGTTTTCGAGAAGATCTGCAACAGGATCTTGGTCTCGCCGCCGTCGACCACGCCTTCGCCATCAATCAGGATGCCGTGCTTTTTCATCCGGTCGAGCGGCTCATCATGGCCCTGCACCCGGTCATACGACAGGGTGTAATAGGTCTCGGGCGGGCCGGGCATGAACTTGACGCCCTTCTCGGCAATCTGGTCGGTCGCCTCATAGATATCATGCGAGCCGACGGCGATGTGCTGGATGCCCTCGCCCTTGTATTTCTTGAGGTAGGCAACGATCTGGCCGGTCTCGCCCCGGTCTTCGTTGATCGGGATGCGGATGCGGCCACAGGGCGAGGTCAGCGCGCGGCTGAGCAGCCCGGTGAACTTGCCTTCAATGTCGAAAAACCGAATTTCGCGGAAGTTGAACAGGTTGCCGTAGAAGTGGAACCACTTGTCCATATTGCCCTTGAACACGTTGTGGGTCAGGTGATCGAGGTAATAAAACCCAACGCCGCGCGGCTTGGATTGGGCAGTCCAGTTGAACTCCTCGTTGTAAGGCGAGGTCTCGTAATACTGGTCGATGAAATAGATCAGGCTGCCGCCGATGCCTTTGATCGCGGGCACATCCATCGTTTTGTCATCGCCGTTATAGGGCTCAGCCCCTTTCGCCACTGCATGGTCAAACGCGTGCTGCGCATCGACCACGCGCCAGCCCATCGAGGGCGCGCAGGGGCCGTGTTCTTCGACGAACTTCGCGGCAAAGCTGTTCGGTTCGGCGTTCAGCACATAGGTGATGTCGCCCTGCTGCCAAAGCTCGATCTGCTTGGCTTTGTGGGTGGCGACATGCGCATAGCCCATGCGGGCGAACAGATCGCGCAATTCCTGCGGCTCGGGGTGGGCGAATTCGACGAACTCAAAGCCATCGGTGCCGGCGGGGTTTTCGGGGGTGATGGTCGATTTCGGGGCTTCGTGCGGGAATGGACCCATGGCGCGTCTCCTCGGATGCTGTGTCTGTTGCGCTCAGAATAGGCGCAAGCGCACCGGAGATGCGCGCATTTACCGGCATCTGCGGCGTTGAATTTGCGGGAATTGCGCGTGATAGTGAGGATTAACGCGGAGATCACGCATATGCTCGATTCCATCGACCGCAAGCTTCTGGGCTTGTTACAACAGAATGCCCATCTGACGGCGAATGAACTGGGCGAGGCGCTCAACCTCTCGCCAAGCCAGACCGGGCGGCGGCGTCAACGGCTTGAAAGCGAAGGGTTTATTCGCGCCTACGGGGCCAAGCTTGATGCGCAGCGGCTGGGGTTGGGGGTGCAGGCGTTTGTGCAGGTGCAGATGGCCAGCCAGCGGCCCGAGGATGCGCACAGCTTTTCGCGGCTGATGCTGACGCAACCCGAGATTGTCAGCACCTGGACGCTGACCGGCGACGCCGATTACCTGCTGCGGGTGTATTGCACCGATCTCGCGGCGCTGAACCGGCTGATCCATGAGGTGCTTTTGCCGCATCGCGCGGTGGCGCGGGTGCAGAGCCAGATTGTGATGGACCAGCTTAAACAGGACGCACCTTTGCCGCTGTAACCCGCCCGACAGGACAGGCCTAGCGGGAAATTCCCCAAGGTCAGGCGAACCCGCCTTGTCCTGTACTCGCTGCGCCTGCAAAGTGGGGCAGACCAATTAAGGGCAGGCAACAGGACGGACTTTATGGAAAGCTTTCTCTTTCAGGCCACGATTTTTCTCGCTGCTGCGGTCATTGCCGTGCCGATCGCATCGAGGCTGGGGCTTGGATCTGTCCTTGGCTACCTTGCGGCGGGCATCTTGATTGGGCCGGTGTTTGGCTTTGTTGGCGGGCATGAAACCGCTGAATTGCAGCATTTCGCCGAGTTTGGCGTGGTGATGATGCTGTTCCTGATCGGGCTGGAGCTTGAGCCGCGCGCGCTTTGGGAAATGCGGCACAAGCTGATCGGGCTGGGCGGGCTTCAGATTGCGATGTCGACCGTGCTGATCATGACCGGCGGCCTTCTGTTGGGGTTGGCCTGGCAGATTGCGCTGGCCATCGGGTTGATCTTTGCGCTGTCGTCAACGGCCATCGTGTTGCAAACATTGAACGAAAAGGGGCTGATGCAAACCGGCGGCGGGCGTTCCGCGTTTTCGGTGCTGTTGACACAGGATATCGCGGTGATCCCGATGCTGGCCTTGCTGCCGCTGCTCGCGGTTGTGCCTGCTGTCGCAATTTCGCCCGACGGAGCGCTCACCCTGCCCGCGAATGAGCTTAAATCCGCAGCCGATCACTCGATGTCGCTGGTCGAGGGGCTGCCGGGATGGGGCGTGACGCTTGTCACCCTTGGGGCGGTCGCCACCATCATTCTGGCGGGCGTTTACCTGATCCGGCCGGTCTTTACCTTTATCCACGCCACCCGCCTGCGCGAAATGAACACCGCGCTGGCGCTGTTGATCGTGGTGGGCATTGGCACGCTGATGATCCTCGTCGGCCTGTCGCCGGCGCTCGGCACCTTTCTGGCCGGGGTGGTGCTGGCAAACTCGGAATTCCGCCACGAGTTGGAAAGCGATATCGAGCCGTTCAAGGGCCTGCTTTTGGGGCTGTTTTTCATCACCGTTGGGGCCGGGATCGACTTTCCAACGCTGTTTGATGCGCCGTTCAAAATCCTTGGGCTGACGCTGGCGGTGATCGCGGCCAAGGGCCTTGTGCTGCTGGTGCTGGCGCTGGTGTTCGGGTTGCGGGGCCGCGACCGCTGGCTGTTCACCCTGTCGCTGGCGCAGGCGGGGGAGTTCGGCTTTGTGCTGATCTCCTTCTCGGTGTCGCAGCAAATTCTGCCGGTACCGCTGTCGCAAACGCTGCTGTTGGTGGTGGCGCTGTCGATGCTGATCACGCCGCTGCTGTTCATCCTGTACGAATACCTGTCGCGCCGGATGGCCGAGCGCGGCGACACGCAAGAGGCCGACCAGATTGACGAACAGGGCCCGGTGATCATCGCTGGCATCGGGCGGTTCGGGCAGATCGTGAACCGGCTGGTGCAAAGCTCGGGGTTCAAAACCGTGGTGCTCGACAACAACATGCAGACGATCCAGCTGATGCGGCGCTTTGGGTTCAAGGGGTATTACGGCGACCCCACCCGCCCCGAGCTGCTGCATGCCGCCGGGCTTAAAGAGGCGCGGGTGCTGGTGGTGGCGCTGGACGATGCGGCGGCGACGCTGCGGCTGGTGGCGTATGCCCGGCGCGAACGGGCAGATCTGCACATCGTGGCGCGCGCCCGCGACCGCACCCATGCGTTCAAGCTGTACCAAGCCGGGGCCAATGACATCGTGCGCGAGATGTTCGATTCCTCGCTGCGGGCCGGGCGCTATGTCTTGGAAAACATTGGGTTGTCCGAGTACGAAGCCGCCGAGGCCGAACGGGTGTTTTACCACCATGACCGCCATTCGGTGGCCGAACTGGCGAAACTGTGGCGCGATGACATCCCCTCGGGTGAGAATGAGCCCTATATCGCCCGCGCCAAAGAGCTCGAGCGCGATCTCGAAGCGCTGTTACTGGCGCAATTGCAGAAAGACGATGCCGCTTGAGGGGCCAAATTTCTTCGAAGAAATTTTAAAAAATCATCGATGATTTTTCCCTTTCCGCGCCGTTTGGACATGAAAAAACCCGCGCAAACCAATGCGCGGGTTTTATTATTTTCGCAGGGTCAGCTTACGCTGCGCGCGACAAAAGCACCTCGTCCACCTGTTTGGCGGCGGCCACTTCATCGCCACCACCCACGGCAGCCACTTCACGTGTCAGACGCTCAAGTGCCGCTTCATAAAGCTGACGCTCGGAATAGCTCTGCTCGCGCTGTTCGTCGTTGCGGTGCAGGTCGCGCACGACCTCCGCAATCGAGATCAGATCGCCGGAGTTGATCTTTTGCTCATACTCCTGCGCACGACGCGACCACATCGCCCGCTTGACGCGCGCCTTGCCTTTCAGCGTGGTCAGCGCCTGTTCGATCACATCAGGCGAGCTGAGCGAACGCATGCCGATTTCGGTCGCCTTGTTCGTCGGCACCCGCAGCATCATCTTGTCCTTCTCGAACGAGATCACGAACAGCTCAAGCGAGATGCCCGCAATTTCCTCTTTCTCGATCGACACGATCTGGCCCACGCCGTGGGCGGGATAAACGACATAGTCGTTGGGGCGAAAGTCGGATTTTTTCGATTTAGTCATGCAGTCCTTCCTCGCATGGTCTCACGGCATCAGGCGACAAAAAGACCGGACGGGGATGTTGATCTCCGTTTGCCGGTCTTACGTTATGTCGCTGTCAGGCCAACAGGGTCACAGGACCATGTTCTGAGTGAGAAAAGTAAATCATTAGCAAAGATCATAGCACAAAAAAGATGCCGTTTCCAGCATGTAAAAGCGGACACAGCAAAAGCACCCGCGTTCTCAACCCTCTGGAGCGCGATCTTAATCCATTATGCAACCGCTTTGGGCCAAAAGACCCGAATCGCTTACCCTAGGTTAGCCGCCTTCGCCCGGCGCTTCCGAGAAATATTTCTCGACTTTGCCTTCTTCGCCGTCCCGCTCTTCGGCTTTGGGCAGCGGGTCTTTCTTGGTGATGATCACCGGCCACATTTCCGAGTATTTGCGGTTGAACTCAACCCATTTCTCCATGTCTGGCTCGGTGTCGGGGCGGATCGCATCCGCCGGGCATTCCGGTTCGCAGACGCCGCAGTCAATGCATTCGTCCGGGTGGATCACCAGCATGTTTTCGCCTTCGTAGAAGCAGTCCACAGGGCAGACTTCGACGCAATCGGTGTATTTGCAAGCGATGCAATTGTCGTTGACGATATAGGTCATCTCGGCGCCTCTTCTCTGGCATTCGAGGCGATAGCTAAATCACAGCGGCAGATCATTCAAGCGTGCGGTTCCGGTTAAGATCAAGGTTGCGACGATCGCGCTTGGTCGGGCGACCTTTTCCCTCGTATCCGGGGTTCGGGGACTGCCTGTCCTCCTTTGGCGGCTCTGGCGGGGACAAATCCTCGTACAGGGCCTGCGCCTCGGGGGCCGGACCGCGCCGCTCACCCAGCGCCACGATGCGGATCACCCGCACCCGGCGCGCCTGCACAAAGGTCAGCACGTTGCCGGGGCCAATGGTGCGGCCGGGTTTGGACACGCGGGTGCCATCCACCCGCACGCCCTCTGTTGATATGGCCTTGGCTGCAAGCGTGCGCGTCTTGAAAAAACGCGCATGCCACAGCCATTTGTCGAGCCGGAGCTTATCGCCCTCTGCCAAGCCCTAGCCCTTGTCCTTGAGCCCCATGAGCGCGGCGGCAAAAGGATTGTCCGGATCGATCCGGTCCTTTTTCTGCGGCCGGGATTCAAAGGTTTTGGGGCCACTGTCACGACGCGGGCCTTTGCCCTTGCCGCCTTTGGGGCCCCTGCCCTTGCCTTTGCCAGCGCCGTCACCGGCACCACCCGAGCGCGCCCCTGCGCCACCACCGGCATTGCCACCGCCGCTGCGCGCAGTGCGCTCGCCGCGCGGCTTGCCGCCGCCCTGACGCTGCTGACGGCCCCAGGTGAAGGTATAGAACACTTCGGTTTCCGGTCCGGCCTTCTCGGCGTCGGCAACTTCGCCGGGCACAAGCTCGCCTGCGGCCTCGTCCACCACTGGCACCGGATCAGCCTCAACATCCGCTGCGGCGGCAACTGCGGCCACGTCGGTGCTGTCAGACGCCTCAATGCCCGCAACCGCATCGGTGGCTTCGGGGATGTCCGGGGTTTCAGTCGGGGCCAAAGGCGCTTCGGATTGGCCGAGGTCGGGCGCGGGTTGCGCCGCGTCCATCACTGGCGTGTCCTCGGCAGGGGCGTCGGTGCCTGCGGCTTCGGCCACAACCGTATCGGCGGCCTTGACCTTGGCGCGCTCGCCCTTTTCAGCACGATAGCCAAGCCCTTGCATCAGATCGGAGAATTGCTCCAACGTCATGCCGGTGATCGACAGCATATCGGCCTTGGCCTCAAAGCCACCACGGGTGTCTTCGGCGCGCAGCATATCCGCCAGACGCTCCAGCATATCGATGCGGATCGAGCGTGCACCGGCCTTGCGATAGCCCGACATCGTGTCGGCCCCGTCGGGCGCATGCGGATCGGAGGGCACAGTCACCAGGCCCGGAGGCGGTGCCTCGGGGAAGATGTCGAGACCCTGAAACAGCGACCACAACACCAGACGCAGACGCGTCGGCGCGGGTTTCAGCAGCAGCGGCATAAAGATGGTGAACTGGCCAAACCGCACGCCATGCTTGCGCAGCGCGCCGCGGGCGTCCTGATCAAGCGCCTTGACGTCATCGGCGACCTTGGCACGCGGCAGCACACCGAAGCCTTCGACCATCTGAAAGGCAAAGCCTTTGGCGAGGCCATTCAGCATCTCGTCCCGGCCCAACGCGACCAACGGCTCGAACTGCGTCGCCACCTTGCGGTCGATGAAGTGCTGCAAACGGCGTTGCACCTTCTGCGCCACATCCGCCCCGGCTTCGTCATCGACGAAGGCCTTGATCTCGGGTTTGAGCGGATCCGAACCTTTGACCAGCTTGCCCACCGCCTGATCGCCCCACATGAGGCCACCCTGCTCGGTAAAGTCGATCTCGGTGTCCGGCGCATTGTAGAACCGGTCGGCGCGCAGATGGAAATGCGGGCTGAGTGCCTGCAAGGACGCTGTTTTCAGCGTCTTGGCCTCCTGCCCGGTTGCATCCTTGTCCTGCCGAAAGCGGAACCCCTCAAGACGGCCGACGAACTCGCCCTCAACCGTCACTTCACCATTTTCATTTACTTCGGCCAAGAGGGCCTCCTTCTGCTTCAACCGCCGCAACAGCACACTGGTGCGCCGGTCAACAAATCTCTGGGTCAGCCGCTGATGCAATGCATCCGACAGCCTGTCTTCTACAGCGCGCGTTACCTCGCGCCAATGGCTTTCGTCTGCTACCCAACCCTTACGCTGTGCCACATACGTCCATGTGCGGATATATGCCAATCGTTTCGACAATGTATCGATATCGCCGTCGGTCCGATCAATTCTGCGCACCTGCCGGGCCAACCAGTCGTCAGGAACACGGCCTGATTGGTGCAGGTAACCAAAGATAACGCCCAACAGGCCCGCATGTTCCGAATGACTTATGCCGCGAAAATCCGGGATGCGGCAGACGTCCCACAAAAGCTTGACGGATTGCGGGCTGGACGCGCGCGCAAAGGCGGTATCGTCTTGCGACAGGATTTTGAGCGTGCGCAGATCATCCGCCTCGCGCGCCCTGAGCAGAATCTCGTCTTCCGGGGGCCGCTCAAGCGATGCGATCAGCCGCTCGATGCTGCCAAATTCCAGCGCCGCATTGCGCCATTGCAGTTTCTTCAGCGGCAAGAACTGATGGTCGCAGATCGCGTCGACCACATCTTCGTGCAGCGGCGGGGCCTCGCCCGTGACGCCAAAGGTGCCATCGCGCATCCCCCGGCCCGCGCGCCCGGCAATCTGGGCCAGTTCGCTGGGGTCAAGATGGCGCATCCGCTGGCCGTCAAACTTGGTCAGGCTGGAAAAGGCGACGTGGTTCACATCAAGGTTAAGCCCCATCCCAATGGCATCCGTGGCCACCAGAAAATCGACATCGCCGTTCTGATACAGCTCGACCTGCGCATTGCGCGTTCGCGGCGACAACGCGCCCATAACCACCGCCGCACCGCCCTTTTGGCGACGCAACAGCTCGGCAATCGCATAGACATTCTCAACCGAAAAGCCAACAATTGCACTACGTGCTTGCAGGCGACTTATCTTTTTCGAACCTAAATAGCTTAATTGGCTCATTCGCTCGCGGCGCATGAATTCGACGCCCGGCACCAGTGCAGCAATCGGCCCGCGCATGGTTTCGGCGCCCATGAACAGGGTCTCATGGGTGCCGCGCATCCGCAAAAGCCGGTCGGTGAACACGTGGCCCCGCGCCAGATCGGCGCACAGCTGGATCTCGTCAATGGCGACGAAATCGGTGCCCATCCCCTCGGGCATCGCCTCGACCGTACAGACCCAATATTGCGCGCGCGGCGGCACGATCCGCTCTTCGCCAGTGACAAGAGCGACCACGCCGGGGCCGCGAATGGCAACGATCTTGTCATAGACCTCACGCGCCAACAGCCGCAGCGGCAGGCCAATAATGCCCGTCCGATAGCCGAGCATCCGCTCGATAGCGTAATGGGTTTTGCCCGTGTTCGTCGGGCCAAGGACCGCTACGGTCCGCCGTTCCATCGCCATCCCGCGTCTCCCGGGCTTACAAGTTTTTAAAGTGTGCGCCCGCGCGCTTGGATCACCAGACGGTCGACGCCTTTTTGCGCCTCTTCGTCATTGGGATGCAGGGCAAGCACCATTTCATACCCCGCCAACGCGCGGTCCGTCTCGTCCAGGGTTTCAAAAATCACCGCCAACCCGCGCAGCGCGGCGAAATGATCGGGGTTCAGCCGCAGCGCGGTTTCAAGATCGCCCAAGGCCGGCCCGATTCGGCCAGAATTAAAGTAGGCCATCGCGCGCATATGATAGCCCTCGGCAAACTCCGGCGCATGGTCGATCAACGCGGTGAAATGCTCGATTGCGGCCTCGGTGTCCTGAACATCCAGCGCATCGCGGCCGCGTTTGAGCAACAAGTCCATCGCACCCGACCCGCTTTTCGACCATTCACGGCTGATATCCGCGACAATACGCTCCGCCTCAGCAGGCTTTGCGCTGCGCAAAAGTTCCAGAAGCGCGTCGATTTCCGCCGCCTGTAAACCCTGAGGTAGGGAATACATGACTAGGACGGAAAGTGCCGCAACGCTACGTTTGATGTGCTGTCTGATCGTGATCATAGTACGTCCAATGTAGCGTAGCGGGATCGGAATACCACCCGCGATCAGACAATGGAGAACGCAAATGAGTGATGTTGTGGCCGAGGCCGTGAAGGCCCTGAACGAAAAGATCGACGGTGGCTTTGACGGGCGCGCCAAGTTCGTGATCGAAGGCGAAGGATCGATCCTCGTCGACGAAAGCGGTGCGAAGGCCTCGGACGAAGAGGCGGATGTGACCATGACGGCCGACGCCGACACGTTTGAATCGATCCTTTCGGGCGATTTGAACCCGACAACCGCCTTCATGAGCGGCAAACTGGCCGTTGACGGCGATATGGGCACCGCGATGAAGCTTGGACAGGCCCTGTCCTGATGACCCTGACGCCAGCACCCTATTTCGAAGACGTTGCGCGCGCGCCCCTTGGGGGGCGGTGCTTCTGGCTCACGGCGGATGACGGAAAGCGCATCCGCATTGGCCATTGGCCCGCACCAAACGCCGGTCCGCGTTTGGGCACCTATTTGGTGTTTCCCGGTCGCACCGAATATGTCGAGAAATACGGGCCGCTGGCGGCGGATCTTACGGCCAAAGGCTATGACGTGATTGCCATCGATTGGCGCGGTCAGGGCCTGGCCGACCGGATGCTGGTGGACGAGCGTGTCGGCCATGTTGATGTGTTTGACGATTATCAGCGCGATGTGCGCGCGGTGACAGAGGCCCTGCCCGCGCTGGACCTGCCGCAACCGATGTTCCTGCTGGCCCATTCGATGGGCGGCTGCATCGGATTACGCTCGCTTTACAATGACTTGCCGGTTGTCGGCGCGGTGTTTTCCGGGCCGATGTGGGGCATCCGCATCGCCGGGCCAATGCGCCCCGCCGCCTGGGCCGTGGGCTGGACAAGCCGCGTGTTTGGCCTCGGCCACCACTACGCGCCCTCGACCGGGGCCGCCAGTTACGTGGCCACCGCCGCGTTTGAGGACAACGTGCTGACCCGCGACGCGGATATGTTCGAATTCATGCGCGCGCAGGTCTTGCGCTATCCCGAGTTGCAGCTTGGCGGGCCGTCGATGAACTGGCTGCACGAAGCTTTGGGCGAATGCCGGATGCTGGCCGCTATGCCTGCGCCGAATCTGCCCTGTGTGACCTTCGTGGGCAGCAATGAACGGATCGTGAATGTGCCGCAGATCCACAACCGCATGGCGAACTGGCCGCGCGGCCATCTTGAGGTGATCGAGGACGGCGAACATGAGGTGCTGATGGACAGTGCCGAGATGCGCGCCCGCATCTTTGAGATCACATGCCAGCATTTCTCGGACACGCTGCTCAAGCCGAAAAAGAAGGCGGCGCAGGGCTGATCCGATCCGGTTTTGCCTCTGACGCCGGGGCATTCGCGTCCCGGCCTCCCTTGAACCTCGCACCATGGCGGGCTTATCTGTTGGCAACCAGAACAGAAGGCCGATTTCATGCTGCACCTCCCCTTTCCCGTTCGTGACGCCAATGCCGCCTCCGGCACCCGCGATCTTGGCAATCTGCCCGAATGGGACCTGACCGATCTTTACGCCGCCGAAGACGCGCCCGAATTGGCCCGCGATCTTGAGTGGCTGGAAACCGAATGCGCGCAATTCGCCGCCGATTACGAAGGCAAGCTGGCCGATCTTGACGCCACCGGGTTCCTGCACTGCGTTGAACGCAATGAGAAAATCAGCGCCATCGCCGGGCGCATCATGTCCTATGCGGGCCTGCGCTATTACCAGCTGACCACCGATGGCGGCCGGGCGAAATTTATGTCCGATTGTCAGGAAAAGATCACCAATTACACCACGCCGCTGGTGTTCTTCACGCTGGAATTGAACCGGCTTGACGATGATCACCTTGCCGGGATTCTTTCCGAAAACAAGGACTTGGCCCGTTACGCCCCGGTGTTCCGCCGCATCCGTGCGATGAAGGATCACCAGCTGTCGGATGAGCTTGAGAAGTTCATGCACGATCTTGGCGTTGTCGGGGATGCCTGGGAGCGGCTGTTTGACGAAACCATCGCCGGTCTGCAATTCGAGGTCGACGGCGAAGAACTGGGCATCGAAGGCACGCTCAACCTGCTGACCGAGCAAGACCGCGACACCCGCGAGGCCGCCAGCCGCGAATTGGCGCGGGTGTTTGAGGACAACATCAAGATTTTCGCCCGCGTTCACAACACGCAGGCCAAGGAAAAGGAAATCATCGACCGCTGGCGCAAGATGCCCTCGGCGCAGGCCGGGCGTCACCTGTCCAACGATGTCGAGCCCGAGGTTGTCGAGGCGCTGCGCAATGCCGTGGTCGCCGCCTATCCGCGTCTGTCGCACCGCTATTATGCGCTCAAGGCAAAGTGGCTCGGGCTTGAGCGGATGCAGGTCTGGGACCGCAATGCGCCGCTGCCGATGGAAGAAACCAAGGTGGTCGGATGGGACGAAGCCCGCGACATCGTGCAAGAGGCCTATGCCGGGTTTGACCCGAAAATGGCCGAGCTGTCAGAGCCGTTTTTTAACGATGGCTGGATTGATGCGGGCGTGAAACCGGGCAAAGCCCCCGGTGCCTTTGCCCACCCCACCGTGACCGACGTGCACCCCTATGTCATGCTCAACTATCTCGGAAAACCCCGCGATGTCATGACCTTGGCGCATGAACTTGGCCACGGCGTACACCAGCGTCTTGCGGCAGATCAGGGCGAGATGCTGTCGTCGACCCCGCTGACCTTGGCCGAAACCGCATCTGTGTTTGGCGAAATGCTGACCTTCCGCAAGATGCTGGAAAAGGCCGAGACCAAAGAGGCGCGCAAGATCCTGCTCGCCGGTAAAGTCGAGGACATGATCAACACGGTCGTCCGTCAGATCGCGTTTTACGATTTCGAGTGCAAACTGCACGACGCGCGTCGCGGTGGCGAGCTGACGCCTGACGACATCAACGCGCTGTGGATGTCGGTGCAGGCCGAAAGCCTTGGCCCGGTGTTCGACTTTATGGAGGGCTATGAAACCTTCTGGGCCTATATCCCGCATTTCGTGCATTCGCCGTTTTACGTCTATGCCTATGCCTTTGGCGACGGTCTGGTGAACGCGCTTTATGCCGCGTATGAGGCCGCGCCCGAAGGCTTTCAGGACAAGTATTTCGACATGCTCAAGGCGGGCGGATCGAAGCACCACAAGGAGCTTTTGGAGCCCTTCGGCCTTGATGCCTCGGACCCCGCGTTCTGGGACAAGGGCCTGTCGATGATCGAAAGTTTCATCGACGAACTTGAAGCGATGGAGGACTGAGCCAGTTAAGGAAGGATGATCGACACTCAAACCTTCCTGCTGCGCGCGCTGATTGCCGTCGTTCTTGGCGGCATCATCGGCATTGATCGTGAGATCAAGAAAAAGCCACTGGGGCTGCGGGCCTATATGCTCGTGGCCCTCGGCTCGGCTGCCGTCTGCATGATGTCGATCAACATGGCGGCCAAGGCGGGCGACGACGGGCTGGCCTTTGATCTGTCGCGTGCGGTTCAGGGCATTGTCGGCGGCATCGGATTTCTGGGCGCGGGTGCCATCATCAGCCGCAACGAAACCGGTCGGTTGCGCGGCGTCGCCAGCGGCTCTGCGATCTGGCTGGTGGGGGTCGTGGGCATTGGCGTCGGCTTCGGCCTGCTGCTCGAATCCACCGTTATCGCGCTGGCCGCGACGCTGATCCTGACGCTGGTGGCCGAGGCCCGCGATGGCGACGACTACGACAAAGGCAAGTGAGCGTTATTGCAGCACAAACGGCTGCGTTTGCCAGGCGCGCAGCACGTTGATCACCGCTTCGGGCTGTTCCAGCGCGGTCATATGCCCCGCGCCTTCCACCACCACCAGCTTGGCATAGGGGATCAGCGCGGCGAGGAATTCGTGCCGTTTGACCGGCAAGGCTGCGTTGGCCGCGCCACAGATCACCAGCGCCGGCACCTTGCATTTGCGCATCACCGATTGCTGGTCTTTGCGCCGCATCATCGCGCGGCTTTGCCGGGTATAAATTTCGGACCCAAGGTGCAGCCCCATATCCATCGCCAGCGCCGTGACATCGCCGCGATACGGCGACACCGCCAGCCCGGCCAAGGCCAATTCTTCCTCAAGAACCTCGGCCAATCGCCCCGTGCGCGCGCGAATAATCCGCCCTTCGCGCACCGAGGCCGCCTGCGGCGTATCCGCCAAAGGCGAGGCATCCATCAAGGCGATGCGGGTGATCCTGTCGGGCGCGCGACGCAAGAGTTCCATCGCAACAACGCCTCCTAACCCCATGCCAACCAAGCCAAATTTGGCGGGTCCAGCGGTCAGGATATCCGATGCGATTTCTTCAATGCGCTCGCCTTGGGTGACGGGGATGACCATGACAGGCGTGTCGGCGCTCAGGGCCGCGACCTGCGGGCCAAACACCCGCGCATCACACATCGCGCCTGGCAGAAATACGAGCGGTTCGCGCATCATCCTTCCAATTGCTCCCTCAAATCGCCGCGCGTTGGCCGCCCGGTCTGGTCGCAGACTATCTGACAGCGCAGCGAAGGAAAGCGCCGAGTGTGCCCATCAACCCTCTTGCGGCACTCTTTTGACGCTTTGCACGCCTGCCCTGCCGCGGATCAGATTCCGCGCTGCATGTTATCCCAAAACACCGACAGATGCCGCGCAACGATTTCGTCATAGCGATCGCTGGATTTCAGCGCCGCCAACCCGGCGTTCAGCCGATACAAAAAAGTCGTTCCGCGCCAGTGGGTCTTGGAAATCACCACATGCAGCCCCTCGGACGACAGCGGCCGTTCCAGCGGCACAACCTTGCCCCGCAGCCCCATATCATCAAGCGTATTGGCGCCGAGGAACACGTTCACCGTGACCGCATCAACATCGCCGTCCACCAACATCTGAAAGCAGGCCTGCGGCGTTTCGCCCACGACCAGCGTGATCAGATCGCGGCTGAGCCATTCGCGGCCTTTGCGATCCAGATCATGGGTGAAATAGCCCTTGGGCCGGCACAGCGTTTTGCCCAGAACATCCTCGTCCGCATCATAATCAAACTCGCCCTCGGCACGCACGAACAGCATGATCAGCACTTGGACCAGCGGATCGGAGAAGTGGAAATTGGCGCAGCGTTCATCGTCGGGCGTGGCGGTGCAATCGGGCCGATACCAGGGAAACCCCATATCCACCTGCTTCTCGCTCAGCATCGGAAACAGGTGTTTCGACCAATCATCCTCCCAGACAATCTCATACGGCACGGGCTGCGGTGCGCTTTCGAGCGCCGCGTTCACCAATTCGGTCACCATCCCCTGCTCTGGCCAATCCCGGTCGGTGAACGGCGGATAGTTCGACGCCGTCACCAGCACCATTTCCGCGTCCGGCCGCTCCAGCGGCGCTGCCGCGACAACGGGCGCGGGCTGACCCGGCGCACAGGGCACGAAAATCTCGGTACCCGGCACCAGCTTGAAGGTGCTCGCCTCCAGCGCGGATCGGTTCGCCTCATAAATCAGCGTCCATTTTTCATGGTCGCCATAGCTCTCTTGCGCGAGGGAAAACACCGTGTCGCCCGCCGCCACTTCGCGGCTTTCATTGCACGCCGCAAGGGCCCCGCTGGCCCCCAGCATCAGGCCAAGGCCCGCCAAAGCGATGCCGTTCCACAAACCAGTCATACTCAGAACCCCGCCCAAATGGTGGAAAGATGCGCGTCAATGATACGTTGGAAATCACCCGAGGCTTTGATCGACGCAAGCCCCTGATCGAATTGCGAAATAACCTGTTGTGCCCGCGGGTTTGTGCGATGGGCGACGGCATGCAGACTGGCGATGGCCAGCGGGCGCGCCGACGCGGCCTCCACCTGATCGCGCAGCCCCATGTCGGCCAAAACCAAGCCGGCGGTGAATTCGTTGAGCACAACAAAATCCGTCTCGCCCTGCACCAAAAGCGCAAAGCAATCTTCCGCCGTGGCCGGCTGTCGCACTGTCGCGCGTTTGCCGCTTAACCAATCGGCCCCAGCGCTCTCAAGCGCTTCAATTTGCAACCCTTTTGGACGGCACACCCGGCGATCCGCCAGATCCGCCTCACTCTCATAGGGCAAATCCGCGCCGACGCGGGTGTAGAGCATGACCAGCATTTCGAACATCGGCTCGGAATAAATCAGATCGTCACAGGCCTCGGCACCTGCGCAGGTGGGTTTGATCCAGGGGAAGGCCAGCTCGGACATGCCTTCAGACAGCATCGGATCAAGATGCGCGGACCGGTCGTTGATCCAGACAAACTTGTGCGTTTCCCCCGTGCCCGAGGCCGACAATGCACGGTCGACCACCTCGCTTAACATGCCAGAATTGCGCAGCGCCCGGTCGGAAAATGGTTGATACCCATCGCCAGCCAGAACCCGGATCGTCATGTTGGCCTGGCGGGGTGGCTCATTCGCCGCCGCACGCGTGCGAATTGGCTCTTTCGTAGACTGCGCTGCAGACCTCGTTGGCACGACACCGGCCACGCCGGTCGGCATACCGTTGATGCAGCGCAGCGAAAGTCTTTGGCCCGCGCGGATGTTGCTGGCTTCGACCCCGATGCTGGCGATGTTGTTTGCGTGAATCGACGACCACATCGCAGCATCCTTATAGATGCGGTCCGCGATCCCGGACAGGCTGTCACCGGGCTGCACCGTATACTGCCCACCGCAACCGTCCTGGGCCTGCGCCATCGAGGCGATCAATGTCACCGCTGTGGCTGCGATCGCGCGGACCAGTGAAATCTTGCCCATGATCGTCCCCCTAGATTTGGGGATAATCTCCTGCATATTGGGGCTTGGGTCAACGCTCTTACCACTTCTAGTAGCAAATCTCTCTATAGATTGCATAATTTGAGCGAGACGTCCCATTTGGCAATCTGACCGGCGATGGAATCACCCCGATATTGGCCCGTTTCAGGGTTTGGATTGCAGGTGAAGACCGCGAAACTTCGGGAAATCTGCATATCGGGCGCTCCGTGTCGTGACGTTTTCATTTGGCTCGCCGCACCGGCTTAGAAGTGTGCCGCGAGGCGCAATATAGCTTGAGATCGTTTTCCAAGGGTCGGGGCGCCACGAGATATTGAAGGCGCAGAGTTTGGGAAAGAACCAGAGTTCGGAATAGTCGAGGTGATCGTGCAGCCACCACGCCAGATCGCGCCAATCACGTCCGGCTTCATACTGATCGGCAAACCAGGGGATCACGATACTAGCCCCCGCCACCGGTACCTCGGCATTATCCCAGATGTGGCACTCCTGAGGATAATCGTTGCGCGCACAGTTCAGTTTGTTTTCATTGCCAAATCGATTTAGGTCGGGTGACCGATAGCCAGATCGAACAGCGACCCGTCCAAACGTTTCCTCCAAAGGATCCAGCAGCGTCTGGCAAAATTGCCGCCCCCGTTCCACGGCCAAATCCGGATATTGCGGAATGTTTTGAATGGCGTGGAAATTGCCAATTTCAGAGTACAGAAACTCACGCATATAGAAATATTGGCTAAGGCGTACGCGCCCCAACGTTTCCAAGCTCCACATACTTGCAGGTCTGCGCATCAGTCCAAGTTTTCCCCTGCGTGCGCAAGTTTCAAACCCGCCCGCTGAGGCACGGAAACCGCGCCGTCATTCATATCCGTTCCATCTAAACGCGCCATTGGCGGCAAGTGGCGAAAATGGATTGTGCGCCACCTCCCAAATATGTCCGTCAAGATCGGCGAAATAGCCATGATATCCGCCCCAAAACGTTTCTTGCGGGACTTTCAGAACTTTCGCGCCAGCGGCCTCGGCCAGTCGCAAACAGTCATCCACCTCCGCCGTGCTGCGCAGGTTATGCGCCAGGGTCATCCCTCCTGTTCCTAGGCTCGACTCGGCCACGCCAATATCCCTGGCCAACTCGGCCAACGGAAACAGCCCCAACGTCTGGCCAATCAAGTCGAAGGCTATGACCCCGTCCGGCGATTCGGCCCGGCTCCAACCGAGCTTTTCGTAGAAAGCCGCCGCAATCGCTATATCGCGGACGCCAAGTGTGATCAGTGAGACGCGTTGTTCCATCATGTTCTCCATTGGTTAAAGATACGTGAACATATCACGAACAAAATCGCAATCCTGCTCAAAACAGCGACCCTTGTTCTGGCGGTTTGGCCGAGGGTTTTGCGGCGCGCGATGGCTTGCCCGCCCCAAGCTTGATCCGACCATCGGAGAATTCGATTTCCAAACCGGTTGCGTTTTCCGCTGCCGTTTTCGTGGTGACCAGCCCCGCCTCACCGTGAACAACCGCGTAGCCCCGCGCGAGCGTCGCGCGATATCCAAGCGTTTCCCGCACCCGGTCTGTCGCATCAAGCTTGGTCCTGAGATCAGATATGCGCCGGCTTCCAGCTTCTGTAAAACGTGAAGAAAGACCCATAAGCCTTTCCTTTTTAACGGTGATATCGCGTTCGATATGCCCTGTGGATAAGCGTGTGGATATTAACTTATCAGCCTTGCGCGCCACGCCACGGCCCAATGCAGGTGCCAGCCGCGCAGCAAGCTGATCAAGCCGGCGCGCCTCGGTGGTCACCATCCGCCGCAAGGACGAAATTTGCAACGCGCCCGCAGCTTCCGACAAGGCCACGCGCCGCCGTTCCACTCCCCGTTCCAATGCGACCGGCAGCCTGTCGCCCCATGTGTCGAGCCGCTGCCTTGGCCCTTCGACCAATGCCTCGGGGCGCGGCAACGCGCGTGATACATCCCTAAGCCTTTGACCACGTTGTGACATACCGCCGGTCAACGCCTGAGCCAAACGGCCGCCCTGACCTTCGAGCCAGGCCAAAAGCTCCAGCCGCACTGGCACGGCCATCTCTGCGGCGGCGGTGGGTGTCGGGGCGCGCCGGTCTGACGCGAAATCGATCAGCGTTGTGTCGGTCTCGTGGCCGACCGCCGAAATCAAAGGAATATCCGAGGCCGCCGCCGCACGCGCGACGATTTCTTCGTTAAATCCCCAAAGGTCTTCGATCGAGCCGCCGCCCCGCGCCACAATCAACAGATCCGGTCGCGGCAGCGCGCCGCCGACTGTCATCGCGTTGAACCCGGCAATGGCGCGCGCCACCTCAGGCGCGCAGGCCGCGCCTTGAACCGCCACGGGCCAAATCAACACCTTGCGGGGAAACCTGTCGCGCAGACGGTGCAGAATATCGCGGATAACGGCCCCAGTCGGAGATGTCACAACCCCAATGATTTCAGGAAGATACGGCAGTGTCTTCTTGCGATCTTGGGCAAAGAGCCCTTCGGCCTCAAGCGCCGCCTTGCGCTTTTCCAGCATCGCCATCAAGGCGCCAACACCGGCCGGTTTGATATCCTCGATCACAACCTGATATTTCGACTGGCCGCCAAATGTCGTCACCCGCCCCGTGGCGACAACCTCCATGCCCTCCTCTGGCTGCGTGGCCAGCCGAGACGCGACCCCTTTCCAAATCACACCGGAGATGACCGAGCGATCATCCTTTAGATCCAGATAGATATGGCCCGATCTTGGTGTGGATACCCGGCCCACTTCGCCGCGAATGCGAATATGGCCGAACTCACCCTCGATCACCTTTTTGATCGCGCCCGAGATTTCGGTCACAGTGAATTCTGGCGCGTTCATCCCGTCCGGGACGTCATCGATCAGGTCTGACATCGAGGCCTCGCTTGTATCTGATTGGATCGGACCCTAAAACGCGCCGAGACAAAGGCCAAGCGGAGAGCGCACATGAATATCCTCATCCTCGGCAGCGGCGGGCGGGAACACAGTCTTGCCTGGGCGGCACTGCAAAATCCCAAGTGTGACAAGCTGATCGTGGCACCGGGCAACGCCGGGATCGCCCAGATCGCCCCCTGCGCCAAGGTTAACATCGAGGATGCGGGCGCTGTGCTGGCGCTTGCAGAGGCGGAAACCATCGACTTTGTGATCATCGGGCCAGAGGCACCTTTGGCCGCCGGTGTCGCCGATCGTCTGCGCGACGCCGGGCTGTTGGTGTTCGGCCCCTCGAAAGAGGCGGCGCGGTTAGAAGCCTCGAAAGCCTTTACCAAGGAAATCTGCGACGCCGCCAAGGCCCCCACCGCCGCCTACGGCCATTTCACCGATGCCGAGGCCGCAAAGGCCCATATCCGGGCCGAGGGCGCGCCGATTGTGGTTAAGGCCGACGGGTTGGCCGCGGGCAAAGGCGTGATCGTCGCGATGGACGAACAAACCGCGCTCGACGCGATTGACGACATGTTCGGCGGCACCTTTGGTGCGGCGGGCGCCGAGGTCGTGATCGAGGAATTCATGGACGGCGAAGAGGCGAGCTTTTTCGTGCTGTGTGATGGCAAAACCGCCCTGCCGATTGGCACGGCGCAAGATCACAAGCGCGTTGGCGAGGGCGATACCGGGCCGAATACTGGCGGAATGGGGGCCTATTCCCCCGCCCCGGTGCTCAGCGATGCCATTGCCCAGCAAGCGCTCGACGAGATTGTTAAGCCGACCCTGGCCGAGATGGCCAATCGCGGAACGCCGTATCAGGGCGTGCTCTATGTTGGTTTGATGATCAAGGATGGGCGCGCGCGTCTGGTGGAATACAATGCCCGCTTTGGCGATCCGGAGTGTCAGGTTCTGATGCTGCGGCTTGGCGCGCAGGCGCTCGATCTGCTGCACGCTGCGGCCGAGGAACGGCTGGACACGGCGCAGGTGACTTGGGCCGACGATCATGCGATCACCGTGGTCATGGCGGCCAACGGCTATCCGGGCAGCTACGAAAAAGGCAGCGTGATCAAGGGGCTGGATGCGCTTCCTGAGGACAGCAGCAACATGGTGTTCCACGCGGGCACAACCGCCAAGGATGGGGCGATCACCTCAAGTGGCGGTCGGGTTTTGAATGTCACCGCGCGTGGGGCCACCCTGCAAGAGGCGCGCGAGCGGGCCTATAAAATGGTCGAAGCCATCGACTGGCCCGAGGGGTTTTACCGCAAAGACATCGGCTGGCGCGCGCTTTAAGCGCGCCGGTTTGGGTGGCATCAGTCCGCGTGGCATCAAGTCGGTCGTTCAGAACGGCTTGACCACCACAACCCAAAGCACCGCGATCACACCCAACACGCTGATCTCATTGAAAATCCGTAGGAACATATCGCTCTCGCGGAACTCGCCGCCGCGCGCGCGGGCAACCATGAAACCGGTCATCACGTAATGACCGGCAAGGGCCGCCACCAGCGCCAGTTTGAGCCAGACCCAAGGCGCGAAGTCCCAGTGCCAGCCCAACCAAAGCCCGGTGATCAGGGCAATCACCCCTAGACCGGCGGAAAATCGATACAGCCGATGGGTCAGATCCCCCAACGGGCCGAATTCTCCCAGTCGCGCCCATTCGCGCTTCCAGTAGATCAGCGCGCGGGGGACCGCAAAGATCGACGTCATCCAGCCCATAACGCAGAGCAGATGGATGATCTTGACCCAATCCACGGCGATCAGGACATGCCCAGCGCTTCCATGTACATCTCCAACACGGCCTCTTCTTCGGCGATGTCGTCCTTGTCACGCTTGCGCAACGCAATGATTTTGCGAAGGACTTTGACGTCGTAGCCACGCCCCTTGGCCTCGGCCATCACCTCTTTTTGCTGTTCGGCGATGTCTTTCTTTTCCTGATCGAGCCGTTCGAACCGCTCGATAAACTGGCGCAACTCGCCTGCGGTTACCTTGTAGCTGTCGGGAATTTCGTTGTCGGTCACGTCCATTGTGCTCTCCTGCCGTTTTGTGAACGTTGCTAGCTTTGCTGCGCGCGGGCTGCAAGACCCTTGCGATGCTGCGCCGCTTCAATTACCGAACGCGCGGACCTATGCAGGAGAATGAACATGGACTGGCTGATCTGGAGCGGCGCGGCGCTGTCGTGTGTGGGGTTGCTTGGGCTGGTCTGGTGCATCGTCACCGTCGCACGCGCCAAAAAATCCGCGCTTGGCGATGAGGCCATGCGCGGGGTGATGCAGCGTGTCTTGCCGAGAAACCTCGCAGCGTTGTTCTTGTCGGTCCTCGGATTGATGATGGTGATTGTGGGGATCTCGCTGGGCTGATCCCCACCGTTGTGTGGCTAAGCAGTTGTCAGATCGGCAAATTGTCGAACTGAGCCTCGACGTCATCGTCGATCCGGTCCTGTTCGGGCCGAGAGCCCGGATGGTATCCGCGATACCCTTGAGAAGCGGCCTTTTGCTGCAGCGTCCGCAGATGTTGGCGCAGCACATCCCGGTCCCGCCGGCCACTGGCCGCAATCTGCGATTCGATGTCATCGAACAAGATTTTGAATTGAGTGTTGGTCATTAGTTTCCTCCCGCTATGCTACCTTAGTAGCACTCTTGCAGATTCGTGTGACGCATTTTTTACAGGCTATGGTTGCATATTACCTTTCTGCAATAATTTTGGCCATTTCCTGCCGATAGACTATGCACTCAGCGGGCTACTGCCTTGACCGACATCAAAATGTGAACGGTTCCGCGCAAATTCTCGTGATCTGCGGGGCTACACATTCCGAAGATCAGAACCGACCGCGCAATATGTGGCTGTCCACGCGCCTGGCTGGCCCTCCGGCAACCGAGGGATTTGCGCGTGTGGACCCGGATTCGATTTGGGGGCTGTCGGTGCTGCGCCACAGTCCGACCACCGCCTCGGCCATTTGCGCCTCTGCCTGTTGCTGGCCGCGAAGCTGGCCCGCATGTTTGCGGGCCTGACCGTAAGAGCGCGACTAGACAGCCTTAACGCGGCGACATAAAACAGGCGCATGGATATCAGGCACATCAACGAGAGCTATCACGTCTCTCCCCAGATCACCCCCGAAGACATCGCGGCCATCGCGGCTGCGGGTTTTACGGCGATCATCTGTAACCGTCCCGACGCAGAGGTGCCGCCCGGCATTCAGGCCGCCGCCGTCGGTGCGGTGGCTGAGGCGCAGGGCCTTGCCTTTCACACCCTGCCGCTGACCCATCTAACCATGACGCCCGAAAATGTGGCGCGTCAAAATGCCATCGTCGCCGAGGCTGGCGGGCCGGTTCTGGCCTATTGCGCCTCGGGCACGCGCTGCACGGTGATCTGGTCGTTGGCGCAGGCCACCGAGGGCACCATGAGCACGGATGACATTCTCGGCCACGCCGCCGCCGCGGGCTATGCGCTGGACGGTTTGCGCCCGCAATTGGACATCATCCGCCAAGGCTAGGCCAATTTGGCTGCGGATACGTTCGCGGCCATCCCTTCCCAGCGACGCTTTACTCTAGGCTGCGCGACGCTGGAAATTTCGCACGGAAATGCGCTTGGGTGTCGCTCGGGATATAATTGATCTCGCCGCCCAACCGCTCCATAATCTGCCGACAGATCGACAGGCCAAGCCCGGCGCCCCCGGCCCTTTGCGGACTGACACGGGCGAATTTCTCAAAAATCAGATCGCGCGCCTCAATCGGGATGCCGCTGCCGTTGTCGATAAAATCGACCTGCACACGCCCCCCGGACAGCGGCCTTGCGGTGATCGTCAGCTCCGGCGCGTCGGCGTCGCAATACTTGCGGGCATTGGCGATCAGGTTGATGAACACCTGCCCGAGCCGGTCCAAATCAGTTGTAAGCGCGATGTTTTCCGCCGCCGGATCGCGCAGAACCCGCAAGCCGGTGCCATCCTCGCCCACCGCCGCCGACGAAATCGCCCGGTCCAAAGCCTCGGCCAGCGTGCCTTGGCGAATGTTAAGATTGACCTGCCCATTTTCCAAGACGCTCAGATCCAGCAGATCATCAAGCAGCCGGGTCAGGCGCACAGATTCGTCGTGAATAATCGAGGAATACTTCTGTTTCTCCTCCGCCGAGACATCGGCGGTGTCGCGCAAGATCTCGGAAAACGCCCGGATCGAGGTCATTGGCGTGCGCAATTCGTGGCTGATCTGGCTGAGAAAGGCATCCTTTTGCACCGACAGCCGGGTGAGCTTGTCGTTCGCTTCGCGCAATTTCTCGGCTGTTGCGGCCAATTCGCGCGATTGCGCCTCAAGACGGTCGGAATATTCGATCATCTGCGCGGTTTCATCGGCCACGGCCAGCAGCTCATGCACCGAAACGCTGGCCCCGCCGACAATCTGCGCCACCATCGCATGCGCGGTCGCGGCCCCGACCGACCCGCTTAATTCACGCTCCAGACGTTGCAGGAAATCCGGCGTTGGATCGGGCAGATCCCCGGCCCGCTCGGCCCGCCCCGCCTGCACCACCGCCTGTTGGCGAAAGAAGGCCTGCGCCTCGCGCGCGCCCAAAATACGCTGCGCCATAACCATGAGGTCTTCGGCCTGTGCCGCCCCCGCCGACCAGCTGCGCGCGCTGCCTGCCTGATTGAGAACATTGACAAATTGCGCGCCCTGCAACCGCTCCATCGGGGTTGGGAAGGTGGCCAGCGACACCGCCATAAACACCAGCGCATTCAGCAACAGGCTCCAGAACACCGCATGGACCAGCGGATCGATTCCCTCGATCCCAAACAGCGCCTGCGGGCGCAGCCAAGCCAGCCCAAGAAACCCGGTGTCGAGCAGGTTCTGCGAGATGATCACCCCGGCCCCAAGGCTGGGCAGGAACAGCGAATAGCCCCACAGGCCAAAGCCCACAGTCAATCCGGCCAGTGCCCCGATCCGGGTTGCACCGCGCCAGTACAGCCCACCGATCATCACCGGCAAGACCTGCGCCACCCCGGCAAAGCTGACCAATCCAATCGAGGCCAGCGCTGTGCCACCGCCAGAGATGCGGTAATAAACATAACCAAGCAGCACGACCCCCGCGATCGAGATCCGCCGCGACAACAGCACCACATGACGCACATCGCCCGACACGCTGGCGCGCCGCCCGCCAGTCCAGCGCAGCCAAAGCGGCATCACCATATGGTTCGACACCATCGTCGCCAGCGCCAACGCCGCCACAATCACCATCGAGGTCGCCGACGAAAAGCCGCCCAGAAACGAGAAGATCGCCAGCGCTGTCTGCCCTTCGGCCAAAGGCAGGGTCAGCATGAACAGATCGGGGTTACCATTTGGTAAACGTTCGAGCCCCATCACCGCGATCGGCACGACAAACATGCTGATCAGCAGCAAATAAAGCGGAAACGCCCAAGACGCGGTGCGCAGATGCAACTCGTCGGCGTTTTCCACCACCATCACCTGAAACATCCGCGGCAGGCACAGGAAGGCCGCCGCCGACAGAAAGGTCAGCCCGGCCCAGCGGCCGCCGTCCATCTGCCAATGGCCGATCTGCGAGGCGTCGATGCGGGCAAAAGTCTCGCTCACCCCGCCCGACAGCCCCCAGACGACGAAAATGCCAACCGCCAGCGCCGCCATCAGCTTGACCACCGCCTCGACCGCGATGGCCATGACAACACCGTGGTGGCGTTCGTTGGCGTCAAGATTGCGCGTGCCGAACAACACGGTGAACAGCGCCAACCCCACTGCGACCCAAAGCGCCGTGCTGGTGCGCGCGCCATCGCCCGCACCGGGCTGGCCGACCGCATCGGCAAAGCTTGCAAACGACAGCGTAACCGACTGCAATTGCAGCGCAATATACGGCGTGGTGCCGACCACGGCGAGGATTGTGACCCCAACGGCCAGCAGGTTCGATTTGCCAAACCGCGATGAGATCAGATCGGCAATCGACGTGACCCGCTGCGCCCGCCCGACCCGCACCAGCTTGCGCAACACCCACCACCAGCCGACCATGACAATCGTCGGGCCAAGGTAGATGGTGATGTATTCCAGTCCCGAGCGCGCGGCATAGCCAACTGCGCCGTAAAACGTCCAGGCGGTGCAATAAATCGACAGCGACAGGGTATAGACCATCGGCGAGCGCAGCCACCTGCCCCGCCCCCGCATCGCACTGCGTTCGGCGACAAAGGCCACCAGAAACAGGAAGGCGACATAGGCCATACAGACCAGAATCAGCAGGTTTACGGTGGTCATGCCCCGCCTTCCGGTGGCTCATCGTCGGGGCCGGGATGGTCTTCGCGCAGGTACAGCGAGAGCACCAAAGCCGCCGCCACCAGCGCCGCCCAAAGGATGAACAGATAGCGGATCGCGCCTGACATCGACACGCCGTCGGGGCCCTCTGCCCACAAAAGCGGCACCAATATCAACACGATACCCAGCACCGGCAAGAACCGCGCCGCATCCTGAAGCCGACGGCGCCGATAGGTTTGACGCTCGACAAACAGATGCCGCCGCCGCTCGGTCATGCCTCGGCCAGTTCGCGCACCGCATCAAGGATTTCGGCGTTGGAGAACGGCTTGGCCATGAACCGGCTCGCCCCCGCCGCCGCCGCCATCTCGCGGTCTTTGCTTTGGCCGCGCGCCGTCAGAATCAGCACCGGCAGGTTGGCCCATTCGGTGCAGGCCCGCAGTTCGCGCAGAATTTCATAGCCGGATTTCCCCGGCAGCATCACATCAAGGATCAACAGATCCGGCGCGCGCCGCACCACCGCGTCAAGCGCGTCGTGACCGTTGCAATGGGTGAAAACCTCCCAGCCGTCGCGCGACAGGAAAAAACTGATGGCTTCAATGATGTTTTGCTCATCTTCGATCACAAGGACCCGTTTGCCCATCACGCGCCCCTCCCAAGTCCACGTTAAGCAATAATATTAGCTTAACGGTTATCCGCGCTTTTGCCGGGCGAGTCAAAAGGCTTCGGCATTTTTACAGCCCTTCTGTCAGAACCGAGGGTTCCCGGCGCGCGCTGCACTCGGTTCGCGTGCAAATCCGGCACGAAACGCCCACCGGCACCGGCGCATGGCCGGTCATCTCTTCGGCCTTGCCATCAAACGACGGGCGGAACAGCATCACCGCCTCGATCCGGGCCACATCGCCAAAGCGCATGCCGCCGGTCAACTCGGCAATCGAGAAGGTCTCGAAGCGGCGCGCCTCGCGGGCGGACTGCTCGACCATGCGGTATACGGGCTGGGCCGGGCGGGTCAGCGCGGTGAACAACGGCCACAGCGCGCAGGCCCCACCAAAGCGCGGCAGCGGGAATTCATCCAGCGGTTTGCGAAACAGCAAGGTGCCCGAAGCATCGCAGATCACCAGCCCCAGCGGCCCCGCCCCGGCCTCGGCGGGCAAGGTGGCCATGCGGTGCAACGCCGAGCCCAGCGGCGCATCAAACGCCCGCGCCAGACCGGCAGGGTCAAACCCGCGCGCGGCCACATATTCGCGCAGCTGGTTCTGCGGAATACGCCCAACATCGCGCGCATAGCGCCGGAGGTAGCGGCGGATGGTATCGCGCGAGGCGGCCATCGTCAGCGCGTCTGATCCATCGACAATCTCGTCAACGGTCTGCGCCGACTCCTCTAACTGTGGAAAGCGATAGCCGTTCTCCTCCAGAAACGCCTCTACCTCTTCTTGGGGCGAGGTCAGGTTGGCCTCGGAATCCGCCGAATCCAAATAGCGCACCAGCGAGGTGCTGCTTTCGGCCAGCCGGCGGGCATCTTCGTTGATGTTGCGGTGGAACCGGTCGCGCCATTCCGGCTCGATGTCATCGGACTCTGCCAGAATGCCAGCGGTCGAGCGGATCGATGTCACAGTCGACAGCATATCATGCAGAGAGGCGGCAAGATGCGGGTCGTGGGTCAGCCGGTCGGTCAGGGTTTCGACCGTGCGTTCCAGCGCATCAATCCGTTTGCGATTGTTGGCCAAGAGCGCGGCCCAACCGGGAAACCGCCCGGCAAACTCATCGATGCGGTCCAGCTCGGTCTTGACGTCGGGCCGCGCCGCCGCCGCCTCACGCAGGGCCGAGAGCAAAGCCACCTCGGCCCCCTCGACCAGCGCCGAGGGTTCGACGTCCAGAATGCGGGCAATCGACAACAGCAGTTTTCCGCCGATTCTGCGCCGATTGTGCTCGATCAGGTTAAGGTAAGACGCGGAAATATCCGCCGCCTGCGCAAGCTCTGATTGTTTGAGCCGCAACGCCATGCGTCTTTCGCGGATACGGGTGCCTGTCAGAGTGTCGCGGGGCATGGCTTTTCTCGGTTAGTTTCAGGGTCGTTCTGCGTTGCAGAATAACTTCTTTACAGTTTCCGCTACTGCATAGTCCATTTCTTTACAAAAAAATGCATTGTTCGAAAGCCCTTGTTGCGAAATTTTCCCAACTGTCACGATAATGTATTTGCACGAAAAGTGCGCGTGTCACCGGCGGGAGGAAATCCGGGGGCACGACAACATGAAACGGGAGGATTACCATGTCCAAATCGAATTTCACGCGTCGCGGCGTGCTGCGCACCGGCGCAGTGACCGCGGGTGGTCTGGCTTTGCCCACCATCCTGACCGCCGCCAGCCACGCAGGTTATACCAACGCGCCGTCCGGCTCGACCGTAACATTGGGCTTTAACGTGCCGCAAACCGGCCCCTACGCCGACGAAGGCGCAGACGAGCTGCGCGCCTATGAACTGGCGGTCGAGCACCTGAACGGTGGCGGCGATGGCGGCATGCTGAACACCTTCTCGTCCAAGGCGCTCGAAGGCACCGGCATCAACGGCAAGAAGGTCGAATACGTCACCGGCGACACACAGACCAAGTCTGACGCCGCCCGCGCATCGGCCAAATCGATGATCGAAAAAGACGGCGCTGTCATGATCACCGGCGGGTCGTCCTCGGGTGTGGCTGTTGCGGTTCAGGGTCTGTGCCAAGAGGCAGGCGTGATCTTCATGGCCGGTCTGACACACTCGAACGACACCACCGGCAAAGACAAAAAAGCCAACGGTTTCCGCCACTTCTTTAACGCTTATATGTCGGCGGCGGCCCTCGCGCCGGTGCTGCAAAAGCTCTATGGCTCGGACCGCAAAGCCTATCACCTGACAGCCGACTACACCTGGGGCTGGACGCAGGAAGAGTCGATCGCAGCTGCCACCGAAGCGATGGGTTGGGAGACTGTCGAGAAGGTGAAAACCCCGCTCGCGGCGACCGACTTCTCGTCGTATATCGCGCCGGTCTTGAACTCGGGCGCCGATGTTCTGGTGCTGAACCACTACGGCGGCAACATGGTGAACTCGCTGACCAACGCGGTTCAGTTTGGTCTGCGTGAAAAGCAGGTCAACGGTAAGAACTTTGAAATCGTTGTGCCGCTCTACTCGCGTCTGATGGCGAAAGGTGCGGGCGAGAACGTGAAAGGCATTCACGGCTCGACCAACTGGCACTGGTCGCTGCAAGACGAAGGCTCCAAGGCATTCGTGAAATCCTTCGGCACCAAATACGGCTTCCCGCCGTCGCAGGCCGCGCACACCTGCTATGTGCAGACTCTGCTTTATGCTGACGCCGTTCAGCGCGCAGGCACGTTCAACCCCTGCGGTGTGGCCGAAGCGCTCGAAGGCTATGAGTTTGACGGTCTCGGCAACGGCCCAACGCTGTACCGCGCCGAAGATCACCAGTGCTTCAAAGACGTTCTGGTTGTGCGCGGGAAAGAGAACCCGACCTCCGAGTTCGACCTTCTCGAAGTGGTCGAAGTCACGCCGCGCGCGCAGGTCGAATATGCGCCGGATCACCCGATGTTTGCAGGCGGCCAGCTCGGCTCCTGTAACCCGGGCGCGTAAACCGCAACATGTTGTAAGGTGGGCAGGTTTGCCCGCCTTATCCTTTCGCCCGGTCCCTGAGAGGCCGGGCGAAACACCAATGTATCCGCAAAGGGTGGGACAATGGACGCAATCATTCTGCAAATTTTGAATGGCCTCGACAAAGGCTCGGCTTATGCGCTGATCGCGCTGGGCCTGACGCTAATTTTCGGCACGCTGGGGGTGGTCAACTTTGCCCACGGCGCGCTGTTTATGATTGGGGCTTTCTGTGCTGTCACTGTCCAGCGCATCCTGTCGGTAAGCTATGAGGTCGTCGACGAGACCCAGACCGATTTTCTTGGCAATCCGCTTAAGGTCAAGGTGCCCTATGTCGAGAGTTGGTTCGGCCCCGAAACCGGTGCCGCCATCATTGACTGGTCCGTGCCGCTGGCCATCCTGTTTGCCATCCCGATCATGATCGCCATTGGTTTCATTATGGAACGCGGGCTGATCAAGCACTTCTACAAGCGCCCGCACGCCGACCAGATCCTTGTGACCTTCGGCCTTGCTATCGTGCTTCAGGAAGTCATCAAGTATTTCTACGGCGCCAACCCGATCCCGACCGGCGCACCGGATGTGTTCCGCGGCTCGTTCGATTTCGGCGTTCTACTGGGGTATGAGGCGAACGCGATCATCTATCCCTACTGGCGCTTGGTCTACTTCGCCTTCTCGGCGATCATCATCGGCGGCGTCTTTGCCTTCTTGCAGTTCACCACCTTCGGGATGGTTGTCCGCGCTGGCATGGCGGACCGCGAAACCGTGGGCCTTTTGGGCATCAACATCGACAAGCGCTTCACCATCATGTTCGGCGTCGCCGCCGCGGTGGCAGGGCTTGCGGGGGTGATGTACGCGCCAATCAACTCACCCAACTATCACATGGGCATGGATTTTCTGGTGCTGAGCTTCGTCGTGGTTGTCGTGGGCGGCATGGGCTCGCTGCCCGGTGCGGTGCTCGCAGGCTTCCTCTTAGGCATCCTCGAAAGCTTTGCCTCGATGAACGAAGTCAAATCGATCCTGCCCGGCATCGACCAGATCATCATTTATGTGGTGGCGATTATCATTCTGCTCACCCGCCCCCGAGGCCTTATGGGCCGCAAAGGCGTGATGGAGGACTAAGCCCATGTTCGGACTTGACAAAAAAGACACCAAACTATTGTTCATCGTGGCTGTCATGACCCTTCTGGCACCCTTCATCCTCAACCCCTTCCCGGCTGATTCAGCGATGGCCCAGTTCAACGCGGGCTATCCCGACCTGATGCAGCGGTTTGTGATCTTTGGCATCTTTGCCATCGGTTTTAACATTCTGTTCGGATTGACCGGCTATCTTTCGTTTGGTCACGCCGCCTTTCTGGGTGTGGGGTCGTACTCGGCGGTCTGGATGTTCAAGCTTTTGGGCATGAATGTGCTGCCTGCCATCGCGCTGTCGGTGGTGGTTGCGGGGCTGTTCGCGCTGCTCATCGGCTTTGTGTCGTTGCGCCGCTCTGGCATCTACTTTTCGATCCTGACGCTGGCCTTTGCGCAGATGTCGTTCAACCTTGCCTATTCGGTGCTGACGCCGATCACCAATGGCGAAACCGGGCTGCAACTGACGCTGAATGACCCGCGTATCTTGGGCAATTCCGCCACGGCGGATGGCTCGATCCCGGTGACAAACCTGCTGCCGGGGATCGAGATGCGCGCGGCCTATGACCTCGTGGTCGGTCCGTGGAGCTTTACCTTTAACGTCGGCTACTACCTCTGTGCTTTCTTCATGCTGATCGCGTTTTATCTGGCTGTGCGCATCTTCCGGTCGCCCTTTGGCATGATGCTGCGGGCGGTAAAATCCAACCAGCAGCGGATGAACTACACCGGCCTCAACACCCGGCCCTACACGCTCGCGGCCTTTGTGATCTCAGGCATGTATGCCGGTCTGGCGGGCGGCCTGATGGCCTCGATGGATCCGCTTGCAGGTGCCGAACGGATGCAGTGGACCGCCTCGGGCGAAGTGGTTCTGATGACCATCCTTGGCGGTGCGGGCACTCTGATCGGGCCAGTTCTGGGCGCAGGTTTCATCAAGTATTTCGAGAATATCTTCTCGAAAATCAACGACAACGTGCTGCACACTTGGTTTTCGTTCATGCCCGACGGGCTTGAGGATTTCATCGTCGCCGTGGTCCACCCCTTCATCGGCAAAGGCTGGCATCTGACGCTGGGCATCCTGTTCATGCTGGTGGTGATTTTCCTGCCCGGTGGTCTGGTCGAAGGCGGTCAGCGTATTGGCCGGATGTTCCGCCGCAAGGACGCCAAGGCAACCGGCCCCGAGGCCAAAGCCGCCCAGCAACGCAAAGCCGCGGAATAAGGAGCGAGACTTATGGGAATTCTTGAAGTCAAAGACGTCGGCAAGCGCTTCGGTGGTCTGCAAGCCTTGGGCAATGTAAACCTGAGCGTGGTGGAAAACTCCTGCCACGCGATCATCGGACCCAATGGCGCGGGCAAGTCCACCCTGCTCAACTGTCTGATCGGCAAGCTGATCCCCGACACCGGATCGGTGATGTTCGACGGGCAGTCCGTGCTTGGCCGCACCCCCTATCAAATCTGTCAGATGGGCATTTCGCGCGTGTTCCAAACGCCCGAAATCTTCAGCGATCTGTCGGTTCTGGAGAATATGATGATCCCGGTGTTCGCAAAACGCGATGGATCGTTCCAGCTTAACGCTTTCTCAAACGTTTTTGCCCAAAAGGACGTACTAGAACAGGCCGAACATATGCTCGAAGAAATGAACATGGCCGACAAACGCCACATGCACGCCGCATCCATGTCGCGCGGTGACAAGCGGCGTCTCGAGATCGGCATGTGCCTGTCGCAGCAACCCCGCCTTTTGCTCTTGGATGAGCCGACGGCAGGCATGGCACGTGCCGATACCAACAACACCATCGATCTGCTCAAACAGATCAAGGATGAGCGCGACATCACCATCGCCATCATCGAGCATGACATGCATGTGGTGTTTTCCCTTGCGGACCGGATCACCGTGCTGGCCCAAGGCACGCCGCTGGTCGAGGACACGCCCGACAAGATCAAGGGCCACCCGAAGGTGCGCGAAGCCTATCTGGGCGAAAGTGCTGACTGACCGAAAAGATCATCGCGCCCCGGACCTGGTCCGGGGCCTCCACCGCCATGAAGTCCCGGAGCAAAACCGGGACGGGGAGCGCCAGACATGAATATCAAACCGGACTTCACCAAGAACGCCAATATGGCCGAAACCGCCCCGGCCTTTCTCTCGATCTGGGATATGCACGCCTATTATGGCGAGAGTTACATCGTCCAGGGCGTGTCCTTTAACGTCCACGAAGGCGAAATCCTCGCGCTTTTGGGCCGCAACGGCGCTGGCAAAACCTCGACCCTGCGTTCGATTGCGCGGATCGGCTCGCCTTTGGTGACACGCGGCGAAATCTGGCTCGATCACCAGCCGCTGCACAAAATGGCCAGCCATGAGGCCGCCGCGGCGGGCCTGGGCCTTGTGCCCGAAGATCGGCGCATCATCCCCGGCCTCACGGTCGAGGAAAACCTGCAACTCGCCCAAATCGCACCGCCGGTCGGCTGGTCGATCGAGCGTCTGTACGAGCTTTTCCCCCGCCTTGGGGAACGCCGCAAACAGGAGGGCGTGACCCTCTCTGGTGGCGAACAACAGATGCTGGCAATTGCCCGCGCGCTTGCCCGCGACATCAAGGTGCTGCTGCTGGATGAGCCTTACGAAGGGCTGGCCCCGGTCATCGTCGACGAGATCGAGAAAACGCTGATGCACATCAAATCCCAAGGCATGACCACCATCCTTGTGGAACAAAACGCTGTGCGCGCGCTCAACCTCGCGGACCGCGCGGTGATCCTTGATACCGGCGGCATCGTGTTTGATGGCGCGGCGTCTGAGGTGCTGGAAAATGCCGAACTGCGGGCGGAATACCTCGCGATCTAAAGCGCGCACCGCCCAGTGCCGACTAAAATCACCCGCAGCGCCACCGGCCCTGCGGGTTTTTCCATCGGCGGTGCAGCGGCAGATCGTCCTGCAATTGCCCTCTGGCAGGCGCGCAATTGGGCCCTTTGCCCCGGTCAAATCGCCGAATCGCCCGCCCCTACGCTAAATTTCCCTGTTTTTTCCGGCCAAACCGCGCTATCGCCACCCGGTGCGCGTGTTAGCGACGGCCAAGATCGCTTTTCACCGGCGTTCCGGTGAATTATAAGTCCACAAGGGACGAGATCGCAAAAAACCGGCCCGCGGGGCACGTAACAACGGGTGGAATCGAGAATGACAAAAAATACGCATGATGCCGACGTGGCTTTTATTGAAGCTCTGGCAAAACTTTTACGCGACAATGATCTGACAGAATTGCAGGTCAAACGCGACTATGCCGAAGACGACAGCCTGAATGTCCGCGTGAGCCGCGCAGCACCTGTCGCGGCCCCTGTCCAGATGATGGCCCCTGCCGCGCACGCAGCCCCGGCACCCGCCGCCGCCGCCGCCGCGCCCGCCGAGACCGTCAGCGACGATCCGGCCAGCCATCCCGGTGCCGTGGCCTCGCCCATGGTCGGCACGGTTTATATGCAGGCCGAGCCCGGCACACCGGCGTTCATCAGCGTCGGTGACACCGTGGCCGAAGGCGACACGCTTCTGATTGTTGAAGCGATGAAAACCATGAACCACATCCCCGCCCCGCGCGCCGGCAAGATCACCCGCATCCTTGTCGCTGACAGCGACCCGGTGGAATTCGGCACGCCGCTCGTGATCCTCGAATAAAGGGCGCAGCAGATGTTTGACAAAATCCTGATTGCCAACCGGGGCGAAATTGCCCTGCGCGTGATCCGTGCCTGCCGCGAAATGGGCATTGCCAGCGTCGCGGTGCACTCCACCGCCGACGCCGACGCGATGCATGTGCGTATGGCCGATGAATCGATCTGCATTGGCCCCGCGCCGTCGGCGCAATCCTATCTGTCGATTCCGTCGATCATTGCCGCCTGCGAAGTGACCGGCGCACAGGCCATTCACCCCGGCTATGGCTTCCTGTCGGAAAACGCCAATTTCGTGCAGGTGATCGAAGACCACGGGCTTACCTTTATTGGCCCCACTGCCGCGCATATTCGCATCATGGGCGACAAGATCACCGCCAAGGAAACCATGATCAAGCTCGGCGTGCCCTGCGTGCCCGGCTCGGTTGGTGGCGTGCCTGATCTGGCCACGGCCAAGAAACTGGGAGCCGAAATGGGCTATCCGGTGATCATCAAGGCCACCGCCGGTGGCGGCGGCAAGGGGATGAAGGTTGCCACGTCTGACAAGGACATGGAAAAGGCCTTCACCACCGCGCGCGCCGAGGGCAAATCGAACTTCGGCAATGACGAAGTTTATATCGAAAAATACCTGCAAAAACCGCGCCATATCGAGGTTCAGGTGTTTGGCGATGGCAAAGGCGGTGCGGTGCATCTGGCCGAGCGCGACTGCTCGCTTCAGCGCCGTCACCAGAAGGTGTTCGAAGAGGCCCCCGGCCCCACCATCACCCCCGAGGAACGTGCGCGCATCGGCAAAATCTGCTCTGACGCGATGGCCGACATCAATTATATCGGCGCCGGCACCATCGAATTCCTCTACGAGGATGGCGAGTTCTATTTCATCGAAATGAACACCCGCCTGCAGGTCGAACACCCGGTCACCGAAGGCATTTTCGGCATCGATCTTGTGCGCGAACAGATCCGGGTGGCCGAAGGGCTGCCGATGTCTTTTGGCCAAGAGGATCTGGTGATCAACGGCCATGCCATCGAGGTGCGGATCAACGCCGAGAAGCTGCCGAATTTCTCGCCCTGCCCCGGCCGCATCACCCAATATCACGCCCCCGGCGGGCTTGGCGTGCGGATGGATTCGGCGCTGTATGACGGCTATTCGATCCCGCCCTACTACGACAGCCTGATCGGCAAGCTTATCGTGCATGGCCGCGACCGTCCCGAGGCGCTGGCGCGTCTCAATCGCGCGTTGGGCGAGCTGATCGTTGACGGCGTCGACACCACCATCCCGCTGTTCCACGAGCTGTTGCAGGAACCCGACATCCAGTCCGGCGACTACAACATTCACTGGCTGGAAAAGTGGCTGGCCCGTAATCTCGGCTGACATGATGATCGATCCGGCGCATGAGCTGGACCCCGATCTGGTGCTACAGGCCTATGCCTCCGGCATCTTCCCCATGGCGGAACACCGCGACGACCCAGAGGTTTTCTGGGTCGATCCGCGCCGCCGGGGGGTGGTGCCGCTGGACGGCTTTCACCTCTCGCGGTCCTTGGCGCGAAGCCTGCGCCGCAAGCCCCACCAGATGCGGATCAACACCGACTTTGCCGCGGTGATGGAGGCCTGCGCTGACCGCGCCGAGACCTGGATCAACCCCCCGATTTTCGACGCATTTCAAAGACTTCACACCCAAGGCCACGCGCATTCGCTGGAAATCTGGGACGGCGACGCGCTAATTGGTGGGGTCTATGGGCTCGCGGTTGGCAAGCTGTTCTGTGGCGAGTCGATGTTTTCACGCCGTACCGATGCGTCGAAAATAGCGCTGGCTTATCTTGTCGACCGGCTCAATCAAGGCGGGTTTACCCTGTTTGACACCCAGTTCCTGACCGACCATCTGGGGTCACTTGGCGCGATCGAAATCTCACGCAGCCGCTATCATGACCAGTTGCGCCGTGCGATCAACGGCGAGGCGTCGTTCACCGCGCCGCCGCTGGCCGAGGCTCACTCGGTCTTGCAGCGCATGACCCAAACGTCATAACGCGCGTGATCCAGCGCGCTGAGCGCCGGCGAAGACCCGATCATCCAGCCCGAAAATATTGGCGTCGCAGCGTCCCGCTCCCAAACCTTGGTAAAGGCAAAGGCATCGCCCGCCAAATTGCCCTCGGGATAGCGGCATTCCGTCATTTCGATCCGCAGGCTGCCATATTCGGTGCTGGCCCCGTTCGACAGATCCATATCGGTGGTTTCGCCTGACACTTTGTCGAGGCCGCGCAGCACCGCGCCACTGCCCAGTGACACCGACTCTTGTGCTGCGACCGGGAACGCCAGGCAGATGGCTGCCGCGACTAGAAAGCCTCTCATTGCGCGTTATCCCCACCAGATACAAATTTAAGCAAAAGTGAAATCAGGCTGACCGCGCCCTGGGTGTCTTCGATTTCCTGCCCCGGCTCGAAGTAAAACGGCGATCCGCCCGGCACGATCTCAACGAAATTTCCGCCCAAAAGGCCCTCTTGCGCGACAGCCACAGCGCTGTCATCGGGGATCTGGATGTCATTTTTTACGGTAAACACGGTGTCGGCGCGGTAGGTTTCGGCGTTAAGCGTCACCTCGGTCACGGTGCCAATCTTGACCCCGGCAAGCCGCACATCGGTGCCCACCAATATGCCCTCAAGCGACCGGAAACTGGCCGTCAACGGATAGCCGCTGCTGCCCTGCGACAGGCCCGTGGCCTGCCCGGCGTAGATCAGAAAGCCCAGAGCGATGGCCAGAACGGCCCCGCCCACCAGAACTTCGGTCTTGTTTTCCGACATGGGTGTGCGGCCTTATTCCGGCGTCCAAGCCTCATAATCCTGGCGTTCAACCGGATCAGGGCGACGCAAAGACCCCGCGGGCGCATAGGCCAACGGCGTACCGGTCAGGTTTTCCTGATGCGGCTTTTCCCAGGTCTTGCGATGCAGCGGGCGTGCGGTGGGCGGCTCTTTCATCGTGTGATGCAGCCAGCCGTGCCACTCGGGGTTCACCCGGGTCGCTTCGACTTCGCCATTGAAGATCACCCAGCGGCGCTTGGCATCTTTGGTCTCGTAAAAGATGTTGCCCTGATCGTCTTCGCCGACCTTGACCCCGTTGCGGCGGGTGTAGAGCGAGGTGCCCAGCGTCGAGCCGTTCCACCATGTCACGGCGCGCAAAAGCGTGTTCAGGATACCCATCGATGCCTCCGAATTGGTCTTGCCTCGGTATGGCGCAAGCGGCTTGAAAGGTCCAGCCGCAAAGCCTTGCCTCGGCAGATGTAGGCCGGGCGTGAGCCCGGCACAGGTGTTACCCCGCCGTCGCCGGCGTTTTTTCCGCATCGGAATAGATCATCAGCGGGGCGGCGTCGGAATTGACCGCCTCTTCGTTGACCAAAACCTCGTCGACATTCTCCATGCCGGGCAGTTCGAACATCGTATCGAGCAGGATATCCTCGAGGATCGAACGCAGGCCCCGCGCACCGGTTTTACGCTCGATCGCCCGCTTGGAAATCGCGGTAAGCGCTTCTTCGGTGAACGACAGCGTGGTGTCTTCAAGCTCGAACAGACGCTGGTATTGCTTGACCAGCGCGTTTTTCGGCTTGGTCAGGATGGTGACAAGCGCATCTTCGTCGAGGTCTTCGAGCGTTGCCAGAACCGGCAGACGGCCAACGAATTCCGGGATCAAACCGAATTTCAGCAGATCTTCCGGCTCGAGATCCTTGAACACTTCGCCCACGCCGCGCGAATCTTCGTCACGCACATCAGCACCAAAGCCCATTGCCGAGCCCTTGCCGCGCGCCGCGATGATCTTGTCGAGGCCAGCAAACGCGCCGCCGCAGATGAACAGAATGTTGGTCGTGTCGACCTGCAGGAACTCTTGCTGCGGATGCTTGCGCCCGCCCTGCGGCGGTACGGAGGCCACGGTGCCCTCCATCAGCTTGAGCAGCGCCTGCTGCACGCCCTCGCCCGAAACGTCACGGGTGATCGAGGGATTTTCGGATTTGCGCGTAATCTTATCGACTTCGTCAATATATACGATGCCGCGTTGGGCCCGCTCGACGTTATACTCCGACGATTGCAGCAGTTTGAGGATGATGTTCTCGACATCCTCGCCCACATAGCCCGCCTCGGTCAGCGTCGTTGCATCGGCCATCGTGAACGGCACATCAAGGATGCGCGCCAGTGTCTGGGCCAGCAGCGTCTTGCCGCAGCCGGTCGGGCCAATCAGCAGAATGTTGGATTTCTGCAGCTCGATGTCGCCGGATTTTGCCGCGTGGTTCAACCGCTTGTAGTGGTTGTGCACCGCCACCGAAAGCACGCGCTTGGCCACGGTCTGGCCAATCACGTAATCGTCGAGAACCTGACAAATCTCCTTGGGTGTCGGAACACCGTCAGACGATTTCAGTCCCGCGCTTTTGGTTTCTTCGCGGATGATGTCCATGCAAAGCTCGACGCATTCGTCACAGATGAACACGGTCGGGCCGGCAATCAGCTTGCGAACCTCGTGCTGGCTCTTGCCGCAAAAGCTGCAATAGAGGGTGTTTTTGCTGTCACCACCGGTAGTCGTCGCCATGTGTCACCTTTCGGAGCCTTTGAACTGCTCTTGTGGTCCTGCAATTTGCAGGGACCTGGGTCTTTTGCCCAGCTTAGGACAGGCAGCAGGGAGCGACAATTGCAAAATGCGCCCCCTGCTGCATGAGATTTAGTCGGCCTCGGCTTCGGCCTTGGCGCGATTTTCGACGATTTCGTCGATCAGGCCCCATTCCTTGGCATCTTCGGGCGACATGAAGTTGTCGCGCTCCAGCGCCTGTTCCACCTTCTTGAGCGTCTGACCGGTGTGATGAACGTAGATTTCATTCAACCGGCGCTTCAGCTTCAGGGTTTCCTCGGCGTGGATCATGATATCGGTCGCCTGCCCTTGATAGCCGCCAGACGGCTGGTGCACCATGATGCGGCTGTTGGGCAGCGAGAAGCGCATGCCCTTTTCGCCCGCCGTCAACAGCAGCGACCCCATCGACGCCGCTTGGCCGATCACCAGGGTCGAGACCTTGGGCTTGATGTATTGCATCGTGTCGTAAATCGACAGGCCGCTTGTCACCACGCCACCGGGCGAGTTGATGTACATCGAGATATCCTTGGACGGGTTTTCCGCCTCAAGGTGCAACAGCTGCGCCACGATCAGCGACGACATGCCGTCGTGCACCGGGCCGCTGACGAAAATGATCCGCTCTTTCAGCAGGCGGGAAAAGATATCGTAGGCGCGCTCGCCCCGGCTCGTCTGTTCGACGACCATCGGGACAAGTGTATTCATGTAGGTATCGATCGGGTCTCGCATCTCGGCCTGCCTCTTGGTGCTCTGGGGTGTCTTACCCCGCCAGAATTACCAGAGTCTTAGTCATGGGTTTGGGGGGCTGCAAGGGGCGGAAACAAATCGGGCTGCGCCTGCCGTGTCGTCTGCGCAGACGAACGCTTGTTCCACGGTGCCTGCACGCCATACCGCGGCCCCCTCATCGAACCTGCTCATAAGCCATTTGAATCCGCACAAACCCATCCTTGATTTTGCTTCTCCTACTAGTGCAATTGCCCAGTTAAGGCCGCAGACCCAAGCGCCAATTACCGAACCATTCCGTCTGTATGACCCAGCTATACCGCAGGATCCTTACCCAACAGTTAACCCATAAGATTGTACACAAAGGCAGCGTGACGACGGCGACTTAGGTCGGCTAGGCTCTACTCAGCCCCAGTCCTGAAGCCGCGCGACGTAACGTGCCAATGTATCAATTTCGAGGTTAATCTTGTCACCCATCACAACCGCACCCCAGGTCGTTGCCTCTTTGGTATGCGGGATGAAATTGATCCCGAAATCGCGTCCTGACACCTCGTTGACCGTCAGCGACGTGCCGTTAAGCGCAACCGAGCCTTTGGGCGCAATGAATTTCGCCAGCGCCTCGGGCGCACGAAACGTCACCCGCGTACTGCCGCCTTCGTCTTTCATATCAACCACTTCCGCCACGCCATCAACGTGGCCCGATACGATATGACCGCCGAGCTCATCCCCAACCTTCAGCGCCCGCTCAAGGTTCACCATCCGACCCTCGGCCCAACTGCTGAGGTTGGTTTTCGACACGGTTTCAGCGCTGATATCGACGTCAAACCAATCCGTGCCAAGCGCCACCACCGTCAGGCAAACCCCCTCGCAGGCGATCGAGGCACCAATGTCGATGGTCGCGGTGTCATAGCCAGTGCCAATCCGCGCCCGCAGATCGCCGCGCATTTCCAAGGCCTTGATCCGGCCAATATCGGTGATGATCCCGGTGAACATGCTTTTCCTCGCCGCTGCTGGCCTTTCAGCCATAATTTCGTCCATATGGCGTGTTAATGAAGCCTATCCGAACCATATGAGGGAAATCGGCACGATGGGCAACGCCGCCGGAGAGAAAAGGGTTTTCCTGTTTTTACAGGGACCGCACGGCCCGTTCTTCAACCGCCTTGGCCGAATGCTGAGGATGACCGGTGCCCAGGTATGGCGCGTCGGGTTCAACGCCGGCGACCGGGCGTTCTGGTTCCATCCCAAAAGCTTTGTGCCCTACACCGGCACAACTGAGGACTGGCCGGATACCTTTGACCGGCTGATCGACGAAAAACAGGCCACCGACATTGTACTATATGGCGACACCCGCGCCATTCACGCCGATGCGGTCCGCATTGCGCGGGACCGCGGGCTGACGGTGCATGTGTTTGAAGAAGGCTATATGCGGCCCTATTGGGTGACGTATGAGCGCGGCGGCAGCAACGGCAATTCGCGCCTGATGGAGATGAGCGTCGAGACCATGCAAAAGGCGCTCAGCCTGTCGGATATGGAAGCGCCCCTGCCCCCCGGCCATTGGGGCGACACCCGACAACATGTATTTTATGGCGCGCTGTATCACTGGTTCATTATGTTTCGAAACGGCAGTTTTCGCAATTTCCGGGCGCATCGGGAATTGCCAGTAACGATGGAATTTGCACTTTATTTCAAACGCTTGCTCTTGATGCCGCTCCATGCGTTGGATCGCAAGGCGGCAACGCTGGGCATTCGCCATGGCGGCTATCCCTATCACCTTTGCCTGCTTCAGCTCGAACATGATTCCTCGTTCATTGAACATTCACCTTTTGCCCGTATGACTGAGTTTCTGGAACTCGTGGTCGCGGGCTTTGCCCAAGGGGCCCCTGGCCACCATCACCTCGTTTTCAAGGCCCATCCGCTGGAAAACGGCCGCACCAACATCCGCCGCGAACTCAAGCGGTTGGCGGTGAAATACGGCGTCAAAGGTCGGGTGCATTACGTGCGCGGGGGCAAGCTTGCGCCGCTGCTGAATGATGCGCGCACTGCGGTCACGGTCAACTCGACCGCCGGGCAACAGGTGCTCTGGCGCGGCATCCCCCTGCGGGTGTTTGGCCGTGCCGTTTATGCCAAGCCTGAGTTCGTCTCGATGCAGCCGCTCAAGGACTTCTTTGCCGCGCCGGAACGGCCTGACAACCGCGCCTACAAGGATTATCGCCGCTATCTGCTGGAAACCAGCCAAATTCCCGGCGGATATTACTCGGCTAAGGGCCGCCGCCAATTGCTGCGCATGGTGGTGGATATGATGCTGTCGACCGAAGATCCCTATGATGGCTTCGCCTCGGGCACCGCCGCACCGCGCCAACAATTGCGTTTGGTGACCTGACCGCGCCTGTGGTCGCTCGCACATCATCACGCCCGGACCTGGTCCGGGATCTCCTGCCCCATGCCCTCCGGCGGCCTCGGATCACATCCGGGGCAGGCATTCCCCCACGGGATCCGTGCGCAACCAGATCCCCCTCAAGCCTTTACACCGCAGCCGGCGAAAATACCGCCGATCTGTGCCCTCGACGCCACGCCCGCCCGCCCATTGCCCGGCGGGCCCATCCACTCTGGATTTTGCATACGGATTCCCGTAGATTACCGGGAAAAGCTGAGGCAGCATAAAAATACAAGGTCGAGGAGACCGAGCAGTGAGAAACCATCAAACCAGATGGGCCCGATCCGTGGCCCTGCTTCTTGCCGTATCGCTTGTGGCGTCCTGTGGATTGCCCCGGTCTGGCCCGAACAAACGTGAAATCTATGCCGGATCGGTTCAGCGCGAAGGCGATGCCTTTATCGTCTCGGTCAATGATCGGGTGACGCGGGCCACCGGCGTCGTACCCGCGCTGGGCTTTGCTGACAGCTTCAAGAATGCCGGTGTCGTCGGATCCGACGTGATCCGCCCCGGCGATACGCTTGGCCTGACGATCTGGGAAAACGTTGATGACGGTTTGCTGGCGGGCGAAACCTCAAGCTCGACGGTCCTCGAAGAGGTGCAGGTCGATGGGGCCGGCTTTATCTTTGTGCCCTACGCGGGCCGGATCAAGGCCGCCGGCAACACCACCGAAGCGATCCGCCGCGTCATCACCCGCAAGCTCGAAGAACAGACCCCCGATCCGCAGGTCGAACTGCGCCGCGTCGCGGGCGACGGCTCGACTGTGTCGGTCATCGGGGCCGTGGGCGGCCAGGGCATCTATGCAATCGAGCGTCCGACCCGCACGCTGTCGTCGATGCTAGCGCGTGCCGGTGGCGTGACGATCCAGCCCGAGGTGGCGCAGGTCACCGTGACCCGCGGCAGCCATACTGGCAAGGTCTGGTTCCAGGACCTCTATGAATATCCCCAGATGGACATCGCCCTGCGCGGCGGTGACAAAATCCTGATCGAACAGGACACCCGCGCCTTTGTCGCGCTGGGTGCCACCGGCGCACAATCGCGCGTTCCGTTTGAGAGCCAGACGCTGTCAGCCGTCGAGGCGATTGCACAGGTTGGCGGGCTGTTGGCCACTTCGGCCGATCCCACCGGCGTCTTTGTGTTCCGCAACGAGGCTGAAGCGATTTCCGAAAACGTGCTGGGCCGCGACGATCTGCAGGGCGCGCAACGCATGGTCTATGTGCTTGATTTGACCGAGCCCAACGGGTTGTTCCTCGCCCGCGATTTCGTGATCCGCGACGACGATCTGCTCTATGTGACCGAAGCGCCGTTTGCGCAGTGGAGCAAAACCATCGCCGCGGTGACCGGCACGCTCGGCGCGGTCGGCACCATCACATCGACGGTCGACACCGTCTCGACCCTGACCGGCGGCACCGGCGGTTAAGCGATGGCTCCGGCCAGCAACGAAACAGTCGCCGGGGCCGCAACGCCCCGGCGTCTTTACGTCTATAACGGTGGTTTCCTGACGCAACGCCGGGTGCGGCGCATTTTGACGCTGGCGGGCTATCGCATTCGGCTCGGCCTGCCCGGCGCGCATGATCTTGTCGGTGTCTGGGGCCAAAGCCCGACCGCCCGTCGCGGCGAAGCGGTGGCCGCGCGGCAAGGGGCGAAACTCGTGCGGATCGAGGATGCTTTCTTGCGCTCGCTCCACCCCGGCCGCAGCATGGGCGAGCCGCCGCTTGGCCTGATGATCGACCACTCCGGCCTGCATTTCGATCCCAAACGCCCCTCCGACCTTGAGCAGATCCTGACGCAAGACCCGCTGGATGACGGCGCGCTGATGACCCGCGCGGGCGATGCCATTGCTCGGGTCAAAGCCGCGCATCTGACCAAATATTCCGGCTTCGACGCCGAAATCCCTGCCCCCGCCCCCGGCTATGTGCTGGTGATCGACCAGACCCGTGGCGATGCCTCTGTCACCGCCAGCGGCGCCGGGCGGGCCGATTTTCTTGAGATGCTGGTGTTTGCCCAAGAGGAGCATCCCGGCGCGCGCGTGGTGATCAAGACCCATCCCGAGACCGCCAAAGGCCTGCGTGCGGGGCATTTCGGCCCAGAGGATGGCAATGACCGGATCACGCTTTTGACCGATCAGATCAGCCCGTGGCGGCTGTTTGACGGCGCGGTCGGGGTTTATACCCTGTCGTCACAAATGGGGTTCGAGGCGATTTTCGCGGGCCATAAACCGCGCGTCTTTGGCCAGCCGTTTTACGCCGGGTGGGGCCTGACGCAGGATGAAAATCCGGTGCCGCGCCGGGAACGGCAGCTGACCCGGCATCAGCTTTTTGCCGCCGCGATGATCCTTTATCCGAAGTGGTACGACCCTTTCACCGACCAGCTTTGCGAGATCGAACAGGCGCTGAACGCCTTTGAAGCCCAGACCCGGGCCTGGCGCGAGGATCACACCGGTTGGGTGGCCTCGGGGATGCGGCTGTGGAAACGTCGGCCGCTGCAAAAGGTGTTTGGCACCCAGAAGCCGATGCTGTTCCAAGACGACACCGGCAAGGCGCGCGAACTGGCCGAGGCGCAGGGCCGCAAACGGATGGTCTGGGCGAGCAAATCCGGCGAGCTTGATGAGGTTGTGCGGGTCGAAGACGGGTTCCTGCGCTCGCGCGGGCTTGGCGCGGAACTGGTGCCGCCGCTGTCGCTGGTCGCGGATGATTTGGGCATCTATTACGATCCGCGCCGCGAAAGCCGGCTGGAACGGTTGATCAACGCCAGCGCCGATCTGCGGCCCGACGAAGTGCAACGGGCGTTTCGACTGCGGCGCAGCATCCTTGCGGCGGGTCTGAGCAAATACAACCTGCGCGGCGCCCTGCCCGCCCTGCCCGAGGGCCATCGGATTCTGGTGCCCGGTCAGGTCGAAGACGACGCCTCGATCCTCACGGGATGCACCGAGGTTCGCAGCAATCGTGCGTTGCTTCAAGCCGCGCGCGACGCCAATCCGGACGCGGTGATCCTCTACAAACCCCACCCCGATGTCGAGGCCGGGCTGCGCCAAGGCGCCGTGCCCGATGCCGCCGAGCTTGCCGATCTGGTGCTGGAGCGTGCCGATCCGGTGGCGCTTCTGGACGCGGTGCAAGAGGTCTGGACCCTGACCTCGCTGCTGGGGTTCGAGGCTCTGTTGCGCGAGGTTCAAGTCACCACTTTGGGCGCACCGTTTTATGCGGGTTGGGGGCTGACGCGCGATCTTGGCGATGTGCCGCCGCGCCGGAGCGCGCGGCCAACGCTCGATGGGTTGGTGCATGCCACCCTGATTGCCTATCCGCGCTATTTCGATCCGGTGACCGGCCTGCCCTGCCCCCCCGAGGTGGTGGTGCATCGGCTGGCCAGTGGCAAATTGCCCGGCCCCGGTGCGGCCAACCGCGCGCTTGCCAAACTGCAAGGCGCTTTCGCCAGCAAGGCGCACCTTTGGCGGCGCGGCTGATCCCGAAACGCGACGCCCGGCCATAAGCCGGGCGCAGCGGGTCACTCGTCTTCGGTCTCGCCAAAGGCGGCCCGACCGCCGCGCACGGCCAAGCGGCCCGCGCCGACCACGCCTTTGGCCGCCAGTTTGGTCGCACCGCCGACGCCATCGACAGTGTTGCCGACAACCTGTTCGGTCGAACAGGCCGACAGGGCCAGCGCCCCCGCAATCAGCAGGCTGGCGGTCAGTTTGTTCGCTTTGAACAGGGTCATATCGGTCTCCCTCCACATCGGTGGCGTTACATCAGGTGTGGAAGCCAGCCGGCAGGGACGTGCCAAAAGATGCCCAAGCGTGCCGAGGGTACGACAATGCTTATGCGCCTTGGCCAGTTTCCACGATCCAATATTTAGCGGCTATCATCCAATAAGAAAAACGAATAAGAAACATCCATAAAACGACTAACGCTAATGGATTGCTTTGATGGACATCACCCTGCTGCGCACCTTTCTCGAAATTGCCGCCACCGGCTCTTTCGTCAACGCCGCCGACCGGCTGTTTGTCACCCAGTCCGCTGTCAGCCTCCGGGTGCAGCGCCTCGAGGACTCACTTGGCAGGCCGCTGTTCACCCGGTCCAAGGCCGGGGCCGAGCTGACCGCCGCAGGGCGCGAATTTGAACGTTATGCGCTGTCGATCATCAAGGTATGGGAGGAAGCGCGCCAACAGGTTGCCATTCCCGAGGGATTTAACGAGAGCCTGTCGATCGGGGCGCAATATTCGCTCTGGCCGCGCCTTGGCTTTCGCTGGATCGACCGATTGCGCGCCACGCGCCCCGAGCTGAACATCCGCGCCGAGCTGGGCATGCCCGACCGTCTGACGCGGTTTTTGGTCGAAGGTGTTTTGCAGGCGGCGCTGATGTACACGCCGCAACTGCGCCCCGGTCTGGCGGTGGAAAAGGTGCTGGACGAAGAGCTGATCCTTGTGGCCGCATGGGAAAATCCGACGATGGACCTTGCCGGACGCTATGCGTTTATCGACTGGGGGCCGGAGTTTGTGCAGGCCCATGCGCTGCATCTGCCGCATCTGACCAACCCCGGTCTGACCCTGTCGCTTGGCGCACTGGGGGCGGAATTCATCCGCCGCCGGTCGCTCGCTGCGTATCTGCCGGCGCGCTATATCAAGACCTATGTTGACGCTGGCGAATTGCATCTTGTGCCCGACGCGCCGACCTTTCCCTATCCGGTTTGGGCGATCTGGCGTCAGGATCTCGCCCCCGATCTGCGCTTGGCGGCGTCGCATGCGCTGCGCCATGTGGCGGATGCGGCGCAGGGCGAACAAGGCGCGGTGATGGAGAGCCTCGAGGCGATGAGCGACGAAGATCTGGAACGGTTGGGGATGATGACCTCGCCGGTTGCGCAGCCGCCAGACTAATGGATTAACCCGCGACGCGCCGCCAGATGTGCATCACATCGCCGCCCACTGGGCGCACGTCGGCCAGGTGCATCCGGGGCGCTTCGGACAGCCGCTCAACCCCAAGCGCGCCGATGGCGGGCTGGCCCTCGGCCCCAAGCGCCACGCCTGCGGTAAAGCAGATCAGCTCATCAACAACATTGGCCGCGAGCAGCGAGGCCGCCCATTGTCCGCCCCCTTCGCAGAACACCCGCGTCAGCCCGGCCTCGCCCAAAGCGGCCATGACCGACCCCGTGTCAATCTGGCGCGAGGACAGCGCGCAGGGCACCAGCCGCGCGCCCAACCCTTGCCAAGCGGAGGTCAGATCCGGGTCGGCATCGGGCCCGTGGCACAGCCATAGCGGCACCTCAGCGGCGCTGCGCGCCAACTGGCCGGTTAACGGCAGGTCCAAGCGGCGCGAAACCACCACCCGCACCGGCTGGCGGGTGACGCCAAGATCGCGCACGGTCAACGAAGGATCATCCGCCCGCGCCGTGCCCGCCCCCACCATCACCGCATCATGGCGCGCACGCAGGGCGTGTACCTCGCGCCGCGCGGCGGGTCCGGTGATCCACTGGCTTTCGCCGGTGGCGGTGGCGATGCGCCCATCCAAAGTGGTGGCAAGTTTGAGGGTCAGGAACGGGCGGCTCTGGGTCTGGCGCAGGAAAAACCCGGCGTGATCCGCCTCGGCCTGCGCGGACAGCACGCCAGTCGTGACGTCAATTCCGGCGGCGCGCAACAGCGCAAAGCCGCGCCCCGACACCCGCGCATCGCGGTCCTCGACAGCGGCGACAACGCGGCCAACACCGGCCCCGATCAGCGCCTCGGCACAGGGCGGCGTCTGGCCATGATGGGAACAGGGTTCGAGCGTGACATAGGCCGTGGCCCCGCGCGCCAAATCGCCAGCCTGCGCCAGCGCCTCAGTCTCGGCATGGGGCCGCCCGCCCGGCTGAGTCCAGCCGCGCCCGACGATGCGGTTTTCGCGCACAATCACACAGCCGACCGCGGGGTTGGGCCAGCATTGGCCCTGCCCGCGACGGCCCAGCAAAAGGGCGTGCGCCATGTGGCGGATATCGTCATCCTGCATGGCGCAGCCCTTTTGTCTTAGCTTTCCTTCGGATTGTCAGGTTTCTTTCGGGTGGTCTGGCCGCAGTTCGCTGACAAATTTATCAAAGTCATCTGCCGCTTGGAAGTTCTTGTAAACGCTGGCAAATCTCACGTAGGCCACGGTGTCGATCCGGGCCAGGCTTTCCATCACGATCTCACCGATCTGTTTGGACGCAATATCCGTCTCGCCCATGCTTTCAAGCCGCCGCACGATGCCAGAGATCATTTGATCCATGCGCTCGGGCTCGACCGGGCGTTTTTGCAGTGCGATGCGGATCGACCGTTCCAGCTTGTCGCGATCGAAATCCTCGCGCCGTCCGTTTGTTTTGATCACCACGAGGTCGCGCAGTTGCACCCGTTCATAGGTGGTGAACCGGCCGCCGCAGGCCGGGCAAAAGCGCCGCCGCCTGATAGAGACATGGTCCTCGGCTGGCCGTAAATCCTTGACCTGAGTGTCGATATTTCCGCAAAACGGGCAGCGCATTGGCCGTTCCCCTTGTTCTCTGTTCCGCCTCTCATGGGTCTCTTTGCCCACTTATCCACAAAGTATAGAAGCGCCGCCCGCATTTGGGTAGGGGTTTCTTCGAGCACCAAGATTGTGTGGCGGTTCGGTCAATGGCTTCGGCCATTGGATCCCAGATGGGTTCGGTGTTCGCTGCGCGCGGTTGTAGCGTGAAAGCGAAATCTGCAGAGTTTGAAAGCAATAGTTGCAGCAGACGGTTTTTGCATCTGCTTATCCGGAAGTTTTGATGGCGCATTCAGCGACCGTTAAAACGTGGTTGTATGTGCTGGCCGGCTACGGCTGGCCTTAACCGCCATGTGGGACGCCGCGCAGAGATTGCAAAGCGGGCCTGCCGATCAGGTGAACTGGCTCGAATACGTGACCACACCCGAGCGCCACCAGCGCCTCGGGTGTGGTGTCATCACAAAATCTGACTGGCGATATAGTCAGCGATTTTTCGACCGCCCGCCGCATTCGGGTGAATATACTGGCCATCTGCGGTGAACCACTGCGCCGCGTTGTAGGTGCCAAAGATGCGGCTGGTGTCGATCACCTGACAACCGAACTCGTCGCCCACCCCCGCGATGACGCGGTTCACCTCGTCAGAGGCATACTCAGCCACCTTGTTCTGGTAGGTGTCGGAATAGAGGAAGGTCCGAGGTGGCTGAACCAAAAAGATGATCGCCGCCGGGTTGCCATCGATCACCTTTTTCAACATGCCACGATAGGCCGCGCGGAATGTCCCGCTATATTTAATCCGGCCTGTCGTGTCGCCTTCCGCCGTGTAATCGCCCACATTGGCGTAATTGGCGTCAGCAGTGTAGATTTCATAATCGTTAATCAGATCAGGATCGTCGCTCTCCAGATTGGTGATACCCGTTATATCACTCAACCGGCCATTCGGCTTGACGGTCGGGAGTGTCACGCAATACCCACGGTCGTTGGCACCGCCATGAATGATGATCACGTCCGGCTCATAGTGCTGAATATCACCACAGCGCGAGTAGAGCGACCGAGTGCTGCCGGAACGCGGCATGACGGTATCGCCACCCTCGGCTGAGCTATACGCCTTGCGATAACGTTGAGCGCCCTTTTCGTAAATCGTGAGTGTCGCGCCGTAGTCATTCACGTAGGTCGCGCCACTATCAACAATGGCCGCATCTGCACGCACGTAAGCGCCAAGGTCAGCGTTGGTGCTGGCGTCAATTTCGACATATCCAACACCGCCGCGCGCCTCATCCTCATCCCAGATCATGCCGGTCAGCTCGACCAGGCGTGGTTGCCAAGATTTCTGATAGGTGATGCTGTCACCCAGCGTCACCAGTTTCAGCCCTTTGCATTTGTAGGTGTAGCGATCTTGCAGGAAGGGGTAGAAATCAACCGTCGGATCATCCCAATACAAGGTACTGCTCGCCGTTATTAGAGCCCAGAAAGGTGCCTCTGATGTAGTAGGCGGTACCGGGGATATCGAAGAAACCAGTTTCAGTATTTCTAGCGATGGAAGAGATAAAGCCATAATCCTCATCATAGGCATAGATGCCACCGTAGAAAAACATATTGGTCGAGGCGAAGGACCTGCCTTTGCAGTACAGGAATTCGGAGACGCTATTGGTGGCGGATGCGATAACCACACCAGAGCCGTTGATCGTGAACCCGGGCGCGAAACTGTCAGGGTCTAATACGTTCAGGCCGTCCACGATATTTAACGTCTTAACGTAATCCAGCCGCGCCTTGGTGGCGACCGCAGCATTTGTCTCGGTTAACTTTATGCTGTCCTCGGTCACGCCATATTCGTAACGCGTTCCAAAGCGCGAGAAATCGTCGAGATACATATACACAGTGCCCGCGTTCAGACCTGACGCGCGCACATAGACGGTATCGGCAGGCAGCACGTATTTACCGGTCTGCCCTTCGTCAGTATTCGGGACCACCCCCAAGTAAGCCTGATCCTCGTCATAGGCCAGCATCGGGCCGGTCCCATAGACGTTGGACGCGATAAATGTCACGCCCTTCACATACATGAAATCTGTCATATATCGCGCCGGGTTCACGTCAGTGACGGGCAAGCCGGTTGCCGTGCTTAAATAAGCATCCGGGAATATCCTGGCCGGGTCGAGCTTGTTGTAGCTCGGGTCGGTCGTCGGATACCTGACGCCAAGATCGACGGCATTAGGCTCAGGACCCATTGATCTGCTTGAGGCTACGTCGGCAGCGTGATTCAAGCTCCCAAACTGACGGGGGTGATGATGAGCAACCTTTTCTGGCTAACGGACGCGCAGATGGACCGGCTTCGGCCGTTTTTTCCCAAGAGCCATGGCAAGCCGCGGGTGGATGACCGGCGTGTTCTGAGTGGGATAATATTCATCAATCGCAATGGCTTGCGCTGGTGCGACGCGCCCGCGGAATACGGCCCGGCCAAAACGCTCTATAACCGCTGGAAACGATGGAGCGACAAGGGCATTTTCGCGAGGATGATGCACGGCCTTGCGTCGGAGGCAGCGGTTCCAAAGACGGTGATGATCGACGCGACCTATCTGAAGGCGCACCGCACGGCGAGCAGTCTGCGGTCGAAAAAGGGGGGCCCGACGACCAGCGGGGGCGCGCGATCGGCCGAACCAAAGGCGGCATGAACACCAAGCTGCATGCCGTCACCGATGCCGAGGGACGACCGATCCGGTTTTTCATGACCGCGGGCCAGGTCAGCGACTACACCGGCGCTGCGGCCCTTCTTGGCAGCCTGCCATCGGCACAATGGCTTCTGGCCGACCGGGGCTATGACGCCGACTGGTTCAGGGAAGCGTTGAAAGACAAGGAGATAAAGCCCTGCATCCCTGGCCGGAAGTCCCGCGCCAAGCCCGTCAAATACGACAAGCGCCGCTACAAACGCCGCAACAGGATCGAGATCATGTTCGGGCGCCTGAAGGACTGGCGCAGGATTGCCACACGCTACGACCGATGCCCGAAAGTCTTCCTCTCCGCCATCGCCCTCGCCGCAACCGTCATGTTCTGGCTATGAAACGAGAACGAGTCCTGACCCTAAGCAGCGACCGCGCGCTTCCGTTGCCCACTCCTGCCTTCGATAACCCCCGAACGTTGCCACGCGACCTATGCTCGGTCTGATGCATCTCAAGCGCGCTCAGCTCTTGCTCTCAGCCGGCGAATATCTTGGTCGATTTCTTGCAGCGACTGGACCGGCATCTCAGGATCAGGCGTTTCGCTTGCTGGCATGGCTTCTTCAACGATCGTCCCGCCGACCAGATGGTCTCTGATCTCTCGCAAGTATGTCAGAGCGCGGTCGGCTGCTAGCAAAAGAAGCCCGATCAGCCCCGCCGAGACACTACCGCCAAGTAGCAACACGGCTTCGCTCACGGCGGCACCCATGGCGACCAAAACTGCCAGCGCAAAAGCTCCGTAAGCTGAATATCTCAATGCGGTCATAATTATCTCCAAACGATCTCGAACAATACCCAACCATCCTAACTTCGCGTGGTCGCTTGGGGCAGACCAAAAAACACGTCCGAGAATATGGACAGCCTTGCGCGCCTAAATCCGCATTAAACAGCCCTTCAACGCCGATTTTCACGTGTATTGAACAGGTGTTAGACAGTCTGCGCCGACTGCCGCTTCAAAGCAGCCAACAGCGGCGTTTCCGCCTCAAACGGCTCAATTTCTGCGGCTCTGAATGAAACGCCAGCCCACGCCCCCACAGCCGCGACATTTCCCCGAACGCCTAGTTTATAAGGCCATCCACCATAGTCCGGCATCATCTCGAGTCTTCCGGTATCCACTGAAGGAATGTGTTTCAACTAACACCTATAGACTGCATGTTGGCGTGGAATTTACCGGTGAGGCGTTGACCAAATCTTGACCACAACCCTCGTAATTCTTGGCCTTTTCGGGCTATTTCAAGGGGTTGGGGCTCCTGCGGGAATTCTGCGAAGAAATGCGAATTTCGCCTTGTAACTCCGTGGTTTGCGCGGCTATACCCGTCCGCGGAGACGTGGCCGAGTGGTCGAAGGCGCTCCCCTGCTAAGGGAGTAGGCGGGAAACCGTCTCGAGGGTTCGAATCCCTTCGTCTCCGCCATAATTCCCGGTTATTGCTCTGATTATAATAAGCTTTTTCCGGGTCTTTATGGCTGTGTTCCCACACCTATTCCCACACATCGCTCGCCCTTGACCGCACTGTGCTGTGCTGTGTCTCAGTCTTCCAACACATCTTCCTCAGAGAAAACCGGTGATTAATGCCCGTAGACGCTCGCGGCTGAATTGCCCGTAACGACCCAGCGTCGTCAGCACATCGGTATGACCGAGGTTCAGTGAGGTGGCGACAAGCTCTGCGACAGACGTGTACTTTTTTGCGGCGTGACGGGCCAGCATGTGGCGAAAGGCGTGCGGGCCAGACCTGTGCAAATTCGCAGCCGAGAAGGCATCGTTGACGATTTTGCGAACCGGCTCGGTGCTTTTCCAAGAGCGGCGCACAAATCCTTCGGCTGCGAAACCGGTGTTAGAATGCGGCACGATGGCGGTTGCCGGGAACAACGGGTCATCCGGGCCGTCAAGCGCGTCTTCGTCGAGATAGGTCGCCCAAGCGGCCAAAGCCGCTTCGGCCTCAGGGAAGCCCTGCGCAAAGAAGGTGTCGATCCTTTTACCAAATTTGGTTGCTACCTTGCGAGGGTTCTGTGTCACAGATTTCTCATCGAGATTGACATGCTTGATCCGCAAGGAGACCAACGCCCCCGCGCGGATCCCCATCAGACACGACAGCGCGAATATCGCCTTGTCACCCATCCCGCGCGGCGTCGTCGCGGGCATCAACTCCAACGCGCGCTTGGCCTGTTTCACACTGGGCGCAGGGCGGCTCGGCGCGGCCCGAGCTTCGGCCTCATCCCGGCGGGACAAGTTACAGTCGTCCGCGTCTGCGGACCTGATCCGGCTGCGCAAGCCAAAGCGAAAACTCTCGCAATTCGCCAGAATGGCTCGGGGTGTGGACTTTCCCAAGGGTTTGCCACTCGCGCTTTTGGTGATCTCTAGGTGCGTGCGGAAGCCCATGGCACATTCGATGTGAAACTTGCCAAATTCCTTGCGTCTATTCCAGACGTCGAAACGTTCCAGCGCTGAGAATTCGCGGTCGAGGGACTTGTCAGAGAGCTGACGTGCGTATTTGCGATGTTCTACAAATCGGCGCTTGAGCCACTAATTTTCCCATTCGGTCCTTCAAGTCATTCTGACATCCCTTTAATCGCTCAGCGGTAGGGCAAATCGAAGCCGTTCGGACAGGTCGGATTGCGGTAAGTCACGGGGGACCGTGTCCATCACTGTAATGGGATAGGTACATCGGAATTGCATCGAACCAGCATCATGTTGGCAGACCCGCACTGACACGGACCAAAACATGCGCCCGGAATGATCTGTGACAATGGCGGCGGCGACAACGAGACGGTCAATATTGCAACCGTGATCACAACCGCAGCCATGCGGATGCTTTCGCCTGCCGCAAGCCGCTTGACAGGGACGGCCCCGGTATCGAAGTCTGGAGCCGGTGATGCCGATGCCCGCATTCGCAGGCAATTGCGACAGGAGCAAACCCGCGGGGCCCGACCCGATGATGCTAAAAGATGCGGCAGCGCTGATCGTCATCGGCACCTGCGTTGTGGGTTAGGTTTGCTGAAGCCGTTTGAACAGCGCTGACGTATCCCAACGCCCTCCACCCATTTTCTGCACGTCCTTATAGAACTGATCGACCAGTGCAGTGACAGGCAAGGATGCGCCGTTTTCGTTCGCCGTAGACAGACAAATCCCGAGGTCTTTGCGCATCCAGTCCACGGCGAAACCATGTTCAAAATGATCGTCTAGCATCGTCTCATAGCGGTTGGACATCTGCCATGACCCTGCGGCCCCTTGGCTTATCACTTCGACCACGGCGGCGCCATCAAGGCCCGCTTTGGACGCGAAATGCAGGGCTTCGGACAGCCCCTGCACCAAGCCCGCAATGGCGATCTGGTTACACATCTTGGTCATCTGGCCTGCGCCACTCTCGCCAATGCGACGGCACAGTTTTGAATAGACAGTCATGACAGGCTCGGCCCAGTCATAATCCGCCTGATCCCCTCCGCACATAATCGACAATGCGCCGTTTTCGGCCCCCGCCTGCCCGCCGGACACGGGTGCGTCGACAAATGCGATCCGGCGGTATTTGGCGGCGGCATAAAGCTCGGCCGTGACGGCGGCGGACACGGTTGTGTGGTCAACAAATGTGCTGCCCTCGGACATGGTCGCAAACGCACCGTCAGGGCCAAGGCATACGGCGCGCAGATCATCATCATTCCCCACGCAGGCCATCACCATCTCAGCGCCCTGTGCGGCTTCGGCAGGTGTTTTGCCAAAGGCGCCGCCGTGCTCTGCCACCCATTTTTCCGCCTTAGCCGTCGTGCGATTGTAAACGGTCACTGCGTGGCCCGCCTTGGCCAGATGTCCCGCCATAGGATAGCCCATGACGCCAAGGCCCAGAAAGGTCAGTTTTGTCATCGTTTTATCTATCATTGTTAAAGCTGATCCTGCGGTGTTTGACCTGCAAAGAAGGCGTCCAGATTGTCCAAAGCGCGAAAGCCCATCGCATCGCGCGTGGTGCGGGTCGCGCTGCCGATATGGGGGAGCATGAAGACGCTGTCGTATGCCGCAAACGCAGGGTTTCCGCCCGGTTCAACCTTGAAACAATCAAGGCCAGCCGCGGCGACCTGTCCGCTATCGAGCGCCGCCATCAGCGCAACTTCGTCGATCAATGCACCGCGCGCGGTATTCACAACAACCGCCCCGGCGGGCAGCATCGCGAACTGTTCAGACCGCATCAGATCGGTTGTTTCAGGCGTGGCGGGGCAATGCAGAGACAAGAAATCCGCGACCCCCAGCAGGCTTTCAATCGTTGAATGATACGTCGCCCCTTGCGCAAGATCCGCCGGCAATGCGCGGCGATTGTAGTAATGCACATCCATATCGAACCCGCGCGCCTTGGCGGCAAATGCACGCCCGACCCGGCCCATACCAATGATGCCAACCCGCGCACCTGTCACCTGCTTGCCCACCATAAATGCAGGCGACCAACTGTCCCAGCCGCCCGTGCGCACCAGTCGATCCCCGGCAACAGCGTGACGGGCGGCCCCCAGCATCAACAGCATCGCAAGCTCGGCGGTGGCGTCCGACAGCACATCGGGCGTATTCGTAACCGTGATCCCACGCGCCTTTAAGGCCGGCAGATCGCAGTGATCCACGCCAACAGAATGGTTCGCGACGATCTTCAGCTTCGCGTCAAGCTGCGCCACCACATCCGCCGAAAAATGCTCTGAATGGCACGGGAGGATCGCATCAAATTCCGCGCTTGCGGCGATGATGTCTGCGGCCGTTCCGGGCGTGTCATCGTGGTTAACCACGACATCATAATCGCGCGCGGCACGCTCTAGCGTTGCGTCAGAGAGGCGGCGGGTGATCCAGAGGCGCTTTTTCGTCATCTCTTGCGGATACATTCATCGTAAAAATCATAGACCGCCATGCCGCAGACCACGATGGCGATGATCATAAACGGTGATCCTCCGACAAAGCCCGCAAATCCGGTCGAGATACTTTGGGAAAGCCCGCCGATGAAAATACACAGCGCCGCTGTGCCAAACAGGCCCACAATCAATTTGGTGATGTATGACATGGTTTTTCCTTTTGTTAGTCCGCGCACGAAGCAAGATGGGTTTGAAGCCAGCGTGCCGTGCGCAACAGCCGGTCGTCTTTTTCAGCCGGGCCAATCAGCTGCACACCAATCGGCAGCCCCGTGTCCCCGACCAGCATTGGCAGGCTGACACAGGGCAGCCCTGCCAGCGTCCAAAGCGTGCAAAAGATCGGATCGCCCGTCCCGTTGCCGAATTTCGGAGCCTCACCCGTGGCGGAAGGCGCGATGATGGCATCGTAGTCCAGAAAAAACGCTTTGAAGAACGCTTCGGCCGAGGTTTTGACTGCAATCGCATCGTCGTATTGCGTCTTGGTTATGGCGCGCGCGCGGGTGATGATGGGTTTCAGCGTATCGCTGATCTGGTCCCAATGCGCCGCAAACACCTCGGCCTGATGCTGGGCGATTTCGTATTCGTGGATGGTGGCCTGAACGGCCACAAGATCCGAGAGTGTGCCCGCCGCCGCCATGCGCTCAACCGATGGCCCGAGGATTTCAAGAACCGCATCAATCCCGTCCAAGGCATCGCCAGACAGGCGGTCATTGAACGGCAATTCAAACCACGCCAGCGCGGGCGTCACGGGGGCCTCTGCCGCCGCCCCTGCCGACATGTTCGGGCGTGGCCGCGCAAAACTGACAGGGTCGCGTTGATCGTATCCGCCAATCGCATCCGTCAGCAAAGCCACATCGGCAAGCGAGCGCCCAAAGCACCCGACCTGATCGAGCGACACCGACGTTTGCAAAAGCCCGTCACGCGAAATGACACCGCGCGTGGGTTTGAACCCGAAGACACCGCAAAACGACGCAGGCCGAATGACCGACCCGTTGGTCTGGGTTCCGATTGCCAATGGCACATGCATCGCAGACACAGCGGCGGCGGACCCACTCGAGGATCCGCCGGGTGTGTGATCGGGGTTGTGTGGGTTGCGCGTTTCATTGGCATGCACAAACGCGAGTTCGGTGGTCACGGTTTTACCCATGATCACCGCGCCCGCCCCGCGCAGCAATTCAACCAAACGGGCAACGTGATCCGTCTGGCGGCCCGCAAAAATAGCGCTCCCACGCTGGGTTGGCATCTTGGCCGTGTCGATAATATCCTTCAGCCCAACCGGAATGCCGTGCAATGGCCCCGTCGCCATCCCGGCGATGCGGATACGATCACATTCTACGGCCTGCGCAAGTGCCGCGCCTTCGTCGAGGAACGCCCAGGCTTTGATCGCGCCGTCCGTTTCGGCAATCCGGGCCAAGCAGGATTTCACCAACTCAACCGATGAAAGACGACCCGAGGCAATGGCGGCCAGTGCCTCGGATGCGGTGAGGGTATAGCTGTCCTTTATCACGGGATGTATGGCCCAAAGAGGTAATCAGGGAACCACAGCGCGATGCCGGGGAAGACATACATCAAGCCCATCGTCAGGATCACAATCCCGAGGTAAGGCATGATGCCGCGGAAGATCTCCATCAGCTCGATCTGGTTCTTGAGCACCCCTTTTAGATAATAGGCCGACATGGCCATGGGCGGGGTCAGGAACGAGGTTTGCAGGTTCAGCGCAATCAGCATTGCAAAGAAATACGGGTTCACCCCGAACACTTCGAGAAGTGGCAGGAAGATCGGCACAAAGATGATCAGGATCTCGGACCATTCCAGCGGCCAACCCAGCACAAAGATGATCAGCTGTGCGAGGATCAGGAACTGCCAGGGTTCCATGTCGAGACCACCGACAAAGTCGGCGATGATGTCGTGCCCGCCAAGGTAGGAAAACACCGACGCAAACGTCCAGGACCCGACGAACAACCAGCAGACCATTGCTGTGGCTTTGGCGGTCAGGAACACGCTTTCCTTGAGCTTGGTCCATGTCATTGACCGGTACAGAACCGCCAAAACCATGCCACCCAGCGCGCCCATTGCAGCCGCTTCCGCAGGCGTGGCCAGACCACCAAGGATCGAGCCCAGAACCAGTGCGATCAACACGGTCAATGGGACAAAGGACTTCAACAGATCAAGATAGATCTCACGCGGCGGCGGCGGGTTTTCCATCGTCGGCTTTGGTGCCAAAGCTGGATTAAAGTACACCCGCACAATCACATAGACGATATACAGGCCCGCCAACAACAGCCCCGGAAAGACAGCCGCCGCATAAAGACGCAGCGGGGACAGGTCCGCAATCGCGGCGTAAACGATCAACATGATCGACGGCGGGATCAGAATGCCAAGCGTACCACCCGCACAGATCACACCCGCCGCAAAGCTTTTGTTATACTTGGCATTGGCCATCGCCGGGAATGCGAGCAGCCCCATCAGCGTCACAACCGCGCCCACGATCCCCGACGCGGTCGAGAACACCGCGCAGGTCAGCAAAGCCGCAATCGCCAGTGAACCCGGCAGGTTTCGCGCCGCCATATACAGCGAGAAGAACAGCTTATCGACGATGTTGGCCCGTTCGACCACATAGCCCATGAACAAGAACAACGGGATCGCCACAAGGATCGGATTTTCCATCACGGAATAGGTGTTCTGGTTCAGCAGATAGAAGATATTGTTGTCGAAAATATCGCTGAAAACCTCGACCGATCCTTCACGGTGGTAGGCGTAATAGCCAAACGCAACGCCCATCGCGAGCAGCGTAAAGGCAATCGGAAAACCAAGCAGAACCAGCACAATAAAGAGCGCTAGCATCATCAGCGCGACTTCGGGATTTGTCATCTTTTTATCTTTCTAGAAGCGCTTGAGGCTATTTGTTGTTTTCGCGGGCGAACGAGCTGATCGTTTCAAGATCGGCGTCCGTCAGCATGTCTTCCGTCTCACGCACATCGACCAGCCGCTCGGGCCACGCGCCCGTGCGAAATGCCATCACGCAGCGCACCAGTTCGGCCACACCTTGCAAGGCGAGCAGGAAACCGGCGATCGGGATCAGTGATTTGAAGAAGTAAATCTGGATGCTGGCGGGGCTGTTAAAGCTCACTTCCTTGTAGCGCCAGCTGTCAGATGCAATTTCCCAGCCGTACCATGCAAGCGCGAGAACACCGGGGAAGAAGAACAGGAAATAGAGGACAAAATCCAAGGACGCCTGAACTCTCACTGGAAACAGACGGTACAAGACGTCGGCCCGCACATGGGTGTCTTGCGCCAAGGCATAGGCCCCGCACATCAAGAACAAAGCGCCATACATCTGGATCATCATGTCAAACGCCCAGACCGTGGGCGAATTAAGCACATACCGCACGAACACTTCGTACGACACAGACAGCGTCAGGATCAGGATGCACCAGCCAAAGGCGCGACCGACCCAAAGGCTAAGCCCTTCAATTGCATGGACGAATTTCATGTGTCTGCTGCTCCCCTCACAGATCAGGCGGGCATTCTTTGCGGCCCGCCTCAAGCCTTTTCAAGCCAGTGGTATCAAGTGCGCAATGCCCGGGCACCACGACGGCACCCGGACATTGCTAACCCCGTTCGCGCCTAGGCGAAGTAGTGATCGTAGGCCAGTTTGTAGTCAGGCTGGTTCAGGTTCAGGTAGCCCATGACCTCTTTGGCGTAGGTCTTCTGGGATTCCATCACGCGGGCAAAGAACGGATCTTCAGACGCGATACGGTCTGCGACCACGTCCCATGCCGCCAGCTGTGCCTCAAGAACGGCCTGTGGTGTGCGGTGAACTTTCACGCCGTCCTGTTCCTGAAGCTTGATCAGGTCATCGGAATAGCGCTTGGTGTTGCCCCAATAGAAGCCGGAGTTTTCCGCCATGGAGGCGTTGCGAATGATGGCCTGATGCTCGGGCGACAGATCGTTCCAGACGTCTTTGTTGATCGTAATCTCAAAGCACTCTTGGCTCTGGTGATAAGAGGCGAGCATGTAGTCTTTGGACACATCCTGCATACCAAAATCACGGTCAGACGTCGGGTTGTTGAATTCGGCCGCATCAATCAGGCCGGATTTCATGGCAGGCTGAATTTCGCCACCTGGAAGCTGAACAACAGACATGCCCATTTCAAGCATGACATCCGCCGCCAGACCAACTGTGCGGTACTTCAGGCCGTTCATCTGCGACGCATCGGTGATCGCTTCGGAGAACCAGCCAAGTGGCTGCGCCGGCATTGGCGAGTTGAAGAAGGACACAACATTCAGCTGCAGCTCGTCCATCAGCTCGTCAAACAGCTCCTGCCCGCCACCCGCGTGGATCCAGCCGAGCATTTCCTGCGACGACCAGCCAAAACAAGGGCCCGTGCCGAACAGCGATGCGGATTTGGATTTGCCGTACCAGTAGGCGGAAACATAGTGCGCCGCGTCCAGAACGCCGCGGTGCACAGCGTCTTGCATCTGGGATGTTTTCACAACGGAATCGACCGACAGAACTTCGATGGTCAACGACCCGCCCGACATTTCGTTGACGCGGGCCGCAAAGGACTGTGCGTTTTCAAGGAAGATACCGCCGCCCCAGGCTGCCTGCATCTTAATGGTTGTGCCGTGGCTTGCTGCAATTGCAGGTGTGGCCAAGGCTGCTGCGCCCGCAACGGCCGAACCGCGCAGGAATTTTCTGCGATTGATAAAGTCTTTCATAGTTCCTCCCAAGGAATGACGATCAATCACCCCATCAAGCAGGAGCAATGTATCGGCTCGTTTTCGGATGTGCGGGACTGCCCTGTTTGCAGAGAAACGCACCCTCCCGGTGCGGCCCTCAGCGGCGCATTATCCCCCGATCCAAGAGAACCTTATGAACCAGTTTTTTCCCAAACAAGCATTACATTTGAACGGGCGTAAGTGGTGCGTCGGCCATAGGCTGACCTGTTGCCGCTAACATGTTCGGGCCAAAAAACCGGCGGACTCAGCGGATGAATGCCCTTAAATCGGGCGCAATGCCCTGAAATTACTCACTTTGCCAAGCCGCCCTACCCTTCGAATTGGTCAAAAAATATGTCCAATTCGACGGCAAGGGATGGCGTTTGGCAGCGTGTGATCCGGGCCGAAAATTAATTTCAGAACAGTGGTTTCAGCAGGGATTGTATACAGGATGACATATGGATTTGCCTGAACGCGGCCTATGCGTGGCCGAATCACTTGCTTGATTCGGATTCTGTATACAATCTAGGCGCACACCGCTCGGCACCTGCCGAACTCAACCACTAGGATTGCTCTGTGACTAATGGAAACCTCAGCCAGCTTGACCGCGCCCTCTTTGGACTGCGCTCCCTTGTGATGAGCGGAGAGTTCGAGGGCGGGCAGCGTTTGTCCGAAGTGGCTGTCGCCAAACAGCTTGGGACCTCGCGCACCCCGTTGCGTCAGGCAATGGACCGACTGGTCGCCGAAGGGTTGTTGGAACGGATCGAGACCGGCGGCTGCCGTGTCGCAACCTTCACCCGCGAGGACATTGCCGACGCGATCGAAATACGCGGCGTCATCGAAGGCACCGCCGCGCGCATGGCCGCCGAGCGCGGGGTAAGCGCTGATTTGTTGGGCCATGCAAAAGATACATTGGACGGGATAGATCGCGCCATCAAAGCCGCGGATGGTTTGAATTTTGAATGCTATGTGCGCCGCAACGCGGAATTCCACGCGTTTTTGGCGAAGTCTTCGGGCAGCACGCTGATCCAACGCGAGATTGAACGGATGAGTTTGCTGCCTCTTGCGTCACCCTCCGCATTCCTGAGTGAACAGGCCGCAATCCCCGATTTTCTAGAGTCCTTGCGCTATGCCCAACGCCAACACCGCGCGATCCTGGAGGCGATCACAAACCGGGAAGGCGCGCGCGCCGAAGCCTTGGTGCGCGAACACGCCCGCCTCGCGCTGATCAATTTCAATTATCTGACCGATGTGCAGCCCAACCTCGTCAAGGACGTGCCGGGGTTGGCTTTGGTCGCATCGTCATAACCCCACGAGAGGAACCTGCCTGTGTCGAGTCTTTCAGCCCTTATGGCCCAGCACGCCAATCCGGTAGACATGCTGCGCAACTCAAAGATCGGGATGTATGTCTATCCCGTCGTGGCCCCCGAATTCACCAACTGGCGCGATGAACAAGGCGCGTGGCGCGATCATGCCGTGCTGTTCGACCAATCCCATCACATGGATGAATTGATCGTGGAAGGCCCCGACGCAGAGGCGTTCTTGTCTTATGTCGGCATCAACGGGTTTGCGAATTTCGATCTCAACCGCGCCAAACACTTTGTCCCTGTGACGCCTGCGGGCCATGTCATTGGTGACATGATCATATTCCGCGAACGCACCGATAAGTTCATTCTTGTGGGGCGTGCCCCCACCGCAAATTGGGTCCGGTTTCAGGCCGCGCGTGGCGAATGGAAGGTCCGTTTGTTCCACGACCCGCGCTCTAACAGCCGCCCCGATGGTGAACGTGTCCTGCGCACCCATTACCGGTTCCAGATCCAAGGCCCCGACGCCCCCGCGATCTTTGAAAAGATCAACGGCGGCCCGGTGCCAGACATCAATTTCTTCCATGTGAATGAAATCAATATCGGGTCCAAAAAGGTTCAGGCCCTGCGTCACGGAATGGCCGGTGCGCCCGGTCTGGAAGTCTGGGGGCCCTATGCGGACAAGCATTACATCCAGTCCACCATTCTACAGGCTGCGCGCGACATCGGTGTGAACCTTGTGCAGGTCGGCAGCCGCGCCTATTCCACCAACACATTGGAATCCGGCTGGATTCCCTCCCCTCTGCCCGGCATTTACACCGGCGACGGCATGATGGCCGACTACCGCGACTGGCTTGGGGCCGACAGCTATGAGGCCGCAGGCTCTATCGGTGGGTCCTACGTTTCGGACGATATTTCCGACTACTATGTGAACCCGTTTGAGCTTGGCTATGGCTTCTACATCGGCTGGAAAAAGGATGATTTCATCGGCAAGGATTCCTTGGCGAAAATGAAGGATGGTCCGAACCGCAAGAAGGTCACGTTTGAGTGGAACAAGGAAGACGTTCTGAAAATCATCGCCAGCGGGCTTGAGCAAGGCACGCCGTTCAAATGGATCGATTTCCCGCAGCCCAACTATGCGTCATCAAGCGCAGACATGGTCATGCAGGGCGATCAAATGATGGGGATGTCGATGTTCAACGGCTACAGCTGGAATGAACGCTGTTTCCTCAGCCTTGGGGTTGTCGACGCCTCTGTTGAGGTGGGCGACGTTCTGACGATGAAGTGGGGTGAGCCTGAACAGACGGGCAAAACCTCAGCCGAAAGCCACAAACAGACCGAAATCCGCGTGCGCGTGTCTGATACGCCCTACGCAAAAGATGCCCGCGAAAACTATGCGGACAGCTGGAGAACCAAGGGCGACTAGGCCCTCGAAAAGGGGCGGCCGTTCAGGGAGGGTGCCCGCCCGCGCACAACAGCAATGTCGACACTGGGAGGTACAGACATGAAATTTACCAAACTTATCGCGGCATCTGCCGTTGCCATGGCCGCCGCACTGCCAGCCGCCGCCCAAGAGCTTAGCTTTGCCAACTTCACCCCGCCGTTTCACACGGTGAACGCATCGGTGATGGAAAAACTGAACACCATCCTGTCCGAGGCCACAAACGGCGAAGTCACCGTGCGCGGCTATCACGGTGGCGAGCTTGGCGCGGGTCCGGTAGAGCAATATATCCGTGTCGTGCAAGGCGTTGCCGATATGGCGTGGGGTCTTCCGGGCTATACATCTTCGCAGTTTGAAAAGACGATGATTGTCGAGCTGCCCGGCACGTTGACCAACGAAGACGACGGGTATGCCGCCATGTGGGCCGCCTATGACGACCATCTTGCGGGCGAATTCCCCGGCACGGTGCCAGTCGCCCTTTGGACGTCCGAGCCAAACGTGTTCATCATGCGTGACGCGGTGATCCGCACTCCGGCTGACCTTGCCGGTTTGAAAATTCGCGTGGCGGGGGCAACTGCCGCGGATGTCGCAACCGCCCTTGGGGCGACCCCTGTGCAGATGCCAATCAACCAAGTCTATAACGCGCTTCAGACCGGTCTGATCGACGGCGTGATCACGGGCTCTTCAACGCTCAACGATTTCAAACTCGACGAGGTCGCCAACAGCTACACCTTCGGCGCAAACCTTGGGCGTTTGTCGTTTTACGCGGTGATGACCGAAGGCACCTACAACGGGCTGAGCGATGAGGCGAAAGCGGCGCTGGACAACTCGGGAAACCAGACGGTTTCGCAAAGCGCAGAAGACGCCTGGAACGCAACAGCCGATGCTGGCGTCGCAACAGCGCGCACTTTGCCCGAAAACACATTTGTTGATCTGACGCCAGAAGAGGCCGCCGTGTTTGCCGACGCAATCGCCGCCGTGACCGGTGCCTATGTTGATGGTGTTGGCGGCGCGGATGCGCTTGCTGCGATGCAGGCCAACTAAACTATGATTGCGCATCTGCGCACATGGGCGGACAGGCTGATCGGCCTGTCCGCCACGATCGGTGGCTTAGGTCTTTTGGTCGAGGTCGCTGTTATTTTGACGGACGTGATCGGACGCGCCTTCGGCGCCCCGCTGTATGGCAGTCAGGACATGATCACGATGGCTATGGTCATTCTGGTGTTTGGCGGCATGGCGATGTGTGATCGCGATGGCGGGCATATCGCTGTCGATCTATTCGAGCCCCGCTATCCGGCATGGCTCAACCGCTTCATCGATATCTTCGCCGCAACGCTTGGGGCCGTGATCTTTGTGTTCATCGCTTGGGCCATTCTGGAAAGCGCGAAACTCAGCGTCATGCTGAACCTGTCGACCAATCTACTGCGCCTGCCGAAGGCGTGGTTCCAATGGGGGCTTGCGGGTCTGTCCATTGTCACGGCCTTGGGCATGATGTTGCGGGCGATTGAACTGGCGCTGTCGGGCCGGGACATCCGCACCGAAAAGGCCCCGTCGGTATGAGCGTGGAATCCATTGGCCTGATCGGCATCCTCGCCCTGCTGGCACTGCTGGCTCTGCGCATTCCGGTGGCCTTCGCGATGTTCCTTGTCGGGTTCATTGGCATCTGGACCGTGCGGGGCTGGGATGCCGCGATGGGGCTGCTTGGGTCTGAAACCTTCACCATCGCATCCTCACCCGAACTGGTCGTCGTGCCGCTGTTCATCCTTATGGGCAACGTGGCGACAGCCACAGGCATGAGCCGCCAGCTGTTTGACGCAGCTTATGCCATGATCGGCCACATCCGTGGCGGGCTGGCCTCGGCCACTGTCGTGGGCTGCGGCGGATTTGCCGCCTTGTCGGGGTCGTCGGTCGCGTCCGCGCTGACCATGGGCAAAGTCTCCCTCGCAGAGATGGAACGCTTTAAATACGACCCGCGCCTGTCCACAGGCGTGGTGGCGGCGGGGGGCACCTTGGGCATTCTCATCCCGCCCTCAACCGGCTTTGTGATCTTTGCCATCCTGACCGAACAATCCATCGGCCGTCTGTTCCTTGCGGGCGTCATACCGGGCATCCTGTTGCTCGGGATGTTCATGCTCACGGTGTCGATCATCTGCTACATCCGACCCGCGGCTGGCCCACGCGGACCCGTCACCACATGGGACGAAAAACGCCGCGCACTCAGTGGGGCTTTCCCCATCCTGAGCGTTGTCGTGATCACCATCGGCGGCATCTATGGCGGGTTCTTTTCCCCGGTTGAGGCCGCAGGCGTCGGCGCAGGCCTCGTCATCATCTACGGCGTGCTCAAACGCCGCCTCAGCTTCGCAGATTTCTGGACTGCCTCACGCGGGTCCGTTGTCACCACGGCCACGGTCATGCTGATCCTGATCGGCGCACATATGATCAACCCCTTCCTCGCCCTGAGCCACCTGCCAACCTATGTCGGCGAAGCCCTTGTCGCGCTCGATGTGCCCGTCCTTGGCATCCTCGCTTTGATGCTGCTTGTTTACCTCGTGCTGGGCTGCTTCCTCGAAGGGTTTGCGATGCTGGTGCTGACCTTGCCGATCTTCTTTCCTGTGGTTCTCGAACTCGGGATTGATCCGATCTGGTTTGGTGTCTTGGTCGTGCTCACGCTTGAAATGGGGCTGATTTCGCCTCCCGTCGGCATCAATGTGTTTATCGTCAAATCCGTTGCGCCCAACGTCTCGCTTGCTGATATTTTCCGCGGCGTTGCCCCGTTCTGGCTGGCGATGCTTGTGACGCTCCTCATCCTGATCGCCGTCCCGCAGCTGTCGCTTTTCTTGCCCGATACGATGTTCAACTAAGGGGTCTTCCCATGTCTGATCAAAAATCCGCCCTCGTGATTTCCGCCCATTCCGCCGATTTTGTCTGGCGCTGTGGCGGGGCCATCGCGCTGCACCAACAGCAGGGTTATGACGTGACCGTGGTTTGCCTGTCCTACGGCGAACGCGGCGAAAGCGCGAAACTGTGGAAACAGGACGGCATGACATTGGACAAGGTCAAAACCGGCCGTCGGATCGAGGCGGAGAATGCTGCCAAAGCCCTCAACGTGCACGACATCCAGTTCTTTGATCTGGGCGATTATCCTTTGGAGCTTACCCGCGGCGACAAATACAAGCTCGTCGATGTGATCCGCGCCGTGCAGCCGGATTTCATGCTCAGCCACTCCAAGATTGACCCCTACAACACCGATCACGCCTATGCCACGCAGGTTGCCCTTGAGTGCCGCATGATTGCCCAAGCCTGGGGGCATAACCCCGGCGAACAGGTGCTTGGCGCCCCGCAGCTATACCTGTTTGAACCCCATCAAACCGAACAGATGGCGTGGAAGCCTGACACGTTCCTCGACATCACGCCCGTCTGGGACCAAAAGCGCGCGGCAATCGAATGTATGCAGGGCCAAGAGCACCTTTGGGAGTTTTACACCCGCACAGCCCAGCAACGCGCCAACCATTTCAAACGCAATTCCGGCGGGCAGTCTGGCGGGCGCGATTGCAAATACGCCGAAGGGTTCCAATCGATCTTTCCGCGCACGGTCGACACGCTATGAGCACCATCGCACACCTCGGCCATGTCGAGCTTTACACAGATCAATTCGATGCTTCGTTGGACTTTTTCACCCGCGTTTACGGGCTGACGGTGACGGAGCAAAACGATCAAAGCGCCTATCTGCGGGCCTTTGATGATTACGAACACCACAGCCTGAAGTTGACTAGCCACCACACAACGGGCGTCGGGCACATAGCCTATCGCGCGACGTCACAGGCCGCACTTGAGGCCCAAGTCGCGATTATTGAGGCCAGTGGGTATCACTGCTTGGGCTGGGTGGAGGGCGACGCCGGCCATGGCCGCGCCTTCCGGTTCAAAGACCCGTTCAACCACACGTTCGAGATTTACTGGGACACCAACCGCTACGTGGCGCCAGACACCGAAAAACCTGCGCTCAAAAACATCGCGCAACGTTATCACGGACGCGGCGTCTGTCCGCGCCGCATTGATCATTTGAACCTGCTGGCAACAGATGTGTCGCAGTTCCGCAGGTTTATGGAGGTCTGCCTTGGCAGCCGCGTGACCGAGATGATCCAGCTTGATAACGGGCGCATCGGCGGCGCGTGGTTTACGGTCAATAACAAGACCTACGATCTGGCCTGTACCGAAGAACACGGGAACGCCGATGGCCGGTTCCATCATCTCACCTATGCCACCGACCAGCGCGAAGACATCCTGCGCGCCGCTGATATTTTCCTTGAAAACGGTGTGCATATCGAGACGGGGCCGCACAAACACGGCATTCAAGGCACGTTTTTTCTGTACGTCTGGGAACCTGCGGGCAACAGGATCGAACTGGCCAATTCCGGCGCGCGGCTGATCCTTGCGCCCGATTGGGAACCTGTGGTCTGGACCGAAACAGAGCGCAAAAAGGGGCAAGCCTGGGGGCTGAAAACGATCGAGACGTTCCACACCCACGGCACACCGCCCCTGCCCAAGGAGACCTGAGGTGAACGTGGTTATCCAAAATATCAGCCGCGCGGATCCTGCCATTGTCGATGGCCTCGCGCGCGCAGGCGTTGCGACGGTGCACGAGGCGCAGGGCCGCACCGGATTGCTCGCCAGCTACATCCGCCCGATCTATCGCGGCGCATCCATCGCCGGGTCCGCCATAACCATCCTCGCGCCACCCGCCGACAACTGGATGCTGCATGTGGCGATTGAACAAATCCAAGCGGGCGACATTCTGGTTTTGGCCACGACAGAACCCTCTGACGCGGGCTATTTTGGTGATCTGTTGGCCACGTCCGCACTGGCGCGCGGGTGTCGCGGTTTGGTCATCGACGCCGGTGTGCGCGATGTGCGTGATCTTGAAGCGATGGGCTTTCCCGTCTGGTCCAAGGCGATCTGCGCCCAAGGCACCGTTAAGGAAATCCTCGGCTCGGTGAACGTGCCCATCATCTGTGCGGGTGCGGCGATTGATGCAGGCGACGTGATCGTCGCGGATGACGACGGCGTCTGTGTTGTCAAACGCAGCGATGCCGCTGATGTGTTGGCGGCCGCCCAAAAACGCACCGCAAATGAGGGTGACAAACGTGCGCGGTTCGCCAAAGGCGAGCTTGGCCTTGATATGTATGACATGCGCGGGCGGTTGAAAGCCGAAGGGCTTAAATATGTCTGACAGTATCCGCTGCATGTGGATGCGCGGCGGCACCTCCAAGGGCGGGTATTTTCTGGCGTCCGATCTGCCGACGGACCCCGCGGTGCGCGATGCGGTCTTGTTGTCGATCATGGGCTCGCCCGATCCGCGCCAGATTGACGGCATGGGTGGGGGTGATCCGCTGTCGTCAAAGGTCGCGATTGTTGCCCCATCAGCGCAGCCCGGCATCGACGTTGAGTACCTGTTCTTGCAGGTTTTTGTCGATGAAGCCCGCGTCAGTGATGCGCAAAACTGCGGCAATATCCTTGCGGGTGTTGGGCCTTTCGCGATTGAACGGGGGTTGGTCGCCGCGCGGCCCGGCGAAACGCCTGTCCGCATCTTTATGCAAAACACCGGCCAAATTGCGATTGCCCGTGTCAGCACCCCGAACGGCCACGTCACCTATACAGGTGGTGCCCGCATTGATGGTGTTCCGGGCAGGTCCGCCGCCATTCCAATCACGTTTCAAGACACCGCAGGGTCCAGCTGCGGCGCGCTTTTCCCATCCGGTCAGCCCAAGGACACGATTGACGGAATTGATGTCACCATGATCGACAACGGCATGCCCTGCGTGCTGATGCGCGCAACCGACCTTGGGTTGCTTGGCACCGAAACGCCCCGCGATCTTGAGGAAAACGCAGCGTTGCGTGCGCGCCTTGAGTCCATTCGCCTGATCGCCGGCACCCGCATGAACCTGCGCGATGTCACGGCCAAAACGGTCCCCAAAATGACGATTATCTCACCGCCAAAAAACGGCGGGGCGATCAACACGCGCACGTTCATTCCGCTGCGATGTCACAAGGCCATTGGTGTGCTTGGCGCTGTCAGCGTAGCGACGGCCTGCCTGACCAAAGGCACCGTCGCGGATGGCATCGCAATTTGCGACACCGGCGAAACAAGCCCTCTGTCCATCGAACATCCAAGCGGTGAAATGACGATCATCGGCCACATCAAGAATGGTCAGGTTGTCGGCACCGATGTCTTGCGCACCGCGCGCAAACTAATGGACGGCTTGGTCTTTGCGTCCAGCGCCTCCTGACTTCAAACCTAAGGAAATCCCCCGTGTCCCACCCAAGCTTAGAGATCATCCTCCACGCCTACCCCCAGTCGCCCGTTGCCGAAAAGGTGCGGGTGGCGTTTGGCATCAAAGGGCTGGCGTGGCGCAGCGTTGAAATTCCGCGCCTGCCACCCAAGCCGAACCTGACCGCGCTCACAGGGGGATATCGGCGCACTCCTGTGGTGCAGATTGGCGCGGACATTTATTGCGACAGCCAATGCATTATCCGCGAGCTTGAACGCCGCTACCCGTCGCCCAGCTTGATGCCCACCGCCGATCAGGGGCTGATGTGGTGCCTCAGCCGCTGGACCGATGGGGCGCTGTTTGATCAGACCGTGCGCCATGTTCTGGGGTCCGCAGGTGACAGTCTGGACAAAGATTTCGCCGCAGATCGCGGGCGCCTGTACCTTGGCGAAGACTGGGCCGCGGGGCTTAAGAAAGCCAACGCCGACCTGCCCCACCTTGTGGCCCAATTGCGCGCACCGCTGTCATGGCTGGATGCACAACTGGCGGATGGGCGTGATTTCTTGCTCGGGCCGGACGCCGCCGCGATTGACGCGCAGTTTTACCATGTCGTCTGGTTCCTGCGCGGGCGCTGGGCTGATGGGCCGTCGTTTCTGTCAGAGTTCAAGAACCTCGTGCGGTGGGAGGATAATGTCCGCGCCATCGGCCACGGCACATCCCAACCAATGGACCCGCAAGACGCGCTTAAGCAGGCGCGCGCGCAAGACCCGATTGCAACGACAGGCGTTGCTGCGAACGAACCACAGGGCCTGATCGTCGGGCAATCCGTCACGGTGATCCCCGATGTCAACGGCGGCGAACAGCCTGTTGCGGGCACACTGCGCTACGCAGATGCGCAAACGGTCACGATTGAGCGCAGGGCGGATGATATTGGCACAGTCTGCGTCCACTTCCCGCGATCCGGCTACCGCATCGATATCGTTTGATCCCGACCCAAGGACCACACCGTGACTGACCACTATACCTTGACGACACCCAATGACCGCATGGTATCGATCCTGCTCGGGGATCTGGGCGTACCGTATACCGCCCACGCGATCGACATCACCAAGGACGCACACTTTGCGCCCAATGTCCTAGGGCCAGGACCCATCCACTGATTGAGCTTGTCGCGCTGTCATGATGCGCGATCCCCAGTTCCGGGGATGTGGGGAGCAACTCATACTCGCATACAGAGGCGCAGATGACACGTCTGTGGCTTGAAAAGGGGGGCGTGTCTCAACCCGCTATGACCGCTGCCCAAAGGTTTCCAATCAGCAATCGCTCTCACGGCAACAGTCATATTCTGGTGATGAGATGCTGCAACGGGGCCTGCGACGCGCACTGCCCGTCACCGCTTGCAAGATCAGTAGTACGGTGTCGACCGTCCCCTCTTGCATTGAAATGGAGGGCGGCGGTTCGGGGCTGTCGCTGCCTTCCGGCAACCAAGGCGTCCACCTTGCCAACAGGGGACTGCTGAATTTTCGCCTTGCCTCAGGTACGTGGCAACATGCGCCGCAAAATGCTTTTTAGCGGCAATGCAGTCGCACAAAGCAGCAGGGCCCCTAATCCAAGCAACGCAGCGCTGCCGGGGCGCTCCAGAAAGATCATCGGATCTCCCCGCGACAGCAACATGGCGCGACGAAAGAACTCTTCCATCATCGGCCCAAGCACAAAGCCAATCAGCATCGGCGCGGGTTCGAAGCGAAACAGGCGCAGGACGTAGCCGATAAGTCCAAAGGCAAGCGTTGCCCAAACATCCGTCAGCGAATTGGAAATCCCGTAGACCCCAACGCAAATCATCATGATGACGGTCGGGTACAGGTAATAGTGTGGCACCCGCAGCAGACGCACCCACAGGCCAATCAACGGAATATTCAGGACCAACAGGAAAAAGTTCCCAAACAGAAAGCTGACGACAAGGCCCCAGAACAGATCTGGGTGATCGGATATCAGCCGCGGGCCAGGCGTGATCCCGTGAATCATCAGCGCGCCAAGCATCAGCGCCATTGTTGTTGAGCCGGGTATCCCCAGCGTCAGGGTCGGGATAAAGGCAGTCTGCGCCGCCGCGTTGTTGGCGGATTCCGGCACGACAACCCCCTCAATCGCGCCCTTGCCAAAGTGCGCCTTGTTGCGGCTGACTTTCTTCTCAAACGCATAGCCGACAAAGCTGGCGACGGTCTGGCCAGTGCCCGGCAAGGTGCCAAAGAAAGACCCGATGGCAGAGCCTCGCAATGCAGGTAGAAAGCTGCGCCGCCACTCGGCCCATGTTGGAAAAATATCGCGCCCGCGCACATTTTGGCCGGCATAGCTTTGGGTGGCACCGCGCAGGGACACCATGACTTCGGAGATGCCAAACAAGCCCATGGCGACAACGACCAGCGACACCCCGTCGCGCAACTCGGGAATGCCCGCGGTGAACCGTGCATCGCCGCTGTTGACGTCGACCCCGATCGTACCAAGCAAGATGCCCAGGCACACCATCATCAAGCCGCGCAAAACGCCTGAAGAGCTGACAATCGACGCAGCAATCAACCCGAGCACCATGACCGAAAAGTACTCGGCTGGCTGGAACAACAGGGCGAACTCAGCCAGCGATGGCGCGAGCAGGACCATGACAATCACGCCAAAAACGCCCCCAAAGAACGACGCGACAGAGGTGGCAAAAAGCGCGATCCCCGCCCTGCCCTGCTGCGCCATGGGATAGCCGTCGATACAGGTGACCGACGAAGACGGAGTGCCGGGGATATTCAGCAGAATTGAGGCGATGGAGCCGCCATATTCCGCGCCGTAATAGACCCCGGCCAACATCACCAACGCTGTGGTCGGCTCAAGGTAGAACGAAACCGGAAGCAGCATGGCAACCGCCGCCAGCGGTCCGACACCGGGCAGCACGCCGATGAAGGTGCCCAAAAAGACGCCGATAAAGCAATAAAACAGATTGGAGGCCGTCGTCGCCGTACTGAACCCCAATGCAAGATTTGACAGCAAGTCCATATCAAAGCCCCCTGATAGCAACAAAGGGCATACCCAGCCCGCGCACGAAGATCAGCCAAACGCCGACCGCGACCCCGACGGCCAAAGCCATCCGAAACGGCCAGTGGAACCCCGGTATCGCCGAACCGGTGGCAAACACGGCGATGGCCGTGGCCGGAAGCACCCCAAGCAAGGGGGTGAAAAAGGCGAAAGAGGCGACGCCGCCGACCACCCCCAATACGGCAATTGGATCGGCCTTGGCGGTCTCCATCGGAGCCCGCAAGTTCTGCACCAGCCCGATTGCGGCCAGCACCGACAACAGGCCCCCAACCAATAGCGGAAATGCGCCCGATCCCATCCGGCGAAACGAGCCGAGATCAAGGCTCGCAATTGCACCAAAGGCAAACGCAAGGCCCGCCGCCAGCATGATGAGCGGGCCGATCTGGGATATCATGGCGGTGCGGCGCATGGGGCCTCCTACAGCTCGAACTCGGGGCCGTCGTAGTCATTCGGAACGGCGAGCGTTCCCGTGCGAATGTCCTCGGCCAAACCTGCGATGTAATCTCGGGTGGCCTCCGGAACGTCCGCCCCCATCGACAGTGATACAAAATCCCCGTCTGCCAGACCAAGCTCGACAATCTCGCCCGGCGTCACACCAGCAACCATATCTGTGATCGCTGCCTTCACCCCCAGATCAATCCTTGCCATCGCGGATGCGATGAAGACCTCGGGATCGACGTCGACCCAATCCAATGCGTTGCCAATCTGACGGACCCCGCCGTTGCGACAGGCCTCGATTGCGCCGGATCGGGCATCATTGAGCATGGTAAAGATGATATCAGCCCCAGCCGCGATTTCCGCATCAGCCCAGGCTTTGGTGACGGCGCTGTCATCCTGCGTTCCGCAAAATCCGGTCAGGATCTGCACGTCTGGATTGGCATGTTTGACACCCGCAACAAAGGCCGCACGCCCTTTAAGACCGGGTGGCACCCGATGACCGGACAAATGCCCGACCGTCCCGGTTTTGGTCGTCCGCGCGGCAAGTGCGCCCGCCAGGAAGGCCGAGTCCTCTTGGCGTATGTCATAGCTGGCAAGGTTCGGTCCGGTCCTCTTGCCCTGCACGATGGCAAATGTCTTATCGGGATATTGGTCTGCGATTTCCGGCGTCGCAATATTGCCCTGACCGCCAATAAACACCAAGCCATCGACCTCGGGCACCACCTCTGCCAGACGCGCGCGGATTTCATCGTGATCGTAGCGCACGCCAGACACGATCGAGATTTCGGCCAGCGCTTCGGCCGCCGCAGCCTCTGCCCCCGCAAGGGCGCTGGCATTAAAGCCAGCGTCCCGCACTTCGCCCACAAAAAAGACGGCAATCTTCATCTTTGTGCTCATTTCATCGCCGCCGTGACCAAGGGCGTCCACTGCGCCAGCAAATCGCTTACAAAGGTCTCAAATTCCGCGCTGGTCTTGGGTTCGCGCACCAGCCCCCATGTGTCGAATTGCGCCTGCACATCCGGCAAGTTCATCGCCTCGGTCAATGCCGTGTCCAGCTTTGTCTTGATCTCATCATCAACGCCCGCTGGCGCGCTGAAACCCAGCCAGTTCTCGGCCACGATGTCATAGCCCAATTCGGTGAAGGTCGGCACGTCGGGCAATGAGGAAAGACGGCGCGTGGCCGTGACAGCCAGTGGAATTGCGGTGCCGTCCTGCACAGCCGGCAGGTTCTGCGGGACCGCATCAAAGATCGACGGGACCACGCCACCCCGGAAATCCAAACGCATCGGACCGGACCCTTTGTAGGGTATGTGGAACAGCTCGGACTCGGTCACGTTCTGGAACTGCTCGGCAATGATATGGCCCCACGAGCCAACGCCAGAGCTGCCGTATTCGTATTTGCCCGGATCGGCCTGTGCCGCCGCGATCAACGCCTCAAGGTCACTGACCCCCATGGACGGCGCGGCAAATAGGCCAAGGTGGACCGTGCCGATATAGGTGATGTGGTCGAAATCCGCGATTGGATCATAGGGCGTGTCGGGAAAACGGACGGGTGCCACGTTGAACGGGGTCAGATTGGACAGCATGAAGGTATAGCCATCCGGGTCTGCAGCTTTCAAAGCCGACGCGGCCACGGTGCCGGCGGCACCGGGTTTGTTTTCGACCACGAACTGCTGGCCAAGCGTTGCCGACAGTTTTTCGCCCAGCATCCGTGCCACAAGGTCGCTGGACCCGCCCGGAGGAAAGGACACCAAAATCTTTACCGGGCGTTCGGGCCATGTGGTTTCGGCAAGGACGGGCATGGACAGCATGGCGAGTGTGGCAAAAGTTGCGCCGAGCAGGTGTCTGCGTTTCATAATCTGGTTCCCTCTGAGTGACTCCGTGAAACCATGGTTCCATCAGGACAGCCCTTCGCGCCTACAAGAAACTGTAGTTTTACGAATTGTCGCACAGGAAATCTTGATTTTGCCTAGAAATTGAGCGTGATTTTTCGGAAATCGTCCATTTCCACTCTCGACGCGAACACCGGATTGCCACGCTTTACCGCCTAAGTTGCAGGTTTTCCCGAATCAACAGGCTTTCAACTTGCGCCAGACAAGCCCCCCTATCAGATTGCCCATATGGAACCCGAATTTCACGAAGACATGACATTTCTGGCCCGCATCCGGTCCAGCCTGCCCAACCTGCACCGGGCAGAGCGCAAGTTGGGGGCATTCCTGTTGGATTTTCCGGGCGATCTTGCCTCCTATGATGCGCAGGAACTGGCGCGGCTAAGTGGTGTGTCCAAAGCGACGGTCTCGCGGTTTGTCCGGCGCATTGGCTTTGCCAGCTACGAAACCGCGCGCCGCGCCGCCCGCGAAGAGCGACAAAGCGGATCGCGCCACTTTCTTGCACATGCCGAAAACGTGCCGCACGAAAGCCAGCTTGCCACCAGCATGCAGGAGGAAATGCAAAACATCGCCTGGACGTTTGAGCATATCGACGCCGCTGATCTGGATGCGCTGGCCGAGGCGATTGTATCGGCGCGCAAGGTCTGGCTGGCGGGATATCGGATCAGCCACAGCTTTGCCGAATACGTCTATTGGCAGCTGGTAAAAGTGGTTCCCGATGCGGCAATAATCCCGCAGGCCGGAGAAAGCCTTGGCGAGCATTTTGCGGCAATCCAGCCGGGCGATCTGGTGATCTGGATCGCGCTGCGCCGCCGGATGGCAAATACAGATCGCGCCCTGGATGAGTTGCAAACCCTCGGGGCGCAAATCGGGCTTATCACCGATGATGGAAGCCAGCGGGATGATCGGGTGAAATGGCATTTCCGCTGCCGCATCGAAACCTCGAGCCCGCAGTTCAACCATGCATCCGTGATGTCGCTCTGCCACCAAATCGTCACGCGCGCCACTCTACGCGCAGGATTGGCGGCCCGCACCCGCCTGCGGCGCATCGACGAGATCAATGAACGCTTGAAAGAGGTCTAGCGGCTAAGCTCTTGTTTGATTACAGTTATACTTCTAGAAACTGCATCTTTCAGGAAGGTTCCGGGGCCCACGTCCGGATACGACCCAAGTCCCAGATCGCAACGCCTCCCCTGCACTTTGTCGTGCAGCACCCAAGAGCGCGCGCCTGAGATTTTGACATAGACGAACAATCCCCGCCGCCCCGGCTTTGCAGTTTCCGACAAACTCGGGGCGATTCAGCTCGGCATCCGGCCTGGCATGACGGACCGTGATGGTATGGCGCTTGGCGAAGCTGTCGGATCGCTCGGACAATGGATTTCGGGCACGCCGATAATCGTCTGTCAAAAGCGGTCCAGAATGTGTGGGACGCGCAGGATTAATCGCTGTCGCTGATGGAAACCGGCTGGGATTTTTGCGAGTTACAACGCGTGGATGCACTAGAGAGGCTTGCCCGAAAAACGCCGGTTTCATCCCCACGGGCAAGGCTGCGAGATGGTCGAACGTGTGTTTATCCGCCAGAACGCCCCGCCGTTGGACGATAATATGCCTCTGGCGGTCCATCCGGGATACGATGAGGGGCGGGGTTTCGCAGGTATCTGTGACAACGATATCAGTGAGGCGGGCGCTCCGGGTGAGGGCCTGCACAAAACTGAAATGAAGGTTTTCCAGCTTTGTGCAGGCCAGCAGTGCTGAGGGGCTCGCTTGACCGAACCAAATCACCGCGCCGCTGCCACGACCAATGCCGCTGTTAGAATTCCGCAAGCGCCGGGTCGGGCCGCTCAGGTGGCGCGTCTACGCACCCGGTCCGGTGTCGGGGGCCGCGCATTCCAGAAACTGACCCCGGCCCTTTGGCGCCGTCAAAACCCCGTCGCGCACCACCGTTTCGCCGCGCGACAACACGATCTCTGGCCAGCCCGTGACCCGGCGGCCCTCGTACGGCGTGTAATCGACGTTGTGGTGCAGATCCGCGTTGGTGATCGTGACCTCGCGCGCGGGGTCCCAGATCGTGATGTCGGCGTCGGCCCCGACCGCGATGGTGCCCTTGCGCGGATAGAGCCCATAAAGCCGCGCCGGGTTGGTCGCGGTGAGCGCGACGAACTGATTGAGCGATATCCGCCCCTGCCCCACGCCTTCGGAAAACAGCAGCGGCAGGCGGGTTTCGACGCCGGGTATCCCGTTGGGCACATGGGCAAAACTGGCTCCGTCACCGCACAGTTTCTTGCCGGTGGCGCTGTCATACTTGAACGGCGCGTGATCCGAGGAGAACACCTGAAACGTGCCATTGGCCAGCCCGCGCCAAACGCTGTCTTGACTGGCCGCGTCGCGGGGCGGCGGAGAGCAGATGTGCTTGGCCCCCTCGAACCCCTCCAGATCAAGATCGTCGGCGGTGAGCAGAATATACTGCGGACAGGTCTCGGCAAAGATCCGCAGCCCCTTGGCGCGCGCCGCCGCGATCTGGTCCATCGCCTCGCCACCCGACACATGCACCACCAGCAGCGGCACATCGACAATCTCGGCCAGCGAAATCGCGCGGTGGGTGGCCTCGCGCTCGGCAATCGCGGGGCGGGCATCGGCGTGAAACCGGGGGGCGGTCTGGCCCGCCTGCTCTAGCGCCTCGGTCAGCCAGGCGATGGCGTCGGAATTCTCGGCATGGATCATCGTCAACGCGCCTTCGCGCTTGGCCAGGGCCAGCACGTCGATGATCTGGCGGTCGTTCAGCTTGAGGTCGTCATAGGTGGTGTAAATCTTGAACGAGGTATAGCCCTCGCGGATCAACGCCGGCAGTTCCTGCCCCAGCACCTGCGGTGTGGGATCGGTGACAATCAGGTGAAAGGCGTAGTCGATCACCGACTTGCCCTGCGCGCGCCGGTGGTAATCATCAACCGCCTCGCGCAGCGTTCCGCCCTTTTGCTGACAGGCAAAGGGGATGACCGTGGTGGTGCCGCCAAAGGCCGCCGAACGCGGGCCGCTGTCGAAATCATCGGCCATCACCGAGCCATCGGAACTGGGCTGGTCAAAGTGGCAATGGGCATCGACACCGCCGGGCAGAACCAGCTTGCCACGGGCGTCGATCTCCTCCCTGCCCTGCGGCAAATCCTGCCCGAGGGTCGCGATGCGGCCATCGCGGATGCCGATGTCGGCGTCAAAGATATCGGCGGCGGTGGCGATGCGGCCGCCGCGAATAACGAGGTCGTAATCGGGGGTCATGTCTGGTTTGTCCTTGCGTCTGGCGCCGCGCGGCGCACGAGATAGTCTATGGTTTGTTGCCCCGAGGCCATCAAGTGCCCGCGCCAGATCCGCCTTGCGCGGTCGGCGTCGCGGGCATTGAATGCCGCCATCAGGTCAAGATGTTCCTGCAAGGCCGCCTCGCGCCGGGCCTCTTTGTTGAGCGCGATAAAGCGCACCCTTTCCGCCTGTTGCGCCAATCGGTCACGCTGGTCGCTGAGGATAGGATTGCGGGCGAAATCAACGATCCGGTCATGAATGCGGCGGTTGAGATCAAAGTATTGCCCGACATCCGCCGCCCCGGCCACAGCACACATCTGAGTGTGCAACGCGTGCAACTCGGCCAAGTCGGGCTCGGTCATCCGCTTGCAGGCCAGCTCCGCCGCCAGCGCCTCGGTCCCGGCGATCACCTCGAACAGCGCGCGGGTTTGGTCAACCGTGACGCGGCTGGCCGAGGCCCCGCGATTGGGGGTAAGATCGACCAACCCCTCGGTCGCCAGCAGTTTCAGCGCCTCGCGCAGCGGCGTCAGCGACACGCCGATTTCCGCCGCCAGCGCCGTGACGGCCAGCTTTTCACCGGGTGCCACAGCGCCGGTGATGATCCGGTCGCGCAGTTCGGCGGCCACCCGTTCATGCAGATGGGCGCGGGTGAGCCGGGTCGTTTCGCTCTCGCCCAAAGGCGCATGTCGGGTGGCCGTGGTCATGGCAACGCTCCTGTCAGGCACAGTCTTTGTGGGCGATCCGGGCGGCAAGCGCCGTGGTCAACCCAACCGAGGATTTCGCAGCAGGCCGGGCAAAGCTGCCCCGGCGCGCCCCAATCGGACGCAACGCCGCGAGCGTCGCGGCCTGACGCAGCGCCGCTTGCGCACAATCGACCACCGGCACCGGGATCCTGTCGCGCACCAATGGGGCCAGCCCCGACAGTGGCGCGCCGGCCAGAACGATCACGTCGGCCCCGTCCTGATCAATCGCACGCAGCGCCAGATCCACTAGCAGATCGGCCTTTTCGCCCTGCACATCCGAGATCGATTTAAAGCTGCCGTCGAGCATCCGAATGCTGGCGCAACGCCCGCCGAGCCCATGCCAATCGACACATTCACGGTACCACGGCCCCAACGCCTGCGCGAAGGTCACAATCGAGAACCGACCGCCCAGCATACAGGCGGTGAGCATCCCGGCCTCGGCCAGCCCGACCACCGGAATGTCATACAATTCGCGGGCGGCGCCGATGCCCGGATCGCCAAAGGCGGCAACGATGGCGGCGTCGTAATTGCCATGATGCTCGGCCAGGATTTCCAGCACCGACATGCCGCCCACCATCGCCTCGGTCCGGGTCGAAATATAGGGCACCCCGACCGGCGCCGTAACGCTATCTAGCGTGGCGTCGGGCGGCAGAACCGAGCGCGCCGCGTCGGTCAGAAGCTTGGTCAACGCCTCGGTGGTGTTGGGATTGATGAGAAGTATTTTCATAAGTTTCACTCGTCTTTCGATCAATACCCCAGCGCGCGCGGCAGCCAGGTCACGATTCCGGGGAAGATCAGGCAGAGGATCAGCACGGCGTATTGCACCGCCACATAAGGCCAGACGTTGCGGATCAGTTCCGCCATCTTGACCCGTGTGATCCCGCTCATGACAAAGAGCACCACGCCCACCGGCGGGGTCATCATTCCGATCACAAGGTTGAACACGAACAGAAAGCCAAACAGCAACGGATCGATGCCAAAGGTGCCCGCGACCGGTGCAAACAGCGGCACCAGCATGATGTAGGCGGCGTTGGATTCGATGAACATTCCGACAACAATCAGGAACGACATCACCAGCAACAGGAACACGGTCGGATTGTCGCTCACACCGCGCAGGAAGTCGGCCATCGCGGCGGGCACCATGTCGATGGTGAACAAGAACGTCACCCCTGCCGCAAAGGCGATCAGCGCGCCGACCATCGCCGCACCGATGGCGGCCTGAAACAGCGCCGGGGCGAGGTCTGAGAGTTTGAGTTCTCGCGTCACCCAGAAGCCGACGATCACAGCGTAAGCCACGGCAATCCCGGCGCCTTCGGTGGGGGTGAACACCCCGCCAACGATCCCGCCAACAACCACGACCGGCATCGCCAGCACCGGCAGTGCGCGCCAAGCCTCAATCGCGGCGGTGCGGGCGGAAAACTGCGCGCCCGAAAGCTTGAACCCGCGCCGCACCGAGATCAGCGAGGCCACCGCCATAAAGCCCAGCGTCAGCAGGATGCCGGGGATAACGCCGGCCATGAACAGCCCGCCCACCGAGACCGCAGAGCCCGCCATCAGCGCATAGACAATCATCGCGTTCGACGGCGGAATGATCGCGCCAAGGTTGGCCGCCGAGGCGACAACAGCGCTGGAATAGCCGTCGTCATAGGTCTTGCGCATCGCCGGAACGAGGGTCGACCCCAGCGCCGAGGCCGAGGCCACCGCCGCACCGGACACCGCCGCCAGCATCATGCCAGACACGATGGCAACATGCGCCAGCCCGCCATGCACCCGGCCCACCAAAGCATTGGCGAAGTGGATCATCCGCGCCATGATCCCGGCACGCACCATCAGCTCGCCCGCCAGCATGAACAGCGGAATCGCCATCAGGGGAAAGCTGTCGACCGCGTGCATCATGCGCTGCGGTATCACGCTCAGCTCGATACCCCCCGCCAGCAATCCGCCCAGCGAGGCCAGCCCGAGCGCAAAGGCCAAAGGCATGCCAAGCAGCGCCAGCGTAAAGAAAACAAGGACAGTGATCAGGGTCATGGTGCCGCCTCCTCGGGCCAGGTGTTTCGTCCGCCCCAGGCCAGCAGCATCAGGTGCAAAACTGAGTGCACAGCGGCCAAAAGGACGGCGATGTAATAGACCGCCGCCGTCACCGGCAGGGTCGGCATCATCTCGGGCCAGGTGTAGGCCGCGACCTCGAAAGCAAAGCGAAAGATCACCAGCATCAGCACCGCCGCCAGCGCCGCCGACAGCCGGAACAGAGCCTCTTGCACCCGCTCGGAAAACTTGACCACCAGCGCATCGATCCCGACATGCACGCCACGGCGAATGCCATGCGGAATGGCCAGAAACATCGCCCAGACAAAGGCCAGCCGCGCCACCTCTTCCGCCCAGTCGATGGCGCTGGAAAAGGCGTAGCGCGCCACCACTTGGCTCACCACCAGACCGGTCATCACCGCCATTGCGCCGATCACCGCAAAGCCCGTTGCGTGGTCTAACCGGGCCAGCCAGTCGCGTGCCCGCGCGAGGGCCGGACCTCCTTTCAGAGGTCCGTCCATCTGTGCCGCAGCCATCATTTCGCGGCGGCTTCGCTTAGAACGAGGTCGATCAGCTCGGCACCGATCCGATCCTTAAGCTCGCCGATCACCGGCTGGCTGCGCGCGCGCAGTGTAGCGCGGGTTTCGGCACTGAGCGGCGTAAAGGTCATGCCCGCCTTGACCAGCGCATCGCGCGAGGCGGTGTCCTCGGTCGCCGCTGTCTCACGCTGCCAGGCAATCGCCTCGGCGGCGGCGGCGCGCACGGCCTGCTGTTGGTCTTCGCTCAGACCGTCAAATTTGCGTTTGTTGGCCACCAGCACGATGTAATCAAAGAAGTGGCCGCTGTCGGACAGATGTCCCTGCACCTCGTTGAAATTGCGCGACGCGATGATCGAAAATGGGTTTTCCTGCCCGTCGAGCACGCCTTGTTGCAGCGCCGAATACACCTCGGAAATGCCCATCGACACCGGGTTGGCCCCGATCGCGCGGAAGGTGGCAAGGTGGGTCTCGTTGGGTTGCAGACGGACCTTGAGCCCTTCGAAATCCTCAACCGTTTCAATGGCGCGCACGCTGTTGGTCACGTTGCGCGACCCCAGTTCCATCCAGCCAAGCGCCACAAATCCGCGCTCTGCCAGCTTGTCTTCCAGCATCTTTCCGGCCTTGCCGTCGATCACGCGAAAGGCGGTTTCGCGGTCGGGATAGGCAAAGGGCAGCGACACCGCCTCAAGCTCGGGCACCGTGCGCGACAGATAGGCCGAGCCGATCCACGTGCCGAAAACCACGCCCGAGCGGACCTGATCGACGTTCTCCTTGGCCCCGCCCAGCTGCATCGCCGGAAAGGTCTGCACGGTAAGGTCGCCGCCGGTTTGCTCTGCCACCGCAGCCGCAAACCGCTCCATCGCAAGCGAGCTGGAATGCTCGACCGGGAAGTTGCCGGCCAGTCTCAGAGATTCGGCCAGCGCCGGGGCGGCAACGGTCAGGGTCAGCGCGGCTGCGCCGAACAGAGCGAAAATCGGTTTCATCGGGGGTCTCCTGTCTGGGGGAGCAGCGGTGGTTGGGTGCATTCGGCACCGCCCGGTGCTGCCTTGATTTCAACACGGCCTAGGGTGTTGGCGCGCGGCCTCAAAATCAAGATTATTTTTTATAAAAAATTATAAACTATGTAACATACGGTTTAATATCAGTTTTATTATATTACACCTAAACCACTCCAGAGAAGAAACGGCGGATCTCTTGGCACCGGTCGGGTGCGGCACCCCCACTCGTCCCCGTGAAAATCCTGCGCGCCGGTGCGTGATTCCCAATGTCGAATCGTACTGCCGACGTGGGTTTGAGTGCGGCCCCCAAAATAAGTTCGCCGGCCGCCCAAGAATTGAACAAACCGCCTATTACCTTACAATTACAATTTATAAACATAGTGTTATAACAAATTAAATTTTTTATTTGATATTTTCTTCCGCCTCACACAGGCTTTGGTCAATCGAGTTCAGGAGTTTGACCATGACGTTCCCCCTTCGCATCGGCCTGCTCACGCCGTCATCGAACACCATCATGGAGCCGCGCACCGCCGAGCTTTTGAACGCGGTGCCAGAGGTCAGCGCCCATTTCGCCCGCTTCCGGGTGACGCAGATTGCGATGAGCGATGAGGCGCTTGGCCAGTTCAGCTTTGCGCCGCAGCTTGCCGCCGCCGATCTGCTCGCGGATGCCAAATGCGATGTGATCGCCTGGGGCGGCACCTCTGGCGGCTGGCTTGGTGCCGACAATGACGAACGGCTTTGCCGCGCCATCACCGAACAGACCGGCGTGCCCGCCACCACCTCGACGCTGGCAACGTTGGCCGCGTTTCGCGCCCTTGGGGCCACGACCTATGGCCTTGCCACGCCCTATCTTGACGAGGTGCAGACCGCGATCATCCACAACTTCGCCGCGCTGGGTTTTACCTGTCAGGCCGAGCGTCACCTGCAGGACCCCGGCAACTTTTCCTTCGCGCAATACAGCGAGGCCGAGGTTGGCGATCTGATCCGCGCGGTGGCCACCGCCGGGCCGCAAGCGATTGCGGTTTATTGCACCAATTTCGACGGCCCCCGCGTGGCGCCCGACATCGAGCGGGACACCGGCATTCCGGTGCTCGACAGCATTTCCGTCACCCTTTGGCACGCCCTGCGCCTGGCCGGTTTTGACACCGCGCCGCTGGCCGACTGGGGCCAAATCTTTCGCTGCGCCCTGCCCCGTACAGCAAACGGCACAGCCCACAGTTCACCCCCGCCACTCACGGCATAACGCGGGCCAACGCGCCCTTTTCCATCCCAACAAGGAGACCACCAATGAAATCCCTCATGACGCTTGCCGTCTCGGCGCTGATCGCCGCCACAGCGACAGCACAGGCCGAAACCATGCAACTTAAGGCGCTGGGCCAACCGGTTGCGACGGGCCTGATCCAGAAAAACGTCGAACAGCCGTTCTTTGAAAACTTCGCCGAAAAGACCGGCATCGACGCCACGGTTGACTATAAACCGCTCGACGTGACCGGCATCAAAGACACCGAACAGCTGCGTATCCTCAAGGCCGGTCTGTTTGACATCGTGTCCCTGCGGATGAGCCAGGTGTCGCGCGATGAGCCAACCATTCTGGGCCTCGATCTCGTCGGGTTGAACCCCGATTATGACACCGGTCGCAAGACGGTAGCCGCGTTCGAAGGCAAGGTCGACGAACAGTTGCAGGCCAAGTTCAACACCAAGCTGCTGGGCGTCTGGCCGTTTGGCCCGCAGGTGCTGTTCTGCGAACCCGAGATTGCGCAACTGTCTGACCTGAAGGGCAAAAAGGTCCGGGTCTATGACCAGAACCTTGCCAATTTCGTTTCGTCGGTGGGCGGCACACCGGTGCCGATTGGCTTCCCTGATGTGCACCAGTCGCTCGCCCGCGGCGTGGTTGATTGCGCCATCACTGGGCCGTCTTCGGCCAACTCGGCTGGCTGGCCGGAAGTCACCAACTACATGCTCCCCGTCGCGTTCCAACTGGCGCTGAATGGCTATGGCATCAACCTCGACACCTGGAACAAGATGTCGGCCGACGATCAGGCCAAGCTGGAAGCCGGGTTCGACACGCTGGTCGAAGACATCTGGACCTATTCCGAAGAGCTGTTTGACGACGCGGTGCGCTGTAACATCGGCGAAGACCCCTGTGAGACGGTCAAGAAATATGACCTCAAGCTGGTCGAAATCACCGACGCCGACAAAGACATCATCGGCAACGCGGTGAGTGAGATTTCCTTCCCGACCTGGGCCGAGGTTTGTGACAAGCAGAACGCCACCTGTTCGGCGGATTGGAAGTCGGCCATCGACGGCGCGATGACCCAATGACCGACCAGACAACGAACGGGGCCGCTCAGGCCCCGTCCACCCTGCATGCAAGCCACACGCTCGCCGGAGGGCTCTCCATGGAATATCTTGCCACCTTTGCCGCCCGCCTGTTTGGCGCCGCCCTTCTGGGTCTGTCGATCTTTGTCTCGATCGAAACGGTCGCGCGCAAGATGTTCAACTTTTCCTTTGAAGGCGCGGATGAGATGGGCGGCTATGTGCTTGCCGTCGGCTCCAGCCTTGCATTTGTGGTGGCGTTGATCGACCGCGCCCACATCCGCATTGATGTGCTGCACGCGCGGTTTCCGGCGCGGTTGCAGGCGATCATGGACTGGCTGTCCATCGTCTCGATTGCCGGGCTGGGCCTGTTCATCCTCTATGTCGGGCGCATCGTGATCGTCGATACCCTCGCCTATGGCTCGACCGCGCCAACGCCTTGGGCCACGCCGCTGATCTGGCCGCAGGCCGCCTGGTACGGCGCGCTGAGCCTGTTCTCGCTGACCGCGATTTACCTCGCCATCCGCGCCACGGTGTTTGTGATCAACGGCCAGCTCGACCGGGTCAGCGCCGAGTTCCAGCCCAAGGGCGCGATCGAGGAACTGAAAGAAGAAATGAGCGATCTGGAGCGCCGATAACCGGCTCTTTTACAGTCAATTCTTGCGGGGGGATGCCCCGCATAACGGGAGGTTCTCATGGGTGTGGGTTCGGTTTTCATAGGCTTTTTCGGGATGATGGGGCTGTTGCTCATGTCGTTCCCGATTGCCGTTATCATGGTGGTTCTGGGGGTCTTGGGCGGCGTGCTGCTCTATGGCTGGCCGCTGCTCAATTCGATGGGTCCGGTGATCTGGGGGGTGCAGAACGAGAATATCCTCACTGCCGTGCCGCTGTTTATCCTGCTTGGCGAACTGCTGTTGCGCAGTGGCATTGCCGACCGGATGTATGGCGCGTTAGCGATCTGGCTCAACCGGTTGCCGGGGGGGCTGTTACACACCAACATCGGCTGTTGTTCGCTGTTTGCCGCCACCTCTGGCTCGTCGGTTGCGACGGCGGCGACAGTCGGCACAGTAGCGCTGCCCAACCTCAAGGCACGCGGTTATGGCGCGCGGCAGGCGCTCGGTTCGCTGGCCGCAGGCGGCACGCTGGGCATTCTCATTCCGCCCTCGGTCAACCTGCTGATTTACGGCTCGCTGGCCAATGAATCCATCGGCCAATTGTTCATCGCCGGGATCATTCCGGGGATCACGCTGACGCTGCTGTTCATGGTCTATATCGCGGCAGAGTCCTATTTCATCCCGGCCACCACACAGGGCGAAGAACCCCGCGTGCCGCTGGCCGAGAAGATCGCCGCGCTCAAGCATCTTATCCCGCCCGCGATCATCTTTGCCGTCGTCATGGGGTCGATCTATTTCGGCATCGCGACGCCCACGGAATCCGCCGCTTTGGGCGTTGTCGTGGCGCTGGCCTTTGCCGCGCGCGAGGGCAAGCTGAGCGTTGAGTTCTTTGACAATTGCTTCCGTCAGACCGCCAAGACCACGGGCATGATCCTGCTGATCATCACCGCCGCTTTCATGTTGAACGTGACGCTGGCTCTGGGCGGCATTGCCCAGACGATGACCCAGTGGGTCGCCTCCTTCGGACTGTCGCCTTGGGCGCTGTTGATGGCGTTGATCGTGTTCTACCTGTTCCTTGGCATGTTCATGGACGTGCTGTCGATGCAGGTGCTGACCATCCCGGTGGCGCTGCCGATTGTCACCGCGGTCGGCATTGATCCGATCTGGTTTGGGATCTTTATCGTGCTGATGTGCGAGCTGGGGATGATCACGCCGCCGGTGGGGATGAACCTGTATGTCGTGCAGGGCGTGCGCACCGATGGCGGGCCGTTCCGCGATGTGGTGCTCGGGGCGATCCCCTATGCGCTGATCATGGTGGCCTTTACCATCCTGCTGATCTTTGTGCCCGACATCGTGACATGGTTGCCCGAAACCATGAGCGGGCGCTAGGCAATGAGCGACTATTGGAAACTGACGGCGGCCGAACTTGCGGCCGCCTACCGCACTGGCCGCGCCGATCCGGTGGCGGTGATTGCAGAACTTGAGGCGCGGATTAAAGCGCTCAATCCTGAAATCAACGCCTATGTCGCGCTGGCCGAGGATCTGCCTGCGCAGGCCGAGGCGTCACGCAAGCGCTGGCAGGCCGGGGCACCGCTGTCGCCGCTGGATGGCGTGCCGGTGGCGGTCAAGGACAACCTTCATGTCGCCGGGCTGCGCACCACTTGGGGCGGGCATACGTTCGACGATGTGGCCGAGGCGGATGAGCTGCCGGTGGCGCGGTTGCGCGCCGCCGGGGCGCTGATTGTTGGCAAGACCAACACGCCGGAGTTCGCCGTCGAAGGCTATACCGCCAACGCCCGCTTTGGCGTAACCCGCAACCCGTGGGATATTGCGCTGACGCCGGGCGGTTCGTCGGGCGGCTCGGTCGCGGCGGTGGCGGCGGGGCTGGCGACGCTGGCGATTGGCACCGATGGCGGCGGCTCTACCCGGCGCCCGGCGGGCCACACCGGGCTGTATGGGTTGAAGCCCTCGATCGGCTGCATCGCGCGCGGCGGCGGGTTGCCGCAAATCCTGATGGATTTTGAGGTGCTTGGCAGCTTTGCCCGCGACATTGGCGACCTGGAGATACTGCACAGCGTGCTCGCCGGGCCGGACCGCGCCGACCCGGTGTCGCGCTGCCGCCCCTTGGCTGGCCCGGCGCCTGACCGCTTGCGCATCCTCTCGGTGCCGCTGTTGGATGACAATCCCTGCGACCCCGCGATCACCGCCGCCCACCGCGCCCTTGCCCGGCGATTGTCGGACCTCGGGCATGAGGTCTGTGAAGGGCCACTGCCCCTCAACCTCGACGAGGTCAGCGCCTTCTGGGGCAGTTTCGCGCAGGTCGGTCTGGCGCAGATCCGCGCCTCGGTGCCTGCGATGCAATCCAAGGCCGCGCCGCAATACCTCGCGATGGCCGACGCGGGTGATGCTGTTCCGGCCCGTGATCTGTTCGCCGCGATTACAGCGGTGCAACGACTGCGGGTCGAAACCTCGCGGCTGTTTGGCGACTGGGACGTGATCTTGATGCCCACCGCCGCCGCGCAGCCCTGGCCCGCCGAGGTCAGCCACCCCGACCAGATTGATGGCCAGCCGGTCGGGCCGCGTGGCCATGCGATCTATACCGGGTGGGTCAATGCCGCCGGTCATCCCGGTTTGGCAGTGCCTGCGGGAACTGACCCGGCGGGCCTGCCGATCGGCTGCCAATTGATTGGCGATCTCGGCGGTGAATCCCGTCTGATCGCGCTTGCCGCTCAAGTGGCGGAGCGTGGCGAAGGCTGGCGCTGGCCTGCCCTCGCCGAAACGTCAGCTGATCCTGAGGTCAAGTGACACCGCGCCGAGACCGTCGATCCGCCCGCGGATGTCGGTCTCGGCCTGCACATACGGCAGCCCGTTCAACGATCCGGTGATCACCACCTGCCCCACCTGTAACCCACCGCAATGGCTGCCAATCATCTCTTCAAGCGCGAGGAAATTCTCAAACGCATCGCCGCCCGGCACCTGCGCCGCGCCGCTCAGCAACACGGTATCGCCCTCGGCCAGATGCGCCGACACCTGTGTCACCGGCAGCGCCTGCCAGTCTTTCACCGGCGCGCCAACCACCAGCCCGCCGTTGATCTGATTGTCCGCCAGTTTCAGCATCGGCGAGACCTCTGCCGGCAGCCGCGTGCGCACGATTTCGATCACCGGCACCAGCGACAGACAATCGGCAATCGCCTGACGTCGGTTCGCAACCTCCGGCCCCGGCAAAAGCGCGTCGATGCGGAACGCAAGCTCAAGCTCGATCCCGATCTCCTCACCTGCCGGCACTGTCAGCGTGGCGGGCGAGGTCAGAATGTCGGCGGCAAAAATCGGGGCCATGATCTTATCCGCGCCGGGTTTATTGGCCACTTTGAACCCGCCCACCGGACCGATGGCCGCGACAACCTCGGCCTGAACAGCGAAGGCCTCTGCAATCTTAGGATCGCACGCAGGCAGCGCCTCGGCGGCCAAAGCCACACCAGCGCGGCGCGCGCCGATCAAGGAAGACGCCAAAGCCGATATCGTCGCGCCGGATGTGGTATTTTGCATTTATTTATTTCTTTCTTGTTGATATGAATAAATTAAATTTAAATCTTGGGGCACCCTCCCGCAAGCGGGATCTGACGAGGGCAAACCGGTTTTTAACAAGTGACCGGCGTGCCGGACCCCGGGAGGAACAAGATGAAGACTCGCAGATCGGACCATCCGCGCAGACGGGTGAACAATCGCGGCAAGGTTGTGATCAGCCGCGCGCCGCTGCACGAACAAGTGGCCGAAGAGATCCGCCATATGATCGTCACTGGCAAGCTTGCGCCGGGCGAAAAGATCAAGGTGGCCGAGCTGGCCGAAGACCTTGATGTGTCGCTGACACCGATGCGCGAGGCGCTCAAGGTGTTGGGCAAGGAGAACCTTGTCGAGCTGATGGCCAATCGCGGCGCGCGGGTCACGGCCTTTACGGTCGAGGGCACGCGCAGCCTGTTCGAGGTGATTTCGCGGCTCGAAGCCTTGGCCGCCGAACTGGCCGCGACACGGATCACCGCCGAGGAATTGCAGGCGATGGAAGAGGCCCATCGCCTGATGCACGAAAGCTATGAAGCCAAGGATCTGCAAACCTATTTCGACCTCAATCTGGAAATTCACAATATGGTGGTTGAGGCCGCCAAGAACCCCGATCTGACCCGTGTGCGCACCAGTCTGGCCTTTCATGTCGAGCGGGCGCGGTTTTTGTCGATGGGCACCGCCGGGCATCGCGACCTGTCGATGGGCGATCATGAACAGTTGATGCAGGCGCTGCGCGACGGCGATGGTGCCAAGGCGCGCGACATCTGGCAGGTGCATCTTGAGCGCGCCGGAAACGAAGCCTGTCGGCTGGTGGCGCTGTGGGAAAAGGACAGCGATCAGACGGCGGCGCAGTGAGTTCGGCCGTCTGAGAAAATGCCCGATCTGAAAAAAGGTCCAATCTGAAAAGAGGCCGGACGCGAGGCCCGGCCAAGTCTCAGGGAGGTAGTGTTTCAGGCAGCCTGCCCGGAATTATGCGCGCTAGTTTGGGCCGTTTCGGGACGCTCGGCGAGATACTCCAGCGCCGCCTGCACCCCGCCTTTGCGGTGCGGCACACCGGCGCGGACCAGTCCCATTTCGATGCCCGACAAGGTGCCCGCCAGCATCAGATCGTTGAAATCGCCAAGGTGCCCGATGCGGAACACCCGGTCCTGCAACTGCCCAAGGCCATTGCCGAGCGACATGTTGAACTCGGTGTGGATGATCCGGCGCAGCGCGTCGGCAGAGTGCCCCTCGGGCATCATCACCGCCGTCAGCACCGGCGAGGCATGATCCGGCACCCGGCACAACACCTCAAGCCCCCAAGCCGCAACGGCGCGGCGGGTGGCCTCGCCGTGGCGCTGGTGGCGGGCGAACACCGCATCCAGCCCCTCTTCGTGCAGCATATCCACCGCCGCAACCAGCCCGTAAAGCATGTTGGTGGCGGGGGTATACGGGAAATAGCCGGTTTTGTTGGCAGCTATCATTTCGCCCCAATCCCAGAACGAGCGCGGCAGATTTGCGGTCTCTGACGCGGCTTTTGCCTTCTCGTTCACCGCGTTGAACGACAGCCCCGGCGGCAGCATCAAGCCCTTTTGCGAGCCGCCGACAGCCACGTCCACCCCCCAGGCATCATGCTGAAATGGCACCGACCCCAGCGAGGAAATCGTATCGACCATCAGCAGCGCCGGGTGCCCAGCGGCATCCATCGCCGCGCGCACCGCTGCGATGTCGGATGTGCAGCCCGTCGAGGTTTCGTTATGAACCACGCAGACCGCCTTGATTTCATGCGCGGTGTCGGCGCGCAGGCGGGCTTCGATCGCGCCGACATCCGCCCCCTGCCGCCAGTCGGTTTCGATCAGATCCGCCACCAGACCCAGCCGGTGGGCCAACCGCTGCCAGAGCCACGCGAAGTGCCCGGTTTCGCACATCAGTACCCTGCCGCCCGCCGACAGGGTGTTGACCAGCGCGGCCTCCCACGCCCCGGTGCCCGACGCCGGATAGATGATCACGTCGCCCGCAGTGCCAAAGATCGACTTGATCCCGCCCAGCGCCCGCAGGCCGAGTTCGCCAAATTCCGGGCTGCGATGGTCCATCACCGGGAAATCAATCGCGCGCTGAATACGGTCCGGCACGGTGCTGGGTCCGGGGATTTGAAGGAAGTGGCGTCCAGGTTTGCGCATCTTGATCAGTCTCCAAGTTTGGTGTGGCTTTTCAAGGAGGTTACAGGTTTTTGATTTTAAATCAATCTTTTTGTAATGCGATGATTTATAGGACAATTTTAACTTTTACATATCCATAGTACGGCGCAAATTCACGCATACCCCAGCCGCCCCGACAGATTCGGAAACGCACCGCGCTGGCGCAGGTCACACGAGATAGATAAAGATGTTGAACGGGCGCTTGGCCCCGTGGTCAGGCGCGGTCTGCGAGCAGAGCGTCCCAGTCCGGTTCGCTCTGGGTGCCGGCGCGCAGGGCGGCCTCGCGCTTTTGCATCCAGGCTTCGATCTGCTCAAGGCTGGGGTCCACCGCGTCAATCCACGTCAGGCACCAGATCATTTCCTGCGCCAGAACCACCTCGCTGACAGCTTCCAACGTCCGCGCAGGATCGTCCCAGCGGGGACCGCCGAGATAGACCGCCGCATACATCACCCGCGCCTTCTTGGGCGAGGTGCCATTGACCAAAAGCGCCTCGTAAAACATGCGGTGCACATCGGGCCAAGGGCGGGTGTGATAGGTCGCGATTTCCTCGTTGCCGATGCCGCAATAGGCGTCGTGCAGGGCGGCCGCCAACAGGTATTCGCGGCTTTGCCTATCGCCCATCAGCGCCGAAAAGATCGCCGGGATCGAGGCGCCGTCGGTCAGGGTTTTGGCCGGGGCGATCCAGGTCTCGCCGCGCGCATCGATAAACGAAAGCTCGGCGCGGGTGGGAAACAGCGCTTGCGGCCGGTCGGAAACAAACACCGGCGCGCCCTGCACCTCGAGCGGCCCACCGACAAAGCGGCAGATCTCGGAGGTCTCGTCGCGGGCAAGGCAGCTGACATCCTCGGCATCGCCGCGCGTGGAATAAACCGCAAAGGCACCGCCCACGGCCACCACTCCGGCCAAGGCGATGGCCCAATACGGTCTGTGGCTAGAGCTGGGAGACATGTCTGTCATGGTGCGACTCGCGATCATTCGGAAGGCTGCCGCACAAGGGTAGCAAATTCAGACTTTTCAACAAGTACGGTAAACCTGCCCCCGGTTTTCGCCTGTTCCGGTCTGAAGATTGCGCCAAAACCTTGGACAGAAATTAGCAACGGCGGATCAGGACAGATGCGCCGCCACCTGCCGTTCATGTGGCGCATGGCGATGCTCGAACACGTAGAGCCCCTGCCAAGTGCCAAGCCGCAAGCGGCCATTGATCACCGGGATCGACAGCGACACCGGCAGCAGCGCCGCCTTGATGTGGGCCGGCATGTCATCGACCCCTTCATAGGTGTGCGTGACAAACCCCATCGCGGGATCGTCGGCGGGCGGCACCAACCGGTGGAAATATTCGCGCAGGTCGGCTTGCACCTCGGGGTCGGCGTTTTCCTGGATCAGCAGGCTGGCCGAGGTGTGGCGGATCAGCAGCGTCAACAGCGCGGTGCGCGGCTCAATCTCTTGCACCCAAGCCTCGACCTCTCGGGTGAATTCGTAAAGACCGGGGCCCTGCGTGGCGATGGAAAATGTTGTCTGCACGGTGATGCTTTGGCTTTCGGACATGAGTTTGGCCATCAAAGTGCCGCTGGCCCGTTCTTTTATGTAGCCCGCCCAGCGCCATCCGTCCAATGACGGTTCGCGGCCTTGCCCACGGTGCCTGGCCCCCGCCCCCCCCTGCTGCTCGCGGCAATGTGACGGGCCCACAGCCGCAGACCGCATCATTCACCCTGTGCAACCCAGCGTTGCCGCGTATCCTCTGCCCGTTGGCAGGCGCATTTTCCGGCCTGTCGTTTTTCACGAGGACCAGCCAATGAACGAGATTGCCCCGCAACCCCGCATGACGGCCAAAGATTTTGATCAGGAATTGCTCGACCTTTACGACTTCTATGCCCACGGCAAAATCACCAAGCGCGAGTTTCTGGACCGCGCCGGTAAGTTTGCCATTGGCGGGTTAACCGCTGGGGTGCTGCTCAACATGCTCAGCCCGGATTATGCCATTGCCGAGCAGGTGAAGTTTACCGATCCCGACATCCTGCCGGAATACATCACCTATCCTTCGCCCAATGGGCATGGAGAGGTGCGCGGCTACCTTGTCAAACCCACTGGCGTCGAAGGCCCCGTGCCCGCCGTTGTGGTCATCCACGAAAACCGCGGGCTGAACCCCTATATCGAAGACGTGGCGCGGCGGGTGGCCAAGGCCGGCTTTATTGCGCTGGCACCAGACGGGCTATCCTCGGTCGGGGGGTATCCCGGCAACGATGCCGAGGGGCGCGCGTTGCAGCAAACGGTCGATGGCGTGAAGCTGATGAACGATTTCTTTGCCGCCTACGAATTCATGGCGGCGAGCGATATGACCACGGGCAAGGTCGGCTGCGTCGGCTTTTGTTATGGCGGCGGCGTATGCAATGCGCTGGCGGTGGCCTATCCCGAGCTCGGCGCATCGGTGCCGTTCTACGGACGCCAAGCCAGCGCCGAGGATGTGCCCAAGATCCAAGCGCCGCTGCTTTTGCAATACGGCGAGCTCGACACACGGATCAACGAGGGCTGGCCCGCCTATGAGGCCGCGCTCAAAGAGCATGGCAAGACCTTTGAGGCGCATATCTATGAGGGCGTGAACCACGGCTTTCACAACGACTCGACCCCGCGATACGATGAAGCGGCGGCCGAGCTGGCGTGGGAGCGGACCATCGCCCATTTCGACACATATCTGCGCTGATCACAGCGCCACAGCGGCGAAGGGCGGCCCCGAGAGGCCGCCCTTTTAGATCAACACATCCACTCGTTACAGATTGCTCCACACCAGCTTTGGCGCAAAGCGCGGGCGGGTGAAGGCAAAGTTGTACAGCTCTTGCGAGGCGATGCCGGGAATGTTGTAGGGCGGCTCATAGATCGACGATGTCTCGACCACGATCACCCGCTCATTGTTCAGCAGTGTCGGCAGGTTGTCGACCAGCGCGGTGTTCAGATCGCGTTCGGTCAGCGGATAAAGCGGGCCACGCGATTCCGACCAGTCGGGGTGATACTGCCCGTCGGTCGCATCCCAGCGCACCACAGTCACACGCAGGCCGGTTTCGGTATCGGCGTGGGTCAGAAACTCGAGCAGATCGTGCATCCCGGTCATATAGACATCATCGATGGCGTCGGTCTGGCGCGAGAAGGCATCCGAGATGGTATAGGCGGCGTTGGTGTTGATCGCCTTTTGGCGATAGGCGTCATAATACACGTAAGACGCGGCCAGAAGGAACATCAGGAGCGGCGCAAAGATCGCTATCTCGATCGAGGCATTGCCGCGGGTGTCACGCGCGAACTGGCGCAGGTGGGTGAAGGCTCTAAGGATCATAGCGGTTACCTCGGTTCCTGGACAAAGGCGGACGTCGACGCGATGGAGACGTAACCCTTGTCATCTTTTTTCATGGCGCCGCCGACGCCGGTGGTCGGAAAGACCGGCTTGAAGGTCAGGCAGGCCCGCAGCAGCATCAGGTCGTTGTCGATGCCGCTTTGGAATTGACGCACCGGTTGGGGCGTCTCTTCGGCGTTCTGGCAATCCGCCTCGGGCGGGATCGCCACAAAGGCGCGCGGATCGACCACTTTCATCTCAAGCCGCAGGTTCTCTTCGCAGTTGGCGATGATACCGGCGCTGTTGCAGATCTCGGTGCGCAACTCGGCATAGCTGGGCACACTGCCCGTAGAGAGCCGGATCTGGCGGACCGTGGTATCGACACCGCGTTCCAGCATGGCATGGCGGATGTTGGTATATCCAAGTTCGACGCTGGCCCCGAGAAAGATAGCAAAGAGCGAGACGACGATGACAAAGTCGATGGTGGCTGTGCCGGTCTCGTCCTTGCGGAAACGGGCGACCGAATTCTTCAGGGTACGGATCATTGGATCAGCCTCAGATTGTTAATTTGACGGGCGATGGTGTCGAAGACTTCCGAGATTTCCATCCCCTGGGTGCGGAAGAAGTGACTGTCGGAGGAGGCGCAGGTGCGCATCTCTTCGGCGGCACTGTCGCCGGTTTCAAAGGCCACGGTAAAGATCACGACACCGTTTTGCTTGGCGAGATTGCACTGGGCATAGAGGTCTTGCAGGTTGTCGGCTTTGCCCGATTGGGTGTAATAGCCAGCGCCGGTTTCCTGGTTGAGCATCTCGACTTCGCCGTTCTTGGTCGCGTCGGGATCGTTGGGGCGGTACTGGTCGGTGACATTGCCATCGGTCATCAGAACGATGAACTTTTCGGTCTCGGGATCCTCCCAGGCAATCGGGCGGCCACGGAACTGCGGGTCAACCAAACCTTCGTCGATCATATGGCCCACGGCGTCACTGGTGGCAGGGTCAAGCAGCGCCAGAGCATATTTCATGCCGTTCTGGGTGCCGGTGCCATCGTGCATCCGGATGTTGTCGATAAAAGTTTTCAGCTTGGTCGCGTTCTTGGAGTAATACTGGATCGAGGTGTCATCCTCCGGGCACCAGCCCCAGTCCATCACCTCGCGGTCAATGCTCCAGTGGTGGAAGTGCGGCACCATATCCTGGGTTTGCGGCAGGCCGATGGACGAGAACTCGTTCGAGTAAATCTCAAGACAGGAGCCGGGGGTATTGGCGTTCGGCGGTGCCTGCTCGACCCCTTCTGGGTTGGGGCTGACGTAAGAGCTTTCCCAAACCACGTAGTTGATGGTGCTGTATTTATAGGTGTTTCCGGGGATTTTTCCGTTGTTCTTGGTTGGGCCCATGTCGGATTCATGCCCATTGAGGTTGCCCTTGACCTGGAAGTACCGGCTTGGGCCACTATTGCCGCGGATCGATGCGCCAAGGAACTGCGACGGGTCGGTCAAATCGCCGTCTTCGTTCATCAGGTAGGCCACGGCCCCCTTGAACATGTCATCCACATCGCGTGACGCGCTGCTTGGGAAATCCTTGATCTTGTGGGCAATGTCGGACCGGTCGTCGTATTCACCGTCTTTGTCGTAATCGAAGTAGAACACCACATTGTCGATCGCACTGTCCCAAGGGGCAAAGTGGCCCTGAGCGGAATTGTCGGAGTCGCTCGCGCTGGTCGAGGTGCCACCGCCACACGACGGATCTGCGGCACCTTCTTCGGCGTTCTCAGCATTGTTGTTGCACAGCGAGTTGCCGGGCGCGTCCTGATCGCCGTTGCCCCAACCGTTGTTGCCCTTGTTCTTTTGACGGATGCCAAGGAAGTATTCATACATCTCGGGTCCGGGGTTCACCGTGCCCGCATAGGGCACCACGTTCAAGGTGGTGATCCCGTTGGATTCATCGGTCAGAACCTTGTCGACGAACGCCTTGGCCGCCGGTTTGAGGTTTTCCATCCGGCTGTTCCAGCGCATCGAGCCGGAAATATCGAGCACCAGAGAAATCTCGACGTTGGCGATCTTTTCCTCGGCGGTGCTGGCCGCCGGTGCATTCAAGGTGTTGATGCCACCCAGACGCATAAAGAAGGTGTCTACGTTGGTCTCGCCGGTCGCGGCAACCTCGCGGTAGTTCGAGCCTTGCTGCACGGTTACATTGGTTAGCGCCCCGGCCACACCGGCCTTGGCGACATATTCATTGGCCACCGCGGTCGGATCGCCCATCTGATCAAGGTCGGCGGCGGCGAGAACGGCGCGGTCAAGCACATGCTGCATCTTGGTGCGCACGGCCTCATAGCGCATCACGTCAATCGCGGCACCGGTGGTCAACAGGATGGCAAGGCTCATGTAGACCGACACGATGGTCGCGTTGCCTGTTTCGTCCTGCCAGAAATCACGCAGCTTGGTACGTGTCTCCTTGGTAAATCCTGTCATATCAATCTTCCCTCTGCGTACACAGAACGGGTTTCTGCGTAATGTTTATTAATGCGAGGGAATTGCTGCGCTGTCGGGGCGCAATTTAGGCGAAAAAAGGGTGTTTACCGAGGAATTAAGGAAAATTAACGGCAGGTGACTCTATTACGCATAGGTATTTCCCCTTTATAGTCAGAGGCTTATACGAAAGAATAGCCGTTCTGGCCGGGCGCGCGGGGTCAATCCCCCCTGCCCGGCCTTGCCTTTTCTATTAACGCGACTATGCGCTCAGAGCCCCTTGGCGCGGTAGCTTGAGGCCACTTTGTTTATCGCCACAAGGTAGGCGGCGGTGCGCAGATCGGTCACATCCTCGCGTTCATGCCAGACATCGCGCATCGACTGATAAGCAATGCGCATGGTGTCATCGAGGCCCGAGCGCACCAGTTCAAGCTCATCCGCGCCGCGCAGATACTTGGCCTTGAAATCCGGCGTCATCGACCACGCCCCGCCAAGATGCTGGTCGAGCCGTTCCAGCTCGCGCACGATCAATTCATGGCGCGCCTCTTCCTGACGGCGCTGCATCCGGCCAAAGCGAATGTGGCTGAGGTTCTTGACCCACTCGAAGTAAGACACCGTCACACCGCCAGCGTTGGCATACATGTCGGGAATGATCACCACGCCCTTCTTGCGCAGCACATCGTCGGCCCCGGCAGTCACCGGGCCATTGGCGGCCTCGATGATCAGCGGCGCCTTGATCCGCGCGGCGTTGGACATGTTGATCACCCCTTCCAGCGCGGCGGGGATCAGGATATCGCATTCCTCCTCCAGCACCCCTGCGCCCTCGGCATGATGCGCGGCGTCGGGAAATCCGGTGACGCCGCCGTGTTTGGCGATCCACTGGTGCACCGCCTCCACATCAAGCCCGTCGGCACTAAACAGCGCCCCATCGCGTTCGATGATGCCGGTGACGACACAGCCGTCTTCCTCCGACAGGAACTTGGCCGCGTGATAGCCCACGTTGCCGAGGCCCTGCACAATCACCCGCTTGCCATCAAGCTGGCCCGACAGATTGGCCTTTTCCACGCCTTTCGGATCGCGAAAGAACTCGCGCAGGGCGTATTGCACCCCCCGGCCCGTCGCCTCGACCCGCCCCGAGATGCCACCGGCATTCAGCGGTTTGCCGGTCACACACGCGCGCGCGTTGATATCAGTGGTGTTCATCCGCGCGTATTGATCGGCAATCCAGGCCATCTCACGCTCGCCGGTGCCCATGTCGGGCGCAGGCACGTTTTGCGAAGGATTGATCAGGTCGCGCTTGGCCAGTTCATAGGCAAAGCGGCGGGTGATCAGCTCCAGCTCATGTTCATCATATTGGCGCGGGTCAATACAGAGCCCGCCTTTCGATCCGCCAAACGGCGCCTCGACCAGCGCACACTTATAGGTCATCAGCGCGGCAAGCGCCTCGACCTCATCCTGATTGACGGCGCTGGAGTAGCGGATGCCGCCCTTGACCGGCTCCATATGTTCGGAGTGGTTCGATCGATAGCCGACAAAGGTCTGGATGCGCCCGCGCAGCCGCACGCCGAAACGCACCGTATAGGTGGCGTTGCAGACGCGGATCTTTTCCTCGAGCCCCGGCGGCAGGTCCATCAGCGCCACGGCGCGGTTGAACATAAGATCAACGCTCTCGCGGAATGTCGGCTCATTGACTGGCTGCATGTGCGGTTCCTCCATGGGTTCTGGCGTACGACTCGCCAACTTTGTCTGTTTTTTAGGCCAAGCCTATGCCGGTAAGGTACGGGTTTGCGAGGTCTTTCTCCCTTTTGTTTGCGCCGCACGTCAGGCTGGGTACTGCGGCGCGCGGGCAAATGTGTCGCGCGCCGACACCGGTGAAAGGTTAACGCCGCAATCTTTGCCAATATCTTCTCAAATTGTTTCGACTGGCCTGACAATCGCCCGCGCCGCTGGCCACTGGCGCCCGTAGAGATACAAAAATACGTTATTTTACAGGAGCTTGCCTTAATTTGGCCGAGGTTTAAGAGCATAAGTATAGCTGCGCGAGGGCCGCCCGGTTGTTGCGATAGCCTCCGGTATAGGAGGGGATCGAAAGGTTAAGTCCGGGCTTTTGAGAGTGAGGATTAACGAATGACCAAGGACACGTTTCGTCCGTTGCCGTCCGTCAAGGACAGGGTGGCGACAGATCTAGGGCGGTTCCGATCCGAAGAGACCGGAACCATTACCATTCTGGCGATGATCATCTTCGTCGGGATTATTGCAATCTGCGGATTTGGCGTCGATCTCATGATGAATGAGATGAAGCGAGCCAAATTGCAGGCCACGCTTGACCGCGCTGTTCTGGCCGCGGCCGATCTTGAGCAGGAACTTGATCCTGCCGCTGTGGTTCAGGATTACTTTGTCAAATCCGGCATGGGTGACACGCTGAGCACCACCAGCGTCGAGGATGCGTTGAACTATCGCATCGTTTCGGCCACCGCGTCGCAAACCTCGGATCCGCTGTTCCTTGGCATTCTCGGCATCAATGAGATGGTGGCCCCCGCAAGCGGCGAAGCCACCGAGATGATGTCGAACGTCGAGATTTCGATGGTGCTTGACCGCTCCGGGTCGATGGGATCGAACAACAAGATCCAGAACCTGCGCGCCGCCGCCCGCGAATTTGTTGATACCGTGATCCAGCCCGCGGGCGCGCCCAGCCTGACCACCGTCAGTCTTGTGAGCTATAATGCCACCGTGAACCTTGGTCCTGTCGTGTCGCAGTATTTCAACCTGTCGGCCGAGCACAACTACTCCGCCTGCGCGGTCTTTCCCGACAGTGCCTTTGACACGCTGGGCATTTCCCGTTCAAACGAGCTTGACCGGCTGAGCCACTTCGACCTCTCCAGCACCAGCGAAAGCTCTACCGCGATTTCGCAGCCCTGGTGCCCGGATGATGCCTATGGCGCGATTGTGGTCCACAGTGACGACGCCGAAGCGCTGAAATCCAGCATTGATGCGCTGGGGGCCGGTGGCAACACCGCGATTGACCTCGGGATGAAATGGGGCGCTGCCCTGCTTGATCCGAGCGCGCAGAGCCTAGTGAGTGATATGATCAGCGATGGCCATGTCGCCCCTGCGGTTGCGGGTCGGCCTGTGTCGCTTACCGATCCTGAAACGCTCAAGATCATCGTGTTGATGACGGACGGCGCCAATACCACTGAATATGACCTCAAGCCGCAGTACCAGACCGGCCTGTCCGATATCTGGATCGATGACCGCGGCGACACCAACCCGTCGAATGACCGCTTCTCGTCCAAGATCCTCGATCTGCCGGGCACCGTGGCCGACATCTGGTACTGGGATCGCTACGAGAACTATTCCTTCAACTACAAGTACCGCAACACGCCCGATGGCGGCGGCAATGCCGAACAGATGTCAAACGCCGATGTCTTTGCCCGCTGGGGCACCCGGGCCCGCGCATATAAGTTCTTCCGCACGCCCTACCAGGATGGCCAGCTGCCGTATTCCAACTACGCCGACGAGTATTACGCCTATGAAGGCATCGTTGTGGCCGGTCACGCAGATACCCGTCTGGCGGCGATCTGTGGCCAGGCCAAGGACGCCGGGATCGTGGTGTTTGCCGTCGGCTTTGAGGCACCGCAACAAGGACTGGACGCGATGGAGAACTGCGCCTCGTCGCCCGCCCACTACTTTGACGTGAACGGCGTGGAAATCTCGGATGCCTTCAAATCCATCGCCCGCACCATCACCCAACTGAGGTTGACCCAATGACCTATCGCATAATGACCAACCGCATGACCCAGTCCCTGCGCCGGTTTGCCCGCGAAGAGGCGGGATCGGTCGAGACCATATCCTTTGCCATCTGGATGCCGCTGCTGATCTTTACCCTGCTGACCTCGCTTGAGGTGGGGGCCTATACCGCCCGCGCCACCATGCTCGAACGCAGCCTGGATCAGACTGTCCGTTCCATCCGGCTTGGCACCGGCAGCGCGCCGCAACACGATGAGATCAAAGAGATGATCTGCGAGCGTGCAGTGATCTTGTCGGATTGCGCCACCAACCTGCGGCTTGAAATGGTCCAGCGCGATCCGCGCAACTGGGATGCCCTGCCCGGCTCGGCCGATTGTGTCGATGCCTCGCTTGAGGTGGCCCCGGTGCGCGCCTTCGAGGCCGGCCAGAGCAACGAACTTATGGTGCTGCGCGCCTGCGCCAAGATTTCACCGATCTTCCCGATCACATGGTTCGCGGCAGCGGTGCAAAAGGACGGCGCCGGAGATTATTCGCTGATCGCCGCCACGTCCTTCGTCCAGGAACCGAGGTAATCGCTATGATTGTTAAAAATTTCAACAAACTCACCACGCATATGCGTAAATTCCTTGGCGATGCCCGTGGCAGCGTAAACGTGGAGGGGGCGATCTTTCTGCCCTTCCTGCTGGCCACAATCGTTGCGACGATGGTGTTCTATGATGCCTTCCGCAAAGACAGCCTTGGTGACAAGGCGACCTTTACCATCGGCGATATGCTGTCGCGTGAGACCGATTATATCACGCCGGAATACGTCGACAGCGCCAAGCAGCTTCTGTCGTTCCTCACCGGCACGCCGGATGCGGAGAACACGCTGCGGGTGTCGGTGGTGGCGTATAATGCGTCAACCGGCGGCTATACCGTGCGGTGGAGCCAGGTGCGCGGTGCCCATGCGCAGCCGCTGACCGATGCCGATCTTGCCAATGCGCAGGATCAACTGCCGGTCATGGTGCATGCCGAGCAACTTATTCTGGTCGATTCATATCTGAATTACGATTGGCCAGTCGATTTGGGCTTTCAAGACGAGGTGATGATCGCCCGCGTCTTTACCCGCCCCCGTTTTGCGCCACAGCTCGTTTGGTTGGAAAGCTAACCCCCAATCTGTTTTCACCCAGACGAGATGCGGCCAGCGGCAGGCCGGGCAGATATGCCCGGCCTGTTTTTATGTCGAGATCAGGAAGATTTCCGCATACCCTTGGGGGCGCCGGTGCTCATATCGGTGCCGCTGTAATCCAGCCCCGCCTCTTTCCAGGCCCCAAAACCGCCCTCCATATGCGCGATCTTGTCAAACCCCGCCTTCAGGCACATCTCGGCCACCTTGCGCGACCGCGCGCCGGAACCGCAATGAAACACGATCTGTTTTTCGCCCTGACCGGGCATATTGGACGGCGAAAACGCGTGCATCGGCGCCAAAAGCGCGCCGGGGATATGTTCAAACGTGAACTCCGCCGGGGTGCGCATATCGATCAAGACGATGGTTTTGGCGTCCTGCGCCTTTTGGACTTCCTCGGGTGTCCAGGTTTCCAGCGTGCCGTGGTCTGAGGTTTCAGATTTCATACAGTCTCTCCTTAAAAGCGGTTGATCGGGATTTTCAGATGGGGGGTGCCATCACGTTCGGCCTTGGGGCTCCGCCGCGCGCGCAGGTTCAATTGCGGGGCATGGAGCATGCGATCTGGCGGCGAAATGGTGACGTTGCGCGCCTCTCTTTGGCGGGCATAAGCGTCACAAACGACGCCGCGCTTCGACGCCGTCAGGTGTTTGGCATGGGCGTCCGGGATGTAGGGGACGGTGGGATTTTCGCGGTCGGCCCAGCGAAGACTGTTCTCAGCCGGGCTGGTATCAGTATCGGTGCTGGCACTGGCACTGGCCGGGTCGACCGGCATCACCGCATCGACACGCGCGGCCTGCCGCGTGTCAGAGTCGGCCGCTATATAGGGGATCGAGCCGGAATGCGCGTCAAAGATCCCAGTCTTTTCGGCGCTCCCATCTCCAAAGGACGGGCTGAAGCGTGATAGCGGCAACACCGTACCTCCCTGTTGTCTACAGGGGGAACGTATTCAGAAAACAAAATGTTCCTGCGATCAGGCGTCTTTTTGTAAATAAATCAGACTAAAGGTCGTCAAGCTGACCCGACATCTTCATATTCATCATATCTGCCATAAACTTAGCGTGCGACGCTGCAGTAACACCGCCCACCCCGATCCGCTTGCCTTTGATCCAGTACAGGCCCGGACGCCAGCGCCCGGGGCGCTTTTTCTTGAGGATGATCATAAAGCCGTTCGACGGTTTCATCGCCAGCATGCCGCGCTCCACAGTCTCAACGTCGTCATACGCCGCGAGCAGATGGCCCTCGCTGTCATAAAGCCCATCGTCGCGCAGTTGCAGCCGCAGCGCCGTGGCCTGGTACATCCGCGTTGCCGCATAAAGCGCCACCGCCGCAATCGCGATCAACAACACCTGCCAAAGCGGGTTGTCATAGCTTTCCGACAGCGCAAGATAGAGCACCAAGGCCCCCAGCGCGAACATCGTGCCCACACCGATCACCCGCCGCGCGGGCGACGCGCTCAGCTCTGCCACAACCTCAGTCATCTTACGCTCTCCCTCAGCTTTGATGCCTCATAGCCCGGATCGCCGCCAAGCGCGAGAGGCCACGCGCATTGTGTATATATGCACAGAAGCCCGGCGTTTGCGCGAGTTGTGGTGCGGGGGTGCGCGGCCTATCTGTGGTACAACTGAGCAAAAGGAGACTGCGAGATGTCTTTGCGACCCACATTGGAAACCCGCCGCGCCCAACCGACACTGGAAGGCGCCGGCGTTCATCTTCACCGCGCGTTTGGCTTTCAGGATCCAAGCGAGCTTGACCCCTTTCTGCTGTTTGATGATTTCCGCGGCGAGCATCCGTCGGAGTATCAGGCCGGCTTTCCGTGGCACCCCCACCGCGGCATCGAAACCATCACCTATGTGTTGAACGGCGAGGTTGCGCACAGCGACAGCCTTGGCAACTCCGGCACTTTGGATGCCGGGTCGGTGCAGTGGATGACCGCCGGGTCGGGCATCCTTCACCAGGAGATGCCCAAGGGCAATGCCAAGGGACAGATGCACGGCTTTCAGCTTTGGGCCAACCTGCCCTCCTCGCTAAAGATGACCGCCCCGCGTTATCAGGACATCAGCGGCGGTGACATTCCCGAAGTGACCGATGATGACGGCACGCGGGTCAAGGTGATCACCGGCGAATTCTGGGGCAAACGCGGGCCGGTCGACGGCATCGCCGCCGATCCGCAATACCTTGATGTGTATGTGCCAGCGGGGGTGAAGAAGACCTTTAAGGTCGACACCTATCGCCGCGCCTTTGCCTATATCTTTGACGGTGCCGGTGCCTTTGCCGATGCGTCGGGGCCAGAGGGGGTGCTGCTTGAAAAAGAAGTGGCCGGGCAAGAGGTCAACATCCGCGACCTGTCGGGCAACCGCACTTTGGTTCGGTTCGGCACGGGCGACGAGGTGACGGTGCAGGCCGGGCCAAAGGGCATTCGGTTTCTGCTGATCTCGGGCGCGCCGATCCAAGAGCCGGTGGCCTGGCACGGGCCGATTGTGATGAACACGCAAGACGAGCTGCGGCAGGCCTTTGCTGAGCTGCGCAACGATACTTTCATCAAACCGGCGCATTGACCGGATCGGCGGGGCGCCTGTGATAAGCGTCCCGCCGAAACTTTTAGGCCTCCGGCGGGGATATTTAGAAAGCCAGAGAAGCAGAGGGTTAGCGCGACCAGCTGCCGTGGTGCTTGCCGTCGGTGTCAAAGCGGGCAAAGCCGTGGTGGCCAAAGAAATCACGCTGGGCTTGGATGACGGAGGCCGAGCCTTTGGCCTGTCGCATGGCGTCAAACCACGCCAAGGCCGCCGAGAGCACCGGCACCGGGTGGCCCGCTGCCACCGCCGCACCCACGACGCGGCGCAAGGCGGGCACCGTTTCGGTCAGCCGGTCGCGCATCAACGGGGCGAGCATCAGCGAGGTGTGTGGCACCTCCCCGGCATAGGCCTCTGAGATCACGTCAAGCAGCGCCGAGCGGATGATACAGCCCGCGCGCCAGATCCGGGCGATTTCGCCCATGTCGAGCGCCCAGTTGTAGTCGTCAGATCCGGCCTGCATCACATCAAAGCCCTGCGAATGGCCAAGGATGCGCGCGGCCAGCAGCGCCTGTTCCAGATCATCGTCGCCGGGCATCTCCAGCGGCCCCGGCGCGTCAAACAGCGCCTCACCTGCCGCGCGCCTGTCGCGTTGCGACGACCAGATGCGCGCGCCCACCGCCGCCTCGATGGTATTGGCCGATTGCCCAAGCTTCAGCGCCTCGATCACCGTCCAGCGGCCGGTGCCCTTTTGCCCGGCGCTGTCGACGATCACATCGACCATCGGCGCGCCGGTGTCGGCATCCGTCGAGGCCAGCGCCTTGGCGGTGATCTCGATCAGAAAGCTTTTCAGCGGGCCGTCGTTCCATTTGGCAAATCGCGCGCCTATCGCCTCTGGCCCCTCTCCCGCGCCAAAGCGCAGCAACCCGTAGACCTCGGCAATCGCCTGCATATCGGCGTATTCGATGCCGTTGTGCACCATCTTGACGAAATGCCCCGCACCATCGGGGCCCAGATGCGCCACACAGGGCACGCCGTCGAACTTGGCCGCAATCGCCTCGGCCACCGGTTTGAGCTGGGTCCAGCTGTGTTCGGTGCCGCCGACCATCATCGATGGCCCCTTGCGCGCGCCCTCTTCGCCGCCCGACACGCCCATGCCGACGAAATGCAGATCGTGCTTGGCCAGCCGTTCCGAGCGCGCGCGGGTGGTGTGGAAATCGGCGTTGCCCGCATCGATCACCGTGTCGCCGGCGGCCAACAGCGGGATCACGTGATCCATCATTTGGTCCATCGGCGCGGTCGAGGGGATCATGAACAGGATCGTGCGCGGCGAGGGCAGCGCCTCGATCATCGCCTCCAGCGTCTTGTACCCGTCGATCTGCGTGGCCAGCGGCCCGGCCTCGGCGAGGAACGCGGGCACCTCGGCTTCGGTGCGGTTCGACACGGCGATGCGCACGCCCTTGTCCGCCATGTTCAGCGCCAGCGCGCTGCCCATTGTGCCCAAGCCGTAAATTCCGATTTCGGCGGTCATTGCTGTCTCTCCTTATATCCTTTGGCCAGACGTAGGCTATTTGCCCCGACAATTGCCCAAAAGACCGGCACAAACCACCCAGTTGTCAAAGAGGTGATCAACGGGGGCTGGTGTTATCCACAGGAAACGTATATACCTTGGCGATACCAAAATAAGAAAAGCCGAGCAGACCCCGATATGAAGCAACCGATCCAGCGTGCCTGGCGCGAAATTCTGCGCCCCCTTTATAAGCGACCGAACGAGTTTCAGGTGGCTGCGCTGTGCTATCAGGGCAAGGGCGCGCTCCGCCGCATTCTGTTGATCACCAGCCGTGACACCGGCCGTTGGGTTCTGCCCAAGGGCTGGCCGATTCATGGCGAAGACGGTCCTGGCTCTGCCGCGATCGAGGCGTGGGAAGAGGCTGGCGTGACACCGGCCAAGGTTGGCAAACAGGCGTTTGGCACTTTTCAGTACAAGAAACGGCTTGATGACGGCTGGGAAATCCCGGTGGACACCAAGGTCTATAAGATCAAGGTTGCCGATCTGGCCGAGACTTTCCCCGAAGCGGGCGAGCGCAAGCGGGTCTGGGTGACGCCGAATGAGGCCGCCAATATGGTGGACGAAACCGGCCTTAGGGCGCTTTTGGAAGCCGTCTAAGCCGAAATAGGCCACGCCGTACCGGAAAAAGCAGACAATTTGAGACAAATGAGTTGAACCGGGTAAGCCGCGTTCTCTGTCAAATTTTGACGACATTTTAATAACAGGATTGCAACGCTGCCGCTTGGCCGCTACCCGAAAGCTGAAATTTGGGGAGAGGCCGCAACCATGGCAACGAAAAGCCGCAAAGAAGGTTGGTCCACGCTGGACCGGGATCTGGGCCGGATCAGCCGGTTGGAATACGCGACGGCCTATGTGTCGCGGCCATTGATCGGCACCGGGGTCGCCTTGGCGTTCATCGTGACCGCCGGGTTGTTCGCAGCGCTGTATCTGGGCTTTGAGCCGGGCAATTACATCGTGATCGCCGCTGCCGTGTTTGGCGCCTATATGGCGATCAACATCGGCGCGAACGATGTGGCCAACAATATGGGCCCCGCCGTGGGCGCAAATGCCATCACCATGGGCTGGGCCATCGTCATCGCGGCGGTGTTTGAAAGCGCGGGCGCGCTTTTGGCCGGGGGCGACGTGGTTTCGACCATCTCCAAGGGGATCATCGCGCCCGAGGGCATGGAGACCAGCGCGATTTTCATCCGGGCGATGATGGCGGCGCTGATTTCCTCGGCGCTTTGGGTCAACCTTGCCACATGGGTCGGCGCGCCGGTGTCGACCACGCATTCGGTCGTTGGCGGCGTGATGGGCGCGGGCATTGCCGCGGCGGGTTTTGCTGCGGTGAACTGGCCGACGATGGGGCTGATTGCGGCAAGCTGGGTGATTTCGCCAGTCTTGGGTGGGGCCGTGGCCGCCGGCTGTCTGGCGTTCATCAAGGCGCGGATCATCTATCAGCCCGATAAGATTGCCGCCGCGCGCCGCTGGGTGCCGGTGCTGATTGCCGTTATGGCGGGGGCTTTCGCGGCCTATCTGGCGCTCAAAGGGCTCAAGCGGGTCTTTAAGATTGATCTGCCGATGGCGCTGCTGATCGGTCTGGGGGCGGCTGTGCTGTCGTATCTGGTCAGCGCGCCGCTGATCAAACGCAAGTCGGAAGGGATGGAAAACCGCAACAAATCGCTCAAGGTGCTGTTTGGCGCGCCGCTGGTGATTTCCGCCGCCCTGCTCAGCTTTGCGCATGGGGCCAATGACGTGGCCAACGCGGTGGGGCCACTGGCGGCGATTGTGCATGCCTCGGAGTTTGGCGAGTTTTCCGCCAAGGTTTCCATCCCGCATTGGGTCATGGTGATCGGAGCGTTTGGCATTTCGTTTGGGCTGTTCCTATTCGGGCCCAAGCTGATCCGTATGGTTGGCAGCCAGATTACCAAGCTGAACCCGATGCGCGCCTATTGTGTGGCGCTTTCGGCGGCGGTCACGGTGATCGTCGCGTCCTGGCTCGGGCTGCCGGTCAGCTCGACCCATATCGCGGTGGGCGGGGTGTTTGGCGTCGGCTTCTTCCGCGAATGGCATATGGAGAAGCGGCGGCGGCAATCCTCGCAAAGCCAACCCCAAGAGGTGGCCCGCATCGCACCCGAGGAACGGCGGCGGCGCAAGCTGGTGCGCCGGTCGCATTTCCTGACAATCATTGCGGCTTGGGTGATCACGGTGCCCGCTGCCGCGCTGATGTCGGCGGCGATCTTCCTGATCCTCAACAGCGTGGCGGGATGATCCGCCGCGCGCTTGCGTAAAACGAGGGCGGGCAGCGCAGGGTGTAAAGCCCCGCCTGCCCGCCGTTTACCCGTCGTCCAGCTTACGTGCCAAGGCACCGGTTTACTTGCCGAGGCACCAGCGCATAACAGCCTTTTGCGCGTGCAGCCGGTTTTCTGCTTCGTCAAACACCACTGAATTTGGGCCGTCCATGATTTCGGACGTGGCTTCCTCTTCGCGGTGCGCGGGCAGGCAATGCATGAACAGCGCGTCGGGTTTGGCGTGGCGCATCAGGTCGGCGTTGACCTGATAAGGCCGCAGCATGTTGTGGCGGCGTTCCTTGGAGGATTGGCTGTCGTGCATCGACACCCACGTGTCCGTCACCACCAGATCGGCCCCCGCCACCGCGCGGTACGGGTCACGCTCGACCGAGACATTGACGCCTTTGTCGCGGGCAAACTCCATGAAGCCCTGTTCGGGATCAAGCTGCGCCGGGCCGGTAAAGACCAGATCGAAACCGAACTGCCCGGCGGCATGCAGGAGCGAGGCGCAGACGTTGTTACCGTCGCCCGCCCAGACCACCTTTTTGCCTTTGATCGGGCCGCGGTGTTCCTCAAACGTCATCACGTCGGCCATGATCTGGCAGGGGTGGGTGCGGTCGGTCAACCCGTTGATGACGGGCACCTCGGCGTAATCCGCCATCTCGATCAGCACCGATTCATCGAAGGTTCGGATCATGATCAGGTCGACATAGCGGCTTAGGACGCGGGCGGTGTCGGCGATGGTTTCGCCGTGGCCCAGCTGCATGTCCTGCCCAGAGAGCACCATCGTCTGTCCGCCCATCTGGCGCACGCCGACATCGAAAGAAACCCGCGTGCGTGTCGAGGGTTTCTCGAAAATGAGCGCGACCATCTGGCCCGCCAGCGGCTGGTCATCATCCATGGCACCGCGCGGGCGGCCCTTGCGGGCGGTTTTCATGGCATGGGCGTTGTCAATAATCGCCCGCAGGTCAGTGGCGTCGGTTTTGTGGATGTCGAGAAAATGGCTCATGTTTTGTCACTTTGCATTGTCGGCGGTTTGGGGGGCGCTGCCCCCCGGCCCCCCGAGGTATTTTTAAACAGAAGAAGATCAGGGCGTTTCGAGCGAGGTCGCGGCCTTGTCTAGACGGGCGACGGCCTCGGCGATGTCGTCCTCGGTGATGGTCAGTGGCGGCAGCAGGCGCAGCACGTTGTCCGCCGCCGGTACGGTGATGACCTCAGCGGCGTAGCCAGCGGCCACAACATCGCCGGGCGCGACGTTGCATTTCAGGCCCAGCATAAGCCCCTGCCCCTGCACACCGGCAAAGACTTTGGGGTGGTCGGCCACGAGGCCTTCGAGCTTTTGGCGCAGCAGGCCCGCCTTGCGATTGACCCCCTCGAGGAAAGCCGGATCACTGACGTGGTCCATCACCGCGCATCCGACAGCGCAGGCCAGCGGGTTGCCGCCGTACGTGGACCCGTGGGTGCCCGCGACCATACCCTGCGCGGCCTGTTCTGTGGCCAGCACCGCGCCAAGCGGGAAACCACCGCCGATGCCCTTGGCCACCATCATGATGTCGGGTGTGACCCTGGCCCACTCATGCGCAAACAGCCGACCGGTGCGGCCAACGCCACATTGCACCTCGTCAAAGATCAGCAGCAGGCCGTGGCTGTCACACAGCGCGCGCAGCCCTTGCAGGAACGCGTCCGAGGCCTGACGGATGCCGCCTTCGCCTTGGATCGGTTCGATCAGGATCGCGCCGGTTTCATCGGTGATCGCGGCCTCGACCGCATCGAGATCATCCCACGGCAGATGGGTGAACCCCGGCATCAGCGGGCCAAACCCTGTGACCATCTTCTCGGCCCCCGAGGCGGCAATCGCGGCGGTGGAGCGGCCGTGGAAACAGCCTGCGAAGGTCAGGAACCCGGTCTTTTCCGGCTGGCCCTTGGCGTAGTGATACTTGCGCGCCATCTTGATTGCGAGTTCACAGGTTTCGGTGCCCGAGTTGGTGAAAAACACCGTATCGGCAAAGGTCGTATCGACCAGCTTTTGCGCCAGCGCCTCTTGCTGGGGGATCTCATAGAGGTTGGATACATGCCAGAGCGCATTCGCCTGTTCGGTCAGTGCCGCGACCAGTGCGGGATGGGCGTGGCCCATGACATTCACCGCGATACCGCTGCCCAGATCGAGAAATCGGCGGCCATCCTGTTCGGTCAGCCAGCTGCCCTCGCCTTTGACGAAATGCAGTTTTGCGCGATTGTAGGTGGGCAGGACCGAAGGGATCATGGGCGTCATCCTTTGAATGAAGGCCGATTGGTGCCAAGGGCACCGGTGCAAGTCAAGTTGTGATGGGTGTAAAAGACAGGCGCAAGGGGCCGCGCGGTCAGCGCGGGGCAGAAGAGATCAGATGTCTCGTCGGATATCATGGCCTTGCGTCATGCCGGCGTCTTAGCGGATCTGGCCAAAAACGCAAGCCTTCGGTTCATTCGACCTGAACAATGGCGGCTTCGAAATCCGCCGCGCCAAGCACGCGCGTGTGATGCCCTTTGCCGCTTTTGTCCTCCATCCGCCAGACGTCGCCACGCCGGATGTCACGCGCTTGGCCGTCACTCGCGGTGACACGCACCGCCCCGGCCAGACAGATCAGCGTCTGGCGCACCGGGGTCGGATGGATCGGCTCGTTCCACCCGGCGCGCAGACGCAGAAACATCATCTGATGCGCAGGCTCGGCGTCTGACACTTCGATCGCCTGCGCTGGCGGCGCAAAGCTGCGGACCGTAAGCGGCACCTCGACATCACGCCAATGGCTGTCGCCGGCGTCATCGGCAAAAAGATGGTGGTATTTCATTGGCTGGCTCCCTGCAGGATGCGATGTTTCCAGCGTAAAGCGCTGCACAGGCCACGTCTATTGTGCGGTCATCAGGCATGGCCCTTGGTCGAATGGCGGGCTTTGCCCCGCGCGGCTATCGTGGCGCTTGGGGGGACCGGGGCATGTTGAGAGAACAGCACATCGAGAATGTCTTTCGCGCGGTTGAGTCGCGCTCAGCGGCGGCGCATTCGGGGCTGGCGGCCTCGTGGTGGCGCTCGGTGTCGCGCCACGGGCTTGATCCGGCGGCGCGCTGTGCCCCGCGTCAGGTCGAAGCGCGCGACCTGAGCGACCGACGCCAGGCGCGGCGGATGTTTCGCGAGATTGCTGCGCCCAAGCTTGATCACCTGTTTGGCTTGGTGGGCTATTCCGGCTGCGGCGTGCTTTTGACCGACGAAACCGGGGTGGTGCTGGACCGGCGCTGTTCGGACGCCGACAGCGGCATCTTCGAGGATTGGGGCCTGCGCGTCGGTGCCGACTGGAGCGAGGCGGCCGAAGGCACCAACGGCATCGGCACCTGCCTGACCGAAGCCAGCCAGATCACCATCCACCGCAATCAGCATTTCATGGCGCGCAATATCGCGATGAGCTGCATGGACGCGCCGATCTTTGGCCCCGAGGGTCATGTGCTGGCCGCGCTTGATGTGTCATCTGCCCGCGCGGACCAGACCGAAGGCTTCAACGGGCTGATCAGCGCCGCCGTGGCCCAGACCGCCCGCGCCATCGAGGCGGATTACTTTCGCGCCTCCTTTCCCGCTGCGCGCATCGTCATGGCGGCGGCCAGTGAGCAAGAGACAGACGGGCTGCTGGCGATTGACGCAGATGATCTGGTGGTTGGCGCGACGCGGGGCGCGCGGCGGGCGTTTGGCCTGCCGTCCAAGGGGGCGCTAAAGCCCCGGCCCGCGACCGATTTGTTTGGCCGCGACGATGGGCCGAGCGGGTTTGAGCGCGCTGAACGTGCCGCCCTGATCCGGGCTCTGGCGCGGGTTGATGGCAATGTGTCGGGGGCCGCGCGGGGGCTTGGGATTGGCCGGGCAACAATGTACCGGCGGATGAAGCGGCTGGGCCTGAGCGACTGACTTTGCGACAGTCATCGGCGGGACTTACCGCAAGAAACGGGTCGCACCCTGCGCGGCATTCGGGCACACCGGGGGCTTGATGCCCTGTTCCGGACCTGCCCGATATGACCAAGCCCAGCGCGCCTACCATTGATCTTGTCTCCATTGCCTTGCTCCTGCTTCTGGCGGCGGTCTGGGGCGGGTCGTTCATCTTTGCCGAGATCGCCCTGACCGAAGTGCCCCCGTTCACCATCACCCTGCACCGGGTGTTATGGTCGGTGCCCTGCCTTGCTGTGATCCTTAGTTTGCGCGGTATCGCCCTGCCCCGGTCGCCCCGCGTTTGGGGCGCCTATTTGGTGATGGGCGCGCTTAACAATGCGATCCCGTTTTCGCTGATCTTCTGGGGGCAGATCCAGATTGACGCCGGGCTGGCCTCGATCCTCAATGCAACAACGGCAATGTTTGCCGCCGTAGTCGCCGGGCTGTTGCTGGCCGATGAGCCATTGCTGCCACGCAAGATTGCCGGGGCGGTGTTGGGCCTTATCGGCGTGGCAATCATCATGGGGCCCGCAGCGCTCACCTCGTTCGATCCTGCCAATCTGGCGCAATTGGCCATTCTGGCGGCGGCCTTGTCTTATGCCTTTGCTGGTGTCTGGGCCAAATCAACGCTGTCAGGCCAGCCACCGCTGATGAACGCCTTCGGCATGGTCGCCGCCAGCAGCCTGCTGATGCTCCCGGTGGTGTTCATGGTCGATGGTGCGCCAAGCCTAAGCTTATCCGCCGGGGTCTGGGCCGCGTTGTTGGGGTTGGCCCTTTTGTCAACCGTGGTGGCCTATGGCCTGTATTTCACCATCCTTGCCCGCGCCGGGGCTGCAAACCTCCTTCTCGTCACATTGCTGATCCCACCGTTTGCGATGGGCCTTGGTGCCTTGGTTCTGGGCGAGCGGATCGGGACCACCGCACTGGTAGGATTCGCCATTATCGCAGTTGGTTTCGCCGTGACCGACGGGCGGATTCTGGCCCGCATCACGCGGCACCGAAACAAAACCGCCGCAAACCCGCAATAGCCCCCGCCAATTGTCTCACGGATGAGACACCTTGCCTGCCTCGCCTGTTTTCCCCCGGCTGACTTGCCCCCTCTTGCCGCGCATTCTCTGCCCATTCCCGGGCGGAGGACCCGGATTAACAGGAGGACATTCCATGAATCAGATGACCGAGGCCGAAAGCCACTTCGCATCGCCATTCAAGCAACGTTATGACAATTTCATTAACGGAACGTATACCGCCCCGGTTAACGGCCGCTATTTCGACAACGTTACCCCGATCAACGGCGCCAAGGTCTGTGAAGTGGCCCGTTCGGACGCCGATGATGTCGAATTGGCGCTCGACGCCGCGCATGCCGCCAAAACGGCCTGGGGCAAGACCTCGGCCGCCGACCGCGCCAATGTCCTGTTGAAAATCGCCGACCGGATCGAGGAAAACCTCGAGATCATCGCCACCGCCGAAACATGGGACAACGGCAAGCCGATCCGCGAGACGCTGAATGCGGATATCCCGCTGTCTGCCGACCATTTCCGCTATTTCGCGGGGGTTTTGCGTGGTCAGGAAGGCTCGATGAGCCAGATCGACGAAGACACCGTGGCCTATCACTATCATGAGCCGCTGGGCGTTGTCGGCCAGATCATCCCGTGGAACTTCTCGATCCTGATGGCGGCCTGGAAGCTGGCACCGGCGCTGGCCGCCGGCAACTGCGTGATCCTGAAACCGGCGGAACAAACCCCGGCGGCGATCCTTGTGATGGTTGAGCTGATTGCCGATCTTCTGCCTGACGGCGTGCTGAACGTGGTAAACGGCTATGGGGCCGAGGTCGGTGCACCGCTCGCCCGCTCGTCGCGCATTGCCAAAATCGCCTTCACCGGATCGACCGCGACCGGCAAAATGATCATGCAATACGCCACCGAAAACCTGATCCCGGTGACGCTGGAGCTGGGGGGGAAATCGCCCAACATCTTCTTCTCCGACGTGATGGCGCAGGACGATGCGTTTCTTGATAAAGCGGTCGAAGGCTTTGTTTTGTTTGCCTTTAACCAAGGCGAAGTCTGCACCTGCCCCTCGCGCGCGCTAATCCAGGAAGACATCTATGAAGAATTCATCGCACGCGCCATCGCGCGGGTGAAAGCGATCAAACAAGGCGATCCGCGCCTGCCCGACACGATGGTTGGCGCACAGGCGAGCGCGGCGCAGCAGGAGAAAATCTTGTCCTATCTGCAAATCGGTGTCGAAGAAGGCGCGCAGGTGCTGGCCGGTGGTGCGGCGGCGCAGATGGGCGGCGATCTCGACAACGGCTACTACATTCAGCCGACGATCCTGAAGGGTCACAACAAGATGCGGGTCTTCCAAGAGGAAATCTTTGGCCCGGTCGTGTCTGTCACCACCTTCAAGGACGCCGAAGAAGCGCTCGCGATTGCCAATGACACGATGTACGGCCTCGGCGCTGGCGTTTGGTCGCGTGACATGAACACCTGCTACCGCTTTGGTCGCGCGATCGAGGCCGGACGGGTCTGGGTCAACAACTACCACGCCTATCCGGCGCATGCGGCCTTTGGCGGCTACAAGCAGTCCGGTATCGGGCGCGAGAACCACAAGATGATGCTCGATCACTACCAGCAGACCAAGAACCTGCTGGTCAGCTACAACCCGAACAAGCTGGGCTTCTTCTAGGTCCGGTTTGTTCCTCCTGCCGGGGCGTGTCTCTCCGCGCCCCGGCCCCTTGCGCTTGGGTCCGGCAGTGGCACGAAGTTAACGCGCGTGGATCGGAGCATCGCTGAGAAGTGGTGCGCCGATAAAACTGTCATTCAGCCCAGTTTTTAGCTGCCAAATCTGAATAATGTCTTAATGAAACACCTACCGCATCGAAGCCGGGCCAGCGGCGGCCCGTGGGATGCCGCAGCATCGGCAATGTAAGGCACTTTATCCCGGCAAAATCCGTGAAAGATTAGATCGAAACTCTTACATCGGCCAAAGCAGCAGCCCGGGGGGGGGGGGCAGCCGCTGGCCCGGCGGCTTCGCCTCGATTCCGGGCTGGGACAATTCTACAGACCTGGCGCGCCTCAGCCCGCCACTGTTTCCCGGATCAAACGCTCCAACTTCTCCAACAGCCGCTGATTGTCGAACCGTTCTTCCGCAACCTGCCGCGCCGCTGCGGCCATCCCGGCCCGGTTCGGCGCGGTCATGGCAGTGCGGATCGCGGCTGCAAACCCCGCCTCGTCATGCTCATCAACCAGCCATCCGGTCTGGCCCTCGTCCACCGCCTCGGGAATCCCGGCGTGCCGGGTCGAAACCGTGAGACAACCACAGGCCATCGCCTCTTGAATCGCGGTCGGCAGCCCCTCGGTATTGCCGTTCTCGGCCGTGATCGAATGCTGCAAGAAGAACTCGGTCGTCGCCAGCTTTTCCCGAACCACATCATGGGGTTGCGCGCCGTGGAACGTCACCTTACTTTCGGCCCCGGCCTCCGCGACAAGCGCCTGCGCGGGCGCGAGCAGAGGCCCATCACCGATGACATCCAGATGCGCCCCCTCCAGCCCCTCGGTCGCCGTCAGAAACGCCCGCAAGGTCACCAAAGGCGCCTTCTTCTCGACCATCCGCCCGACCGCGAGACAAGACAGCGCCACCTTGGGGCCGGGCTTAAACAAACGCACATTCACCCCCGACGGGATCACATGCGCATTGGGATGCGTCACGCCGCGCGCCGCCAGATTATCGAGCAGAAACTGCGACACCGAAAACACACCGGTCAGCCGTGGCATCATCTTGGCATAGGCCGCGGGGATGTTACCCTGATTGAGCGCTTTGGAGGCATCTGTGCCACGGAAATAGGAAAAACACGGGATGCCAAGCTCGCCCGCCAAAGGTGCAACGGCCAGCGCCTGCGTGCCGAATTCCGCCAGAATGACCTCGATCTTTTGCGCGCGCAGAAAGTCTTTCAACTCGCGTTTGGCCCGCCCAAAGGGCAGCCGCCCGGTGCCATGCCGCAGCCGGTTTGCCCCGACAACAAACGGCATCGCCAACGTATCGACCAGCGGCACCTCGCGGCCCCGACGGTTGAAATAGGCCACGTCATACGGGTTTTCGCCGTGGTAGCGCCCGCAAACCACCGCCGCCGCGCCGCCGAAAATATGCTGAATGTGCCGGTTGATAAAGGTCTCGCCGGGCAGGTGATATTCGCCGGTCACAATACAGGTCCGCATGGCGCGTGGTCTTTCCTTGTTTGCGGGCCTGCCTAGCAGCGCCCCCTGTTTGCCGCAAGCTTGGCGTCATCGGCACCGCGCCCTCGCGAGGCGATAGCAATGCCGCTTCAGATACTTACGAGGCGGACTTAAACAATCCACTCAGCGCGCTCTGGATGATCCGCCGCACCGAAGGCCGTGTCGTCCGTCGAAACGCCACCGGGCGGCAGACGTCCATTGCCGCCACGCCGACCCGTGCGGTCAAAGCGCCGTTAACCATGCCCTCGCCAAAGCGCCGCGACAGTTTGCTCAACAGCGATCCGCCAAGGATCGGCTCAAGCATGTCATCGCCGACCGCCACCGCCCCCGTGGCCACCAAATGCGCCATCACGGCTTTGGTTAACCGCCAACTGCCAAGGGTGCCCGACCGCCCGCCATAGATTTCGGCGATGCGCCGGATCATCCGCAGGTTGGCGGTCAGCGCCGCCACCACATCGGCCAGCGCCAAGGGCACGATGGCCGTCACCGTCGCCACTTGCCGCGCCGCCGCTTCGACCTCGCGCTGCGCTGCGGCGTCCAAAGGCGCGAGCAGGTCAAGCTCAACCTCGGCCAGCATCGCCTCGGCGTCAAAGGCATCCTCCATCCCCTCGCGCAGCTTGTCGCGGCCCCAGCGAGTATCCTCGCGGCCAGAATAAAACCCGATCAGATCCTGCGCCACCGCGCGCGCGGCTTTAAGGTCTTCGTTGGCGGCGGCCTCATCGGCGCGCAGCCGCAGCTTGTCGATCCGGCGCAGACGCCCGAATGCCGCGATTTCCTTAAGCGAAATTAGCGCCATGACCCCCAAAAGCAGCACGATCAACCCGGTCACGAAGTAGCCGATGATCGGCTGTCTCTCGATCATGCCCCAAGCGAAATCCCAAGCCGCCACCGAGATGGCCGCGCCGATGACAGCCACCAGCAACCCCCAGAACCAGCGCGCCAGACGCGACGGGCGGCGGGCGGCCAGAACTGCGGCGGTTTGCATCGCCTGCCCCTTGGGCGTCGGCGCGCCCAGCTCGGGCACCGGCGGCGCGTCAGAGGGCGACGGAGCGGCCTCATCCAGCTCGATCAACACCGGCTTTCGGCTCATGTTTTGGCCTCACCTGCGCCACCCTGGGCGGGTGCCTTTCCGCCCGGTGCCGCCCCATCCTTTACAGGTTGCGAGGGCACGGAATTGGTGGGCTCAAGCTTGAGCGGCTCGGGTTTGCGCGGCTCTGGCTGGGCCGCCGCAGGCTTGGCGGGTGCGGCCTTGGGCGGCTCTTTGTCCCAGGCATAGCGAACATCGGGCAGTTGCTCTTGGTTGGTGCTGCCATCGGTGCGCTTGATCTCGGTAAACCCTTCGCGCTCATAAAACTTCTGCGCCCCGGTGTTGAGCTGAAATGTCCACAGTTCCAGATGCTTGCAGGCCGACTTTGCATCGTTCAACAGCACCGTTCCGATGCCATGCCCCCGGTCCGGACCCGCCACATAAAGCGCGTCGATCTCTTCACCGTCACGGGCGATAAAGCCGACAATCCGCCCCTCCTCATTCTCGGCAATCCGCACCCAGCCCCGATCAATCAGCTTGCCGCAAAAAGCCACGTCCTGCGCGCCGGTGTGCAGATGCGGCTTCCACGGCGGGGCGGCGTTGCCTTCGGTCAGGATCGCGGCAATCTTGCCCGCGTCGGTTGACCTTGCGGCCCTAATATACAAATTCAAAGCTTGTCTCCGATCAGAAATTGCGCCGCCTTGTCCAACCGGATGTGCGGTGGCCCGTCCCCCGGTTTGAGCGTCAGCGGCGCGGGCGCAAAACGCATCGATTGGTAATCACCGTCAAGCCAGCCCGCCGCTCCTTCGCGCGCGGGACCGAGCAGCATGTTCGGATCCACTGGCAGGTCGCCGGGATAAAACGCCGCCTGCCGCCCTGTATCCAAAAGCGTCCCGCGTACACAGTCAAGCTCTTGGCACTGATGGGTCATGGTTTGCTCGGTGGTGGCGCGCAGGGATGCGATCGACATCGCCTGCGTTTGGGCACCGGCAAAGCGCGCGCGGTCGCGGGCATCACGAGTCAGCGCCTCCATGATCGCGGTCAGGCGGGGGTGCTGGGAATGGTGCAGATGGTCGGCCTTGGTGGCGGCAAACAGGATGCGCTCGACCCGTTTGCCCATGAGCAGCCGGGTCAGGAAATCATTGCGGCCGGGGCGAAAGGCCGAGAGGATATCGGCCATCGCGTGGCGCATATCCTCGACCGCCTGCGGCCCCTTGTTGATCGCGCCCAAGGCATCGACCAGCACCACCTGCCGGTCAATCCGCGAGAAATGATCGCGGAAAAACGGTTTTACGACCTCGCGTTTGTACGCCTCGTAACGCCGCTCCATCTCGCGCCAGAGCGAGCGGCGCGGTGGAGTGTCGGGTTTGGGCAGCGGCGCAAAGGTAAGCACCGGCGCGCCAGCAAGATCGCCGGGCAACAGGAAACGCCCCGGTGTACAGTCGTAATACCCGGCATCGCGCGCCGCGTTCAGATAGGTGGTGAACGCCGCCGCCAGCTCTTTGGCAATCGGCTCCTCGGTCGGTTCGGTGCTTTGGACGCTTTCTGATTTCACCAAGAAATCAGCGGCTTCCGCCCTACCCCTGATCCTTTGGATCACCTCGCCCGACCACTCTTCGTAAGACTTGTCGAGCAGCGCCAGATCGAGAAGCCACTCGCCGGGATAGTCGACGATATCAAGGTGGATCACCCGCGGCCCCTGAAACCCCGACAGCATGCCGCCGGGCTGGACCTTGAGCGACAGACGCAATTCGCTGACCGCGCGGGTGCTGTCGGGCCAATGCGGGGTGCGCGAGGTGAGCGCGCCCAGATGCGCCTCATAGTCAAACCGCGGCACCGTGTTGTCGGGCTGCGGCTGCAGATAGGCGGCGTGCATGCGCCCCTCGGACGCGGCCACAAGCCCCGGCATCCGACCACGATCCAGCAGGTTGGCGACCAGCGAGGTGATAAACACCGTCTTGCCCGAGCGCGCAAGCCCGGTCACGCCCAGCCGGATCACCGGCTCGAAGAAGGTGCTGTTGACCGTGTCTGTCACCGCCTCGACGCTGCGCAACATGCCATCGGCCAGAGTATTGATGACCAAACCGGCCCCCTTTTTTCCGTGTTCCCAAAGGATAGGCACGCAATCGCCCCGATACCAGAGGGCGTTTGCGGGGATTGTTTGTGGCATCGCGTCAGGTTAGAGCGCTGCCATGCCAAGATATGCGATCAAAGTTGAATATGACGGGGCCGGTTTTGCCGGATGGCAGCGCCAGCGCAATCAGCCTTCGGTGCAAGGCGCGATCGAGGCGGCGCTGGCCAAGCTTGAGCCGCGCGCCCATTCGATTGCCGCCGCCGGGCGCACCGATGCTGGCGTGCATGCGCGCGGTCAGGTCGCCCATTGTGACATGGAGCGGGACTGGTCGCCGTTTCGGCTTTCGGAAGCGTTGAACTATCATCTCAAGCCTGCGCGCGTGGTGATCCGTGATTGCGCCTTGGTGGCTGACGATTGGCACGCGCGGTTTTCGGCCCGCGAGCGGCGCTATCTGTTCCGGCTGCTGTCGCGCCGTGCGCCCAGCACAATGGAGGCCGGGCACGTTTGGCGGGTCAACCATCCGCTTGATCTTGAGGCGATGCGCGCCGGGGCGGCGCACCTTGTGGGGCACCACGATTTCACCACCTTCCGCTCGACGATTTGCCAAGCCGCCTCGCCGGTCAAAACGCTCGACCGGCTCGACATAACCAAGGTCGAAACCGATGCGGGCACCGAGTTTCAGTTTCGCCTCGCCGCGCGGTCCTTCCTGCACAATCAGGTGCGCTCTTTTGTTGGCACGCTGGAACGGGTCGGTGGCGGTTCTTGGCACCCCGATCAGGTGAAAGCGGCGCTTGAGGCGCGCGACCGGGCGGCCTGTGGCCCGGTGTGCCCGCCGCATGGGCTGTACCTGATGGGCGCGGGTTATCCCGACGATCCCTTTGCCGCCGCCACGGCTGAGCGCTCCAACGCCGGGTAACACGCCATCAACGACAGCCCGCGCGCTGCGAAAGAAACGTGCAGCGCCAGCCATAGGCCGTGGTTGGCCCAGATCGGCGTCAGCAGCCAGACCGCCGTGAGATAGGCAAGCGTTGCCAGCACCATCATGTTGCGCATATCCGCCGAGCGGGTGGCGCCGATAAAGATACCGTCCAGCATGGTCAGCCCGATCTGCATCGGCGGCGCGGCAATCATCCACGGCAGGAATTCGCGCGCCAGCCCCCGCACCTCGGGGGATTTGGTCAGCGTGTTGATCAGGGCCGGCCCAAACAGCCAGAACACCAGCGAAAGGGTCAGCGCAGTGATCGCAGCCCAGAACGTTGTCAGCATCGCACTGCGGCGCAGACGGTCGACCGCGCCGGCACCATAAGCCCGGCCCACCAGCGCCTCGGCGGCAAAGGCAAAGCCGTCAAGCGCGTGGCCGGTGACATAGAGGAATTGCAGCAGCACCTGATTGGCCGCCAGCGCATCATCGCCAAAGCGCCCGCCGAACAGCAGGAAGCTGACAAAGATCACCTGCAACAGCGCCGAGCGGATCATAATGTCGGCGTTGACCGCCGCCATGCGGCGCAGGCGAAGGCGGTCAAACACCCGGTCCCAATCGCGCCACGACGGATGGGCAAAGGCCGCGCGACAGAGCCAAAGGCCCATCGCCAGCCCGCTCCATTCCGCGATAAAGCTGGCGATGGCCACGCCGTTCACGCCCCAGCCCAGCCCCAGCACAAAGATCACGTCCAGCACCGCATTGGCACCGTTCATCCACAGTTGCAGCGCCAACAGGCCGCGCGTGCGTTCCTGCGCGATCAGCCAGCCCGAGATGCCGAAAATGCCAATCGCCGCCGGAGCCGACCAGATGCGGATCGCCATATAGCTGCGCGCCATGCCCTCAACCTCGGGCGAGGCGGGCGATATGGTGAAAGCGGCGGGATAAAGCAGCGGCTGCGCCACGATGACCAGCACGCCGCAAGCCAGCCCGATCATCAGCGAACGGGTCAAAAGCGCGGCAACCTCGGCGCTGTTGCCCTGCCCCGCTGCCTGTGCCGTCAGGCCGGTGGTGCCCATGCGCAGAAAGCTGAAGATCCAATAGATCGCCGACAAGATGATCGCGCCCACGCCCACCGCCGCAATCGGCTCGGCCTGCGGGATCTGGCCCACCACCCCGGTATCGACCACGCCGATCAGCGGCGTCGTCACCGCCGCCAACATGATCGGCAGCGAGATTTTCAGCACGCGGCCATGCGTGAGCGGACGCGTCTCGGCCAGGAGGCGTGTCTCAGCCACGGGTGGGCATCAGGAAATGCCCGGACGCCTGCGCATGGGGGCGGTCGCGATTGTCCTGCCAGGCCTCGGCATGCACGCTGGCATAGCGCCGCCCCGACCGCGTGACCTTTGCGCGGGCATAGCTGTCGCGCGGCAGACCCGAGCGCAGGTAATCGACGGTAAAGCCGATGGTCTTGGGCAGGCGCGGCATGTCACCGGCCTCCATCTGATCAAGCGAGATCACGCCGGTTTCCATATCCTCCCAGATATAGGACCACGACAGGCCGATCACCGCCGTCACCTCAAGAAACGCCGCCGTCACGCCGCCGTGGAGCGCCGGCAGCATCGGGTTGCCAATCAGCTTGTCGTCATATTGCAGCACCGCCGTCAGCTCATCGCCGCGCCGGTCAAAGGTGATCCCGAGATACTGCGCATAGGGGATGCCCCCGGCGAGCGCACGCAGCGCGGCATCGCGGCGCTGTTTGACCTGTTGCAAGGGTTCTCTACGGTTCTGGTGCATATCGCGCCCCGGTATAAAAATAAATTTCAGCTAACAGTGTCAGCTAACTGTGAAAGAGCCAGATGCGGTTGCCACGGGCCGCTCAAAATCCTCATCAAAGGTGGTGGCGCGCACAAAGGCCACCGAGCGGGTGACGTGATAACATTCGGCCCGCGCCGTGATGGTCTGGCCCGGCGTGGCGGCTCGCATGTAGTCGATGCGCAGGTCAATCGTGGCCGTCGCCGCCTTGACGTCGGGGTGGCTTATCACCGCGGTGCCGCAACAGGTGTCCATCAGCGCCGAAACCGCGCCGCCGTGGATAACGCGGGTCTTGGGGTCGCCGACAAAGCGGCTGTCATAGCCCATCGTGATCTCGGCGGTGCCATCGCCCACCTCGGTCACTTTCATTCCCAACTCGCGCGAATGCGGGATTTGTTCAATGAATTCGCGTGCAAAGGCCTGTTTGTCGGTCGCCATGTGCTGTCCTTTGTGGTTCATCGTTTTATGCACAGCCCATCGGCCCGGTTGCAAGTCAGACCAATCATTGCACCTGCGTCAAGCTTTGCCTAATCTGTTTGCAAACACGACGGAGCCCGGCTGCGGGATCCACCAATGGTTGAGCGCACCACCGCGCAGGACCGTCGCAACAAAACCTCCGGGGAGAGCGGTATGACCGAGACACGGCTCAGCTTCAAAGAAATGTGCGCAAAGTTCGAAGTCACGCCCCGGACCCTGCGGTACTATGAATATATCGAGTTGCTCACGCCCGAGCGCCAAGGCCGTTCGCGGTTTTACGGCGCGCGGGAACTGGCCCGAATGGAGCTGGTGATGCGTGGACGACGCTTTGGTTTCTCGCTCGAAGATTGCCGGCAGTGGCTTATGATCTATGATCATGAAGGCACTGAGGCGCAGATGCGCGTCTTTCTTGAAATGGCCGACCGGCAACTCAGGGAATTGGCCGAGCAAAAGGAACAACTCGACACCGCCATGCAAGAGCTTGGTGAGCTTCGGGCACGCACTGCCGACGCGATCGGCAAGTAACAAACCCGTCAATTAACCCCGGCCAAAGCGATTAGAATGTTGCGCCAACCATGGTTGACGCGCAGTGATCTTACGTCAACTAAAGTTTGACGTAGCGTTTGAGTTACGTAAACCGAAATTCCCATTGTAAGCATGGGTGGCGATTTGCAACTCAACCGGGATCAACAGCGATCTTAGGTGAAAAATGAACGACCGAACCATGACTATTCGTGAGATGTGTGACGAATTCGAAGTGACCCCTCGGACCTTGCGGTTCTACGAGGCGAAAGAGCTTCTGTTCCCACAGCGGGACGGCCAGAAACGGCTGTTTTCGCGGCGCGACCGGGCCCGTCTTAAACTCATCCTGCGTGGCAAACGCTTTGGCTTTTCGCTGGAGGAAATCCGGCAATTGCTCGACCTGTACGACCTTGGCGACCAGCAACAGACCCAGCTGCGCCAAACCTATGACCTGGGCCATGAGCGGCTGGCAGAGATGGAGCGTCAACGCGCCGAACTTGATGCCAATATTGCCGATCTCAAGGACCAGCTGAAATGGGGTGAGAAAATGCTCGCCTCGATGACTGCGCATAAAAAAGCGGCTGAATAACACGCCGCACTTACCCAACGGAGCCCTCTGATGCCCAGCTACACGCCGCCGACCAAGGATCTTCAATTCGTTCTGCATGAGGTGCTTGGCGCATCGCAGCAGGATGTGCCCGGCTATGAAGAGCTGGATGCCGATTTCACCAGCGCCGTGCTGGAAGAGGCCGGCAAGATCGCGCGTGATGTGCTGGCCCCGTTGAACCCGGTGGGCGATACCGAGGGCTGTGTGCTCGAAAATGGCGTGGTGCGCACGCCGAAGGGCTTTAAGGCCGCGTTCGATCAGCTGCGTGAAGGCGGCTGGACGGCATTGGATTGCGATCCGGAGTATGGTGGGCAGGGCCTGCCGTATCTGGTGCAAACGGCGGTTGGCGAAATGCTGACGGCGGCGAACATGGCGTTTCAGATGTATCCGGGTCTGACCCACGGCGCCTATTCCGCGATCCACGCGCATGGGACGGATGAGCAGAAAGCCACCTACCTGCCGAACATGGTCACCTGTGACTGGACCGGCACCATGAACCTGACCGAGCCGCATTGTGGCACCGATCTGGGCCTGATGCGGACCAAGGCAGAGCCGCAGGACGATGGCAGCTATGCCGTCACCGGACAAAAGATTTTCATCTCGGCGGGCGATCATGACCTGTCGGACAACGTGATCCACCTTGTGCTGGCGAAAATTCCCGGCGGGCCCGATGGCATCAAAGGCGTGTCGCTGTTCATCGTGCCGAAGTTTTTGGTGAACGCCGATGGTTCGGTCGGCGAGCGCAATGCTGTGTCGGTCGGCAAGATCGAAGAAAAGATGGGCATTCACGGCAATTCGACTTGTGTGATGAACTATGACGGGGCCAAGGGCTGGCTTTTGGGCACCGAGCACAAAGGCATGCGGGCGATGTTCACCATGATGAACGAAGCGCGGATTGCCGTTGGTTTGCAAGGACTTGGGCAGGCGGCTGTGGCGTATGAAAATTCGCTGGCCTATGCCAAGGACCGGCTACAGGGCCGCGCCGTGACCGGCACCGAGAACCCCGATGGCCCCGCCGATCCGCTGATCGTGCATCCCGACATTCGCCGCACCCTGCTGGATCAAAAGAGCTTTGTTGAAGGTGGCCGGGCGTTTGGACTGTGGAGCGCGAACCTGATTGACCGGGCGCATCGCAACGAGGATGCCGCCGCCGAAGGGCTGATTTCGCTGCTGACGCCGGTGGTGAAGGGTTTCCTTACCGACAAGGGCTTTGACTGCACCGTGCAGGCGCAGCAAGTGTATGGCGGGCATGGTTATATCGAAGAATGGGGCATGTCGCAGTTTGCCCGCGATGCCCGGATCGCGATGATCTATGAGGGGGCCAACGGCGTGCAGGCGCTTGACCTTGTAGGCCGCAAACTTGCCGTCGATGGTGGCAAACATGTGATGGCCTTCTTCGAGATGGTTAAAACTTTCTGCAAAGAAAACGCCGACGTTGAGGGCATGGCCGAATTCGTAGAGCCGTTGAAAGCTGCGTCCAAGGATCTGCAATCGGCGGGCATGTTCTTTATGCAAAACGGCATGAAAGACCCCAACGCCGCGCTGTCGGGCTCGAATGACTTCCTGCACCTGTTTGGCCATGTTTGCCTGGGCCTGATGTGGGGCCGGATGGCGAAAGCCTCGCTTGATGCACTGGCCGGGGGCACGTCGGACAAGGACTTCTACGAAACCAAATTGGCGACCGGGCGCTATTACATGGCGCGGCAATTGCCGATGACCAAAGCCCACCTTGCGCGGATCGAAAGCGGGTCGGCCCCGGTAATGGGGCTGGCAGCCGACCAATTCTGAGGCAAAGATGAGCGACACCTATACGTTGCTCAAAAGGATTGCCCCATGGCCAAACGCTTTCGCCTGACACGGCGTTTTAACGCGGCGATGACCGAAGATGGATATCGCCGCCTGCGCCGCTTTGCCGATGCGGCGGGGCTGGATGAAGGTGAGGCGCTGTCGTTTGTGTTCGAACACTTCGACAGCATCACCGATAACGAAGCGCTGACCCACAGGCTCAGGCTGTTCAACTCTGATCTGGATGCGAGGAAACGATGATAACGATACGTCCGATCCAAACCACCCAACGGCAGCGCCGCCAAATTGGCCAGCCAGATCACAAGACTGCAAAGCGGAGAGGTCCGCCCCATCGCATGGCTCGCGCATCGGCAGACGTGCGGGCGGTGCGACAGGGCTTCTCCTCGTGCGGCCATCGGCTCGCCAACCTGTACCGCAGGGCATGGTCTAGACCGATACTCTTAACGATTTGTTACCAAACGCCGGTGTCTTGTCAGCATTTATATCAAACAGCCGCCGCACCCGCAGGGTTCGCAAACACGGAAGTTGCCAGATGACCATGAAACTTTACTGCTTCGGTGAATCCGGGCACTCTTATAAAGCCGCCTTGGCGCTGGAGCTTGGCGGCAATGACTGGGAACCGGTCAAAGTCGATTTCTTCGGTGGGGCGCACCGCTCCGAAGACTACCTGCGCAACGTCAACGATATGGGCGAAGTGCCGGTGCTGGTGGACGGCGATGTCAAGCTCACGCAATCGGGCGTGATCCAGAGCTACCTGTCTGAAAAGACCGGTAAATTCGGCGGCACCGGCCCCGAGGAATCCCGCGAGATCCTGCGGTGGATGCTGTGGGACAATCACAAGTTTTCCAGCCAGATCGGCACCGCCCGCTTTCTGATGAACTTCCTGCCCGAAGACCGCCGCCCTGCCCCGGTGATCGCCTTTGTGCAGGGCCGGATGCGCGCCACCCTGCCTGTGCTTGAGGGCCATCTCAAGGGCCGCGACTGGATGGTGGGCGATGCCCTCACCAACGCCGATCTGACCTGTTGCAGCTATCTTTACTACCCCGAGCCCTTTGGCTTCGAGCGGGCCGATTGGCCCAACATCACCGCCTGGCTCGACCGAATTTCGCAAACACCGGGATGGAAACATCCCTATGATCTGATGCCCGGCTCGCCAGCCGACCGGGAACCCTGAGGAGGACGCCATGACCGACGCCTATATCTACGATGCCCTGCGAAGCCCGCGTGGCAAGGGCCGCAAAGATGGCAGCCTGCACGAGGTCACCTCGTTGCGCCTGTCGTCGCAAATCCTGAACGCTGTCAAAGACCGCAACGGCCTTGAGGGGCATGCCGTCGAGGATGTGATCTGGGGCAACGTCACGCAGGTCGGCGAACAGGGCGGCTGTCTTGCGCGCTCTGCTGTGCTGGCCTCCGAGCTTGATGAACGCATTCCCGGCCTGTCGATCAACCGCTTTTGCGCCTCGGGTATGGAAGCCGTGAACCTTGCCGCCAATCAAGTGCAGGGTGGCGCGGGCCAAGCTTATATCGCCGGTGGAGTCGAGATGATGGGCCGCGTCGCGATGGGCTCTGACGGTGCGGCGATTGCCGTCGATCCGTCGCTCGCGATGGAGAGCTATTTCGTGCCGCAGGGCATTTCGGCGGATATCATCGCCACCGAATACGGCTTTTCGCGCGACGATGCCGATCTTTTGGCCGTCGAAAGCCAAAGGCGCGCTGTGGCGGCATGGGAAGCCAAACGGTTTGATAAATCCATCGTTGCGGTGCGCGATATCAACGGCCTGACGATCCTTGACCACGATGAATACATCCGCCCCGGCACCGATATGCAAAGTCTTGGTGGCCTCAAGCCCGCGTTCAAGGACATGGGCGAGACCATGCCCGGTTTTGACGCGGTGGCGCTGCTGAAGTACCCGCATCTGGAGCGGATCAACCACATTCACCACGCTGGCAACTCCTCTGGAATCGTCGATGGCGCGGCGGCGGTTTTGATCGGCAACAAGGCGTTTGGCGAGGCGCACGGCCTCAAGCCGCGCGCCCGCATTCGGGCCACCGCCAAGATCGGCACCGACCCGACGATCATGCTGACCGGCCCGGTGCCAGTGACCGAAAAGATCCTTAAAGACAGCGGCATGAGCATCTCTGACATCAATCTGTTCGAGGTCAACGAAGCCTTTGCCAGCGTCGTTCTGCGCTTTATGCAGGCGTTTGACGTGGATCATGACAAGGTCAACGTGAACGGCGGGTCCATCGCCATGGGCCACCCGCTCGGTGCCACCGGCGCGATCATCATCGGCACCCTGCTTGATGAGCTGGAACGCACCGGCAAAAGCACTGGTCTGGCCACGCTGTGCATCGCGTCTGGCATGGGCGCCGCCACGATCATCGAGCGGGTCTAACCCATGTGCACGGCTTTAGAGATTTATCAGAAACATCTTGATAAGGTTTCTGATGCACTATGGACATTGGATTATGATGTTTTACTGGACTCTCTTGCCGTGCCAAACCGCATGTACACTACGGACGCCTCGCTTCTGATTGAAACAGAAGCCGACCTTCGCGATGTGGTGAAAGACTTCCGCGCCTTTCTAAGCCAGTCTGGCGCGCAGGACTATCACCGCATCGCGCGTCGGGCCGACTTTGATCCGCACACTGATGACCGCATTCAAGGCGAACATGACACTTATGTCCTGCGCGGCGGCCTGTTCGCGCTGGAGCCTTTTGCCAGCAGTCAAATCATTGAACGGATGAACGAAACCTGGCGCGGCGTCGAATGTCGATCGCACGTTCGCAATACCGATTGCACGGTTTTCAGCCTCGCGCAATTGCAGAAGTCTCAATCTCGTAATCCCTCCCGTGAATTGGAAGGAACCTGATTTGGAAACCGAATTTGCAAAACTTTGCGAAAAACTGACGGATGCTTTGATCAACGGCAATTTCGATAATTACCGCGCGGTGTTTCGGTTGCCCGCGCGGATCGAGCCGCGGGACGGCCGACCCTATACCATGACCACCGAAGACGATTTGCGCCGCGATCATGAGCTGTATGTCACCTCGATGCAGATCCACCGGGTCACCTATATGACCCGCGATGTCCTGTCCGTCGTGGAAATCACGCCCGATTGGGCCGAGATCACGGTGGAAACCTCGCTGTTTAGCGGCGGCCACCGGGTGGTCGATCCGTTTTGCACGCAATTCGTGCTGCGCCAGGCCGAGGACGGTTGGAAGATTGGCGCAATCCGTTCCTCGCTCGGCCACATCAACTGGACGCTGGGCAAGGCCACAATCCATGAACAACGGTTCCGGCCAACCGGACCGTAACCCATAAAAGACTGACACAGGAGAGCCGCGATGACCGATTTCAACATGCGCACCGAAGCAAACGGTGTGGCCATCATCGAGTGGGACGTGCCCGAGAAAAGCATGAACGTGCTTTCGCTGGAAGGCCTCGCCGAACTTGACGGCCACATCGATACGGCCTTGGCCGACGACGCTGTCAAAGGCATCGTGATCACCTCGGCGAAACCGGATTTCGCCGGCGGCATGGACCTGAACGTGATTGCCAAGATGAAAGAGTCGGCGGGCGATGAACCCGCGCGCGGTCTGTTCGAAGGCATCATGCAAATGCACACCATCCTGCGCAAGATCGAGCGTGCGGGCATGGACCCCAAGACCAACAAAGGCGGCAAACCGGTCGCCGCCGCCCTGCCCGGCACGGCGCTTGGCATCGGTCTGGAAATCCCGCTGGCCTGCCACCGTATCTTTGCCGCTGACAACCCCAAGGCCAAGATCGGCCTGCCCGAAATCATGGTCGGCATCTTCCCCGGCGCCGGCGGCACCACCCGTCTGGTGCGCAAGATGGGCGCGATGGCGGCCTCGCCTTTCCTGCTCGAAGGCAAGCTGTCGGATCCGAAGAAAGCCAAGATGGCCGGTCTGGTCGATGAGGTGGTCGCCGACCCGGTTGCCGCCGCGGTGGACTGGGTCCTGTCCGAGCCGAAGTTCATCAAACCCTGGGACGAAAAAGGTTATAAAATGCCCGGCGGCGCGCCCTATCACCCCGCTGGTTTCATGACATTCGTGGGTGCCTCGGCGATGGTGCACGGCAAAACCAAAGGCGTCTATCCGGCGGCCAAGGCCCTGCTCTCGGCGGTCTATGAGGGCGCGATGGTGCCATTTGACACCGCGCTCAAGATCGAGGCGCGCTGGTTCACCAACGTGCTGATGAACCCCTCGTCAGCGGCGATGATCCGCTCGCTTTTCATCAACAAGGAAGCGCTGGAAAAAGGCGCCAACCGCCCCGAAGCCCCTGACCAGCGGGTGAAAAAACTCGGCGTCCTTGGCGCAGGCATGATGGGTGCGGGCATCACGCTGGTGTCGGCGCAGGCCGGGATCGAGGTGGTGCTGATCGACCAGAAACAAGAGGCCGCCGACCGCGGCAAAGCCTATACCGCCGATTACATGGACAAGGGCATCAAGCGCAGAAAAGCCACCGAAGAGAAGAAGGCCGAAATCCTGTCGCGCATCACCGCGACCACGGATTACGCCGCGCTTGCGGGGTGTGACCTGATCATCGAGGCGGTGTTTGAAGACCCAGCAATCAAGGCCGACGTCACCGCCAAGGTCGAAGCGGTGATCGGCGAGGATTGTATCTTTGCCTCCAACACCTCGACCCTGCCGATCTCGCAATTGGCCAAGGCCAGCACACGGCCCGAACAGTTCATCGGCATCCACTTCTTTTCGCCGGTCGAAAAGATGCTGCTGGTCGAGATCATCAAGGGCCGCGAAACCGGCGACCGCGCTGTGGCCAAGGCGCTCGACTACGTGCGCCAAATCCGCAAAACCCCGATTGTGGTCAACGATGCGCGCTTCTTCTACGCCAACCGTTGCATCATTCCCTACATCAACGAAGGCCTGCGTATGGTGGCCGAGGGCGTCAGCCCGACGCTGATCGAAAACGCGGCCAAGATGGTCGGCATGCCGCTCGGTCCGCTGCAACTGGTCGATGAAACCTCTGTCGATCTCGGGGCCAAGATTGCGCGCGCCACAAAGGCCGCGATGGGCGACGACTACCCCGACGCTGCGGTGGACGAGGTGATCTTCTGGATGGAAGAACAGGGCCGTCTGGGGCGCAAAACCAAGGCGGGTTTCTATGACTACGACGAGGCCGGCAAACGTCAGGGCCTCTCGGACGTGGTCAAGGCACAGTATCCGCAATCCGAGGACCAACCCGACGTGATCGAAGTCCAACATCGCCTGCTGTTTGCACAAGTGCTCGAAGCGGTGCGCGCATTGGAAGAAGGCGTGCTGGAGGACATCCGCGAAGGCGATGTCGGTGCCATCCTCGGCTGGGGCTTTGCGCCTTGGTCCGGCGGCCCGTTCAGCTGGCTCGACATGATCGGCGCGCCTTATGCGGCGGAACGTTGCGACCAACTGACCCAAGCGCATGGCCCGCGGTTCGCCTGCCCCAATCTCCTGCGCGAGATGGCCGACAAAACCCAAAGCTTCTACAAACGCTTCGGCCCCGCGGCAAAAGCGGCCTGAGTCAACGTCGCGGTGCCGCACCAAGCAAGGCACCGCACCTTAAAACCTGTCCCGCCGGACTTTTTGGCCTCCGGCGGGGATATTTATCAAGCCAGAGAAGCCACGACCAAAAGCAAGAGCCCAGGTCCACCCCCTGTCCCGACAAGGAAACAGGGGGCTTCTCCGGCTTCGGCCATCGGCGTCCCCGCCTGTGCCGCAGGTGTCAGCCTGCCCCTTCAAGGTTAAAAGCCCGTTACTTCTCTGGCTTGAAAATATCCCGGGGGGTTTGGGGGGCTGGCCCCCCATTGATACGGCGGTTTGGGGGGCTGGCCCCCCATTGCCAACAGCAGCCACAGGACGGATCACCGCTTATAAAGTCGCATCTGCTTCTTCATCTCGGCATGAACCTCTCCAAACGTGGCAAGCCCACGCTCTTGCAGCATCGCCAGCATCTTCACGAACACCCGCCCCGTGGCCAAGGTATCGCCCATCGCGGTGTGCCGGTCGGCCTCTGGGATCACAACGCCCAGCCGGTCACACAGCGCATCCAGCGTATGCGTTTCGGTGATCCCGAACAGCACCGCAGACAACAGCACCGTGTCCAACACCGGATTGCCGAACTCGCGGCCAATGGCGTCGGCATTCTTGTGAAAAAACGCCATGTCGAATGGGGCGTTATGCGCCACTAGCACCGATCCGTGGGCGAAATCATGCAGTTGCCGACCAGCCTCTTTGATCGTTGGGGCCCCGTCCACCATATCTTCGGTGATGCCGTGGATCTTGGTCGAGGACGCCGGAATGCGCCGACCGGGATCGACGAGCGTATCCAACTGCTCCTCGCGCAACAGCCGCCCCCCCACAACGCGAAGCGCTGCAATCTGCACGATCTCGTCACCGTGGCTGGGCAAAAGTCCGGTGGTTTCGGTGTCGAACACCACATAGCTCAGATCGTCGAGCGGCGTGTCCGCCAGCGCCGCCACCCGCGACTTTTCGAACAGCGAGAAGTCGTAGACCGCCCCGCGCAGATCGTGTTTGCGCGTCTCCGCAACCCGTGGCAGCGGCAGGCACAGCCGCGTCTGGCCCCCGCCTGCGTCTTCTGGCCAGATGTCGCTGCCGTGGCGCGCCAGAACAAAGCGGCCGGTCACTTCGGCCAACCCCATTTCAAGCGGCGCAGACAGCCAGCGCTCAAGCACATTCAGCGGCAGCGGCGCGCCCTCCCAGGTCAGCGTCAACAGCGCCTCGGACAGGGTGGCACCGCGCACCAGCGTCACCGCGATGTCACGGCAATGCCCCTCGGCCACCAGCCGTTCGGCCAGCCCGGCCACCATCGACACGATCATAAAGCCGTCGCAGCGCACCGCCAGCCGCTCATGCTCGCCCACATAGCCGATCCCGGCCCCGTTGAGTCGGGCACGCAAGCTGTCCATCAGGTCGCGCGCGACAATCTCGGTCATCGGCCACCAACTGTCGGCGGTGTCGTTGTAACGGCTGCCAAAGCGGTCGACCGCTTGCGCCAGATCGCGGGTTTCCTGTAGAAAGGCGCGTTCCAACGGATCGTCGCCCGCATCGCGCAGACGGCCCAGCGTGTCGAGATTGGCGGCCTTGCGGCGCATGTCTTCGATCAGGTCGGCCAGCAGCGCCTCGCGTTCCGCATGCAGCCCGATATCGGCGGTCACATCACGCAGGGTCAGGGCATAGCCGCCCTCGCCCGTCGCCTGCGGCACCAGCCGCATCGTTGCGGTAAACATCGCCCGGCCATCTGGCGTGGCGCAGATAAAATGCGTCTCGGGGTCAGAGGCTCCCTCCAACGTCAGCCGCTCATAGGCATGCAGCAACGGCCCCTCGCGCAGGCATCCGGTCACCGATTGGCCCAGCCGGGGCGCATTGCTGTCCTGAAGCAACTGCCGGGCGACGGAATTGTAAAACACGATGCCGTGGTCGCCCGAACACAGCAGAATGCCAGCGTTTACATCCGCCAGCAGCGTTTCAAGCCGCTCGTTTTCCTCGGCCAGCCGGGTGGTTTCGCGTTCGATCGCCAGCGCCAGATCGCCTTGTGTGGCCGAAAGCTTTACCGCAATCGCCTGCGCCGCCGGGGCGAGATCGCCAAGGTATTGCGCCGCAACCGGGTCTTGCGATTTTGCCGTGTCGGCCAGCGCTTGGACCCGTAACTGCGCCGCAACCGCCTGCATCGGGCGCGCGAGGTTTTCGTCAAACAGCCGCCAGACCCATGTCACCAGCCCCAACACCGCAAACCCCGCAACTGCCCCGCCCAGTACAAAAGCCCCAGCCGCAGGCGGCGGCGTGGCGCGGGCATAGCCCAGCCACAGGCTTGCCGTGATCAGCGCAACGCTGGCCAAACCGAGAAAAGCAAAGAACAAGAACACCCGCAGGCGCAAACTCAGATGCGCGAACATCGCCTAACCCTCGCGCGGGGTGCTGAGCAATTCTGTCACCCGCGCCTGAAGGTCGGCCATTTCAAACGGTTTCGACATAAAGCCATCCGCCCCCAGCGCCAACGCCTTGCGCCGTTCGATATCGGCCCCGCGCGCGGTGAGCACCAAGACGCGGGTGCGGTCGAGACTGCGACAGGCGCGGATATGCTGACAGATTTCATAGCCCGATGCGCCCGGCAGGGTCACGTCCAACAGCACAAGCTCCGGGGCCAGCGCTTCGACCTCGGCCAGGGCCTTCGCCCCATCATCGATGTGGGTCACTTTGTGGCCCATCCGTTCGATCAGGAATTTCAAGGCCAGCGCAATATTCAGCTCATCCTCCACCAAAAGAATCTGCGCGCCGCCGGTTTTACTGTTCATTGCTGCCCCTCCCCCAAGGTTCGCATCGTGTTTATTTACAGGCCGCCATGACAAGCGGATCGTCGGCTTGCAGCGCCTCCCACCGGTCGCTTTGCATCGCACCATCTTCGGCATAGGTCACATCCGCCAGCCGCGCCTGCGCCGGCTTGGCGCAATCGACAGCGATCTTGACGCCCAGCGCCGATTGCCAGCGCTCCATCAGATAGAGATCGGCAATCCGCTGGTGCGCCACCGCTTCGTTGCGCTGAACCGAGCCTGCGTCGAGCGCGGCAAAGCGGTTCACAAACGGCCAGACATAGGTCCAGGGGCGGAACCAGCTTTTGTCTTCGCTCATCGCCACCACCTCGACCGCCTCGGGCAATTGCGCTTGCGAGCGATGGAACCAATTGTATTCGTTCCAGATCGAAAACACGATCATGGTGATCGCCGCGACGGTCACGGCTGACGCCTTTGGAATGCGTCCCTTGGTCAGACGGCTGAGCAAATAAATCACACCGCCGCCGGCGAAGCCTGCGAAAACGGTGGCGAGAAGTTCATAGAACATAAGCAGTTATCCCAAGGTGCCGCGGCCATGGCCAATGGCGGATTGCATGGTGCGCACGACGACAAAGGCATCGCGCAGGTGGCCGCGTTCAAAATCCGAAAGGCTGGTCGGGGCCATGAAGTTATCGGGGGTGCCGCCATGTTTGATCCGGTGCGCCTGATGCTCAAGCCGGGTTTGCGCAATCAGGTCATAGGCGTCAATCAGGTCACGCGCGCCGGTGGCCGAAATCACCTGACGGTCACGCGCCCCCAAAAGCCGCGCGCGGGTGTTGGCGGCGGGCAGTTGCGCCTGCATCGCATAGACCCGCCCCAGATCGACCACGGGCACGACGCCGTTGTGCTTGAGGTCGATCATGTCCTTGTGCTCGCCCGAGCGGATGGTGGCAAAGCCGCGCAACAGGCTGAGCGGCGGGACGTGTTTCAGCGAATTGGCGATCATGTGGCCGACAAAGATCGAGTTGCCCGAGGCCAGCGCCAAAGTCTCGGCCTGGAGCCCGGCGAACAGGCTGTGATCGCCTGCAATCGGGCGCAGATCGAACATCACCGAGGCCAGCATCTGGGCCAGCGGATCGGGCGTGGCGACCCAGCCGCGGAAATAGTCGCGCCATTTCGACACCGGTTGGCGCCAGCGCGGGTTCGTCGCCATCATATCGCCGGGGCAATAGACATAGCCGCAGGCATGAAGCCCGTCCGAGGTGAACTTGGCCAGTTGGGTGAAATATGGGGTGTGTTCGGGTTGCACCGCGTCGTGCAGGAACAAGCAGTTGTCCTGATCGCTGACGCCGGTCTGTTCGCGCCGCCCTTGACTGCCGCAGGCGAGCCAGAGATAGGGCACCGGCGGCGGGCCAAATTCGGTCTCGGCCAGTTTCAAAAGCCTACGCGTGACCGCATCGCCAATGTCGGTGATCAGCCGCGTCACCACATCATGCGGTTTGCCGGTGGCCACCAGTTGCGCCAGCACCTGCGGGATCAACGCGGTGAACCCGGCCAAATCTTCGACCGTTTCGGCAAAGGCAATATCGCTGACCAAGACGGCCGATCCCATCGCCTGATGCCGGGTCAGATCGGTCTGGGTGATCATCCCGACAAAGCGGCCATTTTCCGTCACCGGCACATGGCCGATCTGCTGTTCCAGCATCAAGTGCAAGACGTCAGACCCCAGATCGTTCACCCCCAGCGAGGCGGGATTGCGGGTCATCATATGTGCCACCGGCGTTTGCGCCGACAGCCCGTCGGCCAGAACGCGGGTGGTGAAATCTCGGGTGGTCAGGATACCGGCGAGGCGATCATCAGAGACGATGCCAATCGATGAGACCCGCGCCTGGCGCAGCATCGCCGCCGCCGCCTGCACCGTGGTGTCAGGGCCGCAAGCCAGCGGATCCACCGCCATCAGATCGCCCACCCGCATCTCGGCAAGATCAAGCGCTGCGGCGCGTCGTGGCCGGGCGCGATCAAAATAGCGGGCAAAGGCCCGTTCGTCGCGCAGCAATTCGTCAAACAGCGCCACTGGCAGCATCAGCAGCCGCGTCTCGTTTTCGGCGCGCGCCGCAGTCACCGACCGGCCATCGCGCAGCAACCCGCGTTCGCCAAACGAATTGCGCGGGCCCAGCGCCGAGACCTGAACCCCATTGCCATCCCAAACCGTAACCGCGCCCGAGACGATCAGAAACAGACCGGGCAACGCCTCGTCGAGACCGTAAATTGTATCGCCCGAGGACAGGTGCAACACCTCGACCGTCTGGGCCACGCGCGCAAGCTGTTTGGGCGCGAGAGCATCATAAGGATGCACCGATTGCAGAAATTCCAGCGTGTCGATGGGTGCCGAAGCCATAAGCGCCTCTGTCTTTGGGATCAGGTCAGGAATGCAGGGAAACAAGACCCCGCGCCTTGCGCCATGTCAAAGGCTGACGGGGAAAAAATGACGGCGCGCATGGGTTTTTCCCTGCGCGCCGCTTTGGTGCGGCCCGATGTTATGCAACACCGGGCCGGTTGCTCATTCAGTGACCTTCGACAGCCGAACCTGCGCCACGGGGCACACGCACGCTCTCGACGAGGTCCTGAATTTCCCTCGGCGGTGCTGCCGTCATCTTTGACACGATGATCGCCGTGGCAAAGTTCAGGACAGCACCAATGGCGCCGAACGAGGTGGACTGGATCGTTCCCAGAAGCGGATCAGCATCGGTGAAGCTGTTGGTATCAGGGATGAAGAACCAGCCTTTGTGCAGGAAGATGTAGATAATCGTCACACCCAGACCAACCAGCATGCCCGCAACCGCGCCATGATTGTTGATCCGCTTGGAGAAGATACCCATCATCAGCGCCGGGAAGATCGAGGCCGCCGCAAGGCCGAAGGCAAGGGCCACGGTTTGCGCCGCAAAGCCCGGAGGGTTGAGGCCAAGATAGGTGGCGACAGCGATGGCAACCGCCATGGCAATCCGCGCCGACATCAGCTCGTTCTTTTCCGACATGTTCGGCGTCAGCTGGCCTTTGAGAAGGTCATGCGACACCGCCGAAGAAATCGCCAGCAACAGACCAGCCGCCGTTGACAGAGCCGCCGCAAGGCCGCCCGCCGCAACCAGACCGATGACCCAGGATGGCAGGTTCGCAATCTCGGGGTTGGCCAGAACCAGGATGTCGCGGTTGAAGTTGGTCAGCTCATTGCCCTCCCAACCGTTCGCCGTGGCTTTTTCCTGCATCGCGGCATTGGCATCGTTGTAGTACTGGATCTTGCCGTCGCCGTTTTTGTCTTCCCAACCCAGAAGGCCGGTTTTCTGCCAAGTCTTCATCCAGACATAACGTTCGTCGGTTTCGATGGTCTCGACCGAAACCGCTTCACCCGACGTGCCATTGGGCCAGAATTGTTCGGTGATGTTCAGGCGCGCCATCGCACCAACCGCAGGCGCGGTGAGGTACAGAAGGGCGATAAAGATCAGCGTCCAACCGGCGGACCAACGGGCATCCGACACTTTGGGAACGGTGAAGAAGCGCATGATAACGTGGGGCAAACCCGCAGTACCGATCATCAGCGACAGGGTGAACAGAACCATGTTCAACGTGTCGGCGTGGTGCGCGGTGTATTCGTTAAAGCCAAGCTCCTGCACGATCTGGTCAAGCTTTTGCAGCAGCGGTTCACCCGATGCGACGTGATCGCCAAACAGACCAAGACCCGGGATCGGGTTGCCTGTGAGTTGCAGCGAGATGAACACAGCCGGGATGGTATAGGCCATGATCAACACGCAGTACTGCGCAACTTGGGTGTATGTCACGCCCTTCATGCCGCCAAGAACGGCATAGGCAAACACCACACAAGCGCCGATCAGCAGACCGGTTGTGTTGGAGACTTCGAGGAAGCGGCCAAAGGCCACGCCAACGCCGGTCATCTGGCCGATCACATAGGTCGTCGAAGCGACGATCAGGCAGATCACGGCAACCATGCGCGCGGTGGGGCTATAGAAGCGGTCGCCGATGAATTCCGACACGGTGAACTTGCCGAATTTGCGCAGGTAGGGTGCGAGAAGCAGCGCCAGAAGCACGTAGCCCCCGGTCCAGCCCATCAGGTAGGTCGAGTTGTCATAGCCGACAAAGGCGATAAGGCCCGCCATCGAGATGAACGACGCCGCCGACATCCAGTCCGCCGCAGTGGCCATACCGTTGGTGACGGGGTGCACGCCGCGCCCGGCGGCGTAGAATTCTGATGTGGAGCCCGCACGGGCCCAGATCGCGATGCCGATATAGAGCGCGAAAGACGCGCCCACAAACAGCAGGTTGATTGTAAACTGATCCATGATTTCAGCTCCCCTTTACTCGTCGACGCCGTGTTCGGCATCAAGCTTGTTCATCCGCCAAGCGTAGAAAAAGATCAGCGCCAGAAAGACCAGAATCGAGCCTTGCTGGGCAAACCAGAAGCCAAGATCAGTGCCGCCGACGGAAATGCCCGACAGCAGCGGGCGCAGCAGAATGCCGAACCCAAAGGACACCAAGGCCCAGATTACCAAGCAGATCTGGATCGTACGAATGTTCGCCGCCCAATAGCTGTTGTTTTCAGAGTTTTCCGACATGTCGGTTCTCCCTCTCTCTCTCCTAAAGACATCCTGGCCCTCATGACCCGGACGCACTTTCCCTGTTCGCGGGGGGCCACATGGCCCGCCCGCGTCAATCCCTCGCAAAATTGCGTGGTCGTTTTTGTCGCGAAGTCCCTAACGGGCCTCGGCAACAATCTCTCCAAGCGCCTCGGCAATCGCGCCGATCTCGCCCATGGCATCAACGCGCGCGAGCACGTCCTTGCCATCGTAGTAGTTGATCAGCGGCGCGGTCTGGGCGTGGTATGCCTCAAGCCGCGAGGCCACGGTTTCGGCGTTGTCATCGGCGCGGCGCTTGAATTCGGTGCTGCCGCAGTTGTCGCAGACGCCCGACTTCTCCGGCTGCTTAAAGCTGTCGTGATAGCCTTCGCCACAGTCGGCACAGGTGTAGCGGCCCGAAATCCGCGTCACCATTGCCGCGTCTTCGACCTCAAGCGCGATGGCGGCGTCGATCTTCTGCCCGGTTTCCCCAAGCAGCGTATCAAGCGCCTCGGCCTGCACCGTGGTGCGCGGAAAACCGTCGAGGATCACACCTTTGGCAGTGTCATCCTCGGTCAGCCGGTCGCGCAGGATGTTGATCACGATTTCATCCGACACCAGTTCGCCAGCTTCCATCACGGCCTTGGCCGCCTTGCCCGCTTCGGTGCCCTGGGCCACCGCCGCGCGCAACAGATCGCCGGTCGAAAGTTGCACCAACCCGAATTTGTCTTCGAGCATCCGCGCCTGTGTGCCCTTCCCGGCGCCCGGAGGCCCGAGAAGGATCAATACTGCGGGTGTTGTCATGGGGGTTACTCCGTCCATGTGTCTCAGTCCCGGTTCTGGCGGTTTTCGATCAGGTCTTCGACAACCGACGGATCGGCCAATGTCGAGGTATCGCCCAGCGCGCCAAAATCGTTCTCGGCAATCTTGCGCAGGATGCGGCGCATGATCTTGCCCGAGCGGGTTTTCGGCAGGCCCGGTGCCCATTGGATCAGGTCCGGCGAGGCAATCGGGCCAATCTCGGTCCGCACCCAGGTGCGCAGCTCTTTGTAAAGCTCCTCGGACGGCTCGATCCCGTTCATCAGCGTGACATAGCAATAGATGCCCTGCCCTTTGATGTTGTGGGGGTAGCCCACCACGGCGGCCTCGGCCACTTTGGGATGCGCCACCAGCGCGCTTTCGACTTCGGCGGTGCCCATGCGGTGGCCGGACACGTTGATCACGTCATCGACGCGGCCTGTGATCCAGTAATCGCCATCCTCATCGCGGCGGCAACCGTCGCCCGAGAAGTAGAAGCCTTTGTAATCGCTGAAATAGGTCTTTTCAAACCGCTCATGATCACCCCAGACGGTGCGCATCTGGCCGGGCCAGCTGTCGGCGATGACAAGCACGCCCTCAACGCCGTTGCCCTTAACCTCTTGGCCGGTCGTCGGGTCAAGCACCAGCGGCTTGACGCCAAAGAACGGCTGTTGCGCCGAACCGGGTTTCAGCTCATGCGCGCCGGGCAGCGGCGTCATCATGTGGCCGCCGGTTTCGGTCTGCCACCAGGTATCAACGATCGGGCATTTGCCCTTGCCGACCACGTCATTGTACCAGTTCCAGGCCTCGGGGTTGATCGGTTCGCCCACGGTGCCGAGCAGGCGCAGCGAGGACAGATCGCATTTCTCAACGAACTCCGGCCCCTGCCCCATCAGCGCGCGAATGGCGGTGGGCGCGGTGTAGAACTGGTTGACCTTGTGCTTTTCGCAGACCTGCCAAAAGCGGCTGGCGTCCGGGTAGGTCGGCACGCCTTCAAACATCAGCGTGGTGCCGCCATTGGCCAGTGGGCCATAGACGATATAGCTGTGGCCCGTGACCCAGCCAACATCCGCGGTGCACCAATACACATCACCATCGTGGTAATCGAAGGTGATCTCATGCGTCATCGCCGCGTAGACCAGATAGCCGCCCGAGCAATGCACAACGCCCTTGGGCTGGCCGGTCGAACCGGAGGTGTAGAGCACGAACAGCGGGTCTTCGGCGTTGACTTCGACCGGATCAAACTGGTCCGAGGCCTCTTTCGCCAGCGCGTTGTAATCGCAATCGCGCCCGTCAACCCATGTGGTCTGGCCGCCGGTGCGCTTGACGACAAGGCACTTCACCGTGTCCTTGCAGTGCAGCAGCGCCGCATCGCAGTTCGATTTCAGCGCCGTCTTGCGGCCACCGCGGGGGGCCTCGTCCGAGGTGATCACCACTTTGGCGTCACAGCCATTGACCCGCGCACTCAGCGCATCGGGCGAGAAGCCAGCGAACACAATCGAGTGGATCGCGCCGATGCGGGCACAGGCGAGCATCGCATAGGCGGCTTCGGGGATCATCGGCAGATAGATCACCACCCGGTCGCCCTTGGTCACACCCAGATCGGAGAGCACGTTGGACATTTTGCAGACGTTGGCGTGCAGCTGTTTATAGGTGATGTGCTGCGCGTCCTCATTGGGATCATCGGGCTCAAAAATGATCGCCGTCTGGTCGCCACGGGTCGGCAGGTGCCGGTCGATACAGTTGGCCGAGACGTTCAGCGTGCCGTCATGAAACCAATTGATGCGAATGTCGCCGGGGGCAAAGCTGACGTCCTTAACCTGGGTATAAGGCTTGATCCAGTCGATGCGTTTGCCGTGTTCGCCCCAGAATGCCTCTGGATCTGCGATGGATGCGGCATACATTTCTTCGTACTTCGCAGCATCGACATGGAACTGGCGTGCGGAATGGTCGTTGGGCATGTGCTCCCCCTTTTCTCGTTTAGACGAAACGCAAAATGGCTCCTCCATGCGTTCCGTGATTTAACGTTGAGACAAGTTTACAGGGGAATGCGGGAAAGTGATCAGGTACGTTCAGGATAAACGCTTTTTCTGTAAAGAAATCGACAGGCGCGTTTGAAAACTTGTAAAATTCCCGAAAATAACACCGAAAAGTGACGTAAAGTCATACGCTTATAAAATGGGCTGTTGAGAAACACTCTGTCAACTTTTGGCGATTTTTTTCAATTTGGGACGCTAACAATGTTGCGTAAGCACTGCGACAAATTCGCATACCTTAGGACTGACCCGGAAAATACAACCCAAACGGGTTAAGTCGAATCGCGGATTCTCGGATTTTCGCATTTGTGATCACAAACCGAATCCGCCCGGTAAGCTACTGAAATCAATCGACAGATCAAAACTTCGGGGAAATATCGACAAAATAGATTCGCGTCGGGGTGCCTTGCGACCTTGGTCTAGGGCAATTGTGATCACATCTTGGCGTCGCCTTGCGCGAGAGCATTGCGAACTGCCTCGCTATAGCGAGCACTGACAGGAATCTCGCGGCCATCCGACAAAACCACCATCAATCGATTGCCGTCCCGGTGCAACCGCCTGAGATGTGCGACCATGGCATAATGCGAGCGGTGGACCCGCAGCCCCTCTGCCCCCTCCATCTCGGACATCGCATCGGTCAGCCGGATCAACACCAGATGGCTGCCGAGTGCCGTCGTGACCTCGGCATAATGGTCCTGCATCGAGATCGAGATGATGTCGTCGCCCAGCTCTAGCGGCAGCCGTTTGTGGAAGTTGGTGCGCGGCGGGGACGTTGGCCTCTTTTCCACCGCGCCGAACTCATGAAATTCAACGATCCCGATGACCCAGCCGATAACAGCCACCTGCATCCAGATCACTGGCAGGTTTTCGGCCGATTGTAATGGCGGGCGAAACACGGCGTAGACAAAGATCACCAAGGCCGCGCCCGGCAACCCCGCCAGCACCGCACCGATCCCGAGACGCGCGATGCGCGGCACTCGGCCAAGATAGCGGCTGTGCAGCGCGGTTCGCATGCAGACATGCATGAAAAACCCGACGCCCGTGAAGACCACGAGCCAAAACACCAAGCGCTCGAACAGCCCCATCGCCTCATATGTGCCGAACGGCCCAGTGAGCGCGAGCACCAGCACCCCGCCGAAAAACGCGAAAATCTTGCGTTCCCAGCCAATATTGGCCCAAATATCCGATAGCGTTTCACGCATCGTGAAAGTTTGACCCTAGGTAAACCACGAAATCCAGTAAAAATTCACGAATTTTGGTTTGCGAGACTCAAAGTGTTAAGCTCACATCCCCCCACCTGCCGCGATATTTGGGGGGGCGTGTTAGTTCAATACCTTTTACGGGCCACGAGCCCATTGCTCTGTGCCTTATGACCTGTGCGCCCTGCACCTATGGGCGTTTATTACGAGTGGGCCGGCCTGGATGCTGCTTTTGCACCACCGAGGCCGGCCTTTTCACATTCCACCCCACACCTGCACCCGGACATTCGCGCCCGTCCTGCCACTTGCACTGGACGCTCGTTTCTGGCGGGCCTATAAGCACGGCAAGATGGCATATTTTGCATTCATCACGCGAATTACGTGCCCGGCGCTCTGATCACACGAGCCGCCGGGACAAGGCGCATGGACACCCGCGCCGCCAGACCCCTTATCATCGAATAAACCGACGAGGACGCCATTCATGTGCGCCGATACGCCTGAGTACAAAGACACTCTGAACCTGCCGAAAACCGATTTCCCGATGCGCGCGGGCCTGCCCAAGCGCGAGCCTGTGTGGCTTGAGCGTTGGGACAAGATCGGCATCTATGACCGCCTGCGCGACAAGGGCGAAGGCCGCAAGCCCTTTACCCTGCATGACGGCCCCCCCTATGCCAACGGCCACCTGCACATCGGTCACGCGCTCAACAAGATCCTCAAGGATATGGTTGTCCGCAGCCAACAGATGATGGGCCGCGACGCGCGCTATATCCCCGGCTGGGATTGTCACGGTCTGCCGATCGAGTGGAAGATCGAAGAGCAATACCGCGCCAAGGGCAAGAACAAGGACGAGGTCGACGTGGTCGATTTCCGTCAGGAATGCCGCAAGTTCGCCGAGGGCTGGATCGACATCCAGCGCGACGAGTTTCAGCGTCTGGGCATCACCGGCAACTGGCCTGATCCTTATCTGACGATGAACTTCCACGCCGAACGGGTGATCGCTGCCGAGTTCCAGAAGTTCCTGATGAACGGCACGCTGTATCAGGGTTCCAAGCCTGTGATGTGGTCGCCGGTTGAGAAGACCGCGCTGGCCGAGGCCGAAGTCGAATATCACGACCACAAGAGCCACACGATCTGGGTGCCCTTCCGCATCGATCACGGTGGCCATGTGGTGATGCCCGACGGCGAGGATGACGATTACGCCGGGGCCGATATGGAGCTGATGGCCAAGGATCTGCACGGCGCGCGGGTGGTGATCTGGACGACGACCCCTTGGACGATCCCGTCGAACAAGGCCGTCGCCTATAACCCCGCCATCGCTTACGGCCTGTATGAGATCTCTGGCACGCCCGACGAAAGCTGGGTCACTGTCGGTGACAAATACGTGCTGGCCGACAAGCTGGCCGATGAGGTGTTGGGCAAGGCGCGGCTCGAACCGTCGATGTATGCCCGCGTGCGCGATGTGCAGGCCGAAGATCTGGCGACGCTCACCCTGCACCACCCGCTGCGCGGCGCCGAGGGGGCCGAGGGCTTCTGGGATTACGACGTGCCGATGATCGATGGCGAGCATGTCACCGATGATGCCGGCACTGGTTTCGTGCACACCGCACCAAGCCACGGCCAAGAAGACTATGAGTGTTTTGTCGCGCGCAACTGGATGGACCGGATGACGCATAATGTGGGCGAGGAAAGCGAATTCCTGCCGCATGTGCCGTTCTTTGCCGGGCTGAAAGTGTTCAATCACAAGGGCAAAGAGGACAAAGCGAATGCTGCCGTCATCGACAAACTGGTCGAATATGGCGGGCTGATCGCGCGCGGCCGCATGACCCACAGCTATCCGCATTCCTGGCGCTCCAAGGCTCCGGTGATCTATCGCAACACGCCGCAGTGGTTTGCCGCCATCGACCGCGCCGTTGGCGACGGGCAAGACGAACATGGCGCCACCATCCGCGAACGCGCGCTGACCTCGATCGACAAACTAGTGAAATGGACGCCCAAAACCGGGCGCAACCGGCTTTATTCGATGATCGAAGCCCGCCCCGACTGGGTGCTGTCACGCCAACGCGCCTGGGGTGTGCCGCTGACCTGCTTTACCCGCAAGGGCGCGCTGCCCACCGACGAAGGCTTCCTGCTGCGTGATGAGGCGGTCAACGCCCGCGTGCTTGAGGCATTTGAGGCCGAAGGCGCCGATGCCTGGTATAAAGACGGGGCCAAGGCACGCTTCCTCGGCAGCGACTACAATGCTGATGAGTGGGTTCAGGTGTTCGACATCCTCGACGTCTGGTTTGATAGTGGCTCGACCCACGCCTTTGTGCTGCGCGACCGCGAAGACGGCAGCGACGACGGCATCGCCGATCTCTACCTTGAGGGCACAGACCAGCACCGCGGCTGGTTCCACTCCTCAATGCTACAGGCCTGCGGCACCAAAGGCCGCGCCCCTTACCGCGGCGTGCTGACCCACGGGTTCACGCTCGATGCCAAGGGCAACAAGATGTCCAAATCGCTGGGCAACACCATCGTCCCTGATGCGGTGGTCAAGCAATACGGTGCGGATATCCTGCGGCTCTGGGTGGCCCAGACCGATTACACCGCCGACCAGCGGATCGGGCCGGAAATCCTCAAAGGCGTGGCCGACAGCTATCGCCGCCTGCGCAACACCATGCGCTTCCTTCTGGGCGCGCTCAGCCATTTCGACGAAAGCGACCGCGTCGAACCGGCGGATATGCCCGAGCTGGAACGCTATGTGCTGCACCGGCTGGCCGAACTCGATCATGTAGTCCGCAAGGGCTACAACGAGTACGATTTCCAAGGCGTGTTCCAACAGCTGTTCAACTTTGCCACGGTCGAGCTTTCGGCGTTCTACTTCGACATCCGCAAAGACGCGCTCTATTGCGATGGCGATACCGAACGGCGCCGCGCCGCCCGCACCGTGCTCGACATCCTGTTCCACCGGCTGACCAAATGGCTGGCCCCGGTGCTGGTGTTCACGATGGAGGAAGTCTGGCTCGAACGCTTCCCCGGCGACGACAGCTCGATCCACCTGACCGATCTGCCCGAAACGCCTGCCGATTGGCTTGATGAGCCGCTGGCGGCGAAATGGGCGCAGGTCCGTCGGGCGCGTCGCGCAGTGACGGCGGCGCTGGAAGTCCAGCGGACCGACAAGGTCATCGGTGCCTCGCTCGAGGCCGCCCCGGTGGTCCACGTCCGCGACCCCGAGATGCTCAAAGCACTGAAATCGGTGGATTTCGATGACATCTGCATCACCTCGGGCCTGTCGCTGACCGGCGATCCCCAGCCAAACGAGGCCTTCCGCTTGCCGGAAATTGACGGCGTCGGCGTGGTGTTCGAAAAGGCTGATGGCGACAAATGCCAGCGCTGCTGGAAGATCCTGCCCGACGTGGGCACCCACGCCCATGCAGGCACCTGCAAACGCTGCGACGCAGCGCTTAGCTAACCAAAACCTCCCCCCACATACTTCTTCTGTTTTTAAATACCTTGGGGGGAGGCCGAAGGCCGGGGGGCAAAGCCTCCCCCTTCCTAAATAGACCTGCGGGCAAAGCCCCCCTCTTTTACCAAACCTGCGAGCAAAGCCCCCCCCTCTTCCTAAATAAACCTGTGGGCAAAGCCCTCCTTTTGAAAATCCCCCGCACCCCGCCGCATAAACGCACATCATCTGTGCAGGTCTTGGCCCCGCCCGCTTCGCGCCCTAGGTCTGTAAGCGAAACAGCCAAGGACCTTGCAATGACCGATACCTACACGCCCCCCGAAGTCTGGACCTGGGACGCAGAGAATGGCGGCGAATTCGCCTCGACCAACCGCCCCATCGCCGGTGCCACCCACGACAAGGACCTGCCCGTCGGCGACCACAAATTCCAACTGTATTCGCTTGCCACGCCCAATGGCGTGAAGGTCAACGTGATGTTCGAAGAGCTGCTCGAAGCCGGACATGACGCCGAATACGACGCCTGGCTGATCCGCATCGGCGATGGCGATCAGTTCGGGTCGGGTTTTGTCGCGGCGAACCCCAACTCCAAGATCCCGGCGCTGATGGACCACTCTGGCGAAACGCCCGTGCGGGTGTTTGAATCCGGTTCGATCTTGATGCATCTGGCCGAAAAATTTGGTGCTTTTCAGGTGACAAACCCGGCAGACCGCCCCGAGATGCTGTCATGGCTGTTCTGGCAAATGGGCAGCGCGCCGTATCTGGGCGGTGGCTTTGGCCATTTCTACAGCTACGCGCCGGAAAAATGGCAATATCCGATTGACCGCTTCGCGATGGAAACCAAGCGCCAGCTTGACGTGCTTGATCGGCATCTGGCTGGGAAAGACTGGATGGCGGGCGGCGAATATACCATCGCCGATATCGCGATCTGGCCGTGGTATGGCCAACTGGTGCTGGGCCGTCTTTACGGGGCCGCCAAATTCCTTGACGTCGAGAGCTATGAAAACGTGATGCGCTGGGCCAAACAGATCGACGCCCGCCCGGCGGTGCAACGCGGCCGCATGGTCAATCGCACGTTTGGCGAACCCGAGACGCAATTGCACGAACGCCATTCGCCTGCGGATTTCGACACCAAGACAGAAGACAAAAAGAAAGTCGACTGACCGACCCCGCTGAAAATTCCACGGGAAATCGCACGGGAAACAGATTGCGCCTTTGCGCTGCGAAGGCCAATCTCTGTCTATGCCTGACCGTAGCCTCGACACACCTTTTGGCCCGCTGACCCTCACTGAAAGTCGGGGGGCCATCACCGCAACCACCTGGCGCAGGGGCGCCTGCGATGACACGGCTTTGCTCAGAGAGGCCGAGGCACAGTTGACCGCCTATTTCGCCGGTGCGCGGGAAAGCTTTGATCTGCCGCTTGCGCCGGAGGGATCGGATCTGGTCCGACGCACCTGCGCCGCCCTGCTGCGCATTCCGTTCGGCGAAACCCGGACGTATGGCGACCTGGCCAAAGAGCTCAACGCCCCGGCGCAGGCCATCGGGCAAGCTTGCGGGGCCAATCCGATCCCGATCCTCATCCCGTGCCACCGCATCCTTGCGGCCAAGGGGCTTGGGGGATTTTCGGCCAAGGGCGGTGTGGAAACCAAAGTCTGGCTGCTACGTCACGAGAAAGCGGCAGGGCTTTTAATCTGAAAGCAACCGGCTCCACCAAACGCGCGCCAAATCCATTGATGGATTTGTTCAAAATCCATAATGGATTTTGGCACCGCTCAATCGCGGCGGGGATCGCGCGGATAAGTGCCGAGGATTTCCAGCATGTCGGTGAAGTAGTCCAGTTCTTCCAAGGCGCGCTTGACCGCCGGGTCGTCAGGGTGGCCTTCGATATCTGCGTAGAACTGCGTCGCGGTGAACGATCCGCCGACCATATAGCTTTCGAGCTTGGTCATGTTGACGCCATTGGTGGCAAATCCGCCCATCGCCTTGTACAGCGCCGCCGGAATGTTGCGCACCTGAAACACAAAGGTCGTCAGCATCCCGTGATCGCCGCGCCGCGACATATCCGGCTCGCGGCCCATCAGCAGGAACCGCGTGGTGTTGTGCGCGTGATCCTCGATATGGCGCGCCAGAATGTGCAGCCCGTGGATATCCGCCGCCAGATCCGAGGCGAGCACACCCGAGGTCATATCGCCGGTCTCGGCCAGTTCCGCCGCCGCCCCCGCGCTGTCAGCCGCTGCTTCGCCGCGAATGCCATAATTCTTCAGGAACGCCGCGCATTGCGGCAACAGCACCAGATGTGCGCGCACTTTCTTGATGTCTTCGATCTGGACACCGTGATGCGCCATCAGGCTGACGTGCACCCGCACAAAGGCCTCACCGACAATCCGCAACCCCGACTGCGGCAACAGCCGGTGAATATCGGCCACCCGGCCATAGGTGGTGTTCTCCACCGGCAGCATCGCCAGTTCGGCCTCACCCGAGGTGACAGCCGAAATCACATCTTCAAAGTTGCGGCACGGCAGCGCGTCCATTTCAGGGCGGGCATCGCGGCACGCCTCGTGGCTATAGGCTCCGGGCTCTCCCTGAAAGGCAATCCGTCCTGTCATCGCACTTTTTTCCGTCTTTGGCCCAATCCGGGCGTTTCGTCGCGGTTTCTACACCTTGCCCTTGTGAAGGGGAAGCCGTAAGACCCGATCAAAGACCAGACGTAAGGACTCGCGTGTTATGGACACAATGACCTCGACCAAAATCCTGGGCGGCTTTTGCGGAGCATTCCTGATCTTTCTTCTCGGCAAGTGGGCCTCGGAAATCATTTATGAATCCGGCGGCCACGGCGATGCCGAACAAGCCTATGTCATCGACACCGGCGAAGCCGAAGGTGGCGGCGACGTGGCGGATGGCCCCTCGCTCGAAGAGCTGCTGGCCAGCGCCGATATCGCCAAGGGCGAAAAGGTGTATGGCAAGTGCCGCGCCTGCCACAAGGTCGAAGACGGCGCCAATGGCACCGGCCCGCACCTCTACGGTGTGGTTGACCGCGCGGTCGGCAGCGTTGACGGTTTCAGCTATTCCGGTGCGCTGGTCGAAGTGGCCCAGACCTGGGATGCGGAATTGCTTGATGGCTTCCTCGCCAACCCCAAAGGCTATGCGCCGGGCACCAAGATGTCCTTCGCCGGTCTGAAAAAGCCAGAAGATCGCGCCAATATCATTGCTTGGCTCGACAGCCTCGACAACTGATCGACGCCAACCGATCAAGGCTGACGGACACGACATTAAAACCGCTGCACCCCCGAGTGTGGCGGTTTTTTCTTGCGTGGTGGGTGGCATGCCGGAAACTTCACCTACATTCACGGAATATCGACTTGATTGATCCCTCGGCCCCGCTCTAGCCTACGGGGCCAAGCAGGCAGCAAGAAACCTCGCGTTTCGTGGCCGATAGGAGCGACTGAATGACCGACGATCCGATACTCCCCAAAACTGGGTTCGATTTCACCCGACGCGCCGCGCTTGGCATGTTCGGGGCCACAGCGCTTGGCGCGGCCCTGCCGCCCTCGCGGCTGATCGGGCAGACCAGTGACGGCTCAGAAACGGTCATCAGCCACGGCTATTCGTTCTACGGCGACCTGAAATACCCCGCCGACTACAAACACTGGGATTACGTCAATCCCAACGCCCCCAAGGGCGGCGAGATCGTTCTGTCGTCGCGCGGGACGTTTGATGGCTTCAACCGCTGGGCGTGGCGCGGCAATGCCGAATCCGAATCCGGTGTCGTGGCAGAATCGATGTTCGGCGAGATGCCTTGGGGCGGTGGCCTCCCGGCGGATTCGATCACCGATGCCTATTGCCTGATCGCGCGCGAAGTCGAATACCCCAAGGACAAGACTTGGTGCGTGTTCCACATGCGCGATGACGTCACCTTCCGCGATGGCTCGCCGCTGCGCGCGCAGGACGCCGCTTTCACCCACAACCTGTTCCTCGAACAGGCGATCCGGTCTTATGCCCGCTCGGTTTCGGAGCGGATCACCGGGGTCGAGGTGATCGATGAACTCACGGTCAAATTCACCTTCGCCGATGAAATCTCGCGCCGGTCGCTGATTTCCCAAGTCGGTGGCACACCGATCTTTTCCGAAGCGTGGTACAAGGAAACCGGCGAGCGGCTGGACGAACCTTCGGTCCAGTCGCCGATGGCCTCTGGCCCCTACCAAGTCGGCGATTACGAGTTCAATCGCTACGTGGTTTACGAACGCAATCCCGATTACTGGGGCTGGGATCACCCGGCCAACAAAGGCCGGTTCAACTTTGACAAGGTGCGGATCGAGTACTTCGCCGATGACGCCGCCGAGTTCGAGGCGTTCAAGGCCGGAATCTATAACTTCCGCTCTGAAGGCTCGACCAAACGTTGGGCCACCGGCTATGACTTCCCGGCGCTGCAAAAAGGCCATGTGGTGCGCGAGGAAATCCCCGATGGCAATGCGCCCAACAACTCGGGCATGATCTTCAACACCCTGCGCCCGCCGCTCGACAACCGCAATGTGCGCCACGCGCTGTCGTTGGCGTTCAACTTTGAATGGGTACGCGAGTCGCTGCAATTCGGTCTGACAACGCAACGCGCCTCTTTCGCGGAAAATCAGGACTGGGCCGCCAGTGGGGTGCCCGAAGGGGCCGAGCTCGCGCTGCTGAAATCGCTCGGCGATGTGGTGCCGCCCGAGGTGCTGACCGAAGAGGCGGTGATGCCGCATACCTCGAACCCGCGCAGCCCGAGCGACCGCAAAAACCAGCGCGCCGCGCTGAAGCTGTTGCAAGGCGAAGGCTGGAGCGTGGATGACGCGGGCAAACTGGTCGATGCGGATGGCAAGCAAATGAGCCTCGATTTCCTTGTGTTGTCGAGCTGGGATGACACCCGCAAGGCGATGATCGAGACCTATGTGCAGACCTTGGAAAGCTGGGGCATTGCCGTCGCCGCCGAAGCGGTGGACAGCGCGCAGGGCCAGCAGCGCTTCCTCGACAAAGACTATGACATGATCAACACCCGCTATCTGAGCTTCTCCTCGGCGGGCACCGGGCTTAAGCAATTGTTCGGCTCGGAAACCGCCGAAGTGTCATCGTATAACGGCGCGGCGCTGCGTAGCCCGATGGTGGATGCAATCATCCAAGCCGCGCTTGACACCACAACCCGCGAAGACGAGGTCATTGCGCTCAAGGCGCTTGACCGGGCGCTGCGGTACGAACGCATCGTTGCCCATGCGGGCTATGTGCCGGAATACTGGGTCGCCTATTACGACATGTTCGAGCGCCCCGATCCGCTGCCGCCTTATGCGCTGGGTCTGTTGGATTTCTGGTGGTTCAACGAAGAGAAACACGCGGCCCTCAAGGCCAAAGGCGCGCTGAAGTAACCCATGGGCGCCTATATTCTCCGCAGACTACTGCTCATCATCCCGACCCTTCTTGGGATCATGATCATCAATTTCGCGCTGGTACAGTTTGTGCCCGGCGGCCCGGTGGAACAGATGCTCGCCCGTGTTCAGGGCGAGGGCGATGTCTTTGGCGGCATCTCTGGCGGCGGCGAGGACGTGGGCGAACAGACCTTCGGCTCGGACAGCGAATACGCCGGGGCGCGCGGTCTCGACAAAGAGTTCATCGAGCAGCTTGAGGTCGATTTCGGCTTTTCCCGCATCGTCTGCGACGACAGCCATGTGGGGGAGCCTGACCTCGACGATCCGGCCTGTGTGAAAGAGGATATCGGCGTTGGCGAACGCTTTCTGCTGATGATGGGCAACTACATGCGGCTCGACTTTGGCGAGAGCTATTTCCGTTCAATCGGGGTGCTCGAGCTGGTGCTGGAAAAGATGCCGGTGTCGATCTCGCTTGGTCTGTGGTCGACGCTGATCGCCTATATGGTGTCGATCCCGCTGGGCATCCGCAAGGCGGTGTCTGACGGCTCGACCTTTGACACCTGGACCAGTGGCATCATCATTGTCGCCTACGCCATCCCCGGATTTCTGTTTGCCATCCTGCTCTTGGTGCTGTTTGCCGGCGGCAGCTATTGGCAGATTTTCCCGCTCCGGGGCCTCACGTCCGAGAATTTCGACAATCTGAGCCTGCCCGGCAAGATCGCGGATTACTTTTGGCACATCGCTCTGCCGGTGATCGCCTCGACCATCTCGGCCTTTGCCACGCTGACGCTGCTGACCAAGAACAGCTTTATGGACGAGATCAAAAAGCAATATGTCATCACCGCCCGCGCCAAGGGTCTGTCGGAAAGCAAGGTTCTGTATGGCCACATCTTTCGCAACGCCATGCTGATCGTGATCGCAGGGTTTCCGGCGGTGTTCATCGGCGTGTTCTTCGGCGGGTCGATCATTATCGAAACGATCTTCTCGCTCGATGGTCTCGGCCGGTTGGGGTTTGAGGCGGCGGTGGCGCGGGACTATCCGGTGATCTTTGGCACGCTTTTTGTCTTCGGCCTGCTCGGCCTCGTTGTCGGCATTCTGTCGGACCTGATGTACGTTTTTGTCGATCCCCGCATCGACTTTGACAAGCGGGAGGGCTGACCCATGACCCTCTCCCCCATCAACCAACGCCGCTGGCGCAACTTCAAGGCCAACCGCCGCGCGCTGTGGTCGCTCATTATCTTTGTCATCGTCTTCGGCCTGACGCTCTGCGCCGAATTCATCGCCAATGACAAACCGATCCTGGTGAAATTCCGCGGCGAATACTTTACGCCAGTGTTCAACTTCTATCCCGAAACCGCCTTTGGCGGCGACTTCCGCACCGAAGCGATTTACCGCGATGTCGAGGTCAAATGCCTTGTGCGCACCGGTGGGCTGGAAGAGTGCTGGGACGACCCCGAAGGCCTGATCGAAATGGTCGACAGTGGCGGCACCCCGGAGGGCGATTTCGTCAAGGGTTTCATGCTCTGGCCGCTGATCCCCTACAGCTATGACACGCCGGTGGACCGCCCCGGCGCCGCCCCCCTGCCCCCGAACGATCACAACTGGCTGGGTACCGATGACACCAAACGCGATGTGCTGGCGCGGATCATCTATGGTTTCCGCCTGTCGATCCTGTTCACCCTGATCGTCACCACGCTGGCCTCGATCATCGGCATCATCGCTGGCGCGTTCCAAGGCTATTTCGGCGGCTGGCTCGACCTGATTTTCCAACGCGTGATCGAGATTTGGGGCGCCACGCCAAGCCTCTATATCATCATCATCCTGTTCGCGGTGCTCGGGCGCAGTTTCTGGCTGCTCGTGTTCCTCATGGTGCTGTTCGGCTGGACGGCGCTGGTGGGCGTGGTGCGCGCCGAATTCCTGCGCGCCCGCAACCTTGAATACGTCCGCGCGGCCAAAGCCCTGGGCGTGTCCAACACCACCATCATGTTCCGCCACATGCTGCCCAATGCGATGGTCGCCACCGTCACCTTCCTGCCGTTCATCGTCACTGGCACGATCTCGCAATTGGCCGGGCTCGATTTCCTCGGCTTCGGCTTGCCCTCCTCGGCCCCCTCGCTGGGCGAGTTGACCTTGCAAGCCAAACAAAACCTTCAGGCGCCGTGGCTTGGCTTCACCGCCTTCTTCGTATTCGCCTTCATGCTGTCGCTTCTCGTCTTCATCTTTGAAGGCGTGCGGGATGCCTTCGACCCAAGGAAAACCTTTCAATGACGGCGCTTCTCAAGGTCCGCAATCTCAACGTCTCGTTCCGTCAGGATGGCAAGCGTACAGCGGCTGTCAAAGGCGTCAGCTTCGATGTCGAACGCGGGGAAACCGTGGCGCTGGTCGGCGAAAGCGGCTCGGGCAAATCGGTCACAGCGCTCTCGACCGTGTCGCTGCTCGCCGGCTCTGCCGAGGTCGAAGGCTCGGTGACGTACGAGGGCCGCGAAATGGTCGGCGCGAGCGAAAAGACTCTGCGCCAGATCCGCGGCAACGACATTTCGTTTATCTTTCAGGAACCGATGACCTCGCTCAACCCACTGCACACGCTGGAAAAACAGCTGCGCGAGTCGATGGAGCTGCACCAGAACGTCACCGGCAGTGAGGCGCGCACCCGGATCATTGACCTGCTCAACAAGGTCGGCATTCGCGACCCCGAAGACCGGCTGAACGCCTATCCCCACCAACTCTCCGGCGGCCAAAGGCAACGGGTGATGATCGCGATGGCGCTGGCCAACGGCCCGGACCTTTTGATCGCGGACGAGCCGACGACGGCGCTTGATGTCACCATCCAAGCGCAGATCCTCGAACTCTTGGCCGAGCTGAAACGCGCCGAAAACCTCAGCCTGCTGTTCATCACCCACGACCTCGGCATCGTCCGCCGCATCGCCGACAGGGTCTGCGTGATGAAGGACGGCGAGATTGTTGAGACCGGCCGCACCGAAGAAATCTTCGCCAACCCGCGCCACCCCTACACCCAAAAACTGCTCGCCGCCGAAAGCACCGGCCAGCCCGATCCGGTCGAGCCGAATGCACCGGTGGTGGCCGAGGCGAAGAACCTCAAGATCTGGTTCCCGATCCAACGCGGCTTTCTAAAGCGCACGGTGGGCCACGTCAAAGCGGTCAACGACGCCAATTTCAGCGTCCGCGCCGGGGAAACCATCGGCATCGTCGGCGAATCCGGCTCTGGCAAAACCACCCTGGCGCTGGCGATGATGCGCCTGATCCCTTCCGAGGGCGGCATCACCTTCGACGGCACCGACCTGCGCGACCTGTCGACCCGCAACCTGCGCCGCCTGCGCTCTGACATGCAGATCGTGTTTCAGGATCCCTACGGCTCGCTCTCGCCCCGCATGTCCTGCGCCGAAATCATCGCCGAAGGCCTCGGCGTGCACGGCACCCGCGGCGATGCCCGCCCCACCCGCGACAAGGTCGCCGAGGTGATGGAGGAAGTCGGCCTCAACCCGACGATGATGGACCGCTACCCGCATGAATTCTCCGGCGGCCAGCGCCAACGCATCGCCATTGCCCGCGCGATGATCCTGCGCCCGAAACTGGTGGTGCTGGACGAACCGACATCGGCGCTCGACATGACCGTCCAGGTGCAGATCGTCGAACTGCTGCGCGCGCTCCAGCGCAAATACGGCCTCGCCTACCTGTTCATCAGCCACGATCTCAAGGTCGTGCGCGCCATGTCCCACTACGTGATGGTGATGAAACAAGGCGACGTGATCGAGGCCGGCCCCGCCGATCAGGTCTTCACCAACCCCAGCACAGACTACGCCCGCACCCTGCTCGCCGCAGTTGCGTGATCCGGCCGCCTAAAGCGCCCCTCTTCTTCTGTTCAAAAATACCGCGGGGGAGGCCGCAGGCCGGGGGCAGAGCCCCGACCCGCGTGCGCAGCACGCTCAAACCTGCGCGCGCCAGCGCTCCTTAAAATCACACCGCTTAACCGCGCCAGAACACAAGCGCAGGTCCGCCCTCGCGTCAAAAAGCCCCAGACGCGCCCGTTGTGTTCTCGCAACCATGCGCCTAGCTCTACCTTGTGAGCGCAAAGCGCTCTTTGACCCAGATCAATCGGGAGCGGCCGACGCCCATGCTTGGAACCAAGACCCCCGATCTCTCCGCCCAGTGCGGCGATTGCCCGATCCGCCACCGCGCCGTCTGTGCGCGCTGTGACACGGGCGAGCTGCAAACGCTCGAACAGATCAAATATTACCGCAGTTTCGAGGCCGGCCAGACTATCGTCTGGAGCGGCGACGCGATGGAATTTGTCGGCTCGGTCGTCACCGGCATCGCCACCCTGACCCAAACGATGGAGGACGGGCGCACCCAAATGGTCGGCCTGTTGCTGCCCAGCGATTTTGTTGGCCGTCCGGGGCGGATGCGCGCGGCGTATGATGTGGTCGCCACCACCGATCTGGTGATGTGCTGTTTTCGCAAAAAACCGTTTGAGGACATGATGGTCAAGACCCCGCATGTGGCCCAACGGCTGCTGGAAATGACCCTTGATGAGCTGGACGCCGCCCGCGAATGGATGCTGGTCCTTGGCCGCAAAACCGCGCGCGAACGCATCGCCTCGTTGCTGGTCATCCTCGGGCGGCGCGATGCCTCGCTCAAGCTGCGTGCGATCACCGGCCAGACCGCGTTTGAGCTGCCGCTGACCCGCGAAGCGATGGCCGATTACCTTGGGCTGACGTTGGAAACCGTGAGCCGCCAGATTTCATCGCTCAAGCGCGACGAGGTGATCGTTCTGGCGGGCAAGCGCCATGTCACCGTCCCCGATTTTGACCGACTGCTCGAAGAAGCAGGCGACGACGCTGAGAGCGGCCCCCTCGCCTAAGCCGCGACTGGCAGCCGTGAGGAAAGACAAAGGCCGGTCCCGGTCTTTTTCGCGCGCCCTACTGCGCCCGCTTGACTTACCTTAGCGTTTCAGTCAACTTAAAGCCAAGACCCAGCCATCCGCCTTGGAAAGCCCGGTTTTTCACCCAAACAGGAGAAGAACATGGCACAACGACACCGCGTTTTCCGACCAACGCCGCCTTGGCGGGTGGTCTCGACACCGCTGCCCTTTGGCAACCCCACACCGGGGCGCGCCCTGAAAGGTCTGCGCGACGCTCAGGAGGACCGGAGATGAACGCCATTGCCCGCACGCAAACTATCCGCCCCGCGACGTCGGCGAGGGGTACTCGATCTCAGATTTCTGGGCCCCAAGATTCCCGGTCACAGGAGGCCGGCCTCCCGAACTCCGGTATACTAAATGCTGGCCCGATCTACGATGCCCGAAGGCTGGTCGGCGATGAAGCGACGGCGCGCATTCTGCTCGATGGCATGGTCTACGTCCTGCGCATCACCCGCGCTGGCAAGTTGATCCTAACCAAGTAGCCCGCGCCCTGCCCGGCCCCCCGACAGTCCCCCGACAGTCCCCCGCCCCTACCGGATTGACGCGCCCGCCGCGATACCGTTTCCTGCGGCCCAACAGGAGAGCGCAGATGACATCCCCCCAGATCACCGAGCACGGCCAGGCTCCGGACGGCACGCCCCTGCAACAGATCGCCATCGGGCGTGCCGGGCTGAGCGCCCGTATCCTCACGCTTGGGGCCACGGTCCAGGATCTGCGGCTGGCCGGTCACGGCGCGCCGCTGATCCTCGGGTTTTCCGACGCGCAGGATTACATCGGCAGCACCGGGTGTTTGGGGGCCATCGTCGGCCGCTGCGCCAATCGGATTGCCGGTGGGCAGTTCACCCTCGACGGCACGCAGCACCAGCTCGACCGCAATGAAAACGACGTGCAATGCCTGCATGGCGGGCGCGACGGGCTGCATGTGCAGACTTGGGCGATCCTCGATCTCGGGCCGGACCATGTGACGCTGGGGGTGACGCTGGCCGAGGGGCATATGGGCTTTCCGGGGCAGCTTGACCTGCAGTGTTGCTACCGCATTGTGGACAACACGCTGACGATCACCCTGAGCGGCGAAACCACCGCCCCGACCTATTGTAACCCGGCAAGCCACATCTACTACAACCTGACCGGACAGCCCACGGCGCTGGATCACAGGTTGCGGGTCGACGCCGCGCAATATTTGCCTGTGGATGCCCGGTCGATCCCTTTGGGCACGCCTGCGGATGTTGCCGGGACCGCCTTTGATCTGCGTCAGCCGGCCACGTTCAACGGCCCGGTCGATCACAATTTCTGCCTTGCCGAGGCGCGCCGCCCCCTTACCCCGGTGGCCGAGCTGAGCGCCGGGAACCTGCGCATGGAAATGGCCACAACCGAGCCGGGCTTGCAGGTTTATGACGGCGGGTGGCTCGATATTGCGGGCCGCCCCGGGCTTGACGGTGTGGCGTATGGGCGCAACGCGGGCATCGCGCTGGAGCCGCAGGCTTGGCCGGATGCGCCCAACCAAGCCTGGGCCGCGCAGGCGCTGCTGCGCCCCGGTGAGACCTATCACAGCGAGACCCGGCTGGCGTTTGTCCGATCCACCTGAGCCGCCCAGTCTGGGGCCGGTCTGTCTAGGCCGTACTGTCTGGACCGTACTGTCTAGGCCAGCCTGACCCTCCGGCATCCGGCATCCGGCATCCGGCATCCGGCATCCGGCATCCGGCATCCGGCATCCGGCATCCGGCATCCGGCATCCGGCATCCGGCAAAAATCGCCACACACTCAAGCGTCACGCAAGCGATTGTATCCCTGCGCCCGGCGCGCTTTACTCACCCGCGAACACCAGACGAGGACGACATGACCAACGGCGAAGACCACCCCGACATCCGCGACGGCGTGCGGGCGCTTTGTGCGCAGTTTCCGCCCGAATATCACCGCGAGGTTGACGCCGCGCGCGGCTATCCCGAGGCCTTTGTCGATGCGCTGACCCGCGAAGGCTGGATGGCGGCGCTGATCCCCGAAGCCTATGGCGGATCGGGGCTGGGCCTGTCCGAAGCCTGTGTCATCATGGAAGAAATCAACCGCGCCGGCGGCAATTCCGGCGCCTGCCACGGCCAGATGTACAATATGAACACGCTGGTCCGGCACGGCTCCGAGGCGCAGCGCGCGCAGTATCTGCCGCGCATCGCCAGCGGTGAATTGCGGCTGCAATCGATGGGCGTGACCGAGCCGACCACCGGCACCGACACCACCAAGATCAAGACGACCGCCGTGCGCCGCGGCGACAAATACGTGATCAACGGCCAGAAAGTCTGGATCAGCCGGGTGCAGCATTCTGACCTGATGATCCTGCTCGCGCGCACCACCCCGCTGGCCGAGGTGACGAAGAAATCCGAAGGGCTGTCGATCTTTCTGGTGGATATCAAGGCGGCGATGGAATCGGGGATGGAGGTCAAACCGATCCCAAATATGGTCAACCACGAGACCAACGAACTGTTCTTCGACAACCTTGAAATCCCGGTTGAAAACCTGATTGGCGAAGAGGGCAAAGGCTTTAAGTACATCCTCACCGGGCTGAATGCCGAACGCACTTTGATCGCGGCGGAATGTATTGGCGATGGCTATTGGTTCACCGACAAGGTCACAGATTACGCCAAAACGCGTGAGGTGTTTGGCCGACCGATTGGCCAGAACCAAGGCGTGCAATTCCCCATCGCCGAGGCCTATATCGAGATTGAAGCGGCCAATCTGATGCGGCTGAAAGCCTCGGCACTGTATGACGCGGGCCAGCCCTGCGGAGCCGAGGCGAATATGGCGAAATACCTCGCCGCCAAGGCCAGTTGGGAGGCGGCGAATGCCTGCATCCAGTTCCACGGCGGCTTTGGCTTTGCCAATGAATACGATGTCGAACGTAAGTTCCGCGAGACCCGGCTGTACCAAGTGGCGCCGATTTCGACCAACCTGATCCTGTCGTATATCGCCGAGCATGTGCTTGGCCTGCCGAGGTCGTTTTAGATGCTGCCGCTGGAGGGTCTAAAGGTCGTCGCGGTGGAACAGGCCGTGGCCGCGCCCTTTGCCTCATCCCGGCTGGCCGATGCCGGGGCGCATGTGGTCAAGATCGAGCGGCCCGAGGGCGATTTCGCCCGTGGTTATGATGCCGTCGCAGCGGGGCAATCGAGCTATTTTGTCTGGCTCAATCGCGGCAAAGAGAGCGTGACGCTGGACCTGCGCAGCCCCGAGGGCAAGGCAGCGCTAGAGGCGCTTTTGGCCGGGGCCGATGTGCTGATCCAGAACCTCAAACCGGGAGCACTGGCGGCGATGGGCTTTGCGCACGAAAGGCTACACGACGCGTTTCCCCGGCTGATCTCCTGCTCGATTTCCGGCTATGGCGAAGGCGGCCCGCTGGCGGATCGCAAGGCTTATGACTTGCTGATCCAGGCCGAAAGCGGGCTGTGTTCGATCACCGGCGGCCCGTCCGAACCGGCGCGCGTTGGCGTTTCGATTGTGGACATCGCCACCGGGGCCACCGCCCATGCCGCCATTCTCGAAGCGCTGATCCGGCGCGGGATCACCGGCCAAGGCGCGCGCATTTCGGTGTCGATGTTCGATGTGATGGCCGATTGGCTGACGGTGCCGCTGCTGAACCACGAAGGCGGTCAGACGCCGGCGCGCGTCGGCCTCGCCCACCCCTCGATTGCGCCCTACGGGGTGTTTCAGCCCAAAACAGGCGCGCCGGTGCTGATCTCGATCCAAAGCGACCGCGAATGGCGGGTTTTGGCGCGCGATTTCATCGGCGACGCCACGTTGGCCGACGATCCGCGCTTTGCCACCAATCTGGCTCGCGTGGCCAACCGTGACCAGACCGATGCCCTTGTCGCGGCCGCCTTTGCCCGCCGTTCGGACCGTGAGGCCATCGAGGTGCTGACCGCTTCGGGGATTGCGCTGGCCTCGGTCAACGACATGGCCGGGCTGGCCGCGCATCCCCATTTGCGCCGGATCACCGTCGACAGCCCCGGCGGCCCGGTGTCGTTTCCCGCCCCCGGCGCACAGACCGCAGGCGAGAGCCGCAGCTACGGGCCAGTGCCTGCACAGGGTTCGTTGAAGGAGAGATCATGACGCTGGATATCGACCACCTGCGCCGCTGGATTGGCCGCGAAGACCGCGACGCCGAAATCCTCACGCCGACATTGGCGCGCCAGTTCAACGCCACCTTTGACCGGACCTCTGGCACGGCACCGGGCGACGACGCCTCCTTGATGCTGCACTATTGTCTTGCGCAGCCGATCCTGCCCACGCGCGAACTTGGCCCCGACGGACATGAGGCACGCGGCGAATTTCTGCCGCCCGTGCCCCTGCCCCGGCGGATGTGGGCCGGGGGTGCGATTGCGTTTCACGGCGCGGCGGTGATTGGCGAAACAGTGAGCCGCGCCTCGACGATCCGCAACGTCGAGATGAAACAGGGGCGCAGCGGGGCGCTGTGTTTTGTGACCGTGGATCACACCGTGGAGAGCGATGGCCGCCCGGTTTTGAGCGAGCGGCAAGACATCGTCTATCGCGGTGCGCCGCAAGTTGGTTCAGGTGCCGGTGTCAGTTCCAGTGCCAGTTCCGGTGCCGAAAAAGCCGCGCCGCCGCCCGCCCCGATTGGCACGTACAGGCGCCAGATCACCCCCAGCGCGCCGCTGTTGTTTCGCTACTCCGCGATGACGTTCAACGGCCATCGCATCCACTACGATGCGCCTTATGTGCGCGATGTCGAGGGTTATCCCGGGCTGATCGTGCATGGCCCGATGCAGTCCACCCTGTTGTGCCAATTTGCCGCCGATCTGCGCGGCGCTTGCCCGGCCCGCTTTGCCTTTCGCAGCCTTACGCCGATTTTCGACACCTGCGATTTCACGCTAAACGCAGAAGAAACCGCAACCGGGCTAAAGCTTTGGACGGCCGCACAGGATGGCCCGGTGGCGATGGAAGCGACGGCAGACTGGTAGCGCCGCACTGGGGCCGCACGCAGGTTGACGACTGAGGTTCTGATATTCGTTGGAAAGCTCACGGGTCTCGTCGGGGGGCGCAGGCGCGGCTCAACTGCGCACCAACCAGATCCCCCCGTGGCCTAAGATTTCCAACGCCCGCGGTGTGGAGATCGAAGCACCCGCACCGCCCCCCAATGAACCCGCCCATAAGCGGCACTCCCCAAGGCCGGCCCCCGCGGCATACGCTGTCGCACACTGCCCCGCGCCGACGGCTGCGAGAGCGGCACCACGGCAACCGTTGCCCAATCTCAACTCCGACCCATTCCCATTTTTATGCATAATCGACCGGTCGCGGCCTTGCTATCGGTCAATCTACATCCATATACCATCCATGCAGATGGAGAAACGCGCATGAGCAACGTTCGGCAGCTTCGAGACAAGACCCCCGACAGTGAAAAGATCACCATCAATCTGGGGTATGTCGATCTGGGTCGCGTCGACCTGCTGGTGCGGGAAGGGTTTTATTCCAACCGCAGCGACTTCATCCGCACGGCCATCCGCAAACAGCTCGACAGCCATGTCGACGCCGTGAGCCGGTCTATCGAACGCCACACCATGGAGCTGGGCCTGCGGGACTATTCGCGGGCCGAACTCGAAACGCTGAAAGCTGCGGGCGAGGTCTTGCACGTCAAGGTGGTCGGGCTGGCCCGCATCGCGTCTGACGTCACCCCCGACCTTGCGCTTGCCACCATCGGCTCGATCACCGTGCTTGGCGCGCTTCAGGCCAGTCCCGAGATCAAAAAGGCCCTCGCCGACCGCATCCGCTAAACCCGCCGACCACTTATCACAAGGACGACACTCATGACGAAATTCAACGCCGGCCCGCAGCGCCCGGCGGCCGAGGACGCACGCGCAAAACGTCTCGCCGCTGCCAACGATCTGGTTCAACGCACTCTGGCGCAAAACGGATTGCTGCCAGGATCAGGCCCGCTCCCGTCCGGGGCGATGCAACCGGGCCTACCCTCGCTCGACGCGCTGCTTGCGGGCCTCGGGGTGCCCGGCAGCGGCCTGTCTGGACCGGCGGCACCAACCGCGCCGCTCCCCGACGGAGCCGCGTTTCGCAGTGACCGGTTCACCTGCGCTGCGGGCAGCCGCAACTACCGGACCTATGTGCCCGCCTCAGCCACGGAGGGCGTCACGGGCATCGTGGTGATGTTGCACGGCTGCACCCAGACGCCCGAGGATTTTGCCGTTGGCACGGGCATGAACGCCTTGGCCGAACAGCACCGGTTTGTCGTGCTCTACCCCGAGCAATCGCGCGGCGACAATGCGCAATCCTGCTGGAACTGGTTCAGCCGAGGCGATCAGCAGCGCGACCGGGGCGAACCTGCTATCCTTGCCGAAATGGCCCGAGAGGCGATGCGCGCATTCGACGTGCCGGCGGATCGGACCTTTGTGGCAGGCCTGTCGGCAGGTGCTGCGATGGCGGTGATCCTGGGCGAAACCTATCCCGATGTGTTCGCCGCGATTGGCGCGCATTCGGGTCTGCCGTTCGGCGCGGCGCGCGATATGCCCTCGGCCTTTGCCGCCATGTCGGGCACCGCGCAGGACACGGCGCGCCGGAGCGCAGAGGGCAACGCCACCCGCTCCATCGTCTTTCATGGCAGCGCGGATGCCACGGTGCACCCTTCAAACGGCGGCCGGATCGCCCGGGATGTTCTGGACCGCAGCCCCGGCCAGACAATCCAGACCGAACGGCAAGAGGTCAGCTCTGGCCGCCAGGTCACGGTAACGACGACGACTGGCCCGGATGGCGCACCCGAGCTGGAACACTGGGTGATCGACGGGTTGGGCCATGCGTGGTCTGGTGGACAGGCCGGCGGATCCTACACCGATCCCAAGGGGCCGAATGCCAGCGCCGAAATGATCCGCTTTTTCTTTGACGCCCCGATTGTGGGAGCGTGAGACGGCCCCTGTGACCTGTCGCTGTGACGCCGTAGCCGAGGCGGCCCCCTAGCCGAAACAGCACGCCTGCTGGCCGCAAACATGGCCAGCGGGCACGGCGTGATCCCTGTCGTGTGAGAGGCTTGCGTACTTGCGGTGCATTATAGGGAGTGGCGTCAAGCCGCCCCGCCCGAGGACGCGCACCTGAGCCCCCTCATCTCGCAGATTGACTGAATTGTGAGGGGGTGCGCTGGTAGCGGAGGAGGGACTTGAACCCCCGACACGCGGATTATGATTCCGCTGCTCTAACCAACTGAGCTACTCCGCCGTAAGCCCGGCGGAATTAGGACAACTGCCCTTCGGCGTCAACCCAAAAAGCTCGTACCGGCTTCGGTTTTTCTGCATATCTTCGGGTCCGGGCCTTTTGCCAAAAAAAGCACGATTTTCGCGCGAGAGGGCTTGAACCCTTTCAGCGATTTGCGTAGAGACTGCCGCACAGTTGGGATGTAGCCAAGTGGTAAGGCAACTGTTTTTGGTACAGTGTACCGTAGGTTCGAATCCTACCATCCCAGCCATATTTTCAAAAAAAGATAACGAAATCAGGCCCCTCGAGCCTAATTTCCTATGCAATGTGTCACAGCCTCCCACAACTGTAACACAGGGTGTGACACATGGTGTTTCACCACGACGCCCCTCCCCTGCGTCCAGACCGCATCAAAGATCACGTCGTCACGCCGGCCCTTACCTTCTGCGCCGCGGACGGATTTTCTATTTCCGCAAGCGTCTGCCACAAGCCGGGTCAAACTCCGGTTCAAACTTTTTTCTCTGCCTGTCGTTGCGAACCAACGTCCCTCTTGATGCCGTGAAGCGCACTGCCGCGTTGCTCACGGTCTACGAGAAAGAGGGAAAGAAAATCGTGGACGCCTTGAAGAACAACCTCGTGACCCCGGCTGACGCCAAAAGCCTCCTCACCGAGATGCTGCGTGCAGAACTCGCCCGCCTCCTTGTCGAAGGGAATACCTTGGACGAGGCCTCAGATTACGCGGTCGATGATCGCATTGCGGCACTGGAGGCAGAAAACAAATCGCTGCGCCGTGCCGCGCGCAAGAGGGAATGGACGGCAGTTCAGGCACTTCTGCAAAAGGCCAGCGAGCTGGTTGCCATCCCCCTGCCCGACCCTCTGTCTCCCGACCTTGGCAGCCAGGCCATGACGTTGAAACGCCACCTTAACGATGTGGAGGTGCAGGTGCTTGAGGGCGATGATCTGCGTCACGCTTCTGGTGACCCTCGAACCTTCCACGGGGCGGGCGATCTGGATACTTTCGTACAGGCACCCGTCCTGATTTCGCAGGCTTGGGCACAGACCCTCAAGACTTATCCGACGCTGTCCATGAAAGGCAACATCGACGCCCTCGCCAGGGTTGCGTTGGAATTTTTTGGAGATGTTCCGGTCTCGTCGATCACAAAGGAGCGGCAAAAGGCGTTTTTTGCATGGATGGCACGCCTGCCCAAGATGCAGGGCAAAGGCCACGGCAAAAACCGTTTCAAGTCCGAAGCCACCGTCGTCCTGAAGCACGACGAAATTGAAGCGGCCGACGCTGCGGATTTCGTTGTCACTGAGGAAATCCGCAAGCGCACCGATATCTCGAACGCAGAAAAGCGAGCCATCTTGGCCGAGAAGCTCACGCCGCGGCTTACGATCTCAACCCTGAAAAACAAGCGCAACGCCTTGAACCGCATGCTGGTCAGCGCTCAGGATCTTGGGGCTCCCAAGATCGCGATGCTTACTTATAAAGACGTGGAACGTATCGTCGTGGCTCAAGCACCTGAGGATCAGCTCTATGTTCGGGTGACGAAGCCCAAGCTTCGTATGCCATGGTCAGAAGAGCGGCTCTCCGCCTTCCTGACGTCACCCATCTATACGGGATGCAGTTCCCCGCATCGTCGCTGGAAACGTGGAAAACAAATCCTTCGCGACGCCACATACTGGGTGCCGCTGATTGTGCTGACATTGGGCACCCGTATCGAAGAAATTCTTCTTCTCAAACGCACCGATGTGCGTATGCGAAACGGATGTTACTGCTTCGCGATCGCGTCGGGCTCAGAAAACACGGGCAAGACCGAAGACGCCAGGCGCGTTATCCCGCTCCCCCAGCTCCTTCTCGACTTGGGGTTCATCGAATGGTTCCACGCCTTGCCAGACGCGCATGGTGTCATGCTCTTTCTGGAGGCGGTCAATCGTTCAGAGAAGGGCGACGTTGCCGGAGCATTCGGAAAGCATTTTCGCCGGATCCTCGAGCGTCTGGACCTTCGCGATTTTGATGAGGACTTCTACGCTATGCGGAAGACGTTTTCGAGCATGCTTCGCAGTGCAGACGTGGCCGACGGACAACGCCAAGCCATTGCCGGCCACAAGCACGGCAGTGTGCTTAATATTCATTACACCGCACACCACACTAGGGATCTCAAAGATGCTGTCGACAAGGCAGATTTCGGGATCAATATTGGGCGAACGCGTCTATTCGGGTTTCCGGTCATACTCAGTTCAAGGCAAGCACAGACCGAAATTCTGGAAGTCGAGGTAACCTTGTCTGACAGAGACGAAGCCGCGACTGTCACAGTAAAGGACTTGAAAAGTGACAAGCCCGTTTTTGATTATTCACGCGAGGATTGCCAAACGACGGAACAACGACATCGAAAAGCAAAAACCTTGCGAGAGCTTCTTGCGTCACACTCGCTTCGTCTACCGACAAACTCAGCCAAACGCGCGGCATTCGAACACTTTCAGGCTCTGGCTTAATGGCGATCCCAAAAGATCTCGACACTTTAATTGTCACAGCCCAGTGCAACAAATGACCATGCGAAGATAGGTTCTGATTGGCGACTGATCGGATGCCGTGGATGCCACTCGTCCATCCCCGGCATCGATTGAGCTGGAAACATGACGCGCCAAGCCGCTTGCCCCGCTGTCCATCAGGACGCGGGGCAAGCTGTTTTCATATGCTCAACTGACGGAACACCTGACCGGCATCCAGCTGGCATCGTGAATCGCCCCGGGTCTGTCGGAGACCATCAACTTAAGTAAGGATGATGGTTATGACAAAAAGCAAAATGGCAAATCGCTACTCGCCGGAGGTCCGCGCACGGGCGGTCCGGATGGTGTTCGAGCATCAAGGCTCCTACAAAACGCAGGCGGGCGCGATTGCGGCCATTGCACCAAAAATTGGCTGTATTCCCCAGACCTTGAGCGGATGGGTCAAGCAGGCCGAGAAGGACAGTGGCATGCGCGACGGCGTGACGACCGAGGAACGGGATCGGATCAAGACGCTCGAACGCGAGAATCGCGAGCTGCGCCAGGCGAATGAGATACTGCGCAAGGCTTCGGCGTATTTTGCCCCCACTCTCATCGTTTGCGATGCAAACGACTGCCGTGCGGCGGGACGGAACTCGACCGCCCACTGAAGCGATGATCGCCTTCATTGAAGATCAGCGCGTTGTCTACGGCGTCGAGTCGATCTGCAGAGTTCTGCCGATCGCGCCGTCCATTGCCCGGCAGGCGATTGCAAAGCAATCTGCCGAGAGGGGACATTTTATCACCAACTTGCATGCCGGTCGGACCCTTCCAAAGCCTCGGCCCGGCATCAGCGTGACACAGAGCTGCGTCCGGAAATCAAACGGGTCTGGGACGAGAATTACCAAGTCTACGGGGTCCGTAAGGCATGGCATCAACTAAAGCGCGAGGGCTATACGCTGGCGCGCTGCACAGTGGAGCGTCTCCCTCTCGTGCATTGCTACGCAATACCCTGCCGGGCAGTGGATGAAACAGATCGGCATCCGTGGTGCGGTGCGTGGAAAGGTGGTCAAGACGACGGTCCCTGACACGTCAGCGCCCTGTCCGCGTGACAAGGTGAACCGCGTGTTCCGGGCACCTGCGCCAAACATGCTCTGGGTTAGCGATTTTACCTATGTGTCCACGTGGCAGGGCTTTGTCTATGTGGCCTTCGTCATCGACACGTTTGCTGATCGCATCGTCGGATGGCGGGTCTCGCGGTCGGCCAAAACTGACTTTGTTCTCGATGCTCTGGAACAGGCCCTGCATGATCGACGGCCTGTTCAGAAAGGTGGCTTGATTCACCACTCGGATCGCGGCGGGCAATATTTGTCCATTCGATACACCGAGCGTTTGGCCGAAGCTGGGATCGAGCCATCGGTCGGCAGCGTGGGAGACTCGTATGACAACGCCCTCGCCGAGACGATCAATGATGGGGTGGATGCCCCACCCGGCGGCATCACAATGTGCCAGAATGATAGCAGCTTAAACTGTCATACAAAGGAAGAGCATCCATGGAGAATGTTAGCATAGTAGGAATTGATTTAGCAAAACGGAGCTTCCGGCTGCACGGGGCTGCCGCTGATGGTTCTGTCGTGTTCCGCAAGAAATTGTCGCGCCCTCAGCTTACCGCGTTCCTGAGTGAGCTTCCAAAGTGCGTTGTTGTGATGGAGGCTTGCGCTACGTCCCATTATTGGGGGCGCGAGATTGGCAAGCTTGGCCACGAAGCGCGCCTTATCCCACCTGTTTACGTTAAGCCGTTTGTGAAGCGTCAAAAGAACGACGCAAATGACGCAGAAGCAATCGCAGAGGCGGCATCGCGCCCGACGATGCGCTACGTCTCGGTCAAAAGCGCAGAACAGCAGTCGCAGGGCATGGTCTTTCGAACACGCGATTTATTTGTCCGCCAACGCTCCCAGTTGGTAAACGCTTTGCGGGGTCATTTAGCGGAGTACGGTGTCGTCGTCGCTCAAGGGATGGTTCAGTTTAGACGTATGATAACCAGCTTTGATGAAGTCGCGGTTGACCTGCCCGCGCAAATTCTAAGCCTTTGCCAAGCATACATTGATCAGATCGCTCTTTTTGACGAAAGGATTGTGGTGCTGGATCACGAGATCAAAGGCCGAGCAAAAACAGATGAAGCAACATCACGGCTTATGACAATCCCCGGAGTTGGGCCTATGTATGCTACGACTATTCAGGCCTTCGCGCCACCAATGGAAGAATTTTCTAATGGGCGTGAGTTTGCAGCTTGGTGCGGGCTTGTACCAAGGCAGAAGTCGACCGGTGGGCGACAAATCCTGGGTAGAACCTCAAAAATGGGACAGCGCGATATCCGGCGATTGCTGATCACAGGCACCCCTCTCATGCATGTGAACATGCACTGCCGGGCAGCGAATGGCAGTCATCCGTTGGGCCATCCGGAAAGGTCCACCACCTGGATCATGGCTTGCCAAGATGCTGGCGCGCAAGCCTCGTATGCTGGTGGCGACTGCACTGGCAAACAAGCTGGCCCGCACTGTTTGGGCGTTAACAACCACAAAAGAGAACTATCGAATTCCACCGCTGGCTGCATAAGCTTTGCACTATGCGTTGGAGTAAACCGGCAATGTGAGAAGGGCGAAGGAGAGTAAGGAACAACGGTCATTAGACGGGGTTGGGAAAACCAGATAGAAGCCAGGAGCCTTGTGCTCGCATCAACGATTTGGACCCGATCCACGGACACCATACAGGCCAGCGGCGTGTGAAAGCCGCATTCAAAGGCCGGACACACGACTGCACTGATCACTTGTTCCAAGCAATCTGAAAAACTTCTTGCATTGAAAGGGGCATCCACACACGGCCTCTACAAAACCGAGCTGGTCCATCGCCAGGGACCGTGGCGGAACATGCAGGATCTGGAAATGGCCACCCTCGGATGGGTCGATTGGTTCAACAACAGACGCTTGCTTGGCCCCATCGGAAACATCCCGCCAGCAGAGGCTGAAGAGAACTTCTATGCACAGCGCGACGTGCTCGATATGGTCGCGTGAAATGAAGCTATAGGTCTCCGGTGAAACCGGGGCGATTTATCGCACCTCAACCAGGCACGTGTCCAGCAGCGTCATGGCGTCGCAAAACCCGTCCAGAACTTGGCCCAGGGGCGTTATGCGAGGCCTGTCATAGCCACCGCTCTGGCAGTGGATGTCCGGCATGAACTCGGTCCAACTTTCCTCCGCGACCCTGCGTTTAAGGTATGCGATGGTTCTGCGGACCTTGCGCATTGAGGCGCTGCCGAAGAGATCCTTGGAAAGCGAAGCCGAGGCCAGCCAGGTCAGCTGTTCCTCGTCCTCGGCCGTCACCGCGCCGTCAGCCATGACGTTAACGAAGGCGTCCTGAGCGGCATGCAAGGCGCGCATTGCGCCCAGCACAGCCCCGTAAAGCACTTGCGCTTCAGACATGGATCAGCTCCCCCATGAGGGCCTCGGCCAGCCCTTCGGAGAGGAGGCAAATCTCTCCGACCGCAGGATCGTCGAGGTCGATTGCGGAGAAGTACGCAGCCTCCGGGCGCTCCAGATCATGGACATGTTGCAGCGTCAGCAGGCCATGCAGGGCTTCTGCCTCACGGCGCATGCGCCGCGTGACCGGGCCAGGCTGACCGAGATCTTGCAACAGCCGCTGGCAGCGGCGCAGCCACGGGCGACCGCCCAACAAAAGAGAAGCGTTCTGCAACCCTTCTGCATGCGCTGCTGCAAAAACGTGCAGTGGGGTGAAAGTGACATGTATATCGAACATTTTATATTCCTCGTGGGTGCCCCTCGCGTGATGCAAGAGGTGACAAAAGCGGCTCTGTCCTTTCCTGTGCCGCTGGCCCTTTCAGGCTTGGTTTCGCTTGCGCCGTTTGCCGTTTTCGACGCTCTCACCCCGGGGAGCGGAGAAAACGGCAATGGGCGCAGAGAAATTATCTACCGTTGAAATCTCTGACTTTTTCCCGCGCGAGCACGCGCGTGGTCAGCGCGACACGCGGTCTTTCAGAGAGCTTTCGGTAACGAGATCGACCGCATTGCGTTCGGCAACTCTCCGGTCCCGCGTCAACTTGTCAGCGTAAGCCAAAACCCGGGTGATCCGCTTGGTGTTGCGATACAGTTCCCGCTTGTCGCGCGGCGCAACGCCGTCTTTGTCCCGATTTCGACGGCTCTCGACCTCGCCTTCCTCATGGTCTCTAAGCGTCTCGGCCCGGCTGAAAGCTTCCGAAAAACCATCAGGCTGCTTGGCGAGCCGATCAAAGGCCATGAGAACGGTCGAGACGAAACTCGAAGAAATTTCTTCCCGCTGTTGCTTGCTGAGATTGCGACAAACATCGCGCGCGTTGGCTGTGTTGCCATCCCGGGCAAGAAGCTTCCGGTACCCCGATGCGACCCTCTTGATCTTGGCGCGCAGGTCCGTGTCACTCTCCCGCAAATGCGTCAGCGTGCTTTCCAGGTGAAATTCCACATATTTGGTCGCGAGCTCGGCGGTCTCGACATCGATCTTCCGCCCGGACCGGCCCAGTAGAAAGTGCAGGATCACCAGGTAGCTCTGGATTGTATCGCCGGCGCTTCGAACGAAGGCGGCCGGCAGGGCCCCATCGCCCCTTTGCGCCCTCAGACCGCGCCACCATCCGAGCTTCCAACAATCGATGCAAGGTGGCGAACTCATCCGGCAGGTCCCAGCCTTTGAGCGGGGCAGCCTGATCCAGAGCCCCGACCTTTTGCTCCAACAAGGGCAGATAATGCATCGGGTCGAACACCATATCGGCCTTCTCGTATGACCGATGATGGCGGGCGATCACCTCTGCGCCACACCCTATGACGACCTCATGAACATAGCCACGAACCTGGACCTCGTGGTGCGCATAGGCCACCGGAACGGAATAATCGTTATTGCGATAGCGGACCATCGAGATCGACGTGGCCCGGGTGCTGACCTTCTCGCAGGCATCATACGGCGTGGGCGGCAGCGTCATCAGCGCGTCCAGGTCCCGCATCAGGCGCTCGCCGATCGGCTCGGTGTGACCACGTACGGTATCGTTCTGGCGCTTCAGGCATCGCGCTTCCAGCCAGATGTTCAACTCATCGAAGCTGTTGAACCGTGGCGCGGGAACCATAAAGTTACGCCGTCCATAGCCGATCACGCCTTCGACGTTGCCTTTGTCGTTGCCCCTGCCGGGCCGACCGAACTTGTCGTCAAACAGGTAATATGACTGCAGCTCGGCAAAGGTCCTGGTCCGTTCTCGGCTGCCGTCACCGCAAATCTTTGCCACCGCTATCATGGTATTGTCGTAGAGGATCGACACAGGCACGCCGCCGAAGAACGCAACAGCAGAGACATGCCCGTCGCAGAAGGCTTCGGTGGTCTCGGCCGGATAGGCTTTGATGAAGAACGCATCCGAGTGTGGCGTCGACATTGTCGCTCGGACCAATGGCGCTCCCAATGTCGACCATCGCAAAATAGTGCAGCTTGCATTCAACGCCGCCAATCACGCCAAGCGTCTCCCCAAAATCCACCTGAGCGTGCCCAGGCGCATGTGATAGGGGCACAAAAACCTCGCGGGTCCGGCGTCTCTTCTCCCGCACATAATCCGTGACAATGGTGATCCCACCGGTGAAGCCATGTTCATCGCGCAGACGCTCATGGATGCGCTTGGCAGTATGGCGCTGCTTCTTGATAACCCGCTTATCGTCTTCGAGGATCTGGTCGATCATCGGGATGAACGGATCCAGCTTCGGGCGGACAGGCAAAGCAGATCGCCGATACCCTGGAGGAACGGAATGCAGCAGGATCTTTGCCACCGTCTTACGGTCGATCCCGAAAAGACGCGCAGCGGCACTCTTGCTCATACCTTCAACATGGCATGCCAGACGGACCCGGCTGTATAAATCCACAGAATACATCTCCCCACCCTCAGCTCATTTGCCTCGGGTGTCAGACTGCGGAATTTTGCTCCGCGACGGTCAGATCATCAGACCGATTCCGTGGGTATTTTGTCTCCGGGATTCACATACAACCAAGTTTGCGCTTTCAGATCGCACCGCATCGCCACATGATACTTGTCCCATGCCGGGTAAGTACGCATTGTATTTCACGGTGACGTATAGGAAGTTTTGCCTCTGAACCGCGCTGATAATACCCCACACTCAGGAAGCGCGAGTGCACCGAAATACCTTCTGATTAGTGAATTGTGACCATGCCTCAAAGGGCCTTGGTATCATGTCGACCAAGCAGATCTATTTCCCAACCGTTTGATCAGGAAATCAATGAATATCCTTGTTTTGGGAGTCAAAACATTGGAGCGGGGATAAACAAGCCATAGGAGTGTGCGCTCGTTCAAGAACCAATCCGGAAGCACATGGACCAGACGTCCTGCCGCGATTTCGTGTTCGATATTCCACAGCGAGCTGATTGAAACTCCGATGCCTGATACCGTCGCCTCGCGTTGCGCGTCGCCGTCATCGACGATTGTCCGGCATGTCATGGTTTGGGGATCAAGCTTTGCAATTTCACCCTCGGTGCTAAGCAATTCACGTGGTTCAAGGTTGGACCACGCAATAAAATGGTGGTTCGATAGGTCGGACGGATGCGTGGGCGTACCGTGGGTTTCCAGATAGGTTGGCGATGCACATAGCACGCGGGTGTCATCCGACAACTTCCGTCCTTTCAAACTGCTGTCCGCCAGTGGGGCACTTCTGAGGGCCAAATCAAAACTGCCTTCGATGGCATCAAAGCTGGTGTCCGACAGGCGCAGGTCCAGCGTCAAATCGGGGAAAAGGGTTTGAAATTCGGGCAAGAGCGGCATGATGTGCAACTGTGCGAAACTGCTGGGAGCGGCAAAGCGCAAGGTGCCATGGGCACCGACACCCTTGCCGCCCAACGCCGCCTGTGCGGCCTCTGACTGCGCAAGAATTTCGCGGGCATAGGGTAAAAAATCCGCCCCTTCCAGTGACAATGAAACCTTGCGGGTGGTGCGCCGTAGCAACTCCACCCCAAGCTCGGTTTCCAATTTGGCAAGGCGCGCGCTTGCCACGGCAGGGGCAAGGCCAAGTTCACGACCCGCAGCACTGATGTTTAGCCGCTCTGCCGCCATTACAAACAGACGAAGGTGATCAGTATCCATCAATTATATGCAAAATCGAAAAAGTGAACTCCACTATCGGCAGTTTACCTCGAAAAACGCAAGATATAAACTAACTTCAACAGACAATGACATCAGCTCAGGCCCCTGCCGATTTCCCCAAAGCAGCGCGGCCAGGTCATGATGAAGAGGAGTTTCTGATGACACAGACTGGAACCGTAAACTATCACGTCCACAAGCCGTTTCGACAGGCATTTGAAAGTGATGTGGATGGCATTGCCGGCAACCTGATCGAGCCGGAGTTTTCCGCAGCCAAGATCGCAGTGAAGGACCAACGGAACGGAGAAGCCGCCACGGATTTTGCAGAGGATGGCTTTGCTTTTGCCAACACCCCAACGGGTATATTGGATTTCAAAGGCGACAAATGGCAGAGCCGATATAATGCCGAACTGATCGATCTATTGAAGCAGCAAGTCGGCGCAAGAGATGTGATCACCTTTGATCATACAGTACGCATCGATGATCCGCAGGCCAAGCGCCGCCCGGCCCGCCACGTCCACAGCGACTACAGCCGCGACGGTGCGGAAAAACGTCTTGTGGATATTCTTGGCCCTGAGAAGGCCGATGAATGGGTGCAGGGTCATTATGCCTTTATCAACGTCTGGCGCCCGATCGCGAACCCGATCAATTCTGCACCTCTTGGCTTTATTCGGCCATCGACTGTCGTGGATGCGGATTGGATCGTGATCGACCTGATCTACCCTGATCGCAAGGGGCAGGTTATGGGGCTGGCAAAAGACGCTGGGCATGAATGGATTTACCGCTCACGGATGACGCCTGACGAGGTCGCGTTTTTCAACATCTACGACAATTCCGGCCGCCCCTGCGTTGGTCACAGTGCGATCGATCTGGTCGAAGACCCAACAGTCACGACGCCCCGCCAATGCATCGAGAGCCGTACGTTGGTTCGCTATTAAAGAGCGCCCACCCGCGCCTTGCACAATTGAGGAGACATTCACATGACCAAGACAATTCTTATCACCGGCGCGACGGACGGGATCGGCCTTTTGACAGCCAAGACGCTGACTGCTGAGGGCCACAACGTCCTGTTGCACGGGCGCAGCGCGGACAAGTTGGAAGCCGCGGCGCGCGAGGTCGGGGGCAATCCGGAAACCTACCGCGCTGACCTTTCGCGGCTGGAGGATGTTAACGCCTTGGTGGCAGATGTCCGTGCCAAACATGACACCCTGGATGTGTTGATCAACAATGCCGGGGTTCTGAAGGTTCCCAACACACAGACGGACAGCGGGCTGGATGTGCGTTTCATGGTCAACACAATCGCACCTTGGGCTTTGACCGTTGGCCTGCTGCCGATCATCCCCAAAGACGGTCGCGTGGTGAGCCTTTCCTCAGCCGCACAAGCCCCTGTCAACATCAACGCCATGCGCGGCAAACAACAGCTTGGCCACAACGAGGCCTATGCGCAAAGCAAGCTGGCGTTGACAATCTGGTCGCAGGAATTGGCGCGCGAACACCCCGACGGGCCAATGTTTGTCTCGGTCAACCCGGGGTCTCTTCTTGCCACAAAAATGGTCAAGGAATCCTATGGAATGGCGGGCAATGAACTGCGGATCGGGGCTGACATCCTGCGCCGTGCGGCAGTGTCCGATGAATTCGCCAACGCCTCGGGGCAGTATTACGACAACGATGCAGGACGCATCGCACGGCCCCATCCCGCAGCCGCCGACCGCGCACATGTCGCGCAACTGATGGCGGCTATTCGTGAGCTGGCTGGCGCTTAACAGCATCCCAAAACATTTGCCGATCAAGGGGATTGCGCATTAAGATAAGAGTCGGGAGGAGACGTGATGGGAGGTTTCATTACCTCAAATCAAACGGATGCGATTGCCGCATCCTGGGATCGGTGTGCGCGGCAGTATAACCTGCGGCACGATACCGGGCGGCCTATCATGCGCCTCCAATCCTCCGAAGTGGCCCCTCGACTTGAACAGATCGTCGAGAGCACCGGCGGCAGGCAAGGTTTCTTTCAACATCTCGCTTCGGTCGCGGGCGAAATCGGACATTGTCTGGTTGTTACCGACGCCGATGGCGTCTCTGTTCGAATTGAGCATAGCGGGGCGACGAGTGGCTCTGACGGATGGAATGGCATCGCCCTTGGGTCATGTTGGGACGAACGCCTGGCCGGTACAAACGGTGTATCCATGGCCTTACGAACGGGGCACGCAGTCACCGTGCGCGGTGCGGATCATTATTTTTCGACGCTGAGGCGGTTTGCATGTACCGGCGTTCCGGTGCTGGATGCCAACGGAGGGATGATTGGTGCAATCAATCTTGTCTCTGTCGATCGGGGCAATCGCGCGGATTATCTGTTCGGTCAGCAGTTGTTGGCAAAGACCGCGCATCGCATTCAGCGCAACCTGTTTGAAAAGGAATTCAACTACGCGATGCTTGTCACCGTCTCGCGCGGGGGGCGCGATCACGTCCTGTCAGATGATGCTCTGGTCGCGGTGAATGAGGCAGGGATGATTATCGGCGCCACTTCAACGGTTTCCATCTGTCTTGACGGCGCAAACGCGGCATCGCTGAAAGGTCAGGCGTTCGAGGCAATCTTTAGCGTCGATAGCAATCGGCTGGTGAATGTGCCTGAAAGGGTTCTTTCCATACCAGGCAATCATGGGGCCGACGTAAACCTGACGGTTGCTTTGCCAAAGACCGCCGCGCCCCAACGGGTATCCAAGCCGCTGCCGTCCGGCCCTGCGCGCAAACGGCGCTTGCCACCATCGCTACAGCAATTGGCGACCGGAAGTCACAGCATGGCTGCCGCCTGTCGCCGCGCGCAAGCGATGTTGGAAAACACAGCCATGTTGCACCTCGAAGGCGAAACCGGAACCGGGAAATCCGCGCTTGTGGCCGCATTGCTGCAAACCGATGCCCCTGACGCACCGGTTTTCGATCTGGATTGCGCGACGCTTGGTGACTGTGACGCCGACACAGAACATTTGCGCAGGGTCATTGAGCAAGCCCGCGTCGTTTCAAGAATGTCTTATGGCAGCGGCGTTCGCACGACCTTGGTGTTTGACAATGTGGACGAGTTGCCGCGCGCTTCGCAGGCAGAGCTGCGACGTTTCCTGAATGAACAGGAAGTACACCGCCACCAAACGGATGACCTTGGCCAGGACAGCCGCCTGCGTGTGGTTTCCACCAGCCGCAAACCTTTGACAGACGCCGTCAACGCGGGGCATTTCAGAGACGACCTATTTTATCTTCTAACAGGCTCAAAGGTTTTCCTACCTCCCCTCCGCAGGCGTGAACATCCCGAGGTTCTGGCACAGGCCCTGTGCGCGCAGCTGACTGGTCGTAACGTCACCTTCAGTGCCGAGGCCAAGGATGCGCTTTGTCGCCTGCCGTTCCATGGCAATGTCCGCGAAATGCGCGGCGCGCTTCAAAACGCATTGGCAACGGCACAGGACAACCAGATCAACCTGCTTGATTTGCAACAATCCGCGATAGCCGCCCCTCTGCCCACTGCCATACTCGCGCCGACCTGCGCTACCGCACCTGCCAATCTGGCACCCGTCTATGACGAGCGCAGCATGATTCTTGATGCGCTCAGCAACAGCCGGTGGAACGTCAGCGAAGCCGCTCGGATGCTTGGCATGGGGCGAGCGACGATCAACCGGAAACTAAAGTTATACGAAATCCGGCGACCGACCTGAACTTTGGCCGGCCTGCCTTGTCCTAAATGTGGATCGCCTTTTCATAGGCGGCCAAAAAAAACGTTTGTGCTTCATTTCGCTAAGCCTCGGATGCCGAGTATGCGGAATGTGGATCACGATCACATTATAGGTCTTTCTGGTCATTCGTGGGCACCTTAAAGGCAGTCGTCGGCAGCGGCGTCAGCAAGGACACCGCCGCCCCTACTAATGGCGGTCAGGCAAGATCATCCTTGCCGTCGATAATGAAATGAAAGCTCGTCGATCCCTTGTGGCGGGCCGCAAGATACGGTGCATAATCGGGGTCGTTCACGAAATCATGGGCAGCTTGCGTGTTTGGCCATTCAAGGATCACGCGCAGAGCTGCGGGCTGGTCTTCCCCCTCGACCTGTTCGTGGCTGGTTGTGCGCGCAATATACTTGCCGCCATGTTTGGCGATGATCTTGCCGACCGGCTCGATATAGCCGGGGATCCAGCTGTCGTCGGTGGGTGTTACGGCCAGAACTGAATAGGCTGTCATGGGTTGGTTCCTCCTCTTTGGTATCGATTGCCCTTGTCGTTCACACGGGCCTGGGTTCAGGCCGCTCGGCGACCCAAATGCTGTGTTGCGCGCAGGATGTCGCGCTGTGCTATTTCATTGAGTGAAGCGGCCAATGTGTTCATCGGATCACGCAGCGACGGGATGGCCCTGTCCAACGTCGTGTGAACATTCTCATCGATTGGGCCAAGGGAAAGGTCACGGTGAAACGCATCGACGGCTGCTGCCCCTGCGGCCAGATCGCCCTCCACCAAAATCAGCGCATGGGCCAGAATGCGGCGCTGCCCGTTGCCAACAGGGCGTATACGCTGTGCCGTGCCAACAACTTTGCGGCCATTCAAGGACAGATTCCATGCGCCGTCGCAAAAGCTGTTCGGGGTCGCTCCTGTCGTCCAACCAGCAGGGATTGCGTCCTGAATGATCTGTGTAATCAGGCGGTATCCATCCTCGATGGTGAATGTCCGATCAGCGGTAAACGCCAGCGCGAGGTTCATGACCCCCGGCCCTTGGGGGACCGCGCCGCCGCCCGTGGGGCGCAGATGCAACGGCCAGCCGCGCGTGGCTGAATTGCGTTTCGCCGCGTCAAAGCCCGGCCTGCGCCGCAGGCTCGCCGGACAGACAAGCGCGCGGCGGCGCGGGCTCCAGAGACAGGTGACAGCGCCTTGCGCCGTGAAGGCCGCGGCCTCAAGGGCAAGCCCCTCGGCCACGCTCTCTACGTATGTGGGGGGTGCGTTCACACCGCCATCCCCTCGATCTCTTCGCAGATCGAGGTCAGCAGATCGCCCGCGGGTGCGCCATCAAGCGCGCGGTGATCAAAGGTCAGCGACAGGCCCACATGGGGGCGCAATTCGATCCCGTCATCCTCGCCCCGTACCGCGCGATCCGTCATACGCCCGATACCAAGGATGCAGATTTGGCCCGCATTGATGATCGGGGTGAAATGCTCCACCCGCGTCAGGCCAAGGTTCGACACGGTGAATGTGCCGCCGGTCATTTCTGTCACGGTCAGCTTGTTAACCTTAGCCCGCGCGGCCAGATCCTGCCGCGCCGCACGCAGTTCAGTCACATCCTTCGCATCAGCACCGAACATGGCAGGTGCGACCAAAAGATTGCCAGGCAAGGCGATGGCCACCGACAGGTCAACCGCATCAGACAAATGCACCTCGCGCCCCTCGACCCGGCCGTTTGCGTCGGGGTTACTTTTCAGGGCGCGCACCACAGCCAGCATCAAGAGATCCTCAACAGATACCTTGGTTCCTGCCGCGCCCAGACGGGTTTTCTCGGCCATCAGTGCCGTCGCATCGGCGCTTCCATGGTGGGTCAGTTGCGCGCCTGTTGCCAGACTTTTGACCATGGCATCCGCGATCATGCCGCGCACGCCTTTGAGGGGGACAACCTTGCTCATTCGACCGAACCAATGACTGCGCCCTTGGGCACAACGGCATCCGCCTCTTCCTTGATCCGCAGGGTGCCAGAGGCTGGTGCGTTGATCTCGTATTGCACTTTGGCGGTCATAATCTCGACCACCAACGCGCCTTCTTCGACGGTTGCGCCATCATCAGCAAGCCAGCCGGTGATCACTGTTTCTTCGTCCTCTTCCCAGAGGTCGGATGGGATGACGATATCTGTTGCCATTTGAAGTCTCCTTTCCTGTTCGGGGTCGCGTTGCATGCGACCCCGTTGATCAGTGATGTGTTGGTTTTGGTTTGGCTCAGGCCGCTTGCATCTCGTCCCAGGCAGCGACGATCTTGTCAGGGTTGGGCAGGCAGAACTGCTCCATCACCCGCGCGAATGGTATCGGCACATCAGGGAAGGCAACGCGTTTTGGCGCGGCCTTGAGGACCGAGATATCATGCTCGGTCACGGATGCGATGATTTCGCCGGACAGGCCGTAGCTCATGTAGTCCTCGTCCACGACAATCAGCCTGCCGGTCTTGGCGACGCTGGCGCGGATCGTCTCACGGTCCAACGGCACAAGGCTGACAAGATCGACAACCTCGGCACTGACGCCTTGCTCTTCAAGCTTTTTGGCGGCCTTCAGTGCGTGATGCACACCCATGCCGCAGCTGACGATGGACACGTCCTTGCCTTCGCGCACGACCTTGGCTTTGCCAATTTCCAGCGCGTAGGGCTCTTCCGGCACATGCACAGTCGCGCCCGCCTCGGTACCAAGCCAACCCATCCCCTGCAAACCCTTGTGGTACATGTAAACCACCGGACTGTCGTCGCGCATGGCAGCTGTCATCAATCCCTTGGCGTCATAGGCATTGGACGGGGCCACAACCTTCATCCCCGGCAGGTGGGCAAAGGTGCCGTACAAACATTGCGAATGCTGGCCGCCATCGGAATAGCCACCACCGGTTGAAGTCATAAGGACCATCGGCACCTTAACATTGCCGCCGGAGAAATAGATATTCTTGGCCATCAGATTGTAGATCGCATCAAAGCAAACGCCAAAGAAGTCGACGAACATCAGTTCGACCACTGGACGCATGCCATCCTGCGCCGCTCCTACGGCGGCACCAATAAAGGCGGTTTCCGAGATCGGGGTGTCGCGGACGCGTTCCGCCCCGAATTCCTCGATCAATCCACGAGTATTACCATAGACACCGCCCAGAGGGCCGATGTCCTCGCCCATCACAAAGACGGATGGGTCGATGCGCATTTCCTGTGCGGTGGCTTCGGCCATAGCGCGGGCGATGGTCAATTTTCTTTCGTTCGATTTGGTCATGTCTTTTCCTCCCGTTTATGCTGCGAACACACGCGTAAGCGCATCTTCAGGTGCTGCATCATCGCTTTCGCGGGCGAATTTGATCGCTGCGTCAACGCGTGCGGCAGATTCTTCCTCGATCGTGTCCAGTTCCGCCTCGCTGGCGGCACCATCGGCAAGCAATCTTTCACGCATTTTGGGGATCGGATCCTTTTCAAATAGCGCGTCTTTTTCGCCTTTAGGGCGGTAGGCCTCGGCGTCCCCCATAAAGTGACCCGCTAAACGGTAGGTTTCACATTCCAGCAGCGACGGACCTTCACCTGCGCGCGCCCTTTCAATCGCCTCGCCCGCGGCATCAAAGATGGCGTAGGGGTCGTTGCCCTCAATCCGTTTGCCGGGAATGCCATAGGCCGCCGCGCGATCTGCATGGCTTGCGATACTACTGGCGGTTTTCTTGGCGACCGAAATGCCCCAGCCGTTATCCTCGACCACGCAGACAAAGGGCAGATTCCAAACGGCTGCGAGGTTCATCGCCTCGTGCCAGCCGCCCTGGTTCACCGCACCTTCACCGACGAATGCAACGGCAACACCTGGCTTACCCTGCATCTTACGCGATAACGCGGCCCCCACGGCAGGCCCCATGCCCTGAGCGATAATGCCGGAACAGGCAAAATTCACATCATCATCAAACAGATGCATATGCCCGCCGCGACCACCGGACAGGCCGGTTTTCTTACCGAAAATCTCAGCGGCCATTTTGTCCAGATTAACGCCCTTGGCGATGGCCTGATGGTGTGGACGGTGGGTGGCTGTGACCACATCCTCGGGAGTTAGGTGCGCACAAACCCCCACCGCCACTGGCTCCTGCCCGTCGGACAGGTGCATTTCACCCGGGATCGGCCCATTGGCCATGTTGAACGCCGGTGATTTCCCCTCGAAATAAATCTTCGCAATGGCCTCTTCGAACCGACGGCTCGTGACCATATTGCGATACATCCAGTGTTGTTTTTCACGTGTTGGTGACATGAATTCCTCCTCCCATGTGCACGGCATCTCCCTGCCGCATTAACGCTGGGGTTAGGATTGAACGGGGTGGACATCAGAACAATGACGCTGACGCCCGCGTGGGGCTTGATCGCACAAACTGTCTCACCGTGAGACAGTTTGAGACACATTGCGCCAGAGCCTGAGGCAGATTCAGCGAAAGAAGGCCGGTTTGCGCCCTTGGGCAATGCCCGTTGTCAGAGGGCAACCAACAACGCCGCCCTCAATTATATGCATAAACCGAATACTGAACCAGTTTTATTCCTGTTTTTTAACTTCTGAAATTAACTCAAGGTTTTGAGCAAGAGGAAGCCGACCTCCTCGGTTCAACACTTAAGCCTTGTGCAAAACAGGGCATAACAGCGGAGAGAAACTATGAAGTACGAAAATTTCCAGACCTTCACGGCCGACCAGAACGGCGCGATCCTGACCGTCACCTTCGATTTCGGATCGGTTAACGTCCAAGGGCAAGAAATGCTCGCTGATCTGAACAGCCTCGCCATGCGGCTTGAACGGGATCGCGACACAAAGGTTGTCGTATTCCAATCAGCACACCCTGAAATATGGGTCGCGCACTGTCCGTCGTCATATAAAATGGAACATCAGAGCGGCTTGAGCTTTGGAGGTTCTGGTTCGTTTGTGTGATTGATTATGCAGCCCGTTTTTGATGTTGCAAGCGGCGTTGCTGGATTGTCAGTTTCTTGATTTTCTCCCTTTCCCTGATGATGGCTTTGTCGCGCCCGAAGTAGACGTCTGCCGGTGTGACGTTGTTCAAACTCTCGTGGTATCGCTCGTTGTTGTAGTCGTCGACGAAGGCCCCAATCTGACGTTCAAGATCGCCAGGCAGGTAGTCGTTTTCCAGCAGAACCCGGTTCTTCATGGTTTGATGCCAGCGCTCGATCTTACCCTGGGTTTGCGAGTGGAACGGTGCACCGCGAACGTGATCCATTTTATGATCCTCCAGCCATTCGGCCAAGTCACCGGAGATGTAACAGGACCCATTGTCGCTCAGCAGGCGTGGCATGTGGCGAACGACGGCATGGTCGCACCCTGACTCCGCCAGTGCCAACTCAATTGTCGCCGTCACGTCCTCGGCCCGCATGTTCGTGCAGAGCTTCCAGCCAATGATGTAGCGGCTGTAATCATCCAGGATCGTGCTGAGATAAAACCAGCCCCAGCCAATGATCTTGAAGTAGGTGAAGTCGGTTTGCCCGTTGCCCGGCAGGGCATGTTTACATGCCCGAGAGGGGCATCTCGTTGATGGCGGTGGTTTTGTCCGTGAACGCGTCAGCTGCTTTGATCACGACATAGTCCGGAGCGGTGATCAGGTCAGCTTCCTTCAAGAACCGGTAAGCCGATGATTTAGAGATAAAGTATCGCTTCTCGTCGGTATATTTGACCGCCAGTTCCCGCGTTGTCAGCGCCGCATGGTCCAGCGCGAACTCGATCAGATCATCCCGCCGGGCTTGTGGAATGCGATTCCAGACAGACTTTGGGCAAGGTGAGCGATCCGCCAGGGCATCAAAACCGCCTTCGACATAACGGTCATACCATCGATAGAATGTGGTGCGCGGAATACCAAGCATATCGAGGGTCTGCTTCGCGGGAAGATGGGACCCCTCAACGGTGCGGATGATTTCCAGTTTCTCAGACGCCGGGTATCTCATTCCTCGAACTCCCCAGCCCCTGTCATGCTTTTTTTGAGCAGACGGTTTTCCAGGGTCAGATCGGCGACGCATTCCTTCAGTGCAGTCGCCTCGGATCGCAACTCCTTCACCTCGGGTGAGGTTGCCTGGCGGGCTGTATCGCCGGACAAACGGCGCTTCCCAGCTTCGAGGAACTCCTTTGACCAGCTGTAATACAGGCTTTCAGAGATCCCCTCGCGTCGGCATAGCACCGAGATAGCTTCTTCGCCGCGAAGGCCCGCCAAAACAATACGGATCTTCTCTTCAGACGAATAGGTTTGCCGCGTCTTGCGGCGGATGGTTTTGACCAGCTTGTCAGCCGCAGCTTTACTGGTTCCGGATTTCTTGTTCATCTTCACTCCTTGACGGTTACGATGAACCAGAAATCCTCCGTTAGCTAAACTTCAATTCTGTCCCACGAGTGCTGACGTCAGACATTTCGGATCGTCGGCGTGCTGGAAAACATGTCCAGCCGTCTGGCCGGACTCGAACAGCAGATGCAGGACCTGTTCCAGCCGCCTGGTCACGAGCAAGATGGCTGAGGGAAGTTGGGCGGCTAGCGAGGCAGGTTGTTGGACCGTGCCGCGTGGTCTGGAAAACGACCGGCGCTCGCGGCGAGGGTGTCGAGGTTCAATGCGGGCGGGATCTGGCATTGATCAAGGTCGCCGGAGTTTGTCCAGACGCGGCGTGGTAAACGACCGCCAAGAATCAATTGTTCTCTTTGGCCAATGGAATTCCAAACCTCAGGCAAGAGACCTCCTCACATCCTGAACCGACTTGAATGCTTAGGAGCACGTTTCAAAGAGAGACGCATCGCCCGTGTCCTCCAAGACCACCTGACCGAGCGACCTGTGCATACTATTCCGGATGGATGCAAAACCAAGGCTGGCCACAGCAAGTGGTTGAACGACCGTCAAAGTCGCATTTGCGGCCAGTCCGCCTCCTTGCGCCGATGGTCCCGGCTCATTCCAGAACAATTTCGGGCAGCACAACGTCCCATGTTTCTCTGCGCAGCTTAGAGCGGTGCTCGTCGCCGCTTTCGTGAGCGTGACGCGAAACGATCGCGCCGACCTCGGCAGAGATCACGCGGGTTCCGTCTGGCACGGTCCAGCCGCCCTTCATGACGATCAGGATACGCCCCCGCGCGTCCCGGATCGACCAACGGGAGCCATCCTTGACCATTTTGACGGGGTCACCGACCTGCGCCTGAGCGATGGCCTCGAGACAGGGATCGCTGGCACTCAAACGGCCGGGCCAATCGATGAACACCTGGCGCATGTCAGGCATGAGATACGTCCGATCCGGCGGCCAATCCTGCACATCAGGCAGCGCAGCGGGTCGGGGTAGAATGTTCTTGCCCTCGGACGGGACAAAGGCATGGGCACCTTGGGTCATGACGGCAAGGCTGCGCCGGGCACGTGTCATGGCGACGTAGAAAAGGCGGCGGGGCGCGTCGGGATCCTCATTCCGGGACGGCCTGTCCCAGCCACCGTTCAGGATCACCACGTCGTCGAATTCCAGCCCCTTGGCTCGGTGCGCCGTCAGCAACAGCAACCCGCGCTGTTCGCCGCGGGCATCGCGCGCCCATTCGCCAAACCATTCCACGAGGTCGGGAACGGCAACCTGACCCATGCCGACCTCCTGCGCCAATCCGGCAATGCCCTCGGCGATCAGTTCGGACCAGCGGTTGCGCGGAAGAGTATTGGTGATGTTCAGCAGATCAGGCACCGACAGCAGACGTGTCCGGTCGCGGTTGAGTTCAGCGATGAAGAACCGCATCTCGCGCAGGCGCCAGAGGCTCGGGAGGCTCTCGTTGGCCATCTCGACCGGAACACCCTGCGCCTCGGCGTAGGCGCGCACCGGAACGAGCTGCTTCCAGTTGCGCGCGATGATCGCGGTGTGCGACCAGTTCCAGCCGGGTTCCAGCGCCGCAAGTCGTTGAAGTTCCGTCACCGCTGCGATGGCCTGCGCGCGGTCCCCGGAAGGGCACTGAAGCAGCTGGACACGCCCCTGCCCCACGGGATCGCTCTCGGCCATCAATCCACCCGGTGGGTCCTTTCGCCGCTTACGGTCGATAGTGATGTCGTGACCCAGTTTCATCCTGTCTCTAGCGCCGGCAATCACGGTATTCGACGCCTCGATGATGCTGCGGGTGGAGCGGTAGTTCTCGACAAGGAACTGCGGTTTTGCGCGGTAGTCCTGTTCGAACTGGCGAATGAATTTGATTGAGGCACCGGCGAAGGCGTAGATGTTCTGATCGTCGTCGCCCACCGCGAAAAGGCTCAGCTTCATATCCTCGTCTTCAAGTGTCCGTCCAGCGACGGCGGCGATCAAGGCGTATTCCTCTGGCCCGATGTCCTGATATTCGTCGACGAGGATCCAGCGATAGCCTTGGATCAGGGTCTCACGCTGGGCCTCGGCCTCGGTCTTGCTCAGCCCTTCGCCGTTCAGCTGGCTCACGGCCTCCATGACGATGCCGTCGAAATCGCGTGTCTCCGCCTGCGATCCGGCAAAGCTGGCACCGACCAGACGCATGGCCATGGCGTGACAGGTCGAGACCGTGACGCCAAAGGCCTCGTCCCCGATCAGGTGACGCAGACGCGCCCGGATCTCGACCGCCGCGTGGCGGTTGTAGCTGAGGACAAGGATGCTGCGTGGGTCTTCGCGCCGGACGCGGATCAGGTACGCAATGCGATGGACCAGAACCCGCGTCTTGCCCGACCCCGGCCCCGCCAGAACCAGCACATTGGTGGCATCGCGGTCGTCGGCAACGATTTTCTGCTGGACCGGATTGCCGAGGACCTCGACGACATTCTGCCATGACTTGCCGGTGGTCTGCCGCTTTACCTCGGTCGTCTTGCCCTTCATCCAACGGCCCATGAAAGCCGTCTGGTCGAGGGTGAAGTAATCCCCCGACAAATGCATCGCGTCCCGCATCGACGACAGGCCGGTTTCCGCATAGGCCGCCATCACATGCGTCTGGACCGTCTGTTCGTCATAGTGCTCCTGCAGGGGCGCAAAGTCCTTGACCAGGAACTGCGTTTTGCCCGGTGCCAGCTGCACTGTCATGGCGGGCCGGAACACGGTCAGCCCTTTGCCCAGCGTCACCACATCCTGCTCGTGCAGCCACAGCAGCGCGCGGTCCATAAGGCGTGTCATTTCCTTGACCTGCCCGCGCAGGAAGGCATCGCCAGTCAAGCTCGCCAGCATGTCGCCCAGCGTTGTCTCGACCTGCTGGTCCTTGCCGCGTTGGCCTTTCTCGAGCCGCCCAAGCAGGTGCTCCACCAGCGCCTCGCCCGCCTGCCTGCGGAGCGCGGCCGATTGCTCGAGCACCGACCACGACCGCTGCAAAGCCATGAACAGCGTGTCGCGGGAGGCTTTGCGCAGACGGACGTTGCCCCGGCCGCCATCAAGATCGCGCCCGTCGCGCGCCATCCCGCGCAGCAACTTCTCGATCACGTCGGGGCGGACATGACTGTGTCCGCCGTCGCGCAGCTTCTGGCAGGCCAGTTGCAGATTGAAAGGCGTGCTAACCTTATTCTCGGCGTCCGGCGCTTCTTCCCGCATGAGCGCGATCAGGTCGGCTTCGAGCCGTGTTGCCTCGCCCAGCCGCTTACGAGTGTCGTCTGTCACCCCATAATGCACGAAGACGGTCACCGCCGTGTCGTTCTGCGCGATGCCGAGGCTTTCGAGATCGGCCATCGCCTTGGTGAGCTGCCCGCCGGTTAACCCGCTGGCACCGGTCAGCTCATCGGTGGAAATACCCTCATCCGGCTGCGCGTTCATCAGGTGCCTGACGATGTCCATCAGCTGCGTGCGTCGCGTGCCGGTGATCTCGGCCTTTTCCATCCTCGCGCCCGCCTCGTCGATGCTGCGCACCCGAAGGGACGACGGAAAGACCTGCACGCGGTTCTCCTCGCGCGACACCAGCTTCGCTTCCTCCAGCCAGGAAAGTGCCGTCTTGACCCGTGTGTCATCGGTCGCGCTCTCACGCTGAAACTCGCGGTCATGCTCCTGCCGCACAATCTCGCCCGAGGTGGCCACGACCGTCCCGGTGCTGCGGGTGCGGACATCCATGCGGCGCACCGCCTTCAGGATCGCGCCGATCTCGCGCCGGTCGAGCCGCGAGCGGGCGGAAAGCTGAAATTGCCGTTCCACGTCGTCCGGCGCATAGAGCAGCACGCAGTTGGCATGGTCGCGGTCCCGCCCGGCGCGACCGGCTTCCTGCAGGTAGTTCTCAAGCGAGCCGGGAATATCGCCATGCACCACCAGGCGGATATCGGGCTTGTCGATGCCCATGCCAAAGGCGTTGGTGGCCGCGATCACCCGCAACTCGCCGACGCGGAACCGCTCTTGGATCGTCTTCTTCTCGTCTGGCGGCAGACCCGCGTGATAGCGTTCTGCCGACAGGCCTTGCTGTTGCAGGAATTCCGCGACGCCTTCGGTCGCCTTGCGCGTGGCGCAATAGACCACGGCCCCCGAGGCACCTTCCGGCGGCAGCCGTTGCTCGATGACCTCGAATATGTCGGCATGCTTGGTGCGCTTGCCGGTTGCGCGGACTTCGAAACTCAGGTTGGTGCGCGAGGCACCGCCATCGAGCAGCAACAGGTCTGTTCCGATCCTTTGGTAAAAGTGGTCGCGGATGTCGCGCACCACCTCGGGCTTGGCGGTGGCAGTCAGGCAGATCACGTGGGCCGGACTTTCGCCGCCTGCGGTTTCCCGAATGAACCGAGAGACGTAGCGATAGTCGGGCCGGAAATCATGGCCCCATTTCGAAACGCAATGCGCCTCGTCCAGCACCCAGAGACCGATCTCGCGTTGCTTTAGGGCAGACCTGACCGAGACACTTCGCAACTGCTCCGGCGAGATCAGAAGCATCGCGGCGTCGCCCATGCGTACCTTGTCCAAGGCGTCCTGACGCTCGGGCAGCGACAGCATGCCGTTAACCGTCACCGCCGAGGATATGCCGGTGCGCTCCATTCCCGCCACCTGATCAGCCATGAGTGCAACCAGCGGAGAGATCACCACCGTCAGCGCGCCGGTCCGGTCGAACTTGGCCAGCGCCGGGATCTGGTAGCAGACGGACTTACCCGTTCCGGTCGGAAGGATTCCCAGCAGGCTGTTGCCGCGCATGCCTTCGTCGACGATGCGCTCCTGCAAGGGACGGCCATTGGCGTCCGCAGGCTCGGGGCGGAAAGCGTCAAAGCCGAACCAGCGAGAGAGCGCCTTCACCGGATCGCCCTTCTCGCGGCACCATCCACAATCCGGGGCGTCACAGCCCGTGTCGCGCAACCGTTTCACCATCCGCGCCGCGTCGGGAAACTGCATCCGCACCCACGGCGGCATCACTGAGTCACCACCCGCAACCGAGATCCACGCTAGTGCATAGGCGAGCGGCCACCCCGTCTGCGCTGCACCGACCTGTTCCAGCATGTGCCGCACCTCTGTGCCGCAGGCCTCGTCCTCGAGCAAGCGCCCAAGTACCTGCCGCGCTTGTTCAGCAGATGGCACGCCAGCACCTCGAGCGTGGCGGAACACGGCATCGAAGCCCTGATCCTGTTCGCCTCGCGTTGTCAGGTAGTGATATGCAGCCGCGAGATCCGGCGTTTGGGCGGCCAGCGCGCGGAAGGCCTCCAACTGGTTTTCCAACACGCCAAAGACCAGCCGCGCGTCCGCTTCCGGGTCGTTGACATGACCCGACAGGAGCCGCCCGTCGTGGTAGTGCTTGACGAGGTGGTGATACGGATTGCGGGGGAAGGCCAGCGGATTGAGCCAAAGCGTGTCGATCGGAGCCTCGGCAAGCCGCGCCAGCCGGGGCCGCAGGGTCACAAGGTGCGGCAGGTCATGGCGCAGGATATTGTGGCCGATCAGGTGGCGCGTTTCACCGAGGTCAGCCTCCAGCTGATCCAGCGCAGCCGCCATATCGCGCCCTTTGCATCTCAACGCAGGGGTAGCGTCATTGCGAACCGCCGCCAGGTCGAATACCCGCGCCATTTTCGGGTCGACTTCAATGTCGACGGAAAGGCATTTTGCCAGAAACGGATCGGGGGGTTGTACGGCCTTTAACAGGGGACACCGCTTAAGCTATGAAATTCAACAACATCTGTGACGTACTGAACCTGTCAGGGTCAAGCCCAGTTCGATTTCTTGTCATATGCAGAAAACGTCTGTGCTCGGCAGGCATCTAATATAGCGCAATGGTTCGCTTGGCGCTTGAGCCGGAGTAAAGTTGACATTGAAGGTCTCCAATAGGAAAGCTACCGCAGAATATATCCTCAGGCTTTTTTGAATGGCTGATTATTACGATAAAAATGCATGGCAATTCTTAAAGGCCACCCGAGACGTCGATATGACTGCTCTTCGCACTCGTTTTCTCGAGGCGATTCCAAAATCTGATACCCGATGCCGTATCCTTGACGCCGGTGCGGGTTCCGGCCGGGACGCGCACGCGTTCCGGGGCCAAGGATATCAGGTCGAGGCCTTCGATGCCTCCCGGGCGATGGTGCAGGCTGCGAGCGCTCTTACAGGGATCTCCGTCCGACACATGCGTTTCGAGGACTTCCAGTGGGACCACTCCTTCGAAGGTATCTGGGCCTGTGCATCGCTCTTGCATGTGGCGCGTTGCGACCTGCCGGGCGTCATCCTGCGGCTGGGATATCATCTGGTGCCACAAGGCGTGCTCTACGCGTCATTCAAGCTGGGCATCGGCGAACGTATCAGCACCGACCGGCACTTTACCGACATGAACGAAGAAACCTTTGGGACGCTCCTGGACGATTGCCCCACTCTGCGGCAGGTTGCAACCTGGCGGTCCGAAGACCGCCGTTCAGATCGAAAAGAAGAACTTTGGTTCAATGCCTTGCTAAGAAAATCCTGACACGTGCCGAACGACATTACCCGAAATCTTCCCTGTCAAATTTGCGGGCCGACCATGGACTGCCTGGTAGAGTGCGATGCGCAGGTAATTCTGCTCCGCATGGGCGCTGGACTAATCCTCGCCCCGCGGCGGCATGTGACGCGCTGGCGCGACCTGTCAGAGGCTGAGCAATCCGCCCTGATGATGCGCATCGCCCCGGCGCAGGCGCTTATGGAAACGGATGGCTCTCTGGCGCAGACGACCTTCGTTGAAACTGAACCGCACTTCCATTTCCGGCTGGAGCGCCCCCCCATCTCAACCGGCCCCATCCCCGGCGCGCCGCATGACCGCCCGTTGATATCCGGTGGCGAAGACGCCCTGCATGCCCACCTGCGCCCGCTAATCGACCAGGCGCAATCCGTTGACCTGGCCGTGTCCTTCCTGATGACCTCGGGTGCGCAACTTGTCCTGCCACATCTTCGCGACCTGCTGGAGCGTGGCGGGCGGTTGCGTTTGCTAACCGGTGACTACCTCGATGTGACGGAACCGACCGCCCTGCGCCTGATGCAGGACCTGGATCATGGTCCCGAGCTCTACGTCTTTCAGGCGGCCCGTATTCCGTTCCATCCGAAGGCGTGGATGTTTTCATTCGCTGACAGCACTGGCGCGCTGATCGTCGGCTCTTCGAACCTGTCCCGGTCAGCATTGACCCACGGGGTCGAGTGGAACCTGCGCCATTTTGACAGGTCTGACGCTCCGCCATTGAGCGCCGCGCGCACCGTGTTCGAAGACCTGCTGGCGCAGCACGAAGTGACTGAGCTCACCTCCGAATGGATCGACAGTTACGAGGCCCGCCGCATCGCCTTGTTGCCGATGCAGTCCGGTATCCCGGCAGAAGCTCCGGAGAACGCCCCCGAGCCTCACCCCGTTCAGAAAGAAGCCTTGCATGCCCTTACGGCCACGCGGGCCAAAGGTTATCGCGCCGGGCTGGTCGTGCTGGCAACCGGTCTCGGAAAGACCTTTCTTGCGGCCTTTGACAGCCAGCCTGCTGCGCGCGTTCTCTTCGTCGCGCACCGCGAGGAAATTCTGACCCAAGCCATGCAGGCGTTCCGCGCCATCAGGCCAAAGGCGCGGCTCGGCCGGTTTGGCGGCGGCCAAAAGGATTTTGAAGCAGACGTCCTTTTTGCCTCGATCCAAACCCTTGCTCGGGCCGAGCACCTCAGGCGTTTCGCATCCAACGCCTTTGATTACATCGTCGTCGACGAGTTTCACCACGCCGCTGCCGCGACCTATCGCCGGATCATCGACCATTTCACGCCGCAGTTCCTCTTGGGTCTGACAGCAACGCCAGACCGTAGTGACGGCGGCGACCTGCTGGGTCTCTGTGAAGAAAACCTCGTCTACGAGTGCGACCTCTGGACCGGCATTGACCGGGAGCTATTGTCACCATTCAAGTATTTTGGCGTGCCTGACCCAGTGGAATACGCACAGATTCCTTGGCGCAGCGGCAGGTTCGACGAGGCCGCTTTAACGCAAGCCGTCGCCACGCAGGCCCGCGCGGAAAACGCGCTTGAGCAGTTGTCTATGCGCGGCGGAAAGAGAGCGATCGGCTTTTGCGTGTCTCGCCGCCATGCCGACTTCATGGCAGAGTTCTCTCAGGCACGCGGCTTGCGCGCCGTGGCGGTCCATTCCGGCGAGACCTCAGCCCCACGGACCAGCGCGCTGAATGCCCTTGAGGCGGGCGACCTCGATATTGTCTACGCCGTCGACATGTTCAACGAAGGCGTGGATGTGCCTTCAATCGACACCGTCCTGATGCTGCGCCCGACCGAAAGCCCGGTGATTTGGCTTCAGCAACTCGGCCGCGGCCTGCGCCGGTCAGCCGAAAAGTCGCATTTGGCGGTAATCGACTACATCGGCAACCACCGGATCTTTCTGACCAAGGCGCGTACTCTGCTGCGCATCGGACCTGGCGAAGGCGCGTTGCGCATCGCGCTAGAGAAGTTCGAGAGCCACGAGATCAGCTTTCCGGCAGGCTGCGAGGTGACCTATGACCTGGCGGCCATGGACATCTTGAAGTCTTTGATCCGTCAGCCCCGCGATGGGGAGGAACTGACAGCCTTCTACCGCGATTTTAGGGACAGGCATGGCGTTCGCCCGACCGCTTCCGAGATTTAGCATGCCGGGTTCAATCCCGGTCGCACAGGACACGCCGGCTGGCTGGGTTTCGTAAATGATATGGGCGATCTGACCAGTAAGGCCCGGGCCACGTGGACCGCACACAAAAATCTGCTGGACGAGATCGAGACAACCAAAATGACGCGCAGCTACAAGATGCTCGCCTTGCGCTGCATGATCGAGGCGGAAGCGTTTCCGGGACGCATTTCAGTTGAAGACTTGGCGGGACGCGTTGCTCGGCTCGCCCGCCGCAATCCTGAGATCAAGGCAGATCTCAGCGTCGATCCCGACGACGGCGCAGCACTGCGGACCATGCTCGCAAAGCATCCATTGAAGCGCTTGGGGGAGACCGAATGGTTCCGCCTTGGCCCGGGCACCTTCGAAACCACCTTCGGTGACGGCGAGGATTCTCACCTCATTACCCTTGTTTCGGAACTTGTTGATTGGCGCCTGCTGCGTCACCTCCAGATGCGTCGCGTAACCTACGAGCAGCCAGAAACGAACTCTTATTCCAACGCCGCGGAACCTCAGGGAAAGCGCCCAACCCCGCCGGAGCTCAACCCCGAGATATGGGAAGAATACTCACGCGACCGCATCCCCCCACTCTTCGGTGCGACTTTTAACCCTGGGTCATGGAATTCTGGCATCGTTGTCATCCCGGACGTCAAGGCTATGGTCCTGCTGGTGACGATGGACAAGAGCAGCATGTCAATCGGCGAGCACTACGCCGACGCGTTCGCCAGCCCGACACGCTTTATCTGGCAAACCCAGACCAGCACGCGCCGCACCGGTTCACGGGGGCGGATCATCTCGGAAGAAGAGCCAGGCTGGACCAAGCATCTGTTCATCCGAAAATCGAAACTTCGCGACGGCCGCGGGGCACCCTTCCGATACGCCGGCCCTGTCGCCTTTACTGATTGGGATGGTGAAGCACCGATTACCGTGCAGCTCGATCTGACGCGTCCGGTTCCGGAGGCGCTGAAGGAACTATTTGGGTTGGATTAGAGTGTTGAGGAAGTGGGTGCATCCACTAGAGCAGAGGCCATTCATTCGAGCTGGAACCACGGCCTACCGCGCCGAATAGAGAACCGGACGGTCGCTCCGCTCGTACGACCGTCCATGCTGCGCAGGAAGCAAACATGGCTGACGGCGCACTCGCCATCGCGCAGTCAGGTACTCTCGGCCCATTGCAGCCTTTGACGCCAGGGGATGGCCGCTGCGGTGCGGCGTGCGAGAGCCGTCATTCGCCGTGGTTGCAAAAATTGAAAAAAAGGTTGAGGTCGGCACCGCGGCGGAAGCGGCCATTCTCTTTACGGTTTGAGCCTAACTTCGATCGTCTTTTTACGGGCGAACGTTATTCACCATAAAGAGTACTAATGACCCAAGATATTTTGACCATACCGCGACCGATCCTGTGGACCTTTCGACGCTGCCCTTATGCAATGCGGGCGCGGATGGCGGTGTTGAGCGCGGGGCTGGAGGTAGAGCTGCGCGAGATCAAATTGAAAGATAAGCCGCAGGCGTTTCTTCGGGCCTCGCCCTCGGCCACGGTGCCTAATTTGCAAGCGGGTGATCTAAACTTGGATGAGAGTCTCGACATCATGCTATGGGCGCTTGGGAAGAGTGATCCGCTTGGGCTGTTGAACATGCCGAGTATCGGCGAAACCCTGATTGCCCAGAACGATGGGCCCTTCAAAGCCGCGCTTGACCACACGAAATACTCAAACCGCTATCCTGATCTGGATGCCCAATCCGAACGGGCGCAAGCATCCAACTTCATTCAGTCTATTGAGACACAGCTGGCGCAGTATCCTTTCTTGACGGGCGACAGGCCCACACTCGCCGACATCGCAATCTTTCCGTTTGTGAGGCAGTTCGCCCATATCGACCGTGTCTGGTTTGACGCGCAGCATTGGCCCAATGTGATCCTTTGGTTGGACAGTTTTCTTCAGAGCTCCGATTTTCAGAAGGCCATGGTGAAATTCACTGTTTGGAAAGACGGTGCGCGCCCCAATCTTTTCGGCCAGGCCTCCGGATAGCTCTGGCAATGCCGATGCGGCCCGGCATCGGCGGGTGCGGACGGCATGGCCCTCGGGGCAGAGCGAGAAAGTGACCGCGGCCGACCTCAACTGGAAATGCAGCGAAAGCCAGTCCTCCGCCCGTTCTGATCATGGCAGGACTCGGCCGAGGCAGTGCGGAAACTCTTCGACATGTTATCCTTTTTTTGAGGCAGACGGAGGCATGCATGTCAGGTTTCATCGAAGGGATCGACCGGGAGCAGATAAAGCTCTTTCCCGAGAGGCTGGAGGACTGGATCGGCGAGGATCACCTGGTTCACGTCGTGGACCTTTTCGTCGATGAACTCGATCTGGCCACGCTTAGCTTCACCCGACATGCGCCCGCGCGGGCGGGCCGACCGGGGTATCATCCCGCGGTTCTTCGCAAGCTCTTCATCTACGGCTACCTGAACCGCATACCCTCCAGCCGGCGGCTCGAACGCGAGGCCGCGCGAAACGTCGAAGTGATGTGGCTGACCGAGCGGCTGGTGCCGGATCACAAGACCATCGCAGACTTCCGGCGTGGCAACAGTGGCGCAATCGCCCGGACCTGCGCTCAGTTCGTCGAACTCTGCCGCCGGATCGGCACGCTGAAGGGTGCCTGCGTCGCCATCGACGGCAGCAAATTCAAGGCGGTCGACAGCCGCGACCGCAACTTTACTAAGGGCAAGATCGCCAGCCGTCTGACGCACCTGGAAGCCGACGTGGCCCGTTACATCGACGAGATGGTGCCGATCGACCGCCAGGAAGCCGGTGAGGCCCGCGCCACGAAGGTGGCCAATCTCGCCAAGCGTTACGGGCGCATCCGACAGGAGATTGCGCGGCTCAAGGCGATGGATGCAGCCTTGGCAGATGCCCCGAATGGCCATATTTCCCTGACCGATCCGGATGCCCGCGCCATGGCGACCAGCGCCCCCCGGAGCGGGCTCGTCGGCTACAATGTTCAGAGCGCCGTCGACACGGAAACCCACCTGATCGTCGCGCACGAGGTCACCATAAAGGGCTTCCACCGCGACCAGCTGGCGCCGATGGCCAAGGCGGCAAAGGAGGCGCTTGGCCGGGAAGATCTGCATGCGATTGCCCCCTCTCGCACATGCTGCGCATGCACTGCCGGGCAATGGACAAAGGCTACTTCAGCAGCGCCAAAATCCTTGCCGCCCACCAGGCCGATATCATCGCGACCGTGCCGCGGCCGGAGACCTCGGGCAATCGTTCGAAGGGCCGGTTCGTGAAAGCGGACTTCGCCTATGATCCGGAGCGTGACGTCTACGTCTGCCCTGCGGGTGAAGACCTGACCTTCCGCTACACCCGAGGTGAGGGCGGCTTGCAGATGCGCCGCTACTGGACCGGGAACTGGGGCGAATGCCCGGTCCGAAGCCGCTGCACCACCGGCAAGGAGCGCCGCATCCAGCGCTGGGAGCATGAGCACCTGGTCGAAGTGATGCGCGATCGCTTGGGCAGTCCAGATGATCTGATGACGCTGAGGCGCTGCACCGTCGAGCATCCTTCTGAATCGCCCCGGGTCTGTCGGAGACCATCAACTTAAGCAAGGATGATGGCTATGAAAAAAGAAAAATGGCAAATCGCTGCTCACCTGAGGTTCGCGCGCGTGCGGTCCGGATGGTCTTTGAGCATTAAGGTTCATACGAAACGCAGGCGGGCGCGATTGCGGCCATTGCACCCAAGATCGCCTGTATTCCCCCAGACCTTGAGCGGATGGCCAAGCAGGTCTGTTTGATCCCACGGTTTGATGGTGCGGTTCTTTCTCAGGAATGGAAGGAAGCTATGTGGGACAAGTTCGTCACGGGAGCGCCACGACCACGCACGCCGTCAGAGCTGCGATACAGCGATCGCAAGCTTCGCTCTCGCAGTTGAGCGAGGAGATAAGCATCAATCCCAAGACCGTCGCAAAGTGGCGCAAGCGCGCGACGGTCGAAGACTTGATGACAGGGCCGGAGGAACCGCGTTCAACCGTTCTTACGCAAGCAGAGGAGGCAATGATCGTTGCCTTCCGGCGGCACATGTTACTGCCGCTGGATGATTGTCTCTATGCTCTTCAGCCGCCTGTCCCGCATCAGACGCGATCCGCGCTACATCGGTGTCTTCAGCGGCACGGCATCTCTCGCTTGCCGGATATCGAAGGTGACGGGCCAAAGCGGCAGAAGTTCAAGCGTTACCCTATCGGCTTCTTTCATATCGATATCGCCGAAGTTCAGACCGTGGAGGGCAAGCTCTATCTCTTTGTAGGCATTGCCCGGACCAGCAAATTTGCGATCACCCAACTCGTGGACAAGGCGGATCGCAAGACCGCCTGGGATTTCCTCGAACATCTGCTCAAGGCAGTTCCCTATCGTATCCACACGATTCTGACCGACAACGGCATTCAGTTTGCCGAGCAACGCCGCAACAGGAACACAGCATATTCGCGCCAGATGCGCTTCGACATGATCTGTGAGGCGCATGGGATTGAGCATCGCCTGACCAAGCCAAACCATCCCCGGACCAATGGCCAGGTCGAGAGAATGAAGCGAACCATCAAGGAGGCAACCGTCAAACGCTTCCATTATGAAAACCACGAACGGCTGCGCACGCACCTCGCCGACTTCATGGCAGCCTGAAACTTCGCCCGAAGACTCAAGACGCTCAACGGTCTGACGCACCACGAATACATCTGTAAAACCTGGACTTCAGAGCCAGATCGATTCATCGTAAATCCGATCCACCACATGCCGGGACTGAACACCTAGTGACACCCGCTATTTTGGGAAACCATTCTCCATCCACGTCTTGAACCCCGCGATGAAGGCATCTGAGAATGGCTGAAACGGCGGCGGTGGCATCGATTTACTATGAATCCGGTCATAAATCATCTCGGCATTGGCCTTGACCTGATCATAATCGGTAAGGTCAAAGCGCCAGCGCATCTGGCCAACGTATTGATCAAAAAACGGTTTTATATCTGTATCGAACGAGGGAACGTGTGTCATGACGAGGCTCCTGTCACATCGGGAAGGTGGTAGATGTTCAGAACGCCGCCGTTCTGGTTCATGATCAATGCGCCCGCGACGACGTATTTCCCCCAGATCGCCGGCCCCATCGAAAACCCGTAACCGCCGCTGTAGCCCGAGGTCGGCGGGCCGATATCGTCGCTCCACAGATGCTGGCCGTCGAGGGTGGAGAAGGCGTGGATCGCGACCTTGTTGGTGGTGCAAAACACCACGTCATTGGCCACCGCAGGCGAGGACAATCCGCATTCTCCGGCCGTGGTGTGCATCGGCGGCATCGCGTTTTTATAGCGCTGCGGGTCACTGTCATCGAAGGGCCAGACGTCGGTCATGGTGTTGATATCAAAGGCGCGCATAAAGGGGGTGGTGGGCGTGTCGATGCCACTGCCGACGAAATTGTAGTTCGACCCGCCAAGGCCCGCGAACATGCGAAACCGCACCGGATCAATCGCAGCGCAGCTATAGCTGCCGTGGAAATTCTCGCCCTGGGTGGCGTTAGACTGCGCGTTTGTCACCTGCGGGTTCAGCGGCGGATGCACGACGGCGGTTGGATTTGGGCGGTCCGGGTCCGGCGTTGGCTCGGCCTCAAGCGAGGTGCCCTGATGCGGATCGACCGTCGCAATCTGAAGCCCGTTGTTGTGATAGGGCAAAAGCTGGCGCCACGAGACCAGCTGCATCTTTTCCGCATCAACAAGGAAGTAGCTGCCGTTCTTACAGGCAAACCCCACGATCTCGCGGTCGATGGTTGGGTTGGTGCCGGGCCAGGCGTTGTTGACGCCAGACCGGGTGAACACCGTGGGCGAGGCGCCGACATCGATGTCATTGTCAGAGGGGCGATAGTTGGTTTCAGGCATGACCTGAAAGAACCCGGCGAAGGCCCCGGTGGTGGCGTCAAGCGACATCAACCCGTTCGACCACCCCGCACTTGGCAGCGCCCCGTCCGGCACCGCATTGCCGGTGCCGAAATACAGCCGGTCGTGGGATGCGGAATAGGCAATCGAGGACCAGACCGAACAGCCAAGAACGATCGGCTCGCTGTCGAACACGGTAAAGCCCGGCAAATTAGCCCCTACCGCAAAGGCGGGCAACATGTTGACGTCGTTTGGTTTTTCGGCCTCAAACTGACAGGTGCAATAGACCCACTCCACATGCCCCGTCTCGGCATTCAGGCAAAATACAAAGGCCGCGAGGTAGGGGTTTTCCCCCTCGCCAATGCCGATATAGACCCGGTCGCCGACCACCAGCGGCGAAGACCAGCCAGCGGCGGGCGAATAGGAATGCGGCCCGATCTGATCCTCGGAGGTGCCGCGAATATTGGTCACCGGCTGGTTCATCGGCGGATCGGCGTGGCGCAGGTCAATCTCCCAGATCAGGGTCATGTCCTTGGCCGCCAGGCAATACACCCGCCCGTTGAAGCCACTGAAATACACCTTGGCCAGGTCGAGCGTTTGCCCCTCGGGCACCACAACCGCAGGCGAACAGCCCATGCCGGCAAAGCCGTGACCGTCCATCAGATCGGTCCCGAGATCCCAGGTGAATGTCGCGGCAATGTCGCCGGTGGTGACGTCGATTTTATAAACCGCGCCGCCATTGCCGCCGGTGGCCAGCTGGTAATTTGCGACGCCGACAAAGACAAAGCCGTCGACGATGGAGGGGATCGACACCACCGGCCCATCGAGGCTTATGCTTTTCAACAGCGTCAACCCGGCGGCGGTGTCAGAGGTGATCGGACAGCCGGATTTGGCATAGCCGCTGTGCTGGGCGTCGCCGTGGTACATCCACCAATTGCTGGGTGCTTGGGTCATTGTGCCACCTCCCGTTGCGGCTTGGACAGGGCGTCGATTTCGCTGCGTGACAGCGCCAAAAGCCGGCCCGTCGCGCCTTTGGCTTTCAGGGTGCCGCCGGGTTCAAGCTCGTAGGCGCCAAAGTCCAGCAGCAGCAGGTCATCGCCCTGCCAACACAGATCAATCGGCCGATGCAGCCCCGCCACGGCGCAGGTCACGAGGGTGCCGGTCTGTATGTCCACCCGGATCAGGCTCCGCCCCGCCTTGGCCCCCGGCATGCCGGTGATCGGGCGTTTGTCGCCGAACAGGGCGACGAAAAGACCGCCACTTGCGGGGTCAAACAGCATCTGCGTCGGGCCGGAATTGGGCGCGAACCGCGCGATCGGCTGGGGCACCGGCCCCAGTTCGGCGTGATTGGCCAGCAGGGGTTTGGGCTGCGCTCCGCCGGGGCGCTGCGACTTGAACTGCGGGTCGCTGACCGGCACGCCCGCCGCGAAATCGGGAAAGCCGTACCACGCGCCCGGTGTCAGCTCCCAGATCACGCTTTGCGTCTGACCTACGGGCCGCGTGCCCCTGTCGTTCATCCCCAAGTCCACCGCCAGAATGCGCCCATCCGGCAGGGCGGTCAGCCCGAAAGGATTACGCATCCCCCAGGCCACAAGCTCTAGCCCCGTGCCATCCAGACGGCACCGCATCACCCCGCTGGTGCAGGGCAAATGCGCCGCAATGCGGGTGCCCGCAGGCGCGGTGACGCCAAAGGCCTGAAACGCCGCCGAACGCCCCGCCCCATCGGCGGCCAGCTCAATCTCGACCCCCGGCAGGTCATGCGGCAGGTCGGTGCCATTGATCCACGGCATCGTCACCGGATCCCAAGACACTACGCCACTGTTGCTCGCGGCCCCTTGGCCAAAGTAGAGCCAGCCGTTATGCACCATCGGCGTATTGGTGTGATAATCGCCGCCGCCGGGCAGACCATCGAGCAGCGTTATGCGCCCGCCAGTCGCCACATCAATCCGGCTGATCCGCCCCGGTCGCCCGCCTTCGGAAACGTAAAGCGCGCCGTGATGCAGGGTCAGCCCCGTCACCGGCGCACGCAACCCGCCGCAAAGCTCCGTGGTCTGCCCCTCGCGCACCCTTAGCACGCGGCCCACGCCGGGACGGCCCCGCGCGTCGAGCCCGCTTTCGGCCAGAAACAGGGTGCTGCCCTGCGCGACAACGCCGGTGGGAAATTGCAAGTTATCGCAAATGACGCGCGCCACGGCGCTCAGGCCCCGCCTGCCAGCTCAACCACGCCGACCGCGATCAGACAGACGGCAACGATGGCCTGCGCCACTCCCGGCGCTCCGATCCGAACAATCCGCCCGGACAACAGCCCGCCAAACAAAAGGCCCGCCGTGCTGATCATCGCCGCGACCGCCCCGGCCACCAGCGCCGCGCCCAAGGTATAGCCGCCCAAGGCCCCCAGTCCGGCCCCGACCGCAAGGTTATCAAGGCTCATCAGCACCGGCAGCGTGAACAAAACCCAAGGCGACAGACGCGGCACCCCGCGCAACGCCCCTGCCCCGGCCACACATCCCGCCAGGATCAACAGCACCGGCCCAAGGCCCGCAAACATCTCGGGCGCAACAAACCGCGCCAGGGCAAAGCCCACCAGCGGCATCACCGCCTCGGCCAGCGCAAACGCCGCCACCAGCACCGCGATCTGACGCCGCGCCAGCCGTGTGGTGCCCAGCCCGGCGCTGACGATGAAATTGTCGAGCCCGGTTATGAAGCCCGTCATGAGACCCAAAAGAAGCATGTTCATCCGATAATCCCCTTAGCCCGCGACCTTGAAGACGCGCAAAATGCCACCATCGCGGCCCAGAACCAAACCGCCCGCCACGATGTAATCGCCGCTCACTGCCGCCCCGAGGCAATAGCCATAGCCGCCGTTGAACCCCGAGGTCTGCATCCCGAAATGATCGGAAAACAGCGGCGTGCCGTCGCGCGCATCAAACACATGCAGCGCGATTTTCGAGGTGGTGCAGATCACGATGTCATTGACGACGGTGGGCGAAGACAGCCCCGCCTCGCCCGCGCTCGCGTACATCGGCGGCGACGGTTTGACGTATTTCTTTGGGTCACTGTCATCGAGCGCCCAAGCGTCGGTCAGCGTCTCCCAGTTCACCGCCCGCATGAACGGCGTTGTGGCGCTGTCGATGCCGGGGGCGACGAAGTGATAGTTGTTGCCGCCACTGCCCACAAACAGCATCTCGCCCCCCGGAAACACCGCCGGGGTGGAATAGCCGCCGTAGAAATTCTCGGCCTTGGTGGCGTCGGATTCCTTGTTCGTGACCGGCGGATTTGGGTTTGCCCCGGTGTCCGGCCCGTGAGTGTCGACCGTCGCGATCCGGCAGCCATCGTTGTACGTCGGCAGCATCTGGCGCGATTCCACACACTCCATCGTCTCGGCATCGAGCAGGAACAGCGTGCCGTTCTTGCATTGCGCCGCACAGATCTTCTGTCCGCCCCGCTCGAAAATCATCGGGGCCGCGCCGAAATCGACATCAATGTCAGAGGGGCGATAATTGCTCTTTTCCGGGGCTTGGAAGAACCCGATCTCATCGCCGCTCAGCGCATCAAGGCAAAGCACGCCGTAAGCGTAATGCGGCGGATCGACGAGGCCGTTGTCAGGCTGCGGATTGCCGGTGGTGCAATACAGCCGGTTCAGATCGGCATCAAAGGCAATCGCCGTCCAGACGCTGTTGCCCTTGGAGACGACCTTGGCATCCGACAGCGTGATCCCCGCCGGCAAGCTCGTCGGATCAACAACATCCGCCGGGAGGACATTGGGGCTGTTGCAGACACCAAGCTCAAACTGATTGAGGCAGAAGATCCACGCCACCTTGCCACTCTGGGCCGAGACCGCGAAAACAAAGGAATAAAGGTCGGGGTTCTCCCCCTCGCCCATGCCGACATACACCAGATTGTTGACCACCAGCGGCGACGACCACCCCTCAGCCGGAGGACCGCCTGCGTCGACCCCAGCGTTGTTGGTGATCGGCTGGTTCTGCGCCAGGTCGGCCATGCGCAAATCGGTGATCCAGATCAGCTCTAACGTCTCGGCATCGAGGCACCGCAGCCTGCCATCGAAGGCCGAGAAATACACCCGCCCGTCGACCACCGCCGGGGTGCAGCCCATGCCGGTAAAACCGTGGGTGTCGCCTTGGGCCCGGTCGATCTGCCAGAAATAGCTGGCTTTGGTCTCGCCACTGGCAAGGTCGATGCGATGGAAGCTGCCGCCGTCGGCCTGCGGCGTGCCGCCCGTTGGGGTGCCCGCAACCGTCGTGCCTGTGGGCGAGGATTGGCCGTTGATCATCGTGGTGCCATTGGCCGTGCCGACATAGATCGATCCGTTGGCGATGGCCGGGACCGACAGAATTGCACCGCCAATCTCGCGGGTATAGGCCTCGGTCAGGCCTGCGGCATTGGCGGCGGTGATCGACGACCCGGTGACCAGCCCATCATGGGCGGCGTTGCCGTGAAACATGGTCCAATCGGACGCGCTGTCGGACATGAAATTCCTCCGGTAAATGGGCGCAGATCAATGGGATTGGTTGAACAGGATCCAGCTGAAATCAGACGTAGAGGCGGCGTAGTGGCAGGACATACAGCTGTTGCCCCCGGCCCCGGCGGCATCCTCTTGCGATTGGAAATAGGTCTCCATCGCGGTGTTGGTCGCCCCGTTCGCCGGAAAGGCCCCGCCCGCATCCTTGGGATACACACCGCCGTCGCGCGGCAGTTTGAAGGTGCCCGGATCGGTCGGCCATTGGGTGATGACAAGCTGATAATGCGCCCACGGCGTGCCCTTGAGCAGCTCGGCATAAGTTGCGTTCTGGTCGACCGTCGACATGCCGGCGGGGGTTGTCGGGATCGGGTTCAGCCGGGTAACCTGCGTCGCCTCGCGCTTGCCTTCCGCCAACAGCGGGGGCGCGATGGGCGGCCGGTTGGCCCAGCCGCGCGGGGTGGCGGGGGTGTCGGTGCCATTGTTGAACGACACCGGCGTGGTCTCGCTCGCGCCCGGCCCCGGCGTCACATTGTCGACCTGTTCAAACGACGACCAGATCCACTCGGGAAAGCCCTCGGCCTTTTGCGCGATATGCAGCCCGACCAACCCCATCGGCACCTGCGAACAGCCACCGCCATCGGGATCAACCACCGAAGCCGTGATCACATGATAGCGCGAAGTGTCGTCTTTGGCGGTCATCTGCCGCCACGCCGCCTTGATCATCATTGCGCCGATTGTGCCGCTCGATGTCACGCTTTCGGGCATCTGCAAGGGCTGCTGCGCCGCCGACAGATTGCGCTTGAGGTAATAGCCGTTGCTGCGGACAAAATCGTAATAGGCGTCGTTGAACCGGACCTCGGCGTAAACGTAATTCAGGTTCTGATCGATCAACGGATGCGAGAACGCCTCGTTCACGTCACCAATGGTGTTGCCGGTGATATCCGCGCCCTTGGCGACCATCCGCAGGGTCTTGGTGTTTGCTGAACAGGGGTCGCCCTCGGCCGGGCCAGTGCCAAAGGCCGGCGGTTCCGCCTGCCCCGAGCCAAACAGCCGATACGAAGTCGCATAGCTTTCCCAGACCGTCGGCGTGCCGGCCGCAGCCGATGTAAAGGTCGACGGATCATTCGGGTCCAAAGGCGCGCCGGGGGCGTTCGGGTCCGCGGGCCAGTTCAGCGCGATAAAGGACTGCCACGAGAATTGATCGAAAAAGGGCCGCGCCTCGATCGCGCTCGACACCGTACTGGGTACAGTCACGCCCAAGGGCAAAGCGCTGGAAATCATCGGCGGGGCAGGAGTTGTATCGGCAACCGAGGCGCAGGCGGCCCCGAGAGTGACGACAAAAGCGCAATAGCCGATGCGGCGACGGGCCTGTGACATGCTTCGCATAAGGGACCTCGCAAAAAGACGATTGAGATAAAATATTTCGCGCTATGGTAGAGAGAATTGCAAATTTGTCATCAGATTTTTTCTACCACAAGGCGAACGCGGCCCCGTGGAACGCTCTCACCGGCCCGCGCAAACCGGGTCCGAGGCTCTGGGCCTCAACGCGGCGGTGATCCTTGCGGATGCGTAATTCATCCGCAGAAAGCGGCGCGGACATGCGGCTGAAGGTTGAGCCTAAACGCTTGCGAACAATAGCTTTCTGGAGTATCGGCGCAGGCTTACGCCACCAGTTTCTCGGCCTTCTTGAGGTCGACAGAAACCAGTTGCGACACGCCCTGCTCTTGCATCGTGACCCCAAACAGCCGGTCCATCCGCGCCATCGTCACCGCGTGGTGGGTGATGATCAGGAAGCGGGTGTCGGTGCGGCGGCACATCTCGTCAAGCAGATCGCAAAACCGGGTGACGTTGGCATCGTCAAGCGGCGCGTCGACCTCATCGAGCACACAAATCGGCGCCGGATTGGCAAGGAACACCGCAAAAATCAGCGCCAGCGCGGTCAGCGTCTGTTCGCCCCCCGACAGAAGCGACAGCGTCGACAGCTTCTTGCCCGGCGGCTGGCACATGATCTCAAGCCCGGCTTCCAGCGGGTCATCGGATTCAACCAGAACGAGATTCGCCTCACCACCGCCAAACAGATGGGTAAAGAGCAGCGAGAAGTTGCTGTTCACCTGTTCGAAGGCGGTCAAAAGCCGCTCGCGGCCCTCGCGGTTGAGGCTGGCAATCCCGTTGCGCAGCGTGCGGATCGCCTCTTCGAGATCGGTCTTTTCGCTGACAAGCGTGTCGTGCTCTTCCTGCACCTCGCGGGCGTCTTCTTCGGCCCGCAGGTTCACCGCGCCAAGCGCATCGCGCTGGCGTTTGAGCCGGTTCACATCGTCTTCGATCCGCTCCGAGGCGGGCATATTTTCAGGATCTATCTTAAGCTTTTCAAGCAGTTGCCCCGGTGACACCTCTTGATCATCTTCGATCCGGTCTGCGGCGGCTTTGGTGGTCTCCCGAGCGGCCTCCGCACGGGCTTGCGCGGCGGCACGGGCCTCACGCGCCTCGGATGCGGCACGCTCGGCATCCCGCTCGGCCTGCTCCGCAGCACGCAGCGCGGTTTCGGCCACCGAAAGCGCTTCGGTGGCGGTCTGGCGGCGGTCTTCGGCGGTTTCGATGTTCTCGGCCAGCTCCTCGCGCTGGGCCGCAATCTCGTCGGGCAGCTTGCAGGCCTGACGCAACTCGTCTTCACTGGCAGACTTGCGGCCACTCAACTCAGAGCTGCGCTTCTCGGCGGTTTCCAGACGGTGCCGCCAGCCCGAAAGCTCTTTGGTCACCTGTTGGATGCGCCGGGTCCGCGCCTCGCCTTCGCGGCGCAATTCGTCCAAGGCCGAGCGCCGCGTCATCATCGTCATCCGCGCCGCTTCGACCGTCATTTTGACGTCCTCCACCAGCGCCCGCGCGGCATCCAGGTCGGGCAAATCCGCCGCCCCACGCTCGGCCTCACGCAGCTGCAATGCGGCGGCCTGCGCCTCTTCTTCGTGGCGTTGCACCGCCATCCCGAGGCTCTCGAGCCGACCCTCAGCCAGATTCTTTTCCGCCTCGGCGCGGTTCATCGCGCGGCTGGCGTCATTGAAGGCCCGGTCGGCCTCGCGGCGCGCCTCGCGGGCATCTTTGTCGGCGCGGGTGAGATCGGCCAAACGCGCGGTCAGCGCCTCATGCGCGGCGCGCGCGGCCTCCATCCGAACAGTGGTGCGCTCAAGCGATTGTTTGAGGTCTTCCAAACGGTTAAGCTGTTCGAGCCGCAGCGCCGCGGCTGAGGGCGCATCCTCGGCCCAAGCGCGAAATCCATCCCAGCGCCACAGATCGCCATCGAGGCTGACAAGGCGCTGACCGGGCTGCAACAGCGGTTGCATCCGGCTGCCGTCATCGGCCTCGACCAGCCCGATTTGGGCCATGCGGCGGGCCAGAACCTCGGGGACCGACACATGCAATGACAGAGGTGTGACGCCGTGCGGCAGCGCGGGCGGCAGGTCATAATCGGGCAGCACAGACCAACCGGACGGGCCATCAGCATGGACCTCGGGCGCGCGCAAATCATCGGCCAAGGCCGCCCCCAGCGCCTTTTCAAAGCCCTGCTGCACTTGCAGCCGGTCCATGATCTGGCCACCCTCGGCGGTGTCGCGCTCCAGCAAGCGCGCCAACGCGGTGGTCTCGGCGCGCAGGGCGTTGGCTTCGCCCTCGGCCTCGGAGCGCTCGGCGCGGGCCTCGGCCTCGCGGGCCTGCGCCTCTTCGCGGGCCTCATCGGCGGCGATCAATGCATCGTCGGCGCGCTCGGTCATGCGCTTGGCGGCCGCTTCCGCCGCGCGCGCGCTGGCCTCATCCTCGGCGGCTTTGACCAGACGCGCCTGCGAGTCGTCCACTGCGGCGCGCGCCTTGTCGGCCTCGGCTTCGCTGCGGTCCTGGCGTTTGCGGCCTTCGTCGAGCACCCGCTGCGCCGATTGGTGGCGCGCGGCAAGCCGGGCGACATCCTCGGTCTGAAGCGCCAGATCCGACTCGCGTTCAGACAGCACAGACGCGGCCTCTTGCGCGGCCTCGGTGGCCTCCTCCATCATTCCGTCCTGGCCCTCGCCAGCCTCGGCAAGCTCACGCTCTTCGGATTCCAACCGCTCGATCGTTTCACCCGCGTCCCGGTTGAGGCCGGATTCGCGGTCGATGTCGTGGCCCAGTTGCGCGATCCGGCTTTCCAGCGTGGCAATCTTGTCGCGCGCGGTGGCCTCTTGATCGGCGAGCGTGTCGCGCTGGACTTGCAGGCGTTGCAGCACCGCCGAGGCGATGGCCTCTTCTTCGCGCAGCGATGGCAGGGTGGTGTCGGCCTCTTGCCGCGCCTCGGCACAGTGGCGCGCGCTGGCCTCGGATTTCGCCGCGACGTTCACCATGTCACGCAGCACCTCTTCGGCGCGTTGGCGGGCCTCGTCAGCATCTTGCCAGCGCCGATACAGCAGCAACCCTTCGGCCTGGCGCAGGTCTTCGCCAATCGCGCGATACCGCGCAGCCTGCCGCGCCTGCCGCGCCAGTTGCGCCAGCTGCGTCGCCAGTTGTTCGATCACATCGTCGACGCGCAGCAGGTTGGCTTCGGTGCCTTTCAGCTTCAGCTCGGCCTCGTGGCGACGCTGGTAAAGCCCTGAAATCCCAGCGGCTTCTTCCAGAATGCGGCGGCGGTTCTTGGGCTTGGCGTTGATCAATTCGCTGATCTGGCCTTGCCGCACCAGCGCGGGCGAATGCGCCCCGGTCGAGGCATCGGCAAACAGCATCTGCACGTCGCGGGCGCGCACATCCTTGGCGTTGATCTTGTAGGCCGAGCCGACATCGCGGGTGATCCGGCGGGTGATTTCCAGCGTGTCACTGTCGTTGAACCCCGCCGGGGCGAGGCGTTCGGAATTGTCGAGATGCAGCGAAACTTCGGCAAAGTTGCGGGCCGGCCGCGTCGCAGCCCCGGCAAAGATCACGTCTTCCATGCCGCCGCCGCGCATCGCCTTGGCCCGGGTTTCGCCCATCACCCAGCGCAGCGCTTCAAGCAGGTTGGATTTGCCACAGCCATTGGGCCCCACAACGCCGGTCAGCCCGTCCTTGATCAGAAGATCGGTCGGGTCGACGAAGCTTTTGAAGCCTGTCAGACGCAGCTTGTTGAAACGCAATGCTCGGCCCTCGTGGTTTTTTCCGGTGATTCCGGATTGGGGCCAGTGTGACGGCGGCTCTTGTGGTCTGTCAACGGGGGGCCACATCATATGGCGGGACCGGCAGAGTTATCCACAATATATCGGCGGATTTCGGCGGGTATGGCAGGGGGTCAGGGGGGCGTGGCGTGGGGGAACCAGTGCCGTACGTCATCCACAGGAGAAGGCCACGTCACTTTCGCCGTTGCGATAGGGCGCGGACACCGTGCCGGTGCAATGCGTCTTGCCGCGCGGTTTGCGCGGGACGCCCTGCCCGTCCTCGCAATCGAGGCCGGCCAAAAGAACCGAGGGATCGCCTTGCAACCAAGCCACCTTGCAGCCGGTCACAGACACAATCGCCTGACCGCCATTGTTGGCCACATCGCGCATGCGCACACCAAACATGGCGTTGGTCCGGATCGCTTCGGCGATGCCGTCACGAACGCGGATATCAAAGCTCATCCCGCCCACCTCCATGCGTACCGGAGCCACCCCCATATGGCGCAGCCCCGGCGTGTCGCAAGTGGTGAGAAGCATCAGCAAGGGAAACACTGCATACCAACCCATGCCACGATCCTAGCCGCGTCAGGGTTAACAACATCTTACCAAATGAGACCAAACAGCCCTCGTTTGCGTTGCGTTTTGAGACCTCGCCTGCCTGCAAGTGCTTGCTCCTTGGGCATTAGCGGTCATATAATCTTACCAATTGCCGGAGCTATGATGCCATTTCAACCGATCCACCCCGAAAAGCTCTCGACCGCTGTGACCCGCCAGATCGAGCAGTTGATCCTGCGCGGCATTCTGCGTCCGGGGGAGCGCTTGCCGTCCGAGCGTGAGCTGGCCGACCGGCTTGGCGTGTCGCGCCCGTCCCTGCGCGAGGCGGTTGCCGAATTGCAGGCCAAGGGGTTGCTCGCCAGCAAGGCCGGCGCGGGCATATTCGTGGCCGATGTGCTGGGGTCGGCCTTTGCCCCGGCCTTGGTCCAACTGTTTGCCGCGCATGACGAAGCGGTGTTTGACTACCTCTCGTTCCGCCGCGACATGGAGGGGCTGGCCGCAGAGCGCGCCGCGCGCCTTGGATCAGACACCGACCTGCGGGTGATCCAGGCGGTGTTCGACAAGATGGAAGCGGCCCACGCCAAACGCGATCCGTCCGACGAGGCGGCGCTGGACGCGGAATTCCACCTCTCGATCATCGAGGCCAGCCATAACGTGATCATGCTGCATATGATGCGCTCGATGTACCAACTGCTGCGCGAGGGCGTGTTCTATAATCGCAAGGTCATGTTCAAGCAGCGGCTGACGCGGGAAAGCCTGCTGGAACAGCACCGCGCGATCAACACCGCCCTGCAAGAGCGTGACGGCGCGCGTGCCCGCGCGGCGGTTGAAACGCATCTCGATTACGTCGAAGCGGCGCTGCATGACAACGCCAAGGCAGAACGCAACGAGGCGATTGCGCGGCAGCGGTTTGACCACGAACAGGATCGCAAGATTTAGACCGCATCCCCTGCGCCACACACCCTATCCCACACAGCAAAACGCCCGGACCTTTGGGGACCGGGCGTTTTCTAATGATATCAGTCGGGCGAACCCGCCGCAGATCAGTGCAGCTTGTTGCCAACCGTGGTGATCGACTCTTCGATCAGGCGGTTGGAGTCATCCGCTGTCATCTGTTTCGCAATCACTTCGCGGGCTGCGGCAACAGCCACAGTCGCGGCGCGGTCGCGCACTTCTTTGACAGCCGAGGATTTGGCCGATTCAATCTGGTCTTCGGCCGCGGCCAAACGGCGCGTGATCGAGGACTGGATGTCTTTCTTGGCGCCTTCGCCAGCAAGACGGGCCTCTTCCTTAGCGTGATCAATGATCCGCTGCGATTGGTCCTGGACCTCTTGTTGCTTGCGCTCAAACGAGGCGAGCAAGGTCTGGGCTTCTTCGCGGATGGCACGGGCTTCATCAAGCTCGTCCCGGATGCCTTCGGCGCGCTTGTCGAGCAAGCCCCCCAGCATCGCAGGCACCTTGAAGTAGATGATGACCGCAATGAACAGCAAGAAGGCCAGCAACACGATGAAATCGGTGTTGCCCAGCGAGAAGAACGGGCCCGTCGCAGCCAGCGCAGGGCTGGCCGAAATTGTACCCGAGGCAATCAGCGCCAATGTCAGAAACTTGCGCATGTCTTACCCTTTCGTCCGTTGGGCCACCGCCGCATCGATGGCTGCGGAATCCGCTTTACCACCCAGCGCGTTGACAATCTCTGCCGCTGTTTCGCGTGCCACAATCACCACGTTTTCCATGGCGCTGGCGCGAATTTCCGAAATCGCCACATCCGCTTCCGCAGACTTGGCTGCGATCTCGGCATCGGCCTTGTCGGTTGCAACCTTAAGATCGGCTGCAATGTCCGCTTTGGCCGCGGCGATGATATTCTGTGCTTCGGAGCGGGCGTTCGCCAGCGCCGTGTCGTATGCCTGTTCGGCTTCACCGGCCTGACGCTTCAGCTCTTCGGCTTTGGCGAGGTCGTTGGTGATGGTCCCCTGACGTTCCGCCAAAACCGCCGCGATGCGCGGAAGCGCGATGCGGGACAGGACGAAATAGATCACGGCCAGCGTGATCAGGAGCCAGAAGATCTGGTTGCCCCAGTTCGAGAAATCGAGCTGCGGCATGCCGGGTGCGGATGCGGCGGCGTCAGCCCCGTGTCCGGCAACGGCGTCTGTGGTTTCTGTTGCCATGTCGTCCTCCTTGGGAAGTCCGGTTACCGTCGGTCGGGCGAGCGATGCCGCCCGACCGAGGTGTAAGGATCAGTCTTCCGTGAGGCTTAAACGGCGAACATCAGCAGCAGAGCGACCAGGAACGAGAAGATGCCCAGGGCTTCTGCGAAAGCGATGCCGATGAAGAGTGTCGCGGTCTGCGAAGCAGCAGCGGAGGGGTTGCGCAGAGCGCCGGCGAGGAAGTTGCCGGCAACGTTGCCAACACCGATTGCGGCTGCGCCGGAACCGATTGCTGCGAGACCTGCGCCGATATGTGCGAGTTGACCTTCCATGGGGGTATCTCCTTACGATTGGAAGTTAAAATTCAGGGTTGTTCGTGGGGGCGCGCAAAGGCTGCGCACCGGAATTTCAGGCACCAAAGCTTAGTGCGATGGGTGCAGCGCGTCCTTGAGGTACACACATGTCAGGATGGTAAAGACATAGGCCTGGATAAAGGACACGAGGATCTCGAGACCGTACATCGCGGTGATTGCGACAACCGACAGCGGGCTGACGATGGCGATGGCGGCGAAGCCTGCGAACACCTTGATCACGGCGTGACCGGCCATCAGGTTGCCTGCAAGACGAATGGAGTGGCTGACCGGACGCACGAAGTAGGAAATCACTTCGATGATCGCCAGGATCGGACGCAGCGCCAGAGGGGCAGAGGCGACCCAGAACAACCCAAGGAACTTGGAGCCGTTCTTGACAAAGCCAACCACGGTGACGGTCACGAACACCAGCAGCGCCAGCACAACAGTCACAGCGAAATGCGAGGTGGTGGTGAAGGCCATCGGCAGCAGGCCGAGGAAGTTCGCCATCACGATGAACATGAACAGGGTCATGATGTAGGGGAAGAACGCCAGCGCGTCTTTGCCCGCAACGTCTTCGACCATCTTGTACACAAAGCCGTAAGCCAGTTCACCGATCGATTGCGACCGTGTCGGGATGATCGCGCGGCGCGACGTGCCCAGCACCATCAGCGCCACAACGGCGGCCACGGCAAGGAACATCCACAGCGTGACGTTGGTGATGGTGAACATGCCAACTTCGCTGCCGCCAAACAGCGGCTGCACGATGAATTGGTCCATCGGGTGGAAAACCAGCCCGCCCTCGTCGGCACCTTGCGCTTCAGTCGCCATTTTTGTCCCTCTCGTGATCTTCGGCCTCTCGGGCCGTTTCCGTAGTCTGGAATTCCTTGGCCGTGCGCAGCATCGTCTGCACCCCGGCGGCAAAACCCAGCAATGTGAACAGCACCAGGAAGATCGGCAATGTGCCGAACAGGCTGTCTAGCCCGTACCCGATGCCAAAACCGATCCCGAGACCGGCAACAAGTTCGATCACCATCCGCCACGCCATATTGGCCTGAGAATAATGCTCTTCCTGGTGGGGTCTTGCGTCGCTCCCCCTGAGCTTGGCGATGCGCTCATCGAGTGCCTCTAGCCGTTTGCGATGCTCAGGTGTGGGCAAGCTGTCCCCCGTGGTAAATCCTGAGGCCTGTGCTAAGGCTGACGCGCCTCCGAGTCAATAAGCCGTGAGCGCATTCATACGGCCTGCTATCCAACTGTTATGTATATCTAAAATTTTCGGGCAGGTCGCATCGGCCAATCCGTCGCAGCCACGCCGCGCGCCAAACCCCGGCAATTCGCATATTCAACTGATTGGTTGATCTTGCCCCAGCGCTGCCAAGTGGCTGCCCCGCCCCCCGACCTCCCCTGCGCTCTGCCCTCTACCCTCTACCCTCTACCCTCTACCCTCTACCCAGATGCTTGACCGAGCCGCGCGGGAAAGCTAGGCGAAGCGGATGGACACCCCTGCCCGCCTTGATGCGGCCTTTGCCGCCCTTGCCGATCCGACGCGCCGCGCCATCCTTGCCATGCTTTTAGAGGATGACATGGCGGTGACGGATGTGGCCGAGCCGTTTGACATGTCCTTGGCGGCGATCTCAAAGCACCTGACGATCCTGACCCGCGCCGGGCTGATCAGCCAGGAAAAGCGTGGCCGGGTGAAATGGTGCAAACTAGAGCCCGACGCGCTGCGCGGGGCCAGCGTCTGGATGCAGGGGTTCGGTCAATTCGAACCGGTGAACCTGGACGCCTTCGAACGGTTCCTCGCGGCGGAACTGCCGGAAACCCCCTAACCTCACCCTGCGCGCACCCAAACCGATCTGTCGACAGATCGGTGCCGATCCATCAATGGATCGGTCTTGGCCACCGCGCAGGGGATCGCGCCGTCGCAGGTGTCGAAACTGCGATTTGTTGACAAATCGCTACCGATCCGTCGACGGATCGGCCTGCTCGGGTCGCAACAGGATCAACAGCGCCACAATCGTCAGACCCACACCACCCAGCACCAGCAGCGCCGGCGCACCGTGGCCAAGCCCGACCTCCCACAGCAACACCCAACTGGGCGTCAGATAGGTGTAGGCCATGACCTTCGACGCAGGCAGCCGCATCGAGGCATATTGCAACAACATAAAAGAGCCGATCGTGGCGAAGGTCACGATATAGGCCAGCGTGATCCAGACAATTCCCGGCAGCGCCGCCCAGTCGGTCGCGCGCAAATCATTCCAACCATACGCCCCGATCAGGATCGCTCCGGCAATCAGGACGCCCGTGGTGAACACCACAGGGGGCTCGCCCCGGTTCAACTTTGGAAGCAGCGGCGCATAGATCGCATGGCAGATGCACCCGAGGAAATAGATCGCCTCGCCCCGTCCGATCTCGAACTGCACCAGCGCGCCAAAGCTGCCTTGAAAGATCACCCAAAGCGCGCCCGCCGCCCCAACCGAGAGCCCAAGCGCAATGCGCGGCGTCATGATCTGGCGCATCAGCAGATAGCCAAACCCCGCCGCCATCACCGGCGTGAGTGTAAACACCGCCGCCGCGCTGACCGGGGCTGCGGTTTTCAGCCCCTCGAACATCAACACGAAATAGGTGCCGAAAAACGCCGCCAGCACGAAATACCGCCAAGGCGCGTTAAAATGCGCCCGGCGCAGCCGGCCTGTCGCAACGGCCAGCATGCCAGTCACGAGGGCCGCCATCAGAAACCGCGCGGCCTGCAGCGCCGCCGGGGCGATTTCATTTGCTGCCAGCACCCCAAGCGAAAACGACCCCGCCACCATCGCCGAAAACAACAGCATGGCCAGATGGCCGCGTGTGGCCTCAGTCATGCCCGGCGCATTCCCGTTCCCAGCGTGCGGCGTGGGATTTGAGGTACTTCAGGAAGGTCTGCACCTTGGCCGCCCGGTGCAAATCAACATGTGTCACCAGCCAGAGCTGCGAGGCCCATTCATCGCGCGGCGGCATGACCTGGATCAGGTCCTTGTGCCGTTTGGCCTCGTACACCGGCACAAAGCCGATCCCGGCCCCGGCCACCACCGCCTCGGTCATCGCGCGCATGTCAGAGCTGCGAAAGACATAAGCGCTTTCGGGCACTTGTTCGCGCAGCCAGCGGAACATCGGCGCGCGGGTGTCGAGGCTGTCATGACTGACCAGCCGGTGCTGCGCCAGCTCGCTGTCGGACTTCGGCATGCCGTTGGCCTCGACATAAGCCCGCGTCGCATAGAGCGCGAAGGGGTGGCGAAAGAACGGCTGCACCACGTTGTCGGGCTGTTCGGGGGCGGCCCCGGCGCGGATCGCCACATGCGCCTCGCCATATTCCAGCCGGAACAGCCGGTCGCCGGTCAGATACCGGATGATCACATTGGGATAATCGCGCTGGAACTGCGCCATAACGGGCGCAAATTGCCCCGCCATGCCCACCAATGAGGTCACCACCAATTCGCCCGCGACGCCCTCGCCCCGGCCTTTGATCCGGCCTTGCAACTGGTTGAACTGATCTTCGGTCGCCTGCGCCACCCGCAGCAGATCGTCGCCCGCCTCTGTTGGCGTATAGCCGCGCGCATGGCGCTGAAACAGCTTGGCCCCGAGTTTGTCCTCGAGCGCATCAATGTGGCGGATCACAGTGGCATGGTGCACGCCCAAAACATCCGCCGCACCGCTGACCGTGCCCTGAAGCGCCACTTGATACGCGGTGCGCACCTCTCCCCAGTTTTCCATTCTGCCCCTCACTCAATAAACCTATGTGCAAATACTCACAGCTCCTGTTGATTTGAGGATATTGAGTTCGAATTTGCAATGATCAAATAAACGGGCAGACACACTCACCCGGAGAACCTTCAAATGACAACCAAGACAGTCCTGCGCGTTGACGCATCCGCCCGCAAAACCGGTTCGGCCACCCGTGCCCTGACCGACAGCCTTGTGCAAACCCTTGCGCCCGCCAATCTGATCACCCGTGATCTCGCCGATACCCCGCTGCCGCAGGTTGACGAAACCTGGGTCGGCGCGAACTTCACCCCCGCCGAAGACCGGACCGAGGCCCAAAAGGCCCGTTTGGCGCAATCCGACGCGCTGGTGGCCGAATTGCAGCAAGCTGACACCGTTGTGATCGGCCTGCCGGTCTATAACTTCAGCGTGCCTGCGGCGCTCAAAGCCTGGGTGGATCTGATTGCCCGTGCCGGCGTGACGTTTCGCTATACTGCCGAGGGCCCCGAGGGTCTGTTGACCGGTAAGAAAGTGATCGTGGCCTTTGCGTCCGGTGGCGTGCCAATCGGTTCGGATTACGATTTCGCCTCGAAATACCTGCGGCATGTGCTGGGGTTTGTCGGGCTGACCGATGTGACGTTTATCACCGAGACCGCCGAGATTGCCGACGCGGCGGCCTGAGTCGTACTGAATTTCGCCGCTCCTGCGCGCGTCGACAGGCTGGGGGGCGCTGCCCCCCAGACCCCCTGGGATATTTATAAAGCCAGAGAAGTATAAAGACGCCGAGTTGCCCGGTTTGTCGTGACTTGACTCTGGCCCGTGTCCCGCCTATTGCCCGCAGCAACATCCGGAAGTTTTGCACCTTCCGGTCCCTTGGGCTTTGCCCGGGATCGCCTTCCACCAGCGCGTTGCGCCCGTGGGAGCGTTTGTGCTTTGTGCGGTTGGCTCTTATGTGAGTTGACGAGGAAACAGATCGGGAGGCTTTAGAGCCGCATGTTCGAGAACCTGTCAGAACGCCTGTCCGGCGTCTTCGACCGCCTGACCAAACAGGGCGCGCTGAGCGCCGATGATGTCAAGACCGCCCTGCGCGAAGTGCGCGTGGCCCTGCTTGAGGCCGATGTATCGCTGCCAGTGGCACGCGATTTTGTCAAAGCGGTCGAGGCCAAGGCCACCGGCGCCGCTGTCACCAAATCGGTCACGCCCGGCCAGCAGGTCGTCAAGATCGTGCATGACGAGCTGATCGAAGTGCTTAAAGGCGAAGGTGAGCCCGGCGCGCTTAAGATCGACAATGCGCCGGCACCGATCCTGATGGTTGGCCTGCAAGGCTCGGGCAAGACCACCACCACCGGTAAGCTCGCCAAGCGGTTGAAAGACCGTGAGGGCAAGAAGGTGCTGATGGCGTCGCTCGACATCTATCGCCCGGCGGCGATGGAGCAGCTCGCGGTTTTGGGCACGCAGGTGGGTGTGGATACCTTGCCGATCGTCAAGGGCGAGAGCGCGGTGCAGATTGCCAAGCGCGCCAAACAGCAGGCGATGCTGGGCGGTTACGACGTCTATATGCTCGACACTGCTGGCCGTTTGCAGATCGACGAAGTGTTGATGAAAGAGGTCGAGGATGTCCGCGACGCCGTCAGCCCGCGCGAGACGCTGCTGGTGGTTGACGGTCTGACCGGTCAGGTCGCTGTTGAGGTCGCCGAGGAATTCGACGGCAAGATCGGCATTTCCGGCGTGGTCCTGACCCGGATGGACGGCGATGGCCGCGGCGGTGCGGCGCTCTCGATGCGCGCAGTCACCGGCAAGCCGATCAAATTCGTCGGTCTCGGCGAAAAGATGGACGCGCTTGAGACCTTTGAGCCGGAGCGGATTGCGGGCCGTATTCTGGGCATGGGCGATATCGTTGCCCTTGTCGAGAAGGCGCAGGAAACGCTGGAGATTGAACAAGCCGAGCGCATGATGAAGCGCTTTCAGAAAGGCATGTTCAACTTCAACGATCTTAAGATGCAGATGGATCAGATGCTCAAAATGGGCGGCATGCAGGGCATGATGTCGATGATGCCAGGCATGGGCAAGATGGCGAAACAGGTTGAGGAGTCGGGGTTCGACGACCGCGCCATTCGCCAGCAGATCGCGCTGATCAACTCGATGACCAAGAAAGAGCGCGCCAACCCGCAGCTGCTGCAAGCCAGCCGCAAAAAGCGGATTGCCAAGGGCGCGGGCATGGATGTCTCCGACCTCAACAAGCTTCTGAAGATGCAGCGCCAGATGGGCGACATGATGAAGAAGATGGGCAAGATGGGCAAAGGCGGCATGATGAAACAGGCCATGAAGGGCATGTTTGGCGGCAAAGGCGGGCTTCCGCCCGAGATGGCGCAAGGCATGGACCCCAAGGCGCTGGAAGCGGCGGCCAAGCAGATGGGGGCCAAAGGCGGTTTGCCCGGCGGTCTCGGCGGGCTTGGTGGTGGCGCAGCGCTGCCCCCCGGCCTCAGCGGGTTCGGCAAGAAGAAATAAGCAGATGAGTGTGCGCGCCCCCCTTTCCTGTTGCCCGCTTTGCGCGAGGACCGCCTGATGTCGATGCCCGACATTCCAGAGCTTGAGACCCGTCGCCTTGTGCTGCGCGGTCCGCAGGCCGAGGATTATCCGGACTTCAAGGCGACCTTTTCGTCGTACCGGTCGCGGTTTATGGGCGGGCCGCTCAATGCCTATGAGGCGTGGATGCTCTATGCCGCCGAAATCGGCCATTGGCAGATCCGCGGCTATGGCATGTGGATGATTCACCACAAGGACAGCGGCGAAACGCTGGGCATGGCGGGCGGCTGGAAACCGGCGAAATGGCCCGAAGCCGAGATCGCCTGGATCATCTGGCCCGACAAGGCCGGGCGCGGCTTTGCGCTTGAGGCCACCCATGCGGTGCGCGCCTATTTCTATGGCACGCTCGGATGGGACGGCGCAGTGAGCTATCTCGACCCCAAAAACCTTGACAGCATCCGACTGGCCGAACGCCTTGGGGCCAAGAAAGACCACGGTGCCGCCAGCGTTGATGGCAGTGACGTCGTTTATCGCCACCCCGCGCCTGCCGCCTTGGATGGCACCCAATTGGCCCATGGCATCGACATGGAAATCAGCCACTACGCAGACCCGCTGTTTCAGCCGAAAGGATACGCTCTTGACTGATCCCGTTTCCCACGCCGCCAAGGTGCTCAAAGGGCACCGCGAAAGCATCGACAGGCTCGATGCGATCCTCGTCTATACGCTGGGCGAGCGCTTCAAACACACGCAGGCCGTTGGCGTTCTTAAGGCCGAACACGACCTGCCCCCGTCCGACCCCGACCGCGAGGCGAACCAGATCGCGCGGCTGGAGCAATTGGCAATCGAGGCCGATCTCGACCCCGAATTCGCCAAGAAGTTTCTCAACTTCATCATCGCTGAAGTCATTCAGCACCACAAACAGCACCTACTGTAGGCCGGGCCTCAGCCCCGTCCCACACACGCCATTCAAAGGAGAACTTACCAATGGCCATCAAACTTCGTCTTGCCCGTGGCGGCTCGAAAAAACGTCCCTTCTACCGCATCGTTGTGGCCGACAGCCGTATGCCGCGCGACGGCCGTTACATCGAAAAGCTGGGCACCTATAACCCGCTGCTGCCCAAAGACAGCGAAGACCGTGTCAAAATGGACATGGAGCGCGTGCAGTACTGGTTGAGCGAAGGCGCACAGACCACCGACCGCGTGTCGCGCTTCCTCGAAGCTGCTGGCGTTGTTGAGAAAAAAGAACGCGCCAACATGAAGAAAGCCGTTCCCGGCAAAAAAGCGCAGGACCGTGCAGAAGAGAAAGCGGCCAAGGCTGCTGCAGCTGCTGAAGCACCTGCCGAGGAATAAGTCTGGGGGGCATCGCCATGGCGAGCTTTTCGGACACGTTCCGAACCCAGCTGACCGATCTGATGCGGTGGCGGCGGGATGTCCGTCGCTTCCGCTGTGATCCTGTGGACGAGGCATTGCTGCGGCAATGCCTCGACGCATTTCTGCTCGCCCCTTCGGTGGGTTTGAGCGAACCCTGGCGGATTGTCCGGGTCACAAGTCGCGCGGCGCGCACCGCCGCACGCGAGAATTTCCAAGACTGCAACCAACAGGCGCTTGCCGGCTATGACGGCGACAAAGCCAAACAATACAGTCAATTAAAGCTTTCCGGCATGCGCGACGCGCCCGAGCAGATTGCCGTCTTTTGTGCCGAGGCCACCGACAAGGGGTCTGGCCTTGGCGCGCGGACCATGCCCGAGACCCTGCGCTATTCCACCGTCGGGGCCATCACCCTGTTTTGGCTCGACGCGCGGGCCCGGGGCTTGGGTGTGGGCTGGGTGTCTATACTCGATCCACAGCGCCTTGCGCGCGATCTTGCCGTTCCCGAAGACTGGACCCTGGTGGCCTATCTCTGTATCGGCTGGCCCGAAACTGAAAGCCTGACCCCCGAGTTGGAGGCCCAAGGCTGGGAACAGCGCCGGGGCAGCCTCCCCGTCATTGACGTTTGAGGAAAGCAGCACGATGTTCCGACTTGTGCGATTGGTGATATTTTGCGGCGTGGCATTCGTTGCCGGTATGCTTCACGAACGCAATCAGGTGAACGAGCGTTGCGCCGCTGCCGGTGGCAGGGTTACAGACGGCGGATTATGCAGGGAAAGATAGATATGTCTGATCAGGTTTGCGTCGGCGCGATTGCCGGTTCCTTTGGTGTCCACGGCGAGGTGCGGATCAAGAGCTTTACCGCCGATCCGCGCGCGATTGCCGAGTATTCACCGCTCACCACTGAAGATGCGTCGCGCAGCTTCGATATGGTGTTGGACCGTCCGGTCAAGGGTGGTTTCGCGGCGCGGCTTTCCGGGGTTTTGACCAAGGAACAGGCCGACGCATTGCGTGGAGTGCAGCTGTACGCCCCGCGTGACAGGCTGCCCTCGCTGCCCGACGACGAATATTACCACGCCGATCTGATCGGGCTTGAGGTGCATGACACCGGCGGTGTGTTTATTGGCCGGGTCAAGGCTGTGCACAATCACGGCGCTGACGATCTGCTAGAGCTTCAGGGACCGGGGCTCAAGGACACGGTGCTTTTGCCGTTCACATTGGCCGCCGTGCCGACCGTCGATCTGGCCTCGGGCCGGATCGTGGCGGACCCGCCCGAAGGCGTCTTGCCCGAGGTCACGCCAGACGCCAGCTAGGCTCCTGCCGCGCCCTAGATCGCAAATCCATCCCGCGCGATCAACGCCCGAAGTGCGCCAAGCTGCCGATCGCGGCTTGGCCCTCTGTCATGCGGGTGCGCCGAGATCCCCGCCCAGACCCTAAGCAGCCGATGCCGGGTGTAAAAGCGTGTGATATCAACGTCCGACCCCGGATAAGCGCTTGCAAACGCAGCCTCCCACGCAGGCGGCATCAAACCAACCTCGGCCGAGGTTGGCGCCAACGTCAGAAGCGCATCCGCCCAGAGTTCGCCAATGTCCCGCGCCGCCGGATGCTGTTTCAGGTTCTCAAAGTCGATGCCACTCACCGTGCCGTCGTGAAACACCAGATTGGCCAGCGTCATGTCGCCGTGCAACACCGCGCGCAGACACCCCCTGCCCTGCAATTGCTCGGCCACGCGCCGCAAAGACGCCAGCGCCGCAAGATACCGCTCCGGCTCGGCACACACCGGAACCTGCGGCAACCGCTCCAACGGCCCCCAAGGATCGAACCGACCGCGCGCCGTGCCCCGCGCCGCGTGCAGACAGGCGAGCCATTGCGCCGACTGGCCCAAGATGCGCTCGGGGGCCTCACCCGCCAACAGGGCCGCGCGCCCCGACTGCCCCGGCACATAGTCCAACAGAACGGCACGCGACGGTTCATCAAACCCCAACAGCCGCTGGGCGGCCAACCCGGGCCGATCCTGAAAAATCCGGCCCGCTTGGCGATGCGCCCGCACCACACGGCGAAACCGGGCGAGATCAGCGCCGGGAAACAGCTTGAGCACTTCTGCCCCCACGCGCCAGACATCGCGGCCCAACGCCTCGGCATCGACAGGCGGCACGCCGGGGCGCAGCACGGCCCAGGCCGCATGGGGCAGATCATCCAGCTTCATTCGCGCATTGACGCGCCATTTCCCGAGGCTTGCAACATCTCCCCCCTTTGCAGCCGCATTTTCAGCGGCTAAGGAGCGCACATGACACAGCCACCCAACAAATCCCATGGCCGCAAAGCCATCCGCCCCACGCTCAAACCGCAACCGCTGGTGAGCGACACGCCCGATCTGCATGGTGTCTGGCGGGCCAGCGTCATCACGCTGTTCCCCGAGATGTTTCCCGGCGTATTGGGCGGCTCGCTCACCGGGCGCGCGCTTAAAGACCGGCTGTGGCAGCTTGATACGATCAATTTGCGCGATTTTGGCGAGGGCAAGCACCGCAACGTCGATGACACCCCGGCGGGCGGCGGCGCGGGCATGGTGCTGCGTCCTGATATCATGGGCCGCGCGATTGAACACACGCTGCGCAAGGGCCCCGGCCCGCTGATCTATCTGTCGCCTCGGGGCCGGCGGTTTGATCAGAAGATGGCGAAAAGCCTGTCGACCACCCCCGGCGCGATTTTCATCTGTGGCCGGTTCGAGGGTTTGGACCAGCGGGTGATCGACCACTACGGCATCAACGAGGTCAGCCTTGGCGATTTCGTCATGACCGGCGGCGAGCTTGCGGCGCAGGCGATGATCGACGCAACGGTGCGGTTGTTGCCCGGCGTGCTGGGCAATGAGGCCAGCGCCGAAGAAGAGAGCTTTTCCAACGGCTTGCTAGAGCATCCTCAGTTCACCAAACCCGCGGAATGGTTGGGGCGGCAGATCCCGGAGGTGCTGCTGTCGGGGCATCATGGCAAGATTGCCGAATGGCGTCAGGCGCAATCCGAAGCGATCACCCGCGCCCGGCGGCCCGATCTTTGGGAAGCCTGGAAAGACCGCGAGGACTGATCCGCGCGCTCTGCCTCTACTGTGATTTCGCGGAAAATATGGTAAAGTCGACGCATTAAAGCATGCAGGAGGGGGATCTCATGGCACTTTCTTTACAGGTTATTTACCCAATCCGGGATAACACTCATTTCGACATGGAGTACTACCTTGGCACCCACATGCCGATGGTCAGCGAACATATGGGCAAGCACATTGATCAGGTGCTTGTGACAAAGGGGCTTGGTGGTGGCGCGCCGGGGGCTCCGCCGCAGAATTATGCTGTTGCGACAATGACTTTTGCCGATAAAGATGCGCTGGACGCGGCGCTGGCGGTGTCAAAGCCGGTGGTGGCGGATATTGCCAATTTCACCAATACCGAACCCCAGATGATGGTAGGCGAAGTCATTTCCTGACCATAACCTGCCGATCGGCCCTTTTTGCTTGAAACAAAGGGCATACTCTGGTTTATCCCGCGCATTCCGCGCCGCGCTGGCCTTTTGCTGATTCCCGTCTGCTTCTGACGGGGTTTGCATGGACCACTCGAGCCAAGGTTCGGAAAACAAGACAGCAAAGCCGACCTGAACTCTGGCGGGCGCACACTGCGGACCCGAGAGAAGACCGAGAGCTCTGAGGCCGACCAACTTCGCGGAAAAAACCGCGAGCATAATAGGAGTGGATCAGATGAACCTGATCGCGCAACTCGAGGCGGAACAAATCGCTTCGCTCGGGAAAGATCTTCCCGATTTCAAAGCCGGCGACACCATTCGCGTTGGCTATAAAGTGACCGAAGGCACCCGCACGCGGGTCCAGAACTATGAAGGCGTCTGCATCAGCCGCAAGCATGGCGAAGGCATTGCCGGTTCGTTCACCGTTCGCAAGATTTCGTTTGGCGAAGGTGTGGAGCGTGTGTTCCCGCTGCATTCGACCAACATCGACACCATCACCGTTGTGCGCCGTGGCCGTGTCCGCCGCGCCAAGCTGTATTACCTGCGTTCGCGTCGCGGCAAATCTGCCCGTATCGCTGAAGTCGCAAACTATAAGCCCAAATCGGGCGCAGAAGCGTAAGGATCGGACCGATGAAAAAAGAAACACATCCCGATTACCACAACATCGACGTCAAAATGACCGATGGCACTGTTGTCCAGATGCGCTCCACCTGGGGCAAAGAAGGCGACACGATGACGCTGGATATCGATCCCTCGGCACACCCGGCATGGAACGGCGGCTCGACCCGTCTTCTTGACCAAGGCGGCCGCGTTTCGAAGTTCAAGAAAAAATACGAGGGGCTTGGGTTCTAAGAACCCAAAGCACACCACGCGATTATGTGGCTGCCCCCGGTTTCATCCGCGGGGCGGCCATTTTCGTTTTGGCCTCGCCCTGTTTTATTAAGATTGCGAGGACTTTATGTCTGATATTTCCCAAACCCGTTCCCCCTCCCTTTGGCGCGAGGCGCTGATCCTTGGTGCGCTGGTCATTCCCGGCCCCTTTGCGATTGATATGTTCCTGCCTGCGATGCCCGATATGACTCGGGATCTTGGCACCACCATCGCCGCCACCCAGACCACGCTGACCGCCTATTTCATTGCCTTCGGGCTGGCCCAGATGGCCTATGGTCCGTGGTCGGATGCCGCCGGGCGCAAGCCGCCGATGTACGTGGGGCTGGTGGTGTTTTTGCTCGGCACACTGGCCTGCGCCTTCGCCCCCTCAATTGGTGTGCTGATCGCCGCGCGGGTGTTTCAGGCGGTGGGCGCGGCCGTGCTCATGGTGGTGCCGCGTGCGATTATCCGCGACCGTCACACGGGCGAGGCCGCGACGCGGCTGATGGCGCTGTTGATGCTGGTGATTTCGATCTCGCCCATGCTGGCCCCTCTGGCGGGCAGCGTGCTGATGGGGATTGGCGGCTGGCGGTTGATCTTTGGCGTCTTGGCCGTGGCCGGTGCGGTCGCGCTGGTGCTGACCGCGCGCGCCCTGCCCGAGACGCTGGACCCCGCGACGCGGCAGCCGATGAACGGTGCAAATATGCTGCGCGGGATGCGGCAGCTTTCGCGCGACAAGGGCTTTATGGGCCTGACGCTGGTGGGGGGCTTCGGCATGGCGAGCTTTTTCGTCTATATCGCGATGGCGCCGTTTGTGTTTACCGGAGCCTATGGGCTGAGCCCGCAGGGGTTCAGTCTGGCGTTTGCCGTCAATGCGCTGGGCTTCTTCTCGGCGTCGCAACTGGCCGCATCTTTGGGCGCGCGCTACGGTGCGGGGCGGGTTGTGGTGCTGGCGACGGTGGGCTTTGCCGTCTGCGTGTCGATCCTGGCGGCGTATGCCCTGCTGGCGCCCGTGCCGATGCTGGTGCTGATCGGGGGACTTGCGCTGGCCAACGCTTGCCTTGGGCTGGTGGTGCCGACCTCGATGGTGTTGGCGCTGGAAGAGCACGGGCCGATTGCCGGGCTGGCCTCGTCTTATGGCGGCACGTTGCAGATGGTCGTGGGCGGGATGATGATTGGGCTGACGGGGCTGTTCTTTGACGGCTCGCCGGCGCGGTTGGTCTTTGCGATCCTGATCTGTGCGGTGCTGGCGGTTGCGACAGTCGTTGTGACGCGCGAGCGGGTGCAGGACTGAGGGATCAAGGGCTCTGCCTGTTGACATTGGACGCCGTCTAAGTATTCGGGGGCTTTGCCCCCGGACCCCCACGATATTTTTGAACAGAAGAAGCAGGGGGTGGCACTTCACAAGAATCTGGAGTGCGGGGGGCCGCGGGCTCTTGTTTGTTGCGGGGCTTGGTGAGAATAAGCGGGCCTCAAGAGCAGTCAGTGTCTGGGCAGAGAGGCAATCCCATGGCGCATAAGATCGTCGTCGGCAATGAAAAGGGCGGCGCGGGGAAATCCACCGTGTCAATGCATGTGGCCACCGCTTTGGCGCGGATCGGGCATCGCGTGGGCGTTGTCGATCTTGACTTGCGGCAGAAGACCTTTGGCCGCTATATGCACAATCGGCGCAGCCATATGGCCGAGGCCGGGCTGGACCTGCCGACGCCACTGTATCACGATGTTGACCCGAGTGAGGGCGACGACCGGGCCAAAATCGACGTCGCATTGGCGGCGCTTGAGCCACAGTGCGAGTTCATTTTGATCGATTGCCCCGGCTCGCACACCGAGCTGAGCCAGATCGCGCATTCGCTGGCGGATACGCTGGTGACACCGCTGAACGACAGCTTTGTCGATTTCGATCTGCTGGCCCATATCGACACCGAGGGCGACAAGATCACCGGGCCGTCGGTCTATTCCGAGATGGTTTGGAAGGCGCGCCAAGACCGTGCCGCCGCGGGTGCGCGCCCGATTGACTGGGTGGTGCTGCGCAACCGGGTCGGCGCGCAGCAGATGGTCAACAAGCAGAAGATGGAACAGGCGGTGCAAAAGCTGTCCAAACGGATCGGCTTTCGCGTGGCTCCCGGCTTTTCCGAGCGGGTGGTGTTTCGCGAATTGTTCCCGCGTGGGCTTACGCTTTTGGATCTGCGCGATGCCGGGGTGCGCCAGCTTAACATGTCGAATATCGCGGCACGTCAGGAGCTGCGCGATCTGATCAAGGCGCTGAACCTGCCCGGTGTGACGGTGAATTTCTAGCCCAGCCCCGCTTGCGGCCCTCACGCGACGGCATTGCGGCCGGCGCAATGTGGACAGTGCACAGTCAGCACTATATTATCCTTTGGTCCGATAGAGTGATACGAGCCGCACGTGCGACTCGGCGGTTTCGGCAAGGTGTGGGGCAACAGTTTATGGGTGGCAATGTTGTTATGCCCGAAACCTTATCGGGCCAGGTGCTTTTTGCCTGTCCGACCTGTGACACCCTGCACACCGAGCCGGATGTCGACGAAAACAACACCGCCTCTTGTTGCCGCTGTGGCCATGTTCTGGCCTCCCCGCGCACCAATGCGTTTGTGCGTGTCTTGGCGCTGGCGATGACCTCTTCGATCCTGATGGTTGGGGCGATCTTCTTTCCGTTTATCGACCTTGCTGCTGGCGGGCTGCAAAACAAGACTTCGATCCTTGACGCAATCCAGGTGTTCTCTACCGGGCTGATGGTGCCTTTGGCCTTTATCGTGGCGCTGCTGATCGTGCTGATCCCGGCGGCGCGGCTTTTGGCGGTGATCTATACGCTGTGGCCACTGCTGCATGGCAATGTGCCCTATCCCCACGCCACAACGGCGTTTCGGCTGGCCGAACAATTGCGCCCCTGGTCGATGGCCGAGATCTTTGTTGTCGGGGTCGCGGTGGCGCTGGTCAAGGTGGGCGGGCTTGCCACGCTGAGCCTTGGGCCCGCGTTTTGGGCGCTGTCGGCCTTGGTGATTATCACCGCGTTTCAGGACACCTCGATGTGCCGGTATACGATCTGGAAAACCCTCGAGGCAAAGGCCGCATGATTTCTGCACGCCAAGCCGGGCTGCTGGGCTGTGCCCGCTGCGGGCGGGTCAACGCGCCCGAGGCCAACTCCTGTGTGCGTTGCGGCAGCACGCTTCACCCCGGCGGGCGCAGATCGCTGCAATTGGTCTGGGCCTGGCTGATGGCCGGTGTCATCGTCTATATCCCCGCCAATCTGTACCCGATGCTGCGCACCTCGACCCTGCTCGACAAAAGCGAAAGCACCATTGTCGGCGGCGCGATCGAGCTTGTGCATCATGGCTCTTATGCCGTCGCCGCGATTGTCTTTATCGCCAGCATCGTCATCCCCATTGGCAAGTTCATTGCCATCGGCTACCTCGCGGCAAGCCTTGGCCCCGCGCGCGGGGCGCGTATGCACCAACGGCACCGGCTGTACGAGGTGGTGGAATTCATCGGCCGCTGGTCGATGATTGACGTATTCGTGGTGGCGATCCTGTCGGCCCTTGTTCAACTGGGTCAGGTCGCTACCATCAACCCCGGCATTGCGGCGGTCAGCTTTCTGCTGTCTGTCGCCTTTACCATGCTGTCCGCCCAGAGCTTTGATCCAAAGCTGATCTGGGACGCCGACGAGGAGACCCAATGACTGACCACACACCGGCCGACCCAATCGTGCGCCCTGCACGCGGAGGCTCGCGGTTTTCGGCTGTCTGGCTGGTGCCTTTGGTGGCGCTGGGCATCTCGCTCGGCATCGCTTGGAACAGCTATGCCGCGCGGGGCGTTCTGGTCGAAATCGTGTTCGACAGCGCCTCGGGCGTGGCCGCCGACAAGACCGAGCTGAAGTACCGCGATGTTTCGGTTGGCATGGTCGAAGATGTGAGCTTTACCAATGATTTGTCCGAAGTGGTTGTGGCGGTGCGGGTGGATCGCGATCTTGCGCCGTTTCTGGATGCCGATGCGGAATTCTGGGTCGTGCGCCCCGAGGTTTCGGCCCAAGGCATCAGCGGACTGAACACCGTGCTTTCGGGGGTTTACATCGAAGGCCGGTGGGATTCCGAAATTGGCGCGGAAACCAGCCGTTTTGCGGGTCTGGCCCGTGCGCCCCTGGGTGACGCCAGCGGCGAAGGCACCGCGATCATGTTAAGCGCGCGCGACGGCAATTCGATCAGCGCCGGTGCGCCCATCCTCTACAAAGGCATTCCGGTCGGGGCGGTCGAGGCACCGGAACTGTCCGAAAATGGCGATACCGTTATCATTCGTGGCCTGATCAACGCGCCTTATGACCGGATCATCACCGATGACACCCGGTTCTGGGACATCTCCGGCATCTCGCTGTCGCTCGGCTCTGCCGGGGTTTCGCTCGACTTCTCGTCGCTTGCTTCGCTTGTGCAGGGCGGGATCAGCTTTGATACGCTGGTGGCCGGTGGCGACCCGATTGAGCCGGGCCACACCTTCCCGCTCTACGCGGACGAAGAAACCGCGCGCAGCAGCCTGTTCACCGACACCACGGGCGAACGGCTGCGGGTCAACGCGATATTCTCTGGCGCGGTGGGCGGCCTTTCCGAGGGCGCGACTGTCCGGTTTGGCGGCGTTCCGGTGGGCGAAGTTGACGGCGTGTCGATGGTTGCTGTTGATGTTGATGGCCGCAAGGCGGTGCGGATGCAGACCACGCTGGCCATTGTGCCGGGGCGTCTGGGATTGAGCGAAGAAGACGGCAGCGTCGAGGCTCTGGATCTGCTTGATACCTATGTGCTTGAGGGGCTGCGGGTGCGATTGTCGACCGCCAGCCTGCTGTCGAGCGAGCTTGTGGTTGACCTTGTCGAGATCCCCGATGCCGTGCCGGCCGAAGTGATCTATGAGACCGACAAACTGCCGCAACTGCCGACCATCGAGGCCGATGTGACCGATCTTAACGCCACGGCTGAGGGCGTGTTCAAACGGATCAACAACCTGCCGGTCGAAGAGCTTTTGGCCTCGGTCCAGAACTTGGTCAATTCCGCCAACGCGCTGATCACCAACGAAGATACCCTGTCGATTGCACCGGGCATCAACAGTGCGCTGGCCGAAGTCAGCGGACTTGCACCCGGCATCGATGCCACGCTGGCCGAGGTGCGCGGCATCGCGCCCGACATCAGCGCCACACTGGCAGAGGTGCGTGCGCTTGCGCCCGAACTGGTCGCGACCCTCGACCAGACCAAGGCCACGCTTGAGGAATTCCGCCTGATCGGGGAAGGCCTGCGCGAGAGCGGCGCGACCGAGAACGTCAACAACGTCTTTGCCTCGGCGGCCAACGCTGCCGACGCGGTTGAATCCGCCGCGAACGAGCTGCCAAAGCTGGCGGCGCGGCTAAACGCGCTGGCAACGCGCACCGAAAAGGTGCTCGAATCCTACGGCGACAATTCGCGGCTGATCACCGGCGCGGTGTCTACCCTGCGCGATGTCAGCGAAGCGGCGGATGCGATGCGCGCGCTTGCACGCACCATCCAGCGCAATCCCAATTCTCTTATTATAGGCCGATGACATGACCCCTGGAAAACTCCTCGCGCCCCTTGCCCTGCTGGTTCTGACCGCCTGTAGCGCGGGCGATCCGCAGTACCTTGTCGAAACCCGCCCGTCTGAGCTTCGGGTGCGGGCCGCCGTGGGCACCGTGATGGTGCGCCGGGTGTCGCTGCCGATCTATGCCGCCGATCAGAAAATCGCCGTGCAGTCCGAAACCGGCGAGGTCACAGCGAGCGACTTTGGCCTGTGGGCGGACGAGCCGGAGCGCAGCACCACGCTGAGCATCAGCCGCAACCTTAACGCCATGACAACCGCCAAGGTCGCGCCCGAACCCTGGCCCCTGCTTGAAACGCCGCAAGGCGTCGTCGATATCCGGATCGAGACTTTTATCGCCACCAATCAGAACACGTTTCACATGACCGGGCAGTATTTCATCGGCTCGGAAATCCCCGATCCGATCACCTATGATGACCCCGATTTGCCGCCGAAAATCCTGCGCGCACCGTTGAGCGACAAGGCCAAGCTGTTTGATATCGTGGTGCCGATGAGCGCGGTGACCTCTGCGTCGATTGCCATTGCGCAAACCACCGCGCTGACCGCCCTGTCCGAACAGATCGCCCGCGATCTTGCGCGCTAGGCACAGCGCCTAAGACGCGCTTAACAAACGGAAAAAGGGCGTGTGATCGGATATCCCCGGTCACACGCCCTTTCTCGTTTGCACCAGTGGCGCGTCAGCTGAACAGCATACCGCCGTTGATATCGACGCAAGCGCCGGTCATGAAACCGGACTCGTCACTGGCCAGAAACGCCACCAGATTGGCGACATCCTCAGAAGTACCCTGACGTTTGACCGGCGCTGCGGCCTCAAGCGCGCGGCGGGCCTCATCCTTGGTGTGGATGTTGTGGAAATCGGTGTCGATCATGCCGGGGCACAGCGCGTTGACCCGCACCTTCGGCCCCAGTTCCTTTGACAGCCCGCGCGTCAGCGTCATCACCGCGCCTTTTGACGTGGCATAAGCCACTGCCCCGCCGCCGCCGCCGTCCCGGCCCGCCTGGCTGGCAAGGTTCACGATGGCCCCGTTGTCCATATGCGGCAGGCACGCCTTGATCATCAGGAACGTGCTGGTCAGGTTAAGATCCATCACCGCATTCCAATGCTCAAGCGACATTTCGGCAATCGTCTTGCGGGCAATCAGACCGCCGGCGTTGTTGACCAGAATATCAACGCTGCCAAAGGCTTCGACCGTCTTTTCCACCAGCGTATCGACGCCAGATTGCGTGCTGAGATCGCCCTGAAGCGCAAAGGCCTTGCCGCCCGCATCGGTGATCTCTTTCACGGTCTCCTCGGCACCGGTGCTCGACGCGAAGTAGTTGATCACCACATTGGCCCCGCCGCGTGCAAGCGTAACGGCGCAGGCGCGCCCGATGTCCCTGCCCCCGCCGGTGACGATTGCGGTTTTGCCTTTGAACTTCATGGATTTCCCTTCCAGTTATGGGTCTGCCAGGGCTTCCCCCGGCGTCAAATCATGTGTGCGACGGCGCCAAAGCGGCGCCCTTAATCGCAAAAAATGTGGCCGGGAAAACCGGCCACATTTAACGCTAATCAGAGCGTTTCCGCCTTAGCTATACTGGCGTTCGTAAGCCGAGTTCATCACCTCAAGCACCTTTTCCAGCCCCATCTTGTTGAGCGTCGCGATGTAATCGTCCCACTCCTCAGTGATGTCGCCGGTGCCTAGAACCCAGGCCTGTTGACGCTCGAGCATGTAGGTCTTGATCGACGGCCAGAACTTGTCATAGACCGACTGCTCTTCCTCGTTGAACGCGACCCCAAGGAACTGATCTACCAACAGATCTTCGCTGTCGTAGAGCTCGATCCCCTTGCGCGCGGCATCGGCGGTCCACTGCCATTCATAGCGGTAATCCTGCGGATAGCCCTTCTTGATCTGCGCACCAACGGCCCAAAGCTGGGCGTTGACCGCCTGGTCGCTGTTGAGCACCTCATCCTTAAACACCGGCTCGCCATCGACCATGTCCCAAGTCTCGCCCTCGACCCCGAAGTTCGCCAACAGGCTGCCCTGCTCGGAGAACCAGAAATCGAAATACTTGATGGTCTCGATCGGATGCTTGTTGGAAAAGCTGATCGCCCATCCGTCGGGTTTGATCGGGATGCGGCGGTGCTCTTCCATCCGCACGCCGCTGACCGATTTCGGCGGCAGGAACGGGATAAAGTTGAAGCCCTCAACCTTGTCCGCCAGCGCCGCGTTATAGCCCGAGGTCGAGGCAAACCAGTCGTGCGTCATGCCGCCCAGGTTTTCGCCCAGCAGGAAGTCGCGCGACGAGGATCCGCGGGTGAACATTTCCGTGTCGATCAGGCCCTCGTCGTACCATTTGGCGAGGTTCGCCAGGCCGTCGCGATAATTGTCTTGCGCGTAGGGGTGCACCACCTTGCCGGCGTCGCTGACCATGAAGTCATGCGGCGTGTCCGACCCCGAGGAGCGCCCGTCCCAAAGCGTGACCAGCCGGATCGCCTCTTCCCAGTCGCGCACAAAGAACGGCACTTCGTCCTTTTGGCCGTTGCCGTTGGGGTCTTGGTCGCGGAAGGCCACCAGCGTGTCATACAGCTCGTCCACCGTGTCGGGCTGTTCGAGGCCAAGCGCATCAAGCCAGTCCTGACGCACAAACCACGCCCGGCCATATTTGCCGTCGGGCAAATACGGAATGTAGTAATAATTGCCGTCATAGGCCGAGATCGCCTCGACCAGACCGGGGTGTTCCTCCCAGAACTTCTTGATGTTGGGCGCGTGTTCCTCGACCAGATCGTTAAGCGGCACAAAGGCGCCTTCGGGCCCGTATTGGTTGACCGGTTGCAAGATCAACTGGCTGCCCACGATGTCGGGCAGATCGCCCTGCGCCAACAGCAGGTTCATCGCTTCCATCGGATCGGTGCTGTTTTTGCCCGCGGTGGCGTCGTTGAGGTGGATGTTGGTCAGTTCGCGGGCCTTTTGCTCGACGGCATAGTTTTCGTCATAGCCCTGCGACCGATCCCAATGCATGTGGATCGTGAGATCCAGCGGCTCGTCGACAATCGGCAGATGGCCTTCGGCAAAGGCCGGGGCCGTGATCGCTGTGGTCGCCAGCATGGCAAGTGATAACTTAAAGGTTCGCATGGTTCCTCCCAGTTGTTGCGAAGTCTTTGGTGCCGAGGGCCCCGGTTCGGGCCCTGCGGCGGCATGCGCGGCGGCAGCTTTCTGCGAAGCCACCCGCCGCGAATTTCGGTGGCTATTCTTTCACCCCGCCCAGCAGGATCCCTTTGGAGAAGTATTTCTGCAGGAAGGGATAGATGCACAGGATCGGGATGATGGAGCAGACGATGATCGCTGCGCTCACGGTTTCAAAGCTGTAGGCGGCGCTCAGGAGCGATGTGGCGAACTCTTCGTCGTCGGACAGTTCGGCAATCACCTTGCGCAAATAGACCTGCAGCGGGATCTTTTCTTCGTCTTGCAACAACACCATCGCCCAGAAGAAGCCGTTCCAGCGCGACACGATGCAGAACAGCGCCACCGTGGCAATCGCCGGTTTCGACAGCGGCATGTACACCTTCCACAGCACCTGGAATTCATTGGCGCCGTCCATCCGTGCGGCCTCTTCAAAGGACTGCGGAATGCCCTCGAAGAAGTTGCGCAGAAGGATGATGTTAAAGCCGTTGACCGCAAAGCCGATGATAATGCCGATGTAGCTGTCGAGCAGGCCGAGATCGCGCATGTTCAGGAAAAACGGGATCAGGCCGGCGTTGAACCACATGGTAAACGCCACCATCAGGTTCCAGAAGCGCCGCCCGTAAAGCTGGGGGCGCGACAGGGCGTAAGCCCCTGGAATGATGAACACAAGGCTCATCAAGGTGCCGCCGATGGTATAGATGAAGGTGTTAAGATACGAGGTCCAGAACAGCGGCTCAGAGAGCACCTGTTTGTACGCCTCAAGCGTGAAGCCAACCGGGGTCAGGATCACATTACCGGCCCGTGCCTCGAAGCCCGTGCTCATCGACAACGATGCGATGTAGATGAACGGATAGAGCGTCGAAATGGTGAACAGCCCGATCAGCACCATGTTGATGATGACGAAAAGCTTGTCGCCGCGGGAATAGAGATTCATGTTGGTCATGGGGTCAGTCTCCTACCAAAGCGACGTGCGCGAATAGCGCTTCGAGATCGTGTTCGCCGTCATCACCAGCACAAAGGCCACCACCGCGTTGAACAGGCCCGCAGCTGCGGCAAGATCGTATTGCCCGCCCTGGATACCCTGGCGATAGATGTAGGTGTTGACGACGTCGGCGGTCTGATACGTGGCCGGCTGATAGAGCAGGATGATCATCTCGAAGCTGACTTCAAGCATGTTCCCGATCCGGATGATCAGCATGATGATGATGGTCGGAAGGATCGACGGGATGGTGATCTTCCACATCATCTGCCAGCGGCTTGCACCGTCAACCACAGCCGATTCATACAGCGTCGGCGAGACGCCGGCGATGGCCGCAAGGTACACAATCGACTGGAAGCCCGCCTCTTGCCAGATGCCGGTGCCGACGAAAATCGGGCGGAACCACTCTGGTTTGGTCAGGAAGTAGATCGAGTCGACCCCGAACCAGCCCAGCACCGTGTTGACGATGCCCGCCGAGGGGCTGAAGGCTGTGATCACAATCCCGGCGATGATCACCGAGGACACGAAGTGCGGCAGATAGACGATGGTCTGCGCCGTCTTCTTGAACCAATCTTTCAGGATCTCGTTGAACATAAGCGCGATGATGATCGGCATCGGAAAGCCGAAGATCAGGCCGTAAAAGCTTATGATCACTGTGTTTTTAAGCGCGCGCAGGAACTGGTCATTGCCAAACAGCGTCTGGAAATGCTCAAGCCCGATCCAGGGGCTGTTCGCCACGCCGCGGAAGATCGAATAGTCTTTGAAGGCGATCTGCAGGCCGTACATCGGCTTGTACAGGAACACCAAAAGCCACAGAATCGTCGGGATCAGCATGACATACAGCTGCCATTCCCGCTTCAGGTGGTCGCCCACCCGCACGATATTGCTGGGTCTGCGATGACGCTGCGCCTCGCGCGCCTCGATCACAAGCTCTTCCGTCTGCCCGACGGTGGGGTCCGTTTCGTTGCTCATTGTTCCAGCACCTGACCGGGCAATGCCTCGCCGCTCTTGGCGTCAAAGACTTTGATCAGATGCGGCGGAATGGTGAAGCCGGACACGCCGTCGAGCACGTTCATCTGGCCGACGGTGTTGGTGCGGATCACGAAAGGTTCGCCCTGCAGGCTGGCGTGAATAAGCGCCTCGGAGCCGAGCGTTTCCACCAGATCAACCTCAAGCGCGACATGGCCGGGATCGCCCGCCGCCGCCACTTTGACAAACTCGGGGCGGATGCCCAGGATCACCTCGGTGCCGACCGCATTGGCCAGCGCGGGCATCTGTTGCAACTGGATGCGCTCGCCGTTGAATTCGGCCACTGGACCCAGATCACCGGCGGCAATCGTCGCCTTGACCATGTTCATCGGCGGCGAACCAAGGAAGCCAGCGACAAAGGTGTTGGCGGGGTTGAGGAACAGCTCCATCGGCGAGCCGATTTGTTCGATCCGGCCGTCGTGCATCACCACAATCCGGTCGGCCAGCGTCATCGCTTCGACCTGGTCGTGGGTGACGTAAATCGAGGTCACGCCAAGGCGTTTGTGCAGGCGTTTGATCTCGGCCCGCATCTGGGTGCGCAGCTTGGCATCAAGGTTCGACAGCGGCTCGTCAAACAGGAAAACCTTGGGGCGGCGCACGATGGCCCGGCCCATGGCAACCCGCTGGCGCTGCCCGCCCGAGAGGTCGGCGGGGCGGCGTTCAAGGTAAGGAGTAAGGCCCAGGATGCCGCTGACTTCCTCGACGGAGGCGGCGATATGTTCCTTGCTTTCCTTGCGGATCTTAAGGCCAAAGGCGATGTTGTCGGCGACGTTAAGGTGCGGATAAAGCGCGTAGTTCTGGAACACCATCGCGACATCGCGGTCTTTGGGAGCAACCCGGTTGACGTGGCGGCCATCGATGGTCAGATCGCCATCGCTGATTTCCTCAAGCCCGGCAATCATCCGCAGCGTCGTGGATTTGCCACAGCCCGACGGGCCCACGAGCACGACAAATTCCTGCTCCTGCACCTCAAGATCGATGCCATGCACAACCTGCACCGCCCCGTAAGCCTTGACGATGCCTTCCAAACGAACTCCAGACATAACCTCTCCCTTTGATAAAATCCAAGCGCCAGACAATCACCTGTGGCCTGTGCCCGTTCCGGCCCCAATCCCGCGCGCATCGGACCCCGGCCACAACACGACGATTCGCCGTTGAATTAAAACTGGTATACTAGTAAAATATCTGGAATACTAGTAGTATTGATAAACTCACGGCCTCGCATCCTTGCCACCACACGGCGGCCAGGACTGTGAGAGACCCGACATCAGAGATGACTTCGGCCGCAAAAACGGCTTCGCCAAAACAGCCGAATGGGAGGGATTGGAAACCAGATAGAAACGAAATTTCCTTATTTTCGAACGCGGCAGTGGTCCGAAGGGCCAAGAAAGACGCAAGTCCCTCCTTTCGGGTTGGTCTCGGGCGCGCTTTGCACTGCGTGGCTGGCGTTTCGGATGAACCGCGGCTAACTAGTCGCCATGCTGAAGGACAATTGAGTGATGCAACCAAGCCCGGCCCGTGATCGCAGAACAACTGTGGACGAAATCTTCGACCATTTGCATGGCGAGATTGCGTCTTTGCGACTGCTGCCTGGCGACAAGATTTCCGAGGCCGAGATTGCCTCGCAATTCGGTGTGTCACGCCAACCGGTGCGCGATGCTTTTTCGCGTCTGGCCAGTCTGGACCTGTTGTTGATCCGGCCCCAGCGCGCCACCGAGGTCAAGCGGTTTTCGCTGCGCGAGATCGAGAAATCGCGCTTTGTGCGGGCCGCTGTCGAGGCGGAAGTGCTGCGGCGCGTGGTGGACCGGTTTGATGCCGCCGCAGAGGCCGAGATTGAGGCCTGCCTTGAGCGGCAGCGCGCCGCGATCAGCGCCGGTGATGTCGCGCAATTCGGCGAGCTTGACTACGAATTCCACCGAACGCTGTGTGAAATTGCCGGCGTCGATTATGCCTTCGAGGTCATCTCGATCGAAAAGGCCAAGGTCGACCGGCTGTGCACTTTGGGTCTGGCCAAGGAAGACCGGATGCCCCAGCTTCTGGACGATCACGAGAATATTGTGGCGGCGATCAAAGATGGCGATGCGCCGCGCGCGGTCGAGATTGGCATGCTGCACCTGCACCGGCTTGACGCCACGATTGAGGCGATTTCGGCCACCAACGCGAGTTATTTCGAACCCGCAAGCGACTGATGCTGGCCGCTGCGCGCGGCCCGTACGACCCTTATGCGCCAGACAAGACGCCTCATGGACCGGTCGCCACCCGGTGCCATTGCGACGGCTCGCGCTTTTTGTAACCCGCTGTGGCACGACTGTATGTAATGACCGACGCTCCCCTATCCGCCGCCCCTTCCGCAACCACCCGCGCTGTGTTCAATCTTGCCTGGCCGATGACGATCAAGGCGGTGATGCTGCATGGCATTGTGGTGATCGACGCTTGGCTTGTCTCGTCCTTGGGCGAACCGGCGGTGGCGGTGCTGGGCCTGTCGGCGTCGATTGCCGGGCTGTTGCTGGGCATCATCATAGCGTTTTCCACCGCGACCCAAATCCGCATCGCGCAGGCCTTTGGCTCTGGCGAGGCGGTGTTCCTGAAATCCGCGCTGCTGACCGGGCTGACGCTGAACGTTGTGGTCGTCGGCATCGGGCTTGTCGCGCTTGGCTTTGCCGCCGGGCCGATCATTGACACGCTGGCGCATACCGACTGGATCGCCGATCAGGCGCGGGCCTATCTGGCGGTGTTTGCGCTGGTGATTGTCGCCGAAAGCGTCGGCCAATGCCTTACCAGCTTTTTCAACGGCTGTGGCGAAACCCGCATGCCGCTGCTCAGCTATCTTTTCGCCGTGCCGATCAATATCGTGGTCAGCGTCATCCTCATCCACGGGCTGTTTGGTGCGCCCGAAATGGGGGTTGTGGGGGCCGCGATGGGCAGCGCGCTGGCCTCATTCCTGCAAGCCGGATTCCTGTTGTGGCGGCTGTTGGTCACCCGCCGCGACCTGCTGCGCGTGCCGGGTTGGCGCAATGGCACCTTCGTCGCCTCGCTGCGCCGGCACTTCGTCTTTGCCCTGCCCATCGCCGTGACCTTTGCCAGCGCCACCATCGCCACCCATCTATGCGGGTTGCTCTATGCCAATCTGGCGGTCAACCAGTTCGCCGCGATGACGATCATCATGCCGTGGGTGCAATTGGCTGGCACGTTTGGCATCACCTGGGCGCAGGCCACCGGCATCATCGTGGCGCAATTGCTGGGCCGCAAGGAAACGCCCGAACGGCTGGACACCTTCCTGTCGGGGGCGTGGCGGGCCTCGTTTGTGGCCTCGGCTGTGGTGGCGATTGTCTACCTCGGGGTGATCCTCGCCTCGCCGTGGATCTATGCCGAGCTGCACGCCGAAACCCGCGCGACGCTGATGTCATTCCTGCCGCTTTTGTTGATCCTGCCGTTCCCCAAAGGCTCGAACGCGATCTGTGGCAACACCCTGCGCGCGGGCGGCGACACGGTTTACGTCATGCATGTTTTCATCTGGTCGCAGTGGCTGTTTAAGGTGCCCGCCACGGCGCTTCTGGTGCTGTATTTCGAGGTTTCGGTGATCTGGATCATGGCGCTGCTCGTGGCCGAAGAGTTCCTGAAATTCGCGCCGTTTCACCTGCGGATGCGCAAGGGCAAATGGAAGGACGGCGAGCTCGAACCCTGACGCGCGCGCTGAGGAAAGGTTTATTTCTGACATTGCGATTTTTTCGCGACGGAACTCAGATAGCCCTGCGTAAAACGATGGTACGAGCGGACAGGGACCCCTCCACCATGCGCAATCTCATCACCGTGGTTTTTGCGGCCGGCATTCTGGCCGCCGCCTATTTTATGACCTTCGGCACCCCGCCTTGGCTGACAGAGTTGACAGGCGAGACCGGTCAGCCTGCGGCCACCACCGCGGGCAATGCGGGGGGCGCGCGTGGGCCGGGGGGTGGCGGGCGCGGCGGACGTGCCGGCGCGACAAGCGTTGTCACCACCGCGCTTGAATTGCGCCCTTATGACAGTGTGTTGACCGCTATCGGCACCGCGCGCGCCCTGCGCAGCGTCACCGTGGTGTCGGAAAGCGCGGGCACCGTGACCGAGACCCATCTTGATGCCAATCGCGATGTGGCCGAGGGCGATGTCCTGCTGCGCTTTGATGCGCGGGCCGAGGCGTTGAACCTCGAGATTGCCACTGCCGAGCTTGAGCAGGCAAAGGAAACCACCGCGCGCTATGAACGTCTGCACGCCAATGGCAGCTCGACCGTCACCGACGTCAGCCTGTCCGAGGCCCGCATGGCGCAGCGTCTGGCCGAGGCCGCCGTCGGCCTTGCGGAACTGGCGTTGGAGAAAAAGACCGTGCGCGCGCCGATCTCGGGGCGGCTCGGTCTGTCAGAGATTGGTGTCGGGGATGCGCTAAGCGCCAACGCCGAAATCGCCACCATCGATCAGGCCGAGACGCTGGTGGTGGAGTTCGAACTCCCCGAACGCGCGATTGGCATGCTGGCACCCGGCAAAGAGGTCAGCGCCATGACGACGACGCTGACCGGCCGGATCTTTACTGCCACCGTCACCTCGTTTGACAGCCGGATTGACGACGTCACCCGCAGCGTGACCGTCAAGGCGCGGATCGACAATTCTGAGGGGCTGCTATGGCCCGGCATGACCTTTGGTGTGCGTCTGACTGAGGAAAGCGCGCCGATGGCCGCCCTGCCCTCGACCGCAATCACATGGTCGCGCAGCGGGTCGAGCGTCTGGATTGATGAGGGCGGCAAGGCCAAAGCGGTGCCGGTCACGATCCTCTATCGGCAGGACGATACCGTTTGGCTCGACGCCAAGATTGCGGAGGGCACGCTGGTTGTGACCGAAGGCGCGCAGAAATTGCGCGATGGGGCGCAGATTGCCAGCGCCGGTGCGCGGACCGAAGGGGGCGACAGACCAGAGGGTGCCGGACGTGGCGAAGGCGCTGATCGGCCGACAGGCTCCGAGCGTCCGGAACGGGGTGCCCGTCCCGAAGGGGGTGCCCGTCCCGAAGGGGGGGCCCGTCCCGAAGGCACCGAGCGCCCCGAAGGCACAGGCCGCGTGCAGCCCTCGGCAGAACTGACCCAAGGCCAACCCGCGCAGGAACCGTCATGAGCACGCAAATCGCAAAACGCTCCGGGCTGACCGACCTTTTCGTCGCCCGCCCGATCCTTGCCATCGTGCTTAACCTGTTGATCCTGATCGCAGGTTTGGCCGCCTTGGCCTCTGTCGACGTGCGCGAAATGCCCGACGTGGACCGCCCGGTTCTGTCGGTCCGCACCAGCTATGCCGGCGCGGTGCCCGCCACGGTAGACCGTGAGGTCACACAGGTGCTCGAGGATGCGCTGAGCGCGCTCGACGGGCTGTCGTATATGGAATCCACCTCCTCGACCGGCTCGAGCCGCATCACCATCGACCTCTCCGAAGGCACCGACGTCGATGTCGCCGCCAATGAGGCGCGCGAGATCGTGTCGTCGACCCTGCGGCAATTGCCCGATGACATCGACGACGATCCCGCCGTGTCAAAAAGCGACAGCAATGCCGACGCCATCATCCGCCTCGCGCTTTTGGGCGATGCCACCCTCGACGAGCTGACCGCTCTGGCCGAAGGCGCGGTCTATGACCGGCTGTCGGTGATTGATGGCATCGCCGAGGTCACCGTGCGTGGCGACCGCTCGAACGAGTTTCGTGTGACGCTCGACATGCCGGCACTCGCCAGCCGGGGCATGACGATCTTTGACGTCTCGACGGCGCTCTCCGCCCTGCGCGATGACACACCTTTGGGCCAGCTTGAGACCAACAGCCAGACCCTCGCCCTGCGCGTCGGCAACGCCGATGCAACCGTCGAAACCGTCGGCCAAGTGCCGATTGACGCCAACACCCGCGTGTCGGACGTGGCCTTTGTACGGCTGATGCCCGAAGACGGATCGGTGCTCTCGCGGGTCAACGGGCAGACCGCCATCGGCCTCGACATCACCCGCCAATCGGTCGGCAACACCCTGTCGATCTCGCAGGATGTCGCCGTCGCGGTGGCGGAACTTAAGACGGCGTTGCCCGAGGGCGTGCAGCTTGTGGTGACCTCGGACGACGGCACCTTTATCGAAGGCTCGATCAACGAGGTGGTGAAATCCATCGGCATGGCGACGGTGATCGTGATCGCGGTGATCTTTGCCTTTTTGCGCTCGCCCCGCGCCACGATCATCCCCGCCGTGACCATCCCGGTGGCGCTGGTTGGCACGCTGGCCGCGATCTGGATCACCGGCTTTTCTGTCAATACCATCAGCCTGTTGGCGCTGGTTCTGGCGACCGGCATGGTGGTCGATGACGCCATTGTGGTGATCGAAAACATCGTGCGCAAACGCAAACAGGGCATGGGGGCCTTTGCCGCCGCCGCCGCAGGCACGCATGAGGTGTTCTTTGCCGTGATCTCGACCACGGCGACGCTGGCGGCGGTGTTTATCCCGATTTCTTTCCTGCCCGGACAGGCCGGCGGCGTGTTCTCCGAGTTCGGCTTTGTGCTCGCCTTCGCCGTCACCCTGTCGTCGATCACTGCGCTGACGCTGGCCCCGGTGCTCGCGGCCTTCCTAGATCCCGGCAAATCACAGGCCCCTAGCCCCGACGCATCGGCCCCGGCGAAACCCGGCGTTGCCATGCGCCTGTTCGACACGGTGATGGACCGCGCGATCCGCATGCCGCTCATCGTGTTGGCGGTGGCGGGCGGTTTTGCTATCGTCGCGGCGGGTGCGGCGGGCACGCTGTCATCCTCGATCACCCCGACCGAAGACCGCGGCTTCTTTCTGGTGCAGGCGCGCGGGGCGTCGGACACCACCGTCGACTATCTCGACACGCAAGTTGAGATGATCGAAGAGATCCTCGCCCCCTACCGCGAGACCGGCGAAGTCGCAGCGGTGCAAAGCATCATCGGCGTCGGCGGCGGCACCAGCGCATTTATCATCGTGCGCCTGCCCGACTGGGCCGAGCGCGACCGGTCGCAATCCGACATCGTGGCCGAGATCGGCACAAAGCTGGCACGGGTGCCGGGCGTGCAGGCCAGCGCGCGTTCGACCAACAGCCTTAACATTCGCGGTGCAGGACGTGGGCTGCAATTTGCAGTCACCGGCAAGGACATCGACGCGATGACCGAAGCGACCGCCGCGCTGGTCGCCGCGATGGCGCAAGACGAGACATTCGTGAGCCCGCAACTGTCCAACGACAGCGTGCAGGCGCAATACGAGGTGCGGGTTGATCCCGACATGGCCAGCGTCTTTGGCCTCACCGAGGCCGAAATCACCCAGACGGTTGGCGCAATGATCCAGGGGCGCATGGCGGTGACGGTCTTTGCCGACAACACCGAGACGGACGTGAACCTCGTGCCCGGCGGCCCGCCGATCAACGACCCCTCCGACCTCGACAATATCCAGCTTCGCTTGCCCGGCGGCGGCTATGTGCCGCTCTCGGCGGCGGCCTCGCTGGAACCGGTGGTGAGCCAATCGACCCTGGTGCGCCAAGGCGGCGCGCTGGCGGTGTCGGCGCAGGCCAACCTTGGCCCCGGCGTCGACCTTGGCACCGCGATGGACCGGCTGTCAGAGCTGGCCCCCGAGGTGCTGCCCGATGGCATGGGGCTGATCTTTACCGGCGAAGCGGCTAGCCTCGATGACGGGCAAGCGGCGATGTATATGGTGTTCGGCGTGGCGTTCCTTGTGGTGTTCCTCGTGCTTGCGGCGCAGTTCGAAAGCATCGCGAGCGCTGTGGTGATCATGCTGACGGTGCCCTTTGGCCTTGCTGCCGCGTTGTTGGCAATTTCGCTCAGCGGCGGGTCGCTGAACTATTACAGCCAGATCGGGCTGGTGATGCTGATCGGGGTGATGGCCAAAAACGGCATCCTGATTGTCGAATTTGCCAACCAGCTGCGCGAAGCCGGACAGGACATCGACAGCGCCATCCGCGACGCGATGCGCCTGCGGATTCGGCCGGTGATGATGACGATGGTCTCGACGGTGTTTGGCGGGCTGCCGCTGATCCTGACCTCCGGTGCCGGAGCCGAGGCGCGCATTGCAGTGGGCTGGGTCATCGTCGGCGGCTTGGGCTTTGCCACCGTGTTTACCCTGTTCCTGACGCCGGTGTTTTATCGCTGGATCACGGTCTGGGGGGCCGCGCCGGGCATGGCGGCCAAACGGCTGGCGCGCGAACAGGACAGCGCCACTGAGGGCAACGGAGGCTTCGCAGTGGAAGCCTCCGGCTAAGTCAATTGTTGAACAGGAAGTGCATGACGTCGCCGTCCTGCACGATATAGGATTTGCCCTCGGCGCGCATCTTGCCCGCCTCTTTGGCCCCCTGTTCACCATTGCAGGCGATATAATCGTCATAGGCAATGGTTTCGGCCCGGATAAAGCCCTTTTCAAAGTCGCCGTGGATCACCCCGGCGGCTTTGGGCCCCGAGGTGCCTTCGCGGATCGTCCAGGCGCGGGCTTCCTTGGGACCAACGGTGAAATAGGTCTCAAGGTGCAAAAGGTCGTAGCCGGCGCGGATCAACCGGTCGAGGCCGGCCTCGTCGAGCCCCATCTCGGTGAGGAACATGCCGGCTTCTTCAGCGTCAAGCTGGCTGATTTCTTCCTCGATCTGGGCGGAAATGATCACATGACCGGCGCCCTCAGCGGCGGCCATCTCAGCCACTTTGGCGGAATGTTCGTTGCCCTCAGACGCGCTGCCTTCGTCAACATTGCAAACGTAAAGGATCTTTTTCGAGGTCAGAAGCTGGAGCAATTTCCACGCCCGGAGATCCTCTTCGTCCACATCCACAGTGCGCGCAGGCTTGCCCTCTTCGAGCACGGCTTGCGCTGCTCCAAGCAGCCGATCCTGCTGAGCCGCGTCTTTGTCGCCGCCTTTCAGCTTGCGCACCAGACCGGCGCGGCGCTTTTCGATGCTTTCGAGATCGGCAAGCATCAGCTCGGTTTCGATCACCTCGGCATCGGCCACCGGGTCAACGCGGCCTTCGACATGGGTCACATCGCCGTCTTCAAAACAGCGCAGCACATGCGCGATGGCGTCAACCTCACGGATGTTGGCCAGGAACTGGTTGCCCAGACCTTCGCCCTTGGAGGCGCCTTTGACCAGGCCCGCGATGTCAACAAAGGTCATCCGCGCCGGAATGATCTGTTTCGACTTTGCAATCGCCGCCAGTTTGTCTAGCCGCGCATCCGGCACCGCCACGTCGCCCACATTGGGTTCGATGGTGCAGAAGGGAAAGTTTGCGGCCTGTGCCGCCGCCGTGCGCGTCAGCGCGTTGAATAGTGTCGATTTGCCCACGTTGGGCAGCCCGACAATCCCCATCTTGAAGCCCATGGGAGCCGCTCCTATCAATGTACCGGGCGCTTCTATTTGTCCGCAGGCGCAAGCGCAAGTGCGCGCGCCGCTGGTTGTCGCGCGGGTCGTGCCGCAATGCGATGCCACGTTTCCCGGCAAAGACGGGGCCTATGGCGTGCGCGCGCCACTGAGCCATTGCCAAGAGCGCGTAAATTCGGCACACGGCTACGGAGGATTTCGAAGGACAGGCCCATGACCCGCATCGACGCCAAATTCGCAGCGCTGAAAGCCCGGAACCGCAAGGCATTCGTCACCTATGTGATGGCCGGCGACCCGAATTTCGACCGCTCGCTTGAGTTGGTCAAGGGGCTGCCGGGGGCCGGTGTCGACATCATCGAGCTGGGCCTGCCCTTCACCGATCCGATGGCCGACGGCCCGACGATCCAGCTTGCCGGTCAGCGCGCGTTGGACGGCGGCATGACGCTGGACCGGACGCTCGAACTCGCGCGGCGGTTTCGCGAAGACGATGACACCACGCCGATTGTCCTGATGGGCTATTACAATCCGATCTATTCGCGCGGCGTCGATACCTTTCTCGAACAGGCCAAAGCGGCCGGGATTGATGGGTTGATCGTAGTCGACTTGCCGCCCGAAGAGGACGAAGAGCTGTGTATCCCGGCCCAGAAAGCCGGGCTGAATTTCATCCGTCTCGCGACCCCGACAACCGATGACAAGCGCCTGCCAAAGGTGCTGACCAACACGTCGGGCTTTGTCTATTACGTTTCGATCACCGGGATCACCGGGGCCGCCGAAGCACAGGCGGGCGACGTTGGGCCAGAGGTCGCGCGGATCAAAGCCGCCAGCGATCTGCCTGTTATCGTTGGATTTGGCGTGAATTCGCCGCAAAAAGCCCAGGACGTGGCCGCGGTTGCCGATGGCTGTGTTGTCGGCTCGGCCATCGTCAAGAAAATCGGCGACGGCGAAAGCACCGCCGATGTTCTGGCTTTTGTGGCGACTTTGGCCGAGGGCGCGCACCGCGCCTGAGGCGCTAACGGGAGGCACCGCTGACCAGCAGATCGGCCATGCGCTGCGCCAACACATCGCGCTTCACCGGCTTGGCGACATGGGCATCGATTCCGCGTCGCAAATACTCCTCAACTTGATGGGTCATCGCATTGGCCGTTAATGCGATAACCGGGCAATGCGGCATACCCTCGGCCTGTTCATAGGCGCGAATCACCGAAGTCGCCTCTAATCCGCCCATCACCGGCATGTTGACGTCCATCAGAACGAGGTCATAGGCCCCGCTGCGATAGGCCGTCACCGCCTCGGCCCCGTTTTCCACCATCGTCAGCACAATCGGATAGCGTTTCAGCAGGTGGTGCAGCACGAGGCGGTTGGTCTTGTTGTCCTCGGCGGCGAGGATCTGCCAACTGCGCGCCCGCAGCACCGCCTCGGCATCAAGCGGTGCGTCCCGTTCGGACACCCCCGCAGCGCTGGTGGCCGTGACCCCGAAAGTGGCGGTGAAAATCGCGCCGCCGCGCGGGGCCATCACATAGGTCAAATCGCCGTCCATCAGCGCGCAAATCCGCCGCGCGATCCACAGCCCCAACCCGGTGCCGCCATAGCGGCGCGTGACGGTGGCATCGGCCTGGGAAAACGGCTTGAACAGCCGCGCGCGCTTGTCCTCGGGGATGCCCGGCCCGGTATCGGTCACCTTGACCACAAGACAGGCTTGGCCGTCGGGGCCTTGCGCCTCCATCTTTGCGGTCAGACCAACACCGCCGCGCGTGGTGAACTTGACCGCGTTGGACACGAGATTCGCCACCACCTGCCGCATCCTTGTGGGATCAGACCGAACCCGGCAATTTGGCGGAAAATCAAAGCTTTGCTCGAAACTCAGCCCCTGTTCCTCGGCCTTGATGGCGTAGAGCTTTCCCACCCCGTCAAGCAAGGCGTGCAGGTCGAAACTGATGTCTTCGATGTCCATCAGCTCGGCCTCGATCTTGGACAGGTCAAGCACATCGTTGACGATGGCCAGCAAGGCCTGACCCGAGGCCGCCATCACCTCGATCATGTCTTTCTGATCAAGCGCCAAGTCCGTGTCACACAGCGCCTCGGCCATGCCCAAGACGCCGTTCAGCGGCGTTCGGATTTCGTGGCTGATCATCGCCAGAAACGCCGTTTTCGCGGCATTGGCCCGCTCGGCCTCGGACATGGCATCGGCCAACGCGGCGGTGCGGGCGCGCACCTGATCCTCGAGCGTGGCGGCCTGGCGTTTCAGGGCGCAATTGGCATCAAACAAGTCGCGGCTTTTCTGATCAAGCAGGGCCTCGGCCTCGGCCCGCGCGCGGCGTTCGCGCCGATACCGCCGCCGCGAAACCGGGCCCTCCGCTATCCGAGGTGCGTCGCCGTCCATCGCCCTACCCCGTCAACCTGACATGAAAATGCGCCGCCTTGCCCGCCGCCCCGGCAATGTCTTGCACCTCAATCTCGGCCGGGTCGCCAAAGTGGGCAACGCAGGCTTCGATCATGCCATGGCAAAACGGCACCAGCGGGCGGTCGGACCGATAGGTCATCACCAGAGAGCGCGGGTTTCTCCACTCGGTGTCAAAGGTCGGCAATTCGGCGTCGGGATAGAGTTTGCGCACCTCGACATGAACCTCATTCTCAATCGCATCGAGCATCACCAAAGCATTGCGCTTGTCCTTGAAAAAATTCGGATAAGTCTTGACGAAACGGCCATGCACCCAGCGGCCAAACTGGCGCTGAAGCGCCGGTACGGGGATGTCGGTGCGATCGCTGATCGCCGCCACGATGCGCATCAATTCCGAACAGGGGTAATTGCCAACCGCGCTATACGCCCCGTCGCCCTCAAGGTGCAGCGCATCAAGGATCTCATCGACAGCCGCCTCGCCAATTTCATTCTCAGCCATGCTCAAAAGCTCGGTAAACACCATGCCCTTCATCCGCAAACTCCTTAGCTGCGCCCCAGTTTAGCGCAAATTGGTAAACCAGCGCTTAAACACCGCAGGCCGTGGCGCTTGCAGCAAAACCGCAAAACCGGTAAGGAAAAGTTACCAATTTCAACAAAAAGAGTCGCCCATGCCCGTCATCACCAATATTGACGACCTCAAACGTCTCTATAAGGCGCGTGCGCCAAAGATGTTTTACGACTATTGCGAATCCGGAAGCTGGACCGAACAGACCTTCCGCGAGAACACCTCGGATTTCGATAAAATCCGCCTTCGCCAACGGGTTGCGGTGGATATGTCCAACCGCAGCACCGCCACGCAGATGATCGGCGAAGACGTGGCGATGCCCGTCGCCCTGGCCCCCGTGGGCATGACCGGGATGCAGCACGCCGACGGCGAAATCCTGGCTGCCAAGGCGGCCGAGAAATTCGGCGTGCCCTTCACCCTGTCGACCATGTCGATCTGCTCGATCGAGGATGTGGCCGAGAACACCACCAAACCGTTCTGGTTTCAGCTCTACACCATGAAAGACGAGGATTACGTTCGCCGTTTGGTCGAGCGTGCCCGCGCGGCCAAGTGCTCGGCTTTGGTGATCACACTCGATCTGCAAATCCTCGGGCAGCGGCACAAAGACCTGAAAAACGGCCTGTCCGCCCCGCCCAAGATGACCCCCGCCGTGATCGCCGATTTGGCGACCCGCTGGCGCTGGGGCCTTGGCATGCTGGGCACAAAGCGGCGGGAGTTCCGCAATATTGTCGGCCACGTCAGCAATATCTCCGACCCGGCTTCGCTGATGGCCTGGACGCATGAAAACTTTGACCTGACGCTTGATTGGAACAAGATCGCCAAGCTCAAGGAAATGTGGGGCGGCAAGGTGATCCTTAAGGGTATTCTTGATGCCGAGGACGCCAAAATGGCGCTTAAAGTCGGGGCCGATGCTATCATCGTTTCCAACCACGGTGGGCGTCAGCTGGACGGCGCTTTGTCGTCGATCCGGGTGCTGCCCGAGATCATGGATGCGGTCGGTGACGAGATCGAAGTGCATCTTGATAGCGGCATTCGCTCGGGTCAGGACGTGCTCAAGGCTGTCGCGATGGGGGCCAAGGGCACCTATATCGGGCGCGCCTTTATCTATGGGCTCGGCGCGATGGGCGAGGCCGGTGTGACGCGGGCGCTTGAGGTGATCCACAAAGAGTTGGACGTGTCGATGGCGCTGTGTGGCAAGCGCGATATCAAAGATGTCGACCGGGATGTTCTGTTGGTGCCAGAGGAGTTTGGCGGCCGCTGGAAGGGCGCGGCACAGGCTTAAGTTCGGGCCTTAACACGGTCATGGCGGGGGCATGGCGGGGGCATGGCGGGGGCATGGCGGGGGCAAACCACACCCTTAGGTGAGAAACCTCACAGTAAACTCTCCTTTTGGGTGTATCCTGACGGCTCCTGTCCCGGATCCTGAAGGTGCCCGCCATGTCGCTACCCCGCCTCGCCCCGCTTGCCCTCACCGCCTGTCTGGCCACGCAACTGGCCGTGCCTTTGGCCGCGCAAACCGTCTATGTCGACCAAGGCAAGGACTGGACGCAAAGCCTGCGCGACCAGTTCTATACCCAGGATCAAGGCTCGCGGATCATGCCGCTGACCTGGATGCGGGCGTTGACGCAACCCGACGGCGACGCCTTTCTTGAAGACGCATTGGGGCGCTATGGCTACCTGCCCCTGCCCGATCAGGGCGAGGCGGATCTGCCCGTCGGTTTCACCACCAACGGCAGCGGCGCGGATATGGCGGTGGGCATGACATGCGCCGCCTGCCACACCCGCCAGATCAATGTGAACGGCACGCGCTATCGGCTCGACGGCGGGCCGGGGATCGTGGACTTTCAGAGCTTTCTCAAAGATCTGGACGACGCTGTGCTGTCGGTTCTGACCAGTGACGCCGAGTTCAACACCTTTGCGACCAAGGTGCTCGGGACCGATACGCCCGCTACCAAGGTTCAGGCGCTCAAGGCCGAGGTTGTGATCTGGTCGAACCGGTTCCACACCCTGATCGACCGGTCGCTGCCCGACCCGGCCTGGGGGCCATCGCGGCTTGATGCGGTGTCGATGATCTTTAACCGGCTCGCGGGCCTCGATCTTGGCCCCGAAGCCGACGATTACATCATTGCCGACAACATCGCCGTGGCCGATGCCCCGGCCCGCTATCCCTTTCTGTGGAATGCCGCGCGGCAGGATTATACCCAATGGCCGGGGTTCTCGATGAACGGCAATTCATTCTTTGGGCTGACCCGCAATCTGGGCGAAGTGTATGGCGTGTTTGGCGAATTCTACCCCACCAAGACCGATGGCGTGATTTCCGGCCACGATTACCTGACCCGCAATTCCGCCAATTGGGAGGGTTTGAAATCGCTCGAAGACTGGATCTGGGACATTGGCGCGCCGAAATGGCCTTGGACGTTGAACCAGTCGCTGGCCGATCAAGGCGAAGGGATCTTTAATCTCGCCACTGCGGACGGCGGCTGTGTCGACTGTCACGGCATCACCACCGGCGAATTCCGCTCGCTGACCCACCGCACATGGGCCACGCCGATACTGGATGCGGGCACCGACACCCGCGAATGTCAGGTCCTGACGCGGACGGTGCAAACCGGGGTGCTGGCCACCGCGATCAACCCGACCAGCTTTTCCGAACTGGGCGCAGAGGCCACCGCCTTTGATGTGCTGGGCACCAGCGTGGTCTGGGCCATCGCCCAACATGTGGCCGACAGCCTGCTTGGCGGCAAGATTGAGGAAGACGTGAGCCGCGCACTCCAGTCCGCCGAAACCTCGGACGACAAGGAAATCCTCAAGCTTCTGGGCAATATCGAAGGCGCCTTCCCGATGACCGGCAGCGACAATGCCGCGCGGGCGATGGACACCGCTGCCCCGGCCTGCAAATACGAAAGCCGGGTGCTTGAGGGCATCTGGGCCGCCGCGCCCTACCTTCACAATGGATCGGTGCCGACGCTGACGGACCTGTTGAAAGCGCCCGCAGATCGGCCCAAAAGCTTTGTCCCCGGCCCGAATTACGACATCGATGCCGTGGGCATGGCAGTGGCGCAGACCAAATTCGACCACGTGATCGAAACCACGGGCTGTGACGATCTCAACTCCGGCAATTCAAACTGCGGCCACACCTATGGCACCGATCTCGACGCCGCTCAAAAGACCGCGCTGCTGGAATATCTGAAATCGCTGTAAGTCCTGCCGCGTCTGTGCCCGCCTTTACCGGTCGGTGAACACGGGCACATGCGCGCCGGCATCGGCGGGCAAATCGCCGGTCAGGCGCGGATCGGGTGCGATCTCGATCTGTTGCCGGATCGGCACAAACCCGGCACGGCGGTAAAAGCCCAACGCCTGCGGGCTGTCGAGCGTGCAGGTGTGGACGTGGAAACGGGTGATATCACGGGCAAAGGCGCGCTCGGTGGCAAAGGTCATCAAGGCGCGCCCAACGCCCGTGCCGATCAGCTGTGAGGTCAGCCCGAAATAGGCCAGTTCACATTCGCCGTCCGTGGCGAAGTCCAGTTCCAACAGCCCCTCGGCCCGGCCCGCAACCTCCACCGCAAACACCTCGGTGCCGGGATGGCTCAGCGTGGCGTGCAAATCGTCCGGGGCCAAGCGCAACCGCGAAAACCACAGCCAGTCCTGCCCGCCAACCCGCACAAACAGATCGCGATACCACGCGGGATCGGGGGCCTCGACCCGGCGGATCTTGATCCCCTCGGGCAGCTTTACCGCCGACAGATCGGGGCGCGCGCGCATCTCTAGATGTGTGACGACCGCCGCCACTTTGCCCTTCGGCACGTCGTGAAATCCATCAGCCAGCATGGGCTCTCCTTTGCCGCCCCGCCAAAAGTGGCGCGCACAGACGTTGCGATCAACTGCATGATCCCCCCGGTCAATTACACCGTCTAGAACGGCGGCTACAGGCGCGCGCGTGGCGCACAAAGTGGCCCAGATACTGACACGCCTCTTAGCGCGGGACATCCTGCTTAATTCATGCCAAATCCGTGCCACGCAGCGCGCCCGGTGGCAATCGGCAAAACGCCGGGCGGCGCGGGCGACAAAAGCCTTTCAAATCTGGCGAATCCGGTCTATAGCGCGCCTTCACGCGGGGATACAGCCTTGGAGGATTCCCGCCTTATATTTAGGAGAATACAACATGGCTGCAGAGATCCCAGATCTTCACGCTTTGGAACGGACGGGGACAGGCAAGGGCGCCGCTCGTCAGGCACGCCGCGACGGCATGGTTCCGGGCATCGTTTTTGGTGGCGATACTGATCCGCTTCCGATTCAGATCCCCTTCAACACGCTGTTCAAACAGCTGAAAGCAGGCCGCTTCAAGTCGACCCTGTTCAACCTCAAGGTTGACGGTCAGGATGACGTGCGCGTGATCTGCCGCGACGTGCAACGCGATGTGGTCAAAGACCTGCCGACGCACCTCGACCTGATGCGCCTGCGCCGCACCACCAAAATCAACCTGTTCATTCACGTTGATTTCACCAACGAAGAGGCCTCCCCCGGTCTCAAAAAAGGTGGTGTTTTGACGGTTGTGCGCCCTGAGGTGGAACTGGTTGTGACCGCCGGCGATATCCCTGAGAGCATCACGGTTGATCTGTCGGGCCTCGACATTGGCGACATCGTTCACATCTCTGATGTGACCCTGCCCGCCGGTGCCAAGCCGACCACCGAACGCGACTTCGTGATCTGCAACGTTTCGGCACCTTCTGGTCTGAAATCTGCTGGCGAAGACGAAGACGACGCCGATGCGGACGACGTACCAGCAACCGAGCAATCGGCAGACTGAGGTCAGTCCATCGTTTGATTGGAAAGCCCCGAGCCGCGCGCTCGGGGCTTTTTGCGTTGTAGCGCCCCCCCGATTGCAGGCAAAAGGGGCAGGAGCAAAGGAGCGGACGAGATGCAGATTTTCGTGGGATTGGGAAATCCCGGCGGGCAATACGCGGGAAACCGGCACAATATCGGCTTTATGGCACTGGACCGGATCGCCGATGATCATGGATTTGGGCCGTGGAAGGCCAAGTTTCTGGGGCAGATCGCCGAGGGGCGTTTAGGCCGCGAGAAAGTGCTGCTGCTCAAGCCCGAAACCTTTATGAACCGCTCTGGCCAATCGGTCGGCGAGGCGATGCGGTTTTACAAGCTCGACGCTGGCGACATCACCGTGTTTCACGACGAGCTTGATCTGGCGCCGGGCAAATGCCGGGTCAAAACCGGCGGCGGCCATGCGGGCCACAACGGTTTGCGCTCGATCCATGACCATATCGGTGCGGCCTATCATCGGGTGCGGCTGGGCATCGGGCATCCGGGGCACAAGGACCGGGTGTCGGGCTATGTGCTGCACGATTTTGCCAAAGCGGATGGCGACTGGCTTGAGCCGCTGCTGACCGGTATTGGCAATGGCGCGCCGCATCTGGCCGACGGCGATGCGCCGAAGTTTCTCAATGCCGTGGCGCTGCAAGTGGCGCCGCCGCGCAGTTCCAAATCGCCAGATGGCAAGGGCGCGGAAAACCCCAAGGCGCGTGCAAAGGCACAGGCACAGGGACAGGGACAGCCGCAGCCGGCTCAAAAGCCCGCCGCCCCCCCCGTGCCAAAGGAGGCGCAAAAAGCCGCGCCAGAGGACAGCCGGTCAGCGATGCAGAAACTTGTCGACAAGTTTCGCTAGGCCCGCGCAACAAGCCCGACCGACCACACACCGAAAGGACAGTCGATGAAAAAAGACCCTTCCGTCAACGTATTGGGCGACGATCTCCAGCCCTGCTCGACCGAACCGATGACCGGGTATTTCCGCGACGGCCATTGCAACACCTGCCTTGAGGATCGCGGCAGCCACACGGTCTGTGCGGTGATGACCGCCGAATTCCTCGCGTTTTCCAAGTATGTCGGCAACGATCTGTCGACCCCGCGCCCCGAGTTCGGCTTTGCCGGATTGCGGCCCGGCGACCACTGGTGCCTTTGCGCCGGGCGCTTTCTGCAAGCGCATGACGAAGGCTGTGCGCCCAAGGTGAACCTTGCCGCCACCCACAGCCGCGCGCTTGAGATTGTCTCGCTTGAGGTGCTGCGCGATCACGCCCACCTAAACTGACCCAACGGCGCGCACGTCACGCAAAAGGGCGGGGTTATCCCCCGCCCTTTGCAGTTTCGGCTGTTACTCTGCCCATTCCCATGGCCGGGTAAAGGCACCCAGAACGTGGCTGACATCCTCTTCGCGGGCCACGCCAGACTTGGCGATACGCGCCACCAATCCACGCTTTTTATCGTCGATCACCTCGGCCACATGGGCGTTCACCCCTCGTTCGGCCAGCGCGGCGTTATAGACCCGCGTGATCGCCTGCTTGCGCAGCTCAGGCTTGAACACCTTGCCCACCGCCGTCTTGGGCAGCTCATCCAGAATGGTCATATGCTTGGGGTGTGCGGCGCGCTCATGCACATGGGTCTTGCAATGCTCCATCAGCTCGGCCTCGGTCACCGAGGCCCCGGCCACCAGCTCAACAAAGGCGCAAGGCAGCTCGCCGGAATGCGCGTCAGGCTGGCCAATCGCCCCGGCAAATCCAACCGCCGGATGCGACAGCAGCGCCTCTTCAATCTCGGCCGGATCGATATTGTGGCCGCCGCGAATGATAAGGTCCTTGGCGCGTCCGGTAATCCAGAGATAGCCATCCTCATCAATCCGCCCCAGATCGCCGGTGCGCAGATAGCGGTCTTCGTGGAACAGATCGTGGTTCTTGTCTTCCTCGGTGTAGGTCGAGCCGGCATAGACGCCGGGGTTGGCCACACAAATCTCGCCAATCTCGTTCATCGGGCATTCTTCGGGGCCATTGCCCACCCGCTTGATAATCTTGACGTGGCTGTAGGGCAATGGAATGCCCACCGAGCCAACCTTTTTCTCGCCCTCGGTCGGGTTCACCGACACCAGACAGGTCGCTTCGGTCAAGCCATAGCCTTCGATGATCTCCACCCCGCAGGAGGATTCAAACCGCTTGAACAGCTCCATCGGCATCGGGGCCGAGCCGGAAAACGCGGTTTTGACCGAGGAAATATCGGCATCCACCGGGCGCTGCATCAGCGCCGAAACGGCAGTGGGCACGGTGATGATAAAGGTGATCTGCCAGCGTTCGATCAGCTTCCAGAAGTTGTCAAACACGCCCTCGCCGCGATAGCCCTGCGGCGTGGGAAAGACCACATGCGCGCCCGAACTGACTGCCGCCATCAGGATCACATGCACGGCAAAGACGTGGAACATCGGCAGTGGGCACATGATGTTCGAGGTCTCATCAAACAGCAGCCGATTGCCCAGCCAACCGTTGTAAATCATGCCGGAATAAAGGTGCTGTGCGACCTTGGGCATGCCCGTGGTGCCGCCGGTGTGGAAATAGGCGCCAACGCGGTCTTTCTGAATGTCCTCGAACGCCAGCGTCGTCTTTTGACGTGCCATTTCGGTGACGAAATTCTTGACGGTGGCGTTGTGGCTTACCGGGTTCTTGGGCCGGATCAACGGCACGATCCAGCTTTTGGGCGGCGTCAGATAGGCGTTGAGATCGATCTCAAGCACGGTGGTCACGCCGGGCGCATCCACCACCGCCTCGGCCACTTTTTGCGCCACGTCGGTCTTGGGAAAGGCTTTCAGCGTCACCACAACCTTGGCCTTGGTTTCACGCAGGATCGCCGAGATCTGTTCGGGCTCGAGCAGCGGGTTGATCGGATTGACGATCCCCGCAACCATGCCGCCAAACAGCGCATAGGAGGTCTCAAGGCAGTTGGGCAGGACAAACGCAACGACATCATCTTCCTTGATGCCGAGGCTGCGAAACAGGTTGGCCGCCTGACAGACCTTGGCGTGCAACTCTGACCATGTGATCGTCTGCGCCGGGTCCTTGGCCCCGGACATCAACTGATAGCTGATCGCAGGCCGGTTGGGGAAACGGGTCTTTACCCGGTCCAGAAACCCGTAGATCGTAACCGGCAAGTCCCGGTTTTCCCACGGCATTTCGTTTTCGATGGCGTCGCGGTCCGCGAGCGATGCAAATCCCATATCTTTCTCTCCCTGGCCCGTCTCAGCAGGCTTGTCCCTGGCACCACGATGCGAGGGATCAGTATCGCACGCAAGTGTGACGCATGGTAGGCACCCCCGCGACGTTACGTAGAATACACCCGAAATCGCCGCCTGCCCCTTGAAATTTGCCCTTTGCGCCCGAGACTCAAAGGGACAGGGCCGCGCATCGGCCAGGAGGGCACTGCCATGGTTAAGTTTGTCATCGGACTGACAACGGACGGCACATCAGACACGGCGCGTGATCGGATCACCGATTTCCTGTCCCGCTACGGGGTGGAGCCGACAACCTCGGGTCTGGTCACTCTGTCCTTTACCGCCAGCGCGGAGGCCTTTGACGAGGTGTTCCAAAGCGCGACGCAGGACCAGCCCCTGCCCCGCACGGCTGACGCGGTTGGGGCCAGCGGCCCCGAGACAGAGCCGCCAATCTCGATCCCAGACGAAATCGCGCCGTTTGTCGATTACGTCTCGGTTGCCCCCACAGCCCGGCACTTTCGCGGCAGTGTTTGACTGAAATCCCGTTTGGATGCACAATCATTGCGTGTATTTAGCACGCTTTAATTGATTCTTTTTAGTGCATCTATTTATTAACGGGAGAAACCGCGATGTCGGAGTCCGTCGAAAAATCATTCACCCGTCGCAAGGCATCTGACACGGTGCGCGTGGCGATCACTTTGCCGGGCAAGGAAATCGCCCAAGGGCCTGTGGCCTTTTCCGGCGCAATTTCCACCACCACGCTGGCGCAGATGCGCCCCGATCAAAACCATGTCGAGGACACCAAGGCCAAGCTGGCGCGCATGGGGTTTGAGATCACCGGCACCGGTGAATTCTCGATCAACGCCCGCTGCACCCGCAAGCAATACGAAGAGATCTTTGGCACCCAGCTCGAACGTAAGAAGCTGCCGTTTTCCGAGGGCGAAAAGCGGCAGGCCAATGCGTTTTATTTCCCCGGTGACGGGGCCGACTGGAACCCGCGCGAAGACCTCTCCTCGATGATCGACGACGCCTATATCCAGTGGCCCCACATCTACATGAACTCGCGGTTTCCCGGTCCGACTTCGGCGCTGCCGCCGGATGTGAGCTATCATCATCTGCGGGTGCCCGGCGATGTCACCATGCTGCTGAACGCCGACACCGCGCACCGGGGCGGCATCACCGGCAAAGGCGTGCGGGTGGCGATGATCGACAGCGGCTTTGCCCAGAGCCACGCCTATTTCAAGGAACGCGGCTACCTGACGAAATCGGTGCTCGCCCCCGGTGCGACGGATGTCGAGATGGACGGCAACGGCCACGGCACGGCGGAATCCGCCAATCTTTTGGCGATGGCGCCGGATGTGGAATTCACCGGCATCAAGCTTGATAACGAGAATTTCCCCGCCGAAGGTGCGACCATCCTTGAGGGGCTGCAAACCGCGATGCTGCACAATCCGCAGGTGATCTCGATCAGCCTTGGCTTTGACCTGACACAGCCGGGGTCGCGCAACCATCTTGACCGCTTGCCCAATTCGCTGCGCGCGATGGAGGCCGAGATCAAGGCAATCACCCAAGGCGGCACCATCGTGGTGTTTTCGGCGGGCAACGGCCATGTCGCCTTTCCCGGCATGATGCCCGAGGTGATCTCGGCGGGCGGGGTGTATGTGGCGCAGAACGGTGCGATGCAGGCCTCGGATTACGCCAGCGCCTTTACCTCGCGGATCTATCCGGGGCGGCATGTGCCCGATGCCAGCGGGCTGGTGGGGATGGCGGCCAATGGGGCCAATTACATCATGCTGCCGGTGCAGCCCGAGTGTGAGACCGACCGGCAAAACGCCGACGGCACCGGCCGCGCCGATGGCTGGGCGGTGATCAGCGGCACCTCGGCCGCCGCGCCGCAACTGGCCGGGGCCATCGCGCTTCTGTTGCAGAAAAATCCGGGGTTAAGCGCGGAGGACATCAAGCAGGTGTTTAACAAGACATCGCGCGATGTGGTTGATGGCCATGCCAGCCCGGCCAGCAATCAATCGGATGGCGGCGTGCCGGCCAGCGCGGGCAAGGATGGGGCGACCGGCGCGGGGCTGATCGATATTTCCGCCGCGCTGGCCGAGGTTTAGGAGGCTACTCCGCCGCGATCCCGTCGGTGAACTGCATCCGTGCAAGACGGGCATACAGCCCGTCTTGCGCCACCAATTCATCATGCGGACCCACGGCAACAATGCGCCCCTGGTCCATCACCACGATGCGGTCGGCCTTTTTCACCGTCGCAAGGCGGTGCGCCACAATGATCGTTGTGCGATCGCGTGACAGCGCATCGACCGCACTTTGCACCGCGCGTTCGCTTTCGGCATCAAGCGCGCTTGTCGCCTCGTCCAACAGCAGCACCGGCGCGTCGCGCAGGATGGCGCGGGCAATCGCCACGCGCTGTTTCTGACCACCCGAGAGCATCACGCCGCGTTCGCCCAAGCCGCTGTCATAGCCCTCTGGCAGCGCGCTGATAAAGTCATGCGCGGCGGCGGCGCGGGCGGCGGCTTCGATCTCGGCGTCACTGGCCTCGGGTCGGCCAAAGCGGATGTTTTCGCGCGCCGTGGCGGCAAAGATCACCGGGTCTTGTGGCACCAGCGCAATCGCGCGGCGAAATGCATCGCGGCGCATCCCGGCAATGTCGACGCCGTCCAAGGTGATCCGCCCCGAAGCCGGATCATAGAACCGCAGCAGCATCTGGATGATCGTGGTCTTGCCCGCCCCAGACGGACCGACAAGCGCCACAGTTTCCCCCGGCGCGATAGTCAGTGAAACGTGGTCAAGCGCCGAGACATTCGGGCGCTGCGGATAGGTAAAGGTGACGTCCTCAAAGGCAATCGCCCCGGTGACATTGGCCGGCAGCGGCAGCGGCGTATCGGGGTCGTTCACCGCATCCTCGGCGTGCAGCAGTTCGACCAGCCGTTCGGTGGCCCCGGCGGCGCGTTGCAGCTCGCCAAAAATCTCGGACAGGGCGGCAACAGAACCCGCCACCATCACCGAATAGATCACAAATTGCACAAGGCTCCCGGCGCTCATGCCGCCTGCCCGCACATCGCGCGCGCCAATCCACAGCACACCGACCACGCCAGTGAACACGAGGAAAATCACGATGGCCGTCATCAGCGCCCGCGTGGTGATCCGCCGCTTGGCGGCATCCAGCGATTTGTCGGTGATGTCGGAAAAGGCGCGGCGCGTCAGGATTTCGTGGGTAAAGGCCTGCACGGTTTGCACGGCTGTCAGGCTCTCAGAGGCGCTGCCCGACGAGGCCGCGATCCAATCCTGATTTTCGCGCGACAGCACCCGCAGCCGGCGCCCCAGCGTCAGGATCGGCACCACCACGGCAGGCACCAGCAAAAGCACCAGCCCGGTCAGCTTGGGCGAGGTTAAAAGCATCAGCCCCATGCCGCCGATAAAGATCAACACGTTGCGCAGCGCGATGGAAATCGACGAGCCGATCACTGACAGGATCAGCGTGGTGTCGGTGGTGATCCGGCTGACCACCTCGCCGGTCATGATGTTCTCGTAAAACGCGGGCGACAGGCCCATCACCCGGTCAAACACCGCCTTGCGAATGTCGGTCACGACCTGTTCGCCCAGCCGCGTGACAAGCGCATAGCGCAGCGCCGTGCCCACCGCCAAAAGCGCGGCAATCCCCAGCGCGGCACTGAAATAGAGATCAAGCAAAGCGCCGTCTTCCGCGCCGAAATTATCCACCACCCGGCGCACGGCCAAGGGCAAAGTCAGCGAAATGCCCGCCGTCAGCACCAGCGCCAAAATTGAAGCCAGAACAAGCAGCCGATAGGGTTGCAAAAACGGCCACAATGCGCCCAGCGCGCCGATCCGTTTTGATTTGTCCCGCTCTTCTTGCGGCTGACCCATTCCTCGCGGCATATGCCTCTCCTACACGTCTGTGTGCGGGGTGTACGGAATGCGGCCCAAAGGGGCAAGCTGGCTATTTCGCCGCGCCCTCCTCTGGGATGGTGCCATCGGCCCCGGTGGCAAACAACATCACCATATCCGGCCGCGCGCGGCTTGCCCCGCGCAAGTTGAACCGAAGCATATTGAACACCGTCCCACCATCGCTGAAATGGGCACCGATGTTGGGGCTGATCATCCGGCGCTCGGGCGCTTTCAATTGCGATCGGTGCAACAAAACGTGTGATTTGGCATCAAAGGTCAGAAGCTCCAGATCGGGTGCGTCAAACTTCGTCATCAGCACCGATATCATTGCCCCACCGTCGGACAACACAGCCGAGGGAAAGCTGGTATCGCGCACGTGCCGGACCAGAACAGAGTGCAGTTCTCCGGCCCAGGTGGTGAAGTGCAGCCAGTAGTTAATGCCTCTGGCAAGGAAAAACACTTCGGCCCAAATGTCGAATACCGGCTCCGTCCATCCCAACGCAACCTGGCCATATGCGGTCACGCCAATCGAAGACTTTTCAGTCACGGCGATAAGCCGCAAAAGTGTGCCGTCGGGGCCATAAATCCCATCGTTTTCCAGCGGTTTATACGGGTCTTCCGCCGCACGGGTCGGCACCACCGCCAGAAAGTGACCGGTTTGCGCAATCCGCACGCTATCGTGATACAAATCCTCTGTTGGCGCGAACACCGGGTCCGAGATCAGGCCGGTTTCGGTGTCGATGTCAAACACCCGGTCCTCCATCCTCTCGTCGCCCTGTCGGATTTCGCCATACGCCCGCAGCGTGGTCGGGCCGATCAGCTTCATTTGCGACACATGCGCCGCCTTGCCGTCCCTGAAGCGCAAAACCTCAACCACGCGCCCGCCACGATCCAGCCATTGCAGGCCGTCCTCGCCGAGGGCAAGCATGCGGTCGCCTTGAAAGGTCAACTTGGCGGCACCAAGGCTCACCAGCTTGGCCGTCCATAAAGCTGAGCCATCGCGCCCGAAATACAGGATTTCGGCCTCGCGGTCCGAACTCTCATCGCCGGACCTCGACAGCAGTACCGCCACTTCGTCATGCACGGGATGCACGGCGATATCGCGCACCTGGCCTCGCGTGCCGTGGGCAAACTCAATCCGATGGGTCCACCCTTGGCGCGGCCCGGTGTGCGGAGCAGGCACCGCGACCGGCGCAAACTCGGGCACAGGCCGTTGGCCACAGCGCGCCTTGAGGCAGGTCTTGCCCAGCTTTTGCCGGTACACCGCAGGAATTTGCAGATGGTCCTGGCTGCGCGCATCCTGGGCCGTGCGCTCCTGCGCCTCAAACACCGCATCCTCAAGATACATATCCGAGGTCAGCAATGGCAGAAAGTTGCGCGTGAACACCGAGAACCGCTGCTCCGGCCCATCCGCAAGCAACCCATCCAGCGCGGTCTGCCCCTCGCCCGCGGAATAAATCACAAACGACCCCTGCACCGGCTCTATGCGCGCCAGTCCCCGGCTGGCCCCCGCGCTTCGGGTGCCGGGGCTGGCAAAGGGGTTGTCGCGGCAGGCATCTATGATGGCAAGGCTCAGCGCCGCCCCCTGCGCCGCAATGTCATCAAGCACACCATTAGCGCCGTTCTTGAGCGGCAGTGACCGGCGCGACAGCAGCCGAACCGAGCCATTTGCCGGGGCATCGGTGGGGATCAGGTAGTTCACGCCATCCGCGCTCCACCCGTGGCCAGCATAGACAAAGGCCACCTCATCCCCCGGGGCAATGCCATCCACGAACCCCACAACCGCCGCTTCCAGCGCCACCTCATCAAGGTCACTCAGAAAGGTGACATCAAACCCCAGATCCCGGAACGCCCCGGCATATCCTTCGGCGTCGCCAATCGTGTTGCGCAGGGTATCAAGTTCAAGATACGCGGCATTGCCAATCACCAGCGCCCGCTTTGCAGCCAAGGCAGGCACCGCCGCGATAAGAAGAACGCAAACCCCAAGCCAAGACAAAAGACGCATCCGGCACTCTCCTGAAACAAGACCACGAGTATTGCGCAGAAACCGGTTTTCTCAAAGCCAGCTGTCAAAACGGCGCAAATCTGGCGCGGGCGGCGGCCAACCGAGGCGCTGCCGCGCCCGCCGCGCCCCGTCAATGCCAAGGCGCCAGAGCCTCCTCTTGTGCCGCCCCCCACGCCGGCCCGTTTCATCAAACTGCGGCGCATCCGGCCGCATCGGCTTGATCGCCCCGCAAAAACGCAGCACTGTGGGCGCAAGGACGGTCTGGCCCGCAAGGGCCAGTCCGATCCGTGCACGTCCGCACGACGCTCCGAAAGGGGGCAGCCTGTGCCCACATAAGCGGAGCGTTCAGGTGCGGCCACTGCGCCAAAATCACGAAAACAGGGAGGCTTAGGCCAAATGACAAAAACAAATCGACCCGGCGGACCAACACGCCGTTCATTCATCGGCTCAACCGCGGCTGTTGCCGGGCTTGCCGCGACCGGCACGCTTTGGGGCCTTACCCCGGCGCGCGCGCAACAGAAACGCGGCGGTTCGCTGCGGGTGGCCAAGGGCCACGGCCAATCCGGTGACACGCTTGACCCCGCAACATGGACCAACGGCTTTTCCATCGCGCTGTCGCTGGGCATGAACGGCTACCTGACCAAAGTCGCTGTCGACGGCTCGGCCGAACCGGATGTCGCCGAAAGCTGGGAGGCCACCCCGGACGCCAAAACCTGGCGCTTCAAGATCCGCCAGGGCATGACCTTCCACTCCGGCAAGCCGGTCACGCTCGATGATGTGATCGACTCGGTCAACTATCACCGCGGCGACGATTCGACCTCGGCGGCCAAACCGCTTGTTGCGCCCGTCTCCTCGATCACCAAAGAGGGTGACGATACGGTGGTGTTCGAGCTGGAATCCGGCAGCGCCGACTTCCCCTTCATCTTCACCGATTACCACCTTGCGATCTGTCCGTCGGATGGCGCTGGCGGCATTGACTGGCGCTCGGGCGACGGCTGTGGCCCCTATCGCATGACCGAGTATAATCCCGGTGTCGTCGCCAAGCTTGAGCGGTTCGACAACGACTGGAACCAGGATCGCGGCTTTGTTCAGTCGGTCGAGATGCTGTCCATCGTCGACGTAAACGCCCGCACCACCGCTCTTGCGGCGGGCGAAGTGGATGCGATCGACAAGCTTGATCTCAAGACCGTGGCGCTGCTTGGCCGCAATCCCAACATCTCGATCCACTCCATCGCCGGTCCGCAATACTACAGCTTTGCCGCCCGCGCCGATGTTGCGCCGTTTGATGATCTCAACGTGCGCCTGGCGCTGAAGCACGCGATCAATCGCGAGGAGCTGGTCGAGAAGATCCTGTTTGGCCACGGCACCGTCGGCAATGACCAACCCATCGGCCCAAGCTATCGCTTCCACAATGCCGATCTTGCCCAAACGCCGTATGACCCCGACAAGGCCAAGTTTTACCTTAAAGAGGCCGGTCTTGACGGGCTGAGCATACGGCTGTCGGCAGCGGATGCCGCCTTCCCCGGTGCCGTCGATGCCGCCACCCTGTACCAGAACTCGGCAGCCGACGCGGGCATCACCATCGACACCAATCGGGTGCCCAACGATGGCTACTGGGCTGATGTCTGGATGAAGCACGAATTCTCGGCGGTGTACTGGGGCGGGCGTCCGACCGAGGACCAGATCTTTACCACCGCGTATGGCGGCGGTGCGGCGTGGAACGACAGCTTCTGGAAAAGCGACCGGTTCGACGAATTGCTGGTTATGGCCCGTGCTGAACTCGACGAGGCCAAGCGCCGCGAGATGTACGGCGAGATGCAGCAGATCGTGTCGCAAGATGGCGGTACGGTGCTGCCGATGTTCGCCAACTGGGCCTTCGCCACTTCTAGCCGCGTTGTGCATGGCGAGTTCGCGTCGAACTTTGACCAAGACGGCGAACGCTGGATGGAGCGCTGGTCGGTCGCCTAAACCGCAAGCTAAACCTTGGCGTCGCCACCCAACACGGGTGGCGGCGTCTTTCCCTGGCAAGATTGCAGGCGCCGCTTTGACAGCGCGAGACGCTATTACAGCACGCTGTCCGCAAAGCGATGCGGTCGTGCCGTTGCTAAATCAGGGAAGTTTTGGAGCGGGCGGCGGGAATCGAACCCGCATCATCAGCTTGGAAGGCTGAGGTCTTACCATTACACAACGCCCGCTCGGCAAAAACGGTGAGTAATTCAACCCCGCCGACAGGTCAACAGGATCATGCGAGTTTATTGAAACCCAATTCACCGGTGCAGGGTCTCGGACAGAGCCGCGCGCATATTGTGTAACCTACCAAAGCGCTTTGATATTGAGAAACCACCGCAACTAGGGCACAGTCAAAGCCAAGAAGCGCATTCGGGACTTGGGGGACAGCATGAGCGACAATTTTTCCGACACAGCGATCAACGATTCCCAAGTCTTTGATCTGCGCTATGCCCGCAGCTATGATGACCTTTGGTCGATGCTGACCCGGCTGTACGGCACCCACCCCGATTTCGACCGCTTCACCAAGACGCTGAACGACACGCTGCGGCGCTGCGCGATGGAGCGGCCTGCCGCGCTCAAACGGCTCGACATGATCCGCGATCTCGAGCCGGACTGGTTCCAGCGGCCCGCGATGAACGGCTATGTGTTTTACGTCGACCGGTTTGCCGGTGATTTTCGCGGTGTGATCGACAAGCTCGACTACCTCGCAGAACTCGGCATCACCTATGTCCACTTCATGCCCTGCCTCAAGCCGCGCCCCGGCGACAATGACGGCGGCTATTCGGTGATGGACTACCGCGCGATCAATCCCAGCCTTGGTGACATGGCCGATTTCGAGGCCGTCACCGCCGCTTGCCGCGCCCGAGGCATAAGCGTTTGCGTCGATATGGTGGTCAATCACACCGCCAAGGAACACGACTGGGCGCAAAAGGCGCGTGCCGATGATCCGGCCTACCGCGACTATTATCTGATGTTCGAAGACGACACCCTGCCGCGGCAATACGAGCGCAACCTGATCGAGATTTTCCCCGACACCGCCCCCGGCAGCTTTACCTGGTACGACGATATCGAGCGCTGGGTCTGGACCACGTTCAACGAACACCAGTGGGATCTCAACTGGGCCAACCCGCAGATTTTCATCGAGATCCTCGAGATCATGCTGTTTCTTGCCAACAAAGGCGTCGATGTGCTTCGGCTGGATGCCGTGGCCTTTATGTGGAAGCGGATGGGCACGAAATGCCAGTCCGAACCCGAGGTGCACATGCTGTTGCAGGCCCTGCGCGCCGCCACCCGCATTGCCGCGCCTGCGGTGATCCACCTCGAAGAGGCCATCGTCAGCCCCGGCGAAATGCTGCCCTATCTGGGCCGGGGCGAACATGACGGCAAAGAGGGCAACCTCGCCTATCACAATTCGCTGATGGTGCAGTTCTGGTCGGCTTTGGCGGCGCGCGATACCCGGCTGATGCGCCATGTGATGGCCACGCATTTCCCGCCGTCGCTGACCAATGCGACCTATGCCACCTATCTGCGCTGTCACGATGATATCGGCTGGGCCGTCACCGACGAAGACGCCGCCACCATCGGCGCAAATGGCTTTCTGCACCGGCAGTTTCTGGCGGATTTCTACCAGGGCACCTTTCCCGGCTCTTTCGCCGTGGGCGAACTGTTTCAGCACAACCCCGACACCGGCGACAAACGCAACAGCGGCACCACTGCCTCGCTTTGTGGGCTGGAACGCGGCGGCGACAGTGGCGATCCGCAGGACCTCGCGCTGGGGGTAGAGCGGATGCTGATGGGCCACGCGCTGATTGCGGCCTATGGCGGCGTGCCGCTGATCTATATGGGCGATGAGATCGCGCTGTTGAACGATTATGGCTATCACGACGTCCCGGCCCACGCCCAAGACAGCCGCTGGCTGCATCGCCCGGTGATGGACTGGGACCGGGTCGAGGTGTCGCGCACCGCCCCCGAAAGCGCGGCGGGACGGGTGTTTGCCGGGATCAAGCATATCCTGAGCCGCCGCGCCGACACGCCCGAACTGCACGCAGGCTTTGCCACCGATGTTCTGCACCCCGGCCAATCGGCGCTGTTTGCCTTTGCCCGCCGCGCGCCCACGGGCAGCCTAGTGTGCCTGTTCAACTTCACCGAAGCTTGGCAATCTGTTCCGACAGGCTGGGTGGTGGATCAGGGCGCAACGCAGCTGTTTGACACGCTCAGCCAGTCGCAGGTGGGCGATGGCCACGGCACCATCCCCCTGCCCCCCTACGCCCGCGTCTGGATCAGGTAGCGGCGCTGTCGTCGCGGCCAAGCGGCGCGATCAACGCGTCGCCCTGCGCCCGGTTGGAATTGACCTCGGGATCGACGCGGTAAAATTCCAGCACCTCGTCGTCCGCCGCCTGCATCAGGCTGGCCGCGCCCTTGCCCGCTTCGCCAAGCCAGAGCGGTAGGTCGTCAGACTCTAAGATCACCGGCATGCGGTGGTGAATCTCTTGCATCCGTGTGTTGGCCCCGGTGGTGACAATCGCGCAGGTGCGCAGGGCCTCGCCGTCCCGCTCCCAATCCTGCCAGATCCCGGCAAACAGCAGCGGCGCACCGTCGGCGCGGCGAATGTACCACGGCAGGCGCTTGCCCTCGGGGTCTTTGGTCCATTCGTAAAAGCCACTGGCGGGGATCAAACAGCGCCGCGCCCGACAGGCCGCGCGAAACGCCGGCTTCTCGGCAAGCGTTTCAGCGCGGGCGTTGATCAACAGCGGGCCGTCGCTGGGCGTCTTGTACCAATGCGGCACAAACCCCCAGCGCATCGGCACAAGCTGCCGCCCCATATCCTCCGTATCGCCTGTACGCACTGTGGCGATCAGGGTCGTTGGGCAGACGTTATAGTTGGGCACCACGGGCAAATCATTCGCGGGCGTCGCTGCGAACAGCTGCGCCATAGCGTCGGGCGGAAGGGTGACTGCAAATCGGCCGCACATGGGCGCTAGCGTAAAAAGCCAGAATAAAGAAGCAAGCCCCAAGCGCTGAGTTTCTCGGCCCCGCGCGGCCAGAGCTTGGTAAACCGGGCCTGCTCGATGCCTGCCGCTTTCGCAATCTCGCCCAAGCTGCGCCTGCCGTTCACCAGCGCCAGCGGCCCGGCCAACTCACGCGGCAGCTTCAGGGCAATCCGCTCGCCGCCCATCTTCACCGGCACCTCACGCCCCTCAGCCACCGCTTTGGCCAAAGCGGCAGGCGCCACGCCGATCAGATGCGGCACCAAACCGGGCGAGATGCCATCAGCCAAATGCCCCGCGTCGCCTTCAGCCACCGCATAGGCGGTGTGCAGCCGCATCGATCCGCACAGCTTTTCCGCCAGCGCCATTCGTGAAACGGCGTCCATCCCCTTGGGAACAGACGCAAACCGCGCAGGGTCATACGCGCCGGGCGTGGTGAAAGAGCGCAACGCCCAGCCGGTGCGCCCAAGCGTGCCTACCAAAGCGGCCACGTCATACGCCCGGTCCTGCCCATGCAAAAGCAGATCGTAGAACCCGGCGTCCGACGCCCGGTGATCGCTCAGATGCGGGTTGCATTTGAACGGATGGCCCGCAGGCAAAGCATCAAACGCCGCCTTCGCCGCCTTCAGGCGTTTCTTCGGCGGCAGATCGGCAAACAGTGCGCCAAACGCCTCTTGCAGCGGATAAACCCCGGAGCGGCCATAGGGTGCGTAAACCATGAAGCCCATGCCACCACCGGGGGCCAAAGCCGCCCGCAGCGCGCGAAAGCCGGCATCCGGATCGGGCAAATGGTGCAGCACGCCACAGCAATCGATGTAATCGAACTGGCCGTAATTGGCCGCATCCAACAGACTGCCGGTGTGGAAGGTGACAGAGGTGATGCCGCGCACCTTGGCCCGCGCCTCGGCCACAGCGCGCGAGGCTGTCGAGAGATCGACATAAGTGATCTCATGCGGATGCCCCGCCAGTTTGAGATAATGCGCCAGTTGGATCAGCCCGTCGCCGGTGCCGCCCCCGGCCACGAGCACCCGCAAAGGGCGGCTCCAGTCGCGCGTGCCGGCAAAAAGGTAGTGATCAAGCTCGACCGGATGCGACGGCGATCCGGTGATCAGCCGCCTGCGCTCGTCCTCGGGGTCGCGTTCGGGATAGGGATAGGCTTCGTAATGTTCCTTGACCGTGACCATATCCCTGCCCTGTGCCGCCGTTGCCCCGCAGGTTTGCCCTGTCAGTCAAGGTTTCTCAACCCCGGCCTGGCGCGACGGAAATTCCATCAATGGAATTTGCAAATTCCATCAATGGAATTTCCCCTACCGATAGGCCTGACGTGCCATTTCAATCCGGGCATCCATCAACGACATCTCTTTCAGAATTTCCTGCCGCCGGGTCCGATCGCCGGTCTCCCGCAGCTCTTCGCGCAACCGCGCAAGCTCGCGCGACAGGCTGACAAACTCCGGCACCCCGCCACTCTCTTTCACCAGCCGGTTCAGCAGCGCATTCTCGGGATCGTCACAGGCGGGCAAAGGCTTGCCCGCGCCAGGCAGGTTGTCAAACGCGCCCTCCGCCTCGGCTTCGCGAATACGCGCGGTGATCAGATCAATCAAAGGATGGTCCATCGCCGCAGTTTCGCCGAAACAAAACACCCCCGCAAGAGGGGGGCAAGGAGCGGCACCCCAACAGCGCCGCCCCCATCGCTTATTTCGCCATGATGCGCCCGTCGGTGTAGGGCATGAACGGGCCTTGCGCGGCCAGGAATTCCGCCGTCACATCCGCCAGATCGGGGCCGTAATCATAGGCGTTCATCGCGTCGCGGAACATCTTATAGCCGTCGCCGCCATTGCGCACATAGTTGTTGGACACCACGCCATAGACCGTCTCGGCCTCAATCGGCGCGCCGCCGACCATGACGTCTGACACCCGTTCGCCCGCCGGTTTCGACGCGTCAAACGCAAAGGTCATCCCCGCCACCTGCGGAAAGCGTCCGCCGCCCTCTTCCACTTCGCTTACGCCGTTTTCCAGCGCCGCCACCATCGTGGCCCCGGTCACCTGAAAGGTCGACAAAGTGTTCTGGAACGGCAGCACCGTCAGCACCTCGCCCATCGTCACCTCACCCGCGTCAATCGAGGCACGAATGCCGCCGCCGTTCTGAATGGCAATCTGCACGCCCTGATCGGCCACCCGGTCCAGCATCGCATCGGCAATCAGGTTGCCCATCGGGCATTCCATCGCACGACACACCGAGCGGTCGCCCTCAATCGGCTCAGCCGCTTGGGCCACCACCTTCGAGCGGATTTCCTCCAACGGAGCCGCCGCTTCGGCAATGCGCGCCGCAACCGCTTCGTCGGCCATGACAGAGGCGTCCATCACAATCGGATTGCCCGAGGCTTCGGTGACATTGCCGGCGTCGTCAAAGGTGACGTTCAGCTCGCCAAGATACTTGCCATAGGCATAGGCCTGCACGATCTGCACGCCATTCACCACGGTCGGATACGGACCATCGGCATTCTCATCGCCATTGGCGAGGTAGGTGTTCGAGTGCCCGCCAACAATCACGTCAACGCCAGTGGTATTGGCCGCAACCGTCTGATCCACGCCATAGCCCGAGTGGCTGAGCACGATGATCTTGGTCACGCCCATCTCGGTCAGCTTGTCGACCTCGCCCTGCACCGCATCCGACGGATCGGTGAAAACGATGTTCGGGCCGGGGCTGGCAAGCTCATCGGTGTTTTGCGGCGTCAGGCCGATTAAGCCGATCTTTTCGCCGCCCTGCTCGACCACCGTCGATTTCATCAGCGCATCCGCGAGAAGCGGCTCGCCCGACACATCGGCGTTCGACATCAGAATCGGGAAATCAATCGCATCCATAAAGCCGCGAAGCACTTCGGGTCCGTCGTCAAACTCGTGGTTGCCCACGGTCATCGCGGTATAGCCCATCTGGTTCATCATTTCGGCGGCGAGCTTGCCTTTGTAATAGGTGTAAAACAGCGTGCCCTGAAATTGATCGCCGCCATCCACCAGCACCCAATTGTTGCTGCGCGCCTTGGCGTCATTGATCGCGGTCATCAACCGGGCCGACCCGCCAAAGCATTTGCCCTCGCCGTCATCCTCGACAGAACAGCCGCTGTCATATTTGCTGATCGGCTCGAACCGCGCGTGAAAATCGTTGGTGTGCAAGATAGTTAGCGAATAATCGGCACTGGCGACACCGGCGCTCAGCGCGAGCGCGGCGGCACTTGTCAAAAGTCGAAGCGACATGGGGAAACCCTCTCTGTTGTATTTATAATGGCGATGCTGCATCGGGACCGAAGACTTGTCAAAGCTTACCCTGAGGGAGGCCCGATCCCGGCAACGACAGGCGCATCCATCGCCGCAATTCACGACAGGCGTGTGACGCAGACGGCCCCTTGACGCAGCGGCGCGCGCGCGGGATACGGCGGACATGCTGATCTATAAAATTTTCCGGGCCGAGGAATGGGCCACCCTGCGCCGTGACGGCGAAACCGCTGGCGCGCCGGTCGATCTGGCCGATGGCTATGTGCATTTTTCCACCGCCGCACAGGCGCGCGAAACCGCCGCCAAGCATTTTGCCGGCGCGACCGGCCTTGTCCTGCTGGCCTGCGAGTCTGATGCGATGGAAGATGCCTTGACGTGGGAGCCGTCCCGAGGCGGTGCGCTTTTCCCGCACCTTTACAGAGCGTTACGGATGACAGACGTGCTTTGGCACCGTGACCTGCCGCTGGTTGAGGATCACCATGTTTTCCCCGAGGATTTCGCATGACATTGCTGGAACAGATCGGCCTCAAGGCGCTTTATCGTTGTGATCCCGAAACCGCGCATGGTTTGGCGATCAAGGCGTTGCAAATGGGCCTCGCCCCCGCCCCCGGACGGCTCACCTCGGACCGGTTGCGCACCGAAATGGCTGGGCTGACGCTGCCAAATCCGGTCGGCCTTGCCGCCGGATTCGACAAGAACGCCACCGCGCTGGCCGGGCTGTCCAAGGCGGGTTTTGGCTTTGTCGAAGTCGGCGCCGCCACCCCCCTGCCGCAAGCTGGCAATGCCCGCCCGCGGCTGTTTCGTCTGACCGAAGACAGGGCGGCAATCAACCGGTTCGGCTTTAACAACGACGGCATGCAAGCCATTGGCGCACGGTTGAAAACCCGGCCTCAGGGGCCGGTGATCGGCCTCAATCTCGGGGCCAACAAGACCTCGGAAGACCGCGCCGCAGATTTCGCCAAAGTGCTGGCACATTGCGGGCCTTACGTCGACTTTGCGACCGTGAACGTCAGCTCGCCCAACACCGAACGCCTGCGCGATTTGCAGGGGCGCGAGGCGCTGATGGCGCTGCTCGGCGGTGTGATGATGGCGCGCTCGGATTTGGCCGCGCCGATCCCGGTTTTCCTCAAGATTGCCCCCGACCTCGACGATGCCGCACTGGCCGAGATCGCGGATGTGGCCCGGCTGTCCGGCCTCGATGGAATCATCGCCACCAACACCACCCTGTCGCGCGAGGGCCTGCACTCAAAGCACCGCGAGGAACAAGGCGGCCTGTCAGGCGCGCCGTTGTTCGAGAAATCCACCCGCGTTTTGGCGAAATTGTACGATCTGACCGAGGGAAGCGTGCCGTTGATCGGCGTTGGCGGGATTTCCTCTGCCGAAGACGCCTATGAAAAGATCAAAGCCGGGGCGTCGGTTGTGCAGCTCTACACCGCCTTGGTGTACGGTGGGCTGTCGCTGGTGCAGGACATCGTGAATGGGCTGGATCAACGGCTAGAGGCTGACGGCTTCGCAACCGTATCAGATGCTGTCGGCAGCGACGTCCAGAAGTGGCTTGCCTGATAGAGGCGAGACTTTGCCCGTTACCACCACGTCACTGCGTGGATAGAACCAGCCGAATATGATATTTGCAACTTAAACCCGGTGCCCCTGGGGGTAATCGCGCAATTTATGTTCGATTATGTAAACTCGTCAGACGGCATAGCGTTGAATATCACTCTTCGCCTGCCATCCTTCGCGTGTCAGCTCAGCATTGGACAGTATCATATTGAGCACGCAAGAGTAACTGAGTTACCCCCACGGTTATCCACAGGGCAGCCAGCCGTCAGGACGGCCCAATCATAAAGCACGAGATATTGCGCGATTGCAGGCGACGGCAGGCGAGATCGGCGGTTTCCCGGTTCAGCCCCATGAAATTCGCATCATAGCCGGACGAGCGCCTTACCACCTTGCGCAGCGCGCCATCCAGTGTGGACATCTCGGTCAGCGCAGTTTTCAAAAGCACCTTTTCCGCAGCGAATTGAGAGCCATACCGGCCAATGTTGATGCCCCAATGCCGCCCACCCGAGGTGGAGACACGCGTGATGATTTCTTGCACCTGCTCACGGACAACCGGGTCCGGCGCAGAAGGCTTGACCGCTCCGGCGCTCGCCAGCAGCAGCCCCTTGGGCCGCGCTTCGGGGCGGACCGCCGGGTTGTCGACCTCGGTTTGCTCCACCAGCGACGCACGCGCCACTTTCTCGGCCGTGGCCTCGGCGACGGCTTCAAGCACACCCTCTTGCACAGCGGCCAGAATGCTTTCTTCCGGCATTTTCGCTGTTACACCGGGGCGCTGTTTGGGCCGGATGCTGCTGGACACCGCGAGCAACACAGCGACGGTTTTTCCTGCGGCCGGACGCTCATCCAACGCATCGGCAAGAGCGACAGCGACGCTGGCCCCATCATTGCCTTGATACCGTGGCCGTTTTGGCAACGCGAGCGCCACATGAGTCGGCGAACGAGAGAAGCCCAGATCGAGCAATTCCGCCACCCGCGCGTTACGGGTCGTGGTTGAACGGCCCCCAAAAACGGTTGCGATAACCCGCTCTTGCCCCTGTTCGGCCGAGGCAACGAGGTTGAACCCGGCGGCGCGCGTATAGCCTGTCTTGATCCCGTCAGCGCCTTTGTAGCTGCTCAAAAGGCGCGAGTTCGTGTGGCTGACATTGCGCACGCCGGCGTCTGCCGTTTTGCGCGAGAACAGATTGTAATACATCGGAAAATCATAGATCACGTGACGCCCCAGAATGGTCATGTCGCGGGCGGTGCTCAGGTGGCCGGCCTCGGTCAGACCGTGCGCGTTCTTGAACGTCGTCCGGGTCATGCCCATCGCCTTGGCGGTGCGATTCATCCGGCGCGCAAAGGCCGCCTCGGAGCCTGAGATCGCCTCGCCCAATGCCGTGGCCGCGTCATTGGCGGATTTGACCGCCGCGGCCCGTACCAGATAGCGCAATTGGATCTGCTGCCCGGCCCTAAGCCCCAGTTTCGAGGGCGGTTCAGAGGCGGCCTTGGCCGAAATCTGGACCATCGAATCCATGCTGATCTCGCCGTTTTGCACGGCCTCGAACACCACATACAGCGTCATCATCTTGGTCAATGATGCAGGATGCAGCCGGGTGTTGGCATTTTCGGAATGTAACACTTTTCCAGATCGCGCATCCATGACCATCGCGGCATAGGGGGCCGCCGCCACGCTGAGCGGGAGCACCACACACAGCCAGAACAATGCGATAATGAGCACGCCCAACCGGGCGGATTCCAGGTTACGAACCTTCACGATAAACTGCCTTCTGCCTCGTGCCGCCAGTTTTCTGGTCAGCTTATTATTGCGAATAGCGTAGCATATGAACTTCGCTCTTCAAACCCTTAATCCAGAAGGTATTTCCAGAATCATGAGTCGCGTCTTAACCACATATTGCGCGCCATGACCGCCCCACCGCAAGACTGTCGATTGTGGCGGCAATGTGGCAGACGACTCGCCCTTGATATTTCACCGCCCACCGCCCCCTAGTAAGGCCCCGATGACCATAAAGGCGCAGAGACCTCTTTTCTCGGCCGCGCGCTGCGTTATATAGAGTGGTCCGGAATGGACCTGCACTTTAGCTGGACGCGATAGATTTATATGACCTTATCGACCCTTTCGGCGGCGCGGCCCGTCGTGTCCCAAGACAAAGAAGGCGGCCCCGACAGTGGCGTCGTGGTGCAAACCCGTCCGAAAACAAAGCGCCCGCCGCTGTATAAGGTGTTGTTGTTGAACGACGATTATACGCCGATGGAATTTGTGGTGCATGTGCTTGAGCGGTTCTTTGGCCTCAATCACGCGCAGGCGTTTGAGATCATGCTCACCGTGCACAAAAAGGGCATCGCCGTGGTTGGCGTGTTCAGCCATGAAATCGCGGAAACCAAAGTGGCGCAGGTCATGGATTTCGCCCGCAGGCATCAGCATCCGCTGCAATGCACGATGGAAAAGGAATAGGCGCCCGCGCGCCGCACTGTCATGGCCCCTTCCCGATTGACCCAAGCGCTGGCCGAGGCCGAGCTGCCCGCTGATGGCCGGATCGCCGTCTTTGCCCCCACCCCCGACACTGATCTGAGCGCCCTGCCCCGTGACCGGGTGCAGATCATCAGCCGCGATGCCGCGATGCATGCCGCGCTCGCGCAATTCGAGTGCACCACCAAGGCCGACGGCCCGCTTGCCGCCGCCATCGTGATCACCCCGCGCGCCAAGGCCGAGGCCCGCGCGCTTATCGCGGATGCGGTCAAGGCCTGCCCGGATGGGATGATTCTGGTGGACGGGCAAAAGACGGATGGCGTGGATAGCCTGTTCAAAGCCTGCCGCAGCCGTGTTGATATCATTGGACAAATGGCCAAAGCGCATGGGCGCGCCTTTTGGTTCGCCTCGGCCCCTGCCTTTGCGGACTGGCACGCAGACGCTAATGAGGTTGAGGGCTTCCGCACACTGCCCGGCGTGTTTTCCGCCGATGGGATCGACCCGGCCTCAGCACTGCTCGCGGCGGAATTTCCGGTCAAACCGGGCAAACTGGTCGCGGATCTGGGGGCTGGTTGGGGTTATCTTGCTGCGCGCGCGCTTGAAAACGCGGCGATCGAAGAGCTGCATCTGGTCGAGAGCGACGCAGGCGCGCTGGACTGTGCGCGCCATAATGTGACCGATCCACGGGCGCGATTCCACTGGGCCGATGTCACGCGCTGGCAGCCCAAGCTGGCGTTCGACACGGTGATCAGCAACCCGCCCTTTCATCAAGGGCGCAAGGCGGTGCCGGAACTTGGGCAGGCCTTTATCGCCACGGCCCGGCGCATCCTGCGCCCTGGCGGCACCTTTGTCATGGTGGCCAACCGCCATCTGCCGTATGAGGCCACGCTCGCAGCCGGCTTCGGCAAGGTCGAGGAAATTGCAGGCGACACGCGCTTTAAGATCCTGAAGGCGACACGTCCCACTCGCAGCAAACCGTAAGACTGGCTAGTCTCACAGACAGAGAATCAGGAGCAACACATGGGTTTCTCGATCGAAGGTAAGACTGCGATTGTGACCGGCGCCGCCAATGGGATTGGGCTGGCGATCGGGCGGCACTTTGCCGACAAGGGTGCCAACGTGATGTTTGCCGATATTGATGAGGCGCGGCTCAAGGATGAGATCGGCGAAGCCTCGGACGACAGCACAAGACGGTATTTTGCCGGCGATCTGCGCGAAAGGCTGACCTTGGCCAACCTGCTGTCGGCCACCATCGACGCCTTTGACCGGGTTGATATTCTGGTGAACGCCAGCCGTCAGATCCTTACGTCTGACCCGCTTGATATCGACGACACATCGGTTGAAACCCTTTTGCAACAGAACCTTATGGCGTCTTTGCGGCTGTCACAGCTGGTGGCGCGCCGGATGATCAAACAGGGTGAAGACCAGCCCGAAGGCCAGCTTGGCTCTATCGTTAATGTCTCGTCCATCGCGGCGCGGCGCACCCACCCTGAGCTTTTGGCTTATTCCGTGTCGACGGCAGCGCTCGATCAGATGACCCGCTCGCTGGCGGTGGCACTGGCCCCCAGCCGAATCCGGGTGAACGCCGTGGCCTTCGGCTCGGTGATGTCGGCCAGTTTGAAAGGCGCGTTGAAGGACAACCGCGAGTTTCGCGCGGAAATCGAGGATCACACCCCGATGGGCCGGATCGCGGCCCCCGGGGAGCTGGCAGAAGCGGCGCAGTTTCTGGCGTCTGAGGGAGCTGGTTTCGTAACCGGCCAGATCATGACCGTTGACGGCGGCCGCACCTTGCTTGACCCCGTGGCCTCGCCAGCGCATTGAGCGGGCGTACGTGAAATCGGCCAGCGGGTGAAGGGGGCTGTCAGCCCCCTCGGCCAAGGCCTCACCCCCGAAGGTATTTCTAAACAGAAGAAGTGACCGGGACCGCGCAGGAGGACAGGCCATGTCGACAGAATTCAGCGATCAAAAGGCACAGGCAGCGGCGTGGTTCCGCGATCTGCGCGATGGCATTGTTGCGGCCTTTGACGCCTTGGAGCAAAGCCACGACAGCGGGCCGTTTTCCGACATGGCACCGGGCGCGTTCGAGGTAAAAGAAACCCAGCGCGCCTCGGAGGACGGGTCGGATGCCGGGGGCGGGCTGATGAGCGTGATGCGCGGCGGCCGGGTGTTTGAGAAAGTCGGCGTCAATATCTCGACCGTCTATGGCCAGTTGGGCGAGGCGGCGCAAAATGCGATGGCGGCGCGCAAAGGCCTGCCGGGCATGAAGGAAGACCCGCGGTTCTGGGCTTCTGGCATCAGCCTTGTGGCGCATATGCGCAATCCGCATGCGCCGGCGGTGCATATGAACACACGGATGTTCTGGACGCCGCACGCCTGGTGGTTTGGCGGCGGTTCGGATCTTAATCCCTGTCTTGAGTATGATGAAGACACGGCGCATTTTCACGCTGTGCAGAAGGCGCATCTCGATCCGCATGGGGTGGAGGAATACCCGCGCCTGAAGGCCTGGGCGGATGAGTATTTCTATATCCCACATCGCAATCGCGCGCGCGGCGTCGGCGGCATTTTCATGGATGACCGCAACACCGGTGACTGGGCGGCGGATTTCCGCATGACACAGGACATCGGGCGTGCCTTTATTCCGGCCTATCTGCCTTTGGTGGAAAAGCGTCGGGGGATGGCGTTCACCGATGCGGACAAGGACGCGCAACTGATCCATCGCGGGCTGTATGCCGAATACAACCTTGTTTACGACCGTGGCACCAAGTTTGGACTGACCACCGGGCATGACGCTGACGCGGTGCTTATGTCACTGCCGCCGTTGGCGAAGTGGGTCTAGCGGGGCGTGGACACGCTCGCGGTTTTGCAGGATCCGATCCTACCGGTTTTTGCGATCATGGCGCTTGGGTTTGTCATGGGCCGGTTCGGCGTTGTGGGGGCTGCGGAAGCGCGGCTAGTGAACCGGATCGCGATGACGGTGTTCTTGCCGCTCATGCTGTTTGGCGTGATTGCCAATGCCCCGATCCGCGCGTTTGCGCCGGTGCCGACACTGGTTTACCTCGCGGCGGAGCTGCTGATCTATGCTGTCGGCTTCTGGCTGGCGTACCGGGTGTTCAAGCGGGGCGCACGGGAGTCGGTGCTGTTGGCGTTTTCCGGCATCTTCGGCAATAACGCGCTGTATGTGCTGCCAATTTCGGTGCTGCTTTATGGCCGCGAAAACGTGTTGCCGGTCACGACCCTGATTACGCTGGATGCAACCGTGACCTTTGGTGGCGCGATGATTGCGTTGCAATTGATGGAGCAAGGCCGGGTGTCGCCGGGCACCGTTCTGCGCACGATTGCGCGCACGCCGATGCTGGTGGCGATCATTCTGGGGATGGGCGTTGGGCTGGCTGATGTCTCGATCCCCGGCCCGGTGCAGACCTTTGTCGATTTCAATGGTGCGGTGGCCGCCCCGCTGGCTCTGTTTGCGTTGGGGGTGGCCCTGTCGGGCACGCCGTTCAAGCTGGACCGGGCGGCGGCGAGTTTCACCCTGATCAAGCTGGTGGTCTTTCCCGCGACGGTTGGCCTTGGGCTGTGGCTGTTGACCGGCAATGATCCGGCGCATGCGCTGTTTTTGTTGGGCGCGGCGGCACCCGCCGGTGCCATGGCCTTTTCGCTGGCGCTGTTGCACGGGGTACGGTCGGATGCCATTGCGCAAGTGATGATCTACACCTGCGTTCTGACGCTGTTTTCGCTGGCTTGGTTGGCTTAGCTGGGGGCTGTCGGGCTGAAACTTGCCCCACATCCCGGACCCTTCGGCGCGCGGGGGTCAGGCGTCGCGCCACTCGCCGGGGCGCAATCCGCCCAGATGCCAGTCGCCGATCTGTGCCCGGATCAGCCGCAGCGTCGGGTGGCCGACATGGGCGGTCATCCGGCGGACCTGACGGTTCTTGCCTTCGGTGATCGTCAGCTCCAGCCAGCAGTCGGGCACTGATTTGCGAAACCGCACCGGCGGATCGCGGGGGAACAGCGGGCTTGGCGCATTGATCAGCCGCGCCTTTGCAGGCCTTGTGCGCCCGTCCTTGAGCGTCACGCCCTTGCGCAGAGCGTCGAGGGCGGCGTCGTCTGGCAGGCCTTCGACCTGCACCCAATATGTCTTGGCCATCTTGGCGTTGGGATGGGCAATGCGGTGTTGCAGGGGGCCATCATCGGTGAGCAACAAGAGCCCTTCGCTGTCACGATCCAGCCGCCCGGCGGGATAGACCGCGGGCACATCAACATAAGCCGACAGCGTGGGCCGGGTGGAGCCTTCGGTGCCTTTGTCGGTGAACTGGCTGAGCACGCCGAAGGGTTTGTGAAGCAGGATCAGACGGGTCATCGGCGTCCCTTGAAAAACGATTTGAGCAAGGATTCGGCCTCGGCGGCGGCGATGCCGTCATAGACCTCGGGGGTGTGGTGGGCCTGCGGATGGGCAAACACCCGCGCGCCATGGGCGGTGCCGCCGGATTTGGGATCGGCCGCGCCGTAGTACAGCCGGGCGATGCGGGCGGCGGCGATGGTGCCAGCGCAGATCGCGCAGGGCTCTAGCGTGACATAGAGATCATGCCCGATCAGCCGCTCTGTTCCCAGCGCGGCACAAGCGGCGCGGATCGCCAGAACCTCGGCATGGGCGGTGGGATCGTGCAATTCGCGCGTGCGGTTGCCGGCCTGGGCCACGATCATGCCAGAGGGGGCCACCACGACAGCGCCCACCGGCACCTCGCCGCGGGCGGCGGCGGCGCGGGCCTCGGCCAATGCGACCGTCATATGGGAACGAAACCTCATGCAGGGGTCATCGCGCCTTCGCATCGTTTGCGCAAGAGGCGAGCGCCGGTTCGCGCGCAGAGCGATTTTGTCAACAAAATCGTCCCGATCTGTTGACAGATCGGTCTTTCCCCGCGTCGCGGCCCACTGGGCCAAGACCGATCCATCAATGGATCGGCACCGAATTGTTGACAATTCGGCCCCCGTCCGCTTCCCAAACCTGCGCAAAATGGCTATGCGCAGCGTTATGGTTCAGAAAACTCCCGAAGGCGACCGGATCGCCAAAGTCCTTGCGCGGGCCGGCATCGCCTCGCGCCGTGAAGCCGAACGTATGATTGAAGCCGGGCGAGTGCGCGTCAACGGCGAGATCATCGCGCGCGCCGCGCTTAACGTCACCGATGCCGACAAGATCGAGGTCGACGGCAAGGCGCTTAACGCCCCCGAGCCCGAACGGCTGTGGCTGTATCACAAGCCCAGCGGTCTTGTGACCACCCACAAGGACGAGCAAGGCCGCCCGACGATCTTTGACGAGCTGCCCGAAGACATGCCACGGGTGGTGAGTGTCGGCCGCCTCGATCTCAATTCCGAGGGGCTTTTGCTGCTGACCAACGATGGCGGCATCAAACGCCGGCTCGAGCTGCCCTCGACCGGCTGGCTGCGCAAATACCGCGTTCGCATCAAGGGCCGCCCGTCGGAAGCCCTGCTCGACCCGCTGCGCAAGGGCATGCGCGTTGATGGCACTGATTATCTGCCGATGATCGTGTCAATCGACCGCCAGCAAGGCGCCAACGCCTGGCTCACCATCGGGTTGCGCGAAGGCAAAAACCGCGAGATCCGGCGCGCGATGGAAAGCGTCGGCCTGAGCGTGAACCGCCTGATCCGCGTGTCTTATGGTCCGTTCCAATTGGGCGAACTCAAAGCCGGGGCCGTCGAAGAAATCCGTGCCAAGATCATCCGCGATCAACTTGGCCTCGACGGGGCCAAGCCCGACCGCCCAAAACCTCAGCGCACCCGGAGAAAACGTAACGGTTGAGCTTATCTGAAACTTTTTCCCCCTGCCCGTCGTTGTGCTTTCATGAAACTCTGCGCTATGCAGAAACAACGGTATTTTTAAGGGGATTTCAGCAACATGGCCGACCTTCTTACGATCGAAAATCTGGGCAATCTCCTGATGCTCTGCTTTCTGCAAGCGGTCTTGGGCTTTGACAATCTGCTCTATATCTCGATCGAGAGCCAGCGCGCCCCGGTGGCGCATCAGAAAGCCGTGCGTTTCTGGGGCATCATCATTGCCGTCGCGCTTCGGGTGGTGCTGTTGTTCGTGATGATCCGCCTGATCGATGGGCTGAGCGAGCCTTTCGTGATCCTGAACTGGGAGGGTATCCTGACCGGCGGCGTGAACTTTGCCACTTTGGTGTTCATCATCGGCGGTATTTTCATCATCTACACCGCGGTCAAGGAAATCGGCCACATGCTGTCGATTGAGAAGCTGCACACAGATATTGACGGCAAACCCGGCAAATCGGCCGGTCAGGTGATTACGCTGATCGTGATGATGAACCTGATCTTCTCCTTCGACTCCGTGCTCTCGGCGATTGCGATCACCGATGTCTTTCCGATCCTGGCCGCCGCGATCTTGCTGTCGGGGCTAGCCATGTTGGTGCTGGCCGACGGCGTCACGCGTTTCCTTGAGAAAAACCGGATGTATGAGGTGCTTGGCCTGTTTATCCTGCTGATCGTCGGTGTCGTCCTTCTGGGCGAGGCCGGTCAAGCGGCGGCCCACGCGATGCATGATGAGGCGCTGGCGCTGCGGGTCTTTGGCTACGAAGTCATTCCGATGTCGAAAACCACCTTCTACTTCAGCGTTCTGGTGCTTTTTGCCGTCGAGATCCTGCAATCGGGCTACACGCGCAAGCTGAATGCGGAACGACGCACTGCAGCACGGCACTAGCGATGGCGCGGTTGATCGCCTATCTTGGTTGTGAAGTTGAGGGGTATTTCCGATGATCCGGATTGTCACGCTGCTGTTATTGGCTGCGGTGATCGTTGCGGTGGGTGCCGTGGCAGTGGCCATCTGGTCCACCGGCAACGCCGCCCGCAAGGGCAAGCTGAACGGGGTGCAAAAAGTGGCCTACGCCTGTCTGTTTTTGGTGATGTCGGGCGTGGCGACCGGCTGGTTGGGGGCGGAGTAATGGCACAACGATACGGTGGCACCTACAGCCCCAAAGGCGAGGCCGACGGCGATCCGGTTCAGGGTGGCTATGACGCTGTTCCGCTCAAAATCACGGTAAGCCCCACGGGCGCGCGCTCGAATCTGTTATTCATCCCCGGCGCACTTTTGGCCTTTACCTCGTTTGGTGCGGGCCCCGAGTCGCTGGCGCTGGGTCTGGCCGGGGCTGGCACCTGGACGGTGGCGGCCTGGCTCACCCGCGAAGGGCTTAAGGCCGAAGCCGCCTACCATGCCCGCAAGGTCGCGCGCCGCCCGGCCATCCCGCGCAAGATTTTCGGCACGTTGCTGATTGGCGCCGGCACGGTGCTGGCCGGTCTCAGCCACGACATCGGCCTCACTGGCAGCGCGCTGTACGGCGTGATTGCGGGGGCGTTGCATGTCACCGCCTTCGGCCTCGACCCGCTGAAAAACAAATCGCTCGAGGGCATCGACGATTTCCAACAGGACCGTGTGGCGCGCGTGGTTGATGAAGCCGAAGCGCATCTGAGCGCGATGATGGGCGCCATCCGCCGCGCGCAGGACCCCCGCCTAGAGGCCCGCGTTGAACGGTTTCAGCAATCGGTGCGCGACATGCTGCGCACGGTCGAGGAAGACCCGCGCGACCTCACCGCCTCGCGCAAGTTTCTCGGTGTTTATCTGATGGGGGCACGCGACGCGACGATCAAGTTTGCCGATATCTATGCCCGCAATCGCGATGCCGGGGCGAAATCGGATTATCTGATGTTGCTGACCGATCTAGAAGAGAATTACGCTGCCAAAACGCGCAAGCTTTTGGACGACAGCAACACCGATCTGACAGTTGAAATTGACGTGCTGCGCGACAGGCTGCAGCGCGAAGGGGTGCGGCTCGACTGAGCCGACACCGGTATTTACGGGGAAGGGAAACCCATGTCGCAAAATGTACGTGAGAGAGCCGAACAGGATTTGGCAATGGTTGAACAAGTAAGTGCGATGGTTCTGCCCGAACCAGTTGATGCCAACGCAATTGTGTCGTTGGAACAGGCCGATCCGGTGGTGGGTGGCGAAATCCGCCAGCGGATGGACGAAATCGACATGGACGATACCAATTCCATCGTCTCGTTCGGCTCGGCCGCCCAAGCGGAATTGCAGGAAATCAGCCAAGCGATGCTGCAGGACGTGCGCAACAAGGATGTCGGCCCCGCTGGCGACAGCCTGCGCAGTATTGTCACCACCATCCGCGGCTTTTCCGTCAACGAGCTTGATGTGCGCCGCGACCGGTCGTGGTGGGAAAAACTGCTCGGCCGCGCCGCGCCGTTTGCCAAGTTCACCGCGCGTTTTGAAGAGGTGCAGGGCCAGATCGACCGTGTCACCGACAATCTATTGACGCATGAGCACAAGCTGCTCAAAGACATCAAATCGCTTGATATGCTGTACGAAAAGACGCTCAATTTCTACGACGAGCTGGCGCTGTATATCGCCGCCGGTGAGGAAAAGCTGAAAGAGCTCGACTCGCAGGACATTCCGGCGAAAGAGGCCGAGGTCAAAGCCGTGGCCGAGGATCAGCAGGTGATGAAAGCGCAGGAATTGCGCGATCTGCGCGCCGCGCGTGACGATCTTGAGCGCCGGGTGCATGACCTCAAACTGACCCGTCAGGTGACGATGCAATCGCTGCCCTCGATCCGTCTGGTACAGGAAAACGACAAATCGCTGGTGACGAAAATCAACTCGACGCTGGTCAACACCGTGCCGCTTTGGGAAACCCAACTGGCGCAGGCCGTCACCATCCAACGCTCGGCCGAGGCCGCAATCGCAGTGCGTGACGCCAATGACCTGACCAACGAATTGCTGACCGCCAACGCCAAGAACCTGCGCGACAGCAACAAGGTGATACGTCAGGAAATGGAGCGCGGCGTGTTCGACATCGAAGCGGTCAAACAGGCCAACGCCGATCTGATCGGCACCATTCAGGAAAGCCTTCAAATCGCCGACGAAGGCAAAGCGCGCCGCGCCGCCGCCGAAGAAGAGCTTAAGCGGATGGAAAAAGAGCTGCGCGATACGCTGGCCTCGGCCAAGGCGAAAAAGACCGGGCTTGGCGATACCGCCGGCACCGCCGTTCCGGCGGCCTGACGCGATGGGCGGTTTGCGGACCTTTGCCGTGATCATGGGCAGCGCGCTGGCGCTGTCCGCCTGCGCGGTGCCGGTCGATCCTGTGCCCGTTCCGCCCGAACGCCCGGCGCAGCCCGCCCCCAAACCTGTGATCCAAACCAAGGCACCGTCCGAAGACAGCCTGCGCCTTGCCGCCTATTACACCCGCGTCGAAAGCGAGCTGGTGGCTCAGGGGCTGCTGCGCACCGGTGGCGGCGGGCCCGACACCCAGTTCAGCCGCCGCATGCTGATCGAGAACTTCGAGCGCATCGCGTTTTACGATGAATACCTGCGCGGCGGCGGGCTTCAGGCCGCGCGCGGGGGCGAAAGCCGCCTCAAACGCTGGTCGCAGCCGGTGCGCGTGACGGTCGAGTTCGGCAGCACTGTGACCGACGCGCAAAAGGCGATCGACCGCGGCGAGGTCAAACGCTATGCCGCCCGGCTGGCGCGCATCTCGGGCCACCCAATCACCGTGACGGACAACAATCCCAACTATCACGTCCTCTATATGTCCGAGGATGACGGCGATGTCCTGCCCGACCGGATCAAGCAACTCGTACCCAATATCAACGAAAACGCGCTCAACATTTTCCGCGATCTGCCGCGCGCCATCCATTGCCTTGTCATCGCCTTTTCCAGCGAACCGGGCGGCCATGAATACGCCAAGGCCATCGCCTTGATCCGCGCCGAGCACCCCTCGCTTTTGCGCAAAAGCTGCGTCCACGAGGAACTGGCGCAGGGCCTCGGCCTTGCCAACGACAGCCCGCGCGCGCGGCCTTCGATCTTTAACGACGATGACGAATTTGCCCTGCTGACCACACATGACGAATTGCTGCTCAAGATGCTCTACGACCGGCGTCTGACGGCGGGCATGTCGTGGAACGAGGCCAAACCGATTGTCGAAACACTTGCCGACGAAATGCTCGGCGGGCCCAGCTAGGGCCAAGGTTCAGTAAGGGAGACACGCCCGATGGGTATTTTCGATTTTCTCAGCGGACAATTCATCGACGTCATTCATTGGGTGGATGACAGCCGCGATACCATGGTCTGGCGGTTCGAGCGCGAAGGCCACGAAATCAAATACGGTGCCAAGCTGACAGTCCGCGAAGGACAGGCAGCGGTGTTCGTGCACGAAGGCCAACTGGCCGATGTCTTCACCCCCGGTCTCTACATGCTCGAGACCAACAACATGCCGATCATGACGAGCCTGCAACATTGGGATCACGGCTTCAAAAGCCCGTTCAAATCCGAGATCTATTTCGTCAACACCACCCGTTTCAACGATCTGAAATGGGGCACCAAGAACCCGATCATGCTGCGCGACCCCGAGTTTGGCCCAACGCGCATCCGGGCCTTTGGCACCTACACCGTGCGCATCAAAGACCCCGCGCTGTTCATGACCGAAATAGTCGGCACCGACGGTGAATTCACCATGGACGAAATTTCTTACCAAATTCGTAACATCATCGTGCAAGAATTCTCGCGCGTGATCGCTGGCTCCGGCATCCCGGTGCTCGACATGGCCGCCAACACCGCCGATCTGGGCAAGATGATTGCCGCCGAAATCAGCCAGATCATTGCGGGCTACGGCCTTGTTATCCCTGAATTCTATATCGAAAATGTCTCCCTGCCCCCCGCGGTCGAACAGGCGCTCGACAAACGCACCTCGATGGGCCTCGCAGGCGATCTGGGCAAATTCACCCAGTATTCCGCCGCCGAAGCCATGACCAAAGCCGCCTCTAATCCAAACGGCGGCGGCGGCATGGGCGCAGGCCTCGGCATGGGGATGGGCATGGCGATGGCCAACCAGATGTCCGGTAACATGGGCGGCCAGATGGGCAACCAAGGCCCCTGGGGCGCGCAACCCGCCCAGCAGGCCACCCACGCCGCCCCGCCCCCACCTCCGGTCGAGCATGTCTGGCACATCGCCGAGAACGGCCAAACCACCGGCCCCTTCTCCAAGGCCAAACTGGGCCGCATGGCCACCAGCGGCGAAATCACTCGTGAAACCTATGTCTGGACCGCCGGGCAAGACGGCTGGAAGCGGGCCGAAGACGTCCAGGAACTGGCGCAACTCTTCACCATCCTGCCCCCACCGCCCCCCGGCATGTAACAGCAAAACGCCCCCGGCTTCTTCTGTTCAAAAATACCTCGGGGGGAGGACGCAGACGGGGAAGCAGTACGGGGGGGCAGCGCCCCCCACCCCCAACGGCGCCTCCCCTCCGAACACCCGAAAAAGGCAACGTCCCATGACCGACACCTTCACGCCCCCCCCTGCCCCAGACGCCCCCAAAGACGAACACAGGTTCCCCTGCGATGTCTGCGGGGCCGACATGCGCTTTGATCCGGGAACGGGCGGGCTGAAGTGTGATCACTGCGGAAACACCGACGAAATCGGGGCCGGTCCCTGGGGCGGTGCCGCCCTCCGAGAGCTGGACTTCCAAACCGCCCTCGCGGAAAAACTGCCGCAAGAAGAGATCGAGGAAACCCGCGTCTCCAAATGCCCGAACTGTGGCGCCGAGGTCGAATTCGACGCCCAGATCCACGCCCGCGAATGCCCGTTCTGCGCCACGCCGGTGGTGATCGACACCGGCCTGCACCGCCATATCAAACCGCGCGGCCTGCTGCCCTTCGCGCTTGAGGAACGTCAGGCCCACAAGGCAATGACAGATTGGCTCGGCAAACTGTGGTTCGCGCCAAACGGGCTTCAGGAATATTCCCGCAAGGGCCGCAAGATGGACGGCATATACGTCCCCTACTGGACCTTTGACGCCGACACCAAAAGCGCCTATCGCGGCGAACGCGGCACCGTTTATTACGAAAATCGCACCGTCACCCGCGATGGCAAACGTGTCACCCAGCGGGTCGCCAAGGTACGCTGGCGCAGCGTCTCCGGCCGGGTCGCGCGCTTCTTTGACGATGTGCTGGTACTGGCCTCGCGCTCGCTTCCCAAACGCTACACCGACGCGCTGGAACCTTGGGATCTGGCCGCGCTTGAGCCCTATCGCCCCGAATTCCTTGCCGGTTTCCGCGCCGAGGGCTATGCGGTTGAACTCAGCGAAGGCTTTGCCGAGGCCCGCGCCCATATGGACCGCATGATCCAGCGCGACGTGAAATTCGACATCGGCGGCGACCGCCAGCGCATCCACGACATCGACACCACCGTGCGCGATGTCACCTTCAAACACATCCTGCTGCCGGTCTGGCTTGCCGCGTACAAATACCGGGGCAAGACCTATCGCTTTGTGGTCAACGGCCGCACAGGCCGGGTCCAGGGCGAACGCCCGTGGTCGGCCATCAAGATCACAATCACGGTGATCCTCGGGCTGATCGTCGCCGGCATTGTCGGATATTTCTGGGCGATGTCACAACGGTAGGCTGACGCACCTCCCAGGCACGTCAGCCATCACCGAAGGCATGTTCTCTTACGAGAGGATGCAAGCTTGGTCCCCTCAAAGGTTGACATAACGGGCCAATCTGCTCCCATTACCCACGCAATTGGCACCGACTTCGGTGACGCGATTATGGCATAGAGCGATAAGGAAATACCGCATTCCCCCGAGACATGTTGCCTCAGTTTGCCCTAACACTTGCGCCAAATCCGAGAATCCGTCATGTTAGCGCCAACATTTTAATCTCAAAAACGGGAATACGCTATGATCCTCTGCTGCGGAGAATCGCTGATCGACATGTTGCCGCGCGAATCGACCCGGGGTGAGACGGCTTTTGCCCCCCACACCGGCGGCGCGGTTTTCAACACTGCCATCGCCCTGAGCCGGCTGCGCGTTCCCACCGGATTCTTCGGCGGTCTAAGCCATGATCTCTTCGGTCGCCTGCTCGAAGACGAGCTCGCCGCCTCCAACGTCGAAACCCATCACTGCCCGCGCAGCGACCGGCCAACCACGCTGGCCTTTGTCACCCTGACCGATGGCCAGGCGAGCTATTCGTTCTACGATGAAAACACCGCTGGCCGGATGCTCTCCGAGGCTGATCTGCCCGATCTCCCCGACCAACTGTCGACGCTGTTCTTTGGCGGCATCAGCTTGGTCAGCGAGCCCTGCGCCGACACCTACACCGCGCTGGCCGAACGTGAGGCGGGCAAACGCCTGATCATGCTCGACCCCAACATTCGCCCCAGCTTCATCAAAGACGAAGCCCGCTACCGCGCCCGCCTCGACCGGCTTCTGGCGCTGGCCGATGTGGTCAAGGTTTCGGACGAGGATCTCGGCTGGATCACCGGCAGCCCCGACCCGCAATCCCTGGTCGACAAAGGCGCCGGTCTGGTGCTGATGACCCGAGGCGGCGACGGCGTGCTGGCGCAAAACGCCACCGGCACGCTCGATCTGCCCACCGTCAAGGTCGAGGTGGTCGATACCGTCGGCGCGGGTGATACCTTCAACGCTGGCATGCTGGCCGGTCTGCACCAACAGGGCATTGGCTTCAAAGACGCCTTCAAGCAAGCCTCGCTCGAAGACATCCGCCCCGCGATCGAGCTTGGCATGCGCGCCGCCGCCGTCACTGTCAGCCGCGCCGGTGCCAACCCACCCTGGGCGCACGAACTGTCGTGAGAGCGCTGCTGCAACGGGTATCCGAGGCCGCAGTCCGGGTCGATGGCACTGTCATCGGCCACTGCGGCCCCGGCCTGTTGATCCTGATCTGCGCGATGCAGGGCGACACCGAGGCCGAGGCGACAAAGCTCGCCACCAAGGCCGCCCGCCTGCGCATCTTCCCGGACGAAAACGGCAAGATGAACCGCGCAATCACCGACATCAACGGCGAGGCGCTGGTGATCAGCCAGTTCACGCTGGCCGCGGACACAAGCCGCGGCAACCGCCCCGGCTTTTCCGCCGCCGCCCCGCCTGAAACCGGCGAAGCGCTCTACCTCGCCTTCGCCGAGGCCCTGCGCAGCCAGAACATCGCCACCCAAACCGGCCAGTTCGGCGCCGACATGAAGGTCAGCCTCACCAACGACGGCCCAATCACCATCTGGCTCGACACCGAGGCCTAGAGCGTGACGCGCAAAACCTGACGCACCCAACACTGCCTGAAATCAATGATTTCAACGCATTAGGTGAGGCTCGTTGTCTCAGGGAAGGCGCGTAACGCCCAAAGCCCCCTACCCCTGCCGTTTGACAAATTCCGTAAGGATCACAATCCGCTGGCCGTCCACCCGGCCCTCGATATGGCCCGCATTCTCCGCCACCAGCGAAATCCCACGCACCGCCGTGCCCCGCTTGGCCGTGAACCCCGCGCCTTTAACCGGCAGATCCTTCACCAAAACCACGGTATCCCCGGCGCTCAACACCACCCCATTGGCGTCGCGATGTACCACATCAAGCGCCAAACCCACGCGCGCCGCCTCAACCAGATCGTCCTCCAGCGCGCCACTGGCCAGCACATCCTCGGCCCAAGGCGCCTCCAACCTGATCAGGATCTGCGCCGCCGCCAATTTCGCAGCAGGGTTCTCCGACCAAACCGCGCCATGCAGACACTGCCAATGCGGCCCATCCTCAACCACACCAGCCACACCCGCACCGCAAACGCCACACAGCGCAACCGCGCCTTCTTCTACCGCCTCAGGCGCTCCACACAGCTCACAAGTCATCGATGTCCTCCGGGGCTTCTTCTCGTTCTAAAGCGTTACGCGAATTACCTAAAACAACAAACATCACCTAATGCGTTGAAATCTTTGATTTCAGGCAGTGTTAGGTGATTCAGGTTTTTCGCGTAACGCTGTAACTACGCATATCCCGCGTCCGCCACCAGAGCCGCCGCCGAAATTCCGGGCTCACCGCGCCGCAACCGCCAAAAACCGGCGCGCCCACAGGGCGCTCCTTGTGAAAACCTCAGCCTTCCCGAAGCGCCTCACGGCTCTTGTAGAGTGGCTTCATCAGGTACTGCAAAACCGTGCGCTCGCCGGTGTGCAATTCCACCTGCGCCTGCATGCCGGGGCGAATTTCGATCTGGGCCTGCCGGTCGGTCAGGCTCGCCATATCCACCCGAAGCGTCACCCGGTAATGCGGGTTCTGCTCGGCCTCGCGCACCCGTTCATCCTTGAAGGTATCGGCGGAGATGAAATCCACCCGCCCCTTCAATGTGCCATAAATCGTGTAATCATAGGCGGATAGCTTGATCGTCGCCTCCTGCCCCCGGCGAATGTTGGCAATGTCCTCGGGCCGCACCTGCGCCTCGACAAACAGCTCTTCATCCATCGGAATGATCTGCAAAATCTCTTCGCCCGGCCGCACCACGCCGCCAATTGTCGTCACGTTCAGGTTGTTCACCACCCCGTGCATCGGCGAGCGCAGGATTGTCCGGTTGAGCTGATCGAGACTGGATTTGAGGTTCTGCTTCAGCGTCGCCAGCTCTTTGAGCGTCTCGGAATATTCCTCGGCGCGTTGCAGATCGGTCTGCGTCACGACCTCGTCATAGCGGATCTTGGCGTCGGCATGGGCCTTGCGCGCCCGCGTCACCTCGATCAACGCCACCACCTCTTTGGCCAGCATGTTCTCCATCAGCCGCAGCTCGCTTGCCGCCTGATCCATCACATGTTTCGCGCCCGTCTTGCGGCTGACGTAATCGGTTTGCCGCGCTACCAAAAGCGCGCGCTCCGAGGCCACCATCTCTGGCAACCGCACCCCCAGCACCACCGGCACATTGAAATCATCCGCTCCGGCCAGCTCGGCCTCGATACGGATGCGGCGGATTTCCAGCGCCGCGATCTGATCCTCCAGATCGTCCACCGAGGTTTGAAACTGCGTCGTGTGCAACCGGGCCAGCATATCGCCCTGCATCACCACATCGCCTTCGCGCACCATCAGCTCCGCCAAAATCCCGCCTTCGAGGTTTTGAATGATCTGCGGCCGCGATGACGAGATAAACGCCCCGTCCGCGCGCACAATCTCATCGATCCAGGCAAACGCCGCCCAAAGGATAAAGGCCCAGACCGTGATCGCACAAAGCCAGATCGTCAGCGATGGCCCCCGCAGCCGCGCCTGCATTTGCCCCGCCAATTGCGTCGATGTCGCGCTCATCCGCGGACCTCCCGTGCGTTGGTAAGATGCTCCAGCACCTTGTCGCGCGGCCCGTCCACCGCCAGCCGCCCGTTCTGCAACACCATCGCCCGCGTCGCCAGCGACAGGATCGGAACGCGGTGGGTGGCAATCAACGCCGTCCGCCCGTCAAGCCAGCTTTCCAGCCGTGAAATCAACGTCTTCTCCAGCGTTTGGTCCAGCGCCGCCGTCGGTTCATCCAGCAGACAGATCACCGGATCCTGCAGCCAAAGCCGCGCCCAGCCGATGCTTTGCCGCTGGCCAATCGACAGCCCGGCCCCGCCATCACGGATCTCAAGATCCAGCCCCTTGGGATGGGTTTTCACGAATTGCCCAAGCCCCGCAAAGTCCAGCGCCTCGAACAGCCGGTCGTCATCCTGCTCAAGCAGGTTAAGGTTAAGGTTGTCGCGCAGCGAGCCCGAAAACAGCCGCACCTCCTGCCCCAAATACCCAACCGAGCGGCGGATATCGCGCGGCGCGATTTGCCCCATATCGGTGCCATCAAGCAGGATACGCCCCGTCGTAGGCGCGTACAGCCCGGTCAACAACTTCAACAGCGTCGATTTACCCGAGCCATTGGCCCCGAGAATGGCGATCTTTTGCCCCGGCGTGATGCCAATACCGGGAATGTCGAGCACCGCTGGCGCATCCTCGTCATAGCGATAGGTCAGCTCGCGAATTTCATAGCCGCCGGCGAAACTTTCGCGCCGCAGATAGCTGCGCGCAGGGTCTTCGTCCTGCGGCGCTTCGGCCACGCCGTCCAGCCCATCCAGTGCTGCGCGCACATTGCCCCAACGTGCCATAGTGGCCGCCAATTGCGTCAGCGGGGCCAAGGTCCGCCCGGTCAGAATACCGGTGGCGATAATCGACCCAACGGTAAATTCGCCTTTGAAAACAAGGTACGTCCCGGCAATCACCGCACTGACATAGGTCGCCTGCTGCACCCCTTGGCTCCAGAACGTCAGCGCCGAGGCCAGCCTGCGCTGGTCCGAGGATTTCAGCGATTGCAGCGCGGTCAGCTCGGCCCAAAGCCGGCGAAACCGGTCTTCGCCGCGCTGCGTTTTGACGGTATCGAGCTCCGACACCGCCTCATGCAACAGCCGCGACGATTTCGTCGACGCCCCCTGCATTTCCTTGGTCAGCCGGATCATTTTGCGCTGCAAGAACACCGACGGCAGCACCATCAGCGCGCCGCCGAGCACCAGCACCCAAACCACATTGCCTGCGATCGAAGCCACCAGAAACAGGAACACAAAGACAAACGGAATGTCGGCCACGGTGCCCACGGTCGAGGCGGTAAAGAACTCGCGCACCGAGGAAAATTCCCGCATCGAGGCAAACAACTGCGACGGCGAGCGCCCCGGCAAATCCGAGCGCATGCCCAGCACCCGGTTCATCAACAGCGTCTGCACGTTCAGCTCGATCTGCCGCCCGGCGCCGTCAATCAACCGCGCCCGCGCCAGTTTCAGCGCCGCTTCCAGCACCAGCGCCAGCATCGCGCCGCCCGCCAGCACCCAGAGCGTGGCCTCGCTTTGGTGCGGGATCACCCGGTCGTAAACCTGCAAGGAAAATAGCGCCACCGCGACGGCCAGCAGGTTCGCCACCAGCGAGCCAAGCGCCACTTCGGCGAAATAGCGCGAGAATTTGGGGAATTGGCTCCAGAACCAATGGCTGCGGCCCTGCCCGGTGGCGTGGCTCGCCGCCACATCCTCGAGCGGCGCTTCCGCGCGCACCAGATGACCGGTGAAATACGGCGTGAACTCGGCCAGCGGCACCGAGGTGCGATTGCCCGGACAGCTGGCGTCAAACACGCTGAGGTGCCCGGCCTCCTGCCCCAGCACCAGCACCCATTGCCCCGATGTCATCTCGGCCATCGCAGGCCAAAGCGATGCGTCAAACTTCGTCGTCGGCGCGACAACCGCCAACAGCCCGGTCGCGGCCAAGGCATCGGCCAACGCGCTGGCGTCAATCTCGCCCTCGGCTCCGGCGTTTTCGCGCAGGCTGGTTTCGATATCGCGTGCCAACACCTCGCGGCCCAGCAGGCCAACATAGGTCTTGGCCAAAGCCGCGCGGGTCTTGATCCGGGCATCGCGGCGCGACGGTTCCGGTGCCAGCGTGGCGCGGGGTTCCGAGTCCTCGACCGGCCGCAATTCGGGTTTGCCCGCCATGCGCGGGGCCACGGATTTCAGCCAGGCCGTCAAATCGACCGCCCGTCAGCCAAAAGCCCATAGTCGCGCGCGAGGGCAATCTGCACCCGCGCCAGATCATATTTCAGGGAAATCGCGGTCTTGGATTGCTTGGCCCAGGTTTCATACACCCCGACCACATCCATCACCTGCCGCGCCCCGCCTTTGTACTGCGCCTGAAACAGATCAAGGTTGCGCTTGGCCTGCCGCGCCAGCTTGTTCGCCTCAACCAACTGTTTCGCCAGCGCATTTTCGCGTTGGCGCAGGGCGGCCATCTTGCGGCGGGCATCCTCATCAGCCTGTGTCACCTTGCGCTGCGCCGCTTCGCGCGCGGCGTCAATCGCCTTGAGGCTGGCCCCGGTGCCCAGACCCAACAGCTGATCAGCGGCGACCGACAGGCCATAGTCCGCTCCGTCCCCCGTCACCGTGCCACTGGCTTTCAGCCCCGGCAGATGACCGGCGCGGGCAATCTTGGCCTCGGCAATGGTGCGGTCCCGGTCTGCCTCGGCGCGGAGCACTTCGAGCGGCTGTGAGCGGCCCGCATCGACATGCATCGCCGGCACGCCGCGCTGATGGTCAAGCGAGGTTCCGGCCATCGCCGCCAGCTCTGCCAAAGCGGCACGGGCATCACCCTGCGCCGAGTCACGCTCGGCCCGGATCTCGGCCAGCTTTTGTTGAATGATGTTAAGGTCAGAGCGGTCCGAAACGCCGCCTTTGACCCGTTCGTTCATCACCCATTCGAAATGCCCCATATCGGCCAGCGACCGGTCCGAAACAGAGACCTGCTCGCGCCCCTCTTCGCCCGACAGATACAGCGACAGCGCGTCATGCACGCGGGCGTTGCTGTCTTCCGACAGGCTGACGGCGGAAAATTCCACATCATGGGCGGCATAATCGCGCTCGGCCTTCTTGCGGCCGTTGTCATACAGCACCTGCTCGACCAGCAGCGATGTCACCAGCTCGCCCAAGGAGTTGAGCGAGATGTTCGGCCCGATGCTTGGCAACCAGTTCTTTGACGCCGCCTGTGCGCGCAGCCGCGCGGCCCGCAGTTCTGCCTCGGCGGAACGTGCCGAAGACGCCATGACCGCATCAGCCACCGCGCCATAAGGAGATTTCGGTTCCAGGATCGACCGTCGGGATTGCAGCGTTGCGATGATGGCCGAGGCCTCACCGCGCTTCATCGCCGCCTGCTCGGTGCTCGCCGCCTTGCTGTCGGCCGCCGGTTCGGCCTGCATAAAACGTGTGACTGCATTGCCGGTGCCATCGCCGCCCGCCATACACCCGGTCAGCAACAGTACACAGGGCATAAGCCCCACCACACGTTTCCCCCTCGTCTCGATCCGCCGCATCCGCGCACTGCCTTTCGCGCTTGTTATTGGTGTCAGGGACGCCACAGCCAAGGCCGAGGCGTCCCCGAAGCTGGATCAGATCACCACGTTGGTGATGTCGTCATCGATCAGCACCGTGGCACTGCCAAGTTGGTATTCCACAAAGGTCTGGCCACTTGGATTGGTGACTGTCCCCACCTGTGTCGCGCCTGTCAGCGTCACCTGATCGTCCACCCCGCCATAAACCGCCAGCGTATCGCTGCTTTGCGACAGCGCGAGGATATCGGCCTCGGTCAGCGTCAGATGCGCCTCTTCGGCAAACTCCAGATCGACGATCTCGACGTTGTGCGCCCCAAGGCTTGGGTTGTCCAAAGACACTTCGGTGCCCGCAACCTCATCATCAAGCACAAGGTAGGTCGACCGGGTGTTGCCCGCGCCGTCCGCCGTTGAGACAATCAGATCCGAACCGTCAGGCACGGTGCCGGAGAAGAAGTAATTGGTCTCTCCGATCGCCTGAACATCAAAGGAGGTCATCGCCACATCGCTGATGTTGCCGAATTCCGAAACCTCCAGCACGTCCTGCGGATCAGCGACCAGTTGGGTCGAGATGCCACGAATGCCCGAGGTGTCCTGCGTGATGCTTTCCACAATCGGGCCTTCGGGGGCCAGAGTGTCGATGCGCAGGGTTTCGGTGGTCTCAAGGGTGTTGCCCGCCGCATCGGTGGCCGAGATCACAAAGTTGGCGTCATATTCGCCCGGTGCCACATCGGCAGCGGGGATATTAACCGACCATGCGCCGCTTCCGCCGACAGTCGCCGTGTAGGCGGTGCCGTTGAAGTTGAGCACAACCGAAGAGCCTGGCTCGACCTGCCCCGACAGCATCAGCACACCGCCCGCTTGCAGCTCTTGCGCGCTGACGATGCCATCGGCACCCGCCGAGGTGCCGCCAACGTTCAGCGTGTTGACGAAGGTATCCACCCGCACCGGTTCGCTTAGCTCGGCGACGTTGCCCGCGGCATCCGTGCTTTCGACATGCACCATCGAGGCATATTCGCCACCCGGGATCGCGCCGCCCTCGAAAAAGGCCGACCAGTTGCCATTTGCATCCACAGCCGCCGGACGGGTCTCGCCCTCGATGGTGACCATGACCGTCGCGCCCGGCTCGGTGGTGCCGGTGATGGTGACGCCCTGGTTGGCCTCGTCATTGTTGATAAGATCGTCGGCCCCGGCCGAAACCGTCAGGTTGGCGAAGTTATCAACCTCGGTATCAACATGCACCGTATCGCTGACGCTTAGGGTGTTGCCCGCCGGATCGGTGATTTGCGCAGTGATGTCGGCGGTATAGGTGCCGGGCGCAATTTCCGAGCCGGTGTAGGTGGTTGTCCAGTTGCCGTTGATGTCGGTCACTGTGGTGTGGGTCACGCCCTCAAGCGTAACGGTCACCACCGCACCCGGATCAGACGTCCCGTGGATCACCACGCCATCCGAAGCTTCGCGGTCGTTGATCACGTCATCGCCCTCAATCGGGTTGGTCGACAGCGCCAAGGTGCCCGCCACCGTGTCAAAGGTCACGTTTTGGGTTTCGGTGCGGGTGTTGCCCGCCGGGTCTGTCGCCGCCAGCGCCAGCGGAACGCTGACCTCGCCTGCGGGCAATTCACCCGGCATGAAGAACACGCTCCACGCGCCGGTTGCATCCACAGTCGCCGCGTGGCTGGTGCCGTTCAGCGACACGACAAGCGTGCTGCCCGGTTCAACCTGCCCCGTCAGGCTCAGCCCTTGCGAGACTTCCTGCGCGTTAACCACACCATCCGCGCCGCCCGGCGTCACACCCAGCGACAGCGCGTTGACCGCGGTATCGACAGTCACAGCGCCGGTTGTGCTGGCGGAGTTGCCCGCCGCGTCGGTCGATGTGACACGCACCGGCACGTTAAGCTCGCCCTCGGGCAGATCACTCGCCGCATAGGTCACGGTCCAGGCACCATTGGCACCGGCAGTGGCGGTCTGGGTGATGCCGTTCATCAAGACAGAGACCGATGCACCCGGCTCGGCTGTGCCGCTGACATCCACCCCGTTGGTGCGTTCGACCGCGTTGATCACGCCGTCGCTTGCGATGCTGGCATCGTCAAGCGTGACGGCGGTTTCGGTATCGACGTCAAAGCTGCCGTTGGTGGTGGCGGTGTTGCCCGCCCCATCCGTGGCTGTCGCTGTGACGGGCACGTTCTGCGTACCGGTCGGCACGTCGCTCGCATTGAACGACACCGTCCAATTGCCCGCCGCATCCGCCACCGCGCCCTGCGTCACACCCGCCATCACCACATCAACTGTGGCACCGGGCTGCGCTGTGCCGGTGATCGCAACACCCGCCGCATGTTCGGCGGCGTTCACGGTGCCGTCACCGCCAATCGCACCCTCATTGATCGTCACCGACGTTTCAGTGTCGATCTTGACCGAGCCTGTGGTGGTGGCAGTATTGCCCGCCGGACCGGTCGAGGTGACCGAGACCGGAACGGTCTGCTCGCCCGTCGGGATCTGCGCCGTATCAAACGTCACAGTCCAGTTGCCCGAGGCATCCGCGACCGCGCTTTGCGTTGCACCTGCGATGGTCACATCCACCGTGGCGCCCGCTTCTGCGGTGCCGGTGACATCGACACCCGCATCGCGCTCAGCGGCACTGATCACGCCGTCGCCGGCGATGATTGCATCGTCCAAAGTGACGGCGGTTTCGGTATCAACATCAAAGCTGCCCGTGGCTGTCGCGTTGTTGCCCGCAACGTCGGTAGCTGTCACCGAGACCGGAACTGTCAGCGTGCCGGTCGGCACATCGGCAGAAGCGAACGTCACCGTCCAATTGCCCGAAGCATCCGTCAGCGCGCTTTCGGTCACACCTGCGATTACGACTTCAACCGTGGATCCGGGCTCGCCCGTACCGGTGATTTCAACACCCCCAGCATGTTCGGCGGCATTCACCAAGCCATCGCCACCAATCGCACCCTCGTTGATCGCCACCGAGGTTTCGGTGTCAATCTCGACAGTGCCAGTGGTCGAGGCGCTGTTGCCCGCTGCGTCCGTCGCGGTCACAGAGATCGGAAGGCTTTGCGTGCCAGTCGGCACATCGGCCGGGGCAAAGGTCACGGTCCAGTTGCCAGAGGCATCCGCCACCGCACCCTGCGTCACACCCGCCATCACCACATCAACTGTGGCACCGGGCTGGGCTGTGCCGGTGATCGCAACACCCGCCGCATGTTCGGCGGCATTCACGGTGCCGTCACCGCCAATTGCACCCTCATTGATCGTCACCGAGGTCTCAGTGTCGATCTCGACCGAGCCTGTGGTGGTGGCCGTGTTGCCCGCCGGACCGGTCGAAGTGACCGAGACCGGAACGGTCTGCTCGCCAGTGGGGATTTGCGCCGTATCAAACGTCACAGTCCAGTTGCCCGAGGCATCCGCCACAGCGCTTTGCGTCGCGCCTGCGATGGTCACATCCACCGTGGCGCCCGCCTCTGCGGTGCCGGTGACATCGACACCCGCGTCGCGCTCCGCGGCACTGATCACGCCGTCGCCGGCGATGATCGCATCGTCCAAAGTGACAGCGGTTTCGGTATCGACATCAAAGCTGCCGCTGGCTGTCGCAGTGTTGCCCGCAACGTCGGTGGCTGTCACCGAGACCGGAACATTCAGCGTGCCAGTCGGCACATCAGCCGAGTCAAACGTTACCGTCCAATTGCCCGAGGCATCGGTCAGCGCGCTTTCGGTCACACCTGCGATAACAACCTCAACCGTGGCACCGGGCTGCGCCGTGCCGGTGATCTCAACACCCCCGGCATGTTCGGCGGCATTCACCAAGCCATCGCCACCAATCGCACCCTCGTTGATCGCCACCGAAGTCTCGGTGTCAATCTCGACAGAGCCGCTTGTGGTGGCGGTGTTGCCCGCCGGATCGGTCGACGTGACCGAGATCGGCACGGTCTGTTCGCCGGTCGGCACATCGCCTGCGTCAAAGGTCACGGTCCAGTTGCCCGAGGCATCCGTCACAGCGCTCTGCGTTGCACCTGCGATGACCACATCCACGGTTGCGCCCGCTTCTGCGGTGCCTGTCACCTCTACGCCAGCGTCGCGCTCAACAGCGTTCACCACACCGTCGCCCGCAATCGCACCCTCGTTCAGCGTGACAGAGGTTTCGGTGTCGATCTGAAGCGTGCCGGTCGCGGTCGAGCTGTTGCCCGCCGGATCTGTCGCTGTCACCGTCACCGGAACGTCAACTTCACCCGTCGGAACATCCTCGGGATCGTAAGTGACCGTCCAGTTGCCGCCCGGACCGGCGACCGTGGTTTCGGTCACGCCGTTCATCTCCACCTCAACGGTGGATCCGGGTTCTGCGGTGCCTGTCACATCCACGCCATCGGCGCGCTCTTCTTCGTTGATCACGCCATCGGTTTCGACAGTCGTGTCATTGATCGAAACTGTGTTCTCGGTATCGATCTGAACCGTGCCCGAGGTGCTGCTGGTGTTGCCGGCGGCATCTGTCGACACCGCAGTGATCGGCGCATCATAGGCCCCATCGGCAAAGCTGTCGGCGGGCAGCGTAAAGCTCCAATCGCCTGCGGCATCCGCCGTCACCGTCTGGGTGATCCCGGCCACAGTGACCTCAATCGTTGCGCCCGCTGTTGCGGTGCCGCTGATCGCCAGGTCGCCTGCGGCTTCCATGCCGTTGACAACGCCGTTGCCGCCGATTGCACCGGTGTTGATGGTGATATCGTTGGGAATGGTGTCAACCGTCAGCGTCTGCATCAAGGTCGAGGTATTGCCGTGGATGTCGGTGGACACGATTGTCACGTCAGCGGAATATTCGCCGGTGGCGATTTCCGTCGATGTGAAGTCAACGCTCCAGTTGCCGTCGCCATCGACAGTTGTGTCATGGGTCGCGCCATCGATGGTCACAGAGATCGCCGCCCCGGCTTCGCCCGTGCCTGTCACGGTCACGCCGTTGGGATGGCCCGCCAGATTGACAAGATCGCCAACATCCGCGGTGCCGTCAGTCACGGCAATAACCGGTCCGGTCAGATCGATCAGAATGCTCGGGCCGGTGAGAGTTTCCGAGTTGGTGCCCTCGGACACAGTAACCTCGGCGACGTAATCGCCGTCTGCCGGGAAGTTGGGGCCGTCGAAGACAACCGACCAATCGCCATTTTCATCAATTTCGTTCACGACGGTGATGCCGCCGATCACAACCGAGACCTCTGCGCCGGGATCGCCGGTGCCGGTGACGGTCACAACCTCGGTGGCGCCATCGCCACCCACAACAACCGCGGTGTCATCCACAGTCGGCTCAACCCAAGTCGGGTCGCCGCCGCCAGTATCTCCGCCGCCAGTATCGCCACCGCCAGTATCGCCGCCGCCAGTGTCGCCGCCGCCAGCATCTCCGCCGCCAGTGTCGCCGCCGCCAGTATCACCACCGCCAGTGTCACCACCGCCAGTATCGCCGCCGCCAGTGTCGCCGCCGCCAGTGTCTCCGCCGCCGGTATCGCCGCCGCCAGAATCGCCACCGCCGGTATCGCCGCCGCCAGTGTCGCCATCTCCAGAACCATCGCCAGAGCCGCCACCCGAACCGTCGTCACCATCACCGAGGAGAGCCGCCGCACCGACCGCAGCCGCCGCGCCAGCGGCCCCGACACCAAACAGCGAGCTTCCGCCAAGCAACCCCGCCGCCAACATCGACACGTCGTTTTCGCCGGTGCCATAGGTCTCGACCGAGGCCACCTCGGGCCGGTCGTAATAAATCAGCGCGTCGTCAGGCGTCCACTTGCCCCACTCGGCCGTGCGGCCATATTCCGCGAACAATACGCCGCTGTCACCCTCGGCAAAGAACACCTCATCCAGCACGCCATCGGTGCTGAGAAACAGCCTGGGCTTTTCGCCGCTTTCCGCGAAATAGCCCTGCAACACGATCACCCGCCCATCGGCCAGCTCGATATGCAAATCCTGATCGACGCGGGTGTAGCCGCGCATGTCAGATTTGGACAGGTTGAAGGAGGTTTCAGAACCGGGAAGGGCCTGAACAAGTACGGGGTCGGATTGGGCCGTAACAGCATCACGCTGCACGGAACCCGCCCGCGTACGGACGACGTAATCGATCGCATTCATTATATCACCGCTCTACATCGCGCGACCTCATTCAAACGCGGGTCACGTCGTTTCATTGCTTTAAGAACTAACTGATCCGATTGCCCCAAAAAAGACTTTTTTAGAACCAATCCGCCAAATAACCGGCAAAACCAGTGACATCGGACACAGTTTGCCTGTCGACCGGTTGTGCATCTGACGTGTCGTGAAATGGATTTTGGCCCGGAACGCCCTGAAATTGTTTGGCCCCGTTCCGACTCACTGCACCGGCATATTCTGATAGGTAGATCCAAGCTTACCCAACGCCATCTCGGGTTGCATTATGAGACTGTGGCACCGAAGTCACGAGAAACCGCGCAAAACTGCTTAAAATTTAGGCGTTTGTGAGATCACCCCGCCAAGCGCCGAGGCACCCTGCATCCGAGTCAGGGATCGCCCAACCCATTGGCAACGGTAGATTACGTGGCGGAAAGCGCCTGATCAACGGCCTCTAAAAGGTTAACGCGAGATACAGGTTTCATCAACCGAATATCCTCGGGCCGAAGTCCGTTGCCATGCACCGTGGCCTCGCTGGCGTAGCCCGACATAAAGATCGCCGGCAGATCGACATCGATTTTACGCAGCTCGCGCGCCAGTGCCGGGCCCTGCAATGCGCCGGGCATAACGATGTCGGTGATCAACAGATCGTAGGGCCGGTTCGCGTGAAACATCTCCAGCGCCTGCGTGCCGTTCAAAGCGGTTTCAACCTCATAGCCATTGGTCGTCAGCGACCGCCGAAGCACGTCGAGAATCTCGGGCTTGTCGTCCACCAGCAAGACCCGCACTCCGGTGGGTTCCGCCGCTTCGACAGGGGGGCGCACGTTGGTCACGATACTCTCACTGTCGGCATCGACAGCGGGGAAATACATCTTGATCGATGTGCCGCTGCCCAGCTCGGAATAGATCCGCACAAAGCCGCCACTTTGCTTGACGAACCCCTGCACCATCGACAGGCCAAGACCGGTCCCGGCCCCCACCGCCTTGGTGGTGAAGAACGGATCAAACACCTTTTGCAGCGTCGCTTCCTTGATCCCGGTGCCGGTGTCCGTCAGCGCCAGCATGACATAACGGCCCGGCGGCACATCCTCTTCGATATCATCGGCATGGGGCTTGTCGACCCTGAGATTGGTGGTCTCGATCGTCAACTTGCCGCCGTCGGGCATGGCGTCGCGGGCATTGACCACGGTGTTGATGATCGCGCTCTGAAGGCTGGCCGCATCCAGGTTCACTGGCCAGCACCGGCTTTGCAGATTGGTCTCGACAGCGACATTGGCCGGGATGGCGCGCAGCAGCCAGCCTTCGGTTTCCTTGACGATGGCATTGACGTCCAGAACCACCGGGTCCAGCGGCGATTTGCGGGCAAACGCCAGCATCTTCTTGACCAGATCACCGCCGCGCCAGGCCGCAGACAGCGCCGCCTGCAGGGTTTCCTTTTGGCTATAAACGCCCTCTGCTTCGGTGTCGTCCGCCTCGTCGATGGCCAATTCCAGATTGCCGATGATCACCGCCAACAGGTTGTTGAAGTCATGCGCAATACCGCCGGTCAACTGGCCGATGCTTTCGGTTTTCTGCGCCTGATAGGTCAGCGCGCGTTGCCGTGCCAATTCCCGTTCCTGGGCGTATTGTTCGGTCTGGTCGACCACGAGAACCATCCAGCGCACCGCGCCGTCCGGCAGCCGCTCGGGAAGCCCACGCGCGAAGAGCAACTTTCGTTCGCCCGTGGGCGTGGTGATCGGACAGATCATGCTCAGCGGGCCAAGCGTGTTCATAGAGGCGATCAGGGCCGCCGCGATATCCTCACGGGCTTTGGCAGACGACAGCATATCCCAGATCGCGGAGGAATTGCGCTCGACCGTTTCGGCATCGACCCCCCACAGCTTCATGCAGGATTGAGGGTTGAGGAACTTCACTTTGTCGTTGTCCCCGGGCGTGGTGTTGCCTGCGGGGATGGTATAGGTCAGCGCGGACCCCGGCAGGTTTTTCAACAGACCGCTCATCTGAACCTTGGCGTGTGACAGATCGCTTCGGGTGGCCTGGTTCCGCATGGCGAACCAGTTGGCAGCAATCACCGGCAACAACACCAGCAAACCGAGCAAGGCGTCGCGGATGCGAATAGCGCGCATTTCGGCGGCTTTGGGCGTCCACCCGGTGCTGGGCCGCAGAAAGAACAGAAACTCGCCGGACGGATACCGGATTGACGCGCGCATCGGTTCAAAATCGCCTTCACCCTGCATGTTTTGCGGAAGGTCGGGCGGCGGCGCGTTGGTTGGCTGGAAGGCATAAAAGTAGTCCAGGGGCCCCAAAAGGGTGTCACCGGCAATCGCGCCAATGTCCAAATCGAACCGCGTGACCACAGACACCAACCCTGTCAGGACAATTGTATCCTGTTGGGAGGCCCGCACTCCGGCGCGGGCACGCACCTCGACCCGCCCCTCGAGCGACACGTTGATATGGGTCAGCGCCGCCGGTACGACATGCGCCAACTGAGCTGCCGGATCAACCGGTTGCGGCCCCTCCTCCACAATCGGGCTGCTTCCGATGTAAATCTCGTTGCCCTCAGTGGGATGGACAATTTGCGTCACAAAGCCCGGTGCCAATTCGACCCGATCCAGCGTGCCGGACACATCGACGTAAGTGTCGACAAGGTCCGCAAAAGCCGTTTGGTCGATGTCAAAGTCGGTGTCGATCTGATCAGCCAACCGCCGCGCGCTTCTTTGCGTAGAGGTGACGGTGGCTTCGACGCGCTGCTGCGCCGTCGCAAGGATCGTATCGGCCTTATCGCGCCTGTCGTGCAGCAACGCCGTCACTTCCAGACGGTCCGCGACAAACATCCCGATCAAAAGCGCCAGAGCAACGATCATCGAGGGAAGAAACCTCAGCACGTACATTCACCATTCCAGCGCAACCTATGCGATCCTGCGAGTTTTAGCGAAAACACGGTTTCCGTCAATGTCTGCCACCGCGGCTTAAGGCTTCTGACTGCACGTCTTTTTAGCGATTTCTCTGGTTTCTAGAAGAAACACAGAACAAACGGTGCCTAAAGGGCAACCCCCGCGCGGCCCTGATGAACGACACCGTTAAACAACACTGGTAAACGACACTGGAAAACCACACAGGAGCCAGCCCCGCGCAGGCCCGCAAGCGCCCACAGGTCAGCCCACCGCACTGGGATAGACCATCGCATCCGGCCAACAAGACTGGGTTAACAAGGCTGGGTTAACGGGGCTGGCCAACGGTATTGGGTAACAAGACTGGCCAACCGGCCAAGCCACTGGACCAAGGCGTCCGAAAAGCCGATTGCGCCTGATCTATAGTTAGCCACCCCGAGCGCAGAACGCCAAGGCTTCCTCACACCACCACAGCGGCCCCGGCCTCAGCCCTGCGAATGCCAGTCAGCACGCAGGGCAACACAGCCCAACGGCCCACTAACACAGCAACCCGCCCGCAAACCTACCCGTCGACCCGCTCCATCACCTCGCCAAGAACGCGCGTCAGCGCCGCGTCCGAAAACGGCTTGTCCAGCTTGGCCGTGATATACCCCGCCGCGCCATCGGGCATTTCGGCATATCCTGTCGCCAGAATGATCGGCAGCATTGGGCGCAGCTCGCGCACTTTGCGGGCCAGTTCCGCGCCGGTCATACCGGGCATCGCGTGGTCGGTGATCATCAGATCAATGTCGTCGCGCGCCTCTATTATCGCAAAGGCCTTGGCCCCGGAATGCACTTCGATCACCTCGTGGCCAAGATCCTCAAGCATACCAACCGTGCCCATCGACACCAGCACATCATCATCAACCGCCAAGATCGTCATCCGCGATTTGGCACCCTGTGTGCCACTCGCGTCGGGCACAACAGCGGCCTCCGGTTCAGGTTTGCGAACCTCATCCTGCGACACCGGCAGGTAAATCAACGCGCGGGTGCCCTTGCCCGGTCGGCTCTCAAGCTGGAACGACCCGCCCGATTGCTTGGCCAGACCATGCACCATCGACAGCCCCAGTCCGGTGCCCTTGCCCACGCCCTTGGTGGTGAAAAACGGCTCCATCGCGCGGGCCAGCGTGGTCTCATCCATCCCTTCGCCGGTGTCGGCCACGCCAATCTCGACATAGGCACCGGGGTCAAGATCGCGCGACGCCGAGGCATCTGTCGCCCGCGCCGTCAGCGTCAGCCGCCCGACGCTGTCCATCGCATCGCGACCGTTTACCGCCAGATTAAGCAGCGCCATTTCAAGCTGGTTGGTGTCGGCCTTGACCTGCGGCAGCCCCTCGGGAACATCAACAACAATCTCGATCTGCGGCCCCAACGAGCGTTGCAACAGGTCGCGCATTCCCGACAGGGTTGGGCCAATCTCGATCGTGCCGATATCCAGCTCTTGCTGGCGCGCAAAGGCCAGCATCCGCTGCGTCAGCCCCGCCCCGCGGTCGGTGGCGGCAATCGCATTTTCAAGGTAACGCCCCACCGTATCGTCCGGCACCATGCGCCGCCGCGCAAGGTCAAGGCTCGAGCGGATCGCCATCAGCAGATTGTTGAAATCATGCGCAACACCGCCGGTCAGCTGCCCGATCATCTCAAGCTTCTGACTTTGCCGCAGCGCGGCCTCGGCGCTGGCCAAAGCCGCATCATTCTTGCGCCGCTCGGTGACATCGCGCCCCGACGCGAATATCCGCCCGTCCTGCCCCGAGGCCGTCCAGGCAAACCAGCGATAACTGCCATCGCGGTGTTGCAGACGGCATTCAAACGGCGCCGTCACCGGCTGTTCCGCCACATCGGCAAAGGTTTTGCGCGTCTTGCGGAAATCATCCGGGTGCACCAGCCGGATGATGCTGCGGCCCAACAGTTCGCCCTCGGTCCAGCCCAGCAGCCGGCTCCACGCGCGGTTTACCACCAAAAGGTTGCCGTTTTCCTCCGACACCGCCATCAGATCAAGCGACAGGTTCCAAGCTTCGTCGCGCTGGCGCGTCAGATCGCCAACAGTTGCCTCGCGGGCCAGAACCTCGTCATGGATGTCGGTGCAAGAGCCGTACCAGCGCACAATGGCACCGGTTTTTTCGTCCCGCACCGCCTGCGCACGGCCCAGCACCCAGCGGTAACTGCCGTCCCGGTGGCGCAGCCGGTATTCAATCTCATAGGGTTGCCCGGTTTCCAGCGAGGTGCGCCAGACTTCCCAGGCGCGCTCTTGATCGTCGGGATGGAACATGCCGTTCCAGGCCTCGCCATCGGTCGACCCCTCCGGCACGCCGGTAAACTTGTACCAACGGTCGTTGTAATAGTCGTGGAACCCGTCTGGCAGGGTCGACCAGATCATCTGATCGATAGAATTGGCAATGGTGTGGAACTTGGTCTCGCTCTCGCGCAACTGCGTTTCCCGCAGGATCAGCTCCTCCATCCGCTCGCGCGCCTCATACTGGCGATGGCGCGCCTTAAGCGCCGAGCGCACGGCCCGCAGCAATTCTTCCGCATGCAAAGGCCGCGACAGCAACACAACGTTGCCGAGCAGATCAATCTGTTGCTGTGCATTCATCGACCGGGCGCTGCCGGTGCCATTGGCCAGCACGACAAAAGGGATGTCCGCCCATTCCGGCTGATGCGCGAGGGTGTCTTGCATGTCAGAGCGGTCAACGCCGATCAGGGCCTCTTCGGTGACAAGAACCGCCCCCACCCCAACGCGGATGGCCATGCCCAATTCGGCAAGGCTGGGCATGATCAGACAGGCAATGCCCTCCGCCAGCAACAGCCTTTGCGCCACGGCGGCGTCCCGGCCATGCGGGGCCAGAATTGCCACAGTCTGTTCCGACGCAGCGGGCTGTTCGGAGAGGCTGGGCTGTTCAGATGCAGCGCGCGGTTCCGTCGCCTCACCCTGCGCCGTCACCCCGGCATGCTCCGTCACCCCAGATAGCCCAGTCGCCCCGGATATCTCCGCCGTCCCGGATTGCTCCGTCGTACCGGAGGCGTCGTCGGCCTGGGAGGTCACTCTTTGCGGCCCCGGGCCGAACGGCTCAGGGTCATCAGCTCACTGCCGTCGCGCGAATACACCGGGCTGCCGCCCAGAATGTCGGAAAAGCTGCTGATCGGATCGCCAAACTCGATGCCGCCACTGTCGATCCTGAACTCTCGGATCGAGCGTTCATGGTCAGAGGTCCGCGTCTTGATCACAGCGATGGATTTGCGCATCTCGCCCTTGGCCTCGAAGAACCGCAACAGCATGACCGTATCGGCCAGATAGCTGATATCAACGTCGCTGCGCAGATCGCCCATCACCCCATGTTGGCCCAGCACCAGCAAGGACACCACGCCTTGCTGCGACAGATAGCTCAGCAATTCGTGCATTTGCAGCACAAGAAAATTGTCGCTCGGCATCGCGTGCAGATAGGCGTTGAGGCTGTCAATCACCACCACACTGGCATCGTCGCGCTCAACAGCCACCCGCACCGCGCTGGCAAATTCACCGGGCGAAAGCTCGGCCGGATCGATCTGGCGGATCATCAACTGGCCATTGTCGACATAGGGCTGCAAATCCATCCCAAGGCTTTTAGAGCGGATCATCAGCGTCGACAGCCGTTCGTCAAACAGGAAATACGCCGCGTTCTGCCCGCGCTTGAGCGCCGCCATCATGCAGCACACCGAGGTTGTCGTTTTGCCCACGCCCGCCGGGCCGGCCAAAAGCGCGTTGGTGCCGGGGGCCAGCCCCTCACCCAAAAGCGCATCCAGCCCGGGCATCCCGGTGGTCACCGGCTCATTGGAAAATGCGCGCTTGTGATTGGCGGCAATCAGACGCGGATAGACCTCGATGCCGCCCCGCTCGATGGTGAAATCATGATAGCCGCCGTGATACTTCAGGCCGCGCATCTTGATGACGCGCAGGCGGCGGCGCTCGGACCCGAAATCATTGGCCAACTGCTCCAGCGAAATCACCCCATGCGCGATGGAGTGCAGCTGCAAGTCGCCGGGCTCTGCCGTGCGGTCATCCAGCACCAGCACAGTGCAATTGCGCTTGGCAAAGAAATGCTTGAGCGCCAGCACCTGACGGCGATAGCGCAGCGGGTTTTGCGCCAAGAGCCGCAGCTCGGACAGGCTATCGAGCACCACCCGCGTCGGGTTGACCTGTTGCACCTTCTCGATCACGCCGCGCACGGTTTCGCCCAGTTCAACCTCGCTTGGGTGCAGCAAAGATTGCTCGTTGGCGGCCCCGAATTCATCCTCGGCCACCATCTCAAACAGGTTGATCCCATCCAAAGACCAGCCATGCGAATAGGCCACGGCCTGCAGCTCGGCCTCGGTTTCCGAGAGGGTGATATACAGCCCGGTTTCCCCGGACGCTTGCCCCTCAAGCAGGAACTTCATCGCCAGCGTGGTCTTGCCCGAACCGGGGGTGCCCTCAACCAGATAAAGGCGGCTGGCCGTGATGCCGCCGCGCAGAACTGCGTCCAATCCATCGGTTCCGGTCAGGATGCGGCCGGGGCCGCTGTGGTCAATTCTGTTCATGCTACCTTCATCTGACTAAACGTATTTCATGGCCCACACACCGAGCTTCTCTGCGTATACTTGGCGCAGCCCATGCATATTGCAAGCCGAACGACGCGCGTCCCGCAGGCATTTGCCTTGTAAACGCGCGACGGCGCGAATGGTTCCGCCGCCCTTAAAACGCTTTTGAGGATTGAGACAGACTGGGAGAGTTGCGCCACGACAGCCCGCCCGCACACACACAGGCACCGCTGCGCTCAAGGTCGCTGTGACAGGGAATGGCGGCGCAGGATTGGCTGTGATCACGGGGCCCGCCACCGCCCCTGTCGGCCCCCAAGGGCCGACAGTCGCAACGCTCTGCGCCCGGCCTTAGGCGCGCCGTGGACGCAGCCGCGCGAAAACGCTCCGGCGCAGCTCGGCAGGCGTAAACGCAAAGATCAGCACCAAAAGATCGATGGCAAGGATGCTCGTCGCAATCGGCCGCTCAAGAATGAACCACGCGCCATCGTCGGAAAACAGCAGCGTGCGGCGGAAACTGCCCTCGGCAATCGGCCCCAGGATCAGCCCGATCACAATCGGCGCCAGTGGATACCCATAGCGGCGCAGACCAAAGCCGAGCACGCCAAATATCAACATCACCCACAGGTCATCCACCCGCGACTGCACCGAGTACACGCCAACGATCGACAGCAACAGAACGGTCGGCACGAGGTACTGCTTGCGCACCTTCAACACCCGCACAAACAGCGGCGTCATCAACATGCCAACAAAGAACAGCACCACATTCGACACCAGAAACGCGAGGAAAATCCCCCCCACCGCATCGCCCGACAGCGAGAACATCTGCGGCCCCGGCACCAGCCCCAACAGCAGCAACGCGCCGAGCAAGACGGCAGTGGCCGCATCCCCCGGAATGGCCAGCGCCAGCGTCGGGATCATTGCCCCGCCACAGGCCGCGTTGTTGGCGGCTTCGGTGGCGACAACGCCGCCCTCGGCCCCCTCACCATATTTCGCGTCGCCCTCAAGCGGGTGACTGCGGGCAATGGCATAGGCGGTGAACGAGGCGATGATGCCGCTTGCGCCGGGCAAGGCGCCAAAGAACACCCCAATCGCGGACGAGCGCAGCAGGTTCTTCCAATGCCGCAGCGCCATCCACAGCGCGCGCATCGAAATGCGCACCGGCTGCACCTCTGGCTTCTTGCGAAACCCACCTTCAAGAATTTGAAACGCGGCCTCGGACAAAGCAAACAGCCCGACAATGATGGCCACGATATGAATGCCCCCCGACAGCGCGTTGGTGCCAAAGGTAAAGCGCGCGGCGTTCGACAAAGGGTCACTGCCGATCATCGCGATCAACACGCCCAGCGCGCCGGTCATCAAGCCTTTGATCGTGCTCTCATTCGACACAACCGAGATCGACAACAGCCCGGTGATCGCCAATGCGAAATACTCCGGCGGGCCAAAGTTGGTGGCCACATCGGCCAAGGCCGGCGCGCCAAAGATCATCACCACCCCGCCCAGAATGCCGGCCAAAGCGGACGAGGCAATCGCCAAGCCAATGGCATCCGCCGCGCGGCCATTCCGCGCCATCGGATAGCCGTCAAGCAGGGTCGCGGCGGCCAAAGGCGTGCCCGGAATGCGCAGCACAATCGCGGAAATCGCCCCGCCGCAGGAGCCTGCGACAAAGATCGCCATCAACAGGCCCATGCCCGCCACCGGCTCCATATGGAAGGTCACCGGCAGCATCAGGATGATCCCGATCAGCGGCCCAAGGCCCGGCAACACGCCGACAATCATGCCAACCACGGTGCCGAAAATCACGCCGCCAATCACTTGCCAGGATTGGAAACTGTCGAGGCCAGAGAGCAGAATATCAAACATGGTCTCTATCCCTGTCCCAATAGGCCAAGCCGCCCCTGCGGCAGCACCACCCGCAAAAGCTCTTCAAACACATAGCCCACCGCAAAGGTCAGCAGCACCGCGACCAGCAGCGCCATCCAGATGGGCCGCGCCTTGAGCAACAAGAACAGCGCCAGCAAGAACGCCCCCGTCGCGGGGTAAAAGCCAAGCAGCGGCAGCCCAAGCAGATAGGCAACCAGCGCCGCCGAAGCGACAAGGCAGCGCAGCGCATGATCGCGCGTGGTGCCGTGACGAAACTCAGAGCTCAACAGCACACGGCGGCGCAAAAGCTGCACCAGTTGCAGCGCACAAAGCCCGAGGATCAGATTGGCCACCAGCCGGGGAAACAGCGCCGCATTGTTGACGGCATCGCCGCTGGCATAGCCCTGATCGGTCAGCGGCCCGAGGATTTGCTGATGTACGAAAAGCGCCACTGCGGTGAACACCGCCAGCAGCGCCCATTCCCCGGCGGCCACGCGGTCCACCACATGGGGTGGCATGTCCGGATCGGGCCGTCCTGTTTCGGTCTCGCTCATCTGCGCCTCCCCGCTTGTACGATGGGCCGCACCGGATGCTCCGGAACGGCCCTTGGTGTCGTTAGTGGTTTACTTCTTAAGCTGTTCAGCTTCCCAGGTGATGGCATCCTTGGCAGCCGCAATTTGCTCACCAATCGGGCCAACGATTTCTTCGTAGCGCTCTGGCGGATACATCGTGGGCAGGAAGCCCGCCGCCTTGAGCTTGTCCTGCACTTCGGGGCGGTTCAGCGCCGCTTCCATCGCGGTGTTCAGCGTGGCGACAACATCCTCGGGCGTGTCCTTGTGCACGAGGAACCAGTTCCAACCCGACGGCGCAAGCCCGGTCAAGCCGATGTCGAGGCCGAGATCGTCAAGCGTCGGGGTGTTTTCGTCATAGGCCGCAGCCACGTCTTTTTCGTTGGTGAAGGCCACCAGCGTCTTGAACGCGTCTTTGTTGGATTGAAAGGTGATCGGGTCATTGAAGCTGAAATCCAGCAGCCCGCCGCGCAGATCCTTGAACGCATCGCCATCCTGGGGATAGGGGATGTTGCGGGCATAGACGCCCTCGGTCTGCATCATCTTGGCCAGCACCATATGCGGGATATTGCCAATCGAGCCCGAGGAGTAACGCGCCTTGCCGGGGTTGTCCTTGAGGTACTGGATAAAGGCCGCATAGTCGGGGAACCGTTCGTCATCCTTGCGCACAACCACGGCAAAGGGCACGCGGGTGGCCGACCACAGCGGGGTGAAATCGGTGTGGGTGAACTCGGTGTTGCCTGCCAGCGGTTGCAGCACCAAAGGCGCGACCCAACCGTCGATCAAGGTATAGCCGTCCGCCGGCTTTTCCATCGCGGTGTTGAAGGATTTGACGCCAGCGGCACCGGGGGTCGAGACGACACTGATATTGGTGCCAAGCTCGTCGCCCATCGCGTTGGTGATGATCTGCGCCATGGCGAAGGCCGATCCCGGCCCCCATGGGAACATCATCTCGATATTGCGCGAGGGGTAATCCTCGGCGGCACTGGCCACACCCGCGATGGGGGCGATCAGGGCCGCGACGGCGGCGGTTTTGATGAGGGTTTTAAGCATAGGTCCTCCCTAAGGTTTGCTTATAGGTGTTTGATGTCAGGATGCACTTGGCATCGTTTGGCTGTCGGCAGGTTGGGCAGCACCGGTCGTGTCACTGGTCGTGGCACTGGTCGCAGCCCCGGTCACAGCACCGGTCACAGCACTGGCCGCTTCGCTGCTCGACCGGGCGATCTGCGCCGCACCGGCGACGTAAACCGTGGTGCCGGTGGTAAAGCTGTTGTCGGGCGCAAGCAGAAACAGCGCCGGGCGCACCACGTCTTCGGGTTGCCCTGCCCGTCCCGCCGGATTGGCGCTGCGGATAAACTCTTGCCAATCGGCGCTGTCAGCGCGGCGAAAGGCGTTGCGGTCGGTCTGGATCAGGCCGGGCGCGATATTGTTGATCATCACGTTGTCACGGGCGCATTGCACCGCGAGGTTTTCCACCAGATTGCGCAGCGCCGCCTTGGTCATCGCATAGATCGGCATCTCTGCCCCCGGCGCGACCTCTTGCACCGACCCGATGGTGAGGATGCGGCCGTATTGCTCGGCTTGCATCCGGGGCAGCACCGCCTGCAACAGTGCGATATTGGCGGTGATGTTCACCTGCAACTGTGTGGCAATGTCGCTCGGCGTCTGACGCCAGAACACCTTGTTGACCTGCGCGCTGGCCGACAGCACCAGCGTATCAATCGCGCCAATCTGGCGCTCGCAGTCGCCCACCAAACGCGCGGCAGCATCAGCCTCGGCAATGTCACTCTCAATCGCCACGGCCTGTCCACCGCTGGCCTTGATCTCAGCCACCAACCGGTCGGCAGCACCCTCGTGGCCCGCTGCGGCATCCGCCCGCGCCGAATAGGAAATCGCCACCTTCGCGCCCTGTTGCGCAAGGCCTTTGGCGATGGCGGCGGCAATGCCGCGGCTGGCTCCGGTGACAAGGGCGGTGTGGCCTGCAAAGCCTGCGTCGGGGGTCATGGCAGTGTCCTTCTGTGTCATGCGTCCGGCCCCGCACCGGGGGTTCCGGCAAAAGAGGCAAGCGCCTGTGGCACGGCGGCCTCGGCGGGCGCCAATGCCGACGTGTCGGGAATAAAGCCGAAGCCGGGGCTTGCAGCAGTGGCCACACGCCCGCCGCCAAGCGCGGCAGGTTCGGGGCGGATACGGGCGGTCATCTCGCTCTCGCCAATCTGGCGCTCGAGGATAAGAAACGCTGGCAGGCTCGCCGCCAGTTCAACCGAAATCGCATCCAGCACCGGCCCCACCGGATTGTGCAGGCTGGTCGCCACACCCGAGGCGGCGGCAAGGCGCAGCATCGCCACCCCCTCTTGCACACCCGTCAGGCGCAGGTCGGGCAGCACAACATCATGGCCACCCTCGGCCAGCAAAGCCGCCATCCCGGCGCACCCGGTCACATTCTCACCCCCGGCCAGCCGCGCCCCGCCGCTATGGCAGGCCGCGCGCAACCGGCGTTGGTCTTCGGGCGCAATCAGCTCCATATCAGCAGGCTCTTCGATCCAGACAACGCCCATCCGGGTCAGCTCGGAAATCACCGTGCGCGCGCCCTGAAGGTCAAACCGCGCGTGGCAATCGACGAACACATCCGCCGTATCGCCCAGCGCCTGACGCACCGCATCAACGCGCGCAAAGCCCTGCTCCATCACCGTGCGCCGCTCGGTCCAATCAAGCAGATCCCAGCGATAGCCATCAAACGGCGCGATCTTGACCGCGCAGGCCGCTGTTGTATCGACCATCTCACGGGCACGGGCGGCAAAGCCATCAGGGCTGCGATCCGCAATCCCCCGGTTGATATTGGCATAAAACGGCACCGCATCGCGGCGCGCCCCGCCCATGATCTCGGCCAATGGCATCCCGGCGCGGCGTGCGGCAAGGTCAAGCCCCGCCTGCTCCACCGCACTCAAAAGCGCGCGGCGCCCCGGTGCAATCTCGGACTGGCGCAGCGCGGCCAGCAGCGGCTGCACACCGCGCACCGGAGCCTCGGCCACAAGCTGCGACAGATGCGCAACCAGCCCGGAAATCTCGGCCTCGTTGCCAAAAGACGTTGCCTCGCCCCAGCCCTCATGGCCCGCCCCGTCGCGCAGACACAGCAACAGCCAGGTTGTCTTGGCCGAGACATCCGCACGCCAAAGCGTCACGTCGGTAAGGGGTGTGGTCAGGGTCATTTCGTCCTCCTTCCCACAATGTGGAACGTTTTTCAGTGTGTGTCAACATGTGAACCATTGCGTTATTCCCTCCCTTTATGTGATACAGTTAGGCAAGTGACCCCGGCGGAACGAAAGGATGAGGCGCATGCAGATCGACGACCCTCTCGAAAATGCCGAGGACGTGCCTGGCGCGCAGTCCCTCACCCGCGGGATCGATTTGCTGCTGCTGCTCGGGCGGTCCTCTCCTCTGACATTCCGGCAGATTCAGGATCATCTGGGCCTGACCAAAGGCTCGTTGCACCGGCTGCTTTCGGCCCTGCGCTCGCGCCGTTTGGTGCGCTATGACCGCGACACCCGGCGCTATGCGATCGGGGCCACCGTGATGTCACTGGCGCGCGGCGCGCTGGACCGCGACGCCACCGTGCGCGCCTGCCAATCCGAGATGTCGCGCCTGTCACACCTGCTCAAAGTGCCCTGCTGCCTTTATGTCAGCGACGACGATTCGGTCTTTGTGCTCGACGCCGCCGATCCGGCAGGGCGCACCGTGCGGGTCTGGCCGCGCCTCACGATCAAAGACAGCACACCGGGACAGGCGATGCTCGCGGGCCGCCCCGCCGAGCAGAAAAACGAATACTCCGCCGACCTGCAGCGCACCCTGAGCAAGGCGCGCGCCCTCGGCTATGTGGCCAGCTACGGCGACCCGCTCGCGGTTGCCGCCTCGGTGCTTGATGGCGAGGGCACGGTGGTTGGCGCGCTCTGTTGCCAGTTCGATGCAGCGGGCACACAGCCCGAAAAGCTGCACGACGCCGGTCAGATGATCCGCGAGGCCGCGCGCCGCGCCTCGCATCATGTCGGCGTCACCCAACGGCTGAACGAACAGGTGATCGCGCCCCGCCCCAAGACCGGCTTCAAGGGCCGCGTGCACGACACCGGCCGCGATTACGTGGGCGAAAGCCCCAGCTGGTGCGCACAAACCGGGCGGCTCTGGTGGCTCGATGTGCTCGCCCCGGCGCTGCGCTGGCTTGATGTCGAAACCGGCGAAAGTGGCCGCACCCTGCTTGAGGGGCTGACCGGCGGGCTGGCGCTGACCACCGGGCCCGAACTGCTGTTGACCGGCGAGAATGGCCTGTCGCTGTTTGACCCCGCCAGCGGCGCGCAAACCCTGCTGATCGACCCCGAGGCGCACCGGCCCGAGAACCGCTTTAACACCGTCGGCGTCGACCCCGAACAGCGGATGTGGGCCGGGACCATGCCGCTCGACAACCTCGAGAAAAGCGGCACGCTCTATCGCATCCACCCCGATCTGACGCCGGAAATCATCCTGCCCGAGATATACCTGCCCAAGAACACCGCGTTCAGTGGCGATGGCCGCCGCGCCTATCTGACCGAGCAAGACCCGGTTGAGGGCCGCGCCGTTCTGATGGCGTATGAGCTGGGCGAGGATGGCCTGCCGGTCTCGCGGCGCGTGCTGTTCGAAGGGTCGGACACCGGTGGCCAACCCGCTGGCCTGACCATCGACGCCGAGGATTGCCTTTGGGTGGCGATGCGCGGTGGCTGGTCGGTGATCCGCCTCGATACCGATGGCAAACAGATCGCGCACCATCCCCTGCCGGTGCCGATGCCCACCGCGCTCACCTTTGGCGGGCCCGACCTCGACAGCCTGTTTGTCACCTCGACCTACCTGCGCCTGCCCCCCGGCTATAACGACATCGCGCCCCTTTCGGGCCGGTTGATCGAGCTGAAACCCGGCGTCGCGGGGCGCGCACCTGTCCGCATGAACCTGACGACCTGACGCCACTCCACCTGCATGACACTGGAACGCCCATGACCCCGACCGATTTCGATTTCACCCTGCGCCACGATGCGATGGCGCTCACTGCCGAGGTGCCGCTTTGGGATGCCGAGCGCGGCTGCCTGTGGTGGGCCGACATCCAAGGCCAGCGCCTGCTGCGCCATGTGCCGGGCGGCGCGGAGACGATGATCGCCCTGCCCGGCCAATGCGGGCTGATCGCGCTGGGTGAAAGCGGGCGGCTGGTGCTGGGGCTGGAAAACGGGCTGGTTGCGCTCGACCCGGAAACGATGGTGTGGGAGAGCCTGAGCGACACCGAATCCGACGCCCCCGAACGCCGCCTCAACGATGGAAAACCTGACCGGCGCGGGCGGCTCTGGTTCGGCTCGATGGACATGTCGGGGCGCGGCATTCCCACCGGCGGGCTGTTCCGGCGCGACACCGACGGCACTGTTGTCAAAGTCCTAAGCGACATCGCCATCCCCAACGCCATTGTCGGCGATCCGCAGGCCGATGCGATCTGGTTCACCGACACGCCAAGCCGCAAACTTGAACGGCTCGACCTTGACCCCGACGGCAATATCGCACAGCGCAGCACTCTGCTGACCCTGCCCGAAGGCGCCCATCCCGATGGCATGAGCATGGACGGCGAAGGGCAGCTCTGGCTTGCGCTTGTCGGTCCGGGTGAACTGCTGCGGATCGATCCGGCAAACGGCGAAATCCGCACCCGGCTGTCCCTGCCGGTGCGCCGCCCGACGATGGCGGTCTGGAGCGACACCACGCTGTTTGTCACCAGCCAGCGCCGGTTCCTGAACGCCGAAGAGCTGGGCCAGCAACCGCTTGCCGGCAATCTTATTGGCGCAGACGGTCCTTGCGGAGCCGGGCCTGTTTTGCGGGTCGCAGGGGTCTGACACCAGCCCCGGCCCGTCACTCCGGCCTGTCACTCCCGCCTGCGCCACGGCACGGGCCGGAAAGACAACACAGCAGGCCTGACCCCGCGCCAGAACCGCATTATAACGCTGGCATTCCCGGCAATTTGGAGATTGAGTGAGGCCAAATCGGGCTTTCACGCGCTTGCACAGCCAAGCCTTGGCCCCGGATCAAACCCCGTGCCAAGGTGCGCAAATGGAAGACCTCCACCGATCAATCCGGCTGCTCTACACCGGCCAAAGCCTGCGCGCCCGGCGGTTTCGCTATGGCGTGATTGTGTTTGACGCGCTCACCATCGGGTTTTTCATCGCCACCGCGGCGCTGCCGACCACCCCAACCCTGACCGCGCTTAACACCGCGCTCGGCGTTGTCATCGTGCTCGACCTTGCGGCCCGGCTGTGGATCTCGGACAACCGCCGCCGCGAGCTGACGCGCATCTATACGATCGCGGATGTGATCGTTGTGCTGTCGCTGCTGCTTGCGCCGTTCATCACCGGGAACTTCGCGTTCCTGCGGGTGCTGCGCGGATTGCGGCTGATCCATGCCTATCACCTGCTGCGCGATCTCAGGCGTGACAGCCTGTTTTTCCGCCGCCACGAAGATGCGATACTGGCCGCCGTCAACCTGCTGGTCTTTATCTTCGTAACCACCTCATTTGTCTTCGTTCTGGCGTTTGAGGAGGGCGCGGGCATCGCAGGCTACGTCGACGCGCTGTATTTCACGGTGGCCACACTGACGACAACCGGCTTTGGCGACATCACCATGACCACCACCAGCGGCAAGCTGTTGTCGGTGTTCATCATGGTGGTGGGCGTTGCCTTGTTTGTGCAACTGGCGCGCGCCATTTTCCAGCCCTCGAAGATCAAATACAAATGCCCGGACTGCGGGCTAAACCGGCATGAACCCGACGCGATCCACTGCAAACATTGCGGCGAACCGTTGAAGATTGAGACTGAGGGCGACACCGGGACATAGCCAAAGCACCAAGCCCATGGCGCGCGATCACAGGCTGACCGCCTCGATCTGGCGCAAGATTTCCGAGGTCTGATCCGCCGCCCCCTGCGCCAGCCTGTCGCGCGCAAGGCGGGCCGCTGGCGCAACCGAGGCCGGGCTGAAAATGTCTTGCGCCGCGCCGCCGCGACGGCGGATTGTCAGATAGGCCAGATGCGTATCAACCGCGCCGTACTGGTATTTATAGGGCTCATTGCCATGGCCCAGCTCATAGCGCGTCACCCCCATACCAATCGCCGCCTCAATGCAAAAGGCGTTCAACAACAACCCGATACAGGGCAAATCATCCCGGTGGTCGCGCGCCGCAATCAGGCCTTTCATCACCCTGCCCGGCCGGTCCACCAGCCGTGCCAAAACACCGATCGGCTGCTCCGCGCGCCAAAGCACCGGCATGAACAGCGCCCTCCGGCTTTCGCATCGCTGCAACAGCGCACGCTGCTTGGTCTGGTAACGCCGCATCGCCTGCCCCGAGAGCGTCTCGCCCCAGCGCGCGCGCCAAAGCCGCTGCAAGATGTCGGCGCTGGCGTCGAAAGTCTGCGGCGTGGTCAGCGTGATGCGATAGGGTCCATCGTCCAGATAGCGGCGGCGAAACCGGCGGATCTTGCTGCGAGTGCTCTTGCTCACCACGCCCTGCAAATAGCCCTCGAAACTGTCGGGCAACGCCACACTCGGCACCCGAAGCTGATCGGTGGTGCTGGTGTTGCCGGTGTAAGTCGGCCAATCAACGCGAAACCCGTCATCCTCAAACGCCTTGGCAAACAGCACGGCACGATGCGGCGCGGCGACATAGCGCAAAGAAATGCGCTTCCACGGCAGACGCGTCAGCTGCTGCGCCAGCGCCTCAATCGCGGCCTCTTCCCGGTCGGGGTCGCACAAAAACCCGGTGGCGTCGCTCAGCCCAAGCCGACCAGCGGCCTCATAGCGCGTCTGACACGCCGCACTGCTTTCGCTCCAATGAAAGGCGTGGCGCAGGGGCAGGATCGCAACAATATCCTGCGGATCGCCGCCGCGCACCACCAGCACATGCCAGGTGCCGGGGTTGTCGGTCAGCAGGCTGTTCATCCAGTCCCAAGACAGGAAAAACCCCGCGTGCGGGTCGATCCGGGCCAGATGCTCCCAGCCAGCGCGCAGCCGGTCCAGCGCCTCGAAACGATCAATCACCTCGGTGCGAAGGTCACTCTGGGGTGCGGGTTTCAAAGCGGCTGTCAGGTGCAAGGGGCATCTCCGTTCGATCTTTGCAATGACCCCTAGCAGGCAAATGCGGAGCGAATGTGCCGTAAATGGGAAGCCGCAAAGGCCGCACGAACGCGCCATGTTGCGCCATGCGCGGCAACGCTCTTGCGCGCGGCCCGCGCCGATCCGCGACCGCCCGCTGACCGCAGTGCCCTTGCCGCAGACCCGCGCGCGACCGGGCAGGTTCGATCAAAAGACCGCCGGCGCGCTATTGCGCGCACCGGATAAGGCCGCGGCAGCATCGCCGCTGCGCTGGCCTGGGCACTGCTGGCGCTTACAATGCCAGCGCGCGACGCGCCGGCCACAGTGCGCGACCATCGGCGCGACCGGGACGGTTTAGGCACCACCATCGCGCGTCATGCCGAGCAGCCAGTCGCGCACACGCAAGGACGCGTCCGACGTGCCCTGCCGGGGCGTCAAAAGATGGAAGTCCGATCTCCCATCAAGCGCGCTGTCAATCGGCTGCACCAGACGCCCGGCGGCGAGGTCACGCTGCACAAGGTGGCGACTGGCCAGCGCAATGCCCTGCCCCGCAAGCGCCGCATCAAGGCTCAGCGTCGTCTGGTTAAACCGAAGCCCACGCGGCAGCTTTGCCTCCCTCCCGAACGCCGCGTCAAAGAACGCCGGCCACAGGTCGTGCGTGTCATGCAGCAAGGTCATACCCGACAGCGCCGCCGCGTTGAGCGGCAGATCCTGCCCGTCCACCAAACCCGGCGCGCAAACCGCAATCACCTCTTGCGCGAACAAAAGATCGGCCCGAAGGCTCGCCCCAAACGGCGGCCGCCCCTGCCGCACCGCAAGGTCAATCCCGTCGGCATGAAAGCTCGAAACGCGCTCGGTGGCGGTGATGCGCAGATCGATGTCGGGATGGGCCTGCGTGAACTCTGCCAACCGCGGGATCAGCCATTTCGACGCGAAAGTGGGCGTCACGCTGATCGTCACCCGCGACGGGGCCGAGCGCAGCGCCGCCGTCGCGTCAGTGAGTTGCGCGAACGCCCGCGACACCGCCGCGTGATAGGCGCGGCCTTCATCGGTAAACGCCAAACCGCGCGGCTCTCGCAGGAACAGGCGCAGACCCAGATGCGCCTCAAGCCCGCGCACCTGCTGGGCGACGGCCCCTTGGGTCACGCCAAGATCCTCGGCTGCCGCGCGAAACGACAATAGCCGGCCCGCGGCCACAAAGGCTTTGAGACTGTTCAGAGGGGGAAGGTCGGTTTCCGTAAGCACGATAGTTTTCCTACACCCACACAACAGGACATCTGGCTGGTTGCACCACTCTAAACCCCTTATCTGCTTAACGATAGGAAAAACCAACACTTCCCCACCGGCAAGGAGCACACATCATGACAATAGAAAAAGTAGCGTTGGTCACCGCAGGTGGCAGCGGCACCCTCAAGGGCGGGCAGATCGCCTTTGTGGTGAAATGGGTGGCCTCAATCATCCAGATCCTCGGCTACACGGCCACCGGCTTTGGCTGGTCGCCGTGGAACCTCTACCTGTTCCTCGTCGGCGTGTTGGGCTGGCTGATCGTCGGCGTATTGTGGAACGACAAGGCCATCATGCTGATCCACCTCGTCGCCCTCGGCTCGATGCTCGTGGGCATGGCGAGCCAGTGAGGCAAGGCCCCGCCCGCGCCGCCGCTTTCGGTCAGGCGGACGGCCTCATACAGCATCCCGCACGCGGTGACCGGGGCAACAGTGACAGACAGCAAGGGTCGCACTCCGCACCACCACCACTGACGGTAAGCGCGAAACGCAAAGGGCCGGCGGCACCTAGCCGCCCGTCGCCCTCTGAGGTCAGTACAGCCCGGCGGACCGGGCGCGCAGACGGACCAGACCAAGCACCGTATCGATGGTCGGTGTCGGGGTGTCAGTCACCCGCCCCAGCTCCTGCACCGAGGCGACAAGCGCGTCGATCTCCATCGGGCGCCCCTGATCAAGGTCTTGCAGCATCGAGGTCCGGTGCGCCCCCACCGCCGCGCCCCCATCGATCCGGCGATCCACGTCGATCGGAAAGCGGATGCCCAGCGCCTCGGCCACCTCCTGCGCCTCAAGCATCATGGTCCGGGCCACCGCGCGGGTGCCGGGATCGGTGCACAGCACATCAAGCGTCGCATGGGTCAGCGCGGAAATCGGGTTGAACGACAGGTTGCCCCAGAGCTTCACCCAGATCTCATCGCGCAGCTTGGGCCGCACCGGCGCTTTCAACCCAGCCGCCGAGAGCGCCCGGGACAGCGCCAGCGCCCGCTCGGATTTCGTTCCGTCCGGCTCGCCCAGCGAAAAGCGATTGCCCTCGATATGCTTGACGACACCCGGCGCGATCACCTCGGCCGCCGGATAGACAACGCAGCCGAGCACCCGGTCGGGGCCAAAGCCGTCCCATTGCGCATTGCCGGGATCGACAGTCTCTAGCCGCGTGCCCTCCAAAGCGCCGCCGTGTTTGTGGAAATACCACCACGGCACACCGTTCACACCGCTGACGATGGTTGTGTTCGGCCCGATCAACGGGGCCATCCCGCCCACCAAGGGCGGCACCGAATGCGCCTTGAGCGTGACAACCACATAGTCCTGCGGGCCGAGGTCCGCCGGATGATCCGAGGCCGACACCGGCACGCGGATCTCGCCGCTGTCTTCGATAAGCCGCAGCCCGTTTGCCTTCATCGCCGCAAGATGCGGGCCGCGCGCGACCAGGCTGACATCGGCCCCGGCCTGCGCCAGTTTGGCCCCCATATAGCCGCCGATGGCACCGGCGCCGAAAATACAGATCTTCATGTCGTCGTCGCCTTATGCCGGTTCCGTCAGCCCCAGCTTCTCGGCCATGCCGATCCGCTGCATCTTGCCCGTCGCGCCCTTGGGGATCTCATCCAGGATCACCACCTTACGCGGCACTTTGAAATCGGCCATCCGCCCGGCGGCAAAGGCGCGAATGCCCGCCTCATCCGTCCCTGCGCCGTCCTTCAGCACCACAGCCGTCGCCACCTCTTCGCCAAGCTTGGGATGCGGCAGCGCGAAGGTCACAACCTGCGCAACGTCGGGATGGTCCATCAACACGCCGTCCACCTCAAGCGGCGAGACCTTTTCGCCGCCCCGGTTGATGATCTCTTTCAAACGTCCGGTCAGGCTCAGGAACCCCTCGCCGTCCAAGGCCCCCTGATCGCCGGTGCGAAACCAGCGCCGGCCCTCGGCCTCAAAGAAAGTCTTGGCATTGGCCTCCGGGTTGCCTTCATATCCCGGCGTCACGTTCGGACCCGAGATCACCACCTCGCCGGTGCCCTCCATCAGCCGGTTTTCGGTCTCATGCGCAATGCGCACCTCGGGGCCTGCCGCCACCCCGACAGAGCCGGGTTTTTGCAGATCAAGCCGGTTGCAGCACATCTGATGCGCGGCTTCGGTCATGCCATAGGCCTCGATCACCGGGGCCTGAAAGGTGTCGTGCAACTGCGCCATGACCTGCGCGGGCAGCGAGGCCGACGACGAGCGCAAAAAGCGCAGCGGCACCCGGCGGATTGTCTCGGCATTGCGCCCGGCGCGCGACAGGATCGCCTGATGCATGGTGGGCACGGCGGTGTACCAGGTGGGGCGGCTGTCCTCGAGCAAAGCGAAAAACGACAACGCGTTGAAACCGGGGGTGCAAAAGATCGACCCGCCCGCCACCAGCGTCGCCGACACGGCGGCGATCAGCCCGTGAATATGGAACAGCGGCATGACGTTCATGCAGCGGTCCTTGGGCGACAGCGCCAGCGAACGGGCAATGTTTTGCGCCGAGGCGGTGACGTTGGAATGCATCAGCGGCACGATCTTGGGGCGCGATGTGGTGCCCGAGGTGTGCAGGATCAGCGCGACATCCTCGGCCTGCGTCTGTGCCTCCGGCGCGGGGGCCGCCGCTGCGGAGGGTTCAAGCCGGAAGCCGCCCGCGGTCTCGGGATCGGCGTGCAGCCACAGGATGGTCAGCCCCGCCCGGCGTGCCGCCGCATGGGCCGGACCGTCAAAACCAGCCTCAAGGATGATCGCCTTGGCGCTCAGGTCGTTGAGGTAAAAGGTATATTCCTCCTCGCGGTACGACGGGTTCAGCGGCGCGGTCGTGGCAGCCTGTGCCACCGTCACAAAAGCCGAGGCCATGGCGGCGCCATTGGGCAGCACGATGGCCACCCGGTCCTGCGCGCCGATCCCCGCCGCCCGCAATTGCGCGGCGACATCGGTTGAGAGTTTGCGCAGCGCGCCATAGCTCATCCAGGCACGGTCTGGCGCGCCAATCGCGGGGGCGGCGTCGGGATGGGGGGCAAGAAGCTCGGTCAGGGTAGTGATCATGGGATTGGTCCTTGTCGTTCGCAGTCATTCAAACTTTGGAATCGGTGAGTTTCGGGCGCTTGCTGGGAAAGTGCGGATGCTCTTTGCCCCGGCTGCGCAGGGTGGCGGCCAGCGGCCAGAGGAAGAACAGCAGCGCAATCGCAAGAAAGCCGGCCGAGAGCGGACGCTCGACAAAGGCCATGACATTGCCCTGCTCAGCGATCAGCGTCTGACGAAAGCTCTTCTCCATCAGCGGCCCCAGCACCAGCGCCAGCACCAGCGGCGCCAGCGGATAATCGGCCTTGCGCAGCGCATATCCCGCGATGCCAAACCCGGCGATCAGCCAGACGTCATGCATCTTTTGCGAGGGGGCGAAGCCGCCGACGATGCAGAGCACCAGCACCAGCGCGCAGAGCACGGTAAACGGCATCCGCAGCGCCCAGACAAACAGCGGGATCAGCGCAATGTTGATGGCGACCGCGGCGAAATTCGCGGTGTAAAGCGACGAGATCAGGCCCCAGACGAAATCCGGCTGTTCGAGAAACAGCATCGGGCCGGGCACCAGCCCCCACATCACCATCCCGCCCAGCAACAGCGCCGTGGTCGGCGAGCCGGGAATGCCCAGCGTCAGCATCGGCAACAGCGACCCGGTCGAGGCGGCGTTGTTGGCGGTCTCGGGGGCGACGACGCCTTCGATATTGCCCTTGCCAAAGCTGTCGGGGTCTTTCGACGTTTGCTTGGCGATGCCATACGCCATAAGCGAGGCCGGAGTGGCCCCGGCGGCGGGCAGCATGCCAACAAAGAACCCCATAAACGAGCCAAGGCTCATGGTCTTCCACAGCCGGCTCATCGCGCGCAGCCCATCCGCAAGTTCGCGCAGGGTGATCTTGGCCGGGGTGACTTGCGGCGCCGTCTTTGAGGTCTCGATGGTATACAGCACCTCGCCCACCCCATAGACGCCAATCGCCAGCACCAGAAACGAGATGCCCGCGTAAAAGCCGGGCATATCGCCGAAAATCAACCGCGGCTGGCCCGAGATCAGGTCAAGCCCGACGGTCGACAGCACCAGCCCGAGGCAGATCATCACGATGGTCTTGAGCACGTCATCGCCGCCCAGCCCTACAAAGGTGGTGAAAGCCAGCAAGACCAGCGCAAATTCCTCGGCCGGGCCGAAAGCCAGCGCCAGATCGGCGAGCGGCGCGGCAAAGATGGTGAACAGCACCACCGACAGCGTGCCCCCGACAAAAGAGGCAACAGCGGCGGCAATCAGCGCCAGCCCCGCGCGCCCCTGTTGCGCCATAGGGCGGCCATCAAAGGTGGTGGCCACGGCGGTCGAGGCGCCGGGAATGCCCAGCAAGATCGAGCTGACCGCACCGCCATACATTGCGCCGTAATAGATCGCGGCAAGCAGGATGATCGCCGACGCGGGCGGCACGATAAAGGTCAGCGGCAGCACGATGGCCACCCCGTTGACCGAGCCAAGGCCCGGCATCGCGCCGATGAACAGCCCGGCCGTGACGCCAAGGATCACGATCATCAGATTGACAGGAGACAGCGACGTGGCAAAGCCATCCGCGAGAAGTGCTAAGGTTTCCATAGAGTAGCGCCCCTTAAAAGAACATGGCGTAAAGCGGGAAGAACAGCGGTTCCGTGATGCCTTTGGGCAGCAGGATCTTCAGCGTGGCTTCGAAGAAAAAGAACAGGAACACCGGCGTGGTCAGGGTGATCGACAGCACCAGCACCCAGCCGTGTCCGCCGTAAACCTTGAGATACCAAAGCAAAAACAGCACCAGCGCGACATAGGCGCCCACGACCTGCATCAGAAAGATCGTGACCAACAGCGCGCCCGTTACCAAAAGCACCGGCCGCAACATGGAGCGATCAAACGAAACGCTGGCCACCGCGCCCGCCGCAAAGCTTTTAAACAGGATGCCCCCCGAGGCCAGCAACATCGCCAGCGACAGCCAGAAGGGAAAGGCACCGCCCCCCGGCCCGCCGGTCTGGCCGTTCCACCCGATCGGCAGCGCCACCGCGTGCCACATGAAATACGCCGACAAGGCCATGATGGCCCCGGCAATGGTCCGATCCGCCGTCATCATCGTCCGGCTCCCCCCAATGTTCGAAAATCTGACAGAACTGGCCGGTCCGCAGACCGGCCATGAAAAAGGTCTTGGCCAAGTTAAATCTTGTGACCAAAACAGTCGCTATGACGGGATCAGGAGTTTCCGGCCATCTCGGTCAGGATGGCGTCATGCTTCGACCGTTCCTCGAGGAAATAGGCCTGCAAGTCCGCCCCGGTGAGCATATCTGACACCAGCGCCTTCTCCCGCGCATAGGTCTGCCATTCCTCGGTCTCGCTGAGCTTCATCAGCATGTCGGTGTAATAGGCCACCGCCTCGGCGGGCATGCCCTTGGGCGCCACGAAAGACCGCTGCATCCAGTAAACGATGTCATGGCCCTGTTCGCGCGCGGTCGGCACGTCGGGAAAGACATCAAGCCGCTCGGGGGTGAAGGCCACGATCGGGCGCACCTTGCCCGCCTGCCAAAAGCCCATCTGCTCGGCCGGATTGTTCACGGTTGCGTCGATGTGGTTGCCGACAAGGTTCTTGGCCACAGTGCCGCCGCCCTTGAACGGAACATAGGTGTGCTTGATGCCGAACTGCTTTTCCAGCATCGCGGTCACAAGGCTGTCTTCCTGCCCGGTGCCGGTGCCACCCATCTTCCATTTGCCATCCGCGGCCTTGACCGCCGCCACATAGTCATCAAGCGTTTTGATGTCGCTGTCGGCATTCACCCAAAGCACAAAGGTGTCCATCGCCATGCGCGCCAGCGGCTGGAACTCGGCGATGTCGACGCCAATGTCGGTGCGCAGCGGCGTGGTGTAATAGCTGTTGAGCGTCGCCATGATGGTATGGGTGTCGCCCTCTTTGTCTTTCAGATAGCGCAGCGCCTCGGCCCCGGACCCACCGCCCTTGTTGACCGGCAGAACCGGCATATTGGACAGGCTTTCCTTCTGGATGATCGACTGGAACAGCCGCGCGATCCGGTCGGCCCCGCCGCCCTGCCCGGCCATGATCACCATTTCCACCGGCTTTTGCGGCTGCCAGCTGTCTGCCAAGGCGGGTGCCCCAGCCATAAGGCTGGCGACAGCGACGGCCATGAACGTCCGGCGTTTCATCGTGTTAATCATGTTAGTCCTCCCAAAGACGGTGCCGCCTTGCCCTCCCGGCACCCGAGGCCCAAACCCCGGAAAGCAGCGCTTTTCGATGGGATCACTTTGGCGGAGACTGGCAAAACGTCACGAAAAACCGGGTATGGACGTAAATACATATTGCAACATGTGAATTTGTTGTAACTATTGTAAACATGACAAAGACCCTGATCGGCCCCAAGCTGCGCAACCTCCGGCGGCTTCACAACGAAACGCAGGCCGAAATGGCCCGCAAGATCGGCGTGAGCGCCGCCTATGTGAACCTGCTGGAAAACAACAACCGCAGCCTGTCGGTGCAAGTGCTGATGACCCTGACCGAGGTCTACGGCGTCGATGCCAAGACCCTTGTGCAAAACGATGAGGCGCGGCTTTTGTCCGAACTGCGCGATGCCTCGCGCGATGCGATCTTTTCCGGCGAGGTGCCCGACCTGCAAGAGCTGCGCGCCGCGTTGGACCATGCCCCGCGGCTGGCCGACCAGTTCCTGCGTCTGCACCGCTATTTCCGGGTGCTGGCCGATCATGTCCAAAGCCAGGAAGCCACCGGCGAGGGCGTGACCCGCACGCCGCAGATCGAGATCGACCAATACTTCCGCGCCAGCGCCTGCCATTTTCCCCGGCTGGAACAGGCGGCCAACGACATCCGCTCGCGGATCGCCGGCACGCAAGACGATATGTATGCGCTGCTCAAGCGGCATCTGCGGGTCGAGCATGGCTTTCAAAGCGAACTGCGCCCCCTGTCAGAGATGCCCGACAGCCTGATGCAATTCGACGAAGAGGCCCGCCACGTTGCCCTGTCGGAAGCGCTCGACCAGAGCAACCGCAACTTTCAACTGGCGCATGTGATCGGCCAGATCGAGGTGGGCGACAGCGTGCGGCAGATGGTGGTCGAGGCGGCACTGGAAAGCGCCGATGGCCCGGCGCGGCTGGAAGTGGAGCTGATGAACTACCTCGCGGCGGCGATCCTGATGCCCTATGCGCCCTTCCTCGCCCTCGCGCGCAAGACCGACTACGATCTCGACCGGCTCTCGGCCAGTTTCGGCGTGACCTATGAGCAGGTCTGCCACCGCCTTGTGACCCTGCAAGACCCGGCAGATCGCGCCATCCCCTTCTTCCTTGTGCGGCTCGACCGGGCGGGCAACGTCACCAAACGCTTCAGCGCGCTGCCCACCGCGCTGGCCGAGCGCGGCGGCAATTGTCCGGTCTGGAACATCCACCAGGCGTTTCAACAGCCCAGCGTGATCCTGCCGCAGTTCATCCAACTGCCCGAAGGCGCGCGGTTCTTCACCATCGCCCGCACCTCGGACCGGCCAGTGTTTTCCCGCAGCACCCAGGATCGCCGTGTGGTGGTGGCGCTCGGCTGTGCCAGCGAACATGCGGCGCGGGTGACCTATGCCCAAAGCCTCAACGCCCGCGACCCGGATGCCTATGCGCCGATGGGCATCAGCTGCCACACCTGCCCCCGGCAGAAATGCGCACAACGGGCGCACCAGCCGCTGCACATGACCCTGACCGTCAACAGCCACCGCCGCGGCGCAACGCGGTACGAGAGCTGACGGGGTTTGGCAACGAGACAGTGAACGAGGCAGGACCTGTCACATACGTTCCCGTCGCCCAACTCACCTAGGCTCCAGACTCATTACCTTATAGCCAAAACAGGACGGTTGCCGCGAGAGCGATGGCAGATAGGAATACCTTGGGACAGCGGTCGTATCGGGTGGATATCCTACGCCCGTCTTTCAGACGACCGAACATGATTTCGATCCGGTTGCGTCGCTTGTACCGGCGCTTGTCATACTTCACCGGTGTCTTACGCTGCTTTCCGCCGGGGATGCAGGCGCGTATGCATTTGTCTTGCAACGCTTTTCTGAACCAATCGGCGTCATAGCCGCGATCCCCGAGCAACCAGTCGACATCCGGCAGGCTGCTGAGCAGGGCCCGTGCCCCGATGTAATCACTTCTGTGGTTGCCGCCCGTAGTGCAAGAAGCTTTTGACCCTATTAGCGTGTGATCGAGTGCGAACTTCTGTCAGGCCTTCATGATGCGGCGTTTCCAGAAGCCGCGGGCCGGGATGGTGATCAGCAGATTGGGTCCAAATCTCACTTTCGAGCTCAAAGCTCGTAGCGATTTACTGGTCTTCCCAATCCAGATCTGTTCGATCATTTTGTCCATTCAGGTCGTCGTCTTCTCACACTCCCCTCGGCACGGGCCCTAGCGGTTCGACATGAGCATCATGCCACGACCGCCATTGCCGGATCTCCGTAATCTTTGTTCTTTGTCAGCATCGCCCAAATCTGGCGGGCCATCTTATTGGCGAGCGCGATCGCGACCAGCAACTTGGGTTTGCGCATCAACATGCGTGATAGCCAGCGACCCTCTGCAATGGTGCGCTGTCCAAGCCAGTTCAGTCGCGACATTGCGCCGATGATCAACAGGCGTCGGATATCAGCTTGACCAGCCTTGGTCATGCGACCAAGGCGCTCCTTTCCTCCGGAAGAATGTTGCCGAGGCACAAGGCCCGACCAAGCCGCAAAGTTGCGCCCAGTTTTGAAGTCCGCCATGTCGGGACCGAACGCTTCGATTGCGACAGCCGTCAGCGGTCCAACACCCGGCATCGTCTGGAGCCGGCGTGCACTGTCTGACTGGGCGGCCAGCGTCTTGAGCTTCGTGGTGCGCTCAATGATACGCGCGGTTTTCTCTGCGATTTGCACGAGTAAGTCCAAGCACTCTTCCCGGATCAGTGCATGCAGGTCGCCGGTCTCATCCTGCACAAACGCCGTCATACGAGTGAGGTGGGACATGCCGATTGGAAACATATGGCCGTGTTCATAGAGGAGCGCCTGCAACGCATTCACATCTGCGGTCCGCTGATGCACCAGGCGTTCCCGGGCACGGAAAACGGCAGCGCAGGACTGCTGCTCGACGGTCTTGGGCTCCACGAAACGCATCTCGGGCTGGCGTGCCGCAATGACAATCGCGTCGGCATCGGCCGCATCATTTTTCTGCCGCTTCACAAAGGGGCGCACATATTGCGGTGCGATAAGCTTTACCTCGTGCCCAAGAGCTTCCATCTCACGGGCCCAGAAATGCGCGCTGCCGCAGGCCTCGAAAATTACCATGCCGGGCTCTTGCTGCGCCATGAACGCGGGAAATTGGCTCCGCGTCAGCTTCTTGCGGAACTGAACCTCTCCCGTTCGAAGGGCACCATGAACTTGGAAAACTGTCTTTGCCAGATCGACCCCGATCATCATATTCTTCATCTCGCCGTCCTCCTCTGCACGTGGCGTTGAACACCACGACCTTGGCACATTGCGATGCCGTCCAGGGAGGGCGGCAACCACTCCATCTGACCCGCTGCCCGGCAGTCGAAACGCAGTTTCGATGAGAGGGGGGCCGGCAGAGACAAAGAAGTTGATCGGACGGCCCTTGCTGTCGCAGATGGCATGTAGCTTGGTGTTCATGCCGCCATTGGTGCGGCCCCCTCTCGGGCATTGCTGCGCAATACCCTGCCGGGCAGTGGATCGGGCGGCCACGCCCCCTTTTTTCGCGCCCAGACTGGACGCTGTGCAATGCGCCTGCAGGTAAGTGGCGTCGATCATCACTGTCTTCTCTTCGCCGTGCTGAGCGGCCAGGCCAGCCATCATCTGCGCAAAAACACCCTTGTCTCTCCATCGCTTCCAACGATTGTAAAGTGTCTTATGGGGACCATACTCTTTGGGCGCATTGCGCCACCGTAAGCCAATGCGGTTTATAAAGATAATCCCGCTCAGGACGCGCCGGTCGTCAACGCGAGGCTTGCCTTGGGACTTCGGAAAGTAAGGCTCCAAGCGCGCAATCTGCGCCTCGGTCAGCCAGAAGAGATCAGACATGTCACCACTCCGTTTTCAAAGCCGTGAAACACGCAACAGACCCAAAATCAATGGGTCCTGACCCTTAAAAACAACCCTTTGACCAGCCAACGATATTCGGGTTTCGGCTACCAGTGGTGGATTCAAGAGAGCACAGGAGCCATTTGGGCCGACGGCTATGGCGAACATTTCCTTATGATTGATCCCGCTCATGAACTCGCGCTGGTCGAGCGCAACTTTAGTGGAAACTCGCTGCTCAGCACAGTCCGCTGGATGTTAAGCCGCATCAAGTTTTCAGGATCGTTAGGCGGGCTGATGGCCGCGCATACGATGTTGGTACAAAATTCCGGCGGCTGACGGACACCGTGTCATGTGTTGAGCCACATTCCAACTTGCACGCGAAGCCAAAGCGATCACCTACAACTGCTTCATTAACGGCCGCCTTGCCGACCACCGTGCCGATAAAAGCGAATATCCACGTCCCGCCCAGTCTGCCAAAGCGTTGCCTTCGGTCTTTCGCTGCTCAAGTTGTGGATGGCTGGGTGGGTCCGCCAAGATGCCGCGGAGCTAGCAAGATCCTGGAGATGCCGCGCTGCGTCGGAGGTTGGCTCAGTGCCCAATCCTACAGACACGCGTCTTTGCGCCAGCCGGTTTAGGGTGTATCCTCGAGGCGTGGAGGGCGCGATTGATGGTCGACACGCGTGATTTCGAAAAGATGGAGCGCGATGGATGGGGCACACCATCAATTGCAAGAAACTATGCCGATGGTTTCGACATGGCCACTCGACTTGTCGCCCGAAAGCTGGCGGATGCTATAAACGCCGGACCGAATGCCGAGGTTCTCGATGTATGCACTGGTCACGGTGTGGTTGCAGCAGAGCTCGTCGAGAGAGGAGCGACGGTAACCGGGCTGGATTTCTCGGAAGCCATGATCTCGCTCGCCCGTGACGCTGTTCGCGGGGCGCGGTTCCTTCAAGGGGACGCCATGGACATGGATTTTCCCGACGCGAGCTTCGATGCCGTGACAATCGGCTTCGGGGTGCCCCATTTCCCTGACCCTGTCCGTGGCCTGAAAGAGGCCGCCAGAGTTTTAAAACCGGGAGGCGTAATCGCGTTTTCTATTTGGCACGGCAAGGGCTCGGACGGTTCGTTCGGCTGGCTATTCGATGCCGTCGGTCGGCTCGCCGATCCGTCGGTTACCCTGCCGGAAGGGCCGGACGCGCATGTGCTGGCTGACATCTCTGTCGCCAGGCCACTGGTTGAGGACGCGGGCTTTGCTGACGTCAAACTCGTTGAGGTCAAATCTGAACTGAGTGTTCCCAGCCCTGACGCGCTTTTCGATATCTTCGACGCTGGTGCAGTGCGCGCCGCTTCGCTGCTCCGTCGACAACCCGCTGCGAGGCGGGCCGCCATCCGAAATGATTTGGCGAAGCGAACCTATGCAGAAGGGACCAAGGTGGCGCGGGGTTTTCTTGTTCCAGCTCCATCTGTCGTCGTATCGGCTGTGCGTTCCTGACAATGACCTGCTTGAGTGATCGTTACGCGCTTCAGGTGAACGGCAGGTTCGCCCTCAACTGGACTGTACATAGAGCATTGGCAAGTGTTTGAGGACGCTCCCAGCGCTTGACGCCCCAATTTGCCTCAGGCCTGTGCCGCGTTCCATGAGCACACCCGCGCGGCGACCGACTCGAGGTGCTCGTCGAGGCTCTTCCCGGTCAACCGTTTACGCGGTTTTAGGTCGTGGTCGCCGTCTTCCAGCCAGAACAGATTGACAGCGGCCGAGAGCGAATAGCCAGCGACCTCCTCATGGGAGCCGAACGTGTCTCGGGTACCTTGGCAGATGAGCGTGGGACAGGTGAACTCGGTGAGATGGTCGTAACGGGTCTTCTCGGGTTTGTTCGGCGGGTGGAACGGGAAACCGAGGCAGATCAGTCCTTTGATCCGGCCCGCGTCGTAAAGGCTCTGAGCGGCAAGACTGGCGACACGGCCGCCCATGCTCTTGCCACCAATAAAAAGCGGGCCGTCGCACGCGAAGGCGTCGATGGCGGCGAGGTACTCGGGCACATAGGTCTCGGCCTTGGCAGGCGGGCGCTTGGAGCCGCCTGTGCGGCGAGCCGCCATATAGCTGAACTCGAACCGAGCGACGCGCAGGCCACCTTCGGCCAGCGCTTCGGCAACCGTGGTCATCCAAGGCGTGTCCATAGCTGCGCCTGCTCCGTGGGCCAGGAGGAGGGTCGTCCGACCAGAACCGTCACCGTTCAGCAGGAAATCCATGAGGCTCTCCAGATATAGTAAAGGCGCCCATTGGGCGCCCTAGATGTTGACCATGTCCGGTCTTCGCGGGATCCTTGCCCCGATTCCGAGACAACTTTGCCCCGTTTCACACCCTCAGTGCGTCCACGGGCTCCGGCGATCGACGGCAAAGTTCTCGGCGTAGCCGCGCGCGCGGACGTTAGGCTTGCGCGTCTTGGGATCGCTCACCACGGTCTCGATCCCCCGGTCGCGGGCATAGGCCAGCGCCGCTTCCTTGCTGTCAAAGGTCATGCGAACCTGCGTCTGCGTGTCCTGCGACGATGTCCAGCCCATCAAAGGGTCTACCTCGCGCGACGCGGATGGGGCGAATTCCAGCAGCCATTGCCGGGATTTCGCAGTCCCGGACTGCATTGCGTTTCGGGCCGGTTGAAAAATGCGTGCGCGCATAGGTATGTCTCCGAATGTTGCCCCGGTTATCCACAATCGCGCAGCGTTTTTCAAGCGCATACAGACTCGTACGCGATTCCCGTGAACACTTACCTAACACGCGATTTCTCAAGCAATTTCTGTGGGATACGCAAGCACAGCTTGGCTGTCAGTCGTGTCGCGGGGAGCGAGGGGTGGGTAGTTGCGACACATTCGACAGCCAAGCCTGCTGCTTGCAAAAAAAAGTTACTATTTCGTAAACTACATTTGCAATGACTTTTCTGAAATAAAATTAGCCTGCCGATGCATATGATCGAAGAAATCTATCATAAGCCCCTGTATTCCCAGCAGGATACAGCGACCCACCCACCCGAAAAAATTGTTTAATCTGAGAAGTTTAGCAATTTAATTCGCTGCAAAAGTTTCAAAACGCCACCAAATCGCGGAAATCAGCACACACCAAATCACCCCACGCCGCTCCTCTGGGGCCTTGCATCAGGCGGCAAACGCGCCACATTGAGGCGGCAAGGAGCAGGCCTGATGTTTAACAACTCCCCCGATACCCTCCCCGTCCTCAATGCCCCGGCACCGGACGTGAAGACCCGCGAAAAGCTGGAAGGCGGGCGGACCTTTGTGTTGGAGACCGAATTTTCACCCGCGGGCGACCAGCCAACGGCGATTGCCGAGCTGACCGCAGGCATCCGCGAGGGCGAGCGCGATCAGGTGCTCTTGGGCGCGACCGGCACCGGCAAGACCTTTACGATGGCCAAGATCATCGAAGAGACCCAGCGCCCCGCCATCATCCTGGCCCCGAACAAAACCCTGGCGGCACAGCTGTATGGCGAGTTCAAAAGCTTCTTCCCCGACAATGCCGTCGAATATTTCGTCAGCTTCTACGACTACTATCAGCCCGAAGCCTATGTTGCGCGCTCCGACACCTATATCGAGAAGGAATCGCAGATCAACGATCAGATCGACCGGATGCGCCACTCGGCCACACGCGCGCTTCTGGAACGCGACGACGTGATCATCGTCGCCTCGGTCTCGTGCATCTATGGCATCGGCTCGGTCGAAACCTATGGCGCGATGACGCAGGATCTCAAAGCCGGGCAGGAGTACGATCAACGCTCCATCATGGCCGATCTGGTGGCGCAGCAATACCGGCGCAACGATGTGGGCTTTGCGCGCGGCTCGTTCCGGGTGCGGGGCGATGTGCTGGAAATCTGGCCGGCCCACCTTGATACCCGCGCCTGGCGGCTCAGCTTCTTTGGCGAAGAGCTTGAGGCGATTACCGAATTTGACCCGCTGACCGGCGAAAAAACCGACTCCTTCGAACAGATCCGCGTCTACGCCAATAGCCACTACGTCACCCCGCGCCCAACGATGCAGCAGGCCATCATCGGCATCAAGAAAGAGCTGCGGATACGGCTGGATCAACTGGTCGGCGAGGGCAAACTGCTCGAAGCACAGCGGCTGGAACAGCGCACCAACTTCGATCTCGAGATGCTCGAAGCGACCGGCGTCTGCAACGGCATCGAGAACTATTCGCGCTACCTTACAGGTCGCGCCCCCGGCGAGCCGCCCCCCACCCTGTTCGAATTCATTCCCGACAATGCAATTGTCTTTGCGGATGAATCCCACGTCTCGGTGCCGCAAATCGGCGGCATGTTCAAAGGCGACTTCCGGCGCAAAATGACGCTGGCGGAACATGGCTTCCGCCTGCCCTCCTGCATGGACAACCGCCCGCTGAAGTTCGAGGAATGGGATGCGATGCGGCCGCAATCGGTCTTTGTCTCGGCCACGCCCGCCAAATGGGAGCTTGAACAAACCGGCGGCGTCTTTACCGAACAGGTGATCCGCCCCACCGGCCTGCTGGATCCGATGGTCGAGATCCGCCCGGTCGACATGCAGGTCGACGATCTGCTGGACGAGGTGCGCAAAGTCACCGCCGACGGTTTCCGAACGCTCTGCACCACGCTGACCAAACGCATGGCCGAAGACCTGACGGAATACATGCACGAACAGGGCATCAAAGTGCGCTACATGCACTCGGACATCGACACGCTGGAGCGGATCGAAATCCTGCGCGACCTGCGGCTCGGAGCCTTCGACGTGCTGATCGGCATCAACCTGCTGCGCGAAGGGCTCGACATCCCCGAATGCGGGCTGGTCGCGATCCTTGATGCCGATAAAGAGGGCTTCCTGCGTTCGGAAACCTCGCTGATCCAAACCATCGGCCGCGCGGCGCGCAACGCCGAGGGTCGCGTCATCATGTACGCCGACCGCATCACTGGCTCGATGGAGCGCGCCTTGGCCGAGACCGACCGGCGGCGCACCCGACAGATCGCCTATAACGAAGAGCATGGCATCACGCCCGAGACGGTCAAGAAGAACGTCGGCGACGTGCTGTCGGGGCTTTATAAGGGCGACACCGATATGAACCGCGTGACCGCAAGCATCGACAAAGGGCTGGCCGGGTCGAACCTGCAAGCCGTGCTCGACGGGCTGCGCACCGACATGCGCAAAGCGGCGGAAAACCTCGAGTTCGAAGAGGCCGCCCGCCTGCGCGATGAGGTCAAACGGCTGGAAGCGGTGGACCTGGCGGTGGCCGACGATCCGCTGGCCCGGCAATATGCGGTCGAAAAGGCCTCCGAGGCGGCGGTCAAGGCCAAGGGCCGCTCGACGGCAGGGCGGCCGGGGCAACATGGCGGCAATGTGCAGCGGCGCAAGCGGCACGGCGGGGCTTAACCGCGCCTTAACCACCTTTGCGGCATGCTGCGGGGCATGAACACCCGTATGTCTCCATTGTCGTCCGAGGTCTGGCTGCGTGATCTGTTTACGTCAAAGGCCGTGCAACAGGGCGGTGTGATCCGGCGCAAGGCCCGCGATGTCGAGCGTTTCGTCGGGCTAGACCGGTTTTTGGCCGAAATTCACCGGCGCGGCTATCATGTGGCGGAAAACTCCGGCCAATTCGTGATCTTCTGCAATCGCGCGCCCGTCCGATGGCTCACCGCTCCGCCGCAGCCGCATTCTTTCAAAGAATGCGGGCCGAAATCTTCAAAAGATTTCGATCCCCCCTGACCGCCCACGCCCCGCCGCCTGTCGCACCACGAAATCATCGCGCTGCAATTGCGGGTATTGCTCCTGCCAATCGCGGAACCTGTCGTTTGACACCACCCGCGCCTTGCGCCGCACCGCGTCGGCCAACAGCAGCGGATCGGCGGGCGTGCCCTTGGGCGCGATGAAAACCCGGCCCTTCGGCAGCCCCAGCCGTTTGGCCAGTTCCGCCGGGCGCATATATCGATCCGCAACCTTATAGCCAACATTGGCGTCAAACCACAGGATCGGCGTATACCCCTGTGTCCTGATTCCATTCGCAACAAGGCGCACCCGCTCCAACGACGGGCCATCCCCGCTCCAGTGCATGATGTTGGACCCGTCCAAAACGATCCACCTGCGCGGCGGAAACATCCAGACCCGGACCAGCAGCACCAAGGCCGCCAGCCCGGCCACGCCGCACAACAGCGCAAAATCCTCCAGCGCCGGATCCCGGCGCAAAACAAGCGCAATCGTCGCGGCGCTGAACGTCACAAAAAGGAGGGCAGGCAGGATCATTTGCGGACCCTACCACCAAATTCCGATCACTCAAGCCGCCCCTAAGATACGGACCGTTCCGACCCTAAGCTGTCCAATCCGCGATCACGTCAAAGCCCTGCGGCGTCGGCATCCCCTCAAGGAACGCGGCAAAATTGCCCCAGATCGCTTTGACCTTCTCAGCATTGCCCTCAGACGAGGCTTTGTCCGACACCAGCGACACAATATAGCCGCTGCCGTCTTCGTTCATCGCGCAGGTGAAATGCGCCATCCCCGGCAGGCCAAGGATCTCGCCCTTCAGCTCCTCCATCTTGGCCAAAGCGCCCTCTTTCGAGCCGGGTTTCATCTTAAATTGTGTAATTCGTGCAAACATCTTGATCCCCACTTCCGGGCCTGAATTGACCCTAGGTAAACTTATAACACAGTTTCGCAAAACCGCGCGGCTCCAATGCGCCCCCCTCGCGGCACGAGGCCGCTGAAAATTATTCACGCGCCCCCTCTTGCAGCCCCTCTGCGCCACACCATCTCCCACTCATCCGGGTGCGAGGCTCCGCCCGGCGGCTGCACGGGCAATGATGCCCCGAGAGCGCTTTCCTCTCCCGAGACATTGCCCATGCGCACCCTGATCGCCGCAACCCTGGCCATTCTGGCCGCCGTCCCCGCCATCGCTGACGAAACCGAAGGCCTCGTGCTCGCCTATGACCGCCAGGCCAACGTGCTGGTGCTGACCGATAAAACCATCTGGTCCCTGCCGTCCGAAATCACCCTTCCCGAAGACCTGATCGCCGGCGACCGCGTGCACCTTGTCTATGACACCGCAGGCGAAGACGGGCTGACCAAGATCGAAGCGATCCACCGTCTCGCCATGGCCCTGCCCGAAGGCACCGACGGCGGCAGCTAAAAACTTACGGGAACAATTGCACCGGGTCCTGCGTTGACTGCTCAGAACACAAAACGCAAACAACCCCGGAGTAAGTAACATGGAATTCGGACTTTTTGGCCTGATCATCCTCGTGATCGACATCTACGCGATCTATCAGGTGCTTTCGTCGGGCGCATCGACACTGTCCAAACTGATCTGGACGCTCGTTATCCTCGCCCTGCCGGTGCTTGGCTTTATCGCCTGGCTCATCGCGGGCCCGCGTGGCGGCAAAGTCCACGCGTAACGCACGCCCAATCAACCAGACAGGCCAGTCAATCCGACAGGCCAGTCAACACACTACCACATCTCCAAACGGGTCGCTCACGCGGCCCGTTTTTTCGCATCACACCATCCAACGCCACTACCGCCTGCCCCGCAGCCCTGCTACCCTCTCTATATGCTTACAGGTTTCGATCACGTTAACGTCCGCACCGCCAATCTCGAGGCCATGATCGCATGGTACGACGCGGTGCTTGGCCTGTCCTCTGGCAAGCGCCCCCCCTTTCCGTTCCCCGGCGCATGGCTCTATCTCGGCGATCGCGCCGTCGTCCACCTTGTCGGCGTTAACCATCCGCCACAGGCCGGCGGCGACATCACGCTGGAACATTTCTCGTTTCGCGCCAAAGGCATGGCCGAATTCACCGCCCGCCTTGAGCGCAACAACGTGCCCTACGTCGCCAAACCGGTGCCCGGCATCCCGCTGACCCAGATCAACCTGCATGATCCCGACGGCAACCACATCCATGTCGATTTCGACACCTCGCAGGACTCTCCTTAAAATCCCCCTCATTTTCGCCAAACTTCGCTAATATCCATTAAGGAACGCATGCGAGGAGTTGAAAATGGCCGTCATTCCCATCAATCCCGACACGCTCGCCGTGGATGCCAAAGCGGCGCAGGCCGCGGGCAAGGCCGCCTCCGAGCAGTATCGCAGCACCAAACCCTACCCCCACGGCAGCTTTGAAAACTTCCTCCCCGAAGAGATCCTCGACCGGGTGATCGCCGAGCTCAAGGCCCTGCCCGAAGCCGAAGGCAGCTTTAACCGGCCACAGGAAAAGCTGAAAACCTCCTATCTCCCCGAACGCCTGCCCCCCTACACCCGACAGCTGTTTTACACGCTGAACGCCCGCCCCTTCGTGCGCTACCTTGAGGAGTTGACCGGCATAAATGGGCTGATCCCCGATCCCTATTTCGCTGGCGGCGGGGTGCATGTGGTGGCCAATGGCGGCCATCTCGACATCCACGCCGACTTCAATCACAACGCCAAGCTCAACCTTGAACGACGGCTCAACGTCCTGATCTACCTCAACAAAGATTGGAAAGCCGACTACGGCGGATCATTCGAAATCTGGAATGAAGACATGAGCGTGAAGGTCGCGAGCTTTGTGCCCGAGTACAACCGCATGTGCTGTTTCAACACCGGCTCCGACACCTGGCACGGCAATCCCGAAACGGTAAACCATCCGGACGGCGTGCCGCGCATGTCGATGGCGCTGTATTATTATACCGCCACTTGGGACAACACCAAGCGCAGCCACACCACGCTGTTCCGCCCCCGCCCCGGCACCCACGATCAGGCCGACAAAGAGGTGCGCCGGCTCGAGCTTTTGCAAGACATGCTGCCGCCCATTGTGTTCCGGCGGGTGATCGGGCCGCTCAGGCGGCTGGGCTTCTGATCAATTTTTGATTTCGTTGCCAACGTCCTGCACGATATCAATAATCTGCCGCGCGTATTCGCCGATAATCGGGATGAATTCGATCTGCGCCAGCGTCCAAACCACAACCGACAAAAGCAGCGTCGCCCCGACGACGGTGCCAAGGCCCATCATCAAACCGCGCGCCAACGAGTGCCAGACCATGGTCCAGAACTTGTCGTGAATGCGAAAAAACCGATGGCCGTTGAGCCGCTCGATTTCCTTACGCAAGGACCTGATTTCGTTAACTAGATCATCTGACATAGGGCAAAACTAGCGCGGCCAAGGCCCCTTCGCCAGCCCTTACTTTGCGAAACCGCCCGCAAGTCGCCCCACCGTGGCACGATGCACAAGGCGCGTGCAGATCGCCACACCCGCGCACGCACGGCTCCCCCGCGCCACGCGGGCGAAAATTGAGCGTAAACCCGCCCCAATCGCGCGGGCAAACCTGCAACAATGTGCTAGGTATCCGGCCATGAGCCTGTTCCACATCACCCGCGCCTTCTGGATTGTCCTCGGTTTCCTCGCCATCGCGTTGGGCGTGCTCGGCATTTTCCTGCCCTTGCTGCCCACAACCGTTTTCCTGCTGCTCGCCGCCTTCTGTTTCGCCCGCTCATCGCCGCGCCTGCACAGCTGGCTGCTCGCCCACCCAAGGCTCGGCCCGCCCATCGTCAACTGGCAGGAATACCGCGCCATTTCCCGGCGCGCCAAAATCGCAGCGCTGGCCTCGATGGCCGTCGTTCTGCTGGGGGGATCCCTCCTCGGCCTCAGCCCCAAAGTGCTGGCCATCCAAGCCGTCGTTCTGGCCTGCGTCGCCGGGTTTATCCTGACCCGCCCGACCCCGCCCCTGGCCTAGGCCCTAGCCGACATCCGGCGCCCCGTGTTTCAAAATCACCGGCACGACAAGCTCTTCCTCATCCACCAAATGCCGGTCCAGCAACCGGGTAAACCCCTGTAACTCCGTATGAAACCCGCCCGGCTCACCCCCGCGCAACACACCATTCGCAGCATCGGCAAACCGCGAAAGCAGCCCGTCCATCGCATGATGATCCTGATCCAGAAGGTCAAACCCACGTTGTAACCGCCCGTCCATCTGCGCCAGTTGCGGAAAGTAATGCATGTCCTCGATCTGATGATGGCCGTGCAATTGATCAAGCAGCATACCGCCATAGCGCCCGAGCCGCTGGTCATACTGCTGCCGGTCCATGTTGCCGTCGATCACCGCCCGCGCATCCGTTTCAAGTGCCGCGGTCAAGCGGCGAAACATCAGATGCCGGTCGAGCCAAAACGCCACCAAGCCGCCAAAATCGGGGTGCGCCTGCCAGCCGTCGCGCGGATAGTCCTGCAACAGCACCCGCAGCGCATCCGGCAGGCCGCCCCGCAGCGCAAGCGCCGAGGCACCGCCGGGAAAATCGCTCTCCAAGATCAGCGGTTCACCTCAATCAAACGTCGCGGCCACGTCATACATCACCGGCTCGAAACTGCGGCACATGTCGTGGATCTTGCGATTGCGCTCGCGCATCTCGGGCGAGCGTAACATGGCCAGAAAATCCTCGCGGCTCTGCCATTGCGAATAATTCGCGATCCGGGTCTGCGCGTCATTCACATGCAACCCGGCGGCGACAAAGCCCTTCTGTTTCGAAATGAAACTCTGGTACGCATCCTGCAAGGCATCCAGCAGATCCTGACAGGTGCCGGGGGTCATCTCAAAGGTGGTGATCACAGTCTGAAGCTGGGCGTCGCGCTTGATTTCGGGCATGGAAATTCCTCCTGTGCCCCACCCTGCCACGGCGCATCCGCCAGACAAAGCCTATTTTCCCAGCGACTTGCCCAATTTCAAACGTTGGGTTCGCCCTGAAGCCCCAGAAGCTTGCGCATCCCCGTCCAATACCCCGGAAGCCGCGGCGGGCGCTGCAAGTCCGGCAGCGCTTCATCCGCCCAGCGCGGCATCTCGCGGTTGACGAAATCGCGCCCCCAGGCAAGGAAAGCCTCGCCATCATCGGGCCGCAACCGACAGGCCGACCCGACCAGCCCAACAAGCGTTTCCGGCGCGGAATACCACTCATCCTGAATGCCCGTCACCCGGCCTTTGAACACCGGCCCCACCGCCCGCATCAGCGCACTTTCCGAAAACAGCAGCAAAAACTGCCCCATTTCCTCGCGCGAATAGTGGATAAGTGGCGGGAAAGTATCGAAAAACACGGCCCTCCCCTCGGCCACAGAAAAATTGCGGATCGAGGGGTGAAAGCCGATGCGCGTGCCGAACTGATCGGCGTTGTTCCAGAACCGGGCAATCACCTGCCCCGCCGCTTCCATCATCTCAATCGCATCCGAAACCGAAGCCGCCTGCATCTGCGGCCGCATCATCGTCTCGGCCGGCAGCGCCTCTTGCACGATCACCGGAACCTGCACATCGCCCTCGGGCAGCAGGTGAAACTCGGTCGCCGGCACCGGCACGCCCGTCGTGGTTAACGCCGCAACATAATCGTCATGACACTGCGCCATCCGCGCCATCAAAGCCCTATCCCCCGAGGCGCGATACACCTTGATCACCCGGTCCGACAGCGGGCCACTGGCCGGGCGGAACGGCGCGCAGAAATAGCCCAGTTTCGAAATCGCCTGCCCGCGCGCGGCGCTGTCTTCGCGGATCAGTCGGGCCAGTTCTGTCAAGTCGGTCATATTCGGTCCTGCCATGTGTCGCGGCTGTATATTCGCTCGCCCCCGGCTTGGCCAGCGGACGGATGTTAACGCCATGTTTACCATCTCCCGACACACTTTGACCGGCAAGCACAGACTCCGCAAGCAGACCCACAAAGGGGAAAAACCGCGCATGGTGCGACCGGCAATCCTGATCCTGGCCATGGCCCTGACACTGCTTTCCCTGGCGGCCCTGCCAACAGTGGCCCACGCCGGGGCATGGTCGCGGGAAAAGGGCACTTGGTTCACCGCCAGCGCCGCCGAATTCAGCGGCTATCAAGACATCAACGGCGACACGCAGATCAAGGTTTTCAACAACCTCTACCTCGAATACGGCCTGACCCAATCGCTCACCATCGGCCTCGATGTCGGCCACACCCCCGGCACCTATCCCGATGCCCGCGTCTTCCTGCGCCTGCCGGTGCTGAAACGCGGCGCGCATATTCTGTCGGTCGAGGCCAGCACCGGACATGCGGGCGGGCTGGTCAGCGGCCTGCACTATTCCTCCCTCGGCGCCAGCTATGGCCGCAGTTTTCAGCTCGCCGGTCACGACGGCTGGCTCGGCCTCGACACCCGCATCGTTCAGGGCCACGGCCCCGCCGCCGAACACATCAAGCACAGCAAACTCGATCTCACCCTCGGCCTGACCCACGCCAACGGCCTGAAATCAATGGCGCAAGTCTTCCATACCCAGGTCGGCGACTCCCCCTACACCACCTTCGCGCCCAGCCTTGTCGTGCCGGTCGGGCGCAAGCTTAAAATCCAGACCGGCCTGCTTGTGGATCTGCACGCAACCGGGCCGATCGAGCATAAACTTGGCCTCAAACTCGGACTCTGGCGTGAATTTTGAACAACGAGACACGATTTACGTCGCGCCTCCAAAGGTTTAGACTGCTGCGGATTGTCACTCGGGAGAACATCATGCCTGACCGTCGCAGCGCGCGCATTTTCGCACTTCTCGCCGTGGTGATTGCCATCGCGGTGGCTTGGGGGCCTCGCTCCGCCACCGCCTTTGACATCCGCTTGCTCAATGCCCATCCCGAAGGCTGTAGCGCCCGCGCCGACGGCATCATCGCCCCCGGCGACCTGGCCAAACTCAAGCGGATCCTGCCCGGCGGCACCGAGGGCGCGCAGTATTTCACCGCCCCGCGCCTTTGCCTCAACAGCCCCGGCGGCGACTTCCTCGAAGGCATCGCCATCGCGGAATACCTGCGCGACATCGGCGTCACCACCCACGTCGCAGACGGCGATTCCTGCCTAAGCGCCTGTGGCCTCGCCTTCCTTGGCGGCACCAGCCTGCGCTTCGAAGACGCCGTGGTCCGCACTGTTGACCGCTCGATCCATGCCAATGCCGTGCTCGGCTTCCACCCGCCCCGGCTTGATGTGCCCTCGGATGAGTTCACCGAAGAGAAGGTGCGCGCGGCCTTCGACACCGCGATGCAGGCCGCCGGCGCGTTCTTTGGCAAGCTTGACCAACTCGGCATCAGCGGCAAATTCGCCCTCGAAGTCTTTGCCGTGCCCGCGGGCGAAATCCTCTACATCGATACCGTCGGCCGCACGATTGACGCCAATATCCGGGTTGAGGGCCTGCGCCCCCTGCCCGAAGAAATGAGCCAGACCCAGCTGCGCGAAATCTGCGAACGAATCGATCCCGAGATGCGCCCCGAACATTTTGAGCGCCCCGAAAGCACCCGCCGATTCCAATCGGTCGCCGGCATGACGCTTTCGCCCGCCGACACCGGCGCGCGGCGCGGCGCATGGCTCACCGGCTATCACTCCGAGGGCGATCTCTATTGGACGGTCTGCGAAGTGCGCTGGTTCCAGCCCCGCAACGGCGAAGGCGGCGTGTCCGCGCGCGTCCTGCAACAGGCGGCGTGGAACGGCCAAAGCGATGCCCCAACCGACGCCCCCCCCACCGAGGCCGAAATCGAAAGCCTGCTGGAACAGGCCATTGGCCCGTTTACCTTCTTCCTGCCAATCGCGATTTTTCCCGCCGCAACCAAACTGCCCGATCTGGTAGGCGACGGCGAAGAGCTGCCACCAGTGGCCGCAGGCGCGCTCTGTGGTCCGGGGGCCAAGCGCTATCAGGTGTTCAACGTCAACGAATTCGCCACCCTCCGAACCGCTCCGGGGTTTGACGCCGAAGTCGTGGCCGAGGCCGCCAAAGACGCCATCGTCACCCCCGCCGCCGACGACGAAACCGCCTATTTCATCTCGTCCGACAGCTGCCGCCTCGCCTGTGATCACGCCACCCGCGACGGCCTCAGCGCCGCCGATTTCCAAGCCGCCGCCGAGTGCCGCCGCTCCAACGATGTCTGGTGGCAGGTAAACGCGGGCGACGCCACCGGCTGGATGTCCGCCCGCTTCCTGCGCGTGCGCTAAACGAAAAAGGGCCGCGGCACCCAAATGCCGCGGCCCATTTCAAACCAACCCGATCAGGCGTCCATACGCATGGTCACGCTCACCTTGCCACGCACCGCCGACGGCCAGAAAATATCAATCCGGTCGTTGTTCGGCCCCTGCCCGACCTTGGTATAAGGCATCGCCCATTGCGCTACATTCGAGCTGTTGGCGATCTTGTCGGTCGCCACCAAAGCCTCGACCTTGCGTGCCTCACCCCCAAAGGCCAAAACATCCGACCCCGGCACCTGCCAGGTCGACGCCTCCGTGCCCTGATTATGCTCGACCACACAGGGATTTTCCGTCGTTTTCAGCACGTTGTTGAAGGTGTTGTTGGCGAAATACACATTCTTCATGTTGCTGTAGTTCAGATCGGCAAAGCTGGTATCCACATTCTCGGCCTGCTGAATCACCGTGCCCACACCGCGAAACAGATTGCCGGTCACATTGAGCCCGTTAAAGAAGTGCCCGGTGCCATACGGCTTGACCACGATCCAGGCAAACGACGCAATCACCTCGCCACACAGGAACACATTGTTGGTGATCGACAGCCCGGCAAAGCCAAAACCGCCCACAAAATCCGGCGCAACCTCGCGCTCGTTGGTCCATTCGATAAAGCAATTGTCGACGTAATTGCCCACCACCGTCGCGTTACACGATCGCAGCGCAAAGATCAGACCGGCCAGACGCACCCCATTGGGCTGGCCATCGCCTTGGAAAAAGTGGTTGCCCTGCACCACCGAATTCGACCCGCTCAGCATACAGAAATGCCGGAACTGGCTCGCCCGGTTGTTGCGCAGCTTAACGTCATTGGCGTTGGCATTGATCGCAATCGACACCCGGCTCTGCGCCGGAACGCTGCCTTCCGAAGACAAAAACTGACAACGATCGACCAACATCCCCTGACAGCCATAGCCAATCGAGGTGATCCCGCGATACTTGGGCCGGGTGAAATAGCAATCGCGCACCTGAAACACCGTGCCGGTCTTGGCCAGCATCAGCGCACTTGCCTTGTTGTTGCACTGAAACTCGATATCCGAGAACGAAAAGCTGGTCAGCTTCTCGAAGCCACTGAAATCAAGCATGTATTTGAACCGGGTAAAGGTAAGCACCTGCGTCCCCGTCGCCGCGCCCATCGGCTGCGACAGGATGATTTCCCCCGCCGAAACATTCTTGCCCCGCACATAGGTTTCGCGCGCCACACCATTGCCAGTGATCAGTGATCCCACCGGAATATTGGCAACATTGGTCACATTGGTCAGCGTGGTATCGGCATTCGCGGCATAGGTCGCCTGCGAGGTAAAGACATCCGGATCCCAAACCGTATCGCCGGTGGCATAGAACTGACCGTTGGCAATATGGCGGCGCTGGGCATAATCGGTTTTGTTGTTGACGATGGCCTGCATGTCCATCGGCCCCGAAATCGAAACCCGCCGGCCGCCCATATCCAGGCTTTCGTGGTCGGCATTGTTGAGCAACGACTGAAACGCCTTTTTGAACGCGGTCTCTTCGTCGCCAAACGCATCGATATAGGTGCCAAGATCAAAGTTCCGCGTCAGCGACAGGATCGCGGCCACCGGCATCGTAACAGTGCCTTCAAAGCGGATCCGCGAATTGATCGTGACGTCATTGGCCAAAAGATAGGTGCCGTCCGACACCAGAACCTCGCGCCCATCGGCGGCCGTGTCCGCCGCCTCGAACGCGGCGCTGTCATCGGTCGTGCCATCGCCGAGCGCGCCATAATCGCGCACATCCACCGTGGCCAATTGTTCGCCCAAAAAGACACTGGTGATGTCTTCAAACACCAGATCATCAATCCGCACAATGCCGCCATTGGCTCCGGTCAGGTCCAGCCCGAAATGGGCAAAAACCGGCGCCGTGCCCCAGATCATATCCACCCCGCCCCGGTTGCCCGGCCCGATGATCGCCGAAACTTCCAGCACATCGCCATAGGAATTGAGGCTGACCGACGGCCCGGCAAGGGGCACCCCACCGGCGGCCGTGCCATTAACCAGCGCCGGATATCCAGCGATCCGCACATCAGGCAGGTTGCCCGCCACCGCCTTGACCCGCGCGGACACCCGCAGGTAACAGCCCGGAAGCATTGGCGTTTCGCCCATATAGCGCAGCTTCTGCACCGACGCGGTTTTCTGAAGTTCGAGACAGCCGCCAAAGTCCTGATCCGCCGGCACAAAAGCGGCGTTGGCAGCGCCATCATAGGTGTCATCGCCCGGACGCCCGTTCTGGCTTGACCAGACATCAAGGCCACTGGCGAATGGCGTCGGCATGAAAACCACGCCCTCGGTAATCGCTTTGTTCATGAAGATCCCTTTCCCACATCGCGCGCGTCATGCGCCATGGCGGACGTGAGGCCCGCCGATTGGGAAAGAGGTATCAATTTAATCTTAATTCAGTCTGAGATCACCGCGCGCACCCCGCGCAACACCCCAACAGCCACCCTGATCCATCAATGGATCAGTCCCGATCTGTCAACAGATCGGCCCCCGCACACCAAGCCGCGCAAACTTCGCCACAAACACCCTGATCCATCAATGGATCAGCCCCAATCTGTCAACAGATCGGCCCCCGCGCACCAAGTCACCCAAACTTCGCCACAAACACCCTGATCCATCAATGGATCAGCCCCGATCTGTCAACAGATCGGCCCCGCGTCAGACCGCAACATCCGGCGCAGGAAGAAACTGAACGCCCCCGATGGTCCAACCGCCGTCGCCCGCTTCCATCTTATAGCCGAGGTAGTGTCGCTTGCCCGCCTGATCAATGATCTCGACCCGCTGCCACAGGTCGCCGCCGATATCGGCCAGATCAAGATAGGTTACCGCGCCCGGTGCCATGACCATCGGATAGCCGCGCTGGACCATCACACCAAAGTTCTCGGCCGTCCCGAAGATGCCCTTGATCGTCGGGCTGGCGAAGGTAAACGCGCGCGCCACATCATTGGCCTCAAACGCGTCAAGCTGATTGCCAATCACCGCTTCAATATCTGGGTTCTTCGGCTGCGCCTCCTGCCCCAACGCGGGAAACGCCATCAGCACTACAGCGCAGGCGACCATTACAAATCGAAACATAACGGGACACTCCAAAAGGAAAGACCGCCTATCACCTAGCCCGCGACAGCCCCCCGTCAAATTGGTCGTGCCCCGCAGACGCGCCTAGCCCAACTTGCCGGCCAAGCCCTGCTCGATCAGTGCCACAGTTTCGTCGACGCCATAAAGTGCGATGAACCCGCCAAAGCGCGGCCCCTGGCTTGCCCCCAAAAGCACCTCATAAATTGTCTTGAACCAATCGCGCAGCGGCTCGATTTCATGCACCTTGCCCACCGCGAACACGATGGATTGCAGGAACTCCTCATCGGCGAAATCCACCTCCGGCAGCGGCTCGTCATTGCCCACGATCGCATTCTTGCGCCCAATCAGATCCCGCGCATAATCGCCATCGCGCAGCGCCTTCGCCAGATCCTCCAGCGCGGCACGTTCCTGATCGCTCGGCGCACGGAACACCTTGGCCGGCTTCACGAAATCCTGAAAATAGCGCACCGCATGACCGGCCGAGGCATCCATGCCCGGATGGGTCTCAGCGGTGGCATCCGGAGCGTATTTGTTGATAAAGCCCCATAGCGTTTCCTTGTCGTCGGCGCTCGACGCGCTGGCCAGATTAAGCAGCATCGAAAACGGCACCACCATATCCGAAGCCGGCACATCGCCGCCGTGGATGTGAAACACCGGGTTGTTCAGCCGCGCGGCCGTGTCCTGCGTCGCATAAGCCCGCAATTGCTGGTGATACTCGTCCACCGCCTTGGGAATCACGTCGAAATACATCCGCTTTGCGGTTTTCGGCTTGAGATACATGAAATAGCTCAGCGATTCCGCCGAGGCATAGCTCAGCCATTCATCAATCGAAATCCCGTTGCCCGACGACTTCGAAATCTTCTGGCCCTTGTCGTCCAGGAACAGCTCATAGGTGAAATGCTCCGGCGGACGCTGCCCCAAGATCGAGCAAATCCGGTCGTAAATCGGCGTATTGGTCGAATGATCCTTGCCGTACATCTCGAAATCCACGCCCAGCGCCGCCCAGCGCGCGCCGAAATCGGGCTTCCACTGCAATTTCACATTGCCGCCCGTCACCGGCAGCGTCCATTCGCGGCCATCTTCGTCGTCAAAGGTGATCTCACCCTTAGCCGCATCGACATGTTTCATCGGCACATACAGCACCCGCCCGGTGTCCGGATGGATCGGCAGGAAAATCGAATAGGTCTGCCGCCGCTCCTCGCGCAGGCTTTTCAGCATCACCGCCATCACGTCGTCATACTTCTCGCAGGCGCGCAAAAGCACCTCATCAAACTGGCCCGTGCGGTAAAATTCGGTTGCGGAGTAAAATTCGTACTCGAACCCAAAGGTATCAAGGAACCGGCGCAGCATCGCATTGTTATGGTCGCCAAAGCTGTCATGCGTGCCAAATGGATCAGGCACCGAGGTCAGCGGCTTTTGCAAATGCGTGGCCAGCTCTTCGCGATTGGGCACGTTGCCCGGCACCTTGCGCATCCCGTCAAGATCGTCGGAAAAGCAAATCAGCCGCGTCGGAATATCCGAAATCACTTCGAACGCCCGGCGGATCATTGTGGTGCGCAGCACCTCGCCAAAGGTGCCAAGATGCGGCAAACCCGATGGGCCATAGCCGGTTTCAAACAGCACATAGCCCTTTTCGGGCGGTGTTTTCTGAAACCGTTTGAGCAAGCGACGCGCTTCTTCAAAAGGCCAGGCTTTCGAGACAAGGGCGGCGTCGCGCAGGTCAGACATATCAGAATTCTCCGGTAAGCCCGCGCGCCCGATGCGCGCAAGCTCGCCCTCCCTATTGCGGGCGGGCCTCGGGGTCAATATTCTGCACTGCAACAGGAGACCACAATGACCAATGATATTCCCCATTCGCTCAGCCCGCAGGACTGCCTTGTCGTGCTGATGATCGCCGTATCGGCCTCAGACGAAAATCTGCGCACCGCCGAACTGATCAAGATCGAAAGCGCGGTGAACAACCTGCCAATCTTTGCCGACTACGATATCGACCGGATGAACGTGATCGCCCAGACCGTCTTTGACCTGTTCGAACAGGAAGACGGCCTCGATGCCCTCTTTGGCCTGGTCCGCGACAATCTGCCGGAGCGCCTGTTCGAAACCGCCTATGCGCTGGCCTGCGATGTCGCCGCCGCCGATGGCACCCTGCACGAAGAAGAGCTGCGCCTACTCGAAGAAATCCGCTACGAGCTCAACATCGACCGCCTGCATGCCGCAGCCATCGAACGCGGGGCCCGCGCAAGACACCTCTCCGCCTAGCTGTTGGCAAAGGCCTGCCCCCAACGCTGCAACAACCGCTGTTGCAGCTTGCGGGACCGCACGTTCCATTCCCGCCCGCCTTCGGGCCGCTCGCGTTCCTCTTTCGACAGCGCATCGCGCCGCGCGCTGTCGGCGGTGAATATCGCAAAGGCCATCTCGCTGCCGTCGATCGCCGTGCTATATCCCGCCAAAGCCGAGACAAAATTCAACGTTCCGGTCTTTGCATCCACCTCAACCGGATGATCCTCCACAATCTTGCGGCTTTCGTCCCGCATTGGAATCGGTTTCATCAACTCCCGCAAAGGCCCCGCCACACGCGCGCCCCGCAAGATCAGCACCATATCGCCGGCCGTCATCCGGCTCAGCTCACCCAAACCCGAGTGATCAACAAAAGTGACCCCGTCACTCAACCCATATTCCGCCCGCACCCAATCGGTCATCGCACGCGCCGACCCTGCAAGGCTGTCTGCCCCGCCCGTGCGCGCCCGCGTCGCTGACATACCGACCACTTCAGCGGTCAGATTCGTAGAGTACAGCAGCATATCTTTCAAAATCGTTGACAGAACCTCGCTGTCCACCTGCGCCACGACGCTGCCCCCCGGCGCAGCCGTGATAACCTTGGGCGCCTTAAGCACAATGCCCTGACTGCGCGCCAAAATCTGGAACACTTCGCCAGTGTAAATCTCGGGCTTGCGCACCGGCAACCACCGCGCGCCGCCATTGCCCAGCGCGCCCCGCGCTACGGTCCAATCATCCCGGCCATTGCTGCTCGCATATGTGTAAACCGGCAAAGAACGGTCGATCACCGCCATGCGGGCAAAGGCCACATCCGGCCGGTATTTGCCGCTGCGCGCATCCATCGTCACATCATAGGCGCTGCCCTCTTTCTTCCATTGAAAGTGGACGCGATTGTAATTGAGGTTAATCCCCGACACCGCCGGATTATACCCCACATGCTCGGGCTGAAGATCGTCAATCCCTTCTGAAAACGGCAAAAATCCGCCCCAGACCAGGAAATCGCCGCGCACTTCGGTGATGCCCGCCGCCTTAACCTTTGCGGCAAGATCGGCCAAACGGTCGGTGTCGAGCGTCGGATCACCGCCCCCCGCCAGCACCAGATCGCCGTTCAAAACGCCGTCGGTCACCGTCCCCACCGCATGCACCGAAGTGGTAAACCGGTGATCGGCCCCAAGCGCCGCCAGCCCATAAAGCGCCGTCACCGCCTTGGCCACGCTTGCCGGCGGCAGGCCCAGATCGGCCTGTCCGGCCTCATGCAACTGGCCGCTCGTCACGTCCATCACCGCATAGCTGACCTCGCCGGACAGCCGCGCCTTGGCCACCAATTCTTCGGCGGCGGGAAAGACTTTGGGGATCGGAATCGTACTGCCGGGCCGTGCCACCGGTCGAAGCGACCGTGCCGGGCCCGCGCCCATCGCCTGCCCGGCGAAAAAGCCGAGGGCGGAGCCAATAAACAGACGTCTGGAAAATGCTTTGGTCATGGCGCGATTAAACCTCAGCCTTAAGGGTCAAACAAGCGAGTCCTTTTTTCTCTAACATCAATTTTAACGGAGTTTTCACCGCCTTGGTGCAAAGTAACGTGTATTCTGAAACCAGCGGCGCGCCGCCCGCATCGCTACACCCACGCCCAAGTCGAAAGGCCCCGCCCGATGTAGAAATCAGCCCCAGCCACCCCGCGCGCGGATCGCGCTTGAACTGTCGCCGCGCATCGGCACGTTCACGAAACACCACGCCGGAGCCTCGGCCGTGGCAAGCTTGCGCGACTCGCGGCCGCGAATCCGCGCACCGGAATACACCCGCGCCGCTTTGGAGTTGCGCGCCCTGATCCTGTCGCCGGGGCGTGCCAACACGCCAATCGGAACGGTCTCCATGATCCGTTCCCAATCCTGCCACTTCGGCAATTGCACCAGATTGTCTGCACCCATGAGCCATACGAAGTTCACGCCTCGATATTCTTGCATCAATGCATCCAACGTTTCAGCGGTATATCTTGTTCCGGCCCGCGCTTCAAAATCGCTGATTTCCACCTTGGGGTGCTGCATGATCTTGCGCGCCGCCGCCATCCGTTCGGCCAAAGGCGCGGGGCCGTGGTCTTTCAACGGGTTGCCGGGGCTGACCAGCCACCACACCCGGTCCAGCCCGAACCGTTTAAGCGCTTCACGGGTGATGTGCACATGGCCGGGGTGCGGCGGATCAAACGACCCGCCCAGCAGACCAACAGTCTGACCGCGTCGCAGGCCAGGAAATCGCAGGCCGGATATAGGCGGCGTCGGGAAATGGGTCAAAGGCTGTAATCCCTGATCAAAACCCAGCCATGTCAGGGGTTTCGCACCGGTTTGTCAATCAATTGGCCGCACCATATCACCGATTTCCAGCCGCCCGGGCCGGATCACCTCGGCCGTCATCCCGCCATGCCCGCGCACCGCGGCATAGCCACCGGGGCCAAACACCTCATCCATCCGGCTGCAGGGCGCACAGGGTCCGGTGATCAACAGCACCGCCTCCCCCACCTGCACCTCGCGCTTGCGCAGCCCGATCAGGTTGATCCCCGACACCACAATATTGCGCCGAAGGTCGCCCGGCCGCACGCCCCGAAGGCCCAGAAACGCCGCGATCACATCCAGGTGTTCGGCCTGCACCAGCGTCACCGCCCGCTTGCCCTTGCGCGCCCGGTCGCCCGCCAGCCCGGCCAGCCCAATCTCAGCCGCCTCCACCGCGCGCATCTCGGCCCGCCGCGCCGGCCGCACCCCGATCCAGCCAACCCGGCCCTCCCGCGCATTCCGCGCGATCATCGCGCCCAAGTCCGTCATCTTTCATTGCCCCTGCCTGCCAACTTCGATACCACCCCATCTGTCTCTTTTTCCAAAGCACCCGAGGATCTCATGGCCGCTTATCAGTACGTTTACCACATGCAGGGCGTCTCCAAGACGTATCCCGGCGGCAAGAAATGCTTTGAGAACATTCACCTGTCCTTCCTGCCCGGTGTAAAAATCGGCGTCGTCGGCGTCAACGGGGCCGGTAAATCGACCCTGCTGAAAATCATGGCCGGCCTCGACACCGAATTCACCGGCGAGGCTTGGCGCGCCGAGGGGGCCAAAGTTGGCTACCTCCCGCAAGAGCCGGAACTCGACGCCTCGCTCGATGTGCGCGGCAACGTCATGCTCGGTGTGGCCGCGAAAAAGGCCATCCTCGACAAATACAACGACCTCGCGATGAACTATTCCGAGGAAACCGCCGATGAAATGGCGGCGCTGCAAGACCAGATCGACAGCGAAGACCTTTGGGATCTCGACAGCCAGATCGACGTCGCGATGGAGGCCCTGCGCTGCCCGCCCGATGACGCCGATGTGACCTCGCTTTCGGGCGGTGAAAAACGCCGCGTCGCGCTGTGCCAGCTGCTGCTCGAAGCGCCCGACATGCTGCTGCTCGACGAACCGACCAACCACCTCGACGCCGAAACCATCGCCTGGCTGCAACAGCACCTGATCGCCTACAAAGGCACCATCCTCTGCGTCACCCACGACCGGTATTTCCTTGATGACATCACCGGTTGGATCCTCGAACTCGACCGCGGCAAAGGCATCCCCTACGAGGGCAACTACTCGGCATGGCTGGAACAAAAAGCCAAACGCCTGAGCCAGGAAGCCCGCGAAGACAAGGCCAAGCAAAAGACGCTCGAGCGCGAACTTGAATGGATGCGTCAGGGGGCCAAAGCCCGCCAGGCCAAGTCCAAAGCCCGGATTTCCGCCTATGAGGACATGGCCAACCAATCCGAGCGTGAAAAGGTCGGCCGCGCCCAGATCGTCATCCCCAATGGCCCGCGTCTTGGTGGCAAGGTGATCGAAGTTGAGGGTCTGAAAAAGGCGATGGGCGACAAGCTCTTGATCGAAGACCTGACCTTCTCGCTGCCGCCCGGCGGCATTGTCGGCGTGATCGGCCCGAACGGCGCGGGTAAATCCACGCTTTTCAAGATGTTGACCGGTCAGGAACAGCCCGACGAAGGCTCCGTCACCTATGGCGACACCGTCGATCTGTCCTATGTCGATCAGTCTCGCGATGACCTGAACGCCACCGACACCGTGTGGGAAGGCATCACCGGCGGGGCCGAAATCATCCAGCTTGGCGATGCGCAAGTGAACTCGCGCGCCTATTGTTCGTCGTTCAACTTCAAAGGCGGCGACCAGCAGAAAAAGGTCGGCCAGCTGTCCGGCGGTGAACGCAACCGTGTCCACATGGCGCGCCTGTTGAAAGAAGGCGGCAACGTTCTCCTCCTCGATGAACCGACCAACGACCTTGACGTCGAAACTCTCCGCGCTTTGGAAGACGCCCTCGTTGATTTCGCCGGCTGCGCGGTTGTCATCTCGCACGACCGTTTCTTCCTCGACAGGATCTGCACGCACATCCTCGCCTTTGAGGGCGAAGCGCATGTGGAATGGTTCGAAGGCAACTTCGAAGACTACGAAGAAGACAAGAAACGCCGCCTCGGTGCCGCCGCGCTTGAGCCCAAGCGCCTGAAGCACAAAAAGTTCTCGCGTTAATCAACTCTGGAGGGGGCGTAGCCTGCGCCCTCTTCCACTCTGCGGCCCTTTTCTGTCTCCAACCTTGCCGCCGCGGCCACGTATTCATTCCAAACGGGTGTAAGCCACCGCCCCTGCCGCAAATCGCGCACAAAGGCGGGTGGCAAACCCACAGCCCCCATCTCCGAAATCGGAAACGGCACTCTTCTGTGCATTGTCGCCCCTCCGCAAATCACGGTGGATCGAGACTGCCAGCCAGTCGTCTGCCCGCGCGCCGCGCGATCGTTGGTCTGAGGTCATTTTCCATGGCGCGATCATCCCACCGCAAGGTTAAAATACCCTTACCATCGGTCGCGCCGCACATCCCCCCGTACGATGCCCCACAGCCAAGGGCATCTGTACAGAAAAACAGGTCAAATCGCCCCTAACGCCGCAAACGCGCCGCTATCCCGGCACCACACGCGGCTTGCCGTCTTCGTCGATGGCCACGAAGGTAAAAATCGCCTCCGTCACCTTTTCACGCCCGCCAAAACGCCCGCGCCTCACCCAGGCTTCGACCTCGATTCCCATCGACGTCCGCCCCTGCCGCGCCACGTGGCAATAGACGCACAAAACGTCGCCCACCTTGACCGGCCGGATAAATTTCATCGCGTCCACCGCGATGGTCGCAACCCGGCCCTGCGCCCGTTCGCCCGCCACGATTCCGGCCGCCATATCCATCTGGCTCAGCACCCAACCGCCGAAGATATCGCCCGAGACATTGGTGTCCGCCGGCATCGCCAGCGTCCGCAGCGTCGGGTCGCCATGTGGTTCTTCGTCCATTCAAATCTCCCTGAAATCAAACACTTATTGGCACGAAAACGGCGTCTCACTCTTGGCCCGCATCTGCGCATTGCTCAGATTGACCACCGGCAGCGCCACCCCGCTCCACGTCTCATAAAGGTCCGCGATGGCTTGCGCCACGGCGCGATCGCCATCCACATCCGAGCGCTGACAGCCGCTGAGGTAAAACACCCCCTCAAGCACGTTCTGATCGGCCAAATCCGCCACGGTATACTTGTCCCAATTCCACAGCACAAATTCGTTCACCGGCCAATCGGTATGCCCCAGATCAATCGATTGCCGCACGTCGACCCAAGTCTCAAACGCGCCCTTTTGCAGCGAACAAATCAACGACCCGGCATAAGACGCATAAGCGCGATTGTCCGCCGTCACCAAGGTATCAAAATCCGCCTCATAGGCCCCGGCACTGTCACCAACAGGGCAACTTCCCTGCGCATCGAAATGCACGATGCCGCTGTTCTCGGTCACGCCACATCCACGGTTGCTGCGGTGGCCGGTATCGCCATCCAGCGGATACATGCAGCCCAAGTTATCATCTTGATTCATATAGGAATTACTGAAAATCAGCCCATAGTGTTTGTCGAAACTATCCGAGCACACCACCTCGTCGTCTTTCCCCGGTTTGGCCCCGCGGATCAACGTATCGGCGCGGACATAGGTCCAGGACGACGCGTCGCTCAGCCCGCCAGTGTCGGGGTCGTGGTTCGACCCGCACCACGGCAGGAAATGCCCCTCGGCCAGATAGTCTCCGCAGGTTTTCTCGGTGTCCACCGGCAGCGCTTCAAGCGCGGCCATGTCAAGGTATCCAGGCTGTCCCGGCGGTGTTCCCGGCCCGTGAATCGTGTGCACGATCAAGCCAGAGTCCACCGGCAGTTCCCCGTTCGGACCCTGCCCGCCAATCGTGGTGAATCGGGTGTTGAAATCCGCCACCGCACCCGTGCAAAGGCTGTTGCCCTGAGCGGTCGACGGCTGCGCAAAGACGGTCGCGGCCACAACCGCAACGCCAAAAGTGAAAAAGGAGAAGTCATGCATGGCAACAAGATCCTGTCGTGAAGTGAAAAACGGGCCGAGGCAATGACGCGAATGGTACACAAATCGTTCTACCCTGCATAGCGACAGCTAAATGTTGAGTGCGCCCCGCGCTCGCCCGGCGATTCCTTGCCAACTCGACCGCAAGAGCGATGATAACCCTTGCATACGAGCCGTCTTGGTGGCATATCCCCGCTTGCTAACGATCTTCTTTTCGACCTTCTGTTTTCCGTTACCGGCAACAAAGTCTTCGATCCAGACGTGACTTCGCCGGGCTGTCGCATACTGCGGGCAGCGTTGAAAACTAAGGATACTTCACATGGCTACTGGCACAGTGAAATGGTTCAACACCACCAAAGGCTTCGGCTTTATCGCTCCCGATGGCGGCTCCAAGGACGTCTTCGTGCACATTTCTGCAGTTGAGCGTTCGGGCCTGACCGGTCTGGCCGACAACCAAAAAGTCACCTTCGACATCGAAGCTGGCCGCGACGGCCGCGAAAGCGCGACCAACCTCGCACTGGCGTAAGCCACGATTGGCGTAAGCCAAGCTTTCACGATATTCAAAAGGCGCGCTTCGGCGCGCCTTTTTTGTTGCCCGCATGGTATTTTCTGCGGGCACACCGCTGGTAAAAATGCAGCCCCCTTCCCGCCTCGTTGGAACCAGTTCGCGCCTCGTGCGTTATCTCGTCACAGCTTCAGGCACCCAAGCAGATCAGAAGCAAGCCACGCCAGTTCGTTCGGATAATCCGATCCCTCCCCTGGCCCCTTGTTCGGACGCGATCGGTGCCATTGGCATTAACAGTGAAGGACCGCACCGATGCTTTATACAATTCTGATCGTCGTTCTTATTCTGCTCTTGATCGGTGCTTTGCCGCGTTGGGGCCACTCGACCAACTGGGGCTATGGCCCCTCTGGTATTCTCGGCCTGATCCTCGTGGTGCTGCTGATTCTTGTCCTGCTGGGCAAGGTGTAGCGCGACTGAATTGGAGGGGTCAGGAATACCCGACCCTTCCGGAATTCCAGACTACCGACACAGGAGCTTTTGCCGCACTCTTATCGGCAGGAGGATACCCCAATGACCCGCCAAACACACCAGAAGACAGAGACCAAATCACCCGTGGCCCACCTGCCCCTGCCTGGACCACGGATGCCCACAACTTGGCGTCATACGGATTGGGCCGCTATTTAAGGCCCATGTGTGCAGGGCGGACTGCCTGTCCCTCCCCAAATGTCAGTCCGCCCTGCTCCGTCATGCACCGCCAAACATCAGCGCCGTCACCCACATGCCGAGGCCAAACACGGTATGCGCAATCAGCCCCATGATGCGGCCTTTCCACGGGCGGGGCGTGCGCGACAAAGCCCATCCCAGCCCCATGCCCGGCTGAAGCAGAAACCAACCGGCCCCGATGGTGATCAACGCAAAGATCCACACCGGCAAGAACGTTGGCGCGGCCATCCAATCCGCCCCCGCCAGCAACGCGAAGATCACGCCATAGAGGATGCCAACGCCGTAGTGCACCAGCCATCCCAAACGGCTTTCACCCGGCACCGAGGGCACTTTGCCAATATCCTCGTGAAACACTTGGCCGCGCGTCACTTGCGCTGACCATCGCCCGACATTGCCCCAATTCGGCCGCGGCTGGCTAAATCCGCGGGCCAAAATCTCGGCCCAGATGTCCATCGCCACGGTGCCACCAAGCCCGATCAGCGCCCCAAACCCTATCAATTCAATCATGCAATTTTCCTATCTTGCGCGCGCCGTACCGGCCAAATCACCGCTCGGCCCTGTGCCCTTGTGCGCCCGTTTGCTCATCCGGCCACACCTTTGCCCGCTTGATACGCCGCCGCAGCCAGCGGCACCAGAAGGCACCGCCCCGAAACTCGAAACCCCGCCGCGCATCCGGCCCATGGCCCGCAAAGTCACCGGTCGCGTTGCACGTGGCCCACAGACGGGCACAGTCACGAATACCAGACTCCCGCTTGGCGCCACTCTGGCATATAATTCCCTCGCTCACTTCTGGAGGGATGACATGAAGACCACGCGCCGCACCTTTCTCGGCTCGGCCGCCGCAGCGCTGGCGCTGCCCGCAGCGGCCCAAGCGCAATTCCAACTCGATCCGAAATTCGCGCCGCAATACGTTCGCGTGCGCGCAGACATGGCCCCGGGCCAGATCATCGTGCTGCAAAAGGCGCGTTTTCTCTATTTCATCGAGGAACAGGGCCGCGCCCTGCGCTATGGCATCAGCGTTGGCCGCACCGGGCTGGAATTTTCCGGCACCGGCACGGTTCAGGCCAAAAAAGAATGGCCCACCTGGCGGCCCACCAACGCGATGATCGAACGCGAGCCGCAGACCTATGGCCGCTTCAAAGGCAACGATTACGTCCAGCCGGGCGGCCCGGGCAATCCGCTCGGCGCGCGGGCGATGTATCTGTTTCAAAACGGAATAAACACCTATGCCGCGATCCACGGCACCGACAATCTTGCCTCGATCGGCAAAGCGGCGTCGAACGGGTGTTTCCGCATGGCCAATGCGCATGTGATGGATCTTTATCCGCGCATTCCGATTGGCACCACCGTCACGGTGCTTTGACGCCAACTGCCCGATGTCCAATCAACCGGGGCGCAGGTCTGCCAACTGCGCCCCTTTTGGTGAATGCCCCTTGACCACGCCCAACCCAGCCCAGCCCAGCAAGAAAAGAGCGCGGATGAATTTTGATGTCATCGTCATCGGTGCCGGTCCTGCCGGTGCGTCTGCTGCCCGAACCGCGGCCAGCCTTGGCCTGCGGGTTGCTCTTGTCGATAAGGCGCGGTTTCCGCGAGAAAAGCTCTGTGGCGGCGGCTTTACTGGCCGCGCCGCGCAGTATTACCGTGAGATTTTCGAGCGGGATCTGCCGGCCGAGTTCGACAGCAAAACAGCCGTCGACCTCTACGGATTTGGCGAAAAACTTGGCGTGATTGACGACATTCCGCCGGTTTACCTCACCATGCGCCTGTCGCTTGACGCGCATCTCTATGCCTTGGCGCTCGACGCCGGAGCCGTTGATTTCACAGCACAAAAGATCTCGACGATGGACCCGGAGGCCGGCACCGTCACCCTCGCCTCTGGCACAAAGTTGCAGGCACCGGTGGTGATCGGGGCGGATGGCGTCAACAGCGCCGTCGCGCGCGCGCTGTTTGGGCGTGCCTTTGATCCCGACCGGATCGGTTTCGCGCTTGAGGCAGAGGGCCCGGCGCTGGCCGACGATGCGCCGCTGCGGATCGACATGGGCGCAGCCAATTGGGGCTACGGCTGGTCGTTTCCCAAGACGGGCTCGCACACCGTTGGGGTGGGCGGTGTCCACAGCCGCAATCCCGAACTCAAGGCGCTGATGAAGGGCTATATGGCCGATCTTGGCGTGCCTGCGGACACAAGGATCAAGGGGCAATACCTGCCGTTTGGTCAGGCCCGCCGCTGTCCGGGGCGCAGCAACGTTTTGCTGGTCGGTGACGCCGCTTGGCTGGTCGATCCGGTCACTGGCGAGGGCATCGCCTATGCGCTGAAGTCCGGGCAAATGGCCGCGCTGGCCGCGCGCGATGCGCTTGCGCGCCACGAACCGGATGCGGCGCTGATGCTGTACCGGGCACGCCTGCGGCCGATCCTGACCGCCATGCGCCATGCTAACCGCGTGCGGCTTTTGCTGTATTGGGGGCCGTTCCGTCAGGGTTTCCTGCGCGCGGCGCGCAAATCGGGGACCCTGCGGTATGACTACATGCGGCTTTTGGGCGGCGAGATTGAATACACCGATCTGATGCGCGCGCTGGCGCGACGCCTGCCAAACTATCTGTCGCGCGCGTTTGGCGGCAAACAGGGCGCTTGACCTATCGTCAGGTGGCACCGCCCCTTAGCGCCGACGGCCTCCCCTGAAGCGGGCCATAGCCCCGGCGAATTTACACAACTGACACGAGAAAATCACTTGAAACGGGTGATTTTCGGTCGCATATTTTCCGCGCGAAGTTAACTATCGACCACTGCTGCTCTACGGCTCAGTCTCTCGATCTGCATGACTAAGCCGGGCTGCCGCAGTTGGGCGGGCAGCAACACCAAGGAGGAAACACATGGCCACTGGCACTGTGAAATGGTTCAACGCAACCAAGGGTTTTGGCTTTATCGCACCCGATGGCGGCAGCAAGGATATCTTTGTGCATATCTCTGCGGTCGAGCGTTCGGGGCTGACCGGGCTTGCCGACAATCAAAAAGTCACCTTCGACATCACGCCGGGCCGTGATGGCCGCGAAGCCGCCGAGAACATCTCGCTGGCGTAAGGCTTGGCCTGAAAGCTGAGCTGACACCACCTGACCAAACCACCCGAGACCCCACCGACGCGTGGGGTCTTTGTTTTTGCGGGCCACCCTCAGGGCACAACGTCACTCTACCGCGTCGATCAGCTGCGCAATATACGGCCCGATGCCCGCAACGATAAGCGCCACGCCTTTGCCGTTGGGGTGGATGCCGTCGGCTTGGATCATGTCAGCGGCCTGCACCGGATTACCGCCCTCGGGCAGCAGGATATCAAAGAACGACGGCGTTTCGATCGCCCCGTACTCCTGGGCAAGCGCCGGATAGATCGCCTCGAAATCCGCTTTGTACTCTGGCCCGTAGTTGCCCGGCGCGCGCATTGGCACCAGCATCACCGGGATGTCACGCGCGGCGGCGACCTTGAGGATGCCATCGAGGTTGTCGCGCGCCATTTTCGTCGGCAACCCGCGCAGCACGTCGTTGCCCCCCAGCGCCACGATCATCGCATCGACCTCGGGCGTCAGGCTCCATTCCACCCGCGCCAGCCCGCCCGCCGTGGTATCGCCCGACACCCCGCCATTGACCAGTTGCACATCGTGGCCCTGCTCGGCCAGCCAGCCGCGCATTTGCGGCACAAAGCCCTCTTCCTCGACCAATCCGTACCCTTGGATCAGGCTGTCGCCCAAGGCCAGAATTTGGATCTCTTCGGCGGCTGCCGGTGTGCAGAGCGCCAAAAGTACCGCCGCCGCCTTGCCCACGCGCGCACATTCCCCATATGTCAAAAGTTGATACATTGCCTGAAAGGCCCTTTGCATGACTGATCCCGTTCTTTCCCTTAAAGATGTGCATTTGGCGCTGGATGGCAATGCCGGGCGGGTCGAGATTTTGCATGGCATCTCGTTGGACGTTGCCAAAGGCACCTCTGTCGGGCTGATCGGGCCGTCGGGATCGGGCAAATCTTCGCTGTTGATGCTGATGGGCGGGCTCGAGCAATCGACCGGCGGCAGCATCACCGCGTTGGGTCAGGATCTGACTGCGATGAACGAGGATAAATTGGCGCGGTTCCGGCGGGATCACATGGGCGTGGTGTTCCAAAGCTTCCATCTGATCCCGACGATGACCGCGTTGGAAAACGTCGCCACGCCGCTGGAATTGGCCGGGCACCGCGATGCGTTTGAGCGCGCCGAAGCCGAACTGGTGGCGGTGGGGCTTGGCCATCGTGCGGGGCATTACCCGGCGCAGATGTCGGGCGGTGAACAGCAACGGGTTGCCCTGGCACGGGCCTGTGCGCCCCGCCCGGCGATCCTGTTGGCGGATGAGCCCACCGGCAACCTTGACGAGGCCAACGGCAGCGCGATCATGGACCTGCTGTTTGGCCTGCGCGACCGTCACGGATCAACGCTGGTGCTTGTCACCCACGCCCCCAGCCTTGCGGCGCGCTGTGATCAGGTGATCCGCCTGCGAGATGGCCGGATCGACACCGATGTGCCTGCGGCGGCGGAATGAGCCTGCCTGCGCACGGCCGCGCCAAGAGCCTGTCGACCGCCGCCCGTTTTGCCCGCCGCGAGTTGCGCGGCGGTTTGCACGGATTTCGCATCTTTCTGGCCTGTCTCGCGCTTGGTGTTGCGGCGATTGCCGGGATCGGCATGGTGCGCACTTCGATTGAAATGGGGCTGGCCGACACCGGCGCGGTGCTGCTCGGCGGCGATGCCGAATTGCGCTTTACCTATCGGTTTGCCTCGCCCGCAGAGCGCGCATGGCTGGAAGACCGCGCGCTTGCGGTGTCGGAAGTCACTGAATTCCGCTCGATGGCGGTTGTGGGTGACGGCGACATCGCCGAACGCGCGCTGACACAGGTGAAGTCGGTTGATGCCGCCTATCCTCTGCTTGGTACTATCGAGCTTGACCCGCCGATGCCGTTGAACGACGCGCTTGCCGGGACAGGCGCGGTGATGGCCCCGGTGCTGGCCGACAGGCTGGGTCTTGCGCCCGGCGATACCTTCCGCCTTGGCACGCAGGATTTCACCCTTTCGGCGCGGATTGCCACCGAGCCGGACGATGCCGGCGGCGGCTTTGGCCTTGGCCCCCGCACACTGGTGCGGACCGAGGCGTTGGCAAACTCCGGCCTGCTGCAACCCGGCACACTGTTTGACACCCATTACCGCGCGACCCTGCCCCCCGGCACCGATCTTGACACAATCCAGACTGCCGCGCGCGAGGAATTCACCAACACCGGCGGGCGCTGGCGCGATGCGCGCAATGGCGCGCCAGGGATACGGCGGTTTGTCGACCGGCTGAGCAATTTCCTGATCCTCGTCGGCCTCTCGGGGCTTGCGGTGGGCGGCGTTGGCGTGTCGGCGGCGGTGCGGGCGTACCTCGCCTCCAAAACCTCGGTGATTGCCACCCTGCGCACTTTGGGCGCGACGCGCGGGGTGATTTTCCTGACCTATTTCATCCAGATCGGCGTGCTAAGCCTGATCGGCATCACCCTTGGCCTGGCACTTGGCGCGCTGGTGCCGCTGTTGTTGGGGCCGCTGATGCAGACGCTGTTGCCGGTGCCTGCGGTCTTTGCCCTGCACCCGCAACCGCTGATGGAGGCGGCGCTGTATGGCGTGCTGACCGCGCTGATCTTTACCCTCTGGCCGATTGCGCGCACCGAGGAAATCCGCCCCGCCACCCTGTTCCGCGATGCGTTAGACACCGCGCGGCTGTTGCCCCGCTGGCCCTATGTCGTGGTGACGCTGGGGCTTTTGGCGCTGTTGCTCGGTGCGGCGGTGGCGTTTTCCGGCGCGTCAATGCTCACGCTTTGGACGGCGGGCGGCATCATCGCGGCGCTGGCGGTTCTGGCGCTCACCGCCTTTCTGATCCGCCGCATCGCGCGCCATTCGCAACGTGCCGCGCGCCACCGCCCTGCCCTGCGCTGGGCCTTGTCGGCAATCTCGGGCAGCCACGAGGGCGCGGCGGCCACCGTCCTGTCACTGGGCCTTGGCCTGTCGGTTCTGGCCGCAGTCGGCCAGATCGAGGGCAACATGCGCGCCGCGATTCAGACCGACCTGCCTGACGTAGCGCCGTCGTTCTTTTTCGTCGACATCCAGAAAGACCAGATGCCGGGCTACCGCGCACGGCTTGACGATGATCCGGCGGTGAGCAAGGTGCAAAGCGCGCCGATGCTGCGCGGCATTGTCACCCGGATCAACGGCCAAGCGGCGCGTGACGTGGCAGGCGATCACTGGGTCATTCGCGGCGACCGGGGCATCACCTATTCCGCCGCCATGCCCGAAAACACCACGATCACCGCTGGCGAATGGTGGCCCGAAGATTATGACGGCCCGCCGCTGATCAGCTTTGCCGCCGAGGAGGCCGAGGAGATCGGGCTGGAGCTGGGCGATGAACTCACCGTCAACATCCTTGGCCGCGACATCACCGCCACCATTGCCTCGTTCCGCGAGGTGGATTTTTCGACCGCTGGGATCGGCTTTGTGATGTCACTGAACCCTGCGGCCCTGCAAGGCGCGCCGCATTCCTTCATCTCGACGGTCTATGCCGAAGAAGAGGCCGAAGCGGCGATCCTGCGCGATCTGGCCACGGCCTATCCCAATATCACCGCGATCCGGGTGCGCGATGCGGTCGACCGGGTCGCCGAGATTATGGGCGGCATTGCGCGGGCCACCGCCTGGGGCGCTGCTGCGACGCTTGTGACCGGCTTTCTGGTGCTGATCGGCGCGGCGGCGGCGGGCGAACAGGCGCGCACCTATGAGGCTGCCGTGCTGAAAACGCTGGGGGCGGCGCGCGGGCGGATCTTGCAAAGCTTTGCGCTGCGCTCGGTTCTGTTGGGCGCTTCGGCGGGTCTGGTGGCCTTGGGCGCAGGGATCGCAGGCGGCTGGGGTGTGATGACCTATGTGATGGAGACCGATTTTTCGGTGCAATGGGGCAATGCCCTGCTGATCGTGACAGGCGGGGTTCTGGCGACCTTGCTGGCCGGGCTTGCCTTTGCCTGGCGGCCCCTGTCCGCCCGTCCCGCCCAAGTGCTGCGCGCGCGCGAATAGCCCTGCGCGCAGCAATCCTAGCTTGAACCTGCGCCTTGGGGCTGGCACACCCTGAGGCACCCCCAATGAATCGGAGCCCCCATGTCGGACAACCTGCCCATGGCCATCCATGCGCCGCTCACCCGCGCGCAGAAGACCGCCCTACTTAACCTCGTGCGCCGCGCCGCCAAGGCCGAGATCCTGCCGCGCTTTCGCGCCCTCGACCCGTCGGAAATATCCGAAAAGACCAGCAAGCTGGACCTCGTGACTGCCGCCGATGAGGCCGCCGAAGCAATGATCACCCGTGGTTTGCAGATGGCCTTTCCCTCTGCCGTGATCGTCGGGGAAGAGGCCGCATCGCGTGACCCCAAGATTGTCGATGCGCTGAAAGATGCCGAGCTTGGCTTTCTGATCGATCCGGTCGATGGCACCTGGAACTTTGCCCATGGGCTATCGCTGTTTGGCACGATGGTTGCCGCCACCCGCTTTGGCAAACCGGTCTATGGCATGATCTACGATCCGCTGAACGATGACGTGGTTGTGGCTGACGAAGACAGTCTGACCACCTGGACCGGTCCGCGTGGCCGCCGCCGTACGCTCACCACCGCCGAGCCCAAAGCGCTGGCGGATATGGTCGGGTATATCCATCTCAAGCTGATGCCGGCGGACGTGCAGCCGCAGGTCGCCGCAACCTTTCCCCGGATTGGCCGCCCCGATTCCCTGCGCTGTTCGGCGCATGAGTACCGGCTGTTGGCCGAGGGCCATTGCGACTTTGTGCTGTCGTGCAAGATGACCCATTGGGATCATGCCGCCGGTGTGCTGCTGTGCCAAAAGGCGGGCGGGCATGTGGCGTTTCTCGATGGACGCGACTATTCGGTTGCGGAAAAAGAGGGCTATCTGCTCGCCGCCGGGTCCGAGACCGCGTGGAAAACCGTCGCCGAAGAGATGTCATTTCTTCTGGGTCCAAAGCCGGAAGAGGCGCCGACTGAAAGCTGAGGCTTTGTACGGGGGACACAAGTTGCCCCCCGTCGCTCTCTGAGACGGGCCAGCGGCTGCCCGCGGGATTGCGCTGCGACGCCCCTGTTGGGCGCTTTATCGCGCCAAATCCGTATACCCTTTGACCGTTACGCTTAGATCAGCCAAAGCGGCAGCCCGGGGGGCGGGCAGCCGCTGGCCTCTCGAACCTTGCAAGCAAGGTTCTGTCGGCAGACGTTTGCACCGCAAACGTCGAGAGACCGGCGGGCTACGCCCTTGATCCCGGGCCTAGTTGCGCCTGATTGCGCCTTATTCCGCCGCTTCGGCATAGTCCTCCATCGGCGGGCAGGTGCAGATCAGATTGCGGTCGCCATGCACGTTGTCGACGCGGTTGACCGGCGGCCAGTATTTGTCCACCCGGAAGGCACCTGGCGGGAAACACCCCTGCTCGCGCGAATAAGGCCGGTCCCAATCGCGCACCAGATCTTCCATCGTGTGCGGTGCGTTTTTCAGCGGGTTGTTGGCGCGGTCCATCCGGCCCTCTTCGATCTCGCGGATCTCGGCGCGGATCGCCAGCATCGCATCACAGAACCGGTCCAGCTCGGCCTTGGTTTCGCTCTCTGTCGGCTCCACCATCAGCGTGCCTGCCACCGGCCAAGACATTGTCGGTGCATGGAAACCGCAGTCGGCCAGCCGCTTGGCAATGTCATCAACCGAGACATCGGCGCTGTCGGCAAAGGGCCGCGTGTCGATGATGCATTCATGCGCCACCCGGTCATTGCGACCGCGATACAGGATGTCGAACGCGCCCTCCAACCGCTTGGCGATGTAGTTGGCGTTCAGGATCGCGACCCGCGTCGCTTGCGTCAGCCCTTCGCCGCCCATCATCAGGATATAGGCCCAGGAAATCGGCAGGATTGACGGCGAGCCATAAGGCGCGGCACTCACCGGCCCCTCGTCGCCCCCGGTCTCGGGGTGGCCCGGAAGATGCGGCACGAGGTGCGATTTTACCCCAATCGGACCCATGCCGGGGCCGCCGCCGCCATGCGGAATGCAGAAGGTCTTGTGCAGGTTAAGGTGGCTGACATCGCCGCCCAGATCGCCGGGGCGCGACAGGCCGACCATCGCGTTCAGATTGGCCCCGTCGATATAAACCTGCCCGCCAAGGTCATGGGTGATCTGGCAAACGTCCTGCACGGTCTCCTCAAACACCCCATGCGTCGAGGGATAGGTGATCATGCAACCGGCAAGAGTGTCGGCGTGCTTTTCGGCCTTGGCGCGAAAATCCTCAAGGTCGATATCGCCGTTTTCCGCCGATTTCACCACGACAACCTTCCAGCCGACCATCTGCGCCGAGGCCGGGTTGGTGCCATGCGCCGACATCGGAATCAGGCAGACATTGCGGTGCCCCTCGCCCTGCGCCCGGTGATAGGCCGCAATCGTCAGCAGCCCGGCGTATTCCCCCTGCGCACCGGAATTCGGCTGCATTGAGAAATCATCGTAACCGGTGATGGCACAAAGCTTTTCGCTGAGGTCGTCAACCAGATGCTTGTAGCCCAGCGCTTGGTTGGCGGGCGCAAACGGGTGCAGCACCGAGAACTCACGCCAGCTCACCGGCATCATTTCGGCGGCGGAGTTGAGCTTCATCGTGCAGGAGCCAAGCGGGATCATCGCCCGGTCTAGCGCCAGATCGCGGTCAGCCAGACGGCGCATATAACGCATCATCTCGGTCTCGGCGCGGTTCATGTGGAAAATCGGATGGGTCAGATACGCGGAGGTGCGCAGCAGATCCTCGGGCATTTTGTAGACCGGGGTGTAATCGTCGTCCTTGCGCTCGATGCCAAAGGCGCGCCAGGCCGCTTCGATATTCGAGGGCCGGGTGCATTCATCCAGCGTGATGCCAACGCGGTATTCGCCGACGCGCCGCAGGTTCACCCCCTCATCACGCGCCGATTTCAGCACGGCGGATTGCAGCGTGCGCACATCCACGGTGATGGTGTCGAAATAGCTTTGCGGATCAACCTTAAAGCCAGCCTCTTCCAACCCCTGCGCCAAACGCACAGTCTTGCGGTGAATCCGCTGGGCGATGGCTTTCAGCCCCTCAGGCCCGTGAAACACCGCGTACATCCCGGCCATCACAGCCAGCAGCGCCTGCGCGGTGCAGACGTTCGACGTGGCCTTTTCGCGGCGAATGTGCTGCTCGCGGGTTTGCAGCGACAGGCGGTAGGCGCGGTTGCCGTGGCTGTCGACCGACACGCCAACAATCCGCCCCGGCATCGCGCGTTTATACGCGTCGCGGCAGGCCATATAAGCGGCATGCGGGCCGCCATAGCCCATCGGAATGCCAAAGCGCTGGGTCGAGCCGACAGCAATATCGGCCCCCATCGCGCCCGGCTCTTTCAACAGCGTCAGCGCAAGCGGGTCGGCGGCGACGATACCAATGGCCTTGGAGGCATGCAGCGTCTCCATCTGCGGCGTCAGATCGCGGACGTGGCCGTAGGTGCCGGGGTACTGGAAGATCGCGCCAAAAATCGCCTCGGGGTCTAGGTTTTCTGGCTTATCCACAATCACCTCGATGCCCAGCGGCGCGGCGCGGGTCTGCATCACGGCGATGTTCTGGGGATGGCAATCGCGGTCGATGAAAAAGCCCTTGGCCTTCGATTTCGACACCCGTTGCGCCATGGTCATCGCTTCGGCGCAGGCGGTGGATTCGTCCAGAAGCGAGGCGTTCGCCACCTCCAACCCGGTCAGATCGGTGACCATGGTCTGGAAGTTCAACAGCGCCTCAAGCCGGCCTTGCGAAATCTCGGGCTGATAGGGGGTGTAGGCGGTGTACCACGCCGGATTTTCAAGAATGTTGCGCTGGATCGCGGGCGGTGTGACGGTGCCGTGATAGCCCTGCCCGATCAGCGAGGTCAGCACCACGTTCTTTGACGCCACTTCGCGCATATAGCGCAGCAATTCGCGCTCGGATTTCGGCTTGCCAAAGTTCAGCGGCGCGGCCTGACGGATCCGCTTGGGCACGGTCTGATCAATCAGCGCCTCAAGGTCGTCGACCCCCAACACATCAAACATATCCGCCATTTCGGCGGGCGACGGCCCGATGTGCCGACGGTTGGCGAAATCATACGGCAGATAGTCGGTTGGTTCGAAAGTCATTCTCGAAGCTCCTGCTTCAGTCTGTGCACTAGGTCCGGCAGAGGCACACCGCGCGCCTCCGCCGGAAAGTCTGGATCAGCCGATGAAGTCTTTGTACGCGGGCTCGTCCATGTAATCGTCCATCTGGCTCAGGTCTTCGGCCTTGATTTTGAAGAACCACGCCTCGCCTTCGGGATCGTCATTCACCTTGCCCGGCTCGCCAACGATGGCCTCGTTGACCTCGACAATCTCGCCATCAATCGGGGCGAGGATATCGCTTGCCGCTTTGACGGATTCGATCACGACAACTTCGTCATCTTTGCTGACCGAGGTGCCGACATCGGGCAGTTCAACAAAGACCACATCGCCCAATTGCTCGGCGGCGTGGGTCGAAATGCCAACGGTTACGATATCGCCATCGGCCTCAAGCCATTCATGTTCTTCGGTATATTTCATCACTTAGTCTCCTGTTGGACCTATCTTTTGAAACCTTGTTCGACAAAGGGCAGCTTCGCCACCTTCACCGGCAGCCGTTTGCCGCGCACTTCGCCATATAGCAAGGTGCCTTCTGTGCTCAGCGCTGTCGAGACATAGCCCATCGCCACCGGACCGCCCACGGTGGGGCCAAAGCTGCCCGAGGTGACGCGGCCCACGGGTTCGCCACCGGTTTCGCTGGCAAAAATCTCGACACCTTCGCGCATCGGGGCGCGGCCTTCGGGGCGCAGGCCGACGCGTTTTTGCGCGCAGCCTTCGGCCAGATCGCTGAAGATCTCCGAAGCACCGGGAAAGCCGCCTTCGCGCGCGCCACCGGGGCGGCGCACTTTTTGCATCGCCCATGTCAGCGCGGCAGAGACCGGCGTGGTGTCGGCGTCAATGTCATGGCCATAGAGGCACAGCCCGCCTTCAAGCCGCAGGCTGTCACGTGCGCCAAGGCCAATCGCCTCGACGTCGTCATGCGCCAGCAGAGCCTTGGCCAGATCCGCCGCTGCAGCCTCGGGCACCGAAATCTCGAAACCGTCTTCGCCGGTGTAGCCCGAGCGCGAGACCCAGCATTCCGCCCCCGCCAGCGGCAGAGTTTCGACGTCCATGAACTTCATCTCGGAAATCGCCGGGTAATGCTCGGCCAAGACCGCCTCGGCCCCTGGCCCCTGCAACGCCAAAAGCGCGCGGTTGGTGATTTCCTTGACCGTGACCTCGGGTTCAAGCGCCTCCCGCATCCGCGCGATATCGGCTTCTTTACAGGCGGCATTGACCACGACGAACAAGTGATCACCGCGGTTGGCGATCATAAGATCGTCTTCTATCCCGCCGTGATCATTGGTGAAAAACCCATAGCGCTGCCGCCCCTCAGCGATGCCCAGCACATCCACGGGCACCAGCCGCTCCAACGCCAGTTTCGCCACCTCGGGGTCATTGGCGCGCAGCACCACCTGCCCCATGTGGCTGACGTCAAACAGCCCGGCCTTGGCGCGGGTGTGCAGGTGTTCCTTCAACACGCCAAGCGGGTATTGCACCGGCATGTCATAGCCCGCAAAGGGCACCATCTTGGCCCCAAGGGCCACATGCAGATCATAAAGCGGCGTGCGCTTCAGCGCATCAACATCATCGGACAAACACACGTCTCCCGTTTGCGGGCCGGTGTGTCCTGTCTGGATACATCCCGGCATCTCCAAGCCCTGACCCTCAGGTCAACACGGCGATGCCCCATCTGTCCTTTTGCCTGAGATCGTTATCCCTTCGGCGCCCCGGTCAAGCCGAGGTCTCTCCAGATTTTCAGTGACAGCAGCGGTCCTCGGGGCCTGAGAGTTTCCGGGGCGGTTGCTCCTTCGGCACCGGCACAAGGCCAGTTCTCCCGCTGAGTCGCCGCGAATGTATGCGATGGGCCACTGACTTGACAACGGCAAAAATTAGGCGCGTTGGCACTCAGTTGGTGACAGGATCGCCAGCAGCGGGGCGTTGCCGCACACCAGCGCCTCCAAAGTCACATCATCGAGCCGCGCATAGAACACTTCGCAGGCATCTGCCAAAGCTTCGCGCAATCGGCAGGCCGAGACCAGCGGGCAGGTGTTATCGCCATCGGCAAAGCATTCGGCCAGTGGCACCGGGGCCTCCATCGCGCGAAAGACCTCGCCGATCTGGATGTGGCGCGCGGGGCCGGCCAGCTCTAGCCCGCCATTGCGGCCCCGCCGGGTGTTGATAAAGCCAAGCTTTCCCAATTGGTTGATCACCTGCGCAAGGTGGTTTTCCGAGGCATTGCAGCGCGCGGCAATCTCGGATTTTGTCACCAGTCGGCCGGTGTTGGCCGCGCAGTACATCAGCACCCGAATGGCAATATTGGTTCGTTTGGTCACACGCATCAGGCCGATCCTCCTTGTGGGGTCACAGGTGACGGTGACAGAAGCCGCGAAAGGAGGGTTTGACTTATATCAATTCGGGGTCACATTTGGCCTATGAATGACCCTTATTTCTTTGGCTACGGCTCGCTGGTGAACACCGCGACCCATACGTTTCACAACATCCACACCGCCCGCGCCCGAGGATGGCGGCGGGCGTGGCGCCATACCGCGCTGCGTTCGGTCAGCTTTCTGACCGTGGTGCCCGACGCGCTGACAGCGATTGACGGCGTGATCGCCTCGGTGCCCGGCGCTGATTGGGCCGCTCTGGACCTTCGCGAAGGGGCGTATGACCGCGTGCCCGCCAGCGATCAAATCGACCACGACCTGCCCGGCACGCATGACATCGCGATCTATGCCATCCCCCCCGACAGGCACGGCCCCCCGACCGAGGCGCACCCGATCCTGATGTCCTATCTTGAATGCGTGTTGCAGGGCTATCACCTGCGCTATGGCCCTGCGGGTGTGGCGCAGTTCATTGCCACCACCGACGGCTGGACCGCGCCAATCCTCGATGACCGCGACGCGCCGCAATACCCCCGCCACCAGCCGATCACCCCCGAAGACCGCACGCTGTTCAACGATCACATCACCGACGCAGGCGGCCGTATTCTCATGAGCCTCGCATGATTTCCCGCGCGCTTATCATCGCCCGGCGGATCTGGACCAAGCTGTGGGTCCGGGTGGTGCTGTTGTCGCTTACCTCGCTTTTGGCGCTGGCGGTGGCCCCCTTGCTCACCGGCTATATCCCCGAGGACATCAAGTTCAAACTCGGCCGCGACGCCATCCTGCCGGTGCTGACCATCCTGGCCAGCGGCATGCTCGCCGTCACCACATTTTCGCTCAACGTCATGGTCAGCGCCTATCGCACGGCCTCGTCAATGGCGACGCCGCGGGTGTACCGCCTGCTGCTCGAGGACACCGTGACCCAGAGCGTTCTCGCCACGTTCGTCGGCGGCTTTGTGTTTTCGCTGAGCGCCGTGATCCTGTTTCACGCCGATGTCTATTCCACCGACGCGGCGGTGGTGGTCTTTGCCTTCACCATCTGCGTGGCCATGCTGATTGTGCTGGCGATCTTGCGCTGGATTGATCACCTGTCCGATCTTGGCAGCATGGACCACACCCTGCGCCTGATCGAAGACCGCACCCGCGAAATCATGAGCCGCCGCGCCGCGCACCCCTGCCTTGGGGCGCGCGAAGCCGATGAGAACGATATCGTCACCGACAGCGCCCGCACCATCCGCGCCGTGGAAAGCGGCTATATCCGGTTTGTCGATATGGCGCGGCTGAATGAACTGGCCGAAGAGGCCGGCACCGATGTGCATATCTTCCGCGTTCCCGGTGATTTTATCCTGCGTGGCCAACCGCTTGGCACGATGAACATCGGCGATGACGAAAGCTGCGACGCCGCCGCCCGCACCTTTGACATCGGCGATGTGCGCAGCTTTGATCAGGACCCGACCTTTGGCCTGACGCTGCTGGCTGAAAGCGCGCAACGCGCCCTGTCGCCCGGCATCAACGATCCCGGCACCGCGATCGAAGTGCTGGGCCGTCTGGAGCGGCTGCTGTGGGAAGAGGTGCCCAACGCGCCGGTGGACACGGTCGAACACACCCCCGAATTCCCGCATGTCACCATGCCCTCGGTGCAGGCCGAAACCCTGCTCGACCGCGCGCTTCTGCCGATCCTGCGCGATGGCGAGGATGATCCGGCGGTGGTGGAACGGCTCGAAGACGTGCTCAAAAGCCTGTGTGAGCATCCCAATTCGGACATGGCCAAGGCCGCCGGGATCATGCGCAGCGGGCTGACTGGCGGTTAAACGCCTCAGTTAGCGCTTGCCAAGGAACAGCTCCAACAGCCTGCCCCGGCGGGTAAACGGCGACATCACCGCCACATGCCGAAACAACGATCCGCTCAGGAACCTCGCATTGGTCTTGGCCGCGCGCACGCCCTCCATGACCCAACCCGAACACATGCCCGCAGCCCTCCCCAGCGCAAGCCTGCACACCGCCCCAACGACCACCGCGTCAGACCTTCTTCTGTTCAAAAATACCTTGGGGGCCCGGGGGCAAAGCCCCCGAATTACTGAGGTCCGGAGGGCAAAGCCCCCGAAATACATAAATCCAGCGGGCGATGCCCTCGCAATACTGGGGGTCTGGGGGCAAAGCCCCCAGCCTGTCGACACGCGCAGGCGTGGCGAAAATCATCCGGCTAGAAAGCCAGCCAGGCGAGGCTCAGCGCGCCTTGACCACCTGCAACAGCGGCATCACGTCCGACATATCCGGCCCGCGTTCCATCCCGGTCAACGCCTTGCGCAGCGGCATGAACAACCCGCGCCCCTTGCGTCCGGTTGCGGATTTCACCTCGGCCGTCCACTTGCCCCAGGTCTCGCCGTCAAACGGCCCCTCGGGCAGCAGCGCCATCGCCTCGCGCACAAACTCCGCGTCGTCCTCGGCAATCTGCGGCTCTGCCCCATCGCGGAACATCTGCCACCAACCGGCAAGGTCGCCACGGGTCGAGATATTCTCGCGGGTCACGCTCCAGAACTGCGCGGCCAAATCGTCTGGCACGCCCAGCGCGGCAATCTCATCCGCCACATCCGCATGGCTCAGCGTCTGCAAATACCGACCCGTCAGCGGGTACAGATCCTGCTCGTCAAACTTCGTCGGGGCCGAGCCGAATTTCGACAGGTCAAAGCCCTCGATCAGCTCCGCCATCTCGGTCCGAAGCTCCACCGGCTCCGACGATCCCAGCCGGGCCATCAGGCTCAGCACCGCCATCGGCTCCACCCCATTGGCGCGCAGATCGCGCAGCGACAGGGTGCCCAGACGCTTCGACAGCGCCTCGCCCTGCGGCCCGGTCAACAGCGAGTGGTGCGCAAACGACGGCGGCGTGCCGCTCAGCGCCTTGATGATCTGGATCTGTGTCGCGGTGTTGGTCACGTGGTCCGAGCCGCGCACCACATGGGTCACGCCCATTTCGGTGTCATCGACAACAGAGGCCAGCGTATATAGCATCTGTCCGTCCTGCCGGATCAGCACCGGGTCCGAGACACTGGCCGCATCAATCGAAATATCGCCAAGGATGCCGTCGGTCCACTCAATCCGCTCTTGATCAAGCTTGAAGCGCCAGACACCCTGCCCGCGCTCAGCCCGCAAAGCCGCCTTTTCGTCGTCCGACAGCGCCAACGCGGCGCGGTCATAGACCGGCGGCTTGCCCATGTTCAGCTGTTTCTTACGCTTGAGGTCCAGCTCGGTCGGCGTCTCAAACGCCTCATAAAACCGCCCATTGGCGCGCAGTGTCTCGGCCGCAGCTTCATACTGTTCCAGCCGCTCGGATTGACGTTCGACCCGGTCCCAATGGAGGCCCAACCAGTCGAGATCCTGCTTGATCGCGTCGACATATTCTTCTTTCGACCGCTCGGGATCGGTGTCGTCGATCCGCAGGATAAACGTGCCGCCCGCCTTGCGCGCGATTAGCCAGTTAAATAGCGCGGTGCGCAGGTTGCCGATGTGGATGTAACCAGTGGGCGATGGGGCAAAACGGGTGGTGGTCATGGGGGTCTCCTGTTGGCTGGCCGTGTCCCATGAACGGCGCCGTTTGTCCAGTATCTCCGGCTGTGCGCTCTTGCGCCCTCAGGTCGGCTCTACCGGCCAGTGTGTGGCCAGATCGGCCAGCCCGGCGCGGATCAGCGCTTCCAGCACCTCGGTGTCGATATCCGCGAGCTTGTTGATATAGAGGCAGGACTTGCCGGTCTTGTGCTTGCCCAACTGAGCCAGCAGCGCGGCGAAATCGCCATACCCCGGCATGATATAGATCGACAGGTTGGCCTTGCGCGGGGAAAATCCGGTGGCGAGGAAATCGCCTTCGCGGCCACTGGCGTAGCGGTAATGATACTGGCCATAACCGATGATCGACGGCCCCCACATCCGTGGCTCAAACCCGGTGACCCGACGAAACACCCCGTTCAGGGCAATTGCGTCCTGCCGCTTGGCCTCTGGCACGACACCGGCCAAGAAATCCGCCACCGCAACCTCGGTGATTTGCGTCTTGTTCTGAGCACTGCCCATAAAATCGCCCCCGATAATATTACCGCCCGGCCCGTCACAAATGCGTGAAACACAGCGACAAGTTACAATCCAAGGATATCATGCACCCTACCTTTAATGGAGACTCACATGTCCAATATCATTTCCCGGCGCAGTTTGCTCGCCTCTGCCGCCGCTGCCCCCTTTGCTGGTCTGGCAGCCGGAGCCGCGCGGGCCTCTGCGCCACAACAAGGTATTTCCACCACCGATTACCGCCGCGTCAAGCTTGGCGAGTTCGAAGTCACCACCCTTTTGGCCGGCACCCGCGCCGTACCCGATCCGCAGACCATCTTTGGCCTCAACGCCAGCGCCGAGGAGTTTGCCGAAGCCTCCGAGGCCGCGCATATTCCGATCGACATGTCGCAGTTTTTCTTCACCCCGACGCTGGTCAACACCGGGTCCGAGCTGGTGCTGTTTGACACCGGCCTGAACCCCGCCGGCATCACCGCTGCCCTCGCCGCCGCTGGCCATACGCCGGATGAGGTCGACACCGTGGTGATCACCCACATGCACGGCGACCATATCGGCGGGCTTGCTGGCGACGCTGGCGCAACCTTTGCCAATGCACGCTATGTCACCGGTGCCACCGAGTTCGATCACTGGGCCGCCGCCGAAAACGACGGGTTCGAGGCCAAGGTGCGTCCGCTCGCCGAGAACATGGAGATGCTGAAGGATGGCGGCGCTGTCACCTCGGGGATCGAGGCGATGGCCGCCTTTGGTCACACCCCCGGTCACATGGTGTATCGTCTCGAAAGCGGCGGTCAGAACCTGATCATCGCCGCCGATTTCGCCAATCACTATGTCTGGTCGCTGGCGCACCCCGATTGGGAGGTGAAGTTCGACATGGACAAATCCGCCGCCGCCGAGACGCGCAAAAAGCTGCTCGGCATGATGGCCGCCGAGAAAATGCCGTTCATCGGCTATCACATGCCCTTCCCCGCGATCGGTTATGTCAACCAGCGCGACAGCGGCTATCAATACGAAGCGATGAGCTATCAACTGATGCTCTGATCGGCCCCGCGCCCGCCCTCAGCGGCGGGCGCATCGACGTTTTAGGCCCGATTTTCCCGTATTTTCGCACCTGCGGGGCAATTCCGGGCTGGCTTCCCGCAGTGTGACCCGGATAATGTGAGCGCTAACTGCGCCAAACCCGGAAGCCATGATGCAAACCAATATCCTGACCATCACGCTCAACCCGGCGGTCGATTTCGCCACCTCCGCGCCCAAAGTCTATCCCGAGCATAAACTGCGCTGCTCTGATCCGAGCATTGACCCCGGCGGCGGCGGCATCAATGTGGCCCGCGCGGTGCAGATGCTCGGCGGCCATGCCACCGCGCTCATCGCTATTGGCGGCGCGACCGGGGCGCAACTGTTGCAATTGCTGGCGCTGGAGGGCGTACCGACGGTGGCCTTTCAGGGCCCCGGCGAAACCCGGACCAGCTTTTCGGTCACTGATGAATCCGACAACCAGCAATACCGTTTTGTCCTGCCCGGCGACCCTTGGGAAGAGCATGATGTTGACCGCGGCCTGCGCTCGATTGATCAGGCGGCGGCGGACAATACTTTGGTGATCCTGTCCGGCTCGCAGCCCCCCGGCGTGGCCAAGGAATTCCCCTCGATCCTCGCCGCCCACATCAAAGGACGCGGCGCGCAGATCCTTGTCGATACCTCTGGCCCGGCGCTGTTCCAGCTTGCCCGCGAGCCGCATGAAACCATCTTTGCCCTGCGCATGGATGGCCCCGAGGCCGAAGAGCTGGCCGGTCGCCCCCTGCCCACCCGCGAAGACAGTGCGGCCTTTGCCCTGACCTTGGTCGAGCGTGGCGTGGCGCGCAATGTCATCGTGGCGCGCGGCGCGGATGGCTCTGTGCTTTCGAATGCCGAAGGCAGCTGGCACGCGGTTGGCCCGAAAATCGAAGTGGTGAGCAAGGTTGGCGCGGGTGACAGCTTTGTCGGTGCATTCGCTTTGGCGCAGGCGCGCGGCGAACCGGTCGAGGAATGCCTCAAGGTGGGTGTGGTCGCGGCCGGCGCGGCCTGTATGACGCTGGGCACGCGGCTGTGCGAAAAGGCCACGGTGGAACGGCTCCTGCAGGACGCCATCCTGACCCGGCTTTGAGCGACGCAGACGACACCTCGGCGGAGGGCTTTGCCCGCCTGGCCGCCGAGGCGATTGACAGCCTGCCCGATGCCTTCGCCACCGCCGCCCGCGCCGTGATCCTTCAGGTGGTGGATTGGCCGTCGGACGAGATGCTGCGCGCGTTGGAGATTGACGATCCGCTCGACCTGACCGGCCTTTACGAAGGCATTCCACTGACCCAGAAATCGAGCTTTGATCAGCCGTTTGCGCCCGATATGGTCTGGCTGTTCCGTGAACCGATCCTTGAGGAATGGCGCGCGCGCGGCGATGTGGCGCTTGGCGATCTGGTCCGTCACGTCCTTGTGCACGAGTTTGCGCATCATTTCGGCTGGTCCGATGACGACATCGCCTTAGTTGACCGTTGGTGGGAATGAGCGCGCCGCGCTTGCCGGTCAGGAAAGGTCTGTCACCATGCGGGTTTTGCTATTTCTTCTGTTTGCCACCCTGCCCCTTAGCGCCATTGCCGAGACACGCGTGCTGGTGCTTGGCGATTCCATTCTGGCGTGGAACACCCTGCGCGGCGGGTCCATTCCGCAGCAGTTGAACCGCTACAAGGGGATTTCGGTGCGCAATGAGGCGGCCTCGGGGGCGGTGTTTTCCGGCTCTAAGGGGCTGTTTAATCGCGAAATCACCAAGCAGTTTCCCGGCGGCACCTGGGATGTGATCGTGCTTGACGGGGGCGGCAACGACCTGATGCGGGAATGTGGCTGTGGCCGCTGCAATGCGGTGCTCGACCAGTTGGTTTCCCCGGATGGCCGCAGCGGCGAGATCCCGGCGTTTCTCGATGCATTGGCGCAGCGCAGCAACCGGATCATCTGGCTCGATTACTTCCCGACCTCAGTCCGCGGCGGCCCCTTTGCGCCCTGCCGCGATGAACTGGCGGTGCTGGAACAGCGGATGCAGGCCGTGGCGCGGCGGCGCGGCAAGGTGACCTTTGTCGATGCCGGTGCGGTGTATGACCCAAGCGACATGTCGCTTTATGCCCGCGATCTGATCCACCCGACACCCAAAGGCGGCGGGCGGATTGCTAAGTTACTGGCCCAGACGATTGTGCGTCAGGACTGATCCCGAAACCGGTTCACAATCGGATAACGCCGGTCAAGCCAGAACGCCCGCTTGGTTAATCGTGTGCCAGGCGCGGACTGGAAGCGTTTGTATTCGCTGATATAAAGCAGATGCTCGACCTTCTTGGCCGTCGCCCGGTCAAAACCCGCCGCAACGCAATCCTCGATCGATCCATCCAGATCGACAAGGATGTTCAGGATCGCGTCAAGCTCGGGATAATCCGGCAGGGAATCGCTGTCTTTCTGATCGTCGCGCAGCTCGGCTGAGGGCGGTTTGTCGATGATCGACACCGGAATAACCTCGCCCTCCGGCCCCCTCATCCAATCGCGGTGATTGGCGTTGCGCCAGCGGCATTGTTCAAACACCCGCGTTTTATAGAGGTCTTTGATCGGATTGTAACCGCCTGACATATCACCATAAATCGTGGCATAGCCCACCGCGACCTCGGATTTGTTGCCGGTGGTCAGCAGCATCTCGCCAAACTTGTTCGACATCGCCATCAACAGCAATCCGCGCAGACGCGACTGGATATTCTCTTCGGTCAGCCCCGGCTCGGTGCCTGCAAACAGCGGCGCCAGCGTATTGGTGATCGCGGCGCGCCCCTCGGCAATCGGCACGAAATCATAGCGACAGCCAAGCCGCTCCGCACAGTCCTTGGCATCGTCGAGCGAGCCTTGCGAGGTATACTCGGACGGCAGCATCACACAGCGCACATTTTCCGGCCCCAGCGCATCGGCGGCAATCGTTGCCACCAGCGCGCTATCGATCCCGCCCGACATGCCCAAAAGCACCTGTTTGAACCCGGTCTTGCGCATATAATCGCGCAAAGCCAGCACCATACAGTTGTAATCCTGCTCCCACGTATCGGGGTGCAGCGCGACCTTTCCGGGCACAATGCGCCAGCCATCCGGCCCACGCGCAAGATCAACATGCGCCACTTCTTCCGTGAACACCGGCAGTTTGAACGCAATCTCACCGTGGGGATTAAGCCCGAACGTGCCGCCATCAAACACCTGATCATCCTGCCCGCCCACGCAATTCAGATAGATCAACGGCAGATCGGTCTCGACCACGCGGCTGACCATATGGGTCAGGCGCACATCGAATTTGCCGCGATAATAGGGCGAGCCATTGGGCACGAGCAGGAACTCGGCCCCAGTCTCGGCATGGGTTTCGGCCACGTCTTCGTACCAGCTGTCTTCGCAGATCGGGCTGCCGATGCGCACGCCATCAATGGAATACGGGCCACCCATTGGGCCGCTGTCAAAGATCCGCACCTCATCAAACACCGTCTCATTCGGCAGGTGATGCTTAAGCTGCGTCGCGGCAATCTTGCCGTCCTTGCAGATCAGATAGGCGTTATACAGCGCCGCCCCCTCGACCCAAGGCGCGCCCATCGCAATCGCCGGACCATCGGCGCAGTCAATCGCCAGCGCCTCAACCGCCTGGATTGCGGCGGTGTGAAACGCGGGCTTCAGCACCAGATCCTGCGCATTGTAGCCGGTGATGAACATCTCGGGAAAGGCCACAAGGTCCGCGCCTGCATCCTTGGCCGCTTGCCACGCCTTGCGAGCCATTGCGGCATTGCCGGCGATATCACCCACCGTCGGGTTCAACTGAGCGAGCGTGATGCGAAACTGATCTTTCATCGCGCGGGTCCTTTCAAAAGTCCCTGCCCACATACCAGATACGCAACGACAGAAAAGACCTTGGCCGCCAATGTCGCCCCCAATGGCACGGATTGCGGCCAGATGCGGCGAAATCCCGGGGCCGCGCCCGCCTTTGCCGCAGCTGTTCGCGCGGCCTCACCGGCAAATCGCCGCCGCCGGGATGACGAATAGCGTCAGAACAAGCGCCTGTGATCAAAAGGCATTGTCTGCGCTGGCCCGCTCCTTTACCTTTGCACCAAAGCATCTTCCGGGGAATGTTGGGCCACATGAAGCAATCCATTCGCATCGCAGGCGTAGCACTCGCGCTTTTGGCGGCAACTGCCGGGCACGCGCAGGACGACGAAGTCCTGACCAAGCAATATGACGATGGCGGTGTCTATGAGGGCACCTTCCAGGACGGGTTGCAGCACGGCGAAGGCAGCTATCGGTTGCCCAACGGCTATGAATACCGCGGCGATTGGGTCGCGGGTGAGATCAAAGGCGATGGCGTCGCACGGTTCCCCAACGGATCGATCTATGAAGGCGAATTTGCCAAGGGCAAACCGCATGGCGTGGGCAAAATCACCTTTACCGATGGCGGCACCTATGAGGGCACTTGGGACGACGGCCAGATCACCGGTCAGGGCGTTGCGATCTATGCCAATGGCGTGCGCTATGAGGGCGCGTTTCGCAATGCGATGCACCACGGGCGCGGCACCATGACAAGCCCTGGCGGCTATCTTTATGACGGTGATTGGGTGAACGGTGTCAAAGACGGCAACGCCGCGATCACCTATCCCGACGGCTCGATTTACGAGGGCCGCGTGGCCGATGGATTGCGCGATGGTCAGGGCAAATTGGTGATGACGGACGGGCTGATCTATGAGGGCCTTTGGCGCTCGGGTCAGATTTCCGGGATGGGCAAGCTGTCGCAACCCAATGGCGACATCTACGAGGGCGAGCTGATCGAGGGCCGCCGCGAGGGCCAGGGCCGCGTGACCTATGCGAATGGCGACGTCTATGAAGGCACGTTCCGCGACGATCAGCGCAACGGCAAGGGCGTGTTCACCGGCGATGACGGCTATCGCTATGAGGGCGACTGGGCCGATGGCAAGATCCAGGGGCTGGGCACCGTGACCTATCCCGACGGGTCGATTTACGTCGGTGAATTCCGCGATGATCTGGCGCATGGGGTTGGCAATATCACCTATCCCGACGGCTCGACCTATGAGGGCGATTGGGTTGACGGGGTGATTGAGGGCGAAGGAAAAGCCACGTATCCCAACGGGTTGGTCTATGAAGGCGGGTTTTCCAACGCCCGCAATCAGGGCTTTGGCGTGATGACCTATGCCGATGGCTATCGGTATGAGGGCGAATGGGATCGCGGCCGTCGCCATGGCAAAGGCACCGCCACCTACCCCGACGGCACGGTCTATATCGGCCAGTTCGCTGATGGGCAGCGCCAAGGCGAAGGCGAGATTTCCATGCCCGACGGTTTCAAATACATCGGCGAATGGAAGAATGGCGAGATTTCAGGCCAAGGCGTGGCGACCTATGCCAACGGCGATATTTACGAGGGCACCTTTGTTGCTGGCAAACGTCAGGGCGAAGGCATGATGAAATACGCCGCCGGGCAAGAGGCCCAAGGCGAGTGGAAGAACGGTGCGCTGGTACAGGCGGATGAGCCGGTGGTCGAAGAGCCTGCCGACCCCGACGCCGAAACGCCCCCCGCAGAAACCACCGAATAACCGCTTTTGCTGCGACTGTCGGCCGGGCTTAAGCTCCGGCCCCCGTCATACCGTCTTGCCATCCGACAGGTCCGTCAAAAACGCTTCTGCCTCATCCACGATCTGTGCGCGCTTGGCATCGTCCATCCTGTCCCACGTGCGGTACATATTGCCCATCCGTGGGTTATCCCCAAGCTGATCACGCTTGCGATCCAGAAAATGCCAGTACAAAAGGTTGAACGGACAGGCCCCCTCGCCCAGCTTTGTCCCCACCTTATAGGCGCAATTCTTGCAGTAATCGGACATCCGGTTGATATACGCACCGCTTGAGACATACGGCTTGGACGCAAACAATCCACCGTCGGCAAACTGGCTCATACCGACGGTATTGGGGGCCTCGACCCACTCATACGCGTCGATATACACCGCGAGATACCACTCATGCACCTCGGCCGGATCGACCCCGGCCAAAAGCGCGAAATTGCCCGTCACCATCAGCCGTTGGATATGGTGGGCGTAGGCGTCTTCTTTTGTCTGTTCAACGGCTTTCGCCAAACAGTTCATCCGCGTCTCCGCCCCCCAGTACAGCGGCGGCAGCTTGCGCTGTTGGCGCAATTTGTTCTGCTTTGGATAGTCCGGGCCTTCGAGGAAATAGATGCCCCGGACAAATTCACGCCAGCCGATGATCTGGCGGATAAACCCCTCGACCGCGTTCAGCGGCGCATCCCCGGCCTCATACGCCGCCACAGCCGCCTCGCAAACCTCGCGCACGTCCAACAGGCCGATGTTGATATAGGGTGACAAAACAGCGTGATAGAGGAAGCGGTTGCTGTGCATCATCGCATCCTGATAATCGCCAAATTTCGGCAGTGCGCCCGTGATGAAATGGCTGAGCGCCCGCCGCGCCTGCCCCCGGTCGGTTGCGAAATGAAACGGGTGCAGATCGCCGAAATGCGCCCCAAAGCGCGCCTCGACGAGCGCGAGCACCTCTTCGACAGTGTCATCCGGGGTGAACTGCATCGGCCCGCCAAAATCCACCGCCTCCGGCGCGGCTTTGCGGTTGTCCTTGTCGTAATTCCATTCCCCGCCCGCAGGCGTGTCGCCCTCCATCAGATAGCCGGTCTTGCGCCGCATATCGCGGTAAAAATACTCCATCCGCAGGCTTTTGCGCCCCTCGGCCCAAGCCTCGAATTCCTGATGCGACGCCAAAAACCTGTCGTCATTCAAAAGCGTTACCGGCAGCGGCGCGCTCTGCAAGGCCTCGATCAGCCGCCATTCCCCCGGCTCGGTCGCCAGCACCTCTTTGGCCCCGGTCTCTTCAGCACGGCGCAGCAATTCACCGACAATCGAACCGGAATTTTCGGAATCGTCCAGCTCGGAATAGCGCACATCCCAGCCCTCCGCGCGCAGCGCCTTGGCAAATTTGCGCATCGCCGCCAGCACCAGTGCGATCTTTTTGGGGTGGTGGGGCACATACGTCGCCTCGTCCGCCACCTCGGCCATCACAACCACATCACTGGCCTTATCCGCCGACCTGAGCGCCGCAACATTTGGCGAAAGCTGATCCCCCAGAACCAACACAAGACGGCTCACCATTCGACCTCGCTGCCGGCCCAATCATAGAACCCGCCGCTGTCCTCAACGGCCAATCCTTCGATCACCGACAACAGGTTTCCGGCTGCGTCCTGTGGTGCCACCGTTGGGTGACGTCCTTGATAATTCTGGGTAAATCGCGTTGCCACAGTACCCGGATGCAGCGCCACACAGATCGCGCGGCTGTGGCTGCGGCCCAGCTCAATCGCAAAGCTGTGCACCATCTGATTGACCCCCGCCTTGGCCACCCGATAGGAATACCAGCCGCCCAACCGATTGTCGCCAATCGAGCCGACGCGCGCCGACAGCACCGCCATCACTGCCCGCCGATCCTTGGCCAAAAGCCGGGCACCGTGTTTCAGCACCATCGCCGGGCCAATCGTGTTCAACGCGAACTGCGCCGCCATCGCCTGCGGCTCAAGATCGCGGATCGTCTTTTCCGGCGCGGTGCCTTCGATCTCAAGCGCGCCAGTGGCGACAAGGATCAGATCATATCCCGGCTCAAGCGCCGACAGGTGGCGCACAATGCTGGTCTCTTCGGTCACGTCAAAGCCATCGGCAGACCGGGAAAGCCCTGTGACGTCAACCCCTTGCGCGCGCAAATTGGCGCTGACTGCGCCGCCAATTCCGCCCGATGCGCCAATGATCAGCGCGCGTTTTATCCGTTCATCTTTGGTCATGACCCCCAATTTAGCGCACACCCCCGGCGTTTCCCGTCAAAAAGACACTTTTCATTCAGAGCGGGCCGCGTATAGTCGCCGCATGTTGACCCGTGGCCATACCCCGACCCTGCACTGCGCACCCCGCGCAGCGCTGTCGCTTGGCCTGCTTCTCCTAGCCCGCCTCTGAGCGTGCCTTTCGGCGCGACCGCTCAGAGGAGGCTTGTTCGCGCCCGAACCCGGAGAAACTTTCAAGAGAATTGCCAAAATGACCCAGACTGACAAAGATCGTGTGTTGATCTTCGACACCACCTTGCGTGACGGCGAGCAAAGCCCCGGCGCAACCATGACCCACTCTGAAAAGCTCGAGATTGCCGAGCTGCTTGACGATATGGGCGTCGACATTATTGAGGCGGGGTTTCCCATCGCATCAGAGGGCGATTTCGCCGCGGTGTCCGAGATCGCCAAACGGTCGAAAAATTCGGTGATCTGCGGCCTCGCGCGCGCGCAACTGCCTGATATTGATCGCTGCTTTGAGGCGGTGAAACAGGCGGCCCAACCCCGTATCCACACCTTTATTGGCACCTCGCCGCTGCACCGCGCCATCCCCAATCTCTCGATGGATGAGATGGCCGAGCGTATCGAACAAACGGTCACGCACGCCCGCAATCTTTGCGACAATGTGCAATGGTCGCCGATGGATGCAACGCGGACGGAGTGGGAATACCTGTGCCGCGTGATCGAAATCGCGATCAAAGCCGGGGCCACCACGATCAATATTCCCGACACCGTCGGCTATACTGCGCCGCGCGAATCCGCCGCCCTGATCAAGCGTTTGATCGAAACGGTGCCGGGCGCGGATGAGGTGATCTTTGCCACCCACTGTCACAACGATCTTGGCATGGCGACAGCCAATTCTCTGGCCGCAGTCGAGGCAGGCGCGCGTCAAATCGAGTGCACGATCAATGGCTTGGGCGAACGTGCCGGCAACACCGCGCTCGAAGAAGTTGTCATGGCGATGAAGGTCCGCAACGACATCATGCCGTTTTCAACCGGCATCGACACCCGCAAGATCATGCACATCTCGCGCCGGGTGGCGACGGTGTCGGGCTTCAACGTGCAGTTCAACAAGGCCATCGTCGGCAAGAACGCTTTCGCCCACGAGAGCGGCATTCACCAGGACGGCATGCTCAAGAACGCCGAAACCTTCGAAATCATGCGCCCCGAAGACGTTGGCCTCTCTGGCACCTCGCTCCCCTTGGGCAAACACTCGGGCCGTGCGGCGCTTCGGGCCAAGCTCAAAGAGCTCGGGGTCGAGGTCGGGGACAACCAGCTCAAAGACATCTTTGTGCGGTTCAAGGAATTGGCTGATCGCAAGAAAGAGGTGTTCGACGACGACATCCTCGCGCTGGTTTCGGCCACCACCGAAGGCGCGGCGGACCAGTTGCAGCTGGTCAACCTCAAGGTGGTCTGCGGCACCGGCGGCCCGGCGGAAGCGACGCTGGAAATGGAAATCGGCGGTTCAGAACACAGCGCCACCTGCTTTGGCGATGGCCCGGTCGATGCGGCGTTCAAGGCAGTGCGCGAGGTGCATCCCAACACCGCGCGGCTCCAGTTGTATCAAGTCCATGCGGTCACCGAAGGCACCGACGCGCAGGCCACTGTCTCGGTGCGGCTGGAAGAAGACGGCATGATCGCCACCGGCCAATCCGCCGACACCGACACTGTCGTTGCCTCGGTCAAAGCTTACATTCAGGCGTTAAACCGGCTTCTGGTGAGACGTGAAAAATTCGGCCCGGGCGCAGATGCCCGTGAAATCAGCTACAAGGAACTTGGCTAAAGCCTCGCCGCGCCTGACGCGCGTCGACCAACCGGGGGCGCTGCCCCCGGACCCCCGAGGTATTTAGGAACAGAAGAAGACCAGGCGTCGTCCCCCTGCTTCTTCTGTTTAAAAATACCTCGGGGGAGGCCGCAGGCCGGGGGCAGAGCCCCTAGACTGCGCCGTCCGTGCCGTCAGGACCGGCCTTTCCAGGGCACCATCACCCGCTCAGCCTTTCGCATCAGCATATCGATGCCAAAGCCAATCACGCCGATCAGGATGATCCCCATGATCACGATATCGGTGAGCTGAAACTTTGACGCCACCATGATCATCATGCCCGCGCCTTTTTCAGCCGCGACCAGTTCGGCCGCAACCACCGTGCCCCAGCACACCCCCATCGCCACCCGCGCGCCGGTGAAAATCTCGGGCAGGGAGTTCGGCACGATGACATGCCGCATGATCTGGAATTTGCTCGCGCCGAGCGAATAGGCCGCGTGGACCTTGGTGATGTTCACGCCAGACACACCTGACCGGGCGGCAATTGCCATGATCCAGAGCGCGGCGAGGAACAGCAGGATGATCTTGCCCGCCTCGCCAATGCCCGCCCAGATGATCACCAGCGGGATCAGCGCCAGTGGCGGCACGGGGCGCATGAACTCCACAATCGGATCGAACCAGCCGCGAAACCACGCCGAAAGCCCCATCGCATAGCCCAGCGGGATGCCCACAAGCGCCCCGAGGACAAAGCCCACGATCACGCGGAACAGGGAATAGCCCAAATGCTCCCACAGCGTGCTACCGCGATAGCCGTCGCTGGCGATGTCGCCCAGCCGCTGCACAACCGCTTCGGGCGATGGCAGCCAGATCGGCTCCATCTGCCAGCCCTTGGCCGGTTCAAAGTTCAGCGTGCCTTTCTGCGACATGCCCACCCGGCCAAAGTCGGTCTGCACCTCGCCGCCGGGCGCAATGGGTTTGCCGTTGATGGCGATCACCGTATGGCCCGCATCGCGGCCCTTTTCATCGTTTTGATCCACCCGCATCAGGCCCGAGCGCCAGGTGCCGATGGTGTAAGCGTCGTTCTTGGCCCAGCCGCTGCCCGGCTCGATGGCCGGATCGTCGGGCGACTGCGCGGCCGGATGCACCAGCACCGTGATGGTGGCGGCGTCGGTGGTGCCGTCGCCAGCCTCGGCGGTGTACTCGAATGTCGCGACGCCCTCAAACGGCCCCGGCGCGTGCATGAACTTCGGAAGCAGCGTCGATCCGGTGAACGCCGCCCACAACACGAAGATTGTCAGGATCGAGATCACGCTGGCGAACCGGTTGGAATTGACCGAACTTTCATCGCCAAATGTCACCGTCTTACGGGCGTCAAAGCCTTTGGCCGTCTGGTCAACGATCAGGCGCACCACAAAGAAAGAGCCGACAAAGATCGCAATATAAATTGCAAAGATAATCATTCTGCACCCTCCGAACGGCCCATGATTTCTTCTTCCATGTCCCAGATCATGCCAAGAATTTCCTCACGCCGCTCGCCAAATTCCGGGTGTTTCTTGACTTCGCGCAGGTCCTGCCCGACGCCCAGATCGGCAAACGGCAGCCGGTATTCGCGGTGGATGCGCCCCGGTCGCGGGGCCATCACAATCAGCCGCTCGCCAAGCAAAAGCGCCTCTTCAACCGAGTGGGTGATCAGGATGATGGTCTTGCCGGTCTCTTTCCACAGCTTGAGCACCAGAGACTGCATCTTTTCGCGGGTCAGCGCGTCAAGCGCGCCCAGCGGTTCGTCCATCAGGATCACGTCGGGGTCATTGGCAAGGCAGCGCGCCAGCGCCACCCGCTGTTGCATCCCGCCAGACAGTTCATAGATCGCCTTTTCCTTGAAATCCTGCAGGCCAACGACATCGAGCAGGTGATCGACTTCCTGACCATAGGTCTTTTCGCCCTGCCCCTTCATCCGTGGCCCAAAGCTTACGTTTTCGCGCACGCTCATCCATTCAAACAGCGCGCCTTGCTGAAACACCATGCCGCGTTCGGCGTCGGGTCCGGTGACCTCATGGCCGTTCAACGTGATCTTGCCGTCGGTCGGCGCAAGGAAGCCGGCGACGATGTTCAAAAGCGTGGTCTTGCCGCAGCCCGATGGCCCAAGCACCGACATCAGCTCGCCCTCGGCAAGCGAGAGCGACACGTCTTGCAACGCCTGTACATGGCTGCCGTTCGGAAGGTCAAACCGCATGGAGAGGTTTTCGATCTGTAGTCCTGACATTGCGCGCCTTTGTTCAGAAAAAGAGGTGCGCCGCCCCCGCGCCCGGCCCCACACAAAAGGGGTCAGGAACAAGGGGGCGGCGCTTGTTTGGATCGGCGGGGCTTACATGTCCAGCGCGGCTTTCATCGGGCCAGCGTTGACCTGGCTGTCATAGCTGTCGAGCGCGCCATCGATCGAGCCTGCCGCGACAAAGACGTCCGCGACGCCTTTCATGAAGGACTGCACGCCGCCGCCCAGCCATTTTTCGCCAAGCTGCTCATCCGCAGGCGGGAAAATGAAGGTCGAGATGGTCGACATCGTTGCCTCTTCGTCCATGCCCGCATCCTGTGCGATCACCGGCAACATCTTGGCGTGGTTGGCTTCGTCCGCCCACATCGCGTTGGCATCGGCGGTCACCTTCAGGAAGGCCGCGACCGTGTCGGAGTTTTCCGCAACCCAAGAGGCCGGGCCGGTGGTGGCGTCAAACACCAGAATGCCCAGCTCTTCTTTCTCGGCCCCGGTCAGCAGCACATTGCCGTGTTCCTTCATCCGGCGCAGCGAACCGCCCCAGCCACAGGCCATGTCGACCGAGCCCTGTGCAATCGCCGCCGCGCCGTCTGGCGGGGCCATGTCAACCACATCCATCGAGGCAAGTTCGACGCCGAAGTGGGTCATTTGCTTGAGGAAACCAAAGTGCGCCGCCGTGCCCAGCGGGACGGCAACTTTCTTGCCAGCCAGCTCGCCCGCGCTCATCTTGTCGATTTCCAGATCTTCGCGCACGACGCAGTTGTCGTTCTCGGAATAGCTGACCGCGACGTCGAGGATCTGAAGGTCCTGCCCGGCGCTGGTGGCCACAACGAACGGCGGCAGACCTTGGCTCACGCTCATTTGTACATCGCCCGAGGCCATCGCCGCCGACATCGCCGTGCCAGTGTCAAAGCTGACCCAGTTCACCGGCATGCCAAGCGCGTCGTCATACATGCCTTCGACTTTGGCGTATTGGAACGGCATCGGCCATTCGAGGAAATAGCCCACGGTGATGCCGTCGCTGTGGCCCGCCGCAAAGCCAGCTTGCGCAGAGGCAAGCAGCGCCGCAGCCGCCACCGTGCCCAGAACATGTTTTGTCTTGGTCATTTCATTCGCTCCCATGTTGGTCCTGCCCGTTTCGGGCTTGTGTTTGGCCGAGGTTCTCCAGCCACGCCGCGAGATCACCCGGACGTTGCCTTGATCCGACTTGAAATTGGGCAACCGATCAACGAAAAACTTTGGCTCTCAGGCGGGGATTTTGCGGCCCGGTGCCCCCTCTCGCAATTTTACGCATGTAAATCAGCCGCTTGCTATGCGTTGAATTTTAGTTCAAAAATATTCTTGTCAGACTGGACTCAGTGAGACTTTGAAATTGGCCCTATCTTTTGCTGCATTTCAGAGCTTTCCATTGCACAGGCGACAAATCTCTTGCGGGAGGTATTTCCGCACGAACGTATTCCTATATTCAAAGGTGATGCTATGGATGGCAGTCTGAGCGAGAATGATATCAGCCGTGTGGTCGAGGCCGATAAGGCCCACATCTGGCACCACCTCACCCAGCACAAGACCTTTGAAACCTCTGATCCGCGGATCATCATCGAGGGCAAAGGCATTCACGTCTGGGACCAGCACGGCACCCGCCTGCTTGATGCCGTGTCGGGCGGCGTCTGGACCGTTAACGTCGGCTATGGCCGCGAACGGATTGCCAATGCGGTGCGCGACCAGCTGTTGAAGCTGAACTATTTTGCGGGCTCCGCCGGGTCGATCCCCGGATCGCTGTTTGCCGAGAAGTTGCTGGAAAAGATGCCGGGGATGAGCCGGGTCTATTATTGCAACTCCGGGTCTGAGGCCAACGAAAAGGGCTTTAAGATGGTGCGCCAGATCGCGCACAAACGCTATGGCGGCAAGAAGCACAAGGTGCTCTACCGCGACCGCGATTACCACGGCACCACCATCAGCTGTCTGTCCGCCGGCGGGCAGGACGAGCGCGGCGCGCAATACGGGCCCTATACGCCGGGCTTTGTGCGGGTGCCGCATTGCATGGAATACCGCAAGCACGAACAGGACGGCGCGCCGGATGAGAACTATGGCGTCTGGGCCGCCGAGCAGATCGAACAGGTCATCCTGCGCGAGGGTCCCGACACCGTTGGCGCGCTGTGTCTTGAGCCGGTGACGGCGGGGGGCGGTGTGATCGTGCCGCCCGAGGGCTATTGGCAGAAGGTGCAGGAGATTTGCCGCAAGTACGATATCTTGCTGCATATTGACGAGGTGGTCTGTGGCGTAGGCCGCACCGGCACATGGTTTGGCTATCAGCATTACGGCATTCAGCCCGACATGGTGACGATGGCCAAGGGCGTGGCCTCGGGCTATGCCGCGATTGCCTGTCTGGTGACGACTGAAGAGGTGTTTGACCTGTTCAAAGACGATTCCACCGACCCGCTGAACTATTTCCGCGACATCTCGACCTTTGGCGGTTGTACCGCCGGTCCGGCGGCGGCGCTCGAGAACATGGCGATCATCGAAGAAGAGGATCTGCTGGGCAATACCACCGCGATGGGCAACCACATGCTCGACGCGCTTGGCGGGCTGATGGAACGGCACAAGGTCATCGGCGATGTCCGCGGCAAGGGGCTGTTTCTCGGGGCGGAACTGGTCACGGACCGCGACAGCAAAGAGCCGGTGTCCGAGGCCCAGATCGGCGCTGTGGTGGCCGATTGCGCCCGTCAGGGTGTGTTGATCGGGGCCACCAACCGCTCGGTGCCGGGGCGCAACAACACGCTGTGCTTTAGCCCGGCGCTGATCGCCACCAAAGACAACATCGACGAAATGATCACCGCCGTTGATGGCGCGCTGACGCGGGTGTTTGGGTAACGAGTCCGGTTAAGGTCATGCGTATCACCGCGGGGGGCCGGGGGGCGCAGCCCCCCGGCCTGTCGACGCGCGAAGGCGCGGCGAAACCGGTTCTGCACGATCTGCGAAACGGCAATGACGTAACGACGCGGCGAAAACACTCCCGCCCGGCTTAGGTCCAGATTGCGTCCCTCATAACTCCAGACTACCCTCGACGCATGGCTGTTCCCGTCGAAGCCCTGTTTCTTGATCCACATGCGCAGGGCACCCTTCAGGTGCGCATCCAGCAGATGATCGCCCAAGGCATCCTCTCGGGCCGCCTGATGCAAGGTGAAAAGCTGCCCTCCACCCGCAAGCTTGCCAGCCATCTCGGCGTCAGCCGGATCACCGTGACGCTGGCCTATACCGATCTGGTGGCCAATGATTACCTCGCGGCGCGCGGCCGGTCGGGCTATTTCGTCTCCGACAACGCCCCCGGCCCGCCGAATTTTTCGCCCGCCCCCGAACAGCACCACACAGTGGATTGGTCGCGCGCGCTTGGCCGGCGCTTTGCCGCGCAGGCGCAGGCGCTCAAGCCCGCCGATTGGAACCGCTACAAATACCCCTTTGTCTATGGCCAGGCCGACCCCAAGCTGTTTGACCACGCCAACTGGCGGCTCTGTGCCATGCGCGCGCTTGGCCTTGCCGATTTCAACGCGCTGACCTCGGATTACTACGACCGTGACGACCCCGAGCTGGTGTCGTTCATCGCCCGTCACACCCTGCCCCGGCGCGGCATTCAGGCCCGTCCGCAGGAGATCCTCGTCACCCTTGGCGCGCAGAACGCGCTTTGGCTGGCGGCGCAGGTGCTGCTCACCCGGCGGCGTGTGGCCGCGATAGAAGACCCCGGCTATCCGGCGCTGCGCGATATTCTGGTGCAGGCGCGATGCCAGTTGGCCCCGGTGCCGATTGACGCCGATGGCTTGCCACCCGAGAGGATCCCCGACACCGCCAACGTGATTTTCGCCACCCCAAGCCACCACAGCCCGACCTCGGCCACCATGCCGATGGAGCGCCGCACCGCGCTGCTCGCGCGCGCGCATGACCTTGATGCGCTGATCGTCGAGGACGATTACGAATTCGAGATGTCCTATCCCGCCGCCCCCCATCCGGCGCTGAAATCGCTGGATCGCGATGGCCGGGTGATCTATGTCGGCTCGTTCTCGAAATCGCTCTTTCCCGGTCTGCGGCTGGGCTATCTTGTCGGCGCCGAGCCGTTTATTCGCGAGGCCCGCGCCCTGCGCACCAGCGTCCTGCGCCACCCCCCCGGCCATGTGCAGCGCACCACCGCGCATTTCATGGGCCTTGGGCATTACGACGCGCTGATGCGCCGTCAGGCCCGCGCCTTGCATGGCCGCCGCGAAGTGATGGAAGCCGCGATTGCCACCCACGGGCTGGCGGTGGCGGGGCAGACCGGCATTGGCGGGTCGTCCTTCTGGATGCGCGCGCCGGGCCATGTTGACACCGGCGCATTGGCGCAGGCGTTGCAGGCGCAATCGGTGCTGATCGAGCCGGGCCACAGCTTCTTTTCCGGCGAGGATGTGCCGCGCAATTATTACCGTCTTGGCTATTCCTCGATCCCCTCGGCGCGGATCTCTGACGGTGTGGCGCTGATCGCCAAGGCGATTAACGCGGCTTAGGGGCGCGGCTAAGCGGTTGATTCAATAGGCAGGAAGGGCGCTAATCGTGTTAGCGGAGTCGTGTCATCTGCGCCAATGGGTCGGCACGATGATCAGCGCGCCAATCGACGAGGCGATGGCGTTCAACCCCGGCGAGGAAAAGCCGATGCCAAACATGATCCGTACGAAATAGAACAGGAACGCACCGCCAACGCAGATGATGATGCTCTGCACATAGCCGTTATGGGTGAACCCGGATTTCTCGGCCGCGTAGCCGATGATCCCGGCAATCACGACTGTCCCGATCATCACTGGAAACATCAGCTCTCCCCCAGTTTCATGCCTTTCGGCAGCGCCACACCGCGCAGAAAGGTCTCAGCATCCTGAGCCGCTTTGCCCGCCCTTTGCAACGTCAAAAGCCGCACCGCGCCGCTGCCACAAGCCACGGTGATCGCATCATCGAGGAGCGTGCCGGGGGCACCCTCGCCCTCCGTCAGTTCCGACATCAAAAGCTTGATCCGTGTGTCGCCCGCCATCGTCCAGGCCCCGGGAAACGCCGACAAGCCGCGAATTTGCCGGTCGATCTCTTCGGCGGGCCGGGTCCAGTCTATCGCCGCCTCCGCCTTGTCGATCTTGCTGGCGTAGGTCACGCCCGCCTCGGGCTGCGTCACCGGCGTCAGCCCGTCCAACCCGGCGAGCGCCGCAACGATCAGCGCCGCGCCCATGCCGCTTAGACGGTCATGCAAAAGGGCGGTGGTGTCTTGTGTCGTGATCCGCGTGATGTCGCGCATCAGGACTGGTCCAGTGTCGAGCCCGGCCTCCATCTGCATGATGCACACGCCAGTTTGGGCGTCGCCCGCCATGATCGCGCGGTGGATCGGCGCGGCCCCGCGCCAGCGCGGCAACAGCGAGGCGTGGATGTTAAGACAGCCCCGCGTCGGCGCATCCAGCACGACCTGCGGCAGGATCAGCCCATAGGCCACCACAACCGCCACATCGGCGTTGAGCGCGGCAAAGTCCGCCTGCGCCTCAGCTCCTTTGAGCGACACCGGGTGGCGCACCTCAAGCCCCAGTGCCTCGGCGCGGGCATGAACCGGCGTCGGGCGGTCCTTCTTGCCGCGTCCGGCGGGGCGCGGCGGTTGGCAATAGACGGCGGCAATCTCGTGACCTGCGTCCACCAGCGCCTCAAGCACCGGAACCGAGAAATCGGGCGTGCCCATGAACACCAGTCTCATGACAGCTTCCTTGCCTTGCGGATCAACATATCGCGTTTGACCTTGCTCAGCCAGTCGAAATACATCCGGCCATTCAGGTGATCGATCTGGTGCTGGACCGAGGTCGCCCAAAGCCCGACCAAATCGCGATCTTCGCTCTCGCCCTTTTCATTGAGGAACCGCACGGTAACGGCGCGGGGGCGTTTGATCTTGGCCGACATGCCGGGAAGGTTAGGGCTGGCTTCCTCGTGTTCACGCAGATGGATCGAGGCGTGCAGCACCTCGGGGTTGGCCATGCGGATCACCTTGCCGCGTTCCTCGGAGGCATCGACAACGGCCAGCCGCAGCATCTCGCCCAATTGCGGGGCGGCAAGGCCAACGCCGGGCATCGCCTCCATCACCTCGACCATCTCGTCCCAAAGGGTGCGGATTTGATCGGTGATGTCAGTCACCGGTGCGGCGGGGCTGCGCAGACGTTTGTCCGGCCAGGGGATCACTGTGCGGGTCATACAGGCGGGGTAGTGCAGCATCGCCGATCGGGCAAGGCGATTTGTCAACAAATCGCAACCGATCCGTCAACGGATCGGCGTGGCCGTGTCATAGGCCGCGTGCAGGGCGGCAGCGGCCTCCGGGGCAAGCCGGTCAAAGATCACCTTGCCGTCGAGATGATCCAACTCGTGTTGCGCACATTTGGCGGCCATGCCGGTCAGGCGCAGCTCTTGGCGCGCGCCGTTTGCGACGGTGAACCGCAGGGTGATCTCGGCGGGGCGGGTGACATCTGCGGTGACGCCGGGGATCGAGAGACAGCCCTCGTCGCCGCCGGCCATATCGTCGGACACAGAGATAATCTCGGGATTGATGCAGGCTATCGGCGTGCCCGGCCCGTCTTTCCACGTCACGTCCATCACAAACAGCCGCAGCGCCAAGCCCACCTGCGGCGCAGCAAGGCCCCGGCCCGGCGCGGCATACATCGTGTCGAACATATCGGTGATCAACTCCGTCACCTCACCTCTCACCTCACCCGCCACTGGCCTGCACACCTGCTGCAACACCGGGTCCGGCCACAGGCGGATCGGCAAGACGCTCATTCCGAGCGCGCCATTTCCCGCTTCAGCTTCTGCATCTTGCGGGTGATCATCTGACGCTTGAGCGGCTTGAGGTAATCGATGAACAGCTTGCCATCGAGGTGGTCGATCTCATGCTGAACACAGGTCGCCCAGAGGCCGTCCATGTCACGCTCTTGCAGCGTGCCGTCGCGGTCAAGCCAGCGCACGCGCACCTCAGACGGGCGGGTGACATCGGCAAACTGATCCGGGATCGACAGACAGCCCTCTTCGTAGGTGTTGAGATCGGCCGAGCTACCGATGATCTCGGGGTTGAACATCACCACCGGTTTGGGCGTGGCGCTGTCTTCTTTCTCGCAATCGAGCACAATCAGCCGCTCGAGCACGCCGATCTGCGGTGCCGCGAGGCCAATGCCGGGGGCGACATACATGGTTTCCAGCATGTCATCGGCAAGCGCGCGCAGATCGTCCGAGATATCGGCAACCGGGGCGCACAGCTTTTTGAGCCGGGGATCGGGGTGAATGAGTATGGGCCGTTTCATGGGGGTGATTTAGGGCAGCTTTCACAAAAGCGCAACGGGGCGGCGGAGCAAGGCCGATTTGTTGACAAATCGGGACCGATCCATTGATGGATCGGGCGCGCTCAGCCGCGCAGCACCGCGCCGGGGTTCATGATGCCGTTGGGGTCAAGCGCCGCCTTGATCGCGCGCATCGCGGCCAGTTTGGCAGGGTCGCCGTAGCGCTCAAGATCGCTGACCTTCAGCCGCCCCACCCCGTGTTCGGCGCTGAACGACCCGCCCATCTCGACGCAAAGGTCATGAACTGCCTGCTGGATCGCGTCACGCTGATCGCTGTAGTCGGCCTTGGACCGGCCCTGCGTAGGGAAGACGTTGTAATGCAGATTGCCGTCGCCAAGATGGCCAAAGCAATTGATCCGGATGCCCGCGAACCGGGCCAAAGCTGCCGGAGCCTTTTCGATGAACTCGGCCACAAGGCCGAGCGGCAGCGCAATATCATGCGACGAGATCGCACCGATGGCGCGGTTGGCAGTGGGGATCTCTTCACGGATCGCCCAAAGCCCGGCGCGCTGGCCCTCGCTTTGCGCAATCACACCGTCGCTGGCCAGACCGGCCTCTAACGCCTGCATAAAGATCGTTTCCATCGCGGCCAGCGGGTCGCCCCCCTGTGCCATGCCAAGCTCGATCAGCACCAGCCACTCGGGTTTGTCCGCGAAAGGCTGGCGGATCTGCGGCAGCTTTTCCGACAGGAACTCCAGCCCCATGCGGCTCATCAATTCAAAGGCCGAGACCGTGTCGCCAGCAACATCCCGTGCCAGCGCCAGCAGCGACAGCGCCGCCGCCGGGCTGTCGACCACGATCATCGCGGTGCCCGTCGCGGCGGGCCGGGGCGAGAGCCGCAGGCTGGCGGCGGTGATCACCCCAAGCGTGCCTTCGCCGCCCATCAGCAGGTGTTTCAGATCATAGCCGGTGTTGTCCTTGTGCAGCCGCTTGAGCCCGTTCCAGACCGTGCCGTCGGGCAGGACCGCCTCAAGCCCAAGGCAGAGCGCGCGGGTATTGCCATAGCGCAGCACATTGACGCCGCCCGCGTTGGTCGACAGACAGCCGCCGACCCGCGCACTGCCTTCGGAGGCAAGCGACAGCGGGAACAGCCGGTTGACCTCGGCGGCGGCGTTCTGGACATCCGCCAGGATCGTGCCCGCCTCGGCGATCATCACGTTTTCCTCGGGATAAACCGCGCGCACCGCGTTCATCCGGTCAAGCGACAGGATCAGCGGCACGGTGCCCTCGGGCTTGACCTGCCCACCAACCAGACCGGTGCCGCCACCATAGGGCACGACGCCAACGCGCGCGGCGTTGCAGGTGGCGACGATCTGCGCCACCTCGGCAACGTTGCGCGGCAGGGCGACGAACGCCCCCTGCCCCTGCCAATGGCCGCGCGGCTCTTCGAGATAGCGCGGCTCACTCGGGCGCAGGGTGCCCTCGGGCAAAGTGGCGCCTAGGCGCGCGGCAAAATCGGCGTCCGCCGGGGTCAGTTGGGGCATCGCACTCTCCTTGCCGCGATGTTTAGGACAAATGCACGGGGAAGGCTATTCACCGTCGCGCAGCCAATCCGGGCGCAGGATCACAACGGTGGGGCGGCGGGGCAAGGTGGCGAGGCTGACATCAATCGACGCGCCGCCGGGGCGGAGGATGTCGAAGTCATCGGCCATGCCGGCGGCGAATTGATCGAGGCCGTAGTCGGAAAACCAGTGCATCGGCAGGACAATCGAGGATTTAAGCCGTTTCAGGATGCGGATCATGGTCGCCAGATCGACGGTCATGCCGCCATCGACTGGGGCCATCACCACATCGAGCCGCCCGAGTGCTGCATATTGCCGGTCGTCGGGTTCGTGGTGCAGGTGGCCGAGGTGGCCAATGCACAGCCCCTCGACCTCGAACACGAAGATCGAGTTGCCTTTGGGTTCGACCCCGCCGCCCGAGCGAATATCGGTCGAGACGTTGCGCACCACCATTTCGCCAAGGTCGACGTAGTGGTCGATGCCTGCGCCAAAGGTATCGCCCCAGCCACGCAGGGCGTGGGGGATGGCCGGATCGGGGGCCGTGGTGAAATGCGACGAATGCGCGTGGTTCATGGTGACCACGTCGGGCAGCATCTTCGTGGTGCCGATGAAGCCGGTGAAATCGGTGACGGCGTTCAGCCCGCCTTGGGTGCGGATCAGAAAGGCGGAATGCTGGATATACTGGATGCGCACGGTATAGGCGGGCAGCGGATCGCTCCAGGCGGCTTTGTGGATGTATTCGATCCCCGGCGCGGCGTCGGCGATGGCGATACAATGGGACGGGCGGCGGTCTTGGGCGCTGGCGGTGGTGGCCGCGAGCAGGAACAGGGGGACGAGACATCGCAACATGGGGGCACCTCATTACTCTCTGCGAGGAGGTTACCCTGATTCTCGGATTGGTCACGGGCTGTTGATCACGCGGGTCAAAGAGGGATCGGAAAAAGCGGCAGACGATGTCGAAAGTGGCGGAGGCGGACAGAAGGGGGCGCTGCCCCCTCGGCCTTTGGCCTCACCCCCGAGGTATTTTTAAACAGAAGAAGCAGGGGGTGTGCTGGACGGCGGGCGTTGGTGCGCGGTTTGTATAGCACAGGAGGGCGTGCTGCAGCTCAGAGGCCGGCGTCGGTTTTGCCACGACGGTCCATGCGCAGGGCGGCGTAGAGGACGTGGGTGCGCCAGCGGCCGTTGATCTGGAGATAGCTTTGCGCGACGCCTTCGTATTTGAAGCCTGCGCTTTCCAGCAGCCCGCGCGAGGCGGCGTTTTCCGGCAGGCAGGCGGCTTCGATGCGGCTGAGGTCCATCTTGGTGAAGGCGTGGTGGACCAGCGCGAGGATCGCCTCTTGCATATAGCCTTGGCGCGCGTGCGGCGCCCCGACCCAATAGCCAAGCGTGCCCGATTGTGCCGGGCCACGGCGGATATTGTCGAGGGTAATTGCGCCGAGCAGCGCCTGGTCGGCCCGGCGGATCAGGAACAGCGGCATGGCGGTGCCATTGGTGATGGCGCGTTGGGACCAATAGACCCGGTTGGTAAAGCTCTTGCGGGTCAGGTGATCGGAGGCCCAGGACGGCTCCCATGGGATCAGGAAGCCGTGCGAGTCATCGCGCAGCGACGACCAGTCGCGATAATCCGAATGGATCGGCGCGCGCAGGGTCATCCGGTCGGTTTCCAGCCGTATCCTGCGCCGGGTGAGAAGCATCAGGCGGCGCGCCGCGCATTCAGCCTCGCCAGATCCGGTGCACCATCGACCGGGCCATAAAGCGCCATTGCCGCCGGGGCCGCCGCCGCGATGTGGCCACCGAAATCGCGCACTGCGCCGACGGTGACTGCATCAATCCGGGCAATCGTCTCGGACAGGGCGGGCACCCTGCCCCAGATCTGGATCATGCGGGCCAGCCGCTCGGCCCGGCTTGAGGGGCTTTCCAGACCCATCAAAAGACCGGCTTTCATCTGCGCCCGGGCGCGGGCCACTTCGGCCTCACTCATGTCATCGGCAGCGCGTTTCAGCTCGTCGATGGTCAGGCCGATCAATTCGGGCAATTGCTCGGCCGAGGTGCCGGCGTAGATCGTTGTCATGCCGGTGTCGGCATAGGCGCCAGCCTGGGCAAAGATGGTGTAACACAGCCCGCGATTTTCGCGGATCTCCTGAAACAGCCGCGAAGACATGCCGCCGCCAAGCGCCACCGAATGGATCTGTGCGGTGTAGATCGAATCGTCGCAGTAGCCGGGGCTTTCCAGCGCCAGCGCAAAATGCGCCTGTTCCAACGTCTTGATATGGCGCGCCTCGCCGCCGCCGAACTTGGCGGGGCTGTCGGCCTGGGCCTTGCGCGAGGCCAGATGGCCAAACAGCGTCTCGGCCTGTTTCACCAGCGTGGCATGATCTACCGCCCCTGCCGCCGACAGGATCATCTGTTCGGGCCCGTATTGCTCGGTCACAAACCGCCCCAAATCTTCGCGGCCAAAGGCCTGCACCCGCTCGGGCGGGCCAAGGATGGTGCGGCCCAGCGCCTGTTCGGGGTAAGACACCTCTTGCAGCCAGTCAAAGATCACATCGTCGGGCGTGTCATTGGCCTGGCCGATCTCCTGCAGGATCACCCCACGCTCGATCTCGATCTCTTTGGGATCAAACACCGGATTCAGCAGGATATCCGCAACCACATCCACCGCAAGCGGCACATCATTGCGCAGCACACGCGCGTAATAGGCCGTCACTTCGCGCGAGGTATAGGCGTTGATATAGCCGCCGACGTCTTCGATCGACTCGGCGATTTGCAGCGCGCTGCGGGTCTCGGTTCCCTTGAACGCCATGTGTTCGAGGAAATGCGCGATACCGTTCTGCTCGGGCCGTTCAGCGCGGCCACCCGCGCAGACCCAAATCCCAACCGAGGCTGATTCCAGCCCCGGCATATACTCTGTAACAACGCGGAACCCGTTGGCGAGCGTGTGCAATTCTACCGTCAAGAGGCGATCTTCTCCCGTATCAGGGTTTCCAGCGCGGCCAGATCATTTGGCACCCGCGTTACCCGTTCCGGACGCTCATACAGGTCTGCCATGCGTTGTGGAAGCCCCGGGCGCAGGCCCGACGCTTTTTCCACCGCATCGGGGAATTTCGCCGGATGCGCCGTGGCCAGGGTGATCATCGGCGTGGCCGGATCGCGCAGCTCTTGGGCCACCTTCACGCCAACGGCGGAATGCGGGCAGAGCAATTCGCCCATCGTGGCCTTTGCGCTCTTGATCGTGGCCAATGTGTCGTCTTCGCTGACGCGGCCGCTGTCGAAATGTTCGCGCAGACGTTCGAGCGCGCCTTGCGAGACGTTGAAGCCGCCCTGCCCAAGCTCGTCCATAAGCTGCCCGATGGCGTTGCCGTCGCGGTCATAGGCGTCAAACAGCGCGCGTTCGAAATTGCTGCTGACTTCGATGTCCATCGATGGGCTGATCGAGGCATGCACGGTGTCTTTGGCATAGGCGCCGGTGGCGAGGCAGCGGTGCAGAATGTCGTTCTGGTTGGTGGCCACCACCAGCCGGTCGATGGGCAGGCCCATGCGCTTGGCGATATAGCCGGCAAAGACATCGCCGAAGTTGCCGGTGGGGACGGTAAAGCTCACCTTGCGGTGCGGCGCGCCAAGCGACACGGCGGAGGAGAAGAAGTACACCACCTGCGCCAGCACCCGCGCCCAGTTGATGCTGTTGACGCCGGCAAGGCGGACTTCGTCGCGGAAGTCGAAGTGGTTGAACATGTCCTTCAGCTTGGCTTGGCAATCATCGAAATTGCCGTCCATCGCGAGGGCATGTACGTTGGATTCGGTCGGGGTGGTCATCTGGCGGCGCTGGACTTCACTGACGCGGCCATGCGGGTAGAGGATGAAGACATCGACGGCATCAAGGCCGCGGAACGCTTCGATCGCCGCGCTGCCAGTGTCGCCCGAGGTGGCGCCCACGATGGTGACACGCTCGCCCCGGCGCTTCAGCGCATCCTCGAACAGTTGGCCGATCAGCTGCATGGCGAAGTCTTTGAACGCCAGCGTCGGGCCGTGGAACAGCTCGAGCAGGAAATGGTTGGGCGCAAGTTGTACCAAGGGCGCACGGGCGGCGTGGCCAAAGCCGGCGTAGGCGCGGGCAATAATGTCGCTGAACTGCGCGTCGGTGAAGCTGTCGCCCACAAAGGGCCGCATCACGCGAAACGCGGTTTCCTCATAGCTGAGGCCGGCCAGCGCGGCGATATCGCCCCGGCTCATCTGCGGGATCTCGGCGGGCACATACAGGCCACCGTCACGGGCCAAACCGCTGAGCATGGCGTCTTCGAAGGTAAGTTCGGGGGCCTTCCCCCGGGTCGAGATGTATTTCATGCTCAGGCGTCCTTGGTCTGGCGTGCGCGCAGGATATAAAACCCGGTCATGCCCAGCCAGATGATGGCGAGGGAGAACCAGGTAATCGCGTATTTCAGGTGATCGTTGGAGATGGCGGAACTGTCGACCGGCAAGGGGCTGAGGCCCGGTGCGGGCGGGTCTTCGCTGCGGACAATCACCAGCAGCGGCTCGGTTTTCAGCGCTTTCGACATGTCGCTGACATCGCGGGCGAACCAGATGTTGCCCGCCTCGTCATTGGCCGGGGTCGAGGGGTTGCGGTCATCGGGCCAGTGCAGATTGCCGGTGATCTTGGTGGCGCCGGTGCGGCGGGGTTTGTCCTTTTCAGCGACGAGGATAAAGCCACGGTCGATCAGGATATGCCGGCCGGTGATGGTGAGGTAAGGCGCGATGACGCGGTAGCCGGCACCTTTGTGTTTCTGCGAGACGAGGACATGCAGCTCGGCGCTGCCGATCTGGCCGGAGAGTTCGACGGGCGCGTATTTGTCGCTTGCCACATCGGCCACATCGGGCAACGGGATCGGATCGGCGGCGATGCGGGTGTCGATGGCGGTGAGGATGTCGCGTTTCCACGCCAGCCGCTGCACCTGCCAGACACCGAGCGAGATCAGGATGCCGGTGCCGGTCAGACCGATGATCAAGGCAAAGAGGATGCGCCGCATGTGGCCCCGTGGATGAGATAAGGCGCACCCGGAGGCTCCGCGCGCGCGCCAGTGTTTTCCCTGTTTCCCAAGGGTGATGCAACCGCAAAGACGTGCTGAGCCGCGCAGCCGAAACAGAAACGGCCCAGCAAATCGGCGGGCCTTTCCCGACAAGAGCCGGGCCAGCGGCTGTCCGCGGGGTGCCGCTGCAACGGTTTTTGCATGGAGCTTTATGCCGGCCAAGTCCGAACGACCTTTGCCGTACCGCCAAGCATCAGTCAAAGCGGCAGCCCGTAGGGGCGGGCAGCCGCTGGCCCGGCGGGCTGCGCCCTTGATTCCGGGCTAAGGGATTGAGGGCTGGCGTAAATTTAGAGCCGTACAAACAGAAAACGCCCACCAGATGGCGGGCGTTTCCGAAATCAAATCGTGGTCTGGCCTCAGCCGCCCCAGATGTAGACTGCAGCAAAGAGGAAGAGCCACACCACGTCAACGAAGTGCCAGTACCAGGCGGCAGCCTCGAAGCCGATGTGCTTTTCAGGGGTGAAGTGACCCCGGAGCAAACGCAGCAGGCAGATGAACAGGAAGATCGTGCCGATCACAACGTGCGCGCCGTGGAAACCTGTCGCCATAAAGAAGTTGGCGCCATAGATGTTGCCCGAGAAACCAAAGGCGGCGTGGCTGTACTCATACGCCTGGAACACGGTGAAGATCACACCCAGACCGATGGCAATGATCAGGCCCCACTTGACGTCTTCGCGGTTGTCTTCGTGCACAAGCGCGTGGTGCGCCCATGTCGCGGCAGCCCCCGAGCACAGCAGGATCAGCGTGTTGATCAGCGGCAGGTGAAACGGATCAAACGTCTCGATGCCGACGGGCGGCCAAACGCCATCGATGGCGGGGCTCATACCGTTCGGATCCATCGGATAGATCGCGTGTTTGAAGAAGCTCCAGAACCATGCGGCGAAGAACATGACCTCGGACATGATGAACAGGATGAAGCCGTATTTCAGGCCGATCCGCACCACCGGGGTATGATCGCCAATGCGGCTTTCGGCCACAACTTCGGACCACCAGCCAAACATGACGTAAAGCACGCCAACCAGACCGATGAGGAACATCCACGGGCCGTAGTCGTGAAACAGAAGCACCGCGCCGAAGAGCATGACAAAACCCGCCGCTGCACCCAGCAACGGCCAGATCGAGGGGCTCAGAATGTGATAATCGTGGTTCTTTACATGGGCCATTTTTGTGTCTTCCCTCGTTCAAAAGGCTCAGTTCGTTTGGGTGGTCTCCGGGTCCGCCTCAAGCTGGGCAGTTGCCGGCATGTCAATTTCGTAAAACGTATAGGACAGCGTGATATGCTTGGTGTACTTGGCATCCCGGTCTTCGACAATGGCGGGATCGACGAAGAACGTCACCGGCATCTCGACCCGCTCGCCCGGCATCAGCACCTGTTCGGTGAAGCAGAAGCAATCAATCTTGGTGAAAAACCCGCCGGCGTCGAACGGTGCGACGTTATAGCTGGCCTGTCCGGCAATCGGGCGGTCGGTCGGGTTATACGCCTCGTAAAACGCCAAGCCGGTCTCGCCGATGCGGATGGTCATCTCCGGCTGAAGCGCGCGAAACTGCCAGGCCATTTCATGGTCAAGCGAGGCATCGAAGCGGATCTTGATGGTCTTGTCGAGGATCACGTCGCTGCCGGTTTCGGCCACGCCGGTCGCACCGCCAAAGCCTGTGACCCGGCAGAACCAGTCGTAAAACGGCACCGAGGCCCATGCCAGCGCGCCCATCAGCACGACAACAGACACCGTCTGGATCACCGTCTTTTTGGGGCCGGACATCGCCATTACTTGGTCCCCGACAGTTCGGCAGGGGCCTGAAAGCCTTGGCTCGTGACCTTTACATAGGTCAGGCCAAAGACGATCACGATCAGCGCGCCGAGCAGCAGGCCAACACCGATGTTGCGGCCCTTGCGGCGCTTGTGCATTTCATGTTCTGGCGCAAAGTTCACAGCAGGCCCCCCAAGGAAAGCGCATAGCCCGCGCGGTCTAATCCGGCTTCGGCCAGGATCGCACCGAAATGGGCAAAGAGATACAGCAGCGACAGCTTGAAGAACCGACGTTCGACCGCGAAATTATCCGCCTCGGCGTCGTCTTCGTTGCGCCGCCAGATGGCGAAGGCCCCCATGATGAACAGCGCGTTGAGCACCACGGCGACCAGCAGATAAATCGGCCCGCCTGCCCCGGTAAACGAGATTGCAACGGCCAGAGCGGCCAGCAGCAGCGTGTAGACCAGGATATGCGCACGGGTGGATTTGCGGCCGTGGGTCACGGTCAGCATCGGCACACCCGCCGTGTCGTAATCGCCGCGCATGAACAGCGCCAGCGCCCAGAAGTGCGGCGGAGTCCACATGAAGGTCAGGCAGAACATCAGAACCGATTCGACCGAGATGCCGCCAGTGGCCGCCGCCCAGCCGATCATCGGCGGAAAGGCCCCCGCCGCGCCACCGATCACGATGTTCTGCGGCGTCCAGCGCTTGAGCCACATGGTGTAGATCACGACGTAGAAGAAGATGGTAAAGGCCAGCAGACCCGCCGCCACCCAATTGGTTGCCAGCCCGAGCAGGAGCACGGCGAAACCGGACAGCGCCACGCCAAGGGCCAGCGCCTCTTGCGGGGCGACCTTACCGGCGGGGATGGGGCGGTTTGCGGTGCGTTTCATTACCGCGTCAATGTCAGCGTCCCACCACATGTTGAGCGCGCCCGAGGCACCGCCGCCAACTGCAATGAACAGGATTGCGCAGAACGCCACGAAGGGATGCACCGCGACAGGCGCGGCCAACAGGCCGACAAAGGCGGTAAACACCACCAGCGTCATCACACGCGGCTTGAGCAGGGCGAAATAATCGCCGAACTGGGCCTCGTACTCTTGGCTGGCGCTATGCAGGCTGGCGTCGGTCATTGTTGTCTCCGGGGTGCCGGGTGGGCCGGGCAATCGCCCGGCACCGGTGTTTATTTGGCCGAAGCCACGTCAAACGACTGCGGCAGGGTGGCGTATTCTTCGACTGCGCCAACAAGCCATTCGGCATAAGCCTCTTCGCTGACCACTTTCACGGTGATCGGCATATAGGCGTGATCTTTGCCGCAAAGCTCGGAACACTGGCCGAAGTAGATGCCTTCGCGATCTGCGTTGAACCACAGTTCGGCAATCCGGCCCGGCACGCCATCCTGTTTCACGCCAAAGGCGGGGATGGTCCAGGAGTGGATCACGTCAGCGCCGGTGATCTGCATCACGACGGTTTTGCCAACGGGCACAACCACGGCTGTGTCGGTTGCCAGCAGATAGAGATCATCGGTGTAACCCGCCTCGGCCAGACCATCACGGCCAAGCATGAAGCTGTCGAATGCGATGACGTTGGGCTCGACCGCGTCGGTGCCCGCATCCACGTATTCGTAACCCCAGTACCACTGGTAGCCGGTGGCCTTGATCACGATGTCGCCTTCGGGGATTTCCTGTTGCTTGAACAGAACCGGAAGCGAAAACGCACCAATCAGCACGAGGATCGCGATCGGGCCGATGGTCCATGCGACTTCGAGCGGCGTGTTGTGGGTAAAGCTGCGCGGCGTCGGGTTCGACTTGTGATTGAAGCGGATGAAGGCATAGACCATCAGCCCCGCGACAAAAATGCAGATGATGGTGATCAGCCACAAGAGCATCCCATCAAGCCACTGAAGATCGCGCGCCAATTCGGTGGCCGCAGGCTGGAAGCCAATGCCATTGGGCACCGGCTTGCCGATCACTTCGAGGTCCTGCGCCATGGCAGGCAGGGCGACAAGCGAGGCCGTGAGGCCGGTGAGCAGAGATTTAAGTTGCATCATATACACCCTGGTCGGTTCATGCTGTTCGTCTTCGGGGGGCAAACGCCTGCGGATCGCAGATACGAATCCATTGCCGCGCCGCCCATTGTAACGCAGGCGTTTAAAATCATATTCTGTGAGTGAGATAAAGCACAACGCCCGCGTCAAAGGGCCGCTTTTTTGGACATATAGCAAACTTTCCGAGGCAATCCCCATGACAGACACCGCGTTTCGCCCGTTTCAGAGCTCTCTCGACAAGGATCGCGCGCTTGCGTTGGTGCGCGAGGCCACCGCTGGGGCCGACGATGGCGAGCTGTTCCTTGAGCGGCGGCGCTCGGAAGTGCTGCATTTCGATGATGGCCGCGTGAAAACAGCCAGTTACGATGCCTCAGAGGGCTTTGGCCTGCGCGCCGTCAAGGGCGAGGTTGCGGGCTATGCCCATGCCACCGAGATCAGCGAAAGCGCCTTGAAACGCGCGGTTGAGACCGCGCGGCTGGCTGTGGGCGATGGTGGCGGCGTGATGGCACCGGGGCCGCAAGCCACCAACCAAAGTCTATATACCGATGTTGATCCCATCGCCGGAGCCAGTTTTCCGGTCAAGATCGAGACCCTGCGCGAGATTGATGCCTTTGCCCGCGACATGGATCGCCGCGTGGTGCAAGTCAGCGCGACCATCATGGCCTCGCATCAAGAGGTCGAGATCCTGCGCCCCGATGGGCTGCATGTGACCGATGTGCGTCCGATGACGCGGGTCAATGTCTCGGTGATCGTCGAAAAGGACGGACGGCGCGAGGCCGGCACAGCGGGCGGTGGCGGACGGATCGGTCTTGATGGTCTGCTCGATCCCGCCGATTGGCAGGGCAAGGCGCGCGAGGCTTTGCGCATCGCGTTGGTCAACCTCGAGGCCGAGCCTGCCCCGGCGGGCGTGATGGACATCGTGCTTGGCCCCGGCTGGCCCGGCATCCTGCTGCACGAGGCCATCGGCCACGGGCTCGAGGGCGATTTCAACCGCAAGGGCTCGTCGGCCTTTGCCGGGCTGATGGGGCAACAGGTGGCGGCGCGTGGCGTGACTGTGCTTGATGACGGCACCCTGCCCGACCGGCGCGGCTCTTTGACCGTTGATGACGAAGGCACGCCCTCGGGCCGCAATGTACTGATCGAGGACGGCGTCCTCACCGGCTTTATGCAGGACCGCCAGAACGCTCGGCTGATGGGCGTGGCCCCCACCGGCAATGGGCGGCGCGAGAGTTTTGCGCATATCCCAATGCCGCGGATGACCAACACATATATGCTCGGCGGTGATACAGAGCCGGGCGATATCGTTGCCGGGCTTGAGGATGGCATCTGGGCCGTGGGCTTTGGTGGCGGTCAGGTCGACATCACCAATGGCAAGTTCGTGTTCTCCTGCACCGAGGCCTACCGGGTCAAGAATGGCAAGGTCGGCGCGCCGGTCAAAGGGGCGACGCTGATCGGCGACGGGCCGTCGGCTTTGATGCGGATTCAGGCACTTGGCAACGATATGGCGCTTGATCCCGGCATGGGCAATTGCGGCAAGGCGGGCCAGTGGGTGCCGGTGGGCGTGGGCCAGCCGACAGTCCGGATTGGCGGGCTGACAGTGGGGGGCGCTGCGGCCTGATACGCTGGGGGTTTTGACAGGAAAATAACGAAAGGCGTGGGTTACGGAAGATTGGAACTGTTTGGTTTACCCCTTGTTAACCACCGATATTGTAATAATGATTCTGCAAGCAGGCGGAACCAGGATGACCAACACAGTTACTTCTTCCTCTCACCCCCTACTCCCACCCACCTCGGAAGATGACCGGTTGGACTGGCTCCGCCTCTTGCGATCCCGGCGCGTCGGGGTTTCTACGTTCTACCGTCTGATGGACGAACACGGCACAGCCCGTGCGGCCCTTGCGGCCCTACCCGAAATCGCCCGCGATGCGGGGATTGAGAAATATGCCCCCTGCTCGCGCGCTGATGCCGAGCGAGAATATCATCACGGCACCCGTCTTGGCGCCCGGCTGATATGTCATGCCACGCAAGACTACCCCTCAGATCTTGCAGACCTGCCTGATGCGCCGCCACTGTTTTGGGCGCGCGGTGATATCGCGTTGTTGCGCCGTCCGATGATCGCTTTGGTCGGGGCGCGAAATGCCTCGTCCCTTGGCACGCGGATGGCCCGCGCCTTGGCACGAGAGCTTGGCGAGGCCGGATATGTCGTGGTCTCTGGAATGGCGCGCGGCGTCGACACCGCCGCCCACCTTGCCACGTTGGAGACCGGGACCATCGCGGTGTTTGGCGGCGGCATCGATGTGATCTACCCAGTTGAAAACACCAAACTGGCCGAGGATATTTTTGCCAGCGGCCTGGCCGTGTCGGAGCATCCTCCGGGGCTGGCCCCGCAGGCGCGGCACTTTCCGGTGCGCAACCGTATCATCTCGGGCCTGTCACGCGGGGTGGTCGTGGTTGAGGCCGCCGCCCGGTCCGGCAGCCTGATCACCGCGCGCAATGCGCTCGATCAGGGGCGTGAGGTTCTGGCCGTGCCGGGCCATCCGTTTGATGCCCGCGCCAGCGGTTGCAACATGTTGATCCGCGATGGCGCGCGTTTGGTGCGCAATGCCAATGATGTGATCGAAGCCCTCGGCCCGACCGAGGCCGCACCACAACAGCCAGAACTGCCGCTTACTTCTGCGCCCACACCGACAAAGCGCGATCTGCGCAGCACAGCGACACTGCACACTCAGATTCTGTCGCGGCTTGGCCCCTCGCCGCTGGCCGAAGACCAATTGATCCGCGATCTTGATGGCGCATCGCGGGATGTGGCCGCACAATTGACCGATCTTGAACTGTCCGGCCAGATCACGCGCCACCCCGGCGGCCTGATCTCGCTCGCGTCCTGAGTTCGAGCAAAGCCAGGCCGTCCGGCCGGTTCAAATCGCAACCAGAGCCGAACGCCAGCCGATAAACACCGCTTTACCCCAGCCCAAACAATGCCAACCTGCTTTTGCCGCGACAAGCGCCACTGCGCCGCCGATGTCACACCGCGGATTTGCCTGCATTGACTTTTGGCCTCTCCCTCCCACATGTTCCGCCGCCAGAGTAGGCGCATCGAGTCGGAAGGAATTTTTATGCCAGTTGTCGTTGTCGAGTCCCCGGCTAAAGCCAAGACAATAAACAAATATCTTGGACCGGGCTACACCGTTCTGGCGTCTTATGGCCACGTTCGCGATCTCCCTCCCAAGGACGGATCGGTCGATACCGAGAACGAATTCGAGATGAAATGGGAGATTGGCACTGACAGTCGCAAACATGTCAAAGCCATCGCCGACGCCCTGAAAGACGACAACGCCCTGATCCTCGCGACTGACCCTGACCGCGAAGGCGAAGCGATTTCCTGGCACCTCGAAGAAGCCCTGCGCAAGCGTCGGGCGATCAAAAAGGACACGCCGGTCAGCCGCGTCGTGTTCAACGCGATCACCAAATCCGCCGTCACCGAGGCGATGAAAAACCCCCGTCAGGTCGATGCGCCGCTGGTCGAGGCCTACCTTGCCCGCCGCGCGCTCGATTACCTTGTCGGGTTCAATCTGTCGCCGGTGCTTTGGCGCAAACTGCCCGGTGCAAAATCGGCGGGCCGGGTGCAATCGGTGTGCCTGCGGCTGATCGTCGAGCGCGAAATGGAGATCGAAGCCTTCAACGCGCGCGAATTCTGGTCGGTTAAAGCCCTGTTCGCCACCCCGCGCGGCCAAGAATACGAAGCACGGCTGACGGTTCATGCCGGCAAAAAGCTCGACCGCTACGATCTTGAAAACGAAACCGCCGCCGAACTGGCGGTGCAGGCCGTCACCTCGCGCGATCTCTACGTCAAATCGGTCGAGGCCAAACCGGCGAGCCGCAACCCCTCGCCGCCCTTCATGACCTCGACCTTGCAACAGGAAGCCAGCCGCAAATTCGGCATGGGCGCGCGCCAGGCGATGAACGCCGCGCAACGCCTGTATGAGGCCGGGCACATCACGTATATGCGGACCGATGGCATCGACATGGCCCCCGAGGCCGTCACCGCCACCCGCGAGGCGATCAAAGATCGCTATGGCGCGGAGTTTGTGCCGCCCAGCCCGCGCATCTATAAAAACAAGGCGAAAAACGCGCAGGAAGCCCACGAATGTATCCGCCCGACGGATATGACCAAGGACGCGACCGCGCTGAAACTGCGCGAAACCGATCAGGCGCGGCTGTACGATCTGATCTGGAAACGCACGATGGCGTGCCAGATGGAAGGCGCGCGGCTCGAACGTACGGTTGTCGAAATCGCCAGCCGCGACGAACAGGTTGGTCTGCGCGCCAATGGGCAACGGATTGTTTTCGAAGGCTTCCTCAAGGTCTATGAAGAGGGCCGCGATGACGTCGCCGATGGCGATGACGACCGCATTCTGCCGCAGATCTTGGCGGATGAGCCCGCCAAGTTTGCCAAATCCGGGCTTGAGGCCGACTACATCAAAGCCGGTGACGGCGAGGCGCAGCTGATCGAGTCGCAAGGCATCCAGCGCAACGGCAAGGCGCTGCTGAGCGAAAACGCCGCGGTTCTGGGGCTGCAACACCACACCCAACCGCCGCCGCGCTATACCGAGGCGACGCTGGTCAAACGGATGGAAGAATTGGGCATCGGCCGCCCGTCAACCTATGCCAGCATCGTCACCACGATTCAGGAACGCGAATATGTCCGCAAGGACAAGAACCGCCTGTTCCCAGAGGACAAAGGCCGGATCGTCACGATCTTTTTGCTGAACTTCTTCCGCAAATATGTTGGCTATGAATTCACTGCCGAGCTGGAAGAAGAGCTTGATCTGGTCAGTGCGGGCCAGGCCGATTACAAGGCGCTGCTCGCCCGGTTCTGGCAGGATTTCCATGCCGCGATTGCCGAAACGTCGGATCTGCGGATTTCCGAAGTGCTGGATGTGCTGGATGCGGCGCTGTCCGATCAGCTGTATCCCGCGCGCGAAGACGGCACCGATCCACGGCTCTGCCCGAAGTGCGGCACCGGCAATCTGCACCTGAAATCTTCGCGCACCGGCGGGTTTGTCGGCTGTGGCAACTATCCCGAATGCACCTATACCCGTCCGATCGCGGGCGAAGGCGCGGATGGCGACGAACGGTTGCTGGGCGAGAATGAGGGCGACGAAATCTGGCTCAAGGCCGGGCGCTTTGGCCCCTACGTTCAGCGCGGCGAACCCACGCCCGAGAACAAGAAACCGCCGCGCGCCTCATTGCCGCGCGGCTGGGACAAAGACGATATCGACCTTGAAAAGGCGCTGACGCTGCTCAGCCTGCCACGGGTGATCGGCACCCATTCCGAGGGCGGCGATATCAAATCGAACTTTGGCCGCTTTGGCCCCTATATCATGCACCAGAAGCCGGATGACGAGAAACCGGTCTATGTGAACCTCAAGGATCCGGCGGACGTTTTCGACATGGGGATGAACCGCGCGGTCGAGCTTTTGGCAGACAAGCGCGCCAATCCGGGCCGTGGCCGGGGGGGCACCGCCGCCAAACCGCTGCGCGAGCTGGGCGAACACCCCGAAAGCGGGGGGCCGGTGAATGTGATGGAAGGCCGCTATGGGCCTTATGTGAAATGGGGCAAGGTCAACGCGACCCTGCCCAAAGGCACCGAACCGGCGGATGTGACCATGGAAATGGCCAGCAAGCTGATTGAGGAAAAGGCCTCGAAGGGCGGCAAGAAGAAAGCCGCACCCAAGAAGGCGGCGGCCAAAAAGGCTCCGGCAAAGAAGGCTCCGGCGAAGAAACCGGCAGCCAAGAAAGCCCCGGCTAAAAAGCCTGCGGCCAAGAAGGCCGAACCCGAAGCCGACGCGTAATCACCTGATCAGGCGGGGCCCCTGCCCCGCCTGTCGCATATTTGCACTCATATTCGCGTTCAAGAATATGTGAGTTTTAACCTGACGGAAAATGAGGGAAAGCTCGCGGCCAACGAAGTGCAAACGAAAGGCCACTCCATGAGCAAAACAGGTTTCACCCGCCGTCATTTCATCGCTGCCGCTGGTGCGGCGCTGCTGCTGCCTGCGGTCGCGCGCGCTGCGGAACCGGTGCGGGATTTCACACGCCACAATATCTCGGGCTTTGCCCATCAGACCTGGCGCGATCACTTCAGCGAACTCGGCAAAGGGGCCATCGTGTGTGACACGGTTTCGCGCGCTCTGCATTTCTGGGCGGGCGACGGCAATGACTATCGCGTCTACCCCACCTCGGTTCCGAAAACCGATGAGCTGACCAAACGCGGCTATACCAAGATCGTGCGCAAGAAGGTCGGCCCGTCGTGGACACCCACAGCCAGCCAGATGCAGCGTTTCCCCGATTGGCGCCCTGTCGCGGGCGGTGCGCCGGACAATCCGCTGGGCACACATGCGCTGTATTTTGACTGGCCCGCCTATCTGATCCACGGCACACATGACACGCGCAAGATTGGGCGGCGGTCTTCGGATGGCTGTATCGGGCTGTACAACGAAAAGATCGAAGAGCTGTTTGCGATTACGGAAATCGGCACACAGGTCCGTTTGATCTAGGCGCAAGGGGACCGATCCATCAATGGATCGGTCCCGATCTGTTGACAGATCGGCGCCCGCCCTAGGCCAATGCGGTGTCCAGAGAGGCGAGGATCGCGGTCCAGCCGCCTTTGTGGTTATTGCGCATGTCTTCGTTGGCAAAGCGCACATGGGTCAGCCGCACCTTGGTCGCGTCGCCTTCGGGGATGAAATCCAGGGTGACCTCGCTGTTTTCCTCGGTGGAATGCGCGCTTTCCCACGTGAACACGATCCGTTCGTTTGGTGTGATTTCGCGGTAGGTGCCGGTGTGGGGCATCGCATTTTCGCCTGCCATCATGATGATCTCGAACCGGCCGCCGACCTTGGGTTCGGTCGCGGCACGCGCGACAGTCACGCTCTCGCCCGGCCGCATGAACTGGCGCAGCATGTCCGGATCGAGCCATGCGTTGAACAGCGCCTCTTGCGAGGCGGCAATGGTGCGTTCGACTTCAAGTGTCAGATCGGTCATCGGATATTCCTTTTGTTATCAATGTGTCCAATGCTTCGAGCCGGAGATCCCAGATCGAGCGCAGACCCCGGAACCAGTGGTCAACCTCGGCCAGCGGGGCCATCTGGACATCGATCAGATGCTCGCGCCACTCGGTCCGACGCCGCACCAGCCCGGCGCGCTCCAGCATTTTGATGTGCTTGGAGACAGCGTTGAGGCTCATGTCAAAGCGGGCATGGATGTCGCCCACTTTCAGCGGCCCCTCTTGCGCCAGAAGTGTCAGGATGGCGCGGCGGGTCGGGTCGCTTGCCGCTTTGAGGACGTCGTTCAGGGTTTCGCCGGTTTCTCGTTTAGCCATAAGGTTGAATAACTGATTCCGCACCATCAGTCAACCGATCGGTGGAATCATGGCCGAAGATTGATAACGCTAAACGCTTCTGCAGCGCGGCAATCCGTTTGACTCTGCGGCATCTGTCGCCCACAAAACCCGTCAATCAATACTTTGATGGGAGATTTTCGATGAAGAAGGTCTATGGCTCGGCGTCTGAGGCGCTTGATGGCCTGCTTTTCGACGGGATGCTGATCGCTTCGGGGGGCTTTGGTCTCTGCGGCATTCCGGAATTGCTGATCGACGCGCTGGTGGACAGCGGCGTCAAGGATCTGACGGTGGCGTCGAACAACGCGGGTGTGGATGGCTTTGGCCTCGGCAAACTGCTCGACACCCGGCAGGTCAAAAAGATGATGTCGTCTTATGTCGGCGAGAATGCCGAGTTCATGCGGCAGTATCTGTCGGGCGAGCTTGAGCTCGAGTTCAACCCGCAGGGCACCTTGGCGGAACGGATGCGCGCGGGCGGCTCCGGCATCCCCGGCTTTTACACCAAGACCGGTGTGGGCACGGTGATTGCCGATGGCAAAGACGTGAAATCCTGGAACGGTCAGGATTACATCCTCGAAGAAGGCATCTTTGCCGATCTCAGCATCGTCAAAGCGTGGAAGGCCGACGACACCGGCAATCTGGTGTTCCGCAAGACTGCGCGCAACTTCAACCCGCCGGCTGCGATGTGCGGCAAGGTCTGTGTGGTCGAGGTCGAGGAAATCGTCGAGCGCGGCGCTTTGGACCCCGATCATATCCACCTGCCGGGGATTTATGTGCACCGGATCATTCAGGGTGACCATGAGAAACGCATCGAACAGCGCACCGTGCGCAAGCGGGAGGAAGCCTGATGCCTTGGGATCGCAACCAAATGGCGGCGCGGGCCGCAGAAGAGCTTGAAGACGGCATGTATGTGAACCTTGGCATCGGGATCCCGACGCTGGTGGCGAACTATGTGGGCGACAAGGACATCACGCTTCAGTCGGAAAACGGCATGCTCGGCATGGGTCCGTTTCCGTTTGAGGGCGATGAGGATCCCGACCTGATCAATGCGGGCAAGCAAACGATCACCGAATTGGCGCGGACCTCGTATTTCGACAGCGCGACCTCGTTTGGCATGATCCGTGGCGGCAAGATCGCTGCGGCGATTCTGGGCGCGATGGAAGTGGCCGAGAACGGCGATCTGGCGAACTGGATGATTCCCGGCAAGCTGGTCAAAGGCATGGGCGGCGCGATGGACCTTGTGGCCGGTGTGGGCCGGGTTGTGGTGGTCATGGACCACACCAACAAACACGGAGAGTCCAAGGTGCTCAAGGCCTGCACCCTGCCGCTGACTGGCAAGGGCGTTGTGAACCGGATCATCACCAATCTGGGCGTGCTTGACGTGGTGGAAGGCGGTCTGCGGATCGTCGAGACCGCGGAAGGCGTGACCGAAGACGAGCTGCGGGCCGCCACCGAGGCAACGATTGTCTGAAGGCTTGCGTTAGAGATCAAGACCGGGGCGCGGCACAGGCTGCGCCCTTTTTCGTGCGGTGGCCCGATCTGTCAACAGATCGGTGCCGATCCATTGATGGATCGGGGTGCGCTTACCAGGCCGGTCAGTTCATTGTGACAAACACGCAGCCATCCGAGATGAACATGGGCGGCGTCCGGCACAGGCCCTGTGCCACTTTCCACGCTGCCAGCACCTTGGGGACATAGTCGCGCGTTTCGGAATAGGGCGGCACACCGCCATGCTGGCCGATCGAGTTTTCGCCCGCATTATACCCCGCGAGCACCAGCACCGGATCGCCTTCGAATTTTCGGATCAGCAGATCGAGGAACTTCACCCCGCCTTTGATGTTGTCGGCGGCCACGGCCACATCTGTCACGCCAAAACGCTCTGCAGTGGCGGGCATAAGCTGCATCAGCCCCTGCGCCCCGGCGGATGACACCGCATCCACCCGACCGCCGCTTTCCACCGACATCACCGCCAGCGCCAGCGCCGGGCTGACCTGTGTGCCCACGGTCGCCTTGAGCAGGTCAATGCCATGCACAGAGGCCAGGGATTGCAGATCGCTCAGGCGCGGCGCGCGCACCGCTTGATTGTCGGGCGCGTTGTCCAATGCGGCCAGCGCCTCGTCCAGACGACCGGCGTTTTGATCCTCGGCCTTGGTTGAGACGGTTGTCCAGAACCAGCCATACGCCGGTGCGCCGCTGCCGCCCTCGGTGGCAGGTGCGGCCTTGGGTGGCGCAACCTCTCTTGGGGCGGGGGCGGTGATTTGCACCAGTATGCGCTTTTTGGTGCCGGGCTTGGGCGGCTTGACCCGCCGTGCCTCAAAATCCTGAAAGGCCGGCGCTTCGCCCCATGCGGGCGGCGGCGCTATCACACTGTACAGTGCAAGCGCTATTGCGAGATGCTTCATCGATATACCTGCTCGGCCCTGTTGTCGGGCTGTTATTGTTGCCAGCTTGGCAAAAATCCCCCTGCCTGACCAGATTTGCGAAGTTGAAAAACGGCAAAGGCGCCATATTTGCCGGAAATTATGCCGGTGATATGATTTTCAAATATTAATGCAATCTTATTTTCCGCTTAAAATCATCAGGTTAGGTAGAAAGTCTGTTAACTTCTCATCAATATCCAAAATCGAGCGATTGGCGCCCAACTGCCGCCCCAATCCGCTGGCTTATTAGCGTCATACCAAGTCAGACGAACCTGAGGTGAGAGGCGGGTTTAGTCAGAAGCGACAAGGTTTAAGCAAACGCAAATCGACCTACGGAGACCAATACCATGATCAAGTTCATCAAAAACTTCCGCCAAGACGAAAACGGTGCCGTGACAGTTGACTGGGTCGTTCTGACCGCAGCCATCGTCGGCCTGGCCATCGCAGCCTATGGCGCGATCGAAACCAACACATCGACACTGTTCAACGCCACTGCTGGCGCAATCGGCGGCCAAAACGACTTCTAATCGTCGTCTGACCATCTGAGAATTCGGGCGTTTGCACTGCGCAAGGGCTCACATCAAACTTAAGGCCTGTAGGCCACACCAGGAGTACTACCATGCTGAAGTTCATCAACAAATTCCGCCAAGACGAAAACGGTGCCGTGACTGTTGACTGGGTTGTTCTGACCGCAGCCATCGTTGGTCTGGCCATCGCAGCTTACGGCGCGATCGAAACCAACACCTCGACCCTGTTCAACGCCACTGCCGGCGCAATCGGCGGCCAAAACGACTTCTAATTGTCGTTTTGTATAAACCAAGACGGACACCCAGAAATCGCGCCTGGGTGTCCGGTTAGGCTCTTGGAACCTGTGACGCAAATCGCGACCTAAGCTGTCGTGCCGCTGCACGTTTTTTCGAGTCCACCAAAGCGACGCCACCACGCTGCTGAGACACTGCCCTTGGCCCTCGCCCGTGAAACCGGGATGGCCTGCCGGCAAACCCAATGCGATCAACCGCCGATTTTACGGCACGATATTCAGGAAAGTCAGCAATGACCGAGCTACTCAAAAAGTTTTGCCAGAAAGAAGACGGCGCAGTCACTGTTGACTGGGTTGTTTTGACGGCGGCAATTGTCGGGTTGGCCACTGTGGCTTATGTCTCGATCGAGACCAACACCTCGACTTTGTTCAACGCCACCGCAGGCGCAATTGGTGGCCAAAACGACTTCTGATCCCGCACCACGCGACAGGATCCAATCACGACGACCGGCCCGTTCTTCGGGCCGGTCGTCGCGTTTGTGACGGCTGGAACTCTGTATGGCGTGACGATCAGAACGCGGGCCAGGGCACACACCGGCAGCCAGTGGCGAAAACCCAGTGGCGAAACACTCAATCGATTTTATCGCAACTGTTGCCATTCGCCACCCAGACGCCCGGAACGTGGCACAGTTTGACCACAAACCTTTGGCACATTGATCACCAAGAACTGGAACGGAAAAGGGGCACGACATGCGTGTGGTATTTGGATTGGTGCTGATTCTCGGCATCGGGCTGGCCGGCTTCGCGGTTTACCTGGCCAACGGCTATGTAAATTCCTATCGCGTGGCCCTGGCCAAAGCGAAAAGCTCTGAAGGGATCGCCACAACCGATGTCTTCGTGGCGACGAAACGGATGAACTATGGTGACAAGCTTGATAAATCCGCCGTGCGGGTGGTCAAGTTTCCCCGCGTATCTTTGCCCGACGGCACCTTCCTCGCGGCAGGCAGTGCGACACCGTATTACAAGCCTTGGGACGAGCTGGATGAAGCCACCAAGGAGACAATCAAGGCCAACCCCGAGCCCGGCACCCGCCCGGTCAAAGACGGCCTTAAAATCACCGACACCGGCGATCTGTTTTCAGAGACTGGCAAAGACCGTTATGTCCTGAGCACCATCGAAAAGGGTGAGGCCATCCTTGCCAGCAAGATCACCCTGCCCGGCCAGGACGCTGGCATCACCTCGCGGCTTGGCCCCGGAATGCGCGCCTTTGCGATCAAGGTCGACGTGGCCTCGGGGGTCTCGGGCTTCCTGCGTCCCGGCGACCGGGTCGATGTCTATTGGACCGGCAGTGTTGGCCAGCGCGGCGATGAACGCTCGGGCGGCTCGAATGAAGTGACCAAGCTGATCGAAACCGGCGTCAAGCTGATTGCCATCGACCAATCCGCGTATGGTGACAAGACGGCGACCACCATCGCCCGCACTGTGACTGTCTCGGCCAAACCCCAGCAAGTGGCGGCCTTGGCTCAGGCGCAATCGACAGGCCGCCTGTCTCTGGCGCTTGTCGGATCTGGCGATACCAGCGACGTTGGTCCGGTCGAGGTTGACCAGATGACCCTGCTCGGCCTTCAGGCCCCGGTGGCCCAGAAAGTTGTAGAGGTTGAGCGTGAAGAGGTCTGTACCATCCGCACGCGCAAAGGCGCAGATGTTGTGGAAATCCAGATTCCCTGCACCAATTGAACCACCCCACAAACAGTGGCCAACAAGATACAAAACGCCGCATCTAGGGATGCGGCGTTTCATTTTTCACCCCTGTTGCGAGATACCCACATAAACCGGGCCGCAGAAGCCATTGATTCTTGCAAAAAATCCAGACTTCCCCCACAGTACCCACAAATGCAGGCGATAAGACCTGCGCATTGAGGCGTGATCGGAAAGGCAGGTCACATGTATTTTAAGACGCTTTTAGGGGCGACCCTTTTGGGTGCTGTCTTGGCTTCTGGCCCGATTGCACCAAGTGCTCAGGCCGAAACGTTGCGTGTTGTGCGCCAGGGAACATCGTCCAAACTGTCGGTGCCGATCAACCGCGCGGTGGTTGTGGAAAGTGATGTGCCCTTTGCAGAGCTCAGCATTGCCAACCCCGCCATTGCCGATATCTCATCGCTCAGCGACCGCACGATCTATGTGCTTGGCAAAGGCACCGGGACGACAACGCTCACGCTGTTGGATGCTTCGGGCCGCTTGATCACCAATGTCGATGTGCACGTCACCTTCGACCTGACAGAATTCAAGGAACGCCTGCGCCAGATTATGCCGGGCGAAAAGATCGAAGTGCGCAGCGCCGACAATGGCATCGTCCTGTCGGGCGTCGCCTCGTCGATGCAAAAGATGCAGCGCGCGCTCGATCTGGCGGAACGTTATGCGCCGCAGCGGGTGTCGAACCTGATGAGCGTTGGCGGCGTGCAGCAGGTGATGCTCAAGGTGCGCTTTGCTGAGATGTCGCGCAATGTGTCGAAATCGCTGGCCTCGTCGCTAGCCATCGGCGGCGATCTGTTTGGCGGCGACGCCGGTGTGCGCTTTGGCTCGGGCCAGGCGGCACGGAACTCGGCGCTTCAAGGCATCATCGACGGCACAATCCCCGGCTCGACCTCGAACGAGCTGTCCTCCTCTATCGGGTTCAACCTTGGCGCTGTCGAAGTGGCGCTGTTGTTGGAAGCGCTCGAAAGCAAGGGCATGGTGCGGATGCTGGCCGAACCGAACCTGACGGCTCTGTCCGGTCAGGAAGCCACCTTCCTTGCCGGTGGCGAATATCCGGTGCCGGTGTCGGCGCAGGACGGGCTGATCCGGATCGAATTCAAACCTTTCGGTATCGAGCTGAGCTTTATCCCCCGCGTTGTCGATGGCGACATCATCAACCTCGAGCTCAAGACAGCGGTTTCCGCGATCGACCCGACAAACGGCTTTGTGAACAACGACTTCCAGCTTGACGCCTTCACCCGCCGCGAGGCGACGACCACGGTCGAGATGCGTGATGGCGAAAGCTTTGCCATTGCCGGGCTGCTCAAGGATGACTTCAAGGATCTCAACGGCCAGGTGCCGTGGTTGGGTGACATCCCGGTGCTTGGCGCGCTGTTCCGGTCGGCGGAATACTCGCGGCAGCAATCGGAACTGGTGATCATCGTGACGCCACATCTGGTGACCCCCACCCGTGGCGAAGCGCTTGCGCTGCCCACGGACCGGGTGCGCCCGCCCTCCGAGAAAGACCTTTTCCTGTATGGCCGCGTGGCCAGCGACACGGCATATAAAAAAGGACCGGTTGCCGAGGTTGCCAAACAGGATTTCACCGGGTCCTATGGCTATGTAATGGATTGATCAGATGCAGAAGCCACGTTTGACATACCTCATCGCATCCGCCGCCGTACTGGGTACGCTGGCAGGTTGTTCGCCCAATAAGGGACCGGTGCAAAGTTCGTTTTACCGAGAATCCGGGGCGTTGATCGATACCGGCGAGTTCGGCGTGGCGACGATGAACAACATGGCCTATCACACCGGCGAAAAGCAGTGGACCTATAATATGGCCCAACGCTTTGCCGATGAGGTCCTGACCACGGTCAATTTTGCCTTCAACAGCGCGCAGCTTGACGCTGGCGCCATCGATACCCTGCGCGAACAGGCCGCCTGGATCCGCCGCTTCCCCGAAGTGCGGTTCCGCGTCTACGGCCACACCGACAAGGTCGGCGGCGACGGCTACAACCGTCAACTCGGCCAACAACGCGCCAATGCGGTGGTTAATTTCCTCGTGTCACAGGGCATCTCGCGCTCGCGGCTCGAAGCGGTGGTGAGCTATGGCGAAGCCCAGCCCATTATCGTGACCGAAGGCCGTGAACGCCGCAATCGGCGGACCGTGACCGAAGTCACCGGCTTTGTGGCCGGGCATCCGATGCTGCTTGATGGCAATTACGCTGCCGTCGTTTACCGCGACTACGTGACCTCCGGCGAGGCCGGCTCTAGCTTTACCACAGGCGTATCAACCGGCACCCAAGCCGACACCGCCGACAGTTCTTCCTGACGAACCTCGTACCTCGGCAGGCAATGGGGCGGCTTTGCCGCCCCTTTTTTTTGCGCCAAAGCCCGTCAACAATTTACCCAATATTCACCTGATTGGTGCAAATTCGCGAAATGACGATCTTTTAGCCGCAATCTCGCCTGATTTATTGGGCACCTTCCTCGTAATGAAATGTGCCATGTTGGGTCTATGCAGCGTGGTTCGGTCCAGGAGGCAAGCAACGACGTCGGACAGGAGAATCCTGCCAATCGTTGCACTCAAAAGCCACCGGATTTGTGTAGAGGAATGAGGCCATGAATGACGACACAACGACGGAGATGGAGATCCCCCCCATCGTTGCCTGCACGATAAGTCGTAATGTGCAGGATTTCGAACTTCTGATCGAAGACATGGAGAACGCCTTGGGCGAACAATGGGGCGACCTCGGATTTGAGGAAGCGATCCCGTTTTTTGCACAGGAAGATGCGCAATCCCTTGAATTTGTTGCCATCGCTCTCGATACCGAGGACGAGGCCGATCTGCCGTTGTTGTCCGACATCATCACCGAAGCCACCGGTCGCGGGATCAAAGTGATCCTGATCACCGAAGATGTTTCGCCCGCCGCGCTGCACCATCTGATGCGCAAGGGGGCCGATGAATTCGTGCCCTACCCCCTGCCCGAAGGCGAACTGCAATTCGCCATCGACCGGGTGCGTGCATCGGCACCGGCCGCGGCCCCTGCCCTGCCGCAAGAGACTGCCCATGACATCGACACGCCCGAAACCGATGACACCGAAACCCCCGAGCAACCTGAAAAGAAGGTCAAGCTCAAAAAAGGGTCGGCCCGCGATGGCGCGTTGATCGCGGTTCACGGTTTGGCTGGCGGCGTCGGCTCGACCACATTCGCCGCCAACCTTGCGTGGGAATTGGCGACAATCTCCAAGGATGACGCGCCCAAGGTCTGTTTGATCGACCTTGATCTGCAATATGGCTCAATTGCCACCTACCTTGATCTGCCGCGCCGCGAGTCGGTGTACGAGCTGCTGTCGGACATTGAAAACATGGACGAAGACAGCTTTAGCCAGGCGCTGATGGATTATGAGGAAAAGATGCAGGTGCTGACCGCGCCCGCCGATATGCTGCCTCTCGACATCCTGCCGCCGCAAGACGTTGAAAAGCTGCTTAAAACCGCGACCGCGCATTTCGATTACGTCATTGTCGACATGCCCAAGACGCTGGTGCAATGGTCCGAAACGGTGCTGACCATGTCGCATGTCTATTTCTCGATGCTCGAGATCGACATGCGCTCGGCCCAGAATGCGCTGCGCCTGAAACGCGCGCTGCAATCCGAGGATCTGCCGTTTGAAAAGCTGCGCTTCCTTCTGAACCGCGCGCCGAAGTTTACCGATCTGACCGGCAAAAGCCGGGTCAAGCGCATGGCCGAAAGCCTGGGCATCGCGATTGACGTACAATTCCCCGATGGTGGCAAACCGGTGGTCCAAGCGTGTGACCATGGCCTGCCGCTTGCCACTGCTGCGGCCAAAAACCCGCTGCGTCGTGAAATCGCCAAGCTTGCCAAATCATTGCACGAAGTCGGTGCCAACGCGGCTGAAGCAGCCTGAGGATAAAGACAGATGTTTTCCAAATACCGCAAGGCAGCACCGGCCACAGAAAAGGCCCGCGCCGACAATGTCGCCAAGGTGCCCGCCAAGGACGACGCCCCGGCCAAGCCGATTTCGATGCGCCGCCCGGTCGTTTCCACGTCGCCAGCGCGCCCTGAGGCCACTGACAAAGAGCTTAAACGCAAAGAGCGGATGGGCGATCTCAAGCTCGAACTGCACCGTTCGCTGCTCGACAATCTCAACCTTGGTGCTTTGGAAAACGCCACCGAGGCCGATCTCAAGGCCGAGATCGGGGACATTGGTCAGGAGCTTTTGAACGAAAAGGGCGTTGTGCTCAACCGTGAGGATCGCGCCACGCTGATCCAGGAATTGTACAACGAGGTCAAAGGCCTCGGCCCTCTCGAGCCGCTTTTGCAAGACGATACTGTCAACGACATCTTGGTAAACGGCCCGCAACAGGTGTTTGTCGAACGCAACGGCAAGCTGACGCTGAGCGATGTGACCTTCAAGGATGAAAAGCACCTGTTGCGGATCATCGACAAGATCGTCTCCGCCGTTGGCCGCCGCGTCGATGAAAGCAACCCTTATGTCGATGCCCGTCTTGCCGATGGCTCGCGTTTCAACGCCATGGTGCCGCCGATTGCGGTCGACGGCTCGCTGGTGTCCATTCGTAAGTTCAAGAAGGAAAAGCTCGCGGTTGACGATCTCGTCACCTTTGGCGCCTTCACCGAGGAAATGGCCGCCTATCTTCAGGCCGCCGTCGCCTGCCGGCTTAATGTGATTGTTTCGGGCGGTACTGGCTCTGGTAAAACCACCACGCTCAACGCGCTGTCCTCGTTCATTGACGACAGTGAGCGCATCCTGACGATCGAAGACACCGCCGAACTTCAGCTACAACAGACCCACGTGGGCCGGATGGAAAGCCGCCCGCCCAACGTTGAAGGCAAAGGCGCGGTGTCCCAGCGCGACTGTCTGCGCAACGCCCTACGGATGCGGCCCGACCGTATCATCGTTGGCGAAACGCGTGGCGAAGAAGTCATCGACATGTTGCAGGCGATGAACACCGGCCACGACGGATCAATGACCACCATCCACGCCAACTCTGCGCGGGATGGCGTGTCGCGGCTGGAAAACATGATTGCGATGGCCGGGATCGAAATGCCGATCAAAGCGGTACGCAGCCAGATTTCCAGCGCTGTGAACCTGATTGTGCAGGCCTCGCGCCTGCAGGATGGCTCGCGCCGCATGGTTTCCATCACCGAGGTGACGGGCATGGAAGGCGAAGTGATCTCGATGCAAGAGGTGTTCCGGTACCAGCGTGTCGGCCTGACACCTGACAACAAAATCATCGGCCACTTCACCGCCACGGGCGTGCGCAGCCACTATTCCGAGCGTTTCAAGCTCTGGGGCTATGACCTGCCGCCTGCCATCTTTGAACCCTTTGCCGCGGAGTAGATCATGGAGATCTCAGCAGAACCGATTATCTATGCCCTGATCTTCGTCGGCGTTCTGGCGTTGGTGGAAGGCGTCTATCTGACGGTTTTTGGCAAGTCGATCAGCCTTAACAGCCGGGTCAATCGCCGTCTCGACATGATGGACAAGGGCGTGCGCCGCGACGAGGTGCTGGAAAAACTCCGCAAGGAGATGACCCAGCACGTCAAATCGCGCAAAATCCCGCTGTATTCCCTTTTGGCCACCAAGGCCCAGAAGGCCGCGATTGCCTTTACGCCGTCGCAACTGATCCTGATCATGGTCGCCGTCAGTTTCATGGCCTTTGTCGGCCTGACGCTGGGCACGGAAACCGGGTTGATCGTGCGCATTTGCGCCGCTGTCGCCATGGGCGTGGGTGGGGTTTACACCTGGGTCAATCACAAAGCCGGCAAGCGGATGTCGATGCTCGAAGAGCAATTGCCCGACGCGATCGAGCTGATCGTGCGGTCCTTACGGGTGGGCCATCCGTTCTCGTCTGCGCTGACCATCGTGTCGAAAGAGATCAAAGATCCGCTCGGGTCCGAGCTTGGCATCATCGCGGACGAGGCGGCGTATGGCCGTGACGTCGGCGAAGCGCTTGGCGAAATGTCGGCCCGTCTGGATATGCAGGATTTGCGCTTTCTCGCCGTCGCCGTGACGATCCAGCAGCAATCGGGGGGTAACCTCGCCGAAGTTCTGGCCGGTCTGTCCAAGGTGATCCGCGCCCGGTTTCGCTTGTTCCGCCGGGTCAAGGCGATCACGGCCGAAGCGAAATGGTCGGGCAAGTTTCTCTCGGGTTTTCCCATCGCCTGCCTCGGCTTCATCCAACTCACCGATCCGCATTACTACGATGACGTGATCGATCACCCCTACTTTATTCCGGCCTGTTTTGTGGTCTTCGGTTTTCTCGTGGCGAACCTTATCGTCATGCGATTCCTCGTGAATATCAAAGTTTAAGGAGCACGACATGTTCGAGCCCGGTGGAAAACTTTTCGAATTGCTTGGCCCCATGGCCCCGGTGATCATCGTTGGCGGATTGGGGGCGGTGCTCTTGCTGCTCGCGGTGTCGATGCTGATGCGGCAGCGCCCTGACCCGATGGAGAAACTGGCGGCCCAGACCCGGCAGCAAACCTCCCGCAAGGGCGAGGCTCTGCGCTCGGGGGGCACACGCAACGAAAAGCTCGACAAATACGGCTCTTTCCTCGAGCCGCAGGACGAAGAGGAATACTCGGAAGTCGCCAAAAAGCTGATGCAGGCGGGCTACCGTGGCCGCGATGCTGTTCGGTTCTTTCACGCCGCGCAGGTGGTTCTGGGGGTTTCGGCGCTTGGGCTTGGACTGGCGTATTATTATTTCGTGCTTGGGGCTGACAATGCCACCACGCAACAGATGGTGATGTATATCCTCGGCCCCGGTGCCGCCGGGTATTACATGCCGAAATACTGGGTGACCCGCCGCGCCGACGCCCGCCATCAAGAGATCGAAGACGGCTTTCCCGATGCGCTCGACATGATGCTTGTTTGCGTCGAAGCGGGCCAATCCCTTGACCAGTCCATCCTGCGCGTGAGCAAGGAAATCCAATCGTCGTATGCCGAACTGGCCTATGAGTTTCAGGTGGTCAGCCACGAAATCAAAGCGGGTAAAGACAAGGCGAGCGTTCTCAATGACATGGGCGAGCGCTGTGGCGTGCAGGATATTCAGTCCTTCGTGACCGTGCTGATCCAGGCCCAAGTGTTCGGGACATCCATCGCCGAGGCGCTGCGCGTCTATGCCGGCGAAATGCGCGACAAGCGGGTGATGAAGGCCGAGGAAAAGGCCAACAAACTGCCCACAAAAATGACGCTGGTGACGATGGGCCTTACGGTGCCGCCGCTGTTGATCATTCTGGTCGGGCCGTCGGCGAACGGCATCATGCAGCTCGGCTCGCTGGGGCAATAACCGCCCAGCTGTTCATCGAGGGCGCCGATCCATCATGGATCGGTGCCGATCTGTACACAGATCGGTTCGCGGATCGACAAATTCGCAACGATACCGGCGTTATTTCACGCCCTACCCTTCTGAGAGATACCGCTACCGCATTTGCTTGCGCTAGGCTTGCTTCCAAGCTGGGCGGCCCATCGGGCACGACATCGGCACAACCCGAGGCAATATAAGAGCAGGCAAGCAGGTGGAGCTTTCCAAAACCGCCGGTCTTCTGGCCTTTACCCTATTTCTAGCCGCCTGTTCGCAGGACGGCTTTTCGCGTGATCGCAATTCGCCTTATGCGCCGCAGGTCGACCGCCGCGCCGAAGCGGTGGATCAGCTTTTGGTCGGGCACCGGCTGTTGGCGTCAAAGGAATACGAACTGGCGCTGACCGCCTTCAACCGCGCCGCGCTTGAGCGTGGTCTTGATGATGCCGAAGTACTGTCGGCGCTCGGCACCGCAAATCTGGCGCTTGGCCGGTTGGGACAATCGGAAACGCTGCTGCGCCGGGCGGTCAAGAAAGAAGAGAACTGGCCCGAAGTCTGGAACAATCTGGGCGTGGTGCTGATGGAACGCGGCAAAACCGCTGAGGCCTCTCAGGTCTTCCACCGCGCCTATGCCATCGACAACGGCCAAAGCGATGCCATCCGGGACAACCTGAGGTTAGCACTCGCAAAATTGGACGATGTGCAGTATGATACTGAGCAACAACAAGAATACAAATTGGTGCGGCGGGGCAGTTCCGATTATCTGATCCGAACCGCGCAATAGAGGCAAGAGCAGAAAAGGACGCAAAAATGCGCCACCCTATCCTCGTGTGCGTCAGTCTGGCTGCTGTGCTGGGCTTGGCTGCCTGTGAAAAAGAGATCGACAAGAACGCTGTCGACCGCAAGCTGCAAGACATCAACGTGATCGATGAAAGCAACCTCAACGAGGTGATGCTTAACAATTCTGATCCCAACGAAGCGGTGAGCTATTTTCAGCGCGCAAGCGGGTCCAAACCCGACCGGATCGATCTTTTGCGCGGCCTTGCCGTTTCGCTGATCCGGGCCAAGCGCCCGACCGAGGCCGTCTCGGTCTGGAAAAAGGTGATTGCGCACAAAGACACCACCGAAGACGACAAGGTGCAGCTTGCCGACGCCCATATCCGCAACGATCAGTGGAAAGAGGCCGAAACCGTGCTCGACAGCGTGCCGCCGACGCATGAAACCTTCAAACGTTACCGGCTTGAGGCGATGATCGCCGACAGCAACAAGGAATGGAAAAAGGCCGACAGCTTTTACGAGGTTGCCATTGGCCTGACGACAACGCCCTCGGGCGTGATGAACAACTGGGGTTATTCCAAGCTGAGCCGTGGCGATTATGCCGGCGCGGAAAAGATGTTTACCCAAGCGATCCGCCAAGACAGCGACCTGTTCACCGCCAAGAACAATCTGGTGCTCGCCCGCGGCGCGCAGGGCAACTACACCCTGCCCGTCGTTCCGATGAGCCAGCAAGAGCGGGCCGAACTGCTGTATACGCTTGGGCTGTCGGCGGTGAAACGCGGCGATGTCGAGACCGGCAAAGGCCTGTTCCGCGACGCGGTCGAGACCCATCCGCAATACTTCGAAGCGGCTGTCCGCTCTTTGAATGCCCTGGAAAACAACACGGCGAACTGATCCATGAGCCTCTCTGTCACCACTTGGTCCGCCCTTTGGTTTCTGCCTTTCGTGGTGCCGATTTGCATCTATGTCTGCTGGTCCGACATGCGCGCGATGAAAATCCCCAACAAGGCGGTTCTCACCTTGTTGGCGGTTTTCGTGCTGGTTGGGCTGATCGCTGTGCCCCTCGCGGAGTATCCTTGGCGGTTCTTGCAACTGGGGATCATGCTGCTTTTGGGCATCGTGTTAAACGCCAGCGGCGTTGTTGGCGCGGGTGATGCGAAATTTGCCGCCGCCGCCGCGCCGTTTATCCATCCCGGCGATTTCGTTTTCCTGCTCATGCTCCTGGCTGCTACCCTTTTGGGGGCCTTCGCGGCGCACAGGTTGGCAAAGTATACTCCGCTGCGCCGGATGGCCCCAAATTGGGAAAGCTGGGAAACCGGCAGCGATTTTCCGATGGGGCTGGCACTGGGCGGCACCTTGGCGCTTTATCTGATGCTTGGTGCAATTTTCGGGAGTTGACGGCGATGTGCTTCATGAATTCTGAACCTCTGTCGGCCACAGTGGCCCTGCGCCAGAAAAGGTATCTGCCATGAACGCGGTTGTTGGAAATGTCACCGCCCCGCCCGCCCCCAAGCGGATGGAGGAAATGGCCCTGCCGATCACGATGATGCGGGACATTCTGCTCAAAACGATGTTCCGCGCGAACCTTGATATCGTGACCGACATTGCCCGCAGCATTTGCCTGCCGCTGCCGGTGACACAAGAATTGGTCGACCTGGCGCGCAGCCAGAAGTTTTTGCAGGCGACGGGCACGCTTAACGCCAACTCTGGCAACGAAATGGGCTATGAGCTGACCGATGCGGGCAAGGCGCGTTCGCTCGATGCGCTGGCGCAGTCCGAATATTTTGGTGCGATGCCGGTGCCGCTGGCGGTCTATCAGGAACAGGTCAAACGCCAATCGATCCGCAATATTCAGATCACCCGGCAGCAGTTGACCGCGGCGATGGGCGATCTGATCCTGCCGCCCTCGCTGATGGATCAACTCGGGCCGGCGGTGTCGGCCGGGCGCTCGATCTTGATGTATGGCCCGCCGGGCAACGGCAAATCCTCGATTTCCAATGGCATTCGCAAGGCGATGGGCGACAAGATCTTTGTGCCGCGCGCGATTGAATACGCCGGTCAGGTGATCACGGTTTACGATCCGATCGTGCATTCCGCCGCCGAAACCCAAGAGGACGATCCGACCCAGCTGCGCCGCTCTGGCAACCGTTATGACACCCGATATGTGCGCTGCGAGCGGCCGACGGTTGTGACGGGGGGTGAACTTTCGCTGAAGATGCTCGATCTGGTCTATAACCCGACCGCGCGCACCTATCAGGCGCCTTTGCAGCTGAAATCCTCGGGCGGGATTTTCATCGTCGACGACCTTGGCCGTCAGGAAGAGCCGCCGCAAGCGCTGGTCAACCGCTGGATTGTGCCGCTGGAAGAGAGCCGCGATATCCTTGCGCTGCAATCGGGTGAGAAGTTCGAAGTGCCGTTCGACACGCTGGTGGTGTTTTCGACCAACTTCCACCCCAATGAAATCTTTGACCAAGCGGCGCTGCGGCGGATCTTTTTCAAGATCAAGATTGACGGGCCGGAGCAGAAGGATTTCCTGAAGATTTTTGCATTGGTGGCCAAGAAAAAGGGCCTGCCGTTGGACGAGGCGAGCCTTATCCACCTGTTGCAGCAGAAATATCCGACGATCAAAAATGTTTACGCCAACTATCAGCCGGTGTTCCTGATCGATCAGATCCTGTCGATCTGCGCCTTTGAGGGGGTCGCGCCCCGGATGACGCCGGACTACATCGACCGGGCCTGGGCCAACATGTTCGTCAAAGACGAGAAGATCGTGAAGTGAGGCTAAGGGGGGCTTGGGGGCTCTGCCCCCGTCCTTGCAGGACTCCCCCGAGGTATTTTCAAACAGAAGAAGCAGGGGGTTGGCTTTTGAAATCTGGCGTGCCGCACTAGGTTTTCTGGATGGAGACTTTGCCCCCCGCCATCACCGACTGGTTTGCCGCCCGCAACTGGCAGATACATCCGCATCAACAGATGATGGTGGCGCGGAGCGCTGAGCCAGCGGTTTTACTGATCGCGCCCACCGGTGGCGGCAAGACGATGGCCGGATTTCTGCCCTCGCTGGCGGAATTGGCAGACGGGGCGGACATGGGTCTGCACACGCTTTACGTCTCGCCCTTGAAGGCGCTTGCGGCGGACATCAAGCGCAACCTGACCGGGCCGGTGACGGAGATGGGCCTGCCGATCCGGATCGAGGATCGGACCGGTGACACCTCTTACACCCAAAAGCGACGCCAGCGCGCCGACCCGCCGCATATCCTGCTGACCACGCCAGAGAGTCTCGCGCTGATGACGTCGTATGAAGACGCGCCGCGGATTTTCAAAGGATTGCAGCGGGTTATCGTTGATGAGATCCATGCGCTGGCGGAAAGCAAACGCGGCGATCAGTTGATGCTGGCGCTGGCGCGGTTGCAAAAGCTTTGCCCGGGCCTGCGGCGTGTTGGGCTTTCAGCCACGGTCGAAGACCCCGAGGCGATTGCCCACCTGTTGGCCCGCCACCCCGATCCCTGCACCATCATCGAGGCTGATACCGGGCCCAACCCGGACATTGCCATGCTCGATCTGCCCGATGCGCCGCCTTGGGCCGGGGGCGGCGCTGTCTTTGCCATTCCGCAGGTGCTGGCGGCGGTGAAGGCCCATCGCACCGCGCTGATCTTTCACAACACCCGCGCGCAGGCCGAGATTTTCTTTCACAATCTGTGGCTTGCCAATGACGACAGCCTGCCCATCGGCATCCACCACGGCAGCCTTGACCGGACCCAGCGCGAGCGGGTTGAGGCGGCGATGGTGCGGGGCGACTTGCGGGCGATTGTCTGCACCGGCAGCCTCGATCTTGGGATTGACTGGGGCGATGTCGACCTTGTCATTCAGGTCGGCGCGCCGAAAAACGTCAAGCGGCTGATCCAGCGGATCGGGCGGGCCAATCACCGCTACAATGCGCCGTCCAAGGCACGGCTGGTGCCGGCCAATCGCTTTGAGGTGGTGGAATGTCACGCCGCGCTGCAGGCCGCAGAGGCGCATGAGTTGGATGGCGATCCGCGCGGACCGGGGCCGCTGGACGTGCTGTGTCAGCATATCCTGATTTCCGCTTGTTCGGCGCCCTTTGCCGCCGAAGATCTCTATGCCGAGATGCGCAGCGCCGGACCGTATGCCGGGCTGACGCGGGCGGAATTTGACGATTGCCTCGATTTTTGCGCCACCGGCGGCTATGCGCTGCGGGCTTACGACCAGTGGCAGCGGCTCAAGCAAGGCGAGGACGGGCTGTGGCGGCTGCGCGACCCGCGCGCGGCGCGATTGATCCGGATGAACATCGGCACCATTCAGGACACCGACCTGTTGAAAGTGCGCTTTAAGGGCCGCGGTGGCAAGCCGCTTGGCGAGGTCGAAGAGGCCTTTGCCGCCACCCTCACCCCCGGCGATACCTTTCTGATCGGCGGCCAGATCGTGCGCTATGACGGGCTGCGCGAAACCGTGGTCGAGGTTACGCGGGACGCGGCGAAAAAGCCCAAGATCGCCACCTTTGGCGGCACCAAATTCGCCACCTCGACCCAACTGAGCCAGCGCATTCTGGCGATGTTTGCCGAGGCCGATTGGCCCTATCTGCCGGATCACACCCGCGACTGGCTGCACCTGCACCGCGAGGTCAGCCAGTTGCCGCAAAAGGGTCGGCTCTTGATCGAGAGTTTTCCGCATGATGGGCGCGAACACGCCTGTATCTATGGCTTTGCCGGGCGCAACGCCCAACAGACGCTGGGGCTGTTGATCACCAAGCGGATGGAGGAACTGGGTCTTGATCCGCTCGGTTTTGTCGCGACCGATTACGCCACGCTGATCTGGGGGCTCCAGCCGCTGACCGACCCTGCGCCGCTGTTTGACATTGATACGCTTGAGGCCGGGCTTGATGGCTGGTTGGCCGGGAACGCGGTGATGAAACGCACCTTTCGCGCCAGCGCCACCATCGCCGGGCTGATCAATCGCAACATGCCGGGCAGCAAGAAATCCGGGCGACAGGCGACGTTTTCCAGCGATATCCTCTATGACACCCTGCTGAAATACGACCCCGACCACCTGTTGATGCGGATCACCCGGACCGAGGCGATGCGCGGGCTGGTGGATTTCGCCCGCATCCGCGAAATGGCCGAGCGGGTTGCGGGCCGGATTGATTTGCGGCGGTTGGAACGTGTCACGCCCTTGGCCGCGCCGATGCTGCTTGAGGTCGGCAAGGTGCCGATTCAAGGTGCGGCGCGCGAGCGGCTGTTGCAGGATGAAGCCAATGCGCTGATGGCAGAGGCCGGGCTTGATACGCTCTGACATCTTGCGCGCGCCGCGCGGATGCGCGATGAACAATCCATGAACACCTACGCCTTTACCTTCGCGGGCCACAGCCTTGTTGCCCGCCCGTCCGGGGCGCTGTTTTGGCCTGCTGAGGGGGTGCTTTGCGTGTCGGACCTGCATCTCGGCAAATCCGCCCGGCAGGCGCGGCGCAGTGCGGTCCAACTGCCGCCCTATGATGTGCAGGACACGCTGGCGCGGCTTGAGGCGGAAATCCACGCCACCGAGGCGCACAGCGTGCTGTGTCTGGGTGACAGCTTTGACGATCTGCAAGCGTTTGACGATTTAAGCGACAGTGCGCGCGACTGGATCACCCGGCTTCAGGCCGGGCGGCGCTGGATCTGGATCGAGGGCAATCACGATCCCGGCCCGGTGGCGCTGGCCGGGGCGCATTTGGCACAGTTCAGCCACCTTGGGCTGACCTTTCGCCATATCGCCACCGCAGACGGCACCGCCGAGATTTCGGGGCATTACCACCCCAAGCTGCGACTGCGATCCGCCTCCCGCCCCTGCTTTCTGGTCGATGAGGCCCGCCTGATCATGCCCGCGTTTGGCACCTATACCGGCGGGTTGCGCTGTGACGATCCGGCGCTGTCGGGGCTGATGTCACCGCGGGCCTTGGCGATCCTGACAGGCGCGCGAGCGCTCGCCGTGCCGATGCATCAGAAAAGGTCGGGCCGCACCGCCTCAAGACCCGGTCGGTAGGTTCGGCTAACCGGCAGCTCGTCGCCATTTTTCAACCGTATCAATATCTTGCCTTCCTTACGCACCAAGTCCGAGATGGCATCAAGCACCACCCAGTGAGAGCGATGCACGTGGCATCCCGGCACCGGATCCATCTCGATCACCGCATCGGCAAACCGCATCCTAATCTGTTCCGCGCCGTCGCTGGTGGCCACTTCGGTCAGATGATCGTTGGCCGACACGCGATAGATATTGCCCGTCGGCGCAACCAGCCGATTGGTCAGGCGCGGGGCCTCGGCAAGAGGGGTCGCCTCGGACGGATCCTCGGTCTCCTCCTCCTCAGCCGGGCGCAAATGCGGGCGCAGCGTGTGCACAACAAGGAACACCGTCAGCGTCGGCACAAAGACATAGGCCATCGTCTCGGTAAACTTCGACGCACGCGGCGCATCGCCCGTAAAGAACACCTGCGATATCAGAAAAACGAAGGGCGAATAGACCAGCGTCATCAAACCCGTGCCAATCAAAATCGCCAGCCAGGCCGAAAAAGGCCGCGACAGCCAGATCGAGACTTCGTCAATCACCGCCCCGGCAAAGATCGAGCAGCCGACAACCACGGCCCAATACAGCGCGCGTGGCACCAGACCCAGCGCCCCTTGTGTGCCAAAGGGTTCGGCCACGATGGCCACAGCCGTCAACCCGACGAAAATCGCCAGCGACAGAGGGGATTTCAAGATTCGGCCGAGACGCGTTGTAATATCGCGCTGAATATCTCGGAAAGCGAAATTTCGTTTAAATGTATCAGTAATGCTTTTCATTTTGAGAAACGCACAGCCCTTATGTCAAATCTAAAGCGCCTTGAAAAACTATCGCACTCTGCGGCAGGGTGTAAGGTACAACCCCAACAGGTAGCGGAAAAAAATGCAGCTGAGCCCTGAAAAAATTCGTGATCTGAATGACAGTTTTGCGCGGCAAAGCTTGATGGCAACCTTTGGCGCGACGATCGACGAGATGGCACCGGGCAAAGTGAAGATCTGCGCGCCAATCAGCGCCTCTGCGCGCCAGCAACACGGCTTTGGCCACGCCGGCCTGACGTTTTCGCTGGGGGATACCGCGGCGGGGTACGCCGCGCTGTCGTTGATGCCCGAGGGGGCCGAGGTGCTGACGGCGGAGATCAAGATCAACCTGCTGGCCCCGGCCCGTGGCCAAAGCCTGCGCGCTTGCGGCGAGGTGATCAAAGCGGGCCGCAGACTTGTGGTGGTGCGCGCCTCGGTTTGGGCGCTGGACGGCGGAAAAGAGACCGAGATCGCCCTGCTGCAAGGCACGATGATCCCGGTCTGAACGGCCTGCCTAAGCGGTCAGCCCCTGCGGTGCCTCCAGCCCATTGGCCCGGCAACAGGCGGTCAGCGTATTGGCCAGCAGGCAGGCAATGGTCATCGGGCCGACCCCGCCCGGCACCGGCGTGATCGCCCCCGCCACCTCAGAGCAGCTGTCGAAATGGCAATCGCCCACCAGCCGGGTCTTGCCCTCGCCCTTTTCAGGCGCATCGATCCGGTTGATGCCCACGTCGATGACCGTGGCGCCCGGTTTGATCCAGTCGCCGGTCACCATCTCGGCGCGGCCCACGGCGGCCACAACGATATCGGCGCGGCGGGTCACCTCCTGAATGTCCTTGGTCCGGCTGTGCGCGATGGTCACGGTGCAGCTGTCGCCCAGCAAAAGCTGCGCCATCGGTTTGCCAACAATATTCGAGCGGCCAATCACCACCGCATTCATCCCCGACAGGCTGCCGTGGTGGTCGCGCAGCATCATCAGACAGCCCAGGGGCGTGCAGGGCACCATGCTGTTCTGACCGGTGCCCAACAGACCAACGTTCGAGATATGGAAGCCGTCGACATCCTTCGCCGGGTCGATCGCATTGATCACCAGATCCTCGTCAAGGTGATCGGGCAACGGCAATTGCACAAGGATACCATGGACTTTGGGATCGTTGTTCAGATCATCGATCAGCGCCAAAAGCGCATCCTGCGTGATCGAGGTGTCGCGTTTGTGCTCGTAAGAGTTCATCCCGACTTCGACGGTCTGCTTGCCTTTCGAGCGCACATAAACCTGGCTCGCCGGATCTTCGCCCACCAGAACAACGGCCAGCCCCGGCATGATACCGTGCTCTTCTTTCAGCCGCGCCACCTGTGTTGCCACCTCGCCGCGCATTTTGGCGGCAAAGGCTTTGCCATCAATAGTCGTCGCACTCATGTCTCGCCCACTTCATCTTCTTCGGCTTTAAAATATCCCCGCCGGAGGCAGGAGCCGCGTCAGCGGCGACCGGAGCGCCGGGGCTCGATGCCCCGGCGCTCCGCCCCCGTTTTAGAACAATCCTTCGACTTGACCAGCCTCATTCAGCCGAACATTTTCAGAAGCCGGCACCGACGGCAGGCCCGGCATGGTCATGATCTCGCCGCAGATCACCACAACAAACCCCGCCCCCGCCGACAGCCGCACTTCGCGCACCGGCACCGAATGGCCGGTGGGCGCGCCGCGCAGGTTCGGGTCGGTCGAGAAACTGTACTGCGTCTTGGCCATACAGACCGGAAGATTGCCGTATCCCGCCTCCTCCCAAGCGTGCAGCTGATCGCGGATCTTCTTGTCGGCCAGCACCTCGTCGGCGCGATAGATCGATTTGGCAATCGTCTCGATCTTTTCAAACAGCGGCAAGTCATCGCCATAAAGCGGTGCGAATTGTGCAACCCCGCTGTCGGCAATCTCAGCCACACGTTTCGCCAGCGCCTCGGTGCCTTCCGACCCCTTGGCCCAGTGCTGGCACAGGATCGCCTCAGAGCCTTGGGTCTTCACATAGGCCTTGACCGCCTCCACCTCGGCATCTGTGTCGGTGACAAAGTGGTTGATCGCCACCACAACCGGCACGCCAAAGCTTTTCACGTTCTGGATATGGCGGCCAAGGTTGGCACAGCCCTTCTTGATCGCCGCCACGTTTTCCGGCCCAAGATCAGCCTTGGCCACGCCGCCGTTCATCTTCATCGCGCGGCAGGTCGCCACCAGCACCACACAATCGGGCGCGAGGCCCGCCTTGCGGCACTTGATGTTCATGAACTTCTCGGCCCCAAGATCGGCCCCAAAACCGGCCTCTGTCACCACGTAATCCGCCACTTTCAGCGCAGTCGAGGTCGCCATGACCGAATTGCAGCCGTGGGCGATATTGGCAAACGGGCCGCCGTGCACAAAGGCCGGGTTGTTCTCCAGCGTCTGCACCAGATTGGGCTGCATCGCGTCCTTAAGCAGCACGGTCATCGCGCCATCGGCCTTGATATCGCGGCAGGTGATCGGCGTGCGGTCGCGGGTGTAGGCGACGATGATATCGCCCAGCCGCTTCTCCAGATCGCCCAGCGAGGTGGCAAGGCAGAGGATCGCCATGACTTCGGAGGCCACGGTGATGTCAAACCCGGTCTGGCGCGGATAGCCGTTGGCCACACCGCCAAGCGAGGTCACCACATCGCGCAGCGCCCGGTCGTTCATGTCCAAAGCCCGGCGCCACACCACCCGGCGCGGGTCGATTTCCAGAGCGTTGCCCCAGTACATATGGTTGTCGATCATCGCCGACAGCAAATTGTGCGCGGTGGTGATGGCGTGGAAATCGCCGGTGAAGTGAAGGTTCATATCCTCCATCGGCACCACCTGAGCATAGCCGCCTCCCGCAGCGCCGCCCTTCATGCCAAAGTTCGGCCCAAGCGAGGCCTCGCGGATACAGATCGCCGCCTTCTTGCCGATACGGTTAAGCCCATCCCCCAGGCCGACAGTGGTGGTGGTCTTGCCCTCACCCGCCGGCGTCGGGTTGATCGCGGTCACAAGGATCAGCTTGCCGGTCTTGTTGCCCTGAACCGAGGTGATGAAGTCCTGGCTCACCTTGGCCTTGTCGTGGCCATAGGGCAGCAGATGCTCGGCACCGATGCCGAGCTTGGCTCCGATCTCTTGTATCGGCTTTTTGTTGGCTTCCCGTGCAATTTCAATGTCGGATTTAAAGGCCATCGTCTCACTCCCGTTGATTGCGCCCTGCATACCGCGTCAATGCGCCGCGCCCACAGGTGAATCCGACATTTTGGCGCGAGCTTGCGGCGGGAATGGCGCGCCGTTTCGTCAATACGAAACCCCGCGCGCGCAATCGCCCGCATGTTTCCCCAAAACGCCCCGCACGCCGCCCCGGCGCGCAGCACAATCCATTGATGGATTGTGTCCGGATTTGTTCACAAATCCGCACCCTCACCACGAAAAAACCCCGGCGCGTTATGCCCCGGGGTTTCTGTTTTGTCGCACCGTTGAAAGCGTTACGCCGACGGTTCCGGCTCCATGTCGCCCGAAGGCTTTGACTTGGGTTTGGTCTTCGGAATTGCCGTCACCGAAGGCGCGTTGCCCTGATCAGGCGTGTCATCCTCGTCTTCATCCATCTGGGGCGGCTCGCCGCGCATGACACGGGCAATCTCTTCGCCAGTCAGCGTTTCGTATTCCAGCAGCCCCTGCGCCAGACGGTCCCATTCCGCTTTCTTCTCGGTCAGGATCCGGAAGGCCACATCATAAGCATCCTGAATGAAGCGTTTCACCTCTTCCTCGATCAGCTCCTTGGTGTGCGCCGAAACCGACAGACCGGCGGTGTTGCCGCTATAGCCTTCATGCGCTTCGGAATAGTCAATGTTGCCAACCTTGTCGGACATGCCCCAGCGCAGCACCATCGCCCGCGCCAAAGCGCTGGCTTGCTGAATGTCACCCGCCGGGCCGTTCGACACATTGTCTTCGCCGTATTTGATGATCTCGGCCGCCTTGCCCGCCATCGTCATCGCCAGCTTTTCTTCGCATTCGCTGCGATGCCAGTTCAGACGGTCGATCTCGGGCAGCGACACCACCATACCCAGCGCACCACCGCGCGGGATGATCGTCGCCTTATAGACCGGGTCACACTGCGGCAGCGACAGGCCAACAACGGCGTGCCCCGCTTCGTGATAGGCGGTCTTTTCCTTCTGCTCATCGGTCAAGACCATCGACCGACGCTCAGCGCCCATCATCACCTTGTCCTTGGCGTTCTCAAAGTCTTCCATCACGACAAACCGCCGCCCGACCCGCGCTGCCATAAGCGCCGCTTCGTTCACCAAGTTTGCCAGATCCGCACCGGAAAAGCCCGGCGTCCCGCGTGCGATGATCCGCATGTCGGCATCGGGGCCGAGGGGGATCTTGCGCGCGTGCACGTTAAGGATTTTCTCGCGGCCTTTGATGTCGGGATTCGGCACCGTCACCTGACGGTCAAACCGGCCCGGACGCAGCAGAGCCGGATCGAGCACATCCTTACGGTTGGTCGCGGCAATGATGATCACGCCTTCATTGGCCTCAAAACCGTCCATCTCGACCAGCAACTGGTTGAGCGTCTGTTCACGCTCATCGTTACCGCCGCCATAGCCCGCACCACGATGGCGACCAACAGCGTCGATCTCATCGATAAACACGATGCACGGTGCGTTCTTCTTGGCCTGCTCAAACATGTCGCGCACCCGCGATGCACCGACGCCCACGAACATCTCAACGAAGTCAGACCCCGAGATGGTGAAGAACGGCACACCCGCCTCACCCGCAATCGCCCGTGCCAGCAGGGTTTTACCAGTGCCCGGAGGGCCCACAAGCAACGCGCCTTTGGGGATTTTGCCGCCCAGACGCGAGAATTTCTGCGGGTTGCGCAGGAATTCAACGATCTCTTCGAGCTCTTCCTTGGCTTCGTCGATGCCGGCCACATCGTCAAACGTCACCCGGCCATGTTTCTCGGTCAGCATCTTGGCTTTGGATTTGCCAAAGCCCATCGCACCGCCTTTGCCGCCACCCTGCATCCGGTTCATGAAATAGATCCAGACACCGATCAGCAGCAGGAAGGGCAGCAGGCTCAGGATAAACGACTGAAAGCCCGATTGCTCTTGCAATTCGGCGTTCACCGACACGCCATTGTTGATCAGAACCTGGGTCACCTCGGCATCTTCGGGCCGGATGGTCACGTAATCGCGGCCATCTTTACCACGATACCGGATGGTTTCGCCGTCGATGGTGGCCGAGGAAATCTTGTCCTCTTCAACCAACGAGATGAAATCGGAATACGGCGTGCTCTGGCTTTGCAGCGTGGTGCTGCCGCCGGAGAACAGATTGAAAAGCGTCAGGATCAGGACGAAAAGCACGACCCAGAAAGCGATGTTTCGCATGTTGCCCAAGAAATTTCTCCCGAAGGTTGGGTTTGGCCCGCTCTATAGCGCGCCCTTACAGTGAAAAATAGGGGTTTGTGCAGCACATTCAATGGATCGCAAGGAATGCGGCAAAGCCACCCTGCCCGGCACAGACGTCGATCTCGTAGTGAGGCCCGAAACCGGCGGGCGCAAAGGCCACCAAACGCGCGCCGTCAAACACCGCCGGCTGCGCCACAAGGCTCTGAAACGGCAGGCCTTCGGGCCGTTTCGCCAATTGCCCCGCCCCCGCCTCAGACAAGGCGCGCACCTCATATCCCGCCACCAAAGCGCCGGTGATTTGCACCCGATTGTCCCAAAGCGCGCCCACAGGTGCCGCCGCCGCCGCAACCGCACCATATTCGCGGCAAATCCGGATATTGGCCGTCTCGGCCCGGATCAGGCAGCCATGCAGCGTGGCCGTGCCCCCCGACATCACCCGCTCCGCTGCATCCGCCAGCGCCTTGGCACGCGGACGATAAACCTGCGCCCCGACATATTGCAGCCCGGCGGCCAACAGGCGCAACCGCGTCTCCGCGTCCAGCGCCGCCAGCCGATCGCGATCATACAACAGGTCGCAAAATTGCGCCCGCACCACGTCGCCGGCTGCCTCAACCGCCCGCTGCCTAAGCGCTGTGCGCGCCCGCGCCATCCGCGCCGCCGTCTGCGCGAGGGTCGAAACGTCAAGGCCCAAGGGCGCCAACACCTCCAACGCCTGCCGCATCCGCACCCGGTCAAACCTCACATCCTCGTTGCTCGGATCGTCCACCCAATGGCCCTTCAGCACCGTCAGGTAATGCCGCAGATCCGCGCGCCGCGCCTCAAGCAAAGGCCGCATCACCCAGAACCCGTCGTCCGGCACAGCCGCGCGCGGCGGCGCACCCGCCCCCTCAAACACAGCACCCGAGCGCGCCACAAACCGCTGCGCCTGCATCGCCGCCAAGCCATCCACACCCGAGCCCCGCGCCAATCGCATCAAGAACGTCTCGGCCTGATCGTCGGCGGTATGCGCCATCAACACATGCCGCACCCGCCCGCGCCAGCCGTCAATCAACTGCAATCGCGCCGCCCGCGCCGCCTCTTGCAGGTTTCCGCTACCGTCCCAATCCGACCAGGTCACAACCGAATGCGGATGCCCCAAAGCGGCACATTCACGCGCAACAAACGCCGCCTCGGCCCGGCTCTCCGCCCGCAATCCATGGTCAATCGTCACCACCCACAGCCGAACGCCAAAATCCCGCGTCCAGTTGTGCGCCAAGGTCAGCATCGCCATGCTGTCGCCACCGCCCGACACCGCCAACCCGATATCCTCGGGAAACGCAGGGCCCAAAAGCGCGCCCATCGCCTCTGCAAAGTGACGTTCAAGACTGAAGCCCGTCATCGCAGCACAGGTCCAATACTTCTTCTGTTTAAAAATACCGCGGGGGAGTCCTGAAAGGACGGGGGCAGAGCCCCCAAAACCATCCCCGCCACAGGCCGCTAGCTAGAAGCCCCTAGCTACAGCCAAGAACCGCCATCTCGGATTGCGCTTCGAACAGGTCCACCGACGCCGGAAACTTCATCTCGATCTGGCCAAGGGTCTGACAGGCGGCATCGGTCTGGCCAAGATTGCCCAGCGTCCGCCCCAGCTGCAACAGCGCCGAGGACGCGGCATTGCCCTCGGGGTCCATCGAATAGCCATCCAGATAGGCACGCGCTGCGGCCTTCAGATCGCCCAATTCTTCCAAGGCCTTACCCTGCCCCAAGGCAGCGGCGGGGCCTAGCGGTCCGCCCGGATAGGTCGCATTGAAGGTCGCAAAGAGGTCCGCGGCGCCGCGAAAGTCACCCGAGGCGAGCGCCTCCTGCGCCCGCCGGAAATCCTCTTCTTCGCTCATCGCAAGTTCCGGCCCTTCGCCCGCAGGCGGGGCCACCGGCATCGGCGCGGCAGGCGCGGTCACATCCGACGTCACCCCCCCCAGCGTCGTGGTATCGCCAAGCGCCCCAACGTCGCCGCCTTCCAGCTCGACCAGCCGAAACTCAAGATCGCCAATCCGGTTGGTGCCATCGGTCACGATGGTATTGATGCGATGCTCAAGCTCTTCGGTCTTGCGCGTCACCCGGCTCAGCTCGGATTCGATCACATCGACCCGGTCCAGCAAGGTGCCGCCAATCACCGCGACATCGCTGCCGCCGGTGGTTGACAATTCGCGCCGCAGCCGCTGCATCTCGACGTTCAACAGCACCAGATCCTGCCGGATATCGGCCAGCGTGCCAGTGTTGTCCTGCGCCGCCACAGTCAGCGGCAGCGACAGAACAAACCCGAAGATCACAAGAAAACGCATCGTCATCACCTACCTTTTTGGGCGCGTCAGCTGACAGCGCCGCCTGCAATCACCGTCACCGCGCGGCGGTTCTTGGCGTAACAGGCCTCTTCCGAACAAATCTCGATCGGGCGTTCCTTGCCATAGGTGACAAAGCGCAGCCGGCTCGCCGACACACCCTGCGACATCAGATATTCCCGCACCGCATTGGCACGACGTCCACCCAGCGCGAGGTTGTATTCCCGCGTGCCCTGCTCGTCGGCGTGGCCTTCGATCACAGCAACGTAATCCGAGTTGGTGGCCAGCCATTGTGCCTGCTTGTTCAACGTCTCGCGCGCCTCAGCCGTCAGCGAGGATTGATCGACCAGAAACAGCACCCGATCGCCGATGGCCTGTTGGAAATATGTCGGGCTCGACGGATCGCCGTACGCCCCACCACCGGCCCCCGTGCCCGACCCGACGCCTGTGCCACTTGTGGCACCGCCGTCTGCAAACCGGTCGGCATTGGTACAGGCCGAAATGGCCAGCGCGCCCACGAGAAGCGCAATCTTGCTGAGATGTTTCATGATTAAACCTTACACTGCTCCGCCATCTGGCATTTCGCCATTGTTATCCACCAGCCTAGCACAAGCCAAACCGGCTTCCCATCATTATTGCCCCAGTCATTGGGCCAGTCACTTGGCCAGTCACCGTCCCAGTGACCGCCCCAGTCAACCGGCTCACTGCAACGGTCCCCAGCTCGGGTCCGAGGCCGCCTCGGGTGTGCGCACCCGCTTGAGATTGCGCCCGGACACATCGACCGAATACAGCCCCGCCTGCCCGCTTGCCCCTTGGGTTTCGCGGGTGAACATGATCACCCGGCCATTGGGCGCCCATGTCGGACCTTCATCAAGGAACGAGGCCGTCAGCAGCCGTTCTTCGCTGCCATCGGTGCGCATCACGCCAATGTGGAACCGGCCTTTGTGCTGCTTGGTAAAGGCAATCAGATCGCCGCGCGGCGACCAGACCGGCGTGCCATAGCGGCCCGCGCCAAAGGAAATCCGCTGCGCCTCACCGCCACTCGACGGCATGATATAAAGCTGCTGGCTGCCTGACCTATCGCTTTCAAACACGATCCGGCTGCCATCGGGGCTATACGACGGCGCAGTCTCAATCGCCGGGGTGTTGGTCAGCCGCTGCGTGCCGCCCGAAACGAGATCCATCAGGAAAATATCGGTGTTCGAGCCTTCGTTGAGCGAAAACACCGCCGTCTGCCCATTGGGCGCAAAGCGCGGCGCAAAGGACATCGCATCGGTCTGCGTCTCAAGAATACGGCTCTGCGTATTGCCCACGTCAAGCACATGGATGCGCGGAAAACCGGTGGCATAAGAGGTATAGAGCACCCGGTCGCCGGTGGGCGAGAACCGCGGGGCCAGAACAATCGACGAACTGTCAGTCAGATACTGCACATTCGCGCCATCGTAATCCATGATCGCCAGCCGCTTCTTGCGGTCGTTCTTTGGTCCGGTCTCGGACACAAAAACCACCCGGCTGTCGAAATAGCCGCTCTCGCCGGTGATCCGGCTATAGACCGCATCCGCCACCTTGTGCGACATCCGCCGCCAGCCATCCGTGGTGCCCTGAAACTGCAACCCTTTGCCAAGCTCCTGCCCCGAGAACACATCGTAGACCCGGAATTTCACCGTCAGCTGGCCACCGTCCGACACCGCCACCGCGCCCATGATCAGCGCCTGCGCGTTGATTGCTTTCCAGTCGGCATATTGCACCGGCGCGGCAAAGCTTGTCGGGCGCGAGATAAAGGCATCCTGCGCGATTTGGCGAAACAGGCCGGTGCCGGCCAGATCATCGGCCACAACCTGCGCCAGCCGCGCGCCCCATTCTTCGGCACCGGTGCTTTCCGCGATAAAGCCGGGGGCCGCAAAGGGCAGCGGTTCAACCACGCCTTCGGTGATCTCAATCCGAAGGGGGCCGCTTTGGGCATGGGCCGCAAGGCCCAGGGTGAGTGCCGCGAAAATCGCCGCCAGAAAGGTGGATACTCGGTGCTTCATACTTATCTCCCAACATTCTCGGGATTGAATGTCATTTCGATCTGCCGCCATTGGCCGTATTTGTCGACAGGCAGGTTATAGCCGTCCTTCTGACAGCGGATAATCGCGCGTCTTGCGGCCTGAAAGGCCACTTCGGCGGCTCCGGCGTCGCCGCCATTGCTGCCGGTCATGCGGATCGAGCTGGCCACGACCCGTCCGTTTTCTTCCATATCCATCGAGACAACCACCGTCACCCGTGCCGCCGCTGAGCCGACATCGACCAGCCAGCACTGTTGCACCGCCACCCGCAGCGCCTCGCGTTCGCCGCCGGTCAGCGGCGGGCCGCTGGGCACGGCGGGCGATGGCGTTGGCGCGGCCGCTGCGCCGCCAAGCGCCTCGGCCAAAGCATCGGCCACCGCGTCTTTGGTGGCGTCCGGTGTGGGCGCGGGTGTTGGGGCCGGAGTCGGTGTCGGGGTCGGTTTCGGCGCTTCGGTGGTGACAGTTTCCGCCGGTTTTTCCGGTTGCACCGGTGTCGGCGGCGCGGCGGGCCGTGTCCGGGGGCGCACCGATACCTCGGGCGCGCCCGACGGTAAATCGTCGGCCTCGGTCACAATCTCGTCGGTCGCCTCTTCCTGCGCCGTCGCCTCTTGCTCGGGCTGTGGATCGGGGGCTTGCACGGTCTCGTCAGGCACCACCGCATCTTGCGTGGTGTCCTCGATCTGAACATCCGGCTCAGAGGGCGCGACCGGTTCGGGCGCAACGCGCGGCGCAGGGCGCGGACGCGGCACCGGCGAAACCTCGGGCAGCACTACCGCCACATCCTCATTGGCCGGCGGGGCCGGCTCGGGTGGCGCGGTATCCTCGGGCGGAGCGGGTGGCGCGGGCGGCGGCGGCATATCCGGCAGGCTCTCAGGCTCTGGCGCGGGGGCGGTTTCCTGTGGCGTCGGCGTCTGCGGCGCGGGGGTCTCTTCGACCGGCGCAGGCGGCGGGGCCTCTGCCGTGTCGGGCACCAACGGCTCGGCCGGGGCAACCGGGGCAACCTCGGGCACCGCCTCTGGCGCAGGGTCCAGCGGCGAGGATGCCGCGACCAAAGCCGCGTATTCTTCTTCGCTCACCGTGCTGACATTGGTGACGTCAAATGGCAGCGGCTCGACCTCGAACAGCGGTCCCAGCAACAGCCAGCCGATCAGCCCGACATGCGCGGCACCGGACACATAGTGGCCAATGTGCGCACGTCTGCCAGTGTCTCTGCAAGTATCGCTACCTGTCTCGTTGATATCTGCGAAATCTGTCACCGCGGACCCGGCCTAGCCTTCGTCCCGGCCATCAAGCCGCGGACCCCCGGTGTCTGTCACCAGCCCGATGTTGGAAAAGCCGCCAGCATTCAGCGCGCCCATGATCTCCATCACCTGCGCATAAGACACGGCGCCATCAGCCCGCAGGAACACCCGGTCGCCGGTGCGCTCCTCGGCAATCGCGCGCAGCTTGCCAATCAGCTCATCCGAGGCGGTCTCGGTGGTCTGGATCAGAATGCGGTTGTCGGCGGTCAGGGTCACGGTCAGCGGCTCTTCGGCCTCGCTCGCCAGCGCGCTGGCGGCAGTTTTCGGCAGCTCCACCGGCACGCCCACAGTCAGCAACGGGGCCGACACCATAAAGATGATCAAGAGCACCAGCATCACGTCGACAAACGGCGTGACGTTGATTTCGGACATCGGCTTGGCCCCGCCCCTGCGGCGACGCCGGCCCCCGCCACCCGATCCGGATTTGACGATATGCGCGCCCATTTACGTCCTGCCTCGCTCAGCTTGAAAGAAATGTATCGCCGCCACGCCCCGAGGCCGCGTTTGCGCGGCAAAGGCATTCGGGGCTTGGGGGCGACTTGCGGGCATGACGGCCTAGCTATCCAACTGGCGGCTGAGAATGGTGGCGAACTCATCGGCAAAGCTTTCGTACCCCGACAGGATACGATCCGAATCCGCACTCAGCTTGTTATAGAAAATCACCGCCGGAATAGCGGCCAACAGACCCAGACCCGTCGCCATAAGCGCCTCGGCAATCCCCGGTGCCACAACGGCCAGCGAAGTGTTCTGTTGCTCTGCAATCTCGATAAAGGCGTTCATGATGCCCCAGACCGTGCCGAACAGCCCGACAAACGGCGCGGTCGAGCCGACGGTGGCCAGCACGCTCAGCCCCTTTTGCAGCTCGTCACTCACCGCGGCAATCGCCACATTCATCGACCGGTCAATCCGCGCCTGTGCGCCGGGGATCAGCCCGCCGTCCTCGCGGTGCGACCGGCGCCATTCCAGCATCCCGGCGGCAAACACCTTTTGCGACCGGCCCTTGGGCTCTGGCCCCATCTGCTCGAACAACTCGTCAAGCGGCTCACCTGACCAGAACGCCCGATCAAACCGGCGCGCCTCGCGGCGGGCCCGGCGATACGTCACCAGATTGAACACGATAATCGACCACGACCAGAAGCTCGCCACGATCAGAGCGACCATCACCAGCTTCACCGTCAGGGTGGCACGCGCGAAAAGGCCCCACATAGAGAAATCGATCTCCTGTGCGAGCGCTAGGGTCTCTGTTTCCATCAAACTGCTCTTTGTTATGGCCGGTTCTGTGCCGCCCGATTGCGCCTAAGACTAGCGGAAAGAAAGGGGAAACGCCAACACGAAGGCGTTATCTAAAGCGGTTTGTCACCGGTTTGGGCCGGGGTGTGGCGGATAACCGCCACAGGATTGAAACATCGCGAAACCTTGGCCGCGCGCCCTAGTGCATGTTGCGCCGGATCTCGGGCGGAAGCCGCAAAGGCTGGCCCGCAGGCCCCAGCAACACCACCGTCACCAGCGCCTCAAACAGCACCGCGCCAGCGCAGCGCACCACCTGGCGCAGCACCATGCGCGCGCCCGTCATCTGATCTGTGGTGGTTTCCACCTCAAGATCATCGCCATAATGGCCGGGACTAAGGTAATCACACTCGATCCGCCGTACCACAAAGGCCTGCCCGTCGCGCTCTTTCATCACCCGCTGGTCAATCCCGCGCGAGGCGACCCATTCGCTGCGCGCCCGCTCGATGAACTTCAGGAAATTGGCGTGATAAACGATCCCCGCCATATCGGTGTCTTCATAATAGACCCGGCACTGAAACTTGTGACTCATCGCTTGCTCCTGCTGACGCCGCCCCCCTGTCAAATCAGCAACAGAGCCAAGGCGCAAGCGGGGCGGTTTGCGCGAATCCTCTTGGTTAAACCCCGACGCCACCGTAAAAATCGCGGTATGCTTTTGCGCAAAAGGGCCGCCCCATGCATATGATTTACGAAATGCGTTATTCCTATTTTGGCCAGTCCGGCTGGAAATCCGCCGCGAGCACCGACAAGGCCCAACTGTTCGACGAGGGCCGCCTCGACGCCCGCCACTACTTCCTTGAAAAGATCGCCCTGCGCTCGCTGGCCGACCAGACTGATGGCGATTTCGGGCTGATCGTTCTCACTGCCGAAGACCTGCCCGAGCGGCATATGGCCCGCCTCAAACAGGTGTGCGGCGATACGCTGGGCGACCGGGCGCATGTGATCGCGCGCGCGCCCGACAGCACCGGCACCTGCTTTAACCAATACCGCAAAGAGGCCTTTGCCCGCGACCCCTGGAGCACGCAAATCGTGCTTGATGACGACGACGCCGTATCGGCCGATTTCACCGCCAAGCTGCGGGCCGAGGCGACGGCTGCAAAAAAGCTGCGCGCGCCGGGAGAGGAGTATTGCTTCATTTCCCATGCACGCGGCGTTTCGGCGGTGTTCAACGATGGCAAGATGTCGCTGCGCCACCGGCTCAACGCCGCAACCAACCTTGGCCTTGCTGTCACCGCGCCGACCGGGTCACGCTATCAACCCTTTGGAATTGCGCATAAGAAAATTCTCGCGCGCCGTCCTGTCAGGGTGATCTATTCCCCCACGCCAAGCTATATCCGCGCGGTCCACGACACCAACGACAGCCGCGCGCAGTACTCCGATGACATCGTGCAGGCCGATCAGATGGAGCGGATGCACACGGCCTTTCCGCTGCTCAAGGATTTGATGGTGGAATGGCCGATTGCGGATCAGGAAACCATCGCAGAGGCGGCGGCGTAAGCCGAGCAGCGCAAAACCCAAGTCGCGTTTTATCCGACCCGGATAACGCCGACAGATACAAACAATCTCAAGGCGTTAGAGGGGTCTGGCTGGGGCGAAATGCGAAGGGGCTTGGCGGTGAAATCCGGCGGCGTATTCAAAGCCCGCCCGGATATCCGCCGTCAGGCCCGAAGCCTTCATCCAATCGGAAATCTCAAGCGAGAGCGTGCCAAGAAACGTCACCTCTTCCAGCTCTGCCACGGCATTCAGAGCGGAATATTCGGGCCAGTCCATCGCCTTGTCGCGGTGGCCCACCCATGCCTCGGACGAGTCAAACTCGATCACTGCACGCGCGGTGCCCGCCGCTTCGTTCACAAAGAACCGATAGGCCTGAACGCCGTGATGCCCCTCACGCTCGACCCGTTCGGCGAGCGCGGAAATCGCGCTGCGAAAGGCGTCCGCAGACCCGGTCAACGCATAAGTGTTGAGGATGGTCAACGTATCAGAGGTCATGTCGCCCGCACTTTTTTGGATCATCAACACTCAGTTCCTAAAAGATATTCTTCTCGAAAGAAACCGCCTTCCTGTCCTTTTGCCCCCTTGAGGCGCGATATCGGCGGATTGACGCAATTTTGTGAGTCGCGGGTGAAACTATCCCCCGCTGCACCCCGCCACTGTTGATGGATCGGGCATCACCGGGCCGAAAAACAGAGCGTAGATTACGCTTTTCTTTATCATCGCCCTCAGCGTTCTGGCGCTTTCCGGCCCCGCCTTTGCCTTGCACAACGGCAACACCCCTCCGGGCCAGTTGGCCAAAGACAACCCCGATGACATCGGAGACCGCAACGGCAACGGTCAGGCCAATGGCGGCGATTACGCGCCCGGTTACTCTTCGAGCGTCGGAGAAGACCGCAACGGCGACGGCCGCACCAATGGCAAGGACTATGCGCCCGGTCAAAAAGACAAGTAAACCCCCGTCGCCATGCGTCCTGCGCGTGGCGACCCCCCTTAACCCTTTGTTAACACTAAATGTTTCGCGCGCGAAACAAACCGGCGCTTGGCCGCGTGCCTATTGCATCATCCCGGCCCGCGCCGCGATGCGCAGCGCATGGGACGGATCGTTGGCGGTGGCGGGCATGATCGGGTCATACGCCGCCCGGATCACCGCACCGATTTCGGGCCGCAGCACCGTTTTGTCGCCCGCAAGCGCGAGCGGCGAAACTTTGGAAAACGCGGTGTCTGACCACAGCAGCATCACCTGTGCCACCTGCCCGAGCGCCAGATCCTCGGCCGCCATCGCGCCGAGCCCGGCGTCCATCCGCAGGAACACGAAACAGGCCTTGATCGCGCCCTTATCATCAAAGCGGAACACTCGGTATTGGTTGGCGTCGGCGGCTTTGAGCCGTGCCACCAGCGGGCCAAGATCCGGCACCAGCCGGTCCAGATCGGGCACCTCTGTCAGCTCGTCCCAATCGCTGAAAAAGAAGAACATCAGGTTGCTGCCAAGCTCCGGGTCGGTCTCGGCCATATGGTGGCCCGCGACGGCGACAACCGCCTCAATCGCGCCTTTGATCACCGGCAAGGTGCCTTCGGTCACGCCAAAAACAATCGGCGCAATCGGGCGGCCCCAGCGGGCAAAGTGATAGGTGCCGTCAGAGCGGGTGAAGAGCGGGGTGATGTCAGAAGCGTCAAACATGTCCCTCCCTAACACCCCTCGCAGACAGGATAAACCAGATCTGTGCATTGCCGCAGGGTGTTCTGCGCGCAAGAACCTCTCGCCTTTCTCAGGACGCAGGCGTATGCGATTTGCATGTTACGTATGCTCCCCCTTGATCTTGCCCGCGATCTGCCGTTTTGGCGCCGCCCGGTGACGCTGCTGTTTTTGATGGCGGCGGCGATGCCGATTGCGTTTTCAACCTGGTCGGCACTGCTCAACAACTTCGTCATCGAAGTCGCGCATTTCGACGGATCAGACATCGGCTGGCTGCACACCGTCCGCGAGATCCCCGGCTTTTTCGCCATTGGTGTGATCGCGCTGATCATGTTCATGCACGAACAGGTGCTGGGGCTGGTGTCCCTTGTGCTTTTGGGGGTGGCGACGGCGCTGACGGCGTTTTTCCCGTCGATGGCGGGCATCCTGACAATCACCATGCTGAGCTCAATCGGCTTTCACTATTACGAGACGGTCAACCAGTCGCTGCAATTGCAATGGCTGCCCAAAGACCGGGCACCGCAGATTCTCGGGCTTTTGATGGCGGCGGGCTCGGCGGCGACGCTGGTGGCCTATGTCGCCATCGTCCTGACATGGGAGGCGCTGGGGCTGACCTATACCCATGTCTATCTGATTTCAGGCGGGGTCACGGCGGCGCTGGCGGTGTTTGCCATGCTCGCCTATCCCCGGTTCGAGGCCCCCAATCCGCAAATCAAAAAGCTGATCCTGCGGCGGCGGTATTGGCTGTATTACGTGCTGCAATTCCTCGCTGGCGCGCGGCGGCAGATCTTTGTGGTCTTTGCCGGCTTCATGATGGTCGAGCGGTTTGGCTTTGCCGTGCATGAGGTGACGGCGCTGTTTCTGATCAACCTCGTGGCCAATATGATCTTTGCGCCCTTGATGGGCCGCGCCGTGGGCCGCTGGGGCGAACGGGCGACGCTGTTGTTTGAATATGCCGGGCTGGTTGCGGTGTTCCTGGCCTATGGCGGCATCTATTACTTCGGCTGGGGCGTGGTGTTGGCGGCAACGCTTTATGTGATCGATCACATGTTCTTTGCGCTGGCGCTGGCGCTCAAGACCTATTTCCAAAAGATCGCAAGCCCCGGTGACATCGCCCCGACGGCGGCGGTGGCCTTTACCATCAACCACATCGCGGCGGTGTTTTTGCCGGCGGGGCTGGGCTATCTTTGGCTGGTGTCGCCGGGGGCGGTGTTCTTTGCGGCGGCGGGGATCGCTTCGGCGTCGTTCCTGCTGGCGCTGCTGATCCCACGCCACCCCGCACCGGGCAATGAGACCGTGTTCACACGGTTCATCGCCCCGGCTCCGGCGGAATAAGCGCTCTGCGGGCCATCCGGGTGCGGACAGCCCGTTAAGTTTGTCGCCTCAGAGATCGTTGCGCGGAATGCGCAGGATCTGGCCGGCGAAAATCAGGTTCGGGTTGGTGATCACATGGGCGTTGGCCTCGACAATCGGCTGGAAGTTGGCGGTGCCATATTGTGCGCGCGCGATCTTGGTTAAGGTGTCACCGGCTTTCACCTCATAGGGTTGCCACCCGGCGTAGCCCGGCAAGATGCGCGGCCCAAACAGCACCGGAATCACAACAGCAGGGCCGTTTTCGTTGCCGGTGTCATCCGCGAGCCGCAAGAACAGCCGGTTGAGCTGAAAACTGTGACTGTCGGGAATGGAGATCGCGCCCTGAAACTGGCGCAGACCCAGCGATCCGACGTTGATAAAGCCGGTATATTCGTCATGCCCTTCCGAAACGCTGACGGTGAGCGTGCCCTCAAAAGCGGTGGCATTTCCGGCGATCAGGATCTCTGACCCGACAAGATCGAAGGGCTGGGGTTGTTGAATATCAAGCGTTAAAGACATCTTAAAAACCTCTCGTTACGGTACAAATGCCCCGCAGTATAGCGCGCTATGCGGGAATCACCCAAGGCGAACTCGCCTTGCTCACAGTCGCGCGAGATTGCGCCACTGGCGTTGGCGCGCGCTTCGGGCTAGAGACCGTGAAACCTCAGCGCAAAGGCCCGTCATGCCCACATTTACCGCCTTCACCACCCTGCCCGGCAAAGACCAGGCCGAAGCTCTTGGCATCGCATTGGAGCGGTTGGAGCCGGAACCCACCGGCATCGGTGTTTTCGAAATGGAAGACGGCTCGGGCCTTTGGGAAGTTGGCGGATATTTCACCGAGTCGCCCGATCACACCGCGCTTGCGGTGTTGACGGCGGCCTTTGGGGCCAAGGATTTCGTGATCTCGGAACTGCCCGAAACCGATTGGGTCGCCAAGGTGCGCCGCGAGCTGGCCCCTGTCGAGGCCGGGCGGTTCTTTGTTTATGGCAGCCATGACGCCGACAAGGTGCCCGAAGGGGCCGAACCGCTGTTGATCGAGGCGGCGATGGCCTTTGGCACCGGCCACCACGGCACGACGCTGGGCTGTTTGCGCGCGCTCGACCGGTTGGCGCAAGACGGGTTTGTCGGCGACAGCGTGGCCGACATCGGCTGTGGCACCGCGGTGTTGGCGATGGCGGCGGCGCGGATCTGGCCCGAGCCGGTTCTGGCCTCGGACATTGATGAGGTCGCGGTCGACGTGGCGCTGGCCAATGTGCGCGCCAATAACCTCGAGGGTCGGGTGATCTGCCTTGAGGCCACTGGATTTGACCACGCGGACCTGACCGCCAAAGCGCCTTTCGACCTGGTGTTTGCCAATATCCTGATGGGGCCGCTGATTGCGCTGGCCCCGGATATGGCGAAATACATCCGCGCAGAAGGATATGCGATTCTATCCGGAATCCTCAATGAACAGGCGGATGAGGTGATTGAGGTTTATGCACGAAATGGTATCAATCTGGCCAATCGCGAAGAGATTGGTGAATGGACCACACTAATGCTCCGCAAATCGGTATGATTTTAAGGGGATTTTCCGCGAAATGGCGGAATCTGCCCCAACTCTGCCACAATTGAATCGCATAAAAGCCTACGAGTCTGGTGGGGGCCAGGTATCAAGAGGCTGCTATGTCGGAGACATTTTATCAGTTCGACAAGCGCGTGCGGCGGATCGCCAAGAAGAACCGCAAGATTGCGCGCGGTCATGTTAATTTCATTGATGGGGATGGCTTGATTAAAAAGCGCCCCAAGCACCGGATTGGCGCTTTACCGATCCGTGGATTGCTGATGATTGCCATTGGCTTCTTCAGCTTCAAAGGTGTGCTGATCGCCCATCAGGGGCAAGCCCAGTATGATGATCGGCTTGCTTTGCTGATCGACGGAACGCTGTTTGAGCGCGGTGCCGCCTGGGCCATGCAGATCGAACCGGTGTCATCAATGTTTGCACAAATCTGGTCGCCTTTATTCTAGGGCGATACCCAGTGTCTGGACCACTTTAATTCTTTGCCAGTGCCCCGGCCCGGTATTCCGGACCGGGCAAGACCCGGACAGTCCCCACGCACATAAAGTCTGACCGGTTTCAATAGACTTACACTCGCTTATTTAACGAGTAAGGCCGCGCCTTTACCAAAAAGACGCGGCCTCTAAATCAGGTCTGATATGTGCTCAGAGGTATTGGCGACGCGAAACGCGGTCGATATCGCCACGCTCCAACCCAATGTCATTAAGCTCTGCATCGCTCAGGCGGGACAGCATTTTATGCGTCCGGCGCGCATCGATCAAATCGCGGGTCGAGGAAATCATTGCGAGGATGACACGACCGATCCGGTCGGCAACGCCAGCAATGGCAATCTGTGCGTGGCTGTTTTCATAAACGGACATTTCTGACGCTCCTTAGGGCTGTGGCGCCTTAGGGCGCGAAAGTTTTCATAATGCGCAATTAGTGGGCATTGTGACCCCGAGCAAGCGCAGTATCTGCATAGTCCCTATGCAGTTTCGGAATAGCTCTTTTCTTGAAAATGGCTTCGGATATACTTGTAAATAAAGGCACATAAGCGTCGCTTCCAGACCATTGCGGGACGGTTTTGAGCCACTCAAACTTGCCGCACGGAAACTGTGCTTTAAAAATAGGCAAAACAGGTTTCTCTTGGCCTTTGTTCTCGTTTCGTGCTAGCGACAAGAAAAAGCAAAAAAGGCGGGGCAGTCATGCGGGTTTTGGGCATTGATCCGGGTTTGCGCAACCTTGGGTGGGGCGTTATCGACGTTTCTGGCAGCAAACTGTCCCATGTGGCGAATGGAATCTGTCACTCGACCGGCACCGATCTGGCCATACGGCTGCTGTCGCTGCACCGCCAACTGACCGAGGTTCTGCTGCGCTACGCCCCAACCACGGCAGCGGTGGAACAGACCTTTGTGAACAAGGATGCAGTTGCGACGCTGAAACTCGGCCAGGCGCGGGGCATCGCGCTTTTGGTGCCGGCGCAGGCCGGGCTGGAGGTGGGTGAATATGCGCCCAACAAGGTTAAGAAATGTGTGGTGGGCGTGGGTCACGCTGACAAGAAACAGATCGAACACATGGTGAAGATGCAGCTGCCCGGCGTTAAACTGGCCGGCACCGATGCCGCCGACGCGCTGGCCATCGCGATCACCCATGCGTTTTATGTGCGCGCTCCGGGGATGCAATTGCGCGAGGTGCGGGCGTCATGATCGGCAAACTGTCTGGACGGATCGATTATCGCGGCGACGATCACATCCTGCTCGATGTGCGCGGCGTCGGCTATGTGGTCTATTGCTCGGAGCGCACGCTGGCCTCGCTGCCAGGGCCGGGTGAGGCGGCGGCGCTGTACACCGACATGATCGTGCGCGAGGATCTGTTGCAGCTCTATGGCTTTCCCTCGCTGGTCGAGAAGGAATGGCATCGGCTGCTGCTCACGGTGCAGGGCGTGGGCGCGAAGGCCGCATTGGCCATTCAGGGCGCTTTGGGGCCGGATGGCGTGAGCCGGGCGATTGCACTGGGCGACATCAATGCGATCAAGGCCGCCAAGGGCATCGGCCCGAAAACGGCGCAGCGCGTGGTGCACGAGCTGAAAGACAAGGCCCCGGCGGTGATGGCGATGGGTGGCGCGCAAGCGGCGGTGGTTTCTGACCCCGGCGATGCGGTGATCGAACCGATGGCCCCTGCCCCGGCGGCCAAACCCGCGCCAAGGGCGAACAATGCGCAGGCCGAGGCGTTGTCAGCGCTCAGTAATCTGGGCTACGGCCCGGGCGAGGCCGCAGGCGCGGTGGCGCAGGCCGCAGGAGAAGACCCCGAGGCCGAGACCCCGGCGCTGATCCGTTCAGCGCTTAAGCTGCTGGCGCCAAAAGGATGACGCAAGGTGTACGGCGCAGCCAAATGCGCGGCGTTTGGCGTGATGGACGGCGGGTTTAACACATGGCTGAAATGAACGAACCGGACCCAACCCTGCGCCCCGAAGCCCGCCCCGAGGATATGGACCGCGCGCTGCGCCCGCAGGCGCTTGGCGATTTCATTGGCCAGGCCGAAGCCCGTGCCAATCTGCGCATCTTTATCCAGTCCGCCCGCCAGCGCGGCGAGGCAATGGACCACACGCTGTTTCACGGCCCGCCGGGTCTTGGCAAAACAACACTGGCGCAAATCATGGCGCGCGAACTGGGGGTCAATTTCCGCATGACCTCGGGGCCGGTGCTGGCCAAGGCCGGTGATCTGGCCGCGATCCTGACCAATCTCGAAGCGCGCGACGTGCTGTTCATTGACGAGATTCACCGGCTTAACCCGGTGGTTGAAGAGGTGCTGTATCCGGCGCTTGAGGATTTTGAGCTCGACCTTGTGATTGGCGAAGGCCCGGCGGCGCGGACCGTGCGGATCGAATTGCAGCCCTTTACGCTGGTCGGGGCGACCACGCGGATGGGCCTGTTGACCACGCCGCTGCGCGACCGCTTCGGCATTCCGACCCGGCTGGAATTCTACACCGTCGACGAGCTGCACGAAATCGTCAGCCGCAATGCCATCAAGCTTGGCGTGCCGGCCGACAGCGATGGCGCGCGCGAGATTGCCCGCCGGGCCCGTGGCACGCCGCGGATTGCCGGGCGGCTGTTGCGCCGCGTGGTGGATTTTGCCGTGGTCGAGGGCGACGGACACATCACCCGCGCGCTGGCCGACGGGGCGCTGACGCGGCTCGGGGTCGACACGCTTGGGCTTGACCGTGCGGACCGGCGGTATCTGTCGCTGATCGCCGAGAACTATGCCGGTGGGCCGGTGGGGATCGAAACCCTGTCGGCGGCGCTGAGCGAAAGCCGCGATTCATTGGAAGATGTGATCGAGCCTTACCTGCTGCAACAAGGGTTGATCCAACGCACCCCGCGCGGCCGGATGTTGGCCCCCAAAGCATGGCGCCATTTGGGCTTGGCGGCCCCAAAACCGCCCGGGCAAAGCGACCTCTTCACCTGACCCCCCGAGATCCATAGGCACAGCCCTGCCCCGGCAATCAAAAGCCGCGCGACTCTTTCTTTGTGCATAAAAATCGCGGGGTTGGATGTTCGTCGGAACACCCGGTGTTGACCGAGGCAAACTCACCTCGACCCACAGCACACACCCGCCGCCAGAACCCGAGCAACAAACCCCTATTTAGTTCAAGGGCGCCACACAGCGCCACGATCGCAAAGCGATTTGATACTTGGTCCGCAAGGCGAGAATTGCCGCGTTGCACCCGGGATATCAGCCCGCCGTCACAGGCAGCGCGGGGTTAAACTCGTGAGTTTTGAGGCTGAATCCGTTAGAACAGCACCAGTGTAGGCGATGGAGGGAAAAAACGCCGCAATCGACCGATGTAGGCGTATGGCCGAATTACGGATCACGGCGGACCGCCAACCTGACGGATGATTGGCGGCGAACGAAGGAAATCCACGGCTTACCACGCAGATACTGAATTGTTTTTAAATGTTTTTTACCGACGTGTGCAGAGGAACCTCTCTCGTTCACGCTTAAAAAAGGGACAAACAATGACCAGTCACCAGCCACAAAAAATTTCGCGTCGCACGGTTTTGCGATCTGGGGCCGCGTCTGCGGCGGCGCTTACCTTTGCGCCCACCGTTCTGCGGGCCCAGAACGCCCGCGTCCGCAAAAATATGATGAGCGAAGGCGGTCTTGTCGACCTGCGGACCTACGGCGAAGGCGTGGCTGAGATGCTGAACTTGCCGTTGAGCGATGGACGCAACTGGTATCGTCAAGGCTTCGTGCATTTCATCGACTGTCCTCACGGAAACTGGTGGTTCACCAGCTGGCATCGCGGATATCTTGGCTATTTCGAAGAGATCATTCGCGAACTGACCGGCAAGGAAGACTTCATGCTGCCCTATTGGGATTGGACTGAGGCGCATAAGGTGCCCGCTCCGATGTTCGGTCGCGACAACCCGCTGGATCCGGTCAATTTCAGGTCCTCCGCGGTCAATTACATCGCGACCAACGAGGACTTTCAGGAGCAGGTGCGCCCGGTGATGCAAGACTTCTGGAACAGCATGACGCCTGCCCAGAAAGCCGAGCAAGACAAGCGGTCCAATACCGACTTCGATGTCATGTGGGCCACAAAGGACAAAGACAATGCCACCTATGCATTCCAGGACAGGGAGTTCGCGCGTTTTCTGACCGAAGCGTACCCAATGCTGGATGCGCGCACGCAAAATATGGTCGAGCTTGGCTATGTTCTTGGCACCCTCGCGCCGACCGAATTTGCCGGTCCGTTCAAGGGTGATGATCCGTTTTTTGAGAACTCGGTGACCGACAGTCACCAGGTCACAGGCGATTTCAGCGGTTTGTCGTCGACCCATAACATGGTTCACAACAGCACCGGCGGGTCCGAGGGTGAAGACGGTAAGTATGAGGAACCCTATGGCATCATGACCAACAACCTATCGCCGTTGGATCCGATCTTTTTCCTGCATCATTGCAATATTGACCGGTTGTGGGACGTCTGGACGCGAAAACAACAGGCGCTTGGATTGCCAATTGCCCCCGAAGGCGACCTGCTCGACCCCTACAAAAAAGAGCAATACCTGTTCTTCTTCGACCGCACCGGTGACCCGGTTGGCGGCAATCCCACCTCGTGGGACTTCTTCGATACCAGCGCCTTTGAGTACAGCTATCAGCCGGGCTCTGGTGAGCAGGCCGTGCCCCCCAAGACCAGACTTGCGAAGAAAGAGACTGTCGCCAGCGCGCTGGCGGTGGCCCCTGCGGGTCGGTTTGCCGCCAGTGCGGATGCCGTCGTTTCGGGCGCACTGGCGCGGTCCATCGCGCGGCCCAAGGACAGCACGGTCCATCTGGCAACAGTGCGCTTTCTGCCGCCTGCCGACAGCCGTGGGAAGGTTTTCGATCTTTATGTCTCGCCGAAGGGGCAGCCGCCTGTTCTTGGCGTGGACAGCCCCGAATTCGCGGGCAGTTTTTCGTTCTTTGGGCAGGCGCACAGCATGGAAACCGGATTTACCGTGCCGATTGATGCGGTGTTGGATCGGATGGCGGACGGCGGACTTCTGACGGAAGGCGCGGAGCTGTCGTTCTCGCTCGTCCTTGCGGGGGGTGAAAACGCCGAGGCGGCCAGCGTGGAAGACAGCGGGGCGTTGCAGTCGGTGAGTGTGCACGTCTTTTCCGAGGGGTAGTTGAGCGCGTTCGTCAGGCTTTAGGACGGGGCTAGCGACGCGCCAGCCGCAGCATTTCCGCGACCGGAGTTCGGGCCGTTTTGATGCAGGAAGCGTCAGCACGGGTACAATCTCGGGAGGCGCGCCACGCCCCCCGGGTGGCACATTTTTCGCGGCCGAAACGTGCACGTTGACAGAAAGTTAACAGTGGTGATCATGGACAGCGGGGATTTGCGGGCCTGCGTTGGGGTCGCAGGACAGTCTTCGCACCGGTACAGATTGCGATAATCCGAAGGCGCGCGCCGCGGCTCGGGCGATTGCGCCACGATCACGAAAGCTGCGGTCGCCGGTCTGCCCGCTACACCATTGGCCCCTTTCGGAGTGAGAAATATGACCCCACCAGCAGGCGTGTTCAGATCGTGCATCGGGAAATATCAGGTGACCGCGCTGTACGACGGCGCGATCCAGGTTCCAAACGACGCCTTTCTTGGGGAAGATCGTCACCGGATTCTTAAGGCTCTTCAAAACGGCGGCATGGGTCTGGCGCCGGATCTGGTGCCAATTCCGGTTCTGGCCTTTTGTCTGCAATCGGACGATGCGACGATCCTGATCGACGCGGGGCTTGGCGCGGTTGACGCCTTTGGCCCCGGTACCGGGCACGTCGCAAACGCGCTTTCGGCGGCGGACATCCAGCCATCGCAGGTTTCGACTGTCATTGTGACCCACGCCCATCCGGACCACATCGGCGGACTGCTGACCGGCGAAAAGCCGACGTTTGCCAATGCCCGTGTCGTGATGGCCGAGGCCGAGCATGGGTTTTGGTCTGACGCCGGGATCACGGCCCAAGCGTCGGAGCAAATGCGCGGGTTCTTTCACTTGGCGCAGGGGATGTTTGACGCTTACGGAGATCGTCTGGAACTGGTGTCGCCGGACAGCGAAATTCACAGCGGCATCCGGCTTGAGGCGGCACCGGGACACACACCGGGCCATTCGATTCTGCATATCGATGGCGGGGACCAGCAATTCGTTATGATGGCCGACATCGTGCATAACGCGGTTCTGCAAACGACCCACCCCGAGATAGGATTTGCCTTTGACGTCGATCCTCATCAGGCGGCGGTGACACGCTCCGGCTTGCTGGATCGCTGCGCGGCGGACAATGTTCTGATTGCGGCCTCACATGTGCCGTTTCCCGGGCTCGGGCGGTTTGTGCGGGACGGCACCGGGTATCGGTATGCGCCGGCAACGCTGGCCGGGTGAGCGGCCTCGGGCGGTGCCGTGCTGCGCCGCGGTGGCCCGGTCCCGACTTGGGAAATCCTTGTGCCACGCCAGCGGCCTATGCCATGACTTGATATGCGGCATCCGCAATAAGGGCGCATGCCGGAGGGGGCTACGATGACACGACGTATCATGATCCTAGTATATCCGGGCTGCATGGCGCTTGATATTGTTGGCCCGTCGGACACGTTTTTGATGGCCAATACTGTCGTGCGCGAACATTCCGGTCAGAGTGCCGAAGCCGCCTATGACGTGTCGCTTGTTGCGCCCACGCTTGGAAGCCTCAAGACCGCCGGTTCCATCATAACGATCAACGTCGATCGCAGGTGTGACGACGTAACCGATGCGGAGTTGGACGATACCGATCTGGTGCTTGTCAGTGGCGGCGTCTCGGCAATCGACATCCGAACCGATCCGAGGATGCAGGACTTCATCAACCGCGCGCATGGCCGCGCCAATCGGATCGGGTCTATCTGTACCGGTGCCTTTTTGCTGGCCGAGGCGGGCATTATCCGCGGCCGAAAGGCAGCAACCCATTGGCGCAAGGCCAAGGTTCTTCAAGAGGCTTATCCGGAGGTCGAGGTCGAGCCAAGCAGCATCGTCTGCAAGGATGGCAACGTCTGGACCTCTGGCGGCATCACCTCCGGGATCGATTTGGCGCTTTCAATCGTCGAGGAAGATCTCGGGCCGGAAATTGCCCGCTCTGTCGCGCGGCTGATGGTGACGCATATGTCGCGGCGCGGCGATCAAAACCAATACGAAGATATCGATCTGGATGCCCCCACGCGCGTCGGCGCGGCGGATGTGGTGATGCAGGAAATCCTTATCTACATCCGCGTTCACCCGACCAAGGACCTCAGGCTCGAAACGCTGGCCGAGCAGTTCAACCTGACGGAAAAGACCCTTGCCCGGCACTTCAAGTCGTTCTCGGGACGGACGATTGGCAAGTATGTCGAAGAGGTCCGCCTTGTGCATGCGCAGGCGCGGCTTGAAAACTCTGGCGAATCCTTGAGCGAAATCGCACGCAGTTCGGGATTTCCGTCGAACGAGGCGCTGCGACGCGCCTTTTCCAAGCGCTTTTCCATCACTCCGGCAGAGTTCCGTGCGCGGTTTCGTAGCGCCGCAGAGAATTTGCAGAGCACCCCCGCCGAATGACCCCATGCACAGCCGGATCGCCAACGCCCTGACCGGTGTGGCGCTGCGCTGAACCGGGCCTTGCCGCGCCGCCGTCAGAGCGTCAAAGCCGCCGATCGTGGGCCACTTTGTCCGAATTCGCGTGTCTTCTGTCCTGTGTCCGACACGGCCAATTCCGTAGTCTTGTTAGATCAACAAGACAGGAATTTTACAATGTCTTATACAGATTTAGCGACGTATTTCATGGCCTTAGTGGCAATTTCCCTTGCGCCCGGCCCAGTTGTTCTGATGCTGCTGGTGCGGTCGGCGAGCAACGACATTTCCGGAGCGATCGGCTTTGCGATCGGTTACGCAATCGGCGGGATCGCAATCATTTCGGCGGTCTGCTTCGGGCTTAGCACATGGCTCACCGCGGTGCCCGAGGTCCTAGAGTACAGCAAGTACGTCATGATGGCGTACATGACATGGCTGGCCTACGGGATCTGGAAAGGCGATTTCGACTTGAACAGGTCGTGTGATGCGCCGCGCCGCCCGATCCACTCCTCCATCTTCGCCGGGGTGTTCACGTGCTTCATCTCGCCCTACATGATGGTCCTGTACCCGCTGGTGTTGCCCGAGATGATGGACATCACGCTGATCAAGATGCCCGAATTCCTGATCATCGCGGTCACGACTTTCCTGTCTTTGTTCGGAAGCGCAGCCCTGATTGTGGGCTTTGCAGCGCCGCTGCGCCGCTTGGCCAGATCCCCGCACTCGATGCGCATTATGAACCGTTCGCTGGCAACGATCCTAGTCTCGGTCGGCGGCTGGATGGCCCTGACCTGACCCGAGCTGACCAGCGGATGGATGCAGCACTGAGGGGTAATGTCAGCGCGCTTCGGCCCGCCGACATTTCGTGAAAAGCATAGCTCTGGCGAAGGGTGGCCCGCCGCTCGGATCAATAGCCTTGTTAACCCGTCACGCTGCCCCAATACTCGGGCGTGACAAAATGTGGAGGGTGCCATGCCAAAACTTCAGGGCAAAATAATCCGAATGGCTTTGGCGACAGCGCTTTTGATCGGCGGGGCGGCGCAGGCATTAGCGGCAGACTGCCTTGAGGTCACGCTGACCGGTACGCAAGGAGGGCCGGCTGCGTTCAACGGGCTGGCCGGGTCCGGCACTCTGGTCAGGTATGGCGCGGAGGAGGACGGCTGCTCTGCCATCCTGCTGCAATTCGATGCCGGGCGCGGCACGGTGCAGCGTCTGTCACAGATCAATGTGCCGCCCCCCCGGATTGCGGCGATCTTTCTGACGCATGTGCATTCCGACCATGTTGATGGTCTGGCCGATCTGATGCAGTTGCGTTGGCATTTGGCTTCGCGGGGGCCAAAGGTCGATCTGGTGTGCAGTCAGGATGCGCCATCGCCGACCGGACACGCGATGAGCTGCACCAAGCTGGCGGACCATATCGGCGATCCTTACCTACAGTCAGGCGAAATCGCCCAGCGCCTGTCCGAGAACGAAGATCGGCTGCCCGGCGGGCCGGCGGACCTGTTCAATATCAACGTGTTCAATCCCGGCAACGCCCCCGCCGAAGTCTGGCGCAAGGGCGATGTGGTCGTGAGCGCCATCGCGTCACGCCATGTTCCGGGGCACGTGTCCTATAGGGTCGATACGCCGGCGGGCAGTGTCGTGATCGGTGGCGACGCCTCGAACGACACGCCGATGCCGCCGCGCGAAAGCTCTGTGTCGGCAAACGTCGAAACCCTGGCCCAAGGTGCCGACATCTTGGTTCACAGCGTGATCCATCGTATCATGGGGCCGGACGGCGACAGCGGCTTTCCACCGCCGGTGTTTTACCGCCAAAGCACCGCCGTCGACCTGGGCGCAATGGCGCAGCGGGCTGGCGTTGCCAACCTGATGTATACGCATCTCATCCCACCTTTGGGCGCCGCGTCGATGGGGCCGTATACCGTGCAACCCGGCGGGTTGAGCGAGGCTGATTTCGAAGCCTCTGCGCGCGAAGGCGGATATTCCGGCAACGTGGTTGTGGGAACGGATCTGGCAACGCTCAGAATTCCCGCCGATTAACCCATTACGGGCCACATACCGACGCTCAGTAAAAACTCTGCGGATCGATATCCACCGCCAGCCGCAACGAACCGCGCAACTGGAACTGCCCGACCCAGTCTGACAAGGCCGCCTGCAAGGCCACCCCCTTGTCAGCCTTGACCAAAAGCCGCACCCGGTGGCGCCCCCGCACCCGCGCAATCGGAGCCGGGGCCGGGCCAAAGACCTGCGCCCCCACCCGCCGCAACGGCGCATCGCTTCGGGCCAGCGCATTGCCAAGGTCAAAGGCCTCCTGCGGGTCTTCGGCGGAAATGATGATCCCCGCAAGCCGCCCATACGGCGGCACCCCGGCGGCGCGGCGTTCATCGGCCTCGGCCCGCCAGAAGCCCTCCTCATCCCCGGCCAGAATCGCGCGGATCACCGGGTGTTCGGGCTGGTGCGTCTGGATCAAGGCGGTGCCGGGCTTGTCGGCGCGCCCGGCCCGCCCCGCCACCTGGCGCACCAGTTGAAACGTGCGCTCTGCCGCGCGCAGATCCGAGCCGTGCAACCCCAGATCGGCATCAATCACCCCCACCAACGTCAGCAGCGGAAAGTTGTGCCCCTTGGCCACCAATTGCGTGCCGATAATGATGTCCGCATCGCCGCCGGCAATCGCCTCGATCTGCTCCTTGAGCGCGCGCGCCGAGCCGTACATATCCGACGACAACGTTGCCACCCGCGCCTCGGGGAACAGCGCCACCGCCTCTTCGGTCAACCGCTCGACACCGGGGCCAACGGCGGCCATCCGATCCTCGGCCTCGCAGGACGGACAGACCTCGGGCATCGGTTTGCTCTCGCCGCATTGGTGGCACACTAGACGTTTGAGGAACCTGTGTTCGACCATCCGTGCATCACATTGGCCGCACTCAATTTGGTGCCCACAGGCCCGGCACAGGGTGATCGGCGCATAGCCACGCCGGTTGATGAACAACAGCGATTGCTCGCCGCGCGCCAGCCGCGCCTCTACCGCCTTTTGCAGTGTGGGCGACACCCAGCGGGTCGAGGGCAACGTCTCGTTGCGCATGTCAATTGCGCGCATCTCGGGCAGGACAGCCGCGCCAAACCGCGAGGTCAACTCAATCCGGGTGTACTTCCCCGCCTCGGCATTGGCCCAGCTTTCAAGCGAGGGCGTGGCCGAGGCCAGCACCACCTGCGCCTCTTCGATCGAGGCGCGCAAAACCGCCATGTCGCGGGCATTGTACAGCACGCCGTCGCCCTGTTTGTACGAGGTGTCATGCTCCTCATCGACCACGATCAACCCAAGATCGCGAAACGGCAAAAACAGCGATGACCGCGCGCCAACAACCATCTGCGCGCCGCCCTCGCCCAACATCTTCCAACAGCGGCGGCGTTCGGTCTGGGTGATGCCGGAATGCCATTCCGCGGGCTTGGCGCCAAAGCGCGCCTCAACCCGGGTCAGAAACTCCTGCGTCAGGGCAATCTCGGGCAAAAGCACCAGCGCTTGCCGCCCCCGGCGCAGACATTCGGCAACCGCCTCAAGGTACACCTCGGTCTTGCCCGACCCGGTGACACCGCGCAGCAGCGTGGTGGAATAGCCCCGGTCCATCGACGCGTGCAATTGCGCAACCGCCGCGCTCTGATCCTCGGTCAACGCCTTGCCGGGACGTGCAGGATCAAGCGTAAGATAGGGCGTATCGCGCGGCGCATCTTCTTCGCGCACCACTCCCTGCGTCGCCAACCCCTTGACCACCGAAGACGACACCCCGGCCATTTCGGCCAATTCCTTCAGAGTAAAGGACAGCCCGCCATACTCCTCGAGCACAGCCAGCACCGCGCGGCGCGCTTTGGTATCCCGGTCTGGCACGCCCGCGCCGCGCCGATATACCTTGCGCGATCCCGGCGAGGCCCCAAGCCCCGGCGCACGGGTCGCCAAACGCAACATCGCCGGCAGCGGCGTCAGGGTATAAGCCCCGGCGCGCTCCAGAAACGAGCGCATGCCATCGCGCATCGGGGCCACATCCAGCACCCGGATCACATGCCGCAACTTGGCGCGGTCAAACCCGCCCTCGCCCGGCCCCCACACCACCCCAAGCATCTTGCGCGGACCAAGCGGCACCTCGACAAACCCGCCGACATGACAGCCACCCTCGGGCGCAAGGTAATCCAGCACACCGGCCAGATCCCCCATCGCCTGCGTCAACAGCACGCCGATCCGCTCGCCATGATCGAAATAACTGCGGCTCATCTCGTGACGCTGCCCAATGCGGTTGAAGTCCCTGCGAGAGGTATGCCACCCGGCCCCAAATGCCAAGGTGCCCCCCGCGCCACCGCCGCCAATTTCAAACGCCCCCCTGCTTCTTCTGTTCATAAATACCTCGGGGAGCGCGAGGGGCTGGCCCCTCGTTCCCGCCCCCTGCCACGGGCCAAAGCGCCCAATGTGACGCAAAGGCCACCGCCCCACCCGGTTTCTCCCTTGGGGATAACCCAATCGTTGACTCTGAGGCACAACTTGAAGAAACACGCAGAAGCCGCTCGAAAAACTGGCGAAACCCGATGCGGGGTTTGCTAGTCTTTGCCAAAGACACAAGGGAATCGCATGACCTCCAGCCTCCAGATCGACGACGACCTTCGCGAGCGCATCATTTCGCGGCCTGCCGTAATCCTTGACGACAAGGATGTGATGCACGCCCTGATTGCCGCCAATGAAAAGGCCATGGGCAACAATATCGTCGATCTGCGCGGCATCGCGATGGAACGTCTCGAACGCCGCCTTGACCGGCTCGAAGACACCCATCGCAGCGTCATTGCCGCCGCCTATGAAAACCTCGCCGGCACCAACCAGGTGCACCGCGCCCTGCTGCGGATGCTCGACCCGGTCGATTTCGAAGACTTCCTGCGCGGCCTCTCCGGCGAAGTGGCCGATATCCTGCGGGTCGACGTGGTGCGCCTCGTGCTCGAAAGCAGTGAGCGGGCCGAAGACGAACCGGCAATCTCGAAACTGGGCGATGTGCTAATGGTCGCCGAACCCGGCTATGTCTCTGACTACATCACCGAGGGCCGCATGGGCGGTGTCCGTCCCGTCACCCTGCGCCAACTCGCCAAAGGCGACACCGCGCTCTTTGGTGCCAAAGCCGCCGACATCCGTTCCGAAGCCTGCCTCGCGCTGAATTTCGGGCCCAAACGCCTGCCCGGCATGCTGGCCTTCGGCGCCGAAGACCCGCATCTCTTCACCCCGCAACAGGGCACCGACCTGCTGGCCTTCTTCGCTGGCGTGTTCGAGCGCACAATGCGCCGCTGGCTGGCGTGAACGAAGCCGCCACATTCATCTCCCCCGCAGCGCGTGACGCGCTGGAAGCTTGGCTGACCCAAACCCGTGCCCTCAGGGGCCGGGCCGACGCCACGATCGAGGCCTACCGCGCCGACGTGCTCGCCTTCCTCGGCTTCATGACGCAGTACCATGGCGGCACCCAAGGGCTAGGCCCGCTGTCCCGGGTCACCCTGCGCGACATGCGCGCCTGGATGGCCCAGACGCGGGGGCCGGATGTCGGCTCGCGCACCATGGCGCGCAAACTCTCGGCGGTGAAAAGCTTCTATCGCTGGCTGGCCGAGCGCGAGGGGTTCGAACCCACCGCCGTCCTCTCCACCCGTGCGCCGAAATACACCCGCAAACTGCCGCGCCCGCTGGCCGAAGACGCCGCCCGCGCGATGATCGAAACGGTCGAATTGCAACACACCACCGGCTGGATCGCCACCCGCGACATGGCGGTGGTGACGCTGCTCTATGGCTGCGGCTTGCGTATTTCCGAAGCCCTCGGCCTCAGCCGAAGTGCCGCCCCCCTTGGCGACAGCCTGCGCATCCTTGGCAAGGGCAACAAGGAACGGATCGTTCCGGTGATCCCCGCCGCCGCCCGCGCGGTCGAAGGCTATCTCGCCGTCTGCCCGTTCAAACCCGACGCCGACGCGCCACTGTTTCTCGGCGCGCGCGGCGGCCGCCTCAACCCGCGACTGGTGCAAAAGGCGATGGAACAGGCCCGCATGCAACTCGGCCTGCCCAGCACCGCCACCCCGCACGCGATGCGCCACTCCTTCGCCACCCATCTGCTGAACGCGGGCGGCGATCTGCGCGCGATCCAGGAACTGCTCGGCCACGCCTCGCTATCCACGACCCAAGGCTACACCGGCATCGACAGCGCGCGCCTGCTCGAAGTCTACGATAAAGCCCACCCCAAAGCCGGCTGACCCAACCTTCTTCTGTTCAAAAATACCTCGGGGGAGTCTGAGGGGGCAGCGCCCCCTCAGGGGGAGTTTGACGGGGGCATAGCCCCCTCAAGGCCTGCGTGGCCTGAACGCAAACCAACCTGTGCGGCCAAAGCCGCGCCTTTAGAAAACCGCTACCCTGGCAACAAAAACAGCGTGATCGCCGGAAACAGCACCAAAAGGACGACGCGAACGATGTCCGAAGTCACAAACCACATCACCGCCTTATAGGTCTCCACCATCGGCGTTTCCCGGTCCATCGTGTTGATGATAAACAGGTTCATCCCCACCGGCGGCGTGATCAGCCCAACCTCGACCACAATCAGCACCAGAATGCCGAACCAGATCGCCACCCGCTCAAGCTCGATCCGGTTGGCCATGCCTTCGGTCACCCGAATGCCCAGCGCCTGCATCTGCTCGCGGCTCAGTTCCATCCCCGCCGCCATCGTGCCTTGAATGCTCTCGAGCATCTGTGCTGCCATGCCTTCGGGCACGCCAAGAGCGAGCACCTCGCGCGCGGCCTCGGCTTGCATCTGCGCCAGATCGACAAAGCCGAAATCCATCACCGAGATCACCGGGAAAAAGATCGGGATGGTCAGCAGGATCATCGACAGGCTGTCCATCAGGCAGCCAAAGATCAGATAGAACACTAGGATCATCGCCAGCACCGTCCAGGCACTGAACCCCTGCCCCACAACCCAATCCGCCAGCTCCTGCGGCACCTGCGTCAGCGCCAGAAACCCGTTGTAAAACCCCGCTCCGAGCACGATGAAAAAGATCATCGCGGTGGACGACGCAGTGGTCAGGATTGCTTCTTTGAACAGCGCCCAAGACATGTTGCCGCCGATCAGCGCAATGATCCCGGTGCCCGCCGCGCCAACCGCCGCGCCTTCGGTGGGAGTGAACCAGCCGCCATAGATGCCGCCGACCACAAGGCCAAAGACCAAGATCACCGGCCAGACATCGCGGAAATGGCGCAGCCTGTCGGCCATCGGCACCGGCGGGCGCACCCCGGCCGCCTCCGGGTGCCGCCGCACATAAATCGAAATCGTGATGATATAGCTAAGCGCCGCCAACAGACCCGGCACAAAGGCCGCGAGGAACAGCTTGGCGATGTTCTGCTCGGTCAGGATGGCATAGATCACCAGAATGACCGAGGGCGGGATCAAGATGCCCAGCGTGCCGCCCGCCGCCAGCGTCGCGGTGGAAAACCCGCCGGAATAGCCATAGCGTTTCAGCTCCGGCAGGGCCACGCGGCTCATGGTGGCCGCGGTGGCCAAGGACGAGCCGCAGATCGAGCCGAACCCGGCGCAGGCCCCAATGGCCGCCATCGCCACGCCGCCCCTGCGGTGGCCCAGCGCGCTTTCCGCCGCGCGAAACAGCGCCTGCGACATCCCCGAAAGCGTGGCAAACTGGCCCATCAACAAGAACAGCGGGATGATCGACAGCGAATAGCTTGAGAAGGTCGAGTAGGTCTCGCTTTTCAACTTGGCCATGAACACCAAGGTGCCGTCGGTCGCCAACCACAGGCCGCCGAGGCCACAGAGCAGCATCGCCAGCCCGATCGGTGCTCGCAGAAAAATCATCCCCAACAGCACGGGGAAGGACAGAAATCCCAGTTCCAGCAAGCTCAATGCGCCGCTCCTTCGCTCTTCGGCATCAGCCGTTTTCCGGTGGCGGCCATCATCACCCGGCCATAGGCGCAATACCCCGCAACAATCGATGCAACCACGGCGGCGACAAAGCTTGCTGCATAGGCCCACCAGACCGGAAATTGCAGCAGGAATGTCGTCTCGCCATTGCCAAGTTTTGACATCATGCCAGCAAACAGCCGCACGGTGATCAGCCAGATGACAAGCGTCAGGACCACCTCCCAAAAGGCCATGAGCCAGGCGTTGGCCCGGCGCGGCAAAGCTTGGGTGAAAATGTCCACGGTGGCATGGCCGCCGTGCAACTGGCAGTACGGCAGGAACGAAAAGATCGCAAAAGCGATCCCCGCCTCGACCAGTTCAAAATCGCCCGACACCGGACCGACGCCCCAGCCGATCAGCGCAGCGCCCAGCGCCTCGCTCAAGACACTAGAATGGCCCAGCGTGTTTAGCCCCCGGCCCAGCACGCTGACACAGGTCAGAACCACCAGAGCCGACAGCACCAGCCCGCCCATAAGCGCCGTCACCCGGGCGAGGCGATCCATCGTACTTAGCATGTTGCGTGCTCCCGCATTTCAGGCACCAAAAAGCCCCGGCACCGCACAGGCTCCACCTGGGCACCGGGGCTTTGATTTTACATCGACGATGCGTCGATCAATTCCAGCGCGCGGGCGCGCAGGCCGGTGCCATCAAGACCCTTTTCGTCCATTTCCGCAATCCAAGTGTCAACGGTGCCTTGGGCGGCGGTGCGCCACTCTTCGGTCTGTTCTTGCGTCAGGGTGATGACGTTATTGCCCAAATCCAGCGCCAATTCGCGCGACGGGCCATCATCCGCCTGCATCTGGCGCCCGAACCAAGCCGACGTCTCAACGCCCGAATTCGCATCGATCACCGCTTTGAGGTCATCGGGCAGCGCGTCGTATTTGGCCTTGTTCATGCCAAAGACAAACGCCGCTGTGTAAAGCGCGGTATCGCCGCCAAATTCGGTGTGGTTTGTCACCAATTCCGGCACTTTCAGCGCGCCGGTCACTTCCCACGGGATCACCGTCGCACTGATCACGCCTTTTGACAGGGCTTCGGGCACCGCGGGCACCGGCATGCCGATGGCGGTTGCGCCCAGCGCGCTGAACATCTGATTTGTCACGCGGGTCGGCGCGCGCAGTTTGACACCGTTGAGGTCCGATACGCTTTCGATCGGGTCAGCCGAATGGATCACACCGGGGCCATGCACATGCAGTGCAATTGGATGGAAATCCTTGAAATCGTCCGCCATCATGGTCTCTTCCGCCAAGGTCCAATAGGCGCGGCTGGCTGCCTCGGCATCGGTCATGGTGAAGGGCAGTTCAAACACCTCGGCACGCGGGAAACGACCCGGCGTATAGCCCGGCAGCGTCCAGACGATATCCGCGACGCCATCAATCAACTGGTCCATTAGTTGCGGCGGCGTGCCGCCCAGCGCCATCGCGTGAAACAGCTGAATTTCGATCCGGCCATTTGACTCTGCCTCGACCTTTTCGGCCCAAGGGATCAGCAGGTTTTTGGGCACATTGGCCTGTTCTGGCAGAAAAGAATGCAGCCGCAGCGTGACCTCCTGCGCCAGTGCGGCCCCGGCCCCAAGTCCTGTGACAAGCGCGGTTGCGCCCAGACACTGCACCAGTTTGCGTGTGTTGATCATGGTTTCCTCCCTTTGGTCTGTCCGTCGAGGACAGTTGCACATGAGTACCTGCCCCGCGCCCGTCCCGGCAAATGGAATCTGCTTTCGGCCGAGGTGCAGGCTCAATTTACTGTGATATGACACGGCTTTGTCTGGCTGCGGAGGTCCGCGGAGCACCCCCGGTTTGCGCTGGTCTGACGGGGCGATCAGTTGTTCTATGTCCGGGATCCACGGCAAGGGCCCACACCGCGTCACCCAAAGCCCCCTGTTCCCAGGATGCCCCGCGTGACCGGCACAGACCCCACGCCCCATTGAATCCATCGGCCATATCGGGGATGACAGAACAATGAACAGTTTTCGCGCCCTTTCGATCCATTGGCTGACCGCGACCGGTGCCGTTTTCGCCATGCTCGCCCTGCTTGAAGCGGCGCAGGCCGAATGGCCGATGATGTTTGTCTGGCTGGTGGTGGCCTTTGCGGTGGATGGCATCGACGGCCCCTTGGCGCGCAAATATGACGTCAAGACCAACGCGCCACGGTTTGACGGCGTGCTGCTCGACCTGATCATCGACTACCTGACCTATGTGTTCATCCCGGCTTTTGCGCTGTTTCAGTCCGGCCTGCTGCCCGGTTGGCCCGGCTGGCTTGCGATTATCGTCGTCACCTTTGCCAGCGCGCTGTATTTTGCCGACACCGGGATGAAGACCAAGGACAATTCCTTTGCCGGTTTCCCCGGGTGTTTCAACATGGTGGTGATTGTGATGTTCGCCATCGCCCCGGCCCCGTCGGTGATCCTTGCGACGGTTCTGATCTGCGCGGTGGCGATGTTCCTGCCGCTGAAGTTCATCCACCCGGTGCGCACCAAACGCTGGCGGCAGGTGTCTTTGCCGGTGGCGCTGGCCTGGACGTTTTTTGCCGGTTGGGCGGCTTGGGTGAACTTCGATCCGCAAAGCTGGGCGCATTGGGGGCTGATGGTGACGTCCCTGTATCTGGCCTCGGTCGGCATCCTGCAGCAGATCATTCCCGAGCGCGAAGATCCTGAGCGCGACCAGACCTAAGCCCGACTTTTCCAGTATTTCCGACCCTGAACATCCGACGGAGGGGCCATGCGCCTGATCTCGCTGACTGCGCTTGTCATGGTGGCGTTTGCCGCCAATTCGGTGCTCAATCGACTGGCTTTGGAGAGCGGCACCACCGGCCCGGCCAGTTTCGCGCTGATCCGGCTGGCGTCGGGGGCGGCGCTGCTGGCCCTGATGGTGATGTTGCGCGGCCAATCTGGCGCGTTGCGCCCGCAGGTGGCGGTGTGGCCCGGTGTGGCGACGCTAACGCTTTATATCCTCGGGTTTTCCTTTGCCTATCAGACGTTGCCCGCCGGGATCGGCGCGCTGATCCTGTTTGGCGGCGTACAGATCACCATGTTCCTCGGCGCGGTCTTTGCCCGCGAACCGCTGTCGCCTTTGCGCATTCTTGGCGCTGTGGTGGCCTTTGCCGGGCTGGTCTGGCTGATGGGTCCGGGCGCCGAACGCCCCGATCCGCTGGGGGCGGCGCTGATGCTGGCGGCAGCACTGGGATGGGGACTGTTTTCGCTGCTTGGTCGCCGCTCTGGCGCGCCATTGCCCACGATGGCGGCGTCGTTCCTGTGGTCGGTGCCGCTGGGCGTGGTGGCGTTTGTGCTTTGGCCCGACGGCACCGATCTGCGCGGCGCACTGTTGGCGGTGCTGTCGGGCGCTGTCACCTCGGGTCTTGGCTATGCGCTGTGGTACAACGTGCTGCCGCTGCTGCGCGCGAGCACCGCCGCAGTGGTGCAGCTCACCGTGCCGATCATCGCGATGGCGGGCGGCATGGTGTTTCTGGCCGAGCCTTTGACCCTGCGCTTTGCCTTGGCCGCGGCTTTGGTGCTCGGCGGCGTGGCATTGTCGCTGCGCGCCAAGTAATCCGTCACGTCAGCCCTTCCCTCCGCCCGGCCCGCAGCTTATCTGAGCGCCATGCGGATCCTGCTTGCCCTCACCCTCATGTTGCTGCCCGGCCTTGCCCACGCGGACTGCGTTGTCCTGCTGCATGGGCTGGCGCGCAGCGGCTATAGCTTTGCGGTGATGGATCAGGTGTTGCAGGCCGAGGGCTATAACACCGTGCTGCCATTCTACGATTCGACCTCAGCCGATGTCGAAACGCTGGTGGGCGAGACCCTGCCGCAGGCCATCGCCGAGTGTGGCGATCAGACCACCCATTTCGTCACCCATTCGATGGGCGGCATCCTGCTGCGGGTCTGGCTGCGCGACCACGGCGCACCGGCCAATATGGGCCGTGTGGTGATGCTCGCCCCGCCCAACCACGGCAGCGAGCTGGTCGATGAACTTGGCGGGATCGAGCTGTTTGCATGGGTCAACGGCCCTGCCGGACTTCAGCTTGGCACCGATGACAAAAGCCTGCCGCCGCGACTGCCCAAGGTCGAGGCCGAGCTTGGGGTGATTGCCGGCAACCGGTCGCTCAACCCCTATTTTTCGTCGCTGATCGAGGGGCCGGATGATGGCAAGGTCTCGGTCGCCTCGACCCGTGTGGACGGCATGGATTGGCACATCACTCTGCCCGTCACCCACACCTTCATGATGAACAACCCGTTTGTGATGCAGCAGACCCTGCTGTTCCTGCGCGAAGGTCGGTTCGACCCCGATATGGACCTGACCGAAGCCCTGTTTGGCGAGAGCGATGACAATTGACCTGACCTTTACCGGGGCCGACTGGCTGGCCCCCGACGGCCTGCGCACAGGCCCGCTGTCTGTGACCGATGGCCGGATTGGCGAAGGCGCGGCGCGGCGCGTTGACCTCCCCGGCAAGCTGATCCTGCCCGGCATTGTCGACCTGCATGGCGATGGGTTCGAGCGCCACCTTGCCCCCCGTCGCGGCGCAATGAAGAACCTCGCCACCGGTCTGATCTCGGCTGAGGCTGAGCTGGCCGCCAATGGCATCACCACCGCCATTCTGGCGCAGTTCTATTCCTGGGAGGGCGGGCTGCGCAGCCCCGAATTCGCCACTAAGATGCTGGACGCGCTGGCAATTGCACGGCCACGGGTGGACACCGATCTGCATGTGCAGCTGCGGCTAGAAACCCATATGCCGGACGATTTCCCAGCGGTTCTGGAGCTGATCGACAGACACGCCATCCGCTATCTCGCGTTCAACGATCACCTGCCGCATGCCCGTCTTGAAGCGGGCCGCAGCATTCCACGCCTGACCGGCACCGCGCTGAAATCTGGCCGCAGCCCTGAGGCGCATCTGGCGCTGATGCAAAAGCTGCACAGCGAACGCGCGCGGGTTCCTGCCGCCCTCGACCAGCTCTGCGCTGACCTGACCGCGCGCGGCGTGCGCATGGCCAGCCATGACGAAGCCGCGTGTGGCGAGCGGGCGATCTGGGCCAAGCGCGGCGTGACCATCAGCGAATTCCCCGAGACTGAAGAGGCTGCGCGTGCCGCGATTGACGCCACACATCCGGTTATCCTTGGCGCGCCAAACGTGGTGCGCGGGGCCAGCCACAAGGGCATGGTCTCGGCTCGCGAGTTGGTCACGGCCGGTCTTTGCACTGCGCTGGCCTCGGATTACCACTATCCGGCGCCGCGCAATGCAATCTGGGAGCTGGTCGACCTTGGATTGGCCGATCTGGCCGAGGCCTGGCAGATGATCTCCACCAATCCCGCCGCGATTCTGGGCCTCGACGATCGCGGCTCCCTCGCCCCCGGTCTGCGGGCCGATCTGGTGATCCTCGATGCGTCCTCACGCCGGGTCGAAGCCACGCTCTGCGGCGGCATTTTCACCTACCTCAGCGGCCAAACCGCCTCCCGCCTGCTTACTGCTTCGGAACCCTGACACCCCCCGGCCTGCCAAAACTGCGCATACAAAAAGAGTCGGGGTAGGCCCGCCAAAATCTCCCTTCCCCCGGCCACGGGGGAAGGACAGGATGGGGGCCGAGGCGTAGAGTCGCGCCAGAGGCGCGCCAATTCTAAAACTTCGCCAGAGGCGCGCCAATTAAAAACCGCGCCGTACGCGTGCTACTTGGCAGCCGCGCGCTGGACCCGGTTCACATGCCCCATCTTGCGTCCCGGCTTGGCCTCGGCCTTGCCATAGAGATGCAGGCTGGCGTTGGCTTCACGGGCCATCTCGGGCACGCGGTCCATGTCATCGCCAATCAGGTTCTCCATCACTACATCGGCATAGCGCGCGCCGTCGCCCAGCGGCCATCCCGCCACCGCACGAATGTGCTGCTCGAACTGATCCACAGTACAGCCCGCTTGCGTCCAATGGCCCGAGTTGTGCACCCGCGGCGCAATCTCGTTCACCACGAGGCCGGTGTCGGTGACAAACAGCTCCACCCCCATCACGCCGACATAATCGAGCGCATTGAGGATACGGCCCGCCAAAAGCACCGCGTCCGCCTGCATCATTGGCCGGATCTCGGCCGGGATCGTGGTAGTGCGCAGGATGCCGCCCTCGTGCACATTCTCGCCGGGATCGTAACAGGCCACTTCGCCGTCCACGCCGCGTGCCGCGATCACCGAAATCTCACGCGAAAAGCTGACAAAGCCTTCCAGCACCGCAGGCGCGCCCGCCATATCCGCCAGTGCCTGTTCGGCGTCGTCCGGCGTCATAATCCGCGCCTGCCCCTTGCCGTCATAGCCAAACCGCCGGGTCTTAAGAATCGCAGGCGTGCCGATCCGGGCAATCGCAGCGTCCAGCGAGGCGCGGTCGGTCACGTCGGCATACGGCGCGATGGTCAGGCCGAGACCCTCTAGGAAGTCCTTCTCGATCAACCGGTCCTGGCTGACCCGAAGCGCCTCACGCCCCGGACGGATCGGGCGCAGGGTTTCAAGGATGTCGAGCGCCTCGGTCGGGATGTTCTCGAATTCATAGGTGATGACATCGACGCTCTCGGCAAAGGCCCGCAGCGCTGCTTCGTCGTCATATCCGGCGGTTGTCACCTGATCGGCCACTTGGCCTGCAGGCGGGTTGGCCCCCGGCTCATAGATATGGCAGCGCAGCCCCAATCGCGACGCCGCGACCGAGAGCATCCGCCCCAATTGCCCACCGCCAAGAATGCCAATCACCGCGCCCTGTGGCAAAGCTTCACTCATCGACGGGAACCTCCGGGATCGACGCCGCCAGCGCGCTGCGCCAGTCGTCCAGCCGTGTGGCCAAAGCCGGGTCTTGCAGGGCGAGGATGCCCGCCGCCATCAGCCCGGCGTTCTTGGCCCCGGCCCCGCCGATTGCCATGGTCGCCACCGGAAAACCGCGTGGCATTTGCAGGATGGAATAGAGCGAATCAACGCCCGAGAGCGCTTTGGTCTGCACCGGCACGCCAACCACCGGCACGCGGGTTTTTGAGGCCATCATACCGGGCAAATGCGCGGCACCGCCGGCCCCAGCGATGATCACCTGAAGCCCCCGGTCCACGGCGGTTTTGCCATAGTCCCAAAGCCGGTCCGGCGTGCGATGCGCCGACACGATCCGCGCCTCGTAGGGCACGCCCAATTCATCAAGTATCTCCGCGGCTTCCTTCATGGTGGGCCAGTCCGACTGGCTGCCCATGATGATGCCCACAACCGGCTCTGTCATGCTGTTCCTCATGTTCAGGAGCGCGCACTATAGCCAAGTGCGTCCCGAGGGCAATGCCACAGACCCTCGCCCGAATACCGTCAGGTGTCCGGCCTCCTCTCTGCGCCACGCCGATCTGTCAACAGATCGGTACTGATCCATCAATGGATCAGGCACGCGCTCAACAACCCGTCGCGTCCTATACTCAGGCGATGATATCCGGCAGCAGCCTGTCTTCGATCTGCGCGATACGGTCCTTCAGCGACAGCTTCTTCTTCTTAAGCCGCTGGATCGTCAGCGCATCCGCCCGTCCCTCCCCCTGAAGCGCATCAATCGCCTCATCCAGATCGCGGTGTTCGCGTTTGAAAACCTCGAGTTCGACACGCAAAACCTCTTCGGTCTTCATCGCGAGTTCGGTTTGCATGTTCATTCGGCCAGACTCCGTCAGGGGCAGACCCTCAAGATAAGCGGTCACACTGGTTTTGGCAAAGGTCTTGCACCTCTTTGGTTGCCACACCATATTTATTGCGATCCGGTTGCCGCTGTTGGGACCGGGCAAGAGATGTCGCTTTGCCAAAGGACGTGTCATGACAAAACTGACCCTGGGCTCATACCCCCATATGCTGGGGTTTGAGCAGCTGGAACGCTTGCTCGAACGCACGGCGAAAACCGGTAACGAAGGCTATCCGCCTTTCAACATCGAACAAACCTCCGACCAATCCTATCGCATCACGCTGGCTGTGGCCGGGTTTGGCGAAGGCGACCTGTCGATCACCGTCGAAGACCGCCAACTGGTGATCCGCGGCCGCCAGCGCGACGACAACGGCGAACGGGTGTTTCTGCACCGTGGCATCGCCGCCCGCCAGTTCCAGCGCAGCTTCGTGCTCGCCGATGGTGTGGAAGTCGGCGAAGCGGTGATGGAGAACGGGCTTTTGCACGTCGACCTCACGCTGCAGCGGCCCAACACGGTGGTGCAAACCATCAATATCAGAAAAGGGTAACGTCATGAACACGCACTATGATTTCGGCAACGCCATGCCGCTCAATATTGTCTATGTCAAACCTGTGGCGGTGGCTGATCTGCCGCAAGAGGTCCGCGATCAGGCCGGAGACGCCGAGATCCTGTACTCGGTTCACCGCGAAGACGGCGAGCAGCTCGCCCTGGTGGCCAACCGCAGACTGGCCTTTGCCCTCGCCCGCGAACATGACATGGCCCCAGTCGCCGTCCACTGAAGCGCCGCGACGCAGTCAGGCGACACAATCAGAGGCTTGGGCCAGCATCTGCAAGCTCACACATGAAAAAGCCGGGCCCAAAGCCCGGCTTTCTCTATTTTCGGCAAGGCTGCGGCGATTAACCGGCAATCAGCCCCATGCTTTCGAGCTTCAGGATCACCTGATGCGCGCAGTTGTCGACATCGACATTCTCGGTTTCGACGCTCAGCTCGGGGTTGGCAGGCACATCGTAGGGGTCGGAAATCCCGGTGAATTCCTTGATCTTGCCTTCGCGCGCCAGCTTGTACAGCCCTTTGCGGTCACGCTTTTCGCATTCCTCGATCGAGGTGGCGACGTGCACCTCGATAAAGGCCCCAAAGGATTCGACATCTTCACGCACCGCGCGGCGGGTGGTGGCATAAGGCGCAATCGGCGCACAGATGGCGATGCCGCCGTTCTTGGTGATCTCAGAGGCAACATAGCCGATGCGGCGAATGTTGAGGTCGCGGTGCTCTTTCGAGAAGCCAAGCTCGCTCGACAGGTTTTTCCGCACGATGTCGCCATCAAGCAGAGTCACCGGACGGCCACCCATTTCCATCAGCTTGACCATAAGCGCGTTGGCGATGGTCGATTTGCCCGAGCCGGAGAAACCGGTGAAGAACACGGTAAAGCCCTGCTGGGCGCGCGGCGGCTTGGTCTTGCGCAGCTCCTTGACCACCTCAGGGAAAGAGAACCACTCGGGGATTTCCAGACCTTCTTGCAGACGACGGCGCAGTTCGGTGCCCGAGATGTTGAGGATGGTGATGTCATCCTTGTCTTCGATCTCGTCGATGGCTTCGTATTGCGCGCGTTCCTGCACCCAAACCATGTGTTTGAAATCAACCATTTCGACGCCGATGTCGGCCTGATGCTCGCGGAACAGGTCCTGCGCGTCATAGGGGCCATAGAAATCCTCGCCCTGGCTGTTTTTGCCGGGGCCGGCGTGGTCGCGGCCAACGATGAAGTGGGTGCAGCCGTGGTTGGCGCGGATCAGACCGTGCCACACCGCTTCGCGCGGGCCAGCCATACGCATCGCAAGGTTCAACAGCGACATCGAGGTGGTCGCCGCCGGATATTTGTCCAGCACGGCTTCATAGCAGCGCACGCGGGTAAAGTGATCAACGTCGCCGGGTTTGGTCATGCCGACAACCGGGTGGATCAGCAGGTTGGCCTGGGCTTCTTTCGCGGCGCGGAAGGTCAGTTCCTGGTGCGCGCGGTGCAGCGGGTTACGTGTTTGGAACGCAACAACCTTGCGCCAGCCCAGCTTGCGGAACAGGGCACGCAATTCGTTGGGCGTGTCGCGACGGGCGCGGAAATCATAGTGCACGGGCTGTTGGATGCCGGTGACAGGACCACCGAGATAGATTTTGCCCGCCGTGTTGTGCAGATAGTTCACCGCCGGGTGGGCGCTGTCATCGGCACCAAACACCTTTTCAGCTTCGCGCGCTTTGTTGGGCTCCCAACGGTCGGTCACGGTCATGGTGGCGAGGATCACGCCTTCCTGATCGCGCAGGGCGATGTCCTGACCGATTTCCAACTTTTCAGCGAACTTTTCGGACACGTCGAGCGTGATCGGGATCGGCCACAGCGCGCCATCGGCGGTGCGCATGTTTTCGACAACGCCGTTGTAATCTTCTTCGGTCAAAAAGCCCTTGAGCGGGTTGAAGCCACCGTTCATCAGCAGTTCCAGATCGCAGATCTGGCGCGGGGTAAGGTCGTGGCTCACCAAATCGGCGGCTTCGACTTTCAGCTTCTGGGCGCTTTCGTAGGAAACATAAAGTTCCGGGATCGGTGCCAGGTTATTCTGCATTAATTCAGTCCTGTGTTTGATAGGGACAAGGCGACTTGAGGTGCCCGTCAGTTCGGCGTGGAGCGCTTCGTATTCCGCGAATTTTCCGGCCAGAAAATGGTCGGTCAGCCGGTTCTTCTCGGCTGCCCCGCGGGACGTCAGCACATAAGCGAACCTTTGGCGCCGATCAGGGCCCGAGCGTTCGCTGATTTTAATGAACCCGGCCGCAGCCGCAGTTTTGAGCCGGGTGTTCAGGGTGCCAAGCGACACGCCCACCGCCTCGGCGATCGACCGCTGCGATGCATCCGGCGCCAGATCCAACTGACGCAAGAGACGGAAGGTCTGGCCCTCCTCATCGGTGATCGGTTTTGCCTTGGCGGGTGCCATAATAAGCGACTCAAAGTATGTTCAACGCTGAACACATGCCACGACATCTGCCCTCAGGGAACCCCCTTTTTGCCGCGGCGCAGCTTTTTGGGCGAATTGCCGCTTTGACGTCAGCGCAAGCCTTTACCCCTGCCCCAAACGAAAAACCGGCACGCGCGCGGCATGCCGGTTTCGTGGGTGGCAGGATGTGAGGCGCTGGCCTCAGGCGTTTTGCGGCTCGACCGCCGCCGCCGGGTCCGGCTCGCCCGCTTCTTCATGCTCGGCGAGGAATTTCTCGGCATCAAGCGCCGCCATACAGCCCATGCCGGCGCTGGTCACCGCTTGGCGATAGACATGATCGGTCAGATCGCCCGCGGCAAAAACACCGGGGATCGAGGTGCGGGTGCTGCCCGCCTCAACCTTGACATAGCCGCCGTTGTGAAGCTCGAGCACGTCCTTAACCAGCTCGGTTGCCGGGGCGTGGCCGATGGCGACAAACACGCCTTTGCAGGGGATTTCGGTGATCTCGCCGGTTTTCACATTCTTGACGCGCACGCCTTCGACGCCCTTGGGCATATCGGTGCCAAACACCTCTTCCAACTGGTGGAACCACAGCGTTTCGATCTTGGGGTGCTTCATCAGACGGTTTTGCAGGATCTTCTCGGCCCGCAATTCGTCGCGGCGGTGGATCAAGGTCACTTTCGACGCGAAGTTGGTCAGGAACAGCGCCTCTTCCACGGCGGTGTTGCCGCCACCGATCACTACGATTTCCTGTCCGCGATAGAAAAAGCCATCACAGGTGGCGCAGGCCGACACGCCAAAGCCTTTGAACGCCTCTTCCGACGGCAGGCCCAGCCATTTGGCGCGTGCGCCGGTGGCAAGGATCACCGCGTCGGCGGTATAGGTGGTGCCGCTGTCGCCCTTGGCGGTGAAAGGACGCGACGATGTATCGAGCGAGGTGATGATGTCGCCGATGATCTCGGTGCCCATCGCCGTTGCATGCGCTTCCATCCGCACCATCAGATCGGGGCCTTGTACCTCGGTATCGCCGGGCCAGTTTTCGACCTCGGTGGTGGTGGTCAGCTGGCCGCCCGGCTCGATCCCCTGCACAAGGATCGGCGACAGCATGGCGCGGCTGGCATAGACGCCAGCGGTATAGCCCGCAGGGCCGGAACCGATGATCAGAACTTTGGTGTGGCGTGTCTCGGCCATGGGGTGCCCTCCGGCTTGCGTATCAGTGTCAGAGGCCGCATATAGCGATCCCGCGCCCGAACGAAAAGGCCACGCAACCCCGTCATGCTAGGGTGCGAGCGGTTAAATTTTTACCAAGGCACCAGCAAATCGTTGCACGCAAATAGAATATTGCGTAATTGCGAAATATTATTGCGCAGTTAGCGCAAGGTGCTATAACAAACGCAAATCTGGCGGAGGACTACATGCCGGGCACTCGACTTGACCCCATTGATCGAAAAATCCTGGCAGAGCTTCAGGCGGATGGTCGCATGACCAACGTTGAGCTTGCGCGCCGCGTCGGGATTTCGGCCCCGCCCTGCCTGCGCCGGGTGCGCACGCTTGAAGAGCAGGGCTATATTCGCGGCTACCACGCCGAGATTGACGCCCGCGAATTGGGTTTCGAGGTGCAGGTGTTTGCCATGGTCGGGCTGGTCAGCCAGGCCGAAAGCGACCTGTCGGCCTTTGAAGACCGCTGCCGCGCTTGGCCTTTGGTGCGTGAGTGCCACATGCTGAATGGCGAGGTCGATTTCATCCTCAAATGCGTGGCCCCCGATTTGTCGAGCTTTCAGAGCTTTCTGACCGGCGATCTGCTGACCGCGCCCAATGTGGCCTCGGTCAAGACTTCGCTGGTGATCCGCGGTGCCAAGGATGAACCGGGCGTGCCGTTTGACGTGCTTGAAAACCGGCTGAGCAAGAACGCCTGACGCGGCTGCGGTTGGGGTGCGTCCCTCCGCACAACGCGCCGGGCCAGCGGCTGGCTTCGGGATGCCGCCGCGACGTGCATGTCAGGCACTTTATCCCAGCAAAATTCGAAATCCTTCGACCGTTGCGTTCAGATCAGCCAAAGCGGCAGCCCGGGGGGCGGGCCGCCGCTGGCCCGGCGGCTTCGCCTTTGTTCCGGGCCGGTCTCAGTCGAAATGTAGGTCAGCAAACGGCCACCCTCTTCGCGATCAAACCTCATCCCACAGCACCCGCAGCGCCTCGGAATAGTCCGGGTCATGCTCCCATTTCGGCATCAGGTTGCGCGCCATATCCAGCGTGATGTCGGGATAAGCCGCGCGCCATTTGCGCGCCGCCGCGAGCGCTTCTTCCTTTTGCCCGGCCAGCCAGTGGGTGCCAAACAGCATCCGATAGGCCCATGTCACGCCAGTGCCTTCGCGCAGCCCCTGCTCACACAGCGCCACCGATTCGTCGAACCGCCGCAGCGCCCGCAACGCAGCAGAGCGCCCGAACAAGCCGTTAAAGTGGAACGGATCCAGCGGGCTAAGCTGGTCATAGCGGTCAAAGGCGGCCATGCCGGTGTCGAACTCCCCGACATAAACCGCCGTCCACCCCAGCCGCAGCCAGCCCCAGGCGTTGTTGGGATCAAGCAGCAAGGCCCGGTCGACCAAGGTGCGCGCGCGCGGAAAATCATTGAGCGCGAGGGCGCACGTGGCGGAAATCGCAACCAAAGCGCCCGGATTGTCCTGCACCATCGGTGCCGCGCGCGCCACCAGATCGGCCGCAGCGGCCCGGTCTGGCGCGCCGTCGGTTGTCCACGTGTAGCAACACTGATGCGCGTGGCACCACGCCTTATAGGCCATCGCCGGGGCGTAATCAGGCTGATGTGCGAGCGCCTGATCCAACAGGGTGATCGCCCGGCGGTTTTCCTCGGCCCGGTGCGCCCAGAAGTGCGGCAGCGCGGTCAGCACCAGCTCATAGGCGGTGCGGTCCTGCGGCGGGCGGGCGCGGGCGCGGGCAATTTCGGCGGCGCGCAGATTGGGCAGGATTTGCCCCGCCACCTGCGCCGCGATCCGGTCGAGCAGATCAAACAGATCATCAAGCCGGTCGTCAAACCGCTCGGACCACAGCGTATGGCCATCGCCGCCGCCCACAAGCTGCACCGAGATCCGCACCCGCTCGCCCGCGCGCCGCACCGACCCTTCGATCACGTAATCCGCGCCCAGCCGGGTGGCCGCAGCGGGCACCGAAATGTCCTGACCGCGCAGGGCAAAGGCCGATTGGCGGGCGATCACGTGGAACTCTTGGCAGCGGCTGAGCGCGCTGGTGATCTCGTCGACCACACCATCGGCAAACATGTCGGCCTCGGGCGCGCCGAACTCCTCAAACGGCAGAACCGCCAAGGTGGGCCGCTCGCCCCGGGGCGCGCTAGAGGCAGGCGCAGGGGCAGCATCGTCGCGGGCGGCGCGCGCATCGCGCAGCCACCCCTCAAACCCGTCCGACGCCAGATCGAACCCTTCGAGAAACACCCCTGCCCCGGCATCGATCACCGCAACCGAATCCGCCCGCAGCCAGACCGCTTGGCGATCCGCCGCCAACACTTCTTCGGGCAAAACCCGGCGCAGCACCGACAATTCCTGCCGCAATGAGGCGCGCGATTGATCTTCGGAGCGGTCGCTCCAGAGCAGCTCTGTCAGAAACCCCCGCTCCGCCCGCATCCCCGGCTGGTTGGCCAGACAGGCCAAAAGCGCCTGCGCCCGGCGCGACAGCCCCTCGACCGGGCGATCCTTCCGGTCTGTCACCCGCAGCGGGCCACGCAAATGCAGCGTCAGTTCGGGCATAAGCGGCGATTTCCCTTGTGGTGGTGCGGTTTTTACGGGGGCGCGGGTGGATTTTACGCAAGTTTTGCACGCCCGTCACAGCTTTGCACCCGTGATTTTGCGCTGGCTTTGCGCGGGGTGAGCAAAGTGGGGACATCGGATTTCACCCCCATCGCAAGGATCACCGTCATGCAAAACGTCCACACCCCCCGCCGCACCCTCACCCACCGCCCTGCGACCGCCCAAGCCGGTTGGGGCCGTTTGGTCAAACGCGCCCTGGACTGGATTGCCGCCGCCGATCACGCCTATCGCCAACGCCAGCATATGCAGCGGCTGAGTGATGCGCAGATCAAAGATGCAGGCGTCACCCGCGCGGCGATGAACAACGGCGGGCGCTGAGCCCTGCCTTGCCGCTGGGCGTGAACTGCCCGCGTGAGCTGCCTGCGTGACTGGCCCGCTTGACTGGCCCGCTTGACTGGCCCGGACCCTGTTCCGGGTTTGTCTTGCGGGCCGGTTCTTTTGCGGCGCTTGTCTTTTGGGCCGGTTTTTCGGCTGTCCGGTCTGGATTACCTATCACAATGCGCGCGTCACCCGGCCCTAGCTGCGGTTCTGCTTGACCTTGCGGCGAATGGGGCCACTGTTCGGCAGCAACAATGACAGAATGAGACGGGGCGCACCCGTCCGGCATGTAGAGCAGGGAGTTTACACGATGAAATGGATCATTCGCCTGATTGGATTGGCGTTGCTGGTGGTGGGTGTCGCGGTGGGATCACTGCTGTTTTTGCCCAGTGACCGGCTCGCGCGGATCGCTTCGGATCAACTGTCGGCGCAGCTTGGGCGCAGGGTGACAATTGCGGGCGATGTCTCGATGACGTTTTACCCGGTTCTGGGCGTGAGCACCGGGCCGGTGACCATCGCCAATGCCGATTGGGCCGAGGAAACGCCGATGTTTCAGGCGCGCGCCGCGACGATTGCGCTGGAAACCCTGCCGCTTTTGCAACGCGATATTCGGGTAAAGGGGCTCTATGCCGAGCGGCCGCAGATCCTGTTGCAACGCCAGGCCGATGGCCGGGCCAATTGGCAGTTCGGGGCGGCGGCGGCCACGTCGGGCGGTAGCACCGGGGTCAAACGGGTCAGCATCGAAGACCTGACGATCAAGGGCGGGTCGATCCGAATTGATGACGCGGGCGGCACGCCGCTTGATCTGCGCAACGTCGACATTGCCCTGCGTTGGCCCGATCCTGCGGGGGCCGCCGATCTGGAGCTTGTGCTGCGGCCTGCGGGGCAGGACGTGACGGTGACGGCAGAGCTGACCTCGCCGCTCAATTTCATGGCCGGTGGCGCGCATCCGATCTCGGCCCGGATCAGCACCCAGGGTGGTCAGGCCACGTTTGACGGCAAGGTCAGTTTGGTGCCCGAAGCCCAAGGCAAGCTGAGCGCGGATCTCTCGTCGACCTCCGGCTTTCTGGCGGCGCTTGGCCTTGGCGCGGTGGACCTGCCGCAGGGGCTTGGCCGTGCCATTGGCGCGCGCACCGATCTGACCTTCGACGCCGATCAGCGGTTGTCGCTGCGCAGCCTGACCGCGACGCTGGATCAGAACCGGCTGACCGGTGATCTTGATGTGTTTCTTGCGGGCAAACCCCGGGTGAATGGCAAGCTTTCTGCCGGTGATCTCGACCTGTCAGCCCTGAGCGACAGCGGTAAATCGGGCGGCGCCAAAAGCGCATCCAAGGGCTGGTCCACCGCGCCCATCGACGCTTCGGCGCTGGGGATGTTGGATGGCGAGGTGTTGATTGACGCCACCGCGGTCGATCTTGGCACGATGTCCTTTGGCAAGGCCCGCGTTCTGGCCACCCTCGAAAACGCCCGCGCGGTGTTTTCGATTCGCGAACTTGCGGGCTATGACGGCAGCTTTACCGGCCAATTTGTGATCAACAATCGCAATGGCCTGTCCGTCGGCGGCGATCTGACCGGGCGCGATATCGCGGCGCAGGCCCTGCTGCTGGACCTGACCGGGACAGACCGGCTCTCGGGCAAGGCCGATGCCGAGATCAAGTTTCTGGCCTCGGGCGGCTCGCTTGACGCGCTGGTCAGCTCGCTAGAGGGCACCGGCGCGATGAAATTCGGGCGGGGCGTGATCTCGGGCATCGATCTGGATCAGCTGATGCGCAGCGGCAATGGCAGTGGCGGCACCACGATCTTTGACAGCCTCGGGGCCAGTTGGGATATCGCGTCGGGGCGGTTGGAAAGCGACGATCTGGCGCTGATCCTTGCAGCGTTGAATGCCGAGGGCAACGGCTGGGTGAACCTGTATGAGCAGACCATCGACTATGTCTTTACCCCGCGCATTCTGGCGGCGCGTGAGGGCCGCGGGCTTGCCATTCCGGTGCGGATTCGCGGGCCTTGGTCGCGTCCACAGATTTCAGCCGATCTGGCGAAGGCGGTCGAGATGAACTTTGCCAACGAGAAAAAGCAGGTGGAGGCCGAGGTGCGCACGCGCGTGGCCCAGGAACTGGGGCTTGAGGCTGTGGAGGGCCAGAGCCTTGAAGGGGCGGTGAAGCAGAAGGTGGAAACCGAGCTTCTGAGAGGCCTTGGCAATTTGCTCGGCGGCAACTGAGACACGGGTGCGGCCCCAAGAGGCCGCAGACTTACCCCAAGCTATAATCGACGAAAGGCCGGGCGACATGCCCGGCCTTTTGCAATTTGGTGCGACTCTGACGCAGCGCGCGGTGATTACCGGCGGCGGTCCCGGCGCGACGACATCGGCTGGAACGCCACGCCGACATGCGCTTCGCAATAGGGTTTGCCCTGTTTCACGGGCAGGCCGCAGAACCAGAAGTCATCCGTCGCCGGATCGCCCACGGGCCATTTGCAGGTGCGTTCGGTCAGCTCCATCAAGGTCAGCCGCTTGGCTTTCTTCTCGATCTCGCTGACACGGGCCAGCGCCTCGGGGCTGATCTCGTTGGCCGAGGGCTGCGGCGGCAGCGGCTGGCCTGCGGGAATGATCTGGCGGCGCGCCGGCGTCGACGGCCGGGGGGCGGCGGGTTCTTCGACGGCCACAGCCGGTTCCGGCTTGGGCTTGGGTTCAGGTTTGGGCGCGGGCTTGGCCTTGGCTTCTACCTTGGGGGCTTTGGCGGGCTCAGGCTTGGCTGCGGGGCCGGCACCGGCACGGTTGGACAGGCCAAGGCGGTGCACCTTGCCGATCACCGCGTTGCGTGTCACCCCGCCCAGCTCTTTTGCGATCTGGCTCGCGGATTGCCCCTCGCCCCACATCTTCTTGAGCAATTCGACGCGTTCATCGGTCCAGGCCATGGATCATCCTTACGAGAAAAAGCGGCCTCGACAGCGGGCCGCCTTTGTTATTTCGGTTTGGGCTCTATTCTAATCACTGGCGTCTGAGTTACAAGGCCGCGAATCGCGGTTGGGAGAGAGCCATGCACGACACGCCCACGACATACGCAGCCCCCGAGATGGGCGCACGCCGCTTTGGCCGGATCAACTGGCTTGGGCTGGGCACTTTGTGCCAGCGCGAGATCCAGCGATTCCTGGCGGTCTGGACCCAGACTCTGCTGGCACCACTGGTGACGGCGGGGTTGTTTCTGCTGATCTTTTCCATTGCCATCGGGCCACAGCGGGGCGACGTGATGGGCGTGCCGTTTACGCATTTCATTGCGCCGGGCATCCTGATGATGACGGTGCTGCAGAACGCGTTTGCCAATACCTCGTCCTCTATCGTGATTTCCAAGGTGCAGGGCAATATCGTTGACACCCTGATGCCGCCGTTGTCGCCGCTGGAGCTGGTGTTGGGGTATTTCGCTGGCGGTGTGGTGCGCGGGCTGGTGGTGGCGGTGGTGATTTCCGCCGCGCTGTGGCTGGTGCTGGGGATCGGGCTGGCGCATCCCTTGATTGCGCTGTGCTTTGCGGTGTTGGGGGCGGCGTTCCTGTCGGGACTTGGCATCCTTGCGGGGATCTACGCGCAGAAGTTTGATCAAATGGCGGCGATCACCAACTTCATCGTCACGCCGCTGGCGTTTCTGTCGGGCACCTTCTACTCGGTCGAGGCCCTGCCGCCGGTGCTGCACGAGATCACCCGGTTCAACCCGATGTTCTACCTGATCGACGGGGTGCGCTATGGCGTGATCGGCGTCTCCGACAGCTCACCAGTTTTGGGTCTGGCAGTGTCGGTCGCATCAGTCATCACCGTGGGCTTGGTGGCCCTGCAGATGTTCCGCAAAGGCACCCGCCTCAAGGCGTGACGCGCCCGATCTGTCAACAGATCGGTTCCGATCCATTAATGGATCGGGTCGCCTCCAATCCCATGGCGCCGCATCACGGCGCTGGCCTCTCGGCCCTCCCGATCTGTTAACAGATCGGCACCGATCCATTGATGGATCGGGTCACTTCACGCCCGGTTGCGGTGCGGTGGCCCGGCCCGTCGCGCGGCCCTCACGCCATGCCAAGAGAACGCCGCCCGCGATGATCACCGCCGCCCCCAGCACCGAGGTCGGCACCGGCGTCACGTGGAACACCGTGAAATCGATCGCCGCCGCGCAGATCAGCGTGCCATAGCTGAACGGCACGATAAAACTCGCCTCGGCCCGCGCCACGGCATTGAGAAAACAGCTCTGCGCCAGCGCCATCGACAGCCCGACACCGGCCATGCCCAGCCACTGCGGCCCGGTAGGCAGGGCCCAAACCGGAAGCACCACGAGTGTCGCGATGGTCAACCCGATGAGATTGTTGACAAACAGCACCTGCAACGGCCCCTCGCGCCCGGTCAACCGCTTGATAAAGATCACCTCAAGCCCCAGCATCAGCGCCGCCCCCAACGCCAAAAGCGCGCCGGGGTGGACCGCGCCAGACCCCGGGCGCAACAGGATCAACGCCCCGGCAAAGGCCAATGCGGCGGCGGCCCAGCGCCACGGCCCCACCCGCTCGCCCAAAAGCGGGATCGCGAGCAGCATCGCAATCACCGGATTGAGGAATGAAATCGCCGTGGCATCGGCCAACGGAATCGCAGCAACCGCGGCAAACATCAGCGTCACACCGCCCCAACCGCAAGAGGTACGGGCGACATGCAACCGCCAGTGCACCCGCGTGAACTTAGGACGTACCACCGCGACAATCAGGCCAAAGAACAAGCCCGCAAACAGGAACCGCCCGAAGGTGATCTGAAGCGGATGCAGTCCATCGCCAAGCACGCCCGTGCCCAGCGCCTTGGCAAAGGCGGTGGACGAGGCGATGAAGACAGTGGCGCAGAGCATGAGTGCGATGGCCAGCGGCGGGTTGGCATTTTTGGCGGTATACATGGGGCCGACTTGCTCCGATTGCCCAGCCTTTGGCAAGGGCGGATTGTCGGCTCAGCCAAAGGCCGGCGGATAGGTCAGCGTGTCGCTTGGCACATCCGATCCGGGGCGCAGGATCGACGTCTGCTCCACCGGGTACGGCGAGGTCAGCGAAGCCGCCCGAGGTTGGGAAAATCCGCAGGCGGTGTAGAATGCCGGATCGCCCAGCACCACCACCGTTTGCTGCGCTGCTCCGGCCCAGCCCACCAGCATCCGCACCATGCGCCGCCCATAGCCCTTGCCTTGCCACGCGGGGTCCACCGCCACCGGCGCGAGGCACAGCCAGCCCTTGGGCGCGACCATCGACGACAGCGCGAAATAGCCCACCGGCCCCTCCGGCCCCGGCAGCACGCTTTCCCCCGCAATCGCCCCCGCTTTGCGCAGTTTGGCCACCAGCCGCACCTCGTCTTCGCCACCAAAGGCCGCGCGCAACAGGGCGTCGACGGCGGGCTCTTCGCCGCGTTTCATCGCGCGCAGGAAACCGGGGTTTTGCATGGGGCCTCTTTTCGGATTGCGGGGCATCGGGGGCCAAGGCTACCCTCCGGCCATGACCGACGCCAGCGATATTGAACCGACCAAGATCGAAACCGGCCACAGCGGCGCCTGCCACTGCGGCACCGTGCGGTTTCGTGTCACACTCGCGCCCGAAGGCCGCGCCAGCGCCAGCCGCTGCAATTGCTCGTTCTGTGCGATGCGCGGCGCGGTGGCGCTGACGGCACCAGCGGGCGGCCTACGCTTCCTCACCGGGCAGGACAACCTCACGCTGTATCAATTCGGCAGCCACACCGCGAAGCACTATTTCTGCGCCACCTGCGGCATCTACACCCATCACGAACGCCGATTCCCACAGGGCGAGCTTGGCATCAACGCCGCCTGCCTCACCGGCCTCAGCCCGTTTGATTTTACCGAAGTGGTGGTACATGACGGCACCGCGCATCCGTCTGACACCGGCGGCGAGGAACGTGACGCTGGTGTGTTGCGCTTTACCCCCGCAGACCGCTAGCCAAGCCGTTCGACCCCCGCCAGATGGGTCAGCACCCGGCGCAGCACCGCCACCTCCTCGGGCTGCAAATCCGCCACCAGAGCCGCATCATAGCGCCGGGCGACATCATACAAGTCGCGGTAGGCCGCCTGCCCCGCCGCCGTCAGCATCAGATGCTCGACCCGCCGATCCGCCGCATCCTCTTGCCTTGACAGAAACCGCCGCGCCTCAAGGCTGGCCACCGCGCGGCTGATCTTGGTCTTGTGCACCTTGGCCACCCGCCCAATATCGCGCGCCGTCATCCGGCCATACAGCCCGAGGTGGAACAGCACCCGCCAATCAGTGCGCAGCATGCCGTAGCGATCCTTGTAGATCTGCTGAAAGCCAGTCGAAGACACCTCAGCCGCCTGATTGAGCAGATACGGCAGGAATAGCTGCAAATCGAAGTCATCTTTTTCTGTCATGGGGCTGCGTTAACCGTTGTTAGTTACAAAAACAACTATTATCTCTCACGGCAACTGGAGGATGCGAGATGAAAGATTTACCACAAGCCGCCCCAAACGCCGCCCCGCTGACCCAAGACCAAACGCCGGTTGGCACGCTCCCCGGCTATATGCCCGGTTTCGGCAATGATTTCGAAACCGAAGCTCTGCCCGGCGCGCTGCCGCAAGGCATGAACAGCCCGCAAAAGTGCAATTATGGCCTTTATGGCGAGCAACTTTCCGGCACCGCCTTCACCGATGTGCGCCCTGAACGGACCTGGTGTTATCGCATCCGACCTTCCGTCAAACACTCGCACCGCTATACCAAGATTGACCTGCCGCAGTGGCACAGCGCGCCCCATATCAACCCGGATGTGACCAGCCTTGGCCAATACCGCTGGGATCCGCTGCCGATGAGTGACACGCCGCTGACCTGGCTGACCGGCATGCGCACGATGACGACGGCGGGCGATGTGAACACCCAGATCGGCATGGCGAGCCATATCTATCTGGTGACCCGGTCGATGGAAGACGCCTACTTTTATTCCGCCGACAGCGAGCTTTTGGTGGTGGCGCAACAAGGCAAGCTGCGCTTTGCCACCGAGCTGGGAATCATCGATCTGGAACCCGGCGAAATCGCGATTATTCCGCGCGGTTTGGTCTACCGGGTCGAGGTGCTTGACGGGCCGTGCCGTGGCTTTGTCTGCGAAAACTATGGCCAAAAATTCGAGCTTCCGGGCCGTGGCCCGATCGGGGCCAACTGCATGGCCAACCCGCGTGATTTCAAGGCCCCGGTGGCGGCGTTTGAAGACCGCGAGGTGCCCTCGACCCTGACAATCAAGTGGTGCGGCCAGTTCCACGAGACGCAGATTGCGCAAAGCCCGCTCGACGTGGTGGCCTGGCATGGCAATTACGCGCCCTACAAATACAATCTCAGCACATATTGCCCGGTCGGCGCGATCCTGTTCGACCACCCCGATCCGTCGATCTTTACCGTGCTGACCGCGCCGTCGGGCACGCCGGGCACCGCGAATATCGATTTCGTGCTGTTCCGCGAACGCTGGATGGTGGCGGAAGACACCTTTCGCCCGCCGTGGTATCACAAGAACATCATGTCGGAATTGATGGGCAATATTTACGGCCAATACGATGCAAAACCGAAAGGCTTTGTGCCCGGCGGCATGTCTTTGCACAACATGATGCTGCCGCATGGGCCGGATCGGAACGCCTTTGAAGGCGCGTCGAATGCGGAGCTGAAGGCCGAAAAGCTCGACAATACGATGTCCTTCATGTTCGAGACCCGGTTCCCGCAGCACTTGACTGAATTTGCCGCGAAAGAGGCTCCGTTGCAGGACGATTACATCGACTGCTGGACCTCGCTTGAGAAGAAATTCGACGGCACGCCGGGGAAGAAATGAGCGGCGCGGCGCTGAAACTGCTGGTGATCCTGCCGGTTCTGGCCGGGTTTGTGCTGTTGGTGGTCGCGGTGCAGCGCCGCAATCGCAACGAACGCAACCGTGACGAGGGATAACGCGATGTATGTCGAAGGCTTGGTGATCCCGGTCAAACAGACCCGCCTTGCGGAGTATGAAACGTGGTCGACCGACATGGCGCAGGTGTTTCTCGACCACGGCGCAACCCGCGTTGTCGATTGCGTTGGCGAGGGGTTGGCACAGGGCGAGGTGACTTCGTTCCCCCGCGCGGTGCAGTTGCAGGACGATGAAGTGGCGGTGTTTTCGTGGATGGAATTCCCCGACAAGGCCACCCGCGACACCTGTATGAAAACCGCGTTTGACGACCCGCGCATGGGCAGCACCACCGAAATGCCAATGGATGGCAAGCGTATGATATTTGGCAGCTTTCGGGCGCTGGTAGACCGCTCATGAAGCTTTATTCCTTCTGGCGTTCGACCACCTCGTTCCGGGTGCGCGCGGCGCTGAACCTCAAGGGTATCGACTATGAAATCGCCCCGGTCGACCTCATCGCCGGGGACCAGCGCGCGCCGGAGTATGCCACGCTCAACCCCGGCCAAGGCGTGCCGTCGCTGGTGCTTAACGATGGCACTGTGCTGACCCAAAGCCTTGCCATTCTCGACTATCTTGAGGCGGTTTACCCCGAGCCGCCGCTGCTGCCGACAGATCCGGTGGCCTGCGCCAAGGTCCGCGCTGCGGCGCATCAAATCGCGCTGGATATCCATCCGGTCAACAACCTCAAGGTGGTCAACCATTTCAAAACCTTCGGGCCAAGCCAGGACGACGCCGTAGCGTGGATGCTGCATTGGATGTCCGAGGGCTTTACCGCTTTTGCCCAGATGATCCGCCCCGACACGCCCTTCTGCTTTGGCGCGACGCCGGGCCTTGCCGATCTTTGCCTCGTGGCGCAGATGTACAACGCCCGGCGCTGGGGGGTCGACCTTGCCCCATTTGGCCGGCTGGTCGAGATTGACGCCCGCTGCCAAGAAATCAACGCCTTCTCCCGCGCCATGCCCGAGGCGCAACCCGACGCCCCGAAATGACCGCTGCCCGCACGGTTGCCCGCACGACTGAATAGCAAAGGAAGACACATGCCCCTGATGAAAAGCTGGGTCGACAGCGCCAATGCGCCCGACACGCCCTTCCCCCTCAACAACCTGCCGTATGGCGTTTTTTCTGTCGGCGACGAAGACCCGCGCTGTGGTGTGGCCATCGGCGACAAGATCCTCGATTGTCAGGCGGCAGAAGACCTTGGGCTGCTGGATTTCGACACCGCCGCGCTGTTTGATGTGCCGTTCTGGAACGAGGTGATGGAGGAAGGCCCCGCGCTTTGGGAACGGCTGCGCAACACCCTGACTGGCCTTTTGGCCGAGGGCAGCGAAGCCCGTCCCAGCGTCGAGCCGCTGCTGGTGGACCGGGCCAAGGCAGACATGCACCTGCCGTTCCTTGTCAGCGAATACACCGACTTTTACGCCGGGCGGCACCACGCCACCAACGTCGGCACAATGTTTCGCGGGGCTGAAAACGCCCTGCCGCCGAACTGGCTGCACATCCCGATTGGCTACAACGGTCGCGCCTCTTCGATCGTGGTCTCGGGCACGCCGGTGCGCCGCCCTTGGGGCCAGTTGAAAGGCCCGAACGATGATGCGCCGCGCTTTGCCCCCTGCGCCCGCTTCGACCTTGAGTTGGAGATGGGCGCGATTGTTGGCCAGTCGTCCAACGGGCCGGTGACGGTCAAGGAAGCGGACGCGATGATCTTTGGCTACGTCCTGCTGAACGACTGGTCAGCGCGTGACATTCAGGCGTGGGAATACCAACCGCTCGGCCCGTTTCAGGCCAAGGCGACCGCCACCACGATCAGCCCGTGGATCGTGACCAGCGCGGCGCTGTCGCCGTTTCGCTGTGACACCCCCGCCCGCGAGGTCGAGCTACTGCCGCATCTGCGCGACGCTGGGCCGATGCTGTATAACATCGACCTGTCGGTCACGCTGGCGCCCGAGGGCAAAGACGCCACCACCATCACCCGCACCAATTACAATGCGATGTATTATTCCGCCGCGCAGCAATTGGCGCATCACACCACCAGCGGCTGTCCGATGACCCCCGGCGATCTGTTGGGGTCGGGCACGATCTCTGGCCCGGAAAAGCCCGAACGCGGCTCACTGCTTGAGCTGAGCTGGGGCGGCAAGGAGCCGCTGACCCTCGACACCGGCGAAGAGCGCAGCTTTCTCGAAGACGGCGATACGCTCACCCTGCACGGCGCGGCGCACGGCGACGGCTATCAGATCGGCTTCGGTGCCTGCTCTGGCACGCTGCTGCCTGCGCTAACCGATCCCTACGCGCGCTAAGCCCTCCCGGCACCTGCCCACACTCTCCAACGCCGACACCGGCGCATTCGACAAAAGGACCAGACATATGGCCAAAGCCTTCGCCTCTCAGGGTGACATGTCAGAAAAGAACATTTCCTTCACCGAAGTTGGCGAGGGGCTTTATGCCTTTACCGCCGAGGGCGACCCCAATTCCGGCGTCATCATCGGCGATGACAGCGTGATGATCGTCGAGGCGCAGGCCACGCCCCGGCTGGCGAACAAGGTGATCGATTGCGTCCGTACGGTGACAGACAAGCCGATCAGCCACGTCGTGCTCACCCATTATCACGCGGTGCGGGTGCTGGGCGCGTCGGCCTTTGGCGCCAATCAGATCATCATGTCCGACACCGCCCGCGCGATGGTGGTGGAACGTGGGCAGGAAGATTGGGACAGCGAATTCCAACGCTTCCCGCGCCTGTTTGAGGGGCATGAAAGCATCCCCGGCCTGACCTGGCCCACCACGACGTTTTCCGATGGCATGACCGTTTACCTTGGCAATCGCCGCGTCGATATTCGCCACTTGGGCCGCGCCCATACCGCCGGTGACGCGGTGATTCATGTGCCGGATCAGAACGTTATGTTCACCGGTGACATCGTTGAATACCACTCGGCCTGTTATTGCGGCGATGGCCATTTTGGCGACTGGGGCCGTACGCTGGACGCGATCAAAGCCTATGACGTTGACGCTATCGCACCCGGCCGGGGCGATGCCCTGATCGGCCGCGAGATGGTGAACGCAGCGATTGAGAACACCCGCGATTTCGTCGGCAGCACCTATCGTCCGGCAGCGCGTGTTGCGGCGCGGGGTGGCAGCCTCAAGGAAGCCTGGGACGCGGTGCGCGCCGAATGTGATCCCAAGTTCGCCGACTATGCGATCTATGAGCATTGCCTGCCGTTCAACGTTGCCCGCGCCTATGACGAGGCCCGCGGCCTCGATACCCCGCGCATCTGGACGGCGCAGCGCGACGTTGAGATGTGGGAGGCGTTGCAGAGCTGATCGGCTCTCTGCGCGCGTTACAATGGCAGCGGGGCTGGAAGCAGCCCCGTACTTGCCCTAAGTCTTGGGTAACCCTGCAAATGAGGCCCCCATGACCCAGATCATCCAGTCCCTGTCCGAGATTTCCGACCGCTACGACGCCGCCTTTGTCGACCTTTGGGGCTGCGTCCACAACGGGATCACCGCCTTCCCCGACGCCGTCGCCGCCTTGCAAGGCTTTCGCGCCCGGGGCGGCACCGTCGTTTTGCTGACCAACGCCCCCCGCCCGCGCGATGAGGTGGCCGACCAACTGCGTGCCTTTAACGTGCCCGATGACGCCTGGGACACCATTGCCACCAGCGGCGACAGCGCCCGCGCGGCCATGTTCACCGGCGCGGTGGGCAAAAAGGTGTTTCACATCGGTGCGCCGTCTGACGAACGCTTCTTTGGGCCGCTGCAATTGATCAACGACCCGGTCGAGATTGAACGCGTGTCGCTGCACGAGGCCGAGGGCATCGTCTGCACCGGTCCGTTTGATGCCCAGGCCGAGCCGTCAGTTCTGCGGCCCGAACTGCTGTTGGCCAAACAAAAAGACCTGCCGTTGCTCTGCGCCAACCCCGATATCGTGGTTGACCGGGGCGAAACTCGCGAATATTGCGCCGGGGCGATTGCGGCGCTGTATACCGAAATGGGTGGCCGCAGCCTGTATTTCGGCAAGCCGCATCCGCCGGTCTATGACCTCGCGCGCCGCCGTCTGGCCGAGATTCGCCCCGGCGTGGGCGATGCCGCGATCCTCGCGATTGGCGACGGGCCGCATACCGATATTGACGGAGCGATGGGCGAAGACATCGACAGCCTGTTCATCTCGGGCGGTCTGGCCGCCGAAGAGACCCGCACCAAAGAGCAACCCGAGCCGGAAGCGCTGAAAGCCTATCTGGCGCAGGAACAGATCAGCCCAAGCTACACCATCGGCTTTCTGCGCTAGAGCAAACTGCGCAAACACCTGAAAAGCAAAGCCCTCGACGCATCCGCGACGGGGGCTTTTGCTGTTTTAGTCCCCACAACTCCAACGAGACCCACTGTCCACAGGCCCCACAGACTGCGACCAAAGGCGCGGTTTGGCGGAAAATGCTTGAAATTTCTGCAGTCGCAAAGTAATAAAGTTACCAATAGTCACGCAAAGCTACGCACTTATTACTCGAAGGCCGTGCAATGGAGCCCCAGATGTTCGACAATATGCCCCGCGGAACGATCTGCATCGAAGATATCGAAATGGGAATGACCCGGTACATCCGCAAGCAGGTCACTGACCGTGACATCGAAATGTTTGCCGAGATCTCGACCGACCGCAACCCGGTGCATTTGGACGACGACTATGCGCAGGACACGATCTTTGAGGGCCGTATCGCGCATGGCATGCTCACCGCTGGGCTGATCTCTGCGGTGATCGGTGAACAGCTCCCGGGCCACGGCACGGTGTACATGGGGCAAACGTTGAAGTTCCTCGCCCCGGTGCGGCCCGGTGATATGGTTTACGCCGAGGTCAAGGTGACCGACATCGACCACGCCAAACGCCGGGTGACGCTGGAGTGCCATTGCGCGGTCGATGGTAAGAAGGTGCTGATCGGTGAGGCCAAGGTTCTGGCACCGTCGCGGAAGTTCGACTGAGGCGCAGGATATCTTGATGGACGTCGGCTTCGAGCCGAAATCGAACACGTCTAATCGCCGATAGCCCCGAGAACTTTTTTGCACTCAGACACAAACCAACTGACCTGATTCTTGCGATCCTCGGAATGTCGCACCGAATTATCTTCGTATCGTTCAGCAGCGGCGTACGCGTCGCTTTCGTTGCCCCCCACTGCGCGTATCAAGACCATATTGAGAACACGAATGTCTCCCTGGTCCCAACCCTCTTGGCCATCCAAGAGACATTGCTCCCCAAGTGCTAAATAGTCCGCCCATGCGAGCGCCTGCCCACGGTCAGCCAAAACTGTCCCAGCTGACAAGCACATAGTTACTGCCATTAGAAATGCTTCTATTAAACGCAATCATCAGCCCCTCCCGATTTCTTTCATATTCCGCAAGAAACATTTGAGCATAATTCCTATGCAAATCAGCTCAGCCTCATACGTAGACCCATTTTTAGGCCCCATGCAACTTCCGTGGCGGTGTACTGTCCCTGCAATCGATACATAATCGACCAAGTATAAGGCAAGTTTTATCCGAAGATTGCTTTTGCACCTATATCGTAAAAACCTCAAATTCACAGGTCGTGAAAAGCGTCGAAAACTGCCAATGATGGAAATGGGGAACGGTCTATTTCGCAGTACTACACATCCCGTTTACCTGCTGAATACTCGAAAAAATAAAAGCCCCCGCCGATTGCTCGACGGGGGCTTTGGTCCGTAGGGTGGGTTTTGCAACCCACCGCCACGTTTTACCAGTCTTCGCGAACCACGACGCGAGTCTTGATCGGCAGCTTCATCGCAGCAAGACGCAGCGCTTCACGCGCGATGTCTTCGTTGACGCCATCGATTTCGAACATCACGCGGCCGGGTTTGACCTTGGCGGCCCAATAATCCACGGAACCTTTACCTTTACCCATCCGAACTTCGGTGGGTTTGGAGGTGACAGGTGTGTCCGGGAAAATACGGATCCAGACACGGCCCTGACGTTTCATGTGACGGGTCATGGCACGACGTGCAGCTTCGATCTGGCGTGCAGTCACACGCTCAGGCTGAAGCGCCTTAAGGCCATAAGTGCCAAAGTTCAGGTCGCTACCGCCTTTTGCTTCGCCGGAAATCCGGCCCTTGTGCATCTTGCGGAATTTGGTGCGTTTGGGTTGTAGCATTGGTTACTCTCCCTTAGCGACGGCCACCGGCACCACGAGGGGCCGGACCGTCCTGGAGTTCCTGTGCCTTGCGGTCACGCGCTTGCGGGTCATGCTCGAGGATCTCACCTTTGAAGATCCAGACCTTGATCCCGATGATGCCGTAGGCGGTCATGGCCTCGACATGTGCGTGGTCGATATCGGCCCGCAGGGTGTGAAGAGGCACGCGACCTTCGCGGTACCATTCGGTCCGGGCGATCTCGGCACCGCCTAGGCGGCCCGCGACGTTGACCCGGATACCCAGGGCCCCCATGCGCATGGCGTTCTGAACGGCACGTTTCATCGCACGGCGGAAGGACACACGACGCTCGAGCTGTTGGGAGATGCTTTCGCCAACGAGGCGGGCATCAAGCTCGGGCTTGCGCACTTCAACGATGTTGAGGTGCAGTTCGCTGTCGGTCATCGAGGCGATTTTCTTGCGCAGACCTTCGATGTCTGCACCTTTCTTGCCGATGATGACACCAGGACGGGCGGTGTGGATCGTCACGCGGCACTTTTTGTGCGGACGCTCGATGATCACACGGGAGATACCCGCCTGTTTGCACTCTTCGTGGATGAAATCGCGGATTGCGAGGTCTTCCAGCAGCAGATCACCATAGTCTTTGGTGTCAGCGTACCAGCGGCTGTCCCAGGTGCGGTTGACCTGAAGACGCATGCCGATCGGATTGGTTTTGTTACCCATTAGGCTTGCTCCTCGATCTGACGCACCTTGATGGTGATTTCCGAGAACGGCTTGTGAATCTTGCCGAACCGGCCACGGGCCCGAGGGCGACCGCGTTTCATGATCAGGTTCTTGCCAACATAGGCCTCGGCCACAATCAGCTCGTCCACGTCAAGACCGTGGTTGTTCTCGGCATTGGCGATGGCCGATTGGAGGCACTTACGCACATCCGCAGCAATCCGCTTTTTCGAGAACGCCAGATCGGTCAGCGCACGTTCAACCTTTTTGCCACGGATCAGACCAGCGACGAGGTTGAGTTTTTGCGGCGACGTCCGGAGCATGCGCAGTTTTGCCATTGCTTCGTTGTCGGCCACGCGGCGGGGGTTCTTTTCCTTGCCCATGACTTACTTCCGCTTCGCTTTTTTGTCGGCGGCATGGCCAAGATAGGTCCGTGTCGGCGAATATTCACCGAACTTCTGACCAATCATGTCTTCGCTGACGTTGACAGGGATATGCTTCCGGCCGTTGTACACGCCAAACGTCAGACCCACAAATTGGGGCAGGATCGTCGAGCGGCGCGACCAGATTTTGATAACTTCGTTACGACCGGATTCGCGCGACGCTTCGGCTTTTTTCAGCACGTAAGCATCGACAAAGGGGCCTTTCCAAACAGAGCGCGACATATATTAGCGACCCTTCTTCTTGGCGTGACGCGAGCGCAGGATAAGCTTCTGCGACGCCTTGTTCTTGTTGCGGGTGCGCGCACCCTTGGTCGGCTTGCCCCATGGGGTCACCGGGTGACGACCACCCGAAGTCCGGCCTTCACCACCACCGTGAGGGTGGTCGATCGGGTTCATGACGACACCACGCACAGACGGGCGGATGCCCTTGTGACGCATACGGCCGGCTTTACCGAAGTTCTGGTTGCTGTTGTCGGGGTTCGACACGGCACCAACGGTGGCCATGCATTCCTGACGCACGAGGCGCAGTTCGCCCGAGGACAAACGAACCTGAGCGTAGCCACCATCACGACCAACAAACTGGGCATAAGTGCCGGCGGCGCGTGCGATCTGGCCGCCCTTGCCGGGTTTCAGTTCGATGTTGTGAACGATGGTACCGATCGGCATGCCCGAGAAAGGCATCGCGTTGCCCGGCTTGATATCGGCCTTTTGGCTTGCAACAATCGTGTCCGCAATCGCCAGACGCTGCGGGGCAAGGATGTAGGCTTGCTCGCCGTCTTCGTACTGGACCAGCGCGATGAACGCGGTGCGGTTAGGGTCATATTCGATGCGCATTACGACGGCTTTGACGTCGAGTTTGTTGCGCTTGAAATCCACGATACGATAGAGGCGTTTTGCCCCACCACCACGGCGGCGTGATGTAATACGTCCGGTGTTGTTCCGGCCACCCGATTTCGTCAGACCCTCGGTGAGGGCTTTGACGGGGCGTCCTTTGTACAGCTCCGAACGGTCGATCAGCACCAGCCCGCGCTGGCCCGGCGTCGTCGGCTTATACGACTTAAGTGCCATGCTTTCTGTCTTCCGTTTAGCAATGCGAGGGCGTGTGTTGCGCCCCGCTATGTTTGAAGGCCCCCGTAGGTGCCCAAGTTATAGGCCCCCGTAGGTGCCCGGTTCGAAGTGCCTTGCGGCCATAACGCAAGCGCCCCAGACGAATCTGGGGCGGTGCGGATGGGGTCTGATAAGGGATGGGGGGTGTGGGGTCAAGTGAAGCCGACCGGAAAGCTGCCTATCCATTTTTCCGTAGGAATTGCTCGATCTCTAAGACGATAAAAAACATCCCGAACAAGCTGCCCAACATAACTGAAATAACATAAAACAAAACAAGGGTTAAGATCAGCTTGTATTTAAAGCGCGCAGAGCGAGAATCTAGTAGTTCAACGCCTTCCTTTTGCGGCAAGCCGACCCCCGAGAGATACCCCTCTGGAAACATCCCCCAAAGAAAAGCCATTCCGGCTCCGATTACATACGTCAAAGTTCGCGCAAAAAGTACGCAGAACAGAAACGCGATGAAACCGAAAAAAATGAGTTTTGATAAACCTCTAAAGTTGCGATCGTCGACACTATTAAAGAACTCCAATGCGCCATTTTCGAGAGAATAAGCGAGTAACAACATCAATGCGCCCAGCCTCAAAATTGCTGCGGCAAAATCTGAGCAGCGCTTCATGGAATCATGGTTTGGGGAAATGAAAACAGCCACGTCTTCTCGCAGCGGTGATCCAAAAATGAACTTTAAAATGTATATCAATTTCTTCGTCCGATGAACGCATTCATTGGAACCCTCACACGAAAAAGTCGTCATTTCAAGTTACCGGCCGCGCACCGATTTGACAAACTTTGCCATCCATTCTACCTTCCCCACATGGCCACCATGAACGTCTCCCTCCCCGATCAGATGAAAGACTGGGTCGAAGCCCGGCTGAAGGACCACGCCTTCAGCAATACCAGCGACTATGTCCGCCACCTGATCCGGCTCGACCAAGAGCGGCAACAGGCCATCGCAGAGCTTCAGTTTTTGCTGGACGAGGCAGAGGCAAGCGGCCCGCCTCAGCCGTTCGACTTCGATGCGTTCCTTGCGAAAATGCACACTAAGCATGGAGCGGATTAGCCCGCTTCCCCTCGTTATCACATCGACAGCCTTGGCCGAATTGGAGGCGATCTGGCAGTACAGCGCCCAAACCTGGGGTTTTGCGCATGCGGATCGCTATCTCTCGGATCTCAACAAGAGCTTTGCCCTGCTCTGCGACATGCCGGAAATCGCGCCCATCCGCACCGAGTTTACCAATCCCACACGGGTCTACCGTGCCGCCGAACACCTGATGTTCTATCGCGTGGAAGACGAGGCACTGCGCATTCTTCGGGTGGTCCATGCCCGGCAAAACTGGCAACGGCTTTTCGACGCCAATTGAAAAAGGCCCCACCTTTCGGCGGAGCCTCTCAAATTTCCGTAGGGTGGGTTTGCAACCCACCGCAGGGCTTACAGCCCGGTTGTCACGTCGATTGTGTTGCCCTCTTCGAGCATCACATAGGCTTTTTTCACGTCTTTACGCTTGCCGATTTGGCCTTTGAAGCGTTTGACTTTGCCTTTGGTGATCGTGGTGTTCACCGCTTTGACCTTCACACCAAACAGCGCCTCAACGGCCTCTTTGATCTGGGGTTTGGCGGCGTCGATCGCCACTTCAAAAACCACGGCACCATGTTCGGACGCCATTGTGGTTTTCTCGGTGATGATCGGCTTGCGGATCACGTCGTAATGTTCTGCTTTCGCACTCATTTCAAACGAGCCTCCAGAGCTTCGACAGCCGCTTTGGTGAGCACAAGAGTGTCACGCTTGAGGATGTCATAGACGTTTGCGCCCATCGACGGCAGGATATCCAGACCTTCGATGTTGCGCGCAGCTTGCGCGAAACCTTCGTTGATCTCTGCACCGTCGATGATCAGCGCGCGTTTCCAGCCCAGATCACGGATCTGTTTGGCCAGCGCGCTGGTTTTGCCTTCGGACGCGGCGGATTCGATCACAACCAGTTGCCCGGCTTTGGCTTTCGCCGACAGCGCGTGCATCAGGCCCAGCTTGCGGACCTTTTTGGGCAGATCGTGGCCGTGCGACCGTGGGGTCGGGCCTTTGTAAACGCCACCCCCGCGGAAGATCGGAGCCGAACGCGCGCCGTGGCGTGCGCCACCGGTGCCCTTTTGGCGATAGATCTTCTTGGTCGAATAGCTCACTTCCGAGCGCGTCTTGACCTTGTGCGTACCGGCCTGCGCGTTGTTACGCTGCCAGCGCACCACACGGTGCAGGATGTCGGCGCGCGGTTCGAGACCGAACAGGGCGTCGTCCAGCTCGACAGAACCGGCAGAGCCGCCGTCGAGATTGATTACGTCGAGTTTCATTCGTCGCCTTCCTTCTTCTCGGCTTCGATCGAGGCCTCGGCAGACTTCAGCGCTTCGGCTTCAGCAGCTGCTTGCTCTTCAGCAAGACGCTTTGCTTCGGCTTCGGCCTCTGCGGCTGCGGCGGCGGCGGCTTCGTCGGCGGCTTTGGCAGCCGCTTCAGCAGCAGATTTCAGACCCGCGGGCAGAATGGCATTGTCCGGGAACGGCTTCTTCACCGCGTCACGAACGGTCACCCAACCGCCTTTGGAGCCGGGAACGGCGCCTTTGACCATGATCAGGCCACGGTCTGCATCGGTTTTCACCACTTGCAGGTTCTGTGTGGTGACACGCACCGCACCCATGTGACCGGCCATTTTCTTGCCTTTGAAGACCTTGCCCGGATCCTGACACTGACCGGTGGAGCCGTGCGAACGGTGCGAAATCGAAACACCGTGCGACGCACGCAGACCGCCAAAGTTGTGCCGCTTCATGGCACCTTGGAAGCCTTTACCGATCGACGTGCCGGACACGTCAACGAACTGACCTTCGAAATAATGGTCGGCGGTGAGCTCTTCACCCACACCAATCATTGCATCGGGGGCAACGCGGAACTCGGCAACCTTGCGCTTGGGCGCAACATTGGCCTTCGAGAAGTGGCCGCGCATCGCTTGGCTGGTCCGCTTTGCCTTGGCTGTGCCTGCGCCAAGCTGAACGGCGGTATAGCCGTGCTCGTCCGCAGTACGTTGTGCCACGACCTGGAGGCTGTCCAGTTGCAGAACGGTTACGGGGATCTGCTTGCCATCTTCTTGAAAGAGGCGAGTCATCCCGACTTTTTTAGCGATAATACCAGAGCGCATCATGTTCATGCCCTCCTTACGCTTGCAGCTTGATTTCGACGTCCACACCAGCGGCCAGGTCGAGCTTCATCAGCGCGTCCACGGTCTGGGGGGTCGGATCAATGATGTCGAGCAGGCGCTTGTGAGTCCGGATTTCGAACTGGTCGCGCGATTTCTTGTTCACGTGGGGGCCACGCAGAACAGTGAATTTCTCGATCTTGTTCGGCAGCGGAATCGGCCCGCGCACATTGGCGCCGGTCCGTTTGGCAGTGTTGACGATTTCCTGAGTGCTGGAATCCAGCACACGGTAGTCAAACGCCTTCAGCCGAATGCGAATGTTTTGGCTTTGCATTGGTCTTAGCCTTCATTGGCGTTGGGTCTCGAGAGGATGAAGCAGGACCACCCTGCCCCTTCATCGGCCCCGAAAAGTGTAAGGTGGGCAAAGATTGCCCACCCCACGCATCATGTAACGGTTAATCCCGAAAAGGATTAATCGAGAACTTTGGACACCACGCCGGAACCGACGGTGCGGCCACCTTCGCGGATCGCGAAGCGCAGGCCTTGTTCCATGGCGATCGGCGCAATCAGTTCAACTTCGAACTTCAGGTTGTCGCCGGGCATGACCATTTCCGTACCCTCGGGCAGGTTCACGGTGCCGGTCACGTCTGTGGTCCGGAAGTAGAACTGCGGGCGGTAGTTGGCGAAGAACGGCGTGTGACGGCCACCCTCGTCTTTGGTCAGGATATAGGCTTCCGCTTCGAATTTGGTGTGCGGGTTAACCGACTTCGGCTTGCAGAGAACCTGCCCACGCTCAACACCTTCACGGTCGATACCGCGCAGAAGAACACCAACGTTGTCGCCAGCTTCACCGCGATCAAGCAGCTTGCGGAACATTTCAACACCGGTACAGGTGGTTTTCTTGGTGTCTTTGATGCCGACGATTTCGATTTCGTCGCCAACGTTGATCACACCGCGTTCGATACGACCGGTCACAACCGTACCACGACCCGAGATCGAGAACACGTCTTCGATCGGCATCAGGAACGGCTCGTCAACCGCGCGCGGCGGCTGCGGGATGTACGCGTCAACAGCGGCCATCAGCTCTTTGATTTTCTCTTCGCCGATTTCCGGATCGCGGCCTTCCATCGCCGCCAGTGCGGAACCCGCAACGATCGGGATGTCGTCGCCCGGGTAGTCATAGGCGCTCAGAAGCTCGCGAACTTCCATTTCGACCAGCTCGAGCAGCTCTTCATCGTCGACTTGGTCGACTTTGTTGAGGAAGACAACCATCGAGGGAATGCCAACCTGACGGCCAAGCAGGATGTGCTCGCGGGTCTGGGGCATCGGGCCGTCGGCCGCGTTCACAACCAGGATCGCGCCGTCCATCTGCGCGGCACCGGTGATCATGTTTTTCACATAGTCAGCGTGGCCGGGGCAGTCGACGTGGGCGTAGTGACGGTTCTCGGTTTCATACTCGACGTGTGCGGTCGAGATGGTGATGCCACGAGCTTTTTCTTCCGGCGCGCCATCGATCTGGTCGTAGGATTTGAAGTCACCAAAGTATTTGGTGATCGCTGCGGTCAGCGTAGTTTTGCCGTGGTCAACATGGCCGATGGTGCCGATGTTGCAATGCGGTTTGGTACGCGCAAACTTTTCCTTTGCCATGGTAATGGCTCCCTTATTTTCTATCGGATGGTGGGGCGAACCCCACCCTACGGTGGTGGGTAGGGCGGGGTTAACCCCGCCACCCGTTCTTTATGCGTATTTCGCTTGGATCTCGTCCGAGATGTTCTGCGGAACAGGATCGTAATGGTCAAACTGCATCGTAAACTGCGCGCGGCCCGAAGACATGGAACGCAGGGTGTTGATGTAGCCGAACATGTTGGCCAGCGGCACCATCGCAGCAATCGCAACAGCGTTGCCGCGCGGCTCTTGGCCGGTCACTTGGCCACGACGCGAGGTCAGGTCGCCGATGATACCACCGGTGTAATCCTCGGGCGTCACAACTTCGACCTTCATGATCGGTTCCAGCAGCTTGGCGCCAGCTTTCCGCATACCTTCGCGCATGCCCATACGAGCCGCGATTTCGAAGGCCAGAACGCTGGAGTCAACGTCGTGGAACTTACCGTCGATCAAGGACACTTTGAAGTCGATCACGGGGAAGCCGGCAAGCGGGCCGCTGTCCATAACCGATTTGATGCCTTTTTCGACGCCGGGGATGTATTCCTTGGGAACAGCACCACCAACGATCTTGGACTCGAACGAGTAACCTTCACCCGGCTCTGTTGGCGAGATGATCAGCTTGACCTCGGCGAACTGACCCGAACCACCCGACTGTTTCTTGTGGGTGTAGGTGTGCTCGACTTCGTGGCCGATGGTCTCGCGGTAAGCCACCTGCGGCGCACCGATGTTGGCTTCGACCTTGAACTCACGACGCAGACGATCCACCAGAATATCGAGGTGAAGTTCGCCCATGCCCTTCATGATGGTCTGGCCGGATTCGATGTCGGTTTCGACGCGGAACGACGGATCTTCTGCCGCCAGACGTGCGAGGCCTGTCGACATCTTCTCTTGGTCGCCCTTGGTTTTGGGCTCGACAGCAATCTCGATCACGGGATCGGGGAAAGTCATCGTTTCCAGAACCACCGGATCGTTTTTGGCACAGAGTGTGTCACCGGTTGTGGTGTTCTTCAGACCGCCAAGCGCGATGATGTCGCCAGCGAAAGCTTCGCTGATTTCATCACGGTTGTTCGAGTGCATCATCATCATCCGGCCAACACGCTCGGTGTTGCCTTTTGTCGAGTTCAGCATCGAGTCGCCTTTGACGAGCTTGCCCGAATAGATCCGGACAAAGGTCAGCGAGCCAACAAAGGGGTCGTTCATGATTTTGAACGCCAGGCCCGAGAACGCCATATCATCATCCGCACGACGCGGGATGTTACGGGTTTCTGTCTCATCGCCGGGTTTGAAGCCCATGTAATCAACAACGTCCAGCGGGCTGGGCAGATAGTCGATCACAGCGTTGAGCAGCGGCTGAACGCCTTTGTTCTTGAACGCCGAACCACCGAGAACTGGAACGAAGGACAGCGACAGACACCCTTTGCGCAGCAGCGAACGCAGCGTTGCGACGTCCGGCTCATCGCCGTCCATCAGGTAGTTTTCCATCGCGTCGTCGTCCATTTCGACGGCGGCTTCGATCATTTTGGCACGCCATTCGTCGGCCATGTCCTTGAGGCTGTCGCGGATCGGTGCTTTGATCCAGCTCGCGCCAAGGTCTTCACCCTGCCACAGCCACTCTTCCATGGTGACGAGGTCGATCAGACCTTCCAGCTCGGTTTCTGCGCCGATCGGAATGCCAACCGGCACGGCTTTGGCACCGGTACGGTCTTCGACCATTGCAACGCAGTTGAAGAAGTCTGCGCCGATCTTGTCCATCTTGTTGACGAACACCATCCGCGGAACCTTGTAGCGGTCAGCCTGACGCCACACGGTTTCGGTTTGGGGTTCGACACCAGCGTTGGCGTCAAGCACACAGACCGCACCATCGAGCACCGCCAGCGAGCGTTCAACTTCAATGGTGAAGTCAACGTGGCCGGGGGTGTCGATGATGTTCAGACGGTGCTTGGGGCTATCGGGCGTTTCGCCATCTTCGGTGCGTTCCCAGAATGTGGTGGTCGCAGCCGAAGTGATGGTGATCCCACGTTCCTGTTCCTGCTCCATCCAGTCCATGGTGGCCGCACCATCGTGCACCTCACCAATGTTGTGGGATTTGCCGGTGTAAAACAGGATCCGTTCCGAGCAGGTTGTTTTCCCTGCGTCGATGTGGGCCATGATGCCGAAGTTACGATAGCGGTCTAGCGGATAATCGCGTGCCATGTGTGTAAGCCTCTGAATTTACCAGCGGTAATGGCTGAACGCTTTGTTCGCGTCGGCCATCTTGTGGGTGTCTTCACGCTTCTTGACAGCGGAACCGCGGGAATTGACAGCATCCAGCAGCTCGCCTGCGAGGCGTTCTTCCATCGTGTTTTCATTGCGGGCGCGGCTGGCGTTGATCAGCCAACGGATCGCAAGAGCTTCACGACGCTCGGGGCGCACTTCGACCGGCACCTGGTAGGTGGCACCACCAACCCGACGCGAGCGAACCTCGACCGACGGTTTGATATTGTCGAGCGCTTCGTGGAAGATTTCCACAGGGGCGCGTTTTACTTTGCCTTCAACGCGATCAAGCGCATTGTAGACAATTCTCTCTGCGACCGACTTTTTGCCGTCGATCATCAGGTTGTTCATGAATTTCGTCAGAACCGTGTCACCATATTTGGCGTCAGGCAGGACTTCGCGTTTTTCAGCGGCGTGGCGGCGGGACATCTATAGATCCTCTTACTTAGGACGCTTCGCGCCGTACTTCGAACGGCGTTGTTTACGGTCTTTGACGCCCTGGGTATCCAGAACACCGCGAAGGATGTGGTAACGCACACCGGGAAGGTCTTTTACACGACCGCCACGGATCAGAACCACAGAGTGCTCCTGAAGGTTGTGGCTTTCACCGGGGATGTAGCTGATGACTTCGAAGCCGTTGGTAAGACGGACTTTAGCCACTTTCCGCATCGCCGAGTTCGGCTTTTTCGGTGTGGTGGTATAGACGCGCGTACAAACGCCACGTTTTTGCGGGCATTGTTCCAAGTGTTGCGACTTGGAGCGCTTGACTTTGGGCTGACGCGGTTTGCGGATCAGCTGTTGGATCGTTGGCATAGAGGTATCTTCCCCGGTTTCGCTCTCAATTTGGTGCATGAGGGCGGCCCCATGCGGTGTATCTTACTGCGCAGGTACGTCCACAAGCGCAAAACCCGCGATCGCAGCCATTCCGAGGTCTACGACGCGGTTTGTTATCAGAGGATCGGAGCGGTAAGTGCCCGGATCGTGACCACAGCAATATGATGTCGACGGTGGGGCGACCCCCGGTGCCGAGATGGGGTGGCTATATGGGGAGTCGCGTGGCTTGTCAACAGCGCCACCCCGCTTGCCAACAGCGGCGGCGGAGTGCAAGGCTGCGACATGCAGTAGCACGGTCCAAACAGGAGTAAAACGCGATGCAGGTCATTGGATTGTGCCGGTTTTCCTATCCCGGTCTTGGCGGCTTTCAGGTCGAGCATGACAGCATCGAAGACCGCATTGCCTACCTCTATGACAGCGCCCGGATGGAAGAGCGGTTCCGCCATTTCGAGGCGATCACCCTGCCCGGCCTCAAGGCCCAGACCGATGGCGATTTCCTGTTTCTGATTGTGGTCGGCGATCAACTGCCGCGCCAATGGTCCGACCGCCTGCAGGATCTGGTGGCCGATTTCCCCCAAGCCCGCATTGTTGCCCACCCGCCGCGCGAACATCGCCCGGTGATGGCCGAGATCATCAATGACGCGCGCGGCGAGTTTGGCCAGCCCTGCCTGCAGTTCCGCCACGATGACGATGACGCCGTTGCGGTCACCTTTGTCGAACGCCTGCGCGCTGCTGCTGCCGATTGCCCCGGCCTGTTGCGCGATCACCGGTTGGTGGGCTTTGACTTCAATCGCGGCTTTATCGCCCGCCCCGACAGCGAAGGCATCATGGCCGAGGCCAACGTCACCCCCTATTGGGGGGTCGCGCTGGCGATGGCTGTCAAACCCTGGGCGCGCCACACCATCATGAACTTTGGCCACAACCGGCTAAACCGCTTTATGCCCACCGTGACCTACACCCACGAAGACATGTTTGTGCGCGGCCACAATGATCACAATGACAGCCGTCAGGGCGAAAAGGTCACCAAGGTCAAACTCAAGCGCCTCGACGACAAGGGCGAGCGCTATTTCAACGACACCTTTGCGATTTCATCTGACAGGGTACGCGCGATTTTTGCGTGACCGGCGCGACTCGCGCCACAGGGTAAACACCCCCATCGACACCACGATAAACGCCCCCAACAGCGTCAAAGGTGCAGGCCAGTCGCCCCAGACCAGATAGCCCAGGACCAGCGCCCAAAGCAGCGCGGTATAGCGGAACGGCGCGGTAAAGCTGACCTCGCCGACCCGCATCACCATCACGCTGCACAGATACGCCATCAGGATAAACCCCGCCGACAGCACGATCAGCAGCGCATTTGCCGGTGCAATCGGCTCCCATCCGGCGGGCAGGCTGGCCACTCCGGCAAAGACCATCACCGACACCGCCCCCATGAACGACACCAAGATCGAGGGCACTTCGCGTGACATCGACCGGGTGGCCAGATCGCGCAGGGTCGAGCAGACCACGGCGACGAGCGCGAACGACGTGGCGGTGCTGAACCCCTCCGGCCCCGGCCGCACGATAAGCAGCATGCCGCAAAAGCCCACTGCGATGGCAATCCAGCGCCGCCAGCCCACCGGCTCGCGCAGGAACAGCGCCGCCCCGAGCGCCACGCTCAGCGGCAGGATTTGCAGAATGGCGGTGACATTGGCGAGCGGCATCCGGAACAGCGCCGACAGGAAAAACACCGTCGCGCCGACCTCGGTTGCGCTGCGCAACCCGACCAACAGCCAGTCCCGTCGCGGCAGATCGAACCTCAGCGCCCCAAGGTGGCGCGCCAGAAAGAACAGGAACAGGCTCGCCAGAACGCCGCGCAGAAAGATCAGCTGAAACAGCGGCACGTCCCCGGCGGTGAGCTTGATAAAGGTGTCGTTGATGGTGAATCCGGCCATCGCGCCCATCATCAACAGCGCGCCGCGTGTGTTGTCCTGCATGCCCTGCCCTCTTTGCCCGCCGCATCCTTGGCGCGCAGGTCGGCGAATGACAAGCCCGTGCAGAAGATGCATGCCGGAGCCGTCAGGCGCGGACCGAGGAGACACCCGTGCCGCGCCTGTAAAGCCTTAGCCGTCCTTGCGGATGGTTTCGTTTTTCGGGTCATACGGGCTGTCACAGGTCACTTCCGCATCCCACAATTCGCCCATGATCCGCACCTTCAGCCGTGTGCCTTCAACCGCCAGCTCAGGCCGCACATAGCCCATGCCGATGCTCTTGCCAAAGGCCACCGAATAGCCGCCCGAGGTCAGCCGCCCGACCTTTTCCCCGTCAAGATACAGCGCCTCACGGCCCCAGGGATCGGCATCCTCCGGCCCGTCAATCAACAGCGTGCAGCACTTCGACCGCACCCCCAGCGCCTGCATCGCGTCCTTGCCGCGAAAGTCGCTCTCAAGGTCCACAAAGCGCGGCAGATCCGCCTCCATCGGCGTCGCATCCCGGCCCAGCTCAGTGCCAAAGGCGCGATAGCTTTTCTCCTGCCGCAGCCAGTTCTGCGCCCGCGCGCCCACCAGCCGCAGCCCGTGGTTCTTGCCCGCCGCTTCCAGCAGATCGAACAGGTAATTCTGCATCTCGATCGGGTGGTGCAATTCCCAACCCAGCTCGCCGGTATAGGCCACCCGGATCGCCATCACCGGGCACATCCCCAGCTCGATATGCTGCATCGACAGCCACGGAAAGCGCTTGTTCGACAGGGCGGTGTCAGGATCGCCATCCTTGATCACATCGCGCAACAACGCCCGCGCCAAAGGCCCCGCCACGGCAAAGACGCCGTATTGCGTGGTCACATCCTGCACCAGCACCATCTTGCCGGTTTCAGCCATGTAATCCTCGGCTGATTTGCGCAGAAAGTCGCCATCGTAATCTGTCAGCGCCCCGGCGGAGACAAGGTAATAGCTGTCCTCGCCCTGCCGCACGATGGTGTATTCGGTGCGCGTGGTGCCCGCCTCGGTCAGCGCATAGGTCAGGTTGATCCGGCCGACGCGCGGCAGCTTGTTGGTGGTGAACCAGTCGAGAAACCCGGTCGCGCCAGCGCCCGTCACGATGTGCTTGGTAAAGGCCGAGGCGTCGATCATGCCAACGCTTTCGCGCACCGCGCGGGCCTCATCGACCGCATGCTGCCACCAGCCGCCCCGGCGGAACGAGCGCGCATCGTGGTCAAAGCTGTCCGGCGCATCCAACGGCCCGAAGTAATTCGGCCGCTCAAACCCGTTCACGAAGCCAAACTGCGCCCCGCGCGCCTTCATCCGGTCATAACACGGCGCAGTGCGCAGCGGGCGACAGGCCTCACGCTCTTCATCCGGGTGGTGCAGAACAAAGACGTGGTCGTAACACTCCTCATTCTTGCGCGCGGCATATTCGGTGGTGATCCAGCGGCCATACCGCTTGGGGTCAAGCGAGGCCATGTCGATCTCGGCCTCGCCCTCCACCATCATCTGCGCCAGATAATAGCCCGTGCCGCCAGCGGCGGTGATCCCGAACGAGAACCCCTCAGCCAGCCACATATTGCGCAGCCCCGGCGCAGGCCCGACCAGCGGGTTGCCATCCGGGGTGTAACAGATCGGCCCGTTGAAATCGTCCTTAAGGCCCACGGTCTCCGACGACGGAATCCGGTGGATCATGCTCATGTATTCCTCTTCGATCCGGTCCAGATCGAGCGGGAACAGGTCGGCGCGGAAACTGTCGGGCACCCCGTATTCAAACCGCGCCGGCGCACCGCGCTCATAGGGGCCCAGGATCCAGCCGCCGCGCTCCTCGCGCACATACCACTTGGCATCAGCATCGCGCAGCACCGGGTGCTCGCCTTGGGTCTTGCGATATTCAACCAAAGCCGGGTCAGGCTCGGTCACGATGAACTGATGCTCGACCGGGATGGCGGGGATCTTGATCCCCAACAGCCGCGCGGTGCGCTGCGCATGGTTGCCGGTCGCCGTCACCACATGTTCCGCCGTAATCACAGTGGACTCCTCAGAGGCCACCAGATTGCCGCCCTTCTCCACCATCTTGGTCAGGCTGACTCGCCACTCCGACCCGGTCCACTCATAGCCATCCACCTGCCACTTGCGCTCGATCACCACGCCGCGCTGCCGCGCGCCCTTGGCCATCGCCATCGTCACATCGGCCGGATTGATATAGCCATCGGTGGGGTGGTAAATCGCTCCCTCCAAATCCTCGGTCCGCACCAAAGGCCAGCGCTGCTTGATCTGATCGGGTGTCATCAACTCATAGGGCACGCCCACCGTCTCGGCAGTCGAGGCGTAGAGCATATACTCATCCATCCGCGCCCGGCTTTGCGCCATCCGCAGGTTGCCCACCACCGAGAACCCGGCGTTCAGCCCGGTCTCTGCCTCAAGCGACTTATAGAACTTCACCGAGTAGTCGTGAATGTGGCTGGTGGCATAAGACATGTTGAATAATGGCAAGAGCCCCGCCGCATGCCAGGTCGACCCGGAGGTCAGTTCATCCCGCTCCAACAGCATCACATCCTGCCACCCGGCACGCGCCAGATGATAGGCAATCGATGTACCAACGGCACCGCCGCCAACGACAAGCGCTTTGACATGGGTCTTCATCACGAGGCTCACTCCAATCCGATGTTGCCCTGTAAATACAACGCCGCACCTGATCGCGCAAAACCAGCCCGACCAGTGAAGGCGGGAAAGCGACATTCCCACCCCGCGGGGCCAAAAAGCCTTCTTCTGTTCAAAAATACCGCGGGGGAGGCCCGCAGGGGCGGGGGCAGAGCCCCTTTTGCGCGACCCGCAATCACACTATCTCCATCAAAGCCTTGTAAAAACGTCGCACCAAACCGCCAAATATTGCACAATCTCAACATTATCACGCCCCGCCATGATGCCCGCCAATGCCCCAAAATCCCTCCTCTGGGCAGATTAGCGCCGACACCTCTTGCAACGGCCCTTTCACATATTCGCCCACCTCCGTATAAGTGCGCTTGGTCGGACTTCGGTGCAGAGTCGCGGCCCGATGATCAATGGCACCGAAAAGGCAAGGTAACCTCCAAAATGTTTTCATTGTCAGATTTGACCGGCATGTTCTCGGCCGACATGGCCATCGACCTCGGCACAGCCAACACGTTGGTTTATGTCAAGGGCAAGGGCATCGTGTTGGCGGAACCTTCTGTTGTGGCCTATCACGTCAAGGACGGTGTCAAAAAGGTGCTGGCCGTGGGCGAGGATGCAAAGCTTATGCTGGGCCGTACACCCGGTAGCATCGAGGCGATCCGCCCGATGCGCGAAGGTGTGATTGCCGATTTCGATACCGCCGAAGAGATGATCAAGCATTTCATCCGCAAGGTGCACAAACGTTCGACCTTTTCCAAGCCCAAGATCATCGTCTGCGTGCCCCACGGCGCAACACCGGTCGAAAAACGCGCCATTCGCCAGTCGGTTCTTTCCGCTGGCGCGCGCAAGGCCGGGCTGATTGCCGAACCCATCGCGGCAGCGATTGGCGCAGGCATGCCGATCACCGATCCCACCGGCAACATGGTGGTTGATATCGGCGGCGGCACAACCGAGGTTGCGGTGCTCTCGCTGGGCGACATCGTTTATGCGCGTTCGGTGCGTGTGGGGGGCGACCGGATGGACGAAGCCATCGTCAACTATCTGCGCCGTCAACAAAATATCCTCGTCGGTGAATCCACCGCCGAGCGCATCAAAACCTCCATCGGCACCGCGCGGATGCCCGACGATGGCCGTGGCGCGACGATGGTGATCCGCGGTCGCGACCTTTTGAACGGCGTGCCGAAAGAAACCGAAGTGACCCAAGCCCAGATTGCCGAAGCACTGGCCGAGCCGGTGCAGGCGATCTGCGAAGCGGTGATGACCGCGCTGGAAACCACCCCGCCCGATCTGGCCGCCGATATTGTCGACCGCGGCGTGATGCTGACTGGCGGCGGCGCGCTTCTGGGCGATCTTGATCTGGCTTTGCGCGAACAGACCGGGCTGGCGGTATCGATTGCCGACGAAAGCCTGAACTGTGTGGCGCTGGGCACCGGCAAGGCGCTGGAATACGAGAAACAGCTGCGCCACGCGATCGATTACGACAGCTGAAACCTGGCGAAGGGGGAGCCGATTTATCAATGGATCAGGCTCCCGCGCAATGTTGAACGCCTGCCGCTGGATTGCGCCCGCCCGACCGTGGTATGACGGGGGCATGACGGGTCAACACCACGACCGGAGACGCGAAGTTGGCACGAGACCGCGCGCATCAGGAAGACTACGCAGGCCCGCTTCGGCGGCTGATGACCTTTGTCGTACTGCTCTGTCTGATCGCTCTTTTCATCCTTTGGCGCATCGACAGCCCGCGGGTTGAGCGGTTTCGCGCGCAGGTGATTGATCAGGTGATGCCCGGCTTTTCCTGGGCGATGGCCCCGGTCACGGCGACGGTCAATCTGTTCCGCGACTTCCGGTCGTACCAATCGCTGTACGCACAAAACCAAGAACTGCGCCGCGAATTGCAGCAAATGAAAAGCTGGAAAGAAGCCGCCCTGCAACTCGAACAGGAAAACGCCCGCCTGCTCGATCTCAACAACGTCCGCCTCGACCCACAGCTGACCTATGTCACCGGCGTTGTGCTCGCCGACAGCGGGTCGCCATTTCGCCAGTCCTTGTTGCTGAACGTCGGCCTGCGGGATGGCATTCAGGATGGCTGGGCCGCGATGGACGGGCTCGGCCTAGTCGGCCGCATTTCGGGCGTGGGCGAACGCACCGCTCGGGTGATCATGCTCACCGACACCTCGTCGAAGGTGCCGGTGCTGATCCAGCCCTCGGGCCAAAAGGCGCTGGTGGTCGGCGACAATTCAATGGTGCCGCCGATCGACTTTCTCGAAGACTCAGATCAGGTGCGGCCCGGCGACCGGGTGATCACCTCGGGCGACGCCGGGGTGCTGCCGCCGGGGCTGGTGATCGGCCAGGTGGCCAAAGATCCGGGCGGACGGCTGCGCGTACGGCTCTCGGCTGACATCGAGCGGCTCGAATTCCTCCGGGTTCTGCGCGACCACGGCACACCCGCCGTCAACACCGCCGGCGAGCTTGTGGTTCCGGCCCCCGGCGCTGATCCCGATACGGATCCCGACGCCGATGCGCCCGAGGCTGAGGAGGCCGCCGATGGCTGACGCCCCCGCCTCACGCGTCTGGATCATGCGCCTGACCTTTATCGGCCTCGCGCTGATCACCATGTTCTTTCACCTGTTGCCTCTGCAAACCGGACCGGGCCGCTGGCCGGCCCCTGACCTGCTATTGGCGCTTTGCCTCGCATGGGCCTTGCGCCGGCCCGACTATGTGCCCGCCCTCTTGGTTGCGACCGCCATTCTGCTGACCGATCTGTTCTATCAACGCCCCCCCGGGTTGATGGCGGCGCTGGTCGTCATGGCCTGCGAAGCGATGCGCCGGCGCGGCCCCGGATTGCGCGACGCGGGCTTTGCCACCGAGCTGATCCTGATCGCCCTCACCGTCTTGGCCGTGGCGCTGGCCTACCGCGTGACGCTTACGGTTTTCCTGCTGCCGCGCCCGCCGCTCGGGATGTCACTCTTGCAGGCGCTGTTCACCGTGGCCATCTATCCTATTGTGGCGCAGGCCTCAGAGTTGCTTCTGGGGGTGCGCGCCCGCACCAATGCTGAACTTGCCGCCGGAAGACTGACATGAGACGCCCGCCCAAAGACACGATTGAAAGCTATCGCAAGATTGGCCGTCGCGGGCTGATTGTCGCCGGGCTTCAGGCCGGTTTCGCCGGTCTTTTGGGCTGGCGTATGCGCGATATGCAGGTGGAGCAGGCCGACCAGTTCCGCTTTCTGGCCGAGGAAAACCGGATCAACATCCGGCTGATCCCGCCCGCGCGTGGCGAAATCTTTGACCGCAAAGGCGTGGCTGTGGCCGCCAACGAACCCGCCTATCGCATCACCATCGTGCGCGAGGATGCGGGCGATGTGGATGCTGTGCTCGACATGCTCGGCAAACTTGTCACCCTCGACCCCGAAGAGGTCGAGCGCGCCCGGCTTGAGATGAAACGCTCGGCCCCGTTTCTGCCTGTCACCGTGGCGGACCGGGTGAGCTGGGAAGACATCAGCCGTGTCGCCGTCAACGCCCCCACCCTGCCCGGTGTCACCCCCGAGGTTGGCCTGTCGCGGTCTTATCCTTTGGGCCACGATCTGGCGCATGTGGTCGGCTATGTCGGCCCGGTGAGCGAACGCGACCTGAAAGCCTATGAAGACCCGCCGCCGCTGCTGCGCATCCCGCGGTTTCAGATCGGCAAAGTCGGGGTCGAAACCAAGCTCGAAGAGGTGCTGCGCGGCAATGCCGGGGCCAAACGGGTCGAGGTCAACGCCGTCGGCCGCGTCATGCGCGAACTTGACCGCCGCGAAGGCACCAGCGGCGCGACCGTGCAACTGACCGTCGACAGCGCGTTGCAGAACTATACCCAAGCCCGCCTTGGCAAAGAAAGCGCCAGCGTCGTTGTGCTGGATCTTGAACATGGCGATGTGCTGGCGGCGGTGTCCTCGCCCGCGTATGACCCCAATAAATTCGTGCGCGGCATCTCGGTCTCGGATTACGGCGTGCTGCGCGACAATGATCGCCGTCCGCTGGCGTCGAAAACGGTGCAGGATGCCTATCCGCCCGGCTCGACCTTCAAGATGGTGACGGCGCTGGCCGCGATGAACGCGGGTATCATTTCGCCCGACGATACGGTGTGGTGCCCCGGCCATCTTGAGGTGTCGGGGCGGCGGTTTCACTGCTGGAAGCGCGCCGGCCACGGCCACATGAACCTTGAGCAATCGCTGCGCGAAAGCTGTGACGTCTATTACTACGATCTCGCCGTGAAGGTGGGCATCGAACGCATCGCGGAAATGGCCCGCCGGCTTGGCATGGGCGAGGCACATGATGTGCCGATGTCCGCCGTGACCAGCGGGTTGGTGCCCGACAAGGCGTGGAAACGCGCCAATCGCGGGGCCGAATGGCTGATCGGGGACAGTGTGAACTCCTCAATCGGTCAGGGCTTTGTGCTGTCTTCGCCGCTGCAACTCGCGGTGATGACGGCGCGGCTGGCCACCGGGCGGGCGCTGTCGCCCCGGATGATCAAGACCATTGATGGCATCGAACAGCCCTCGCGCGGCGGCGAGAGCCTTGGGCTGAATGAAAACCACCTGCGCCAGATCCGCAAAGCGATGTTTGAAGTGTCTAACAACCGGCGCGGCACCGCCTATCGCAGCCGGATCATCGCGGATGAGATGCGCATGGCGGGCAAAACCGGCACGTCGCAGGTGCGTAACATCACCGCCGCCGAACGTGCGCGCGGCGTGGTCAACAACCGCGATCTGCCGTGGAACCGGCGCGACCATGCGCTGTTTGTCAACTTTGCGCCGTATGACAACCCGCGCATTGCCGTGGCCACTGTGGTGGAGCATGGCGGCGGCGGCTCGACTGCGGCGGCCCCGATTGCGCGCGATGTGACGCTACAGGCGCTTTATGGCAACGACCCGCCGCTCGACGCTTATCCCTCCAGTGACAGGAGCACGATTCAAGCGCTGCAGGAGCGTCTGACGCGCGAACGTCCGCTGCATGGCGCACCGGGCCGGGAAGAGGCCTGATGTCCTATCTTGAGTACAACGTCAAACATGTGCCGGTTGGCCCGCAAAAGATCCTCTATCTCAATTGGCCCCTGGCGCTGCTGCTGATCTCGGTCGCATCGATCGGATTCCTGATGCTGTATTCGGTGGCGGGCGGCTCGTTCACGCCTTGGGCCGAACCACAGATGAAACGCTTTGCGCTGGGCTTTGTGCTGATGCTGATCGTGGCGGTGGTGCCGATCTGGTTTTGGCGCAACATGGCGGTGGTGGCCTATATGACCTCGGTGGCGCTGCTGATCGCGGTCGAATTGTTCGGCGCGGTGGGTATGGGGGCGCAGCGCTGGATTGATCTGGGGTTCATGCGGCTGCAACCCTCCGAGCTGATGAAGATCACGCTGGTAATGCTGCTGGCCGCTTATTACGACTGGCTGCCGATCAAGAAGACCTCGCGCCCGTTCTGGGTGATTGTGCCGGTGCTTCTGGTGCTGTTTCCCACCTTTCTGGTGTTGCGCCAGCCGGACCTTGGGACGGCGATCCTGTTGATGACCGGTGGCGGGCTGGTGATGTTTATGGCCGGGGTGCATTGGGCCTATTTCACCGCCGTCATTGCCGGTGCGGGCGGACTGGTGACGGCGGTGTTCAAAAGCCGGGGCACCGATTGGCAATTGCTCAAGAACTACCAGTTTCGCCGGATCGATACCTTTCTTGACCCCTCGTCTGACCCGCTCGGGGCGGGCTATCACATCACCCAGTCCAAGATTGCGCTGGGGTCTGGCGGCTGGACCGGGCGCGGCTTTATGCAAGGCACGCAGTCGCGGCTGAACTTTCTGCCGGAAAAGCACACCGATTTCATCTTTACCACGCTGGCCGAAGAGTTCGGCTTCATTGGGGCCTTCTCCCTGCTCGGGCTTTACGCGCTGATCATCGCCTTCTGCGTCGCCTCGGCACTGCAAAACCGCGACCGGTTCGCCGCGCTTCTGACGCTTGGCATCGCCACGACGTTCTTTCTGTTCTTCGCGGTCAATATGTCGATGGTGATGGGGCTGGCGCCGGTGGTGGGCGTGCCCTTGCCGCTGGTCAGCTATGGTGGATCGGCAATGCTGATCTTGATGATCGGCTTTGGCCTTGTACAATCGGCCCATGTCCACAGACCGCGCGGAGCGATATGACCAACATCCTTTTTGCCGCCCGTCCCGCCCTATGGGACAGTTGGACCCCGCCCCTGCGCGCCGCGCTTGACCGGGCTGGTTTAACCTATGAACTGTCGATGGAGATGGCCCCGGACGCGGTGGATTACATCGTCTATGCGCCGGATTCCGCGCTGCGCGATTTCACGCCCTTCACCCGTTGCAAGGCTGTGCTCAACATCTGGGCGGGCGTCGAGGCCATCGTGGACAATGAGACCCTGACACAGCCGCTGACGCGTATGGTCGGCGGCGGGCTGACCGAGGGGATGGTGGAATGGGTGTGCGGCCATGCGCTGCGCCATCACCTTGGGATGGACAGCCATATCGTCAATCCGGGTCGTGAGTGGCATTGGGACCCTGCCCCGCTGGCCGCTGACCGTCCGGTGACGGTTTTAGGCCTTGGAGCTTTGGGCAGTGCGGTGGCGCAGGCGCTGGCGGGCCTTGGCTTTCCGGTCACCGGCTGGAGCCGACGCCCCAAAGAGATCGACGGGATTCGGTGTCTGCACGGCGAGGCTGGCCTGCAGGCGGCTCTGTCGGGGGCGCAGATCGTTGTGTTGCTGTTGCCGGACACGCCCGCCACAGAGAACCTGCTGGATGCTGCGGCACTGTCGCTGCTCGCCCCCGGAGCCTTTGTGATCAATCCCGGCCGAGGGCCATTGATCGAGGACGCGGCGTTGATCGCGGCGCTCGACAGTGGTCAGCTTGCGCACGCCACGCTGGATGTGTTCCGGCAGGAGCCTCTGCCGCAGGAGCACCCGTTTTGGGCGCATCCAAAGGTGACAGTCACCCCGCACGTCGCCTCGGAAACGCGCCCCGGGCCGGGGGCCGAGGTGGTCGCCGAAAACATCCTGCGCGGTGAGGCGGGCCAGCCGTTTCTGCACCTCGTCGACCGCAGCGCCGGGTATTGAGGGGGCACCCGATCCATTGATGGATCGGTTCGCCCCGTGGCCAACGCAGCCGTCAGTTCGACACTTGCTCGCGCAGGATCGAGGCTGTCAGCGAAATCAGCAGATAGATGCCGCCGAAAATCAGGAACGCCAGAATCGTGTTCTCGAATTTGCGCGGATAGCTGGCGTCCTGTGAGGGCACCGGTTCCACCGCGGTTTGCAGATAGCGCACCTGCGAATTCGCCTCGCGCCGGGTCTGGCTCAGCGAGGTCAGCAATTCCTGCAGCATCAGATCCCGCGTCGCCAGATCGGCCTGCGCCATCTGGATTTCCGAGGTCAGTTGCGCCAGCGAATTCTCGCCCTCCGAGGCTTGCGTCATGTCGGCCTGCAACCGTTCGAGCAAGGCATTCATCCGCCGCACATCACCGCGCGCGCCGTCGACCTTGGCCTGGTTGGGCCGCGGGTTGTCCAGCAGCGCCTGCAACTCGAGCTCGCGCTCTTGCACCTGCACCTCCATATTGCCGATCTGTTGCCGCAACGAAGCGATCCGCCCTTCGGGATCGAGCACCTTGGAGACCTGTTGCAGCTCGACCAGCCGCAATTGCGCGTCACGACGCGCGGCTTCGGCCTCTTCCAAAGCGACTTCCGCCCCGGTCAGCTGATCTTCGCGTTTGCGCTGCGACAGGCTGTCCACGCGGTCCTCGGCGTAGGTGATCAACGCCTTGGAATATTGCGCGCTGACCTCGGGATTGGCCGCGACAATCTCCATACGGATCACGCCTTCGGTCGGGTCATAGCCGATCTCGATGTTCTTTTTATAAAGCTTGTACGCCTCTTCGTTCGAAGGATCATCGCTCAGCCGTTGAATCGGGTCGATCCAGTCTTGAGTGAAGTGGCTGCGAAAGCCGACGTCTTGATCGAGCCGCAGCATCGCGTCCTTGGATTGCAGGTAGGATTGTACCGCGATGGCATCTTGATTGGTGGCAAACTGGGTGCCGGACAACAGCCCGCCCATGCCACCGCCGCCGCCGTCATTGGCGATGATCAGAAACTCGGATTTGGTGGCGTACATTGGCGTCGCGACCATGTAGAAATACCAGCCACAGACCAGCGTGGGCAGGCCGACAAAGAACAACAACCGGGTCAGCAGCAGAAAGGATTTGCGCCGCCGACGCTTGGCAATGTCCCGCTGAATCTCACCGATTTCGCGCATCCGGCGCTCCATCGGGTTGGCCTGTTCGGTCGCGGGCAGGCTTTTGTCCTGCGACGGCACCGTTTGCGGCAGTTGGACCTGTTTGGCTTTCTCGACATCCGACTGATCCGGCACCACAAGTTCAAGCATGTTGGAGCGCTGAAACGGATCAATGCCGCGCTGGCGCAACTGGCGCACCGCGTCAAAATCCGACGTCACCGCCAGTCCGTGTTTCTGCGACATGCGCCGCGCCATACGCAGCTGGCGCCCGGTCAGACCTTCCTGACGGATCGCCTCCATATCGGTTTCCCCGGCCACCTCGGCGGCAGAAGCCACCGCGCCGTCACGTGCAGGTTCCGGTGTTTTGGACGGGGCACTTTTGGCAGCATCCTTGGCGCTTGGCGCTTGCTTGGCGCTGTCGCTTGGCTTTGGCGCGCGCTGTGCGCCGGTGATCCGGGCGATGGTGGCGCCAGTTTGCTGTTTGCGTTCGACACGCGGATCGGCAGTAGCCGCCGGCGCAGCCACAGGGCGCTCTGGCGGAGCCGCAGACGGCGTCTCTGCAGGGGCGGCCGGGTCGTACCCCGTGCCTCCTGGGCCAACGACATTGCGCAGGCTGCTCGGGCCTTCGCGGCCCACTCGAAATTTCTTAGCCTTGGGTTTGGTAGTCATAAAGCTGTTTCGCCTCTTCCAAGGTTTCAAACATAATCAACTGGCCGTTCAGAAGAACTCCGGCCTTACGGGCAAATTTCTCAAGCACGCTGGCCTGATGGGACACGATGATAATCGTGGTGGTCCGAAGCCGCTCGGCCAGAATGGCCGCCGCCTTCTTGTTGAATTCCACGTCGGTCGAATTTGGCATGCCTTCATCGATCAGATACATATCAAAATCCAGCGCCAACATCAGCGAAAAGGTAAACCGCGCCCTCATCCCCGAGGAATAGGTGCCGAGGGGCTGATCGAAATATTCGCCCAAACCGCAGAGCCAGCGACAATAGGCTTCCACATAGTCAGGGTCGAGCCCATAGAGCCGCGCGATGTAACGGGCATTTTCATGCGCCGAATGCTTGCTGACCACCCCGCCCATGAAGCCAAGCGGAAAGGAAATGCGGCAACCGCGCCTGATTTCGCCCTCATCGGGCTTTTCCAGCCCCGCCATCATCTTGATCAGCGTCGTCTTCCCGGTGCCATTCGGGGCCAGAATGCCAAGCGATTCGCCCAGCTCAACGCGAAACGACGCTCGATCAAGGATCACCTTGCGCTGCGTTCCAGTCCAGAAGGACTTGCTCACGTTATCAAATTCCAGCATTTTGTCTGGCCTCGGGTTCTGCTCACCTCTTTTTAGCAGAGGTTGGTTAACCCAGTCTTAGAGGGCAAATTTGGTTAGATTATGACTCAAATGCGCGCCCGACTTCAACGAAGCTTATAGGTGCCCTAACCCGGTGAGGCCGGTGTGGCGTATGCGCTGCGGGCCCCCAGACCCCGCTTTGCACAGGCCATGAAAAAACCGGCGCGGATCGCTCCACGCCGGTTCTTGTTTCAAACGGTGTACGCCGGTCAGAGGTTCTGTTTCTCAACCCGCAAGAGTTTGCCCGCAACGATAGACACGATGGCGGCGGCAAAGCTGAACAGCGCGCCCATCTTGGCCGCGTCCTGCACCGGACCGGCATCAAAGGCGACCGAGGCCACGAACAGCGACACGGTAAAGCCGATGGCCGCGACAAAGCCGATCACGATCAAATCGATCAATCGCATCCCCTCTGGCAGGCCAAGTTTCAGCGGCTTTGCCGCGATCCAGCCGAAGAGGAAAATCCCAATCGGTTTGCCGATTAACAGCCCCGCAAGCACCAGCCAGGTGGCAGGCCCCATCGACGAAAACTCGACCCCGGCGTTGAGCAGGCCAAAGAAGAACAGCACGATCTCGACCGGGTGCTTCAGCGCATGTTCGATCATGTTCAGAAGGTCGGTCAGATATTGCTCGGCCTCGCTAAAGATACCAAAGGCGCGGTCGGCGTGGGGAATGGTTGGCACGATGGGCAACAGGCCCAGTGCGGGGTGCAGACCCGACATCATAAAGCCGTACCAGCTAAAGCAACCTGCCAAGAGGTAGGGCCAGAACGACAGGGTTTTGCGCACCCAGGACGAGGTTGGACGGTCTTGATTGCCACGGTCCAGCTTGCGCGGAAGCCAGTTGGCCAACACATAGACGCCGACAGCAGCCACAAGCGACAAAAGCAGCCATTCCGGGGCCAATTCGCCCGAGGGGTAGAAGATCGCCAGAATGATAAGCCCGGCCGCATCATCGGCAATCGCCAGCAAAAGCAGGAACCGCACCGCCGGGTGCCCCGCGCCGAACACAAGGCGCCCGACAAGATAGGAGAACGCGATGTCAGTGGCAGTGGGAATCGCCCAGCCATTGGCCACGGCGCTATAGGTTTCCGATCCCAGAACAGCCGCCAGCCCGAGGTAAACTGCGATCGGCCCGAACATGCCGCCCGCGGTGGCAAACAGCGGTGTCGCTGCCTTTTTGCCGCGCAGAGAGCCGTTTTCGAGGATCACCGCTTCCCAGACTTCCTTGGCCGCGATGGCAAAGAAGAAGGCCATCAGCAGATCGTTGACAAGGTAGTGCAGGGTCAGGGTGCGATGCCCGTCATGCAAATGCCCGATGGGGGCGTGATCCCAAATCACGAACTCGACAAAGTTGTGGTAGGTGTCCGCCCAATAATGCGCATTCCCCGCCACCGGCGCGATCGTGTCCAGATTGGCCCAGACCAGCGCGATCAACGCGCCAAAGATCAAAAGCAGTGAATAGTTGGTCAGAAAATTCCAGACGCGATACATATTTTTCCCGGCCCTCATCCCTATTATTTGAGCGTTGGGTTAGCGCAAATTCCGCGTGCCCGCAACGTAAGGTGGACCAAAAGCGGTGCAATTTGCGAGGGGAAACGGCTTCAAAGCGTATTTGATAATCAGGCCGCGCTCGCCTGTGCCGTGCGGCGCGCGCCTGCGCAGAGGTTTGGCAGGGGTGCGGGCGGCAGGCCAGAGTGCATCAGGCCAGAGCGCATCAGACCGGAGCACATCAGGCCAGAGCACATCAGGCCGGGGGACTTGCACAGACCGCCCCCCCGCCCCCACATTGCCCGGATGACACTTCTTGCCGAGATTTCCGCCTGCACCCTCTGCACCGACCGCTTTGCGGCGACGGCCACGCGCCATGCACCGCGCCCGGTGATTCAATATGCGCCGGGGGCGCGCATCCTTATTGCCGGTCAGGCCCCCGGTGCGCGGGTACACAAAAGCGGCAAGCCTTTCACCGACCCCTCCGGCGACCGGTTGCGCGATTGGATGGGGATCGGCAATGGCGCGTTTTATGACCCGTCACAGGTGGCGATCTTTCCGATGGCGTTCTGCTTTCCCGGCTACACCGCCAAAGGTGCGGATCTGCCGCCACCGCCAATTTGTGCCCGGACCTGGCGCACGGCGCTGATGGAGAGCCTGCCGCCGTTTGACCTGACGCTGCTGGTGGGGGGTTATGCGCAGAAATGGCATCTTAAGACCCGCGCGACGGTGACGGACACGGTGGCGGCATGGCGCGACACGGCCCCGCAAGTCTTTCCCTTGCCTCATCCGTCGTGGCGCAATACCGGGTGGTTGAAGAAAAACCCGTGGTTCGAAACGGACCTGTTGCCGGTGTTGCGCGACAGGGTTCAGGAGGTGCTGAAATGACCGAGATCACCGTGCTTGACAGTGCACATGCCGCGATGGAGGCCGAGGCCGCCGATGACACCGCCCGCCTGCGGTTCTACGAACGGCTGGCCGACAGCGAGATGTTCCTGCTGCTGACCCGCGAACCCGAGGGCGACAGCATCGAACCCGAACTGTTCGAGGTAGCGGACGCGCGGTTTGTGCTGGTGTTTGACCGCGAAGAGCGGCTGGCACAGTTCACCGGCAAGATCTCGCCTTATGCCGCGCTGTCGGGGCGGGCGATTGCCGCGATGCTGACCGGTCAGGGCATTGGGTTGGCGGTCAATCCCGAGGTGGCTCCATCGTCGATCCTGATCCCGCCCGAAGCGGTTGACTGGCTGGCCACCACGCTGGCGCACGGCCCGACCGAAGCCGAAGCGCGTCTGGAAGAGGTCACGCCGCCTGCCGGTCTGCCGGACGCCTTGCTGCAGGCGCTCGATGCCAAACTCGCCAGTGCGACGGGATTGGCGCGCTTCGCCTATCTGGCGGGGGTGACCTATGACAGCGGGGCCAAGGGGCACATTCTGGGCTTTGTCGGCACCGCACCGGGGGCCGAGCCGGCGCTGGCCGGCGCGGTGAACGAAGCGCTGACCTTCTCGGGCATCGAAGCGGGCGCGCTCGACGTGGCGTTCTTTGCCGCGAGCGATCCGACGGCGGCGGCCTTGGCCCGACATGGGTTGCGCTTTGACTTGCCACAACCCGCGCAACCTTTGGCCCGCCCTGCGCCCGGCAGCGATCCGGACAAGCCGCCCATGCTGCGCTAAGAGAACAGCGTGCCCGCAACCAGGTTGCGAAGAAAAATCCATTGATGGATTTTCACCGATCCATCAATGGATCGGGCCCACCGCGCAATCCAACGCGACGCAAAATCCATCAATGGATTTTTACCGATCCATCAATGGATCGGGCCCCTCCGGCCCCATCGTCGCACCCGGTCCGAACAGGGTGACATCCTCTCAACCCGGCCTTATAACGCGCGAGAAATTCATTAGTCCCGAGGACGACGCACATGACCATTCAGGTTTTCGGCCACAAATCCCCCGACACCGATTCCACCGGCTCCCCCCTTGCCTGGGCCTGGTATCTTTCCGAAGTGAAAGGCACCCCCGCCGAAGCCAAGCTGCTCGGCGAACCCAACACCGAAGCCGCCTTCGTGCTCGACCATTGGAACCTCGCCAAACCCGAGATCATCTCGACCGTGGACGCCGGTGCGCCTGTCGTGATCGTCGACACCAATAACCCAGCCGAGCTCCCCGACGCGATCAACAGCGCTGACATCCTGGCCATCATTGACCACCACAAACTGGTCGGCGGCCTCGAAACCAAAGGCCCGATCGACATCCGCATCGAGCCGCTCGCCTGCACAGCCACTCTGATGTACAAAATGATGGGCGATGACATCGCGCGCGCCCCCAAAGGCATCAAAGGGGCGATGCTGTCGTGCATCATCTCCGACACGCTGGAATTCCGCTCGCCGACCACCACTGACGAAGACAAGACCGTCGCCCATGCGCTGGCCGATGATCTGGGTGTCGACATTGCCGATCTGGCCGATAAGATGTTTGCCGCAAAATCCGACGTCTCGGCCTTTTCCGATGCCGAGCTGCTCCGCATGGACAGCAAGGAATTCGCCATCGACGGCACCAAATTTCGCGTCTCCGTGCTGGAAACCACCTCGCCCAAGACCGTGCTCGACCGCAAAGACAGCCTGATGGCGTCCATGGTCGATGTCGCCAAGGAAGACGGCGTTGATCAGGTGCTGCTCTTCGTCGTCGACATCCTGCAAGAGCAATCGACACTGCTGGTGCCCAACGATCTGGTGAAAACCGTGGCTGCCAAAAGCTTTGACGTCGAAGCCAAGGGTGACACCGTTGTTCTGCCCGGCGTTGTCAGCCGCAAGAAACAGATCATCCCGAATCTCAAGGTCTGAGACCGGCGGAATGTAACAAAGAGGGCGGCAGATGGGTTTTTTGACCTCCAAGGATGCGCCACGCTGGTTGCCAGAGTTCAGCAACCAGAGCGCCGAAACATCCGCCGCCCAACTGTCGCAACTGCCCGAGCGTCGCCGCAACAAGGCGGCGGCCACGGTGCTTTACACCACCAAGGCCCGCCCCGCCGAATTGACGGAGCAAGTGAAGCTCTTTGATATAATCGCAGCGATGCCCGGCGTCGCTGCGCACCACCGCGCCAATGCGCTGATCGCCCGCACCCACAAGGCCTCGGAACTCACCGACGTCGCTCTGCTCAAGGATGGCATGGATCGTTTGCGCGATCTGAAACCTGTGATCGACGATCTGCCCTACTCCGATGACATCCGGCAAGACCGCTGTCACGTCGGCTTTTCCCGGCTCTATGTCGGCCTCAACGCCGCGCTGATGCTGCAAGACAAAGCGCTGCTGGCGCAGTTGTCCGAGGAGACCGCCGCGTTTTGCGAGGTGCAACTGCAGCGCAGCCTGCGCCCCGCCTTTTACCGCACCTCCGCCAATGCGATGCGCTGCCTTGCCTTTTGCGTGATCGCGCCGCGTGGCACTGCGCGCGCCAACTTGGTGCCCCTCGCGCAAAACGTCTTCTCGCGCGCGCTGAACGTCCGGCAGCAGACCACCGCCAAAGCCCGCACCGTCAGCACCGGCATTCCCATGGCCGACTCCGAATTCATGCGCACAGCGACACTTTCGCAGCTTTTGACCGATTTCGACGCTGGAAGTGGTGCCGACGCGCACGCGCTATCGCAGCAGATCGGCCGATTGGCCGTGGCGCAGCGCACCCCCGCGCAGTTTCAGGCGCTTCTGTCAGCTTGGGAAACTCTGTCCCAGCAGCCTTAGCGACAGATCGGCCCAGTGCCCCAACGGGCGCTGTCAAAATGGAAATGGTCGCGGTGAAACCCGTCCGATCCGGGGCCAAGCACCGTGCCAAACGGCCCACAGGCCGAATCGCGCGTCATGCGCAGGATGCGCCCCTTCTTGCCCCGCCCCCAATCGTTGAGCACGTTCAGCGTGTCGCCGTTTTGCAGCCGGATCTCGGAGATGTCGATCGCGTTGCCCTTGCCATGCTCGCTCACTGGCGCGCCGGGTTGGTGATTGCGCGTGCGACAGGAATAATGCGCCGCAACCTTAAGCCCGGCCACACCGCCCCCTGTCCGCCCCACCGATTTGCGCAGCCCGCCCCGGACCCAGCCGCTGACCACGCGCGCTGTGGAACAATTCATCAGCGCCTCTTGGCTCAGCACAACGCCGCCAAAAGCGCGCACCCGCACCGCATCGGTGATGCCGCAGCCGGCAATCCGGCCCGGCACATCGGCAACCGCTTCGCCCTCGATATCCGGATCGCCACACACACCGCCGCCCCGACGATCACGCTGCGCCATGATGTTCTGAAGCAGCCCCGCCGGGCGTGCGATTGGTCGGGTGGTGCGATGTGGCGACATGGTCGAGAGCGACAGCACCTCGGCCTGCTCCGTCGGCACGACGTCCGCCAAAACCGGACGCGCCAACATCACCAGAAAACTCACCACCAACCGCATCAGCTGTGCCCTTTGTCCCGTCCGAAATCAGGCGCATCCGTGTCCTGCCCGGCCTGAATGATACTGCGCCGGATCGCCCGTGTCCGGGTGAAATAATCAAACAATTCCTCACCATCGCCGGTGCGAATGGCCCGTTGCAGCGCAAACAGCTCTTCGGTGAAGCGGCCCAGCATTTCCAGCGTTGCGGTCTTGTTGGTCAGGAACACGTCGCGCCACATCGTCGGGTCCGAGGCGGCAATCCGGGTGAAATCACGGAAACCGGCGGCGGAAAACTTGATGACTTCCTGATCCGAAACCCGGCTTAAATCATCGGCCACACCCACCATCGTATAGGCAATCAGGTGCGGAATATGGCTGACCACGGCGCAGACAAGATCGTGGTGCTCGACCTCCATCCGTTCGCAATTTGCTCCCAGCGCCTGCCAGTAGTGCTCAACGCGCGCCACCGCCGCCTCGTCCGCGCCCTCGGGCGGCACGATCAAAACCCAGCGGTTGTCGTAGAGCGAAGCAAAGCCCGATTCCGGCCCGGAATGCTCGGTCCCGGCCATCGGGTGGCTGGGCACGAAATGCACGCCTTCGGGGATATGCGGGCCAACCGCCTCGATCACCGCGCCCTTGACCGAGCCCACGTCAATCACCGTCGCGCCGGGCTTGAGATGCGGCGCAATCGCCTCGATCACCGTGGCCATCGCGCCCACCGGCACCGCCAAAACGATAAGATCGGCATCCTCGACAGCCGCCTCGGCGCTGTCACAGACCTCGTCGCACAGCCCAATCCGCCGCGCCGTTTCGCGCGTGGCATCCGAGCGCGCATAGCCCGACACCCGGCCCGCCACATCGCCGCGCTTCATCGCGTGAAACATTGACGAGGCAATCAGGCCCAGCCCGATCAGCGCGACCTTGTCGTAAATCCGGCTCATGTCTGGGCCTCATGCCATTCAGTCAGCGCGGCAATTACCCGACCGGTCTGATCGGCGTCGCCCACGGTGATCCGCAAGCCTTCGGCAAAACCATAGCCGGTGGCGCGCCGCACAAGGATACCCGCGTTTTGCAACGCCAAATCCGCCGCCGCTGCCGCATCGCCATCGGCAAAGCGCGCCAGCAGGAAATTGGTCTGGCTGTCATCACAGGCCAGCCCAAGCTGGCGCAAAGCGCCCAGCAGCCGCGCGCGCTGATCCCGGTTAAGCGCCGCACAATCGCGCACCCAATCCTGATCGCGCACCGCCGCCTCTGCCGCCGCCATCTGCAGATCCGAAAGGTTGAACGGCTGGCGCAACCGGCGCAGCACATCGATGATCTCAGGCGCGCCATAGCCCCAGCCAATGCGCAAACCGCCCAGCCCATAAATCTTGGAAAACGTCCGTGTCATCAACACGTTGGGCCGTTCCGTCGCCAGCGCGGCCCCGCCATCATACCCTTCGGCATATTCCGCATAGGCCGCATCAATCACCAGAATGATCCGCTCGGGCAGCCCATCGGCCAGCCGCAACAGCTCGGCATCGGAAATCATCGTTCCGGTCGGATTGCCCGGATTGGTCAACAGCACGATCCGCGTGCGATCATTCACCGCCGCAAGGATCGCATCCACATCCACCACGCGCTCACGCTCGGGCACCGAGATCGGCGCCGCCCCGGCCATATGGGCGAGGATCGGATACATCGAAAAGCCGTGCTCGGTGTGGATGATCTCATCCCCCGGCCCGGAAAATCCGTGGGTGACAAATTGCAGAACCTCGTCCGAGCCGACACCACACAGGATACGCTCTGGGTCCAACCCATGCACCTCGCCAATCGCGGCGCGCAAAGGCGCGTGATCGGTGTTGGGATAAAGATGCACGCGGGCGGCCGCCGCAACAATCGCCTCTTGCGCAGAGGGCGGCACCCCCAACGGATTTTCGTTCGACGACAGTTTCAGAACGTCCTCACGCCCGGCAATCTTCGACTTGCCGCCTTCGTAGAGGGCGATTTTCATGATACCGGGCTGGGGCGTGATGCTGGTCATCTGGGGGTTCCTTCCGCGGCTGTCTTACTGGTCCGCGCCCGGCAAGGAAAGTGTCAATAAAGCGGCCCCATCCAGCGGCCCCGCGCCACGATCCGGTTTGCCGGGTGCCGGGACTGCCACGCAAAACTGTATTGAAAACCGCCCATGTCGGTTACTGTTTCTCATTTTTCAGGAGGGCATCATGACCGTCAATGTTGCATTGCTGGCGTTTGCTGGAATTTTGACCGCGGGTGCCGCGATTTCCGAAGTCCGTATTGAGCTGAATAATGTCTACCCGATAACCGAAGAAACCTTTCAACTGTCCGACGGCGTCTATTACACGCAGGATAATCGTGGGTATTTCGAAGTTATTGAGGGCCCGATAGAGGCGGGTCCGGCACGGTGCCTCGGCAGTGGGTTCTCGTTCAGCAATGGGCAAAGAACAACCGAGGGGATCTGCATATTCGGCGCGGCAGAGGACACGTTCACCATGCGCTGGAAAGCGGGCCAACAGGGCGAAGCCAACGCGTGGACCATCGTCGCAGGAACGGGCAAGTACCGTGGCATGACGGGCGAGGGGATCGCCACCACCCGCGTGGAAATCATGTACCGCGCAATGCCACAACGGCAGTCGCACATCGTTGGAATGGTCCGGTTTCCGCCGAACTAAAGCGTTCGGGAAGTCGCCAACCAAAGAGCATCGCCAAACGCACAGACGTGCCTGAGGCCTGCCCAAGATTTGGCAATTCATCGCTCTCGCAAAACGGTAACACAGGCCGGCTGTCGCCGGATCTCGCAACTGCGCTGGATCAGGTCGCCAGCACGTTGCGAAACTGCCAGGGGTCGCTTTCGTCGATATCCTCGGGGAAATGCTCCCAGCGGTCTTGCAACGGCGTCCAGTCGGTATAATGCGCCTCGACCGGGCCCAGATAGGGCCGTTGCACCTCAAGACAGCGCGCATGATCCATCTCGTCGGTTTCGACAATCCCGGCCTGCGGGTTTTCCAACGCCCAGACCATGCCGGCCAGCACCGCCGAGGTCACCTGAAGCCCGGTGGCATTCTGATAGGGGGCCAGATCGCGGGTTTCCTCGTTCGACAGCCGCGAGCCGAACCACAGCGCGTTCTTCGCATGGCCGTAAAGCAGAACGCCCAGCTCATCGATCCCTTCGACAATCTCGTCTTCGGTCAGGATATGGTGCTTTGGTTGCTGCTTGCCCGAGCCAAACATCTCGTGCAGCGACAGCACCGCATCGTCGCTGGGGTGATAGGCGTAATGGCAGGTCGGGCGGAACTCTGGGTCATGGCCCGCGCCGACGGTGTAGTAATCCGAGATCGACACCGCCTCGTTGTGCGTGACCAGAAAGCCAAACTGCGGGCCGGGTGTCGGGCACCAGGTGTGTACGCGGGTGATCGCGCCGGGCCGCTCCAGCCAGATCGCGGATTTGCAGCCGGTGGCCTGTCGGTGGCCATTTTCGGGGAACCAGGTTTCATGCGTGCCCCAGCCCAGCTCGGCAGGCTGGAACCCTTCGGAGATGAAGCCCTCGACCGACCAAGTGTTCACGAACACATTGCGCGGCCGAGGGGTGCGCCGCGCCTGGGTGTCACGCTCGGCGATATGCACGCCCTTGACGCCCAGCCCCTGCATCAGCTTTGCCCAACCGTCGCGGTTCCGAGGTGTTTCGGCGGCGCTGCCAGTATCGCGGGCGAGCGTCAACAGCGCCTCTTTCACGAACCAGCTCACCATGCCGGGGTTGGCCCCGCAGCACGACACAGCCGTTGGCCCGCCCGGATTGGCCGCCTTTTCGTCACGCACCTTCTGGCGCAGCGCATAGTTGGTACGGGCCGCATTGTCTTCGGTCTCGAAATAGAAGCCGGCCCAGGGCTCGACCACGGTATCAATGTACAACACCCCGATTTCACGGCAGAATTTCATGATATCGAGCGAGGAGGTATCGACGCTGAGGTTGACGCAAAAGCCTTTGCCGTCGGGAAACAGCCCGCCCAAAACCTCGCGGTAATTCTCGGGGGTGAGCGCGGTATCGACAAAGTTCAGCTTGTGCTGGCGCAGGAAATTGTGGTGCCCCTTGTCCGGCTCCACCACCACAAATTGATCGGCATCATATTCGAAATGTCGTTCGATCAGCGGCCAGGTGCCTTTGCCGATCGAGCCGAAACCGATCATCACAATGGGGCCATCAATGCGGCCGTAGATGGGGTAATCCTGCGACATGTGCCTCACTCCTTGCTGTACCAACCCTTGATGTTCCAAAACAAAAGGCCGCGCAAGCTGCGCGGCCTTTCAGATCGTAACGGACAGAACAGATTAGTTCTGAGCGTAATATTCGATGACCAGGTTCGGTTCCATCACAACCGCAAACGGCACATCGCCAAGACCGGGCGACCGCACGAAAGTGGCTTTCAGTTTGGAGTGATCCACATCGATGTAATCGGGCACATCACGCTCGGCCAGTTGAGTCGCTTCGAGAACAGCAGCGATCTGCTTGGATTTCTCACGAACCTCGATCACGTCGCCCTCTTTCACACGGTAGGAGGGGATGTTGACCTTTTGGCCGTTCACAGTGACGTGGCCGTGGTTCACAAACTGGCGTGCGGCAAAGATGGTTGCCACGAATTTGGCACGGTACACAACCGCGTCGAGGCGGCGCTCGAGCAGACCAATCAGGTTCTCACCGGTGTCGCCCTTGACCCGCTCCGCTTCTTTAAAGATGCGGCGGAATTGCTTTTCGGTCAGGTCGCCGTAGTGACCTTTCAGCTTTTGCTTGGCGCGCAGCTGCAGACCAAAGTCAGACAGTTTGCCCTTGCGGCGCTGGCCGTGCTGGCCGGGGCCGTATTCACGACGGTTCACCGGGGATTTCGGACGGCCCCAGATGTTTTCGCCCATACGACGGTCGATTTTGTACTTGGCAGACGTGCGTTTTGTCACGGCTGATCTCCTTTATAAGTGGCACTTCGGCTTGTTCCGAAAGCCGGTTCGCACAGGTCGGGCCAAAACCGCGTTGCCGCGTCAACCCGCAGTGCGTGCCGGACCCGAAAGGCCTCGTGCCGTCTGCAAAGGGCGTTGTCCTCTAAGCGGAAGCTTCGACAGGCGATCTCTTGCGAGAGCCACCAACACCAATGAAGCCGCGCGTATACACCAGCGGCGTGCAGTGTCAACACGCGCCCGCCCAATTTCGCGCCACAGCCTGATCCATTGATGGATCAGTTCCGATTTATCGATAAATCGGTTCCCTTCGTTGCGGCCGTGCACACTGATCCATTGATGGATCAGTCCCGATTTATCAATAAATCGGCTCCCCTCACCGCCAAACCCGCACAGTCAGTGTGGCGCGGGCACCCCACGAGGTGATCGTTCACCAACCCGCAGGCCTGCATGAAGGCATAGACAATCGTTGGCCCGCAAAACCGAAAACCCGCCTTCTTCAGATCTTTCGACACCTGCTCGGACAGCTCGGTATATCCCGGCACCTCAGCAGAGCTCTCCCACCGGTTTTGCAAAGGCACCCCATCGACGTAGCGCCACAGATAATCGTCAAACCCCTGCCCCAGCGCGCAATAGGCTCGCGCATTGCCAATCGTCGCCTCGATCTTGCCGCGATGCCGCACGATGCCGGCATTGCCAAGCAAGCGTGCGACGTCGGCCTCCCCCCACCCCGCGATAACCTCCGGGTCAAAACCCTCAAACGCCGCGCGAAACGCATCGCGTTTCTTGAGAATGGTGATCCAGCTCAACCCGGCCTGAAATCCGTCCAGTATCAGCTTTTCCCACAGCGCCCGCGCGTCCCACTCGGGCACCCCCCACTCGGTATCATGATACGCGAGGTAAATCGGCTCCGGCCCGGCCCAGCCACATCGCCCCTTGGTCTGATCCGTCATCATGCGCCTCTCGTAAAACTTTCGACCAAATATAAACCCAAGATTAAGCCTTATTGTCCAGTGTGCACACAGACCGCGAAGAAAGGCTGCCCCATGTTTCAAGTGCACCCCCAGATTGATCAGGACGCTCAGGCCCGCAATGCGCTGGCCGAGGCGGTGATGTTGCGTGACCGCAATACGCTCGAGATGGTCGAAGAGGCCGTGCGCCACAAACAGGTCATGCTGGCCTACCAACCGGTGGTGCAGGCCCGCCGCCCCGACCGCTGCGCCTTTCACGAGGGGCTGATACGCGTGCTTGATGAAACCGGGCGCGTCATCCCGGCGCGTGACTTCATTGATGCCATCGAAGAAAGCGAAACCGGCAGGCGGATCGACTGTCTGGCCCTCGAACTTGGATTGCGAGAACTGGCGCGCACGCCCGGCTTGCGCCTTGCCATCAACATGTCGGCGCGCTCGATCGGCTATCGCGCCTGGATGCGCACGCTCGACCTTGGCCTCAAGAGTGATCCCACGGTGGCCGAGCGACTGATTCTCGAGATTTCGGAAAGTTCGGCGATGATGGTGCCGGAAATCGTCATCGACTTTATGAGCGAGCTGCAAAAGCGCGGCATTTCCTTTGCGCTCGATGATTTCGGGGCCGGGTTCACCGCCCTGCGCCATTTCAAGAAGTTCCAGTTCGACATATTGAAGATCGACGGCCAGTTTATCCGCAATATCCATGCCGATCCCGACAACCAGGTGTTGACCCAAGCTATACTGTCGATTGCACAGCAATTTGACATGTTTACCGTCGCCGAAAACGTCGAAAACACCGAAGATGTCGCGGCCTTGGCGGCGATGGGCGTCGATTGCCTACAGGGATATTTCTTCGGCGCGCCCACTGTATCCCCCCCTTGGGCAGAGGATGGCCAGAAGCGCAAAACCGCCTGAAGGGTGACCCTGCGACAATTGCATGCACTGGTATACGCCCAATGAGGTGCGGGAACTGTTGTGGCATGCGCCGGCATACGCTATGAAATTTTTCCGAGCGGCGGGGGGATATCAGGCCGCAATAACGTCCTGATATCGTTCTGCGCCATAAACCGGTGAAGGAAGAATTCATGACCAATGTTGTTATTGCCTCGGCCGCAAGGACCCCAGTCGGGTCTTTTTTGGGCTCTTTTGCGAATACACCCGCCCATGACCTTGGTGCGACCATGCTGCAAGCACTGGTTGAGCGCGCAGGCATCGACAAATCGGACGTTTCCGAAACGATTCTCGGTCAGGTGCTGACCGCCGGTCAGGGACAAAACCCCGCCCGTCAGGCGCATATTAACGCCGGCCTGCCCGAAGGCTCCGCCGCTTGGGGCATCAACCAAGTTTGTGGGTCGGGCCTGCGCGCCGTGGCGCTTGCCGCCCAGCACATTCAGCTCGGCGATGCCTCCATCGTGGCCGCCGGTGGCCAGGAAAACATGTCGATGTCCGCGCATTGCGCCAATCTGCGCCAAGGCCAGAAAATGGGCGACATGCAGTACATTGACACGATGATCCGCGATGGTCTCTGGGATGCTTTCAACGGCTATCACATGGGTCAAACCGCTGAAAACGTTGCTGAAAAATACCAGATCAGCCGTGATCAGCAGGACGAATTCGCCGTTGCCTCGCAAAACAAAGCGGAAGCCGCCCAAAAGGCTGGCAAGTTCGACGACGAAATCGTTGGCTACACCGTGAAAACCCGCAAGGGCGACATCGTTGTCGACAAGGATGAGTACATCCGTCACGGCGCGACCATGGAAGCGATGCAGAAACTGCGCCCCGCCTTCACCCGCGATGGCTCGGTCACGGCGGCAAACGCCTCGGGCCTCAACGACGGTGCCGCTGGTGCCCTGCTGATGTCCGCGGACGAGGCTGAAAAGCGCGGCATCGAGCCGCTCGCGCGCATCGCCTCTTATGCCACCGCCGGTCTTGACCCCAAGATCATGGGCGTCGGCCCGATCTATGCCTCGCGCAAAGCGCTGGACAAAGCGGGCTGGTCGGTTAGCGATCTTGACCTCGTTGAAGCCAACGAAGCCTTCGCCGCGCAGGCCTGCGCCGTGAACAAGGAAATGGGCTGGGATCCCGAGATCGTCAACGTCAACGGCGGCGCCATCGCCATCGGGCACCCGATCGGTGCCTCGGGCGCGCGCGTTCTCAACACCCTGCTGTTCGAAATGAAACGTCGCGGTGCCAAAAAAGGCCTCGCCACGCTTTGCATCGGCGGCGGCATGGGCGTGGCGCTCTGCGTCGAACGCCCGTAAATTGCGTAAATCAGGGGCGCTCCGGCGCCCCCTTTTTTTGATCCCTGCCGTCACAACCGTAAAGTTGCGCAATAATGTTGCGCGCTCGGCCCCGGCAAGGTAACAGCATTACAAGACCACATCGAATAATTGGAGGAAAATCATGGCAAGAGTTGCACTCGTCACTGGGGGCTCGCGCGGGATTGGCGCGGCTATTTCAAAAGCGCTGAAAGAACAGGGCCACACGGTCGTCGCCACATATGCGGGCAATGACGAAGCCGCCGCCAAGTTCACCGAAGAGACCGGCATCAAAACCTACAAATGGAACGTCGGCAATTACGACGACTCCAAAGCCGGGATCGAAAAGGTCGAAGCCGAAGTCGGCCCGATCGACATCGTGGTGGCCAACGCCGGCATCACCCGCGACGCGCCCTTCCACAAGATGACCCCGCAGCAGTGGAACGAGGTGATCGAAACCAACCTGACCGGTGTGTTCAACACCGTTCACCCGATCTGGCCCGGCATGCGCGAGCGCAAATTCGGCCGCGTTGTCGTGATTTCGTCGATCAACGGCCAAAAAGGCCAGTTCGCTCAGGTGAACTATGCCGCGACCAAAGCCGGTGACCTCGGCATCGTCAAGTCGCTGGCACAAGAAGGCGCGCGCGCCGGCATCACCGCCAACGCCGTCTGCCCCGGCTATATCGCGACCGAAATGGTCATGGCCGTTCCGGAAAAAGTTCGCGAATCGATCATCTCGGGCATCCCCGCGGGCCGTCTTGGCGAGCCAGAGGAAATCGCGCGTTGTGTGGCGTTCCTGACGTCCGACGACGCCGGTTTCATCAACGGGTCGACAATCTCGGCCAACGGCGCTCAGTTCTTCGTCTGATCGCGTAAGATACCTAAAATTCTACAGATGGCCGGTCCCGCGATCGGCCATTCTTGTATCAAATTTGATTGATACCGCCTGTCGCAATGAAAACTGCCGGAACGAAAACTGTCGCAATGAAAAAGGGGCGGAAACCCGCCCCAAAATACGCCCGACATAATCGAGACTTTCGCCAGCCCCAACTGATCAGGAGAGCAGCACGCCCAAGCGTGCCGCCAATTGTCTAGGCCATGTCGGCAGAAACGCGTTCGATCTCTTCCTTCAATCGAAGCTTTTTCTTTTTGAGTTCAGCGATTTGAAGATCATTCGTGCCCGGTGCGCGCTGCACCTCCTCTACTTTTTCCGAAAGGTTTTGGTGCTTTTTCTTCAGTTCATGCAGGTGCGAACTCAAGCTCATGAGAATCCTCCTATGGTTCATGTGCAAATCCAGTCCAGCATACTTTTACAATTCTGTCACGCCGCAACCGCGAAAGTTGGTTAATCCCCGCTCACGGTGCCGCGCCAAATGGCAAAATCGCGCCCTTCCGCAGCACAGCCGAAATCATCGGCGCATAATCCTCACCGTCCGAGAGATGTTGTGCGCCTTGGTGCAGCACCACGGGCGGGTGCAGGCAAAAGGGCGTGCGCCCGCCTTTGCGCCCCCGCAACAGAATCAGCCGCGCAGGCCGCCTATCGCGCGGCACAAGCGGCAGCACTTCGAGCGCACCCAAGCGGCCCTCGCAGGCGGCCAGCATCTCTGGCAGACGTTCAGCGCGTTGGATGAAGGTCGCATGCCCCAGCGGTCGAAGCCGCCGCGCCGCCACCTCGATCCAACGCGCCAGAGGCAGTGCCTCGCCCCGCCCGGTCTCTCGGGCCGTGTTGGGGCTGGCATGGCTGGCGTCGCGGATAAAATATGGTGGGTTTGCAATAACATGGTCAAAATTCTGCGCCCTCAGCGCAACCGGCAGCGCATCCAGATCGGCGCTGTGAACCTCGGCCTCAAGCCCATTGCGGCGGGCATTTTCGCGGGCGAGTTCGACGTAATCCGCCTGAACATCCACCCCGCAAAGCGCCAGTCCGGGCACCCGCGCGGCCAGGCAATACAGCGCCGTGCCGACGCCGCAGCCAAGCTCCAGCACCGCCTGCCCGGCGCGCGCCGGGACCGAAGCCGCCAGCAGAACAGGGTCGACGCCAGCGCGGTAGCCGTGACGCGGTTGCAGGATTTGGAGACGCCCGCCGAGAAACGCGTTGTCGGTGGCGTCAATCAAGCCGGATGTCATGGTCGTGCATCAGAACGCGGGCCCGGGCCAGTTCGCTGCGCAAGACCATGAGCCTGCGCGGCAAGATTCCGATCGATCCTTCGAGCACGCTCATATTTACGTCCAATTGAAAGCATTCTATACCCTCATCCTGCAGCAGGGCGGTGGCATAAGCGATAACAGTGATATCGTTGGTGCGAAGCAGCTCTTCCATGTCGGGGACATAAGGGCAAGGTGACGGTCATGTCGAGCCTTGTGACGGGAGTGTGATGAGTTTGGACAACACGGTTGCGAAACCTCATGAGCGGTTGGCCGATGTGCTGGCCGATGATCTGGCGGCGGTCGGCGATGTGATCCGCGCGCGCATGGCGTCGAAACACGCGCCGCGCATCCCGGAGGTTACGGCGCATCTGGTGGATGCCGGCGGCAAACGCCTGCGGCCGATGCTGACGCTGGCCTGCGCGCGGATGTGCGGCTATGCGGGCGACGATCATATCAAACTGGCGGCGACAGTGGAATTCATTCACACCGCGACTTTGCTGCATGACGACGTGGTTGATGAAAGCGCGCAGCGGCGGGGGCGGCCGACGGCCAACCTATTGTGGGACAATAAATCTTCGGTGCTGGTCGGGGATTACCTCTTTGCCCGCGCCTTTCAGTTGATGGTCGAGCCGGGCGATCTTCGGGTGCTCGACATCCTGTCAAACGCCGCCGCGACGATTGCCGAGGGTGAGGTGCTGCAGCTCTCTGCCGCGCAGAATCTGGCCACCAATGAGGACGTGTATCTGCAAGTGGTGCGCGGCAAGACGGCGGCGCTGTTTTCCGCTGCGACCGAGGTGGGCGGCGTGATCGCGGGCCGACCCAAGGATGAGGTGCAGGCGCTGTTTGACTATGGCGACGCGCTGGGGATTGCCTTCCAGATGGTCGACGATCTGCTGGATTACTGGGGCTCGGACGCGACGGGCAAGAACATCGGCGACGATTTCCGCGAGCGCAAACTGACGCTTCCGGTGATCAAGGCGGTGGCGCTGGCGGATGACGAAGAGCGCGCCTTCTGGACCCGGACGATTGCCAAGGGCAAGCAGGAGGACGGCGATCTTGACCATGCGCTGGCGCTTCTCAACCGGCACGGCACGCTTGAGGCCGCGCGGCAGGATGCGCTGGGCTGGGCTGAGAAAGCGCGCACTGCGCTCACCCGCCTGCCCGATCATCCGATCCGAGGCATGCTCGACGATCTCGCCGAATACGTGGTCGCCCGCGTCTCTTGACGGGAGGAAATTCCATTGATGGAATTTCTCAAAAGTCATCGATGACTTTTGGTGCGTTACGCCAGGGCCGTTGCGACGATCCACCAGCCGGGGTGCTGCGCGGACAGCGCGCGTGCCGCGCGTTTTGCCTCGGACGCGGTGCGGAACAGGCCGAAACAGGTTGCCCCTGAGCCGGACATGCGGACCAACCCTGCGCCCGCGGCCTCCAAGGCCGACAGCACCTCTTGGATCACCGGTTGCAGAGCGATGGCGGGCTGCTGAAGATCGTTACGCCTCTCGGTCAACCACGCCAGATCTGCCCCGCCTGCGGGCAGATCGCCCATCGCGGTATTGTCTTTGCAACTCAAGGCCTTGAACACCGCAGGGGTCGGCACATCGACGCGGGGGTTGATCAGCACAGCGTGGAGCTTTGGCTGCGTCACCACAGCCACATCATCGCCAATGCCCTGCATGCGCGCCGCTCGTGCCACACGGCACACCGGGACATCGGCCCCCAAAAGCGCAGGGTCGCCGTCAAAGCGACGGTCGAAGGCGGCCTCCATCGCACGCAAGGTTGCCGCCGCATCAGACGACCCGCCGCCGATCCCAGCCGCCGCCGGCAGATGCTTTTCCAAAGCAATTGCAACGGGTTCGCCAAAGGCCTTGGCAGCGCGCCAGCACAGGTTGCGCGCATCCTCGGGCACGCCCGCGGCCATCGGGCCGGTCACGCGTAGCGACATCCGCGGCGCGGGCGAAACCCGCACCACATCGCCCACATCTGCAAACACCACCAGCGAATCAAGCAGGTGATAGCCATCGGCCCGCTGCCCCGTCACATGCAGGGTCAGGTTGATCTTGGCCGGCGCAAACGCCTCAGTCTGCGCCATTCTCCACCACACGCAGGGGCGGCGCGCCCTCTTCTGAAAGCACGTCATCCAGCCCGACTTCGAGCTTGCGGCGAATGCGCTCAGGGTCGGCCTCGTTGTTGGGATCTTCGAGATCGACAAAGCTGAGCGCGCGGTGCCATTGGAACCGGGCCTCCAATGAGCGGCCCACCGCCCAATAGACATCGCCCAAGTGATCGTTGACTACCGGATCGACAGGCATCAGCTCGGCAGCGCGCTCCATATGGCCAACCGCTTCGTCGTAGCGGCCAAGGCGGTACAGAACCCAGCCGAGACTGTCGACAATATAGCCAGAGTTGGGCCGCGCATCGACAGCGCGTTCGATCATATCCAACGCCTCATCGAGCTTCTGGTGCTTTTCTACCAGCGAATAACCCAGGAAATTCAACACCTGCGGCTGCTCGGGGCTCAACTCGAGCGCGTGGCGGAAATCGGCCTCGGCCTGTTGCCACTCTTCGCGCCGTTCATGTGCGATGCCACGGGCAAAGAACACAAACCACTGCGACTGGCCCGGCTCTTTATACAGCTCGATCGCCCGATCATAGGCCGCCACAGCGGAATCATAGTCTGATTCGCCGCGATACAGATCGCCAAGCGAGACGTGAATGATCGGCAGATAGCCATGCGTCTCGGCCAAGGTTTCCAGCGCGGCAATCGCCTCGCCCACCCGGCCCGCAGCGCGCAGCGCGTCGGATTTCCCCAGCACCGAGGCGTGATACGCCGGGTCGCTCGCGGGCACGCGGCCATAGATCTCGACCGCCAGTTCGTGGCGCTCCATGTCTTCCATCAACTGCGCCGAGAGCAGGATCGCATCAACATGATCGGGGCGCAGGTAAGCCGCGATCTGGGTGTAAAGCAGGGTGTAGTCGTCGCCCGCCTCGCCTTCGAGCGCGCCTGCGATGGTGTAAAACACCTCGGCCATGCCCTCTTTGGGCGAATCGACCACATCGAACGGCACCGCCTCAGGCCCCTCCAACGCCTTGCGCAACGCATCGAGACCGGGATCAAGCTGCGAGGTGAAGCTGGCGTTCATCAGCTCAATCGCTTCGGCATTGCGGCCAAGCTGGCTGAGCACCTGCGCGCGGGCCACGATGCCCCGGCGGGTGAGCATTGCCGCACCGCCGCCATCGGCCGACATCAGATCGTTGGCCCCTTCAAAGTCACCCACCGAAGCCAGCGCAAGTGCCTTGTGATACAGCGCAAATCCGCGCAGACCCTTTTCCTCGGCCACCTTGTCGAAGGCCACCAAAGCGGCACTCATGTCACCGTCACCCAGCAGCGCCCAAGACACCAGCAAGCCATCAACCAACGGCCCAATGCCGCGATCATCGCGTGTCATGGCAACGATATCGCCGTAGCGGCCTTCTTTGACGTGCCCGGCAATCAGCGCCATCTGCGCCAATTGCGACCGCACGCCCATTTCTTCCAATCGGAGCGCATGGTCGCGGGCGCGGTCCACCTCGCCCAGCGACAACAACGCCGCCCCGGCCGCCTCGATCAGGCCGGGATTGTCGCGATCATAGAAAAGCGCCTGCTCATAATAGTCCGCTGCGGCGCGAAAATCAGTTTGATAGCCAGCCTGCCGCGCGGCCAGATAGGCCCCCGACAGGTTTGCCGCCGAAACCGGCACTGCCGCGGCTAGGGTCAGACCCAGGGCTGCGATCCATCCAAATCTTTTCGCGGTCACACGCCACTCCTTTTCTGCTCGGTCACAGCCTAGTTCCGCGCTGGTTAACAGGCAATGCAGGACAGGCATTAACCCGCCCATAAGCGGTTTCACGTCACCGTGAGCAAAAGCGGCGTCGGCGGTGTGCGGTCAGTGCCGACGCGTCACCATGTCGTGCAACCGGATCACCGCGCGGCTGGCAGTCTTTTCACACAGTGCCGGCAGAACCGCATGCACAAGTGCCGCGCCCGCCGCGAAAAACAGCAACCCTGAAAACCGCAGGGCAAAGCGCATATGCTGAAAATAGCTCTCGTTGACCGAGGCAGGATGGGCAGTGAAAAAACCGGCGGGTCCGTGAATGGCAGGCATGGGATCTCCTTTTCAAGTTGCCCCAAGCCTATCCCGCTTGGCCTGCATAAAGGTCCCAAATTAACTTGCCATGATCGCCCTATGTGGGACATGATCCCAAAGATGAGCAATCTTGACCCATACGATCTCAAAATCCTCAAAGCGTTGCAACGCGACGCCACCCAAAGCATGGATGCACTGGCCGAAACCGCTGGCCTGTCGCGCAACGCCTGTTGGCGGCGGATGCGCAATCTGGAAACCTCTGGCGTGATCCGGCGGCGCGTGGCCCTGCTTGATCCTGTCAAGGCCGGGTGCCCGCTTCAAGTGCTGGTTATGGTCAAAACCAACGCCCATGATGCCGGATGGATGGCGCGATTTGACCGCGCGGTGCGGCTCTTGCCGCAAATCACCGGTGCCCAGCGGATGACCGGCGATCTTGATTATGTGCTGCGGGTCCGGGTTGCGGATGTGCCCGCGTATGACGCATTTTACAAAAAGTTGATCGAAATGGTGCCGCTCTCGGATATCTCTGCCAGCTTTGTTATGGAAGATATCAAGGACACCACTGAAATCCCACTCTAAGCCGAGGCCCCGATGGACGAACTCGATATCTCAACCACCGCCGAGGCCTATGAGGCCGCCGCCCTGCCCCGCCGGGTCGAGGTGTATACCGATGACGCGCCCCACAAAGACGGCTGCCTGTCGTCAAGCGGTGTGTCGGGCAAGCCGGTGGCGCAGAAAAGCCCGGCAGAATGGGCCTATGAACGGATCATCCTCTATATTCGCGATTTTGAGGCTGATCTTGATGAAGAGCACGAAGTGGCGATGGGGTTCACCGGGTCCAACGCGGGTGTGCTTCGGATCGAGGGCATGGGGTTCTTTGATCCCGACATGATCACCTTTCACGGCACCGACGCCAATGGCACCCGCACGCAATTGGTGCAACATGTCAGCCAACTCAACGTATTGCTGCGCGCCCTGCCCAAGCCGGTCAAGGCCGAGGCCCCGCGCCGCATCGGCTTTCGGCTGGCACAGCGGCTTGAGGATGCGACCCGCCCCCCCAAGGCCGAGCCAGACCCAGGCGCAAACTCAGACCCGGGCCCAGAAGCGACATAATCGCGCGCCAGACGAGGCGTGACAGCCCGCGGGGAATCCGCTACATCCCCCGCAACACCAGTTCCAAAGGACGACGAAAATGGCTGACCACAAACAAGGCGACATGGACATCTCGGTTCAGGAAGACACCTTTAACGGTTTCATCACCGCTGTCATCCGCGTGGCCGTATTCTCAATCGGCGTGCTGATCTTCCTCGCGATTTTCAACACCTGATCGATTTTCCGGGACGACTGAGATGAAAAAACTGGCAGCGGCCTTTCTGGGCCTGGCTCTTCTTGGGGCCTGCGGCGCGACGTCGGATCGTTCGCGCTATGACGACCCCGAGCTGGTCGCCCGTGCCGCCTATCGCCATGATGGGCCGCCGGCGCTGACGCTTTATACGATGGTGAACAACCGCACCGGATCGGGCGCGCACACCAGTCTGATGATCAACGGCTCGCAGCGGGTCATCTTTGATCCCGCCGGGTCGGTCCAGCATTCCTCGATCGTGGAAAGCGGCGATGTGCTGTATGGCATCACCCCGCGGATCGAAGATTTCTATGCCCGCGCCCATGCCCGTGAAACCTTTCACGTCGTGATCCAGCGCATCGAAGTGCCAGCCGCCACCGCCGAAAAGGCGCTGCAACTGGCCATCGCCAATGGCGCGGTTGGGCAAGCGTTTTGTTCGCAATCGACCTCGCAATTGCTCAAGCAACTGCCGGGCTTCGAGGGCATCAATGCGACGTTCTTCCCAGTCAGCCTTAGCGAGCAGTTCGGCAATCTGCCCGGCGCGACGACCCGCGTTTTGCGCGAGACCGACGCGGATGACAAATCGCAGGCCATTGCCGCCTTCGATGCAGAGGTAAAGGCCGGTCAGGGGCAGTAATCTGCCCCGCCCACCCCCTCACCCCAGCAGGTACATGCTCAGGTAAAGCCCCGTCGCCCCGGCAAAAATCGCAGCAAGCACGTTGCGGGTGACAAGCCCAACGGCAATCGTGACCGCCGCCGCAATCAGGCGCGGCGCATCCGGGGCACCGCCCGTCGCGGCAGGCCAAACCACCAGCGGCGCCACCAGCCCCGGCAGGATCGCCACTGCGGTATACCGCAGGTGCCGCAGCACCCAATCCGGCATCGTCTTTTCGCCCACCAGCCCGGTAAAGCTGAACCGTAGCAGGAAACTGCCGATGCCCAGCCCGATGATCACCGCCCATGTTTCAAACGTCGTGATCATGGCGCGGCCCTCGCGGCCAACCGGCGCTCCACTTCCGCCCCCGCCAACATCCCCGCGATCCCGGCCACCAACAGGCCAAGGTTGTAGGGCAGAAAGGCAAAGGCCAGCGCCATCACAATCGACACCAGCGCCGCGGTTAGATGCGCAACCGTGCGCAACATCGGCGCGATCATCGCGAGAAAGGTGATCGGCACCGCGAAATCAAGCGCCAGCCAGCCGGGAATGCCCTGCCCCAGCATCGCGCCCGCCACCGTCGCCACCCACCACAGCGGCGACACCGCCAGCGCTGTGCCAAAGAAATACGCCACCTTGTTGGCCAGCGGCATCTCCGGCTCTTTTTCAAACCGCAGGCTTGAGGCGGTAAAGCTCTGATCCAGCGTGAAATACGCCATCAACGCGCGTTGCCACACCGGCGCGGCCCCCAGATGCGGCGTCAAAGCGGCGGAATACATCGCCATCCGCAGATTGACCGCCAGCGCCGAAATCAACACGATGATCGTCGGCACATCCTCGACCATCAACTGAATCGCGGTGAACTGCGCCGCCCCGGCGATCACCACAATCGAAAAGCTCAGCGTCTCGAACACGTTCAATCCGGCCTCTGTCGCCACCACCCCGAACAGCGCGCCAAACGGCACGATCACGATGGTAAAGGGAAACGAGTGGCGCATCCCGCGCCAGAAGTCGCGTTTTGGGGTGGAGGGTGGCATGGGTTCATCCTAGGTTCTCCCCCAGCCCTACTAAGACTAAAGGCGAGACGCAATTGCTCCTGACCGATGACGCCACACCGTATCTTATCGCCCCCGATCCCGCCGCGCCGCGCCTGACGCGCGTGGTGTCGGGCATTGATCACACCGGCCAGCGCCAAGAGATTTCGGTGGTCGAGGAACGCCCGCTGACGATCTTCCTCAATGCGCAGGAAATCGTGACGGCGATGACGATTGGCGACTACCCGGAATACCTCGCGCTGGGATTTCTGCGCAATCAGGGCATGTTGCAGGCCGATGATGTGGTGACGGGCGTCGAGTATGACGAAGACCTCGAAGTGGTGGTGGTGCGCACCGAGACCGAAACCAACCACGAGGAAAAGCTGAAGAAGAAGACCCGCACCAGCGGATGCGCCGTTGGCACGGTCTTTGGCGATATGATGGAGGGGCTCGAGGATGTGCAGCTCCCCGCCACCGAGCTGCGCTCAAGCTGGCTTTATGCGCTCGCGGGGCGGATCAATCGCACGCCGTCGCTGTACCTCGAGGCCGGGGCGATCCACGGCACCGTGCTCTGCCAACAGGACAAGCCATTGGTTTATATGGAAGATGTCGGCCGCCACAACGCGGTGGACAAGATCGCAGGCTGGATGCTGCAAGAGAACGTCGGCGCGGCGGACAAGATCCTCTACACCACCGGGCGGCTGACTTCGGAGATGGTGATCAAGACGGCGTTGATGGGCATTCCGGTGCTGGCTTCGCGCTCGGGGTTCACGGCTTGGGGCGTCGAAATCGCGCGGCAAGTCGGGCTGACGCTGATCGGGCGGATGCGTGGCAAGCGCTTTGTCTGCCTGTCGGGCGAAGACCGCATCATCTGGGACGCCGACCCCGACGCCGTGCCCGAAGACCCCGGCAAACAGCGCCGCAAAGGCGGTACGCTATGATCTGGACGGGCAAAAATCGTCCACGATTTTTCGAATTTTCTTGCAAGAAAATTGGTCGCACTGCGCGGCAAAGGACACAGCCATGACCCGCCCCTTCGGCGTGATCCTCGCCGGTGGGCTGGCCACACGCATGGGCGGCGGCGACAAGGGGCTGTTGCCGCTCGGCGATGCGCGCATTCTTGACCATGTGATCGCCCGCCTCGCCCCCCAGGTCGCGGGCCTCGCGCTCAACGCCAATGGCGCGCCACAGCGGTTCGCCGCCTTCGACCTGCCGGTGGTGGCCGACACCATCCCCGACTTCGCCGGTCCCTTGGCGGGCGTGCTGGCGGGCATGGATTATGCCGCCACCCAAGGTGCCACAAGCATCGTCACCGCTGCTGCCGACACGCCGTTTCTGCCCCGCACCCTTGTCGAGCATCTGCTGCACACCAGCGAAGGCCAAGAGCATCCCCTCGTGCTTGCCGCCACCCCGCGCGGCGAGGAGGCGACCAAATCGATGTCGCGCAGCGGCCATGTGCGCCACCCGACCTTTGGCCTCTGGCCGGTCGCCCTGCGCGATGATCTGCGCGCGGCGCTCACTGGCGGGCTAAAGAAAGTCGTGCACTGGACCGACGCCCACGGTGGCCGCGAAGCGCTGTTCCCCGACGAAGATGCGTTTTTCAACGTCAACACGCCAGACGATCTGGCCCGCGCGAAAGAGATGCTGGCATGAGGCTCTACGGTGTCACCGGCTGGAAAAACTCCGGCAAAACCGGCCTGATGGAGCGTCTGGTGGCCGAGATCACTGGCCGTGGTTTCACCGTTTCCACGGTCAAACACGCCCATCACAGCTTTGACGTCGACCAGCCCGGCAAGGATTTACACCGCCACCGCATCGCCGGTGCGTCGCAGGTTCTGCTGGCCTCGCGCAACCGCGTGGCGCTGATGACAGAATTGCGTGATGCCGAGGAGCCGACGCTAGAGGCGTTGCTGACACAGCTCGCGCCCTGTGACCTCGTGCTGATCGAGGGCTACAAACGCGACCGCCACCCCAAGATCGAGGCCCACCGCGCCGCCACCGGCCAACCGCTGATCGCGCCCGAAGATTCCACCATCCGCGCCGTCGCCTCGGATGCTGCCCCCGACATCAACCGCCCTGTGTTCGATCTTGATGACACCCGCGCCATCGCCGATTTCATCCTGCACGAGGTTGCCCTGTGACCTTCGACAGCTTTGCCGTTGTCGATTGGTCTGGCGGCAATGATCGCGGACCAAAGCCCTGCGCCGACGCAATCTGGATCGGGCTGGTGCGCGACGGCATCGACCAAGAGCCGCAGTATTGTCGCAACCGGCAGGTGGCTGAAACCGCGCTGACCAAGCTGATCGAAGAGGAACAATCCGCCGGGCGGCGGCTGTTCATCGGCTTCGATTTCCCCTTCGGTTATCCGCGCGGTTTTGCCCAAGCGCTCTGCGGCACCGCCGATCCCTTCGCGCTTTGGGGTTGGCTGGCCGACCGGGTCGAGGACGCCCCCGACACCAACAATCGCTTCGATCTCGCGGGGGAGATCAACCTTCGGTTTGGCGGTGCCGGGCCGTTCTGGGCCAACGGCCTCAAACGCGACATCCCCGGCCTGCCCCGCCGCAAGACCGCCTACACCAACCCCTTTCCCGACCGCCGCCTGTGCGAGGATCAGGCCAAGGGCGCCTTCACCTGCTGGCAACTCGCCGGCGCCGGCGCTGTCGGCTCGCAGGTGATCATGGGCCTGCCGGTTCTGGCCCGGCTGCGGCGCAAATTTGGCGCTTCGGTCTGGCCGTTCGAGCCGCTCAGCAGCGACCTCGCGTTTGTCGAAGTCTGGCCCTCGCTGATTGCAAAAGAGGTTGCCACCGGGCGCACCGAGGATGAGATCAAGGACCGCGCGCAGGTCCGCCTTCTGGCCCGCGCCATCGCGAATCTGCCGCAGGACACCCTCGCGCAGATGCTCGCGGTCAAGGCCCCCGAGGAAGGCTGGATCTTCGGGCTTGGCCACGAAACCGCCCTGCGCAAAGCCGCCACTCCGCTGCCCCCACCGCCGCTGCGCAACGATTGCTTTGCCCTGCCGGCGGGCGTGGACTGGACGCCGGTCCACGAAGCCCTCGCCCATCTGCGCAACAATCTGAATGTGGTTGCCGGACATGAGCACATCCCCCTCGCCAAGGCAGACGGGCGCATTCTGGCCGAAGACCTGACCGCTCTGCGCTCCAACCCGCCCACTGCCAATTCCGCCGTCGATGGCTACGGTTTCGCCGGCCCGCTCGCCCCCGGCCCTGTGCAAATGCCGCTCATGCCGGGCCGCGCCGCCGCCGGAGTGCCGTTTGACGGCACTGTCCCCAAGGGCCAGGCGCTGCGCATCCTGACCGGCGCCGCCCTGCCCAACGGGGTCGACACCGTCGTGCTGGAGGAAGACACCACCACCGACGGCCGCCGGATTAGCCTCAATGGACCGCTCAAACAGGGTGCAAATGCCCGAAAAGCCGGCGAAGACATCGAGAGCGGCCAAAGCGCCCTGCCCAAAGGCCGCAGGCTGACGCCCGCCGATCTGGCGCTGCTCGCGGCGGTTGGCCATTCCACACTTGCGGTGCGACGGCGGCTTCGGGTCGGCGTGCTGTCCACCGGGGATGAGATCGTCGCCCCCGGCACAGAGGCCGCCCCCGGCCAGATCCATGACGCCAACCGCCCGATGCTCCTCGCGCTCGCCCGGCGCTGGGGGTTCGATGCGGTCGACCTCGGCATCGCCCCCGATCAACGCGACGTGCTGCGCCAAACCCTCGACCGGGCGGCAGGCGTGGCGGATGTGGTGCTGACCTCCGGCGGCGCATCGGCGGGCGACGAAGACCACATGTCCGCCCTCCTGCGCGACCAGGGCGCGATGCAGCTTTGGCGGATCGCTGTCAAACCCGGACGGCCTCTGGCGCTTGGAATGTGGCAAGGCGTGCCGGTCTTTGGCCTGCCGGGAAATCCGGTCGCGGCGCTGGTCTGCGCGCTGATCTTCGCCCGGCCCGCGTTCGAAGTGCTCGCCGGGGGAGACTGGCCAGAGCCGCAGGGCTTTGACGTGCCCGCCGCCTTTACCAAACGCAAGAAACCGGGACGGCGCGAATACCTGCGCGCCCGCATCCGCGACGGCCGGGCCGAGGTGTTTGCCTCCGAAGGCTCGGGCCGGATCAGCGGGCTCAGTTGGGCCGAAGGGCTGGTGGAACTGCCCGACGGCGCGGCAGAGATTGCGCCGGGCGATCCCGTGCGCTTCCTGCCCTTCGCCAGCTTCGGGTTATGACGGGACTGCTCTGTGACTGGCTTGATCCGCGCGGTGGCCTGATCTGTCAACAGATCAGCACTGATCCATCAATGGATCAGGCCCCTCCACCGTCCATTTAGTCGAAAGTGCCCGCCACCCGGCCAAGCAATATGAAGGCGCGCGAGGTGCGGGTGTTAGGAAACGCCGCGACTTCCTCATCCAACGAGCGTTCCGAAAAGCTCTGGAACGACCGGTCGTACACCCGCAGGACGCGGCAGAGATCGCGCCCAGTGACCCAGTACAGTACCTGCCCTTCGCCAGCTTTGGACTGTGACAGGTCTGCTCTGCGACCCGTTTAATCCCCGCGGTGGCCTGATCTGTCAACAGATCAGCACTGATCCATCAATGGATCAGGCCCCTCAACCGTCCATTTAGTCGAAAGTGCCCGCCACCCGGCCAAGTAACATGAACGCGCGCGAGGTGCGGGTGTTGGAAAATGCCGACACTTCTGCATCCGACGAGCGTTCGGAAAAGCTCTGGAACGTGCGGTCATAGACCCGCAGGAAATGGTGTGCTGCGTCGCGAAAAATCGGATCCTGCTTCATCCGCCCCGCCGACAGCGCCAGCGAGGACCGGTCGCGCACGCCGCCAAGACCGGCAATCGCCCGCCCCCGCGCGCCTTCGGCAAACCGCCGCCAAACGTCCGGTTTCGCCATATCGGGGCGCAGATCGTCCATATAGATGCCGTCCTGGCTCAGCAGCGTCAGCACATCCTGCGCCGCCTGCACCAGTTGCGCCGTGGGCCGGTGCTTTAACGCCCGGCGCAGGGCGGAAAATCCGTCGCGATCATCCGGTGTTTCGGGGAAGTTCAAGGCGCGGATAAAATCTTCATTCGACAAGTCCGGACCCAGGGCCTCGGCCGGCGTGCCAAGCGCCAGCGTCGGCTGATCATCCACCACCGGGGCCGTGGCAGGCGCAGAGGATGCCGCAGGGGCAGAGGTCGCGCTGCGATGTGCACCAATTTCGCGGGTCGACGAGAACATCGCCATCGTCGCTTCGGCCTTGCGCTGGGCCGCCGCGATCTCATCAAGCTTGCGGGTGACGGAACTGCCCCCCGAGCCGACCTGGCTCTGGCTGACATAAGCGTGGCGCAGGGCATCGATGGCGGTCTGTAACCGCGCACTTTCGTCGCGCATCACCTTGCTCGCCCGCGCCGCCGTGGCCGCAACCCAGATCATCCCCACCGGCATGAACACCGCCAGCAACGTCATCAAAAACCGCAGACTGGTGTCGGTGGCATTGCCCGGCTCGATCAGCAGGAAAAACACCGCCGCGCCAAACAGCCAGACCAGCGACAGCGCAATGGCAGTCACCTCGATCCCCGTCACCGAAGGCGAGCGATTGCGATCATAAATGCCCAAGGGCGTCGGGGCCGACGGCGCAACCTTGCCGCCGTTGCCGGATGTCTGAGACTGTGCTGTGGCGTCGGTCATGGCCGAATTCTTTATCCAGGGACGCGTGCGAAACGCTCTGTCAAATATAGGCGATTTTCAGGATTTCGTAATCCTTTGTTCCGCCCGGCGTGCGCACTTCAACGCTATCGCCCTCTTCTTTGCCGATCAGCGCCCGCGCAATCGGCGATTTCATGTTCAACAGGCCCTTTTCAACGCTGGCCTCGTGTTCGCCAACGATCTGCCAGGTCTTTTCCTCATCGGTGTCTTCGTCGACAACCGTGACGGTTGCGCCGAATTTCACCGATCCCGACAGTTTGGTCGGGTCGATCACCTCGGTCAGGCTCAAAACACCTTCGAGTTCCTTGATCCGGCCCTCGATAAAGCCCTGCTTTTCGCGCGCCGAATGATACTCGGCGTTTTCCTTCAGGTCGCCCAATTCGCGCGCCTCGGCAATCGCCTTGATCACGGAGGGCCGCTCAATCGACTTGAGCTTTTTCAATTCGGTTTCAAGCGCGGAATGGCCCGCGCGGGTCATAGGTATTTTTTCCATAGGCCTTACCAGAAAGGGCCGCTCACCCCGGCCGGGCGGCGGCGACTTCAAATCAGCTTGTTTCGTCGACATTGCCCCGAGCGCCGCGCCGGATGCAAGGGCGAACTGGCCCCAGCGGCGGGAAGGCGCGCGATTGCCGCAGCACGCGACCTTGGGCGCTAACATATGCAACAGGAGTGATTTCCCCAGCATTTGTCCGGATATGACGCAGCGCACAACGTTGACCACGCGTTAATTTCCGGGCAGGACTCTGCCAGCTATGATGCAAGTGCAGCAAAGGCCGGAGGAGCAAGACATGACCGACGTGACGCGCGAAGCGATGGAATATGATGTGGTGATCGTCGGGGCGGGGCCTGCGGGTCTGTCTGCCGCGATCCGGCTGAAACAGCTGGACGCCGACATCAACGTCGTGGTGCTGGAAAAAGGCTCCGAAGTGGGCGCGCATATCCTGTCTGGCGCGGTGCTCGACCCTTGCGGCCTTGATGCGCTGATCCCCGACTGGAAGGAAAAGGGCGCGCCGCTTAACGTGCCGGTCAAGGACGATAATTTCTATGTTCTGGGCGAAGCGGGCAAGGTGAAGGTGCCGAATTTCCCGATGCCGCCGCTGATGAGCAACCACGGCAATTACATCGTGTCGATGGGCAACGTCTGCCGCTGGATGGCCGAACAGGCCGAGGGCATGGGCGTCGAGATTTTCCCCGGCATGGCCTGCTCCGAGCTGGTCTACGGCGACAACGGCGAAGTCAAAGGCGTGGTCGCCGGTGAGTTCGGCAAGAACTCCGATGGCACCCCCGGCCCCTCGTACGAGCCGGGCATGGAGCTGCACGGCAAATACGTTTTCCTCTCCGAAGGTGTGCGCGGCTCGCTGTCGAAAGACGTGATCGCCAAATACGACCTCTCCGCCGGGAAAGAGCCGCAGAAATTCGGCCTCGGCATGAAGGAAATCTGGGAAATCGATCCCGAAAAGCACCGCGAAGGCAGCGTCACCCACACGATGGGCTGGCCGCTGGGCAGCAACGCTGGCGGCGGATCGTTCATCTATCACCTTGAGAACAATCAGGTTTACGTCGGCTTTGTGGTCCACCTGAACTACAAAAACCCGCATCTCTTCCCCTACATGGAATTTCAGCGGTTCAAGCATCACCCGATGGTGGCCGACCTTCTCGAAGGCGGCAAACGGGTGGCGTATGGCGCGCGTGCGATCACCGAAGGCGGCTATCAGTCGATGCCCAAGATGGTCGCGCCCGGTGTGGCACTGCTTGGCTGCTCGGTCGGCATGGTCAACGTGCCGCGCATCAAGGGCAACCACAACGCCATGCTCTCGGGCAAGGCCGCAGCCGAGGCGGCGTTTGACGCCATCAAAGCCAACCGTTCCGGCGACGAGCTGACCGCCTATGAGGCCGACGTGCGCGATGGCGCGATTGGCCAAGACCTGAAAAAAGTCCGTAACGTCAAGCCGATGTGGTCGAAATGGGGTCTGACGGCGGGCCTCGCGCTTGGCGGTCTCGACATGTGGACCAACACACTTGGCTTCTCGCTGTTCGGCACGCTCGGCCACGACAAATCCGATGCCGAGGCGACCGAACCCGAGGACAAGCACACGCCGATCACCTACCCCAAGCCCGACGGCAAGCTGAGCTTTGACCGGCTGACCAACGTGTCGTTCTCCTTCACCAACCACGAAGAAGACCAGCCCTGCCACCTGCGCCTGCTTGATCCGTCGGTGCCGATTGACGTGAACCTGCCGAAATACGCCGAACCGGCGCAGCGATACTGCCCGGCCGGGGTGTATGAGGTGGTGGAAAAGGATGGCAAGCCGGAGTTCGTGATCAACTTTCAGAACTGCGTGCACTGCAAGACCTGCGACATCAAAGACCCGAGCCAGAACATCAAATGGGTCACACCGCAGGGCGGCGACGGGCCGAACTATCCGAATATGTAGCGGCATACGCGCGCGGGGGACTGCGCGCGTCCCATCCGGCACTTGATCCGGGATGATGTTCTAGAGCGACTGCAACACAGGCCTAATCGCGCGGGGCCGCCGCGCGTCGCAGCCGGTCATTGATCGCCCGGCCCAGCCCAGTATCCGGGATCGGCGCCACGGCGATCACCCCGGCCCCGCGTGCATCCAAAGCGTGCAGCGCGCCGAACAACCCCGCCGCCGCCTCGTGCAAATCGCCGCTTGCCGACAGCGTCATGTCGCCCGCAACCGCACCAAACCCCAGCAAAACCTCGCCCTCGCCCGCCTCCAAGGCGTTCATCCGCAATCCGGCCTCGGGCGCGTAATGCGACAGCAGTTGCCCCGGTGCCGTCGGGGCCTCTGCCGAGCCGCCAACCTCCAAAACTTCGCCCAGCAGCGCTTCCAACGCCTCGGAGGGCAGCCCGCCGGGGCGCAGCAGCACCGGACCCGGCGCAAGGCCAAGGATCGTCGATTCGACCCCCACCGCACAGCCGCCGCCCATCAGCACCGCCTCGATCGCGCCGTCCAATCCGGCCAAAACATGCTCGGGCAACGTTGGGCTGATCCGCCCCGACGGATTGGCCGAGGGTGCCGCCACCGGCCCGTCAAACGCCTGCAACAGCGCGTGTGCCAAAGGATGCGCCGGTACCCGCACCGCCAAAGTAGACAACCCTGCCGTGACCAAAGGCGAAATCCCGGCATCCGCGCGCAAAGGCAACACCAGCGTCAATGGCCCCGGCCAGAACGCCCGCGCCACACGGTCAGCCGCATCGCTCCAGTCAACATACCGCTGCGCCGTCGCGATATCCGCCACATGCGCAATCAGCGGATTGAACGAAGGCCGCCCCTTGGCGCTGTAAATCCCGGCCACAGCCGCGCCATTGCGCGCATCGGCACCCAGGCCGTAAACTGTCTCGGTGGGAAAGGCGACACGCCCGCCCTGCGCCAAAATCTCGGCCGCGCGGGCCAGCCCGCCCTCTGCCGGATCAAGCCGCTGTGTACTTTGGTCTGTCATATCTGTGACGCCGCGTTCCGGTTGCCGCTTTGGTGTCCGGGCGTATAGCTGTAACCTATCACATTGCAAAGCCTTTGCCAGAGAGTCCCCCCTATGGCCTATTCCGCCCCCCTCCGCGACTATGATCTGATTCTGCGCCACGTTGTGCCGCTCGCGCCTGTCTCCGGCACCGAGAAATTCGCCGAGGCGACTGCCGATATGGCGCAGGCCGTGCTGACCGAAGCGGCCCGCCTGTGCGAAGACAAACTGGCCCCACTGCAACGCAATGGCGATCTGCACCCCGCGCGGCTGGAAAACGGCGTTGTCCGCACCTCGCCCGGGTTTGCCGAGGGGCATCAGGCGATTGGCGAAGGCGGCTGGATCGGCATGTCCGCCGATCCCGAACATGGCGGCATGGGCCTGCCAATGATGCTGACCACGGCGGTCAACGATATGTTGGCTGGCGCTTGTCTGTCGCTGCAACTCGCGCCACTGATGAGCCAGGGGCAGATCGAAGCGCTGGAAAACCACGCCTCGGATGAGCTGAAGGCGCTTTATATTCCCAAGCTGATTTCCGGCGAATGGACTGGCACGATGAACCTGACCGAGCCGCAGGCTGGCTCCGACGTCGGTGCGCTGCGCTCCAAGGCCGAGCCGAACGGCGATGGCACCTATGCGGTGACGGGCCAAAAAATCTATATCTCATGGGGCGATAACGACTTTGCCGGCAACGTCTGTCACCTTGTTCTTGCCCGCCTGCCAGATGCCAAACCCGGCACCAAGGGCATCTCGCTCTTCCTCGTGCCCAAGTACCTGCCTGACGATGAGGGCAACCCCGGCAAGGCCAATTCGCTGCGCGTTGTCTCGCTTGAGCACAAGATGGGCCTGCATGGCTCGCCCACCGCGGTGATGGAATATGAGGGCGCAACCGGCTGGCTCGTGGGCGAAGCGCACGACGGTATGCGCGCGATGTTCACCATGATGAACAACGCCCGCCTCGGCGTTGGCGTTCAGGGCCTGAGCCAGGCCGAAGCCGCCACGCAGGCCGCGCTTGCCTATGCGCTCGACCGTAAACAGGGCCGCACGCCGGTCGAAGACGGCACCGGCACAATCATCGACCACGCCGATGTGCGCCGGATGCTGGCAGAAATGCGCGCCGATACCTTTGTTGCCCGCACCATCGCCGTGGCCTGCGCCCAGGCCATCGACATGGCGCAAGCCACTGGCGATGCGGCTTGGAAAGCCCGCGCCGCCCTGCTCACCCCGATTGCCAAAGCCTTTGGCACCGAAACCGGTATGCGCGTCGCGGAAACCGGCGTTCAGGTGCACGGCGGCATGGGCTTCATCGAAGAAACCGGCGCCGCGCAATTTTACCGCGATGTCCGCGTGACCGCGATTTACGAGGGCACCAACGGCATTCAGGCGATGGACCTTGTTGGCCGCAAGATGATGGACGGCGGCGAGGCGATGCACGCCCTGCTTGACGAGGTCGAAGCCCACGCCGAAGGCCTGCGCAGCACGCTGCCCGATCTGGCCGACCCGGTCTGGCAAGCGTCGGAAACTCTGCGCGAGGGCCTCGAAGCGATGCTCGACACGCAGGACATCAACAACCGGTTCGCCGGTGCGGTACCCTTTCTGATGGCGTTTGCGCGGGTGCTGGGCGGTCATTTCCACCTCAAGGCCGCTGAGGCCGAAGGGGCCGACAGCGGTCGCAATCGGCTTGCCCGGTTTTATATCGAGCGCCTGCTGCCCGAACACGCCAGCCTGCTTGAGCAGGCCAGCGCCGGGGCGGCTGCGCTTTATGCGCTGACACCGGACGATCTGGCGGCGTCGTAATGGACGGCGCCACCTACGGCATCCGCTATCCGTGGTCCGAACCGCCCGCCGAGGGCGACGCCATCGAGGTGGCACCGGGCGTGTTGTGGATGCGCTTGCCGCTGCCAATGAAGCTTGACCACGTCAATGTCTACGCCTTGGACGACGGCGACAGCTGGACCCTGATCGACGCTGGCTTTTCGTCAAAGAAAACCCGCGCGATCTGGGGAAAACTGCTGGCCGGCCCGTTGGCGGGCAAGCCGGTGGGCCGCATCGTCGTCACCCATCACCACCCCGATCACGTCGGGCTGGCGGGTTGGTTTCAGTCTGAACACGGGGCCGACCTTTGGTCGACCCGCACCGCCTGGCTGATGGCACGTATGCTAACGCTGGACGACCAGCCAAGCGCCCCGCCCGAAACGCTGGCCTTCTGGCGCAGCTGCGGCATGGACGCCGACATTCTCGCCAAACGCAGCGCCGAGCGTCCATTTAACTTCGCTGATGTGGTCTGGCCGCTGCCGCTGGGCTTTCACCGGCTGGACGAAGGCGCAGAGGTGACGATGGGCGGCCGCCGCTGGACGGTGCGCCTTGGCAACGGTCATGCGCCCGACCACGCCACATTTTGGAGCCTTGATGACAATCTGGTGCTCGCTGGCGATCAAATCCTGCCGTCGATTTCGTCTAATATCGGTGTCTATGCCACCGAGCCCGAGGCCGATCCTGTGGCCGACTGGCTGGCAAGCTGTGAGCGTTTTCAGCCCCTCGCACGCGAAGATCATCTGGTGCTTGGCGGCCACAAACTGCCCTTTACCGGCCTGCCGATGCGCCTGCGTCAATTGATCGACAATCACCACGGGGCGCTCAACCGGCTCGCGGCGCATTTGACCGAATCGCACAGTGCCACCGAGTGTTTTCCGCCGTTGTTCAAGCGCTCGATTGGTGAGGCCGAGTATGGCTTGGCGATGGTCGAGGCGATGGCCCACTGTCTTCACCTTTGGCACGAGGGCCGCGCCACGCGGACACGGCGGGACGACGGTGCCTGGCTCTGGCGCACCATATAGGCCCCAGACGCGCGCCCGATCTGTCAACAGATCGGCACCGATCCATCAATGGATCGGCCCCCGCAGGCGCGAGTCGAAATCGCCCGGACCAGCTCAAATCCTTTAAAGCCACGCCCGATCGGCCAACCGACCCGCCGTCCTACGCATGCCCCGCAGTCGCGGACAGCGCCAGCGCATCAACGCCCAACACACCCAGGGCCGCCTGCCATTTCTCGCTATTGGGCGCACCGAAAATAAGGTCGGTGCCCGCTTCGCAGGTGAGCCACCCGTTCTGGCCAAGCTCCATCTCAAGCTGCCCCGGCCCCCATCCTGCATAGCCCAGCGACACGAGGCGCCGTTTCGGACCGCGCCCCGCCCCGATCTCTTCCAGAATATCCACCGTCGCCGTCATCGATATTGCATCATCAACATGCAACGTCGCCACAGGCGATTCATAATCCGGTGTGTGCAGCACAAAGCCCCGCCCCCGCTCCACTGGTCCGCCGAAATACAGCGGGGCCGGGCCGAAATCATCCGTCACCGGCACATCCAACTGCTCCAACAGCTCGCCCAGTCCCAGATCCTCCACCGGTTTGTTGATGATCAATCCCATCGCGCCGTCTTCGGAATGCGCGCAAAGATACACCACCGAATGCGCAAACCTGGGGTCAAGCATCCCCGGCATCGCAATCAGAAGTTGCCCGGTAAGCGTGTTGATTTGAGTGCCTGTCAGCGGCTCGTTCATCACCTGATGTCCACTCTTGTTGCCGTCGCATCCAAGATGGGCTGTCACAGTTCCCGACGCAAGCCTCGCCACAAAGTGAGTTGGATTTCATCGCAATTTCGCGCATCTCCTATCTTATGAAGCCACATTCCCTGACCGCCCTTTGCCTTTCCTTCGCTGTTGCGCACGCCGCTTCGGCACAAACCGAAGTCGCCCGCGCCGAATTTATCCCGGGATGGCAGCAGGCTGACGGAAGCCATGTGGCGGGCCTGCTCATCGATCTCAGCCCCGGCTGGAAGACCTATTGGCGCAGCCCCGGTGACGCAGGCATTCCCCCACGCTTCGACTGGGCCGGAAGCCGCAACATCGCCAGCCTTCAACCGGTCTGGCCGACGCCCAAAGCGATGGATCAAAACGGAATGACGTCGATCGGCTATCCCGGCGACGTGGTGATCCCATTGGTGATCCGCCCTGATGCCGCGGGCGGCGATATCGCGCTGTCGGGCCGGATAGAGCTTGGCGTGTGCAAGGATATTTGCGTACCGGCCTCGCTTCGCTTTTCCGGCGAATTGACTGCGACCGGCACGCGTGACCCTCGGATCGTTGCGGCCCTCGCAGATCAACCGCTTTCAAAGCGTGACGCGGATGTCAGCGAAGTCACCTGTACCATGTCTCCGGTGCGCGGCGGGATCGAACTTACGGCGGACATCACCATGCCCCCCGCCGGCGGCAATGAGTTCGTAGTGATCGAGCCGTCAAACCCCTCGATTTGGGTGGCCGAAGCCAGAACCCGCCGGACGGGTCAAACGCTGACCGCCACGACCGAGATGAGCCATGTCGAAGGCGCGCCCTTCGCTCTGGATCGATCCGGTTTGCGTTTCACAGTTCTTGGGCGTGATTACGCAGTGGACATTATGGGCTGCACCGGCGGTTGATCCCATCCGTTTCATACTGAGCTTTGGTCGCAAAGGCCCGAGTCCACTGATGCCCCCGACTCTCGTTACACTCAATCCCAACGCTCCACTGTCTTTTGCAGAGATTTCTGACGGTTGCGCAGTCGAAAGCTGGATGCGTATCGTTCTGATATCCTCCCTTGTTTCGCGGTTCGTTCCGATGCCTCTCGGGGCAAAAACACTTTGAGCTGATCCTACCCTTGTCCGAGCGCTAGGCTTTCGCGCGCCGTCGCGCCCATGCCACCGAAACGACCGCGATGATATAGGCGATCACCACCAGCATCGCGGCCCCCGCGAGATACAGCCCCAATGCCGGCAATAGCTCCATCTCCGTCGGCAAGGTCGCAGTCACCGACGCCGGCAGCACCGCAACGAGCGCGCTTGGCAGCCTGCCGGTGAACGCAACAGCCCCCAGCGTCACAACAAGCCACCCCAAAACGGCCACCGTGGTCATCACCAAAGCGGCCCGCACCCGCCCTGATCGAAACCGCCAGCCCCGCCGCAGGGTGGCCGTCATCCGGCCGAAGTCCTGTTGAATCGCAATCAGCGCCGGAACCACCAGCAAGACCAACACCATCCCGAAGCCGAGACCGTAGACCAAAGTTATCACCGTAGGCTTAAGAAATTGCGCCTGACTTGACCGTTCAAACAACAAGGGTGACAGCCCAAGCACTGTTGTTGCCGTGGTTAGGAAAACCGGCCGCAACCGATCCGCCGCGCCTTCGATGATCGACGGAATAAGGCCACGATCCCTTGCATATTCATCGATCGTACTAACCAACACAATGGAATCGTTGATGATAATCCCGGTCATCCCCAACATGCCCACCACGGTAAACATGCTTAACGGAACCTCCCAATAGTGATGGCCAAAAATGGTTCCGACCAGCCCAAAGGGAATAATCGACATCACCACCAAGGGCCGGGTCCAACTGGAAAAAACCCATGACAATACAAGATAAATGCCCAGTAGAACGAGGATCAGCCCGGTGCGCGCATCATCAAGAAAGGCGTTTTCCTGCTCGCTCAGCCCGGAAATTCGGTAATCGACTTGCCGTTCTTCGGCGATCCGCGGCAGCACCTCGGCCTGCAAAATCTCTTGGATTTCCTGCGCTCTAGCCGGATCATCCTCGGCAATATCGCCGGTTACCGAAATCAGCCGCAGACCATTCTCGCGCCGCACTGTTGAAAATCCGCTGCGCCGTTTGACGGACACGATATCGGCCAACGGCACATAGGCCCCGGAGGCCGCGCGCAACTGGGTGCGTTCCAGAAAATCGGCCGTCAACTCGCCCACGGGAAGCTCGACCCGGATCGCCGCGCTGCGCGGTCCGTCGGGGTACGTTGCCGCCTCAATCCCGCCCAGGCGATGGCGCAAAACCGTGCCCAAACCATCGATGGTAAAGCCCAACGCCTGCCCCTGCGCTGTGAGCTCGAGAATTAACTCTTCCTTATCATATGCGAGATTATCTTCGACCGCAGAGACTTCGGGGAATCGCCCCAACGCCGCCTTGAGGTCCTCCGACGCACCTTTCAGAACCTCAGAGGAGGCCCCATAAAACTGTAAATCCAACGCATCTCCGCCCGGCCCCGAGCGCCAGCCGCGAAAGCTTACCGTCTCTAAAAGAGGGTGCCGTTCCACCGCGTCTTGCAGCGCCGCGACGAACTGGAAACTTGAATATGGTCGCAAATCGGGATCAATCAGCTCGATGGAAATCGCGCCGAGCTGAAAGCTTTCCTTGGTGTCGGTTCCGGCCAGCCCGCGTCCGGCATAACCACCGATTTCGGCAATAACGTAGTCGATTGGATTGCGGCCATGCTCCGCTTCGTATTGTGCACCCAAGGCCTCGGTCGCGCGCTGCATTTCGCGCATCATTTCAAGTGTATCCGCGCGGGTGGCCCCCGGAGCCATGGCAAAATTGCCTGTCACTGAAGCCTGTTCCGGCGCGTTGAAGAACCGCCACTGCACATCGCCCCGGATGAACAGCGCGACCTGCGACGCCAAAAGGACAAGCGCCCCGGCCACCACCGCATACCGCGCCGCGACAACACCCCGCATCACCCGCCGGAAAATCACATCGCGGACCCAGCGGAAGCCACGATTGACCACGCGCGACGGCCAGTCGTACCAGTGCTCTTTGGCCTGATGGGTCAGCGCATGTGCCATATGGTTGGGCAGGATCAGAAAGCATTCCACCAGCGACGCCAAAAGCACCACAATGACCGTGAACGGGATGTCGGAAATCAGGTCGCCAAACCGCCCGCCGATGGCCACCAGCCCGAAAAACGCAATCACTGTCGTCAAGGTCGAGGCAAAGACCGGCATCGCCATCCGACGGGCCGCGTTTTCGGCGGCATTCACCGGGGCCTCGCCCAGCCGGCGATAGCGGAAATCGGCGTGCTCTCCGACGACAATCGCATCATCCACCACGATCCCCAGCGTGATAATCAGCGCAAAGATCGAGATCATGTTGAGCGTCAGGCCCGCCGCGAACATCAGCGCAATCGTCGCCGCCATCGCCACTGGAATCCCTGCGGCCACCCAGAAAGCGATGCGCGCATTCAGGAACAAAAACAACAGCGCCAGCACAAGGATCAGCCCCATCGACCCGTTGTCGAGCAGGATGTCCAGCCGCCCGGTGATCGCCTCGGCGCGGGTGCGGATCAGATCAACTTTGGTGCCCTCGGGCAAGATCTGTTCCAGCGTCGCCGCCACCTCTTCGACCGTGCGCTGAATGCCAATCGCGTCGCCCTGATCCGAGCGGTCGACCCGCACCGAAATCGCCGGATTTTCGCCGACAAAATAGCTCCGGTCCCGGTCGATCCCCTCCACCCGAACAGTCGCCACATCCCCCACCGTCAGTTTCGACCCGTCGTCATTTGACCGCAGCGCAATCGCCTCAATCTGGTCGGCGCTGCGCTTTTCCACCCCGGTGCGCACCCGCGTGTTGGCCCCGGTCACATCGCCCGCCGGATCGGCATCGACCTCGGCAGCGATGGCATTGGCGATCTGCAACATCGTCACGTCATGCCGGATCAGCGCCACCGAGGGCACCTCGACAATCGTTTGCGGCGCGGCCAATCCCCGGATCGTCGTCCGGGTCACGCCCTCGGCAAACAGCCGCACGACGAATTCATCGGCAAAGCGCGCCAATTGATCCACCGCCACCGGCCCCGAGATCACCACATCCGTCACCCTGTCGCGCCAGCCGCCGCGCCGCACATTGGGGTCATCCGCCTCTTCGGGCAGGGTGTTCATCGCATCGACAGCCGCTTGCACATCGTCGCCCGCGCGGGCCATATCCCAGCCCGGCTCGAACTCCAGATCGATGCTGGCGCGGCCTTCGCGGCTGGTAGAGCTGGCGCTTTCCACGCCCTCAACCGCCAACAGCGCCGGTTCCAGGATCTGCACGATCGCCGCGTCTACATCCTCCGCCCCCGCCCCGTCCCAATTGACCGAAACCGAGACCTCGTCGACGATCACATCCGGAAAGAACTGCGCGCGCATCTTGGGCGCGGCCAGCAATCCGGCCGCGACAAGGATCACTAGCAACAGGTTTGCCAACGTGCGGTGGCGAGTGAAATAGCTCAGAACGCCGCCCGGTCCGGGGCCCAGATCACGGATCATGGTTCAAGCTCCCTCGTCCAAGGATGTCGCGCGGCGTTTGATTTTCGCGTTGGACAGGTCTGGGTCATCCGCCCATCCGCGCTTCGATGCGCGCGACCACCGTGGCCGGCACCTTTTCTTCTTCCAGTTGCGCCAAGATGCGCGCCTTGGCGGCCTCTGGCATCCGGGTGTTGCCCTCCACAAACGCGCGGATCTTTGCCTTGCGCTCGGCGCTGAGCTCTAGCATTTCCGGCTCTTCCGGGGCCGCTTCTGCGCCGCCGGGGCGCAGGGCGCGCACCTTGATTCCGGCCCCAAGCAAAGGCGTGCGTTCGGCCACAACATCGCGCCCGGCCAGACCCTGCGCGCGCACCAGCACATCGTCGCCTTGGCGGCGCAACAGCGCGACCTCCATATCCTCAAGCCGCTCTTCCTCGCCCAGAACCAGCACCTTGTCATCCGCGCTCAACGCCGAGGACGGCAGTCGCACCACCCGCTCCAACGCCGGTTCCTCGATCTCGACGGTGACAAAATCGCCGGGCTTCAGCCCGCGCGCCACGTCTAGCCGAGCAAACAGCAGGCGTCCGGTTTGCCCCTCGCCCACGGCTGCGCTGTCGCGCACCAAAACGCCATCGCTTTCCAACCCGGTGCCAAAGACATCCAGCGTGACCTTGACCGCAGCCTTGCGCAGCCCGCCATCCGCGTCCAACAGGCGCGCATATTGCGCCGTCGACACCCGGAACGACACCTCCAGCGCGTCGGGATCGACCAGCCGCGCCAATTGTTCATTGCCTGACACCAAGCGACCCAAGGTGGCGTTGACCTCGGCCAATGTGCCAGTAAATCGCGCCGTAATCCGCGTGTCGTCAAAGCGCCGTTGCGCCTCGGCCAACGCGATTTCGGCCCGGACCAGCGCCGTCGCCGCCTGGCTCACCCGGCTTTCGGCCTGCGCCACGGCTTGCCTGCGGGTCAGCACCGATTGCCGCGCGGTCGAGGCCGCAAGTTCCGCGGTTTCCACGCTCGCCGCCGTGCCCGCACCGCGCCGCAACAAATCGGTCTGCCGCTCAAACGCCTTTTCGCGCAGCGCCGCCTGCTCTTGCGCCGCCGCCAATTCATCGCCCGCCAGCACAAGTGCGGCGGCGGCCTCACCCCCTTCGGCCTTGGCATCAAGGATATCCGATTGCACTCGGTTCAGCGCCAGTTGCGCATCGCCCGGATCAATCTGCACCAACAACGCGCCCTCGGTCACATGGCCGCCTTCTTCAAAGCTCTCAGAGATTTCGGTGATCTTGCCGGCACTTGCGGCGCGCACTTCCAGCTCGCGGCGGCTTTGCACCTCGCCAAAGGCGGTCAGGACCGGCGTCACCGTGCCCGGCTCGGCCCGCACCACATTGACGGCAAACACCCGTTCGCGCGCCTGTGGCACCCTGCGCTCCTGGCTCATTCGCGAGTCAACAGCCTCGCGGACAAGCGCCCCGGCATAGACCAAAAGGCCCAAGGTGAGGGAAAGCAGGAAAAGACCAGTCAGGCTTTGGCGAAGGAACCGCATATGCGACATCCTCAAAATCGTTTGATACAAGTCACTTGGCCGCCCCACCGACAAGGCGAAAGGGGGCTGCCAGAGTTATACGCGAGTATCCGCTATTTCCGTCGCTGATGCTCCGTCAATCTGGGAAAAATCTCGACAAAGTTACAAGGCAGGTGCCGGTAGTCGAGTTGCAGGCGTAAAATTTCATCCCAAGCGTCTTTGCAGGCGCCCGGACTGCCGGGCAGCGCGAACAGATAGGTGCCATTGGCAACGCCGCCGGTGGCGCGGCTCTGCACCGCCGAGGTGCCGATTTTCTGCATCGAGACGATGGTGAAGACCGTGCCAAAGGCATCAATCTCTTTCTCATAGACATCGCGGTGCGCCTCAACCGTCACGTCTCGGCCAGTCAGCCCGGTGCCGCCAGTCGAAATCACCACGTCAATCTCGGGGTCCGCGCACCACGCGCGCAATTGAGCGGCAATCTCGTTGCGCTCATCCGGCAAAATCTCGCGATCCGCCAGCTGGTGCCCCGCCGCCGCAATCCGTGCCACCAGCACATCGCCCGACCGATCCTCGGCCAAGGACCGGCTGTCACTGACCGTCAGCACGGCAATGCGCACCGGGATGAAATCTCTGCTCTCGTCGATCCGGCTCATGCGCCACTCCTCACCCCATGCCGCGCCCCCGATCCATCAATGGATCGGTACTGATCTGTCAACAGATCAGCCTCCCGCATTACAATTTCATGAAACGCTCCCGATCCAACAATGGATCGGCACGGATCTGTCAACAGATCAGCCGCCCGCATCGCAATTTCACGAAACACGCCCGATCCATCAATGGATCGGTACTGATCTGTCAACAGATCAGCCTCCCGCACCGCAAATTCACGAAACACGCCCGATCCATCAATGGATCGGCACGGATCTGTCAACAGATCCGTCATCCCAACCGCGCCCGAAGCGCCAAAAGATCCGCCCAAGCCTCTCGCTTGAAGTGCGGCTGCCGAATGAGATATTCCGGGTGAAACATTGGCAACGCCGGCTTGCCAAACGCCTCGCCCCACTGCCCCCGCAGCCGCGAAATCCCGCGCCGCCCCAGCCCCGCATCGCAAGCAATATTGCCCATCAGCACCACCACTTCCGGCGCCGCCAAGGCCACATGCCGCTCAACAAACGGCCGCATCATCGCAATCTCACCCGGCAGCGGATCGCGGTTTTGTGGCGGCCGCCACGGCAGCACATTGGTGATGTAAACGCTCTCATCCCGGCGCAATCCGATCGCCTCGAGCATCCGGTCAAGCAACCGCCCCGCCGCGCCGACAAACGGCTTGCCCTCGCGGTCTTCCTCGCGCCCCGGTGCCTCGCCAATGATCATGACACGCGCCCCCGGTACGCCCTCGGCAAACACCAGATTGCGCGCCCCGCGCCGCAAATCGCACTGCTCAAACCCGGCCAGCGCCGCCTGCAACGCCGCCAGATCGCCAGCCTCAGCCGCCAACCGCCGCGCATCCGCCACCGGATCGGCCTTGGCCACAGGCACCGCCACGCCCGGCGCAACACTAGGCGCAACCGCGCCCACCGGCGCAGCCTCAACCTTGGGCACAACCGCGTAACGGTCCACCGACGCCTCGCCAATAGCATCGATCACCCCGGCCTCGATCTGCCAGTCAAGCGCCGCGCGCAGACTCATGTATTCGCCATATTCCATCGCGCCGACCCTACCCCCCTGCGCCAGCAAAGGGAAACGCCCGCGCGCCTTCAAACCCCGAAAATCTGCCCAAATCGCGCAATCGCCAAAGCCGCCCCCATTGAACGCGCCAGCGCCCCCCCATATAACCGGCCCCAACCCGATCAGGAGCAGGCCATGACCTTCACCCAGCGCCATCTTCTCGGCATTGAACAGCTCCACCCGACCGAGATCACGGCACTGCTGGATCTGGCCGAGGATTACGTGCGGCTCAACCGCCAGAAATCCAAGCACGGCACCGCCCTCGCCGGGCGCACCCAGATCAATATGTTCTTCGAGAATTCCACCCGAACCCAGGCCAGTTTTGAGCTTGCCGGCCAAAGGCTTGGCGCGGATGTGATGAACATGTCGATGCAGGCCAGCTCGATCAAAAAGGGCGAAACCCTGATCGACACCGCGCTGACGCTGAACGCCATGCACCCCGATCTGCTGGTGGTGCGCCACCCGCATTCCGGCGCGGTCGATCTGCTGGCGCAAAAGGTCAATTGCGCCGTTTTGAACGCTGGCGATGGCCGCCACGAACACCCAACCCAAGCACTGCTTGATGCGCTGACCATTCGCCGCGCCAAGGGCCGCCTGCACCGGCTCAATATCGCAATCTGCGGTGACATCGCCCATTCCCGCGTCGCGCGCTCCAATATCCTGCTGCTCGGCAAGATGGAAAACCGCGTTCGCCTTGTCGGCCCGCCCACACTTTTGCCCGCCGGAATCGGCGAATTCGGCGTCGAGGTGTACGACGACATGCGCGCGGGCCTCAAAGACGTCGACGTGGTGATGATGCTGCGCCTGCAACGCGAACGTATGGACGGCGGCTTTATCCCCTCCGAGCGCGAATATTATCACCGCTACGGGCTCGACGCGGAAAAGCTTTCGCATGCCAAACCTGACGCCATCGTCATGCACCCCGGCCCGATGAATCGCGGCGTTGAAATCGACGGCGAGATTGCCGACGACATCAACCGCTCGGTCATTCAAGAGCAGGTCGAGATGGGCGTCGCGGTGCGCATGGCCGCGATGGACCTTCTGGTGCGCAACATGGCGGCCGAAAAGCCGGGGGTGATGGCATGAGCGATATTCTGGAAATCCCGGCGGGCGAACACGGGTTGGTCCGGGTCTTCACGCTTGACCTGCCGCTCGACGACGCCGAGCCGCTTCTCGAAGACGAAGCCCGCGCAATGACCAAGATGACCGGGGCCACCTCGCTTGACCCCGATCACATTGATCTGTTTGATATGAATGACCTTTCCGGGATGCCGCTGACGGATTACCTCGCCGAGGGCCACGGCATCGCCGAAGATGAACTGGCCCCGCTGCGCGCCCAGCTTGACCGGGTCAAAGGCCGGGTTATCGTGATGCGTTCTGCCGCGTTCGAGGGGCTTGGGCAAAAGATGCGCGTCACCAAACCCCTGCGTTGGATCGCCACGTTTGGCGAGGCCCGAGACCCGGTGCCGCTGGAAAAACTCCATTCCGATTCCGCCACCGGCCCGATCCCCGATACGCCCACTCCGGCCCCCGAGCCCAGCCGCCAGCCCAAGCCGGGCGTGATCATCGCCGGCATAGTCGCGGTGGCCCTGCTCGGCTTGCTGATGTGGGCCTTATCATGACCCAAAGCGCCTCGTCGGACCCGACTTCCGGCTGGGACGGCCTGCTCAACCCCGGCGAAACCATCACGTGGCAGGGCCGCCCCGACCCGGCTTTCGCGCTCACTGGCGGGATGATTGTTCAGGGCGTGTTCGGGCTGTTTTTCGCCGGATTTGCCGTGGTCTGGATGGTGCTCGCGGCGGGTGGCCCCAGCGGTTTCTGGATGTTCGGGCTGCTGCATTTCTCGGTTGGTCTTGGCATCGGAGCACATGGGCTTGTGTGGCCCACCTATCGGCGCCGCCACACCTGGTACACGCTCACCACCGAGCGCGCCTTTATCGCCACCGACCTGCCGATCAAGGGGCGCACGTTGAAAAGCCATCCAATCACCGCCGACACCGTGCTGCGGCTAGAGGATGGCACGCCCGGCTCGATCTGGTTTGCCAAGGAACACCGCCGCACCAAAAACGGCAGTCGCAGCGTCGATATCGGTTTTGAACGGATCGACAACCCGCGCAGCGTATTGCGCCAGATGACAGAGATACAAAGGGGCCACGATGCAAGAGCCTAAAGATCCCAGAATGTCCGGCAAAGTCGCCACTGTGGCGCTGCTGGTGATGTTCGCCCTGGTCGCGGTCATGGTCTGGATCGCCGGATGAAGTTTGCCACGCCCATCACTGCCCGAATGGAAGATCAAGGACCCCGCCAATGACCGCACTCTTCCTGCAAAACGCCCGTCTGATCGACCCAGAGGCGGGCACCGACGGCCCCGGCCACGTCTTGATCGAAGACGGAAAGATTACCAAAATATTAACGCAAGACGTTGATTATGCTGAATTGTTTCGCGCGCGAAACATTTCTCCTCAAATCATCGACTGCCACGGAAAATGCCTCGCGCCCGGCATCGTCGACATTGGCGTCAAGGTCTGCGAACCCGGTGAGCGTCATAAGGAAAGCTATGCTAGCGCCGGTCGCGCGGCGGCGGCGGGCGGCGTCACCACGATGGTCACCCGCCCCGACACGACCCCCGCGACCGACAGCCCCGAATCGCTCGAGTTCGTCGCCCGCCGCGCGCAATCCGACGCAGCGGTGAATGTCCGCCACATGGCCGCCCTGACCAAAGGTCGCGCGGGCCGGGAAATGTCTGAAATCGGCTTTCTGCTCGACGCGGGTGCCGTGGCGTTTTCCGATTGCGACGCAGTCATCCCCAACACCAAGGTTCTGTCGCGCGCCCTCACCTATGCCCGCTCGCTTGGCGCGCTGGTGATGCTGCACCCGCAAGAACCGGTGCTGTCCGACGGCGCAGTCGCCACCTCGGGCAAATTCGCCTCTCTGCGCGGGCTTCCGGCGGTGTCATCGATGGCCGAACGCATGGGCCTGGATCGCGATATCGCGCTGATCGAAATGACAGGCGCGCGGGTGCATTTTGACCAGATCACCACCGCCCGCGCCCTGCCCGCGCTGATCCGTGCGAAACAAAACGGGCTGGACGTGACGGCGGGGATCTCGATCCACCACCTGACGCTGAACGAAATGGACGTGGCCGACTATCGCACCTTCTTCAAGGTCAAGCCGCCGCTGCGCGCCGAAGAGGACCGGGTCGCGATGGTCGAGGCCCTGCGCGACGGGGTGATTGACGTGATCAGCTCGATGCACACGCCGCAGGATGAAGAGAGCAAACGCCTGCCGTTTGAAGAGGCCGCATCGGGCGCGGTGGCGCTGGAAACACTGCTTCCGGCGGCGCTTCGGCTCTATCATTCCGAGCAACTGACCCTGCCGCAATTGTTTCGCGCGCTGAGCCTTAATCCCGCCCGCCGCTTGGGCCTTGAAGCCGGGCGTTTGGCCCCCGGAGCACCGGCGGATCTGGTGCTGTTTGACCCGGACGTGCCGTTCCGGCTGGACCGGTCGAAACTGCATTCGAAATCGAAGAACACCCCCTTTGACGGCGCGTTGATGCAAGGCCGTGTGCTGACCACCTTTGTCGCCGGAACCCCAGTTTTCGGAGGCCCCGATGCCCGCCATTGAAACCGCCCTAAGCGGCCTGATCATCTGGAGCCTGTTCGGCTATCTTTTGGGGTCGATCCCCTTTGGCATCGTGATTGCACGCATGCTGGGATTGGGCGATTTGCGCAAGATCGGATCGGGCAATATCGGCGCGACCAACGTGTTGAGAACAGGGAACAAACCGGCGGCATTGGCGACGCTTATCCTTGATTCGTTCAAGGGGGCGGCGGCGGTGTTAATCGCCCGCGCGGTGGCGGCAGAAGACGCGGCGCAACTGGCGGGACTGTTTGCCTTTCTCGGCCATTGTTTCCCGGTTTGGCTGGGGTTCAAGGGCGGCAAGGGCGTTGCCACCTTCCTCGGGCTTTTGCTTGGGTTGGCGTTTCCACTCGGGCTGGCGGCCTGCGCCACATGGGGTGTGGGCGCGGTACTGACGCGGATTTCTTCGGCCTCGGCCCTGCTCGCGGCGGCACTGTCGCCGGTCATGGCCTGGCTGCTGGGCTATCCGTCGATGGTGGTGTTGTGCGCGGTGCTGGCAGTGATCGTCTGGGGGCGCCACCATGCGAATATCTCGCGGATCCTGTCAGGTGAAGAGCCGCGGATCGGCAAAAAGGGGTGATAAAAGGCAAGACACCGTCTTGAACGGTTTGCCTGCTCACGACCGAATTGCCCGACGGCCACTTTGATTTGAAAACTCTCGATAGATCCAATTCGGCGCTGAAGCGGCGGTTTTTGGCGGGAGATTAGCTGTATTTTAAGATTGGCTTAGCAGTCACGCGCAATTAGCTGCGCAAACTTTCGTCAACAATCGAGCAGACAGGCTATGATAGACATAGAAAATGCGCCCCAAAAGGAGCGCACATCATTTGGCAATTCTGGCAAGGTTAACTTGCTTTGGAACGCACCTCTATTTCAGTGCGCGGCATCAATACAGCGAGCTTGACCGCCAGACGCGTCAGACGCTTGCGAAGGTCACCGGGGCCGGCATTCGGGACAGTGTCCACTCCGACAAGCAATGTTTGAACGATGGGCGCGAGAGCGCCGTCGTGCTGCATGACAACCGTGACCTGGGCTTCGACTCTCCCGAAATCGCGATCCCGCTGGACGCGCTCAATAGAGCTCCACAAAACCTTGGTCCCGCCACGCACGGCTCTTGGAAACACTGCAACTTTGGGGCTGCGCACAAATGACTGGGGCGAGAGCGTGATTTTATCGGCGAATGTGTGGGCGATTTCGGATGTCATAGTCTTAGTTTCCTTCTTCGTTTTTGTGCGCTGGCGCCTGCTCAACTCTCACTTGTAGTTTCAATCTGAACCACCTGTATACCGGGATATCGGTAGGGAATGTGTCTTGAATGCGGCTGAATTGTGGCAGAAATAAGGTTATTCACAGTTTTTGATTAATGATGTAACGTCAAAACAATGACTTAGCCTCGGCACCCCTACTTGACGTGACGTACGCACCTGTGTACAGGTGTCCTAGAAACAGAGGTTTTTTGATGTTTGGTACCGATTTTCGGGCTTATGAAGAGGCGCTTGACCTTATTCTTGCCAAAATCTTTCTCGCGAAACCGGGGACAAAAACAGTTCTTCACGAAACCACGCTGGCGCGGGAAATGGGCCTGTCGCGCACCCCGATCCGGCAGATGCTTCAGGAACTGGCTCTGGCAGGATTGGTTGAAACCCGATCCGGCGTGGGAACCGTTCCGGTGGAACTGCTGCCGTCAGAGCGGACTATGGCTTTTAAGGTGTTTCAAGAAATCGCGACTGCGGCCGCGAATTGCTCGGAATCTCGGCCAATCAAAGATGCGGCCAAGATTGAAATGGCCGGACAAACAGCGCTTATTCAAAGTACGCGCGTACATGATGAAAATCTATATGTCCGGTATACAATTAAAGTCTCTCATGCGATGGCGGATATTGTCGACGACCACATATTGTCACAGGCCATGATGGCCGCGCATTGGCGCATAATCAGATGGCGTCTGTCCGATTATATTGCGTCCCCCGAAGAGTCTTGGATCGCGTTGCAAAACCATACGCAAATGGTGACCGTTGCAATGATGGAAAACAATGCGGCTGATGTTTTGCGCGTCGCAGCGGGAATAAGCAAAAAGCTTCAAACGACGATTGAGAGCGACGCAGATCGCACAGCCGCGGACAGAAAAGCCGGGTAAGACCGCAATCTACAGCGTTTTGCGCGCATTCAGCGCTGCTGTGATCGTTCCATCATCGAGGTAGTCCAACTCGCCGCCGATCGGCACGCCTTGGGCCAAGGTTGTCATCACCACCCGGCCCTCAAGCTGATCCGCGATGTAATGCGCGGTGGTCAGCCCGTCGATGGTGGCGTTGAGGGCGAGGATGACTTCGGTCACGTCTTCGGCTGCGATGCGGTCGATCAGGCGCGGGATCGAGAGGTCATTCGGGCCGACGCCATCCAGCGCCGAGAGCGTGCCGCCGAGCACATGGTAGCGACCTTTGAAGACGCCCGACCGCTCCATCGCCCAAAGATCGGCCACGTCTTCGACCACGCAGATCAAGCCATTGGCGCGGCCATTGTTTTCGCAGATGTCGCAGATGTCGGAGGTGCCGATATTGCCACAGTTCAGGCATTCGCGGGCCGAGGCGGCGACCTCGGTCATCAGGTCGGCGAGCGGGGCCATCAAGAGGGCGCGCTTGCGGATCAGTTGCAGCACGGCGCGCCGGGCCGAACGGGGGCCGAGGCCGGGCAGCTTGGCCATCATTTCGATCAATGCGTCGATGTCGCGGGTGGCGCTCATGGGCGGGCCTCGCCTTGGATGGGGATGCGGGTGACGGTGTGGCCTTGGGCACGCAAAAGCGCGATCAGGCCGGATTGGCCCGGCAGGTGAAAGGCCCCAACGGCGAGCAAGACGCCGCCCTGCGCCATTTCCGAGCGGATATTGGAGGTAAAGGCGTGGTTGCGGGCGTCAAGCAGGTAGGCGTTGACGCGGTCGATGATGGCACCGTCGTCGGCGAGGGTGTCGCTGACATAGGCGCGGTCCCAGGCCATCATCACGCCGAGTTCGCCGCGCAGGTAAAGCGCCATTTGGGTGGCGCGGTCCTGCCATGTGGTTTCGGGGTCGAGGTAGCTGCCGTAGACCGAGAGGAAATCCACCGCGAAACCCGCGTTGCCGGGGTGATCAAGGTGGCGGCGGATGCGGTCGGGGCGTTCGAAGGCATGGATTTTGGCCCCGGCGATCAGGGCGAGCATCTGGATGCGCCCGTCTTGCACCGGCAGCACACCGGCGGTGAAATCGCTGCACGGGTCGGACAGCAGGAGTTCGGCCAAGCCGCCGGGGGTGAGCCGTTCGGGGGCGTCGTGGCCCCAGCCAATGGCTTGGGTGCGCAGGCGAATCCACGCCAGCACATGCGGCGGCAGGGCGGTGTCGGTCAGGGCGCTGTCCTGGCGGCCATTGCGCAGCCAGTCGCTGGTGTCGAACTGGGCGTCAAAGGCAGCGCGGTCGGGGAAGGTCGGGTCAATCTCAATCGCGACAACGCGGGCGTCGGCAATGCGTTGCTGCACCATGTCGGGCAGGTCGAGGATGCGGGGATCGGCGGAATGCATCGTGCCCCAGACATGCGACACCGCGCCACTGGGGGCGGTGACGCGCCAGAACCGGCCTTTGGCGTTGGGGATTTTGGCCGCCGCCTGTTCAAGCGCGGCCAAGGTGGTGGGGGCAAAGACAGCGTCATGCACCCCAACCTCGGGCACGTCACAAACCGCGCGGCTGGCCCAGCTTTGGGCGCTGGCACCCCCACCAAGGAGCGCCAGTGCTGCGGTCAGAAAGACGGCCCGGACCCGCATGGCCCTAGAACGGCATCTTCATGTCTTTAGGCAGACCCATTTCTTCGGTCAGCTTCGACATCTCTTCCTCGGCCTTTTGCGAGGCGCGCTGTTGCGCGTCTTTGATCGCGGCCAGGATCAGGTCTTCGACCACTTCCTTGTCATCGCCGTTGAAAATCGAGGGGTCGATATCAAGCCCCTTGAGCTCGCCCTTGGCCGACGCGGTGGCCTTGACGAGGCCCGCGCCGCTTTCGCCGGTGACGGTCAGGTTGTGCAGACTTTCCTGCAGCTCCGTCATCTTGGATTGCATCTGCTGGGCTTTTTTCATCATCCCGGCCATATCGCCAAGATTGCCTAGTCCTTTGAACATCGAAGTCTCCTCGTGTGTCGCTTGCTGTGTAGATACGAGCGGCAGGCCATCGCGACAAGGGCGGTGTGGCAGATCGCGCGGGTTAACCGTCTTCGAACGGGTCCCATTCGTCTTCGACCTCTTGCAGCGCATCCACCTGAGCCGCGGCCTGCGCCTCTTCGGGGGTGTGGATCGCGGTGATCCGCGCCTTTGGGAAGGTCGCCAGCGCCGATTTCACCAGCGGGTGTTCGGCGGCCTTGGCCTCGAGCGCGAGCCGGTCGGCATCGCGGTTTTCGACGATGGTGGGGGTGGTGCAATCGTTGACGAGGATCACCGCCCAGCGGTTGCCGGTCCAACGTTGCAGCGCGGTGCCGAGCCGTTGGGCAAGGTCGGGGGCGGCATCCTCGGAGGGGGTGAATTCGATCCGGCCGGGTTGATAGGCGGCAAGGCGCACGCCGCCTTCGATTTCGACCAGCAGCTTGACGTCGCGGTTGGCGCGGATCAGCTCGATCACATGGTCAAAGCTGGGGAAGCGCGCCAGTGTTTGATCGGTGGCGAGGGCCACAACGGTGTTGCCGCCGCCCGAGGCGCTGGGGCCGGAGGGCGCATTGTGGGTGGGGCGCGGTGTGCCTTGGGCGTTGGTGCTGCCACCCCCGCCGCCCTGCCCGCCGCTGGCATATCCACCGCCGCCGCCGCCCGAGGGGGGCGTGGGCACCGGCGCGTCACCAAGCTTGCGCACCAGCTCTTCGGGGCTGGGCAGTTCGGCCACATGGGTCAGGCGGATGATCGCCATTTCGGCGGCCATCATCGCGTTGGGGGCAAGGGCGACCTCGTCAATCGCCTTGAGCAGCATTTGCCACATCCGGCTGAGGGCGCGCATCGGCAGATCAGCGGCCATTTGCAGACCCCGCGCGCGTTCATCCGGGGCGATGGTCGGGTCTTCGGCGGCGTCGGGGGTGATTTTCACGACCGAGATCCAGTGGGTGACTTCGGCAAGATCGCGCAGCACCGCCATCGGATCGGCCCCATCGGCATATTGCGCCGAAAGCTCGGTGAGCGCGGCGGCCGCGTCGCCCTTCATCACCAGATGGAACAGGTCCATCACCCGGCCCCGGTCGGCCAGTCCAAGCATGGCGCGGACTTGTTCAGCGGTGGTTTCGCCGGCGCCGTGGCTGATGGCTTGATCAAGCAGCGAGGTGGCATCGCGGGCCGAGCCTTCGGCGGCGCGGGTGATCAGCGCGAGCGCGTCTTCGGCAATCTCGGCGGATTCCGAGGTGGCGATTTTGCGCAACAGGGCAATCATGTCCTCGGGTTCGATCCGCCGCAGATCGAAGCGCTGGCAGCGCGACAGGACGGTGACAGGCACTTTGCGGATTTCGGTGGTGGCGAAGATGAATTTGACGTGCGCGGGCGGTTCTTCGAGCGTTTTCAGCAGCGCGTTGAAGGCCGATTTCGACAGCATGTGCACTTCGTCGATGATGTAGACTTTGTAGCGCGCGGCGGAGGGCGCATAGGCGACAGAGTCGATCACCGTGGTGCGGATGTCATCGACGCCAGTGTTGGAGGCGGCGTCCATTTCCAACACATCGACGTGGCGGCCCTCGGAAATCGCAACGCAATGCTCGCACTGGCCGCAGGGTTCGGTGGTGGGTTTGCCCTGCCCGTCGGGGCCGATGCAGTTCATGCCCTTGGCGATGATCCGGGCGGTGGTGGTTTTGCCGGTGCCGCGAATGCCGGTCATCATGAAGGCCTGCGCGATGCGGCCGGTTTCAAAGGCGTTGCGCAATGTGCGGACCATCGCCCCCTGCCCGACAAGATCGGCAAAGGTTTCGGGCCGGTATTTCCGGGCCAGAACCTGATAGGCGGGCTGTTGGGGATCGCTCATGTGTCGGCCTTTCGATGTCGAGGCGCAGCGTATGGGTTTGGGGGGGTAAGGTCCAGCGTTTGGCTCTCGTGGCTTGGGGCGTTGTTTGGGGGCTCTGCCCCGTCGCCATTGTCTCTCGGACCAATGGCGCAACACTGGCGACCCCCCGGGATATTTTCGAGCCAGAGAAGCACTGGACTGGGTTTTAGAACGGGGCCTTGGCGCGGAATTTCATGCCTTCGCCGCCGTCGGGATGGCGCAGGCGGAGCTCCTCGGAGTGTAGCATCAGGCGGGGAAAGTCGCGCGCCGGGCCAGTGGCATAAAGCGGATCGCCGAGAATCACATGGCCGAGCGAGAGGGCATGCACGCGGAGTTGATGGCTGCGGCCGGTCTTGGGCATGAAGCGCACGCGGGTTTCGTTGGCTGTGTAGGATTGCACCCGCCAGTCGGTTTGCGCCGCTTTGCCGGTGTCGTGGCAGACCTTTTGCAGCGGGCGGTTGGGCCAGTCGACGATCAGCGGCAGATCGACAGTGCCGGTTTTCGGCTCGAGCCGGCCCCAGAGGCGGGCGAGGTAGGTTTTCTTGACGCCACGCTTTTCGAATTGCAGGCCGAGGTGGCGTTGGGCGTGTGGGGTGAGGCCAAAGACCATCACGCCAGAGGTGTCGCGATCAAGCCGGTGGACGAGGAGCGCCATCGGGAAGGCATCCTGGATGCGGGCGATCAGGCAATCGGTGAGGTCGGGGCCTTTGCCGGGGACAGAGAGCAGGCCTGCGGGTTTGTTGACCACGAGCAGTTCGTGGTCTTCGTGGATCACATCGAGGGGCGTGTCGGGCGGCTGATAGCTGTCTGTCATCGGGTCCGTTTGGCGTATGCTTTGGCAGTCTGCAAGGGTTAGGGCGCGGTTTTGCGGCGGGCGCGCAGCATCGAGATCGAATAGATCACCAGCGCCGCCCAGATCATCGGGAAGGCAATCATGCGGGCGCGGCCGAAGGGTTCGCCAAAGACGAGGACCGCGCAGAGGAAGATCATCGTGGGGGCGATGTATTGTAGGATGCCGATGGTGGACAGGCGCAGGCGTTTGGCGCCGTTGGCGTAGAACAGCAGCGGCACAGCGGTGACGACGCCGCAGCCCAGCAGCAGCCATGTGTCGGAGGGAATGGCGGCGGCGAAGTGGCTTTGGCCGGTTGCCGTGAGCCAGATCAGGTAGATGAGGGCTGGCGGGGTGAGGATGAGGACTTCGAGCAGGAAGCCCTGGTTGGGGCCGATGGGGAGCTGTTTCTTGGCCAGCGCGTAGAAGCCCCAGGACAGCATCAGCCCGATGGCGGGCCACGGCAGGCCGCCGGCGTCGAGGGCGAGAACAAGGACGGCGCCGGCAGCAAGGGCGATGGCCACGAGTTGCGCGCGGTTGAGGCGTTCGCCGAGGAGGACCGCGCCGAGGAAGATCGAGAACAGCGGGTTGATGTAGTAACCCAAGGCGGCGTCAAGCGCGCGGTCGGTGGCGATGGCCCAGACGTAGATGCCCCAGTTGATCGAGACCAGCGCTGCGGTGACGCAACCCATCGCCAACATGCGCGGCTGGCGAAAGGCGTCGCGCAGGGTGCGGGTGCGGCCGAGGGCGATGAGGACGATGGCGGCGATGGGCACGGACCAGATCACCCGGTGCGCGACGATTTCCACCGGCGGAATATGCGACAGCAGCTTCATGTAGAGTGGCAGGAAGCCCCAGAGCACATAGGCGGTGATGGCAAAGGCGAGGCCCTGCGGGGTGTCTTCGTTGGCTTTCGGAGCGAGCGCTTCTGCGGGGCGCATGGGGGTATCCTTTCGAGGCGCTGGCGAGGTGGGCGGATCAGAGACGATCCGGGGTCTGGGGGCAAGGCCGATCCATTGATGGATCGGTGACAATCTGTTGACAGATTGCGGGGGCGGCGGGGGCGGACAGCAGCGCGACCCGATCCATTGATGGATCGGTCGCAATCTGTTGACAGATTGCGGCAGGCCGCAGCGCAACCCGATCCATTGATGGATCGGTGGCAATCTGTTGACAGATTGCGGGGGCGGCAGGGGCGGACCGCAGCGCAGCCCGATCCATTGATGGATCGGTCGCAATCTGTTGACAGATTGCCCGGCGGGTGCCGGGGCTTGGGTGTCAGTCGAGGTTTTTGGACAGGCGGTCGAAGGCCGCGAGGCGGCCGATCAGCGCCTGCATTTGCTCGATCGGGATCATGTTGGGGCCGTCCGAGGGCGCATTGTCGGGGTCTTCGTGGGTTTCGATGAACAGCCCGGCGACGCCGACCGCCACCGCTGCCCGCGCCAGTACCGGGGCGAATTCGCGCTGGCCGCCGGAGGTGGTGCCCTGCCCGCCCGGCTGCTGAACCGAGTGGGTGGCGTCAAAAACCACCGGATAGCCGGTGCGCGCCATTGTCGGCAAGCCACGGAAATCGCTGACCAAAGTGTTGTAGCCGAAAGAGGTGCCCCGGTCGCAGAGCATGATGCGCGCATTGCCGGTCGAGGCGATTTTCTCGGCCACGTTGCCCATGTCCCACGGCGCGAGGAACTGGCCTTTTTTGACGTTGATCGCAGCGCCGGTTTCGCCCGCGGCCAGCAGCAGATCGGTCTGGCGGCAGAGGAAGGCGGGGATTTGCAGCACGTCCACGGCCTCGGCTGCCGGGGCACAATGGGCCTCGGAATGCACGTCGGTCAGCACCGGACAGCCAAATTCTTCGCGGATTTTCGACAGGATTGTCAGGCCTTCGTCCATGCCCAAGCCGCGCTGGGTCGAGATCGAAGAGCGGTTGGCCTTGTCATAGCTGGCCTTGAAAATGAACCGCGTGCCGGTGGGGGCGCAGGCCTCGGCGATCTTTTCCGCCATCATCCGGGCGTGATCGTGGCTTTCCAACTGGCAGGGGCCAGTGATCAGGGCAAACGGGTCATTGGCGCTGATGGCGATGTCGCCGATGGTGACGGTTTTGGCTTCGGTCATTGCTCTTTCAACACCTTTTCGATCCGCGCCACATCGGCGGGGTTGTTCAGTTCCCAAAACAGGCGGCCACGCGCCTCGACTTCGACGCAGCGCACCGGGGTGCCGTGCACCAGAAAGCGCAGCTGTTCCAGCCCTTCGAGCGTCTCCAACCGGCTGACGCCCCACGCCGTATAGGCCTTGAGCGCCGCAGGGCGATAGGCATAGACGCCGACGTGGTGATAGACCGGAATGTCGGTATCGGGCACTTTTCCGGGGTCAATATAGGGCACGATTTCCTTGGAGAAATAGAGCGCGCGGTTGTCAGCGCCAAAGACCGCGGTGGTGCCGCCGACGCGGCCATTCTGCCGGTCTTCGACAAACATCGCATAGGTTTGCGCGTCGCATTGCAGCACCGGGGTGGCCATTTGCGCGTCCGGATCGGCCTTCATCGCGGCGATCAGGTCTTCGACAAACCACGGCGGGGTGAGCGGCGCATCACCTTGGAAATTGATCACCAGATCGGCCTCGACCGCGCCACTCGCCAGCGCTTCTGCGCAGCGGGCAGTGCCGTTTTCGGCCTCAGGCGTGGTCATGATGACGGACGCGCCAAAGGCCTCAGACGCCGCGCGGATGCGGTCATCGTCGGTCACGACATGCACTTCGTCGACGCCCGCGATCTGGCGCGCGGCGTCCCATGACATCTGGATCAGGGTCTTGGTGCTGCCGTCTTTCTGGGTGAGTTCCGCCAGCGGCTTGCCGGGATAGCGCGACGAGGCATAGCGAGCGGGAATAAGTATGACTGTTTTCATGCAACACCTGCGCGAAGGACATCGTGGATATGTAGGATACCCACAGGTTTCATTGCGTCGTCAACCACCATCAACGCGCCAATCTTGCGTTCGTTCAAAAGCGCGAGGGCCTCAACGGCGAGCACATCCTTGGTGACGGTCACCGGGTTGGGCGAGGCCAATTCGCCTGCGGTCATCTCCATCAGGCGGGTGATATTGCGGCGCAAATCGCCGTCGGAAATCACCCCGACCAGCTTGCCCTGATCGACCACGGCGGCGATGCCAAAGCTTTTCGAGGTCATGGTGATCAACACCTCGTTCATCGCGGTGTCGGCGGGCACCTGCGGCACCATTTCGGGGCCGTGCATCAGGTCGGCCACGCGGCTGAGTTGCGCGCCCAGCTTGCCGCCGGGATGGAACACCTGAAAATCCTCCGAGCCAAAACCGCGCAGCTCCATCACCGCAACAGCCACCGCATCGCCCAACGCCAATGTCAGCGTGGTCGAGGTGGTGGGGGCAAGGCCCATCGGGCAGGCCTCGGGCAGTTTCGGCAGGGTCAGCTTGTAATCGGCAGCCTTCATCAGGGTGCTGTCGGGGTTCGACGAAATGCCAATCAGCGGGATCGAGAAGCGGCGGGTGTGCAGCAGAATATCGCGCAGCTCCTGCGTCTCGCCGGAGTTGGAAATCAGCAGACAGACATCGTGTTTGGTGATCATGCCAAGGTCGCCGTGGCTCGCCTCGGCCCCGTGCACAAAATACGACGGTGTGCCGGTCGAGGCCATGGTGGCGGAAATCTTGCGGCCAATGTGGCCGGATTTGCCGATACCCGAGACAATCACCCGGCCCTCAAGCCCGGCAAGCAGCCGCGCGACGGCCTCAAAATCCGCTGGCAGCGCCTCGGACAGGGTTAACAGCGCCTGCGCCTCGGTCTGCAACACGCGGCGGCCGGTTTGCGCCACTGCTTTGAGATCCGTCGCTTGATTGGTCATGGTGCTGCCCTGCTTCGCCGTTTCGTCTTCGGATACACCTTTGTCGGTGGGGGCGCCAGAGCGGGAGGCCCGACGCCCGGACCAGCGCGCCTTAGCCGACCCGGCGACCGTGGCTCCAGACACCGCGCACCACCGGCACATCGCCCATCCGGTGCACCCGCACCACATCGCCCATCAGCCCCGGCGCAAGGCGGCCGCGATCGTGCAACCCGGCGGCGGCGGCGGGAGCAGAAGTGACGGTGGCGATGGCGCGCGGCAGATCCCCCCAGATCTCGGCCAGCGCGAAGCCGGCGGTCAGCAAGGACGACGGGACGTAATCCGACGACAGGATGTCGAGCAGGTCGGCGCGCGCCAAATCTCCCGCCGCCACGTTGCCAGAATGCGAGGCCCCCCGGATCAGATTGGGCGCGCCCATCATCACCGCGATGCCCGCCGCGCGGCAAGCCTCGGCCGCCTCTTGCGTGGTGGGGAATTCGGCCAAGCGGATGCCATGTGCGTGGCTGACGGCAACCTGCGCCGCGGTGGTGTCGTCATGGCTGGCCAGCACCGCGCCAAGGCGTCCGGCAGTCTCGACCGCGGCGGCCTCATGCCGGTCGCCCAGCCGGGCGCGCGTGGCCGTGAGGTTGGCCGCATGTTCGGCGAACTGCGCCGCATCAAGGCCGTGCTTGGAGCGCACATAATGTTCAAACTTGTCGAGATCGCGGAACTGGCGCTGGCCCGGCGTGTGATCCATGATCGACAGGATGCCGACGCGATCTTCGGTGCCGAACTCGGCCAGTTCCTCGATCAGCGTTTCCGAACAAACCTCGGCGCGCAGGTGCAGGAAATGGCTGATCCGCAGCATGCCGCTGGCGCGGATCGCAAGCAGTTCATCCGCCAAGGCGCGGGCATATTTACGGTAACGGTTCTTGGCCGTGCTGATCACCGACCCCACCCGCATCGCGTCAAACACCGTGGTGATCCCGGTCGAGGCCAGCTCGCCATCATGCGCCAGGATCGCCGCGGCATGGGGCCACAGCACGCCGGGACGCGGCTGGATATGACGTTCGAGGTTGTCGGTGTGCAGCTCAATCAGGCCGGGGATCAGCAGATCATTGTCACAGTCCACCGCCCCCGCCACCCGGCTGGGGCCGCTGTCAATCGAGGCAATGCGCCCACCGCTTAGGTGCAGGCTGCCGTGGATCACCTCGTCGGCAAGCACGATGCGGGCGTTGGAAAGGATGAGGTCTGGGGCGGTTGATGTCATCTGCGCAGCCTCGCGTCCCTGTCGTTAATTGTCGAGAGCCTGTTGGCGGCGATCACGCAGCTTCGGGCGGAGGGCTTTGCTTGTTTGCAAAGGCTTTGAAACAAATCGTAACCAAATACACAGACGCCGCCCACAGAGGGGCGGCGCTTTGACGTGCAATATAGAATCGGCGGCCGATTACATGTCCGGGCCAAGGCTCTTGAAAAACGCATAGAGGTCTTTCGCCTCGTCTTCCTTGCGCACCCGGTAGCTCATCTTCGAGCGGGCCGAGCCATCGCCGGTGGCCTCTTGCACAGCGCCTTTGGGGTCCATCACGTAGGCCACGAACTGGGCCTCATCAAAGACCATGCCAGCCGCGCCCGCCGCAACCATATCAGGACCGTAATTAAAGCCTTCGACGGTGCCCGCAGTGCGGCCCACAACGCCGTACAGGTTGGGGCCGGTTTTGGCCTTTTTGCCCGCAAGCACCTCGCCGCCGTCGTCCATCACGACATGGCAAGCCTGGCATTTGCGGAATGCTTTTTCGCCCGACGCGGCATCGCCGGACGCCGTCAGATCGGCGTGGTTTTCAGCCATCAGCGGCGCGGCAAAGGCCAGCGACAACGCGGATGTCAGGACTAGGGTCTTCATGGGTCAGGTCTCCTCAGGTTAAGACGTTAAGACATATGGTTGTGGCGCAATCGTCAAGTAACCCCTGCGCGACAGATTGCCCGAAACAGGGCAGTCTCGTGGCCAGAGCCTTGATTTTATTGACCGTAAGGGGTTAGGCGGTGCGACCAAAGTCGTTTGGTCCAATGGTCGCAATCCGCGCGTCCTGGTGCCAATATGAGGGTTGAATGGCAGATACGACAGATATGGTGCCCGCGTGGATCGACGGGAGCCTCACCCCGGTGGGCAAGCTTGAGGCGCATGAACGCGGGCTGCGGCACATGGCCGTTTCGGTGTTCGTTTTGGCTGGCGATGCGGTGTTGATCCAGCAGCGGGCGGCGGGCAAATATCACACGCCGGGGCTTTGGGCCAACACCTGTTGCACGCACCCGCTGTGGAACGAACCGGCGCTGGATTGCGCGGTGCGGCGGCTGGAGCAGGAGCTGGGGATCACCGGCGTTGCGCCGGTGTGGCGCCAGCAGGTGGAATACCGCGCCGATGTGGGCGGCGGGCTGATCGAACACGAGGTTGTCGAGATTTTCACCGTGCAGGCGACGCAGGATCTGGCGGTGGCCCTCAACCCCGACGAGGTGCAGGCCGTGGCCTGGATAGACCGCGCCGCACTTGAGGCCGCGATTGCCGCAAACCCCGGCGATTTCACGCCGTGGATGCGGATTTATATGGCCGATCACGCCGGGGCGATTTTCGGCGACGCCTAGGCTTTTCTGTCTCGACTTTTACACAGATTGCAGGGGCAACGGTGTGCTGTCCCCCCTTCTTAGGCAAGTGTCCGGTGTTACACCCCGGCGATCACCTCAGTGCGAAACTCTTCAATGCGGATGTCAGCGACGGTCAGCCCCTGCCCGCCCGTCACCTCGGCAATCACCGCGCCATCAATCAACACATCAGCCCCCAATCCATCATCCCAAGGATCAACCGTCACCTCGGCATCGCCGCCATAAAGGTTGTGATAGGTGTTGGGATTGATAATTATCGCAAGCTCATCTTCGGCCGCATTAAAATCGGTGATGGTGCTCGGCGCGAACACAAGGTCGTTCGCCACCGCGGGAATATCATGTTCGATTGCAAAGACATCCGCGCCCGCGCCACCGGTCATTTCGTTGCCATTCACCGAGACCAAGAGATCGTCGCCATCGCCACCGTTCAAGGTATCCGGCTCGATCACGACGTCGACGCTTTCGTTGTACTGATCGTCATAGGAGTAAACGATTTCGGCCCCCTCGCCGACCAGTGTGTCATCACCGCCCTCACCCAACACCAGATTTTCGCCGCCTTGCGAGCCGGTATCGCCGTCATATCTTGGGCCAGTGTAAATCGTGTCGTCGCCGTCACCGCCGGCGATGGTGTTGTCAAAGGTATTCCCGAATGTGGTGTTCGATGCGCTGCCGTCCTCGAACGAGGTGATTGAGCCATCCTCGGGCAAGCTCTGAACAATATTGATGTCGTCGGTGCTGATATCCTGTCCGCCGGTGATCCGCGCCAAAAGCACGCCATCGTAGAACAGATCGGCCCCGCCGCCGGTGGCCCAATCCACCAAGGTCAGATCGCCGCCGTCCTCTTGTATCACGTTCAGCGTGATCTCGAGCGTGTCCTCTGCCGGGTTGAAATCCAACAGCTCGACCGGCGCGTCGCCAACGGTGGTTTCCATCCACAGCTCATCGGCCCCGGCGCCGCCGGTGATCGTGCTGCCAGCGGTGAAGAACAGCGAATCATCGCCGGCACCGCCGTCCATCACGCTTGGCGCTTCGGTCCCGGCAAAGGGGTCGCCAACATCATAGAGCAGATCGTCGCCATCGCCGCCCAGCAGCGTATCTTCACCCGCGCCGTCATAAAGATAGTCCGTGCCGCCGCCGCCAGACAGCAGATCGTCGCCATTGCCGCCGTCGAGCACATCCTCGCCAAAGCCACCGTCGAGCGTATCGTTGCCGTCGCCCCCGGTCAGGTAATCCCAGCCCAACCCGCCGCTGAGGAAATCATCGCCGTCGCCGCCATAGACGGCATCATCCTCGAGATCGCCATACAGCGAATCGTTGCCGGCAGCGCCAAAGATTTCATCAAAGCCGGAGAGGCCGCGAATGGAATCGTCACCCGGCGTGCCATCGATCAGGTCGCTGAACTGGCTGCCAAAGATGGTGTCTGACGATGTGTTGCCCTCGCCGGGATCTGTTTCATCACCGGGGTCCGTTTCGGGGGTTTCGTCCGAGTCATCGTCATCAAAACCACCGAACAAAAACGGCAGGCCCAGAAACAAGGCACCCAACAGAAATACTTCCATGACCAAAATCCTTGATAAAACAAATATCAGGTTAAAGGCGAGTGGATTAAAGTCAAGCTTTTGAGAGTCTTGGCGTCAGCGCGTTAATTCCGTTGCCGGGCGGCGCATAATCCACCCGGCAACGGCTTATTGTTTCCAAATCGAGATCAACCCAGGACTGATGAGACCGCCACACGAGTCTTTTCCGCGATCTCGTCGGCTTCGCTTGGGGTGAGGCAGAACGGCGGCGCAAAGCCAAGGATATCGCCCTGCGGCATCGCGCGGCCAATCACCCCCTGCTCTAGCAGTGCGGCGGCAACGCGCGGCCCAACCTTTTCCGAGGCGTCAAAGAAGCTGCGGCTGTCGCGGTCTTTCACGAACTCCACGGCACACATCATGCCCTCGCCGCGAATCTCGCCAACATGGGCATGATCGCCCAGCGCCTCGGCCATCACCTTGTTAAGGTAGGCCCCGGTTTCGCCCGCGTTCATCACCAACCCGAGTTGGTCAAGCAGCTTGAGATTGGCGACCCCGGCAGCAGCCCCGATGGGGTGGGCGGAATAGGTCCAGCCGTGGCCAATGGGGCCGTTTTCATCGGTCCCCTGCTCCAAAACCTTCCACATCTTATCGCTGACAATCGACCCGGACAGCGGCGCATACGCGCTGGTCAGACCCTTGGCGATGGTGATCAGGTCAGGCTTTAGCCCGTAGTGATCCGACCCCATCATCGTGCCAAGACGGCCAAACCCGGTCACAACCTCATCCGCCACAAGCAGGATGTCGTGCTTTTGCAGCACCTCCTGAATGGCGGCCCAATAGCCTTCGGGCGGCGGCACAATGCCCCCGGTGCCCAAGACCGGCTCACCGATGAAGGCGGCGATGGTGTCGGGCCCTTCGCGTTCAATCATCGCTTCCAGTTCGGCCACGCAATGCGCAACAAAATCAGCTTCGCTCTGGTCCAGATCATCGCGGCGGAAGTAGTACGGCGCTTCGGTGTGCAGCACCTGCGACAGCGGCAGATCGAACTTCTTGTGGAACAGCTCCAACCCGGTGAGCGAGCCGGTGACAAGCCCCGACCCGTGATAGCCACGCCAGCGCGAGATGATCTTCTTCTTCTCGGGGCGGCCAAGGATGTTATTGTAATACCAGATCAATTTGACATTGGTTTCATTGGCGTCGGACCCGGACTGGCCAAAATAAACCTTCGACATGTGGTCGGGCGCGCGATCAAGGATCATCTTGGCCAAGGTGATCGAGGCTTCGGTGCCATGCCCGACATATGAATGATAATAGGCCAGCTCATGCGCCTGCGCGGCAATGGCTTCGGCGATCTCGGTGCGGCCGTAGCCGACGTTGACGCAGTACAGCCCGGCAAAGGCATCTAGCAGGCGATTGCCGTCACGGTCTTCGATATGGCACCCGTCGCCGGTCGTGATGACCCGATGCGCCACGTTGCCCCGCGCAAATTCTGCCAAATGGGTGGAGGGGTGAAAAAAGTTCTCACGGTCCCATTGTTCCAGCATGTCGTTCTTTAGCATCTTGGTCCTTTCCTTCGTAATCTCACGGGCCAAATTTCTTTAGAAGAAATTTGCAAAAATCTTTTAAAGATTTTTGGTGCGTTACGCCCAGTCTCGGCAAACGTATTTGATCTCGGTGAAAGCCTCCATCCCCTGACGCGCCCCTTCGCGGCCAAGGCCCGATTGCTTCATCCCGCCAAAGGGGATCGGCGCGCCGGTCACTTTGGTTCGGTTGACCGCGACCATGCCGAACTGCAGCGCCCGGCTGACGCGGTAAATGCGGCGCGGGTCAAGCGAATGGACATAGGCCACCAGCCCGAATTCGGTGTCATTGGCGCGTGCGATCACCTCGGCTTCGCTGTCAAAGGCCACAATTGGCGCGACCGGTCCAAAGGTCTCGCGGTGCAGGATTTCCGCATCCGCAGGCACATCCACCAGCACCGTCGGCTGGTAAAACAATTGACCCAAAGGATGACGCGCCCCCCCGGTCAACAGCCGCGCGCCTTTGGCCAAAGCATCCGCCACCTGTGCCTCTTGCTTGGCCACGGCGGCTTCGTTCATCAACGGGCCGATGTCAGGATCGTCCATGCCGCGCCCCACCGTCAGAGCCTGCGTCGCGGCGGTGAATTTCGCGCAGAACGCATCATACACGCCCCGTTCCACGAAGATCCGGTTCGCCCCAAGACAATCCTGCCCCGAGGTGGCAAACTTGGCCTTGATCGTCTCCGCCACCGCCTGATCCAGGTCGCAATCATCAAACACGATCACCGGCGCGTGCCCGCCAAGCTCCAGCACCAGTTTCTTCACCGTCGCCGCCGATTGCCGATACAGCAGCCGCCCCACCTCGGTTGATCCGGTAAACGACAGCACCCGCACGCGCGGATCCTCGCACCACTCCGCCACAATCTCCGGCGCATCCCCCGTCACCACGTTGAACACGCCCGGTGGAAACCCGGCCCGCTCGGCCAGCTCCGCCAACGCCAGCGCGGAAAACGGCGTCTCGGCCGAGGGATGCGCGACGACGGTACAGCCAGCGGCCAAAGCCGCGGCCGCCTTGCGGGTCAGCATGGCACAGGGAAAGTTCCACGGCGTGATCAGCGCCGCCACCCCCACCGGCTCGCGCCACAGCTCAACCTCCGCATCGGGCAAATGGCTGGTGACGCCTTCGATATTCGGACGCCGGGTTTCCTCGGCATAAAACTCGACAAATGACGCGGCATAATCGATCTCGCCGCGCGCCTCGGACAGCGGTTTGCCCTGCTCTAGCACCATCAACCGCGCCAGATCCTCGCGGTGCTCCAAGATCAAGTCATGCCACCGCCGCAACAGCCGGGCCTTGTCTTGCGGCAGAGTCAGTGACCACGCGGCAAACGCAGTCTGCGCCGCGTCCACCGCAGCGCGCGATTGCGTGGCCGAAAGGCTGGCCACCTCGCCCAAAACCTCGCCACTGGCCGGATCGCTCACGGCAATCACGGTGCCAGAGTCACTGCCGGTCCATTTGCCATCAACATAGGCGAAACTGCGGATCAGCCGGGCGTCGTTGAGATCAGCGGTGATACGAGCAGGATGATGGGTCATGGCGGCACTCCCTGTTGGCGGTTGCCCTCAGGATCACCTCATTCACAAGGCAGATGTGCCTGAATCATTTGACCGTAGAAGAGGATCCCTCTGCCACACACCCCCAAACAGAGGATTCCTCTCCACCACGCACCCCTGCTTCTTCTGTTCAAAAATACCTTGGGGGGCCGTCTATTGAGCGCCATTGGTTCAAGCCCAATGGACGGCGGGCAAAGCCCCCAGCTCGTCGACACGCGCAGGCGTGGCGAAACTCACGCCCTACCGCCGCAACAAAACGTCCAGCGGCGGCGGCCCGTCGCCCTTCACCGCCTTGGTCACAATATAGGAATAGTACCGCGCAAGCCCGATCTCACGCTCCAACAGATCGTCCATCAACCGCTGAAACCCGTCGACATCGGCGCAGGTGATCTGCAACAGGTAATCATACCCCCCGCCCAGCGCCCAACAGCCGGTGATTTCGTCGACCCCGCGCACCGCAGCCTCAAACCGGTGAAAGCTGGCGGCGGTGTGGTCCTTCAACTCGGCCACAACGAACACATTGGTGTGGGGGGCCACCTTTCGCAGGTCGAGCCGGGCGGTGTAGCCCTCGATCACGCCGCTGTCTTCCAACTTGCGCAGCCGGTTCCAGCAGGGCGTCGGCGACAGGCTCACCTGCTCGGCCAGCGCCGTCTTGGAAATCCGCCCCTCGCGCAACAGCACCTTGAGGATATCGATATCACGGTCGTCCATGGCCATCCTTCACGCCTTGATCCGGGTGCCTGCCTCACCCAGCCGGGCAAAGACATGGGCCGCAATCGCAGTGTCCTGCGCGCCGGTGCCGGTGAGATCGCAGATCGTCACCTGCGGCCGCGCGGCCCCCCCCTGCGCAATGATCTCACCCAGTTCGGGCGGCACCAAATCATGCAAAACCCCCACCGCGCGCGCGCCGCGCAATTCGCCCAAGGCCGCGCATTGGCTCACCCGGTCGCAAACATAAAGATCGGCCGCCGCCAATGCCTGCGGCGCGATCTCGCATTTTCCAGCCTGATCCGATCCCATCGCCGTGATGTGCAGCCCGTCGTGCAGCCATGCGGCCTCGATCAACGGCGCGCGGGCGGGCGTGCTGGTGACAACCAACTGGCTTTCGCGCACCAAAGCCTCGCAGGAGGGGGCCACCAAAGCCTCCACCCCCAGAGACGTGCGCAGATCAGCGGCGCAGGCGGCGGCCTTCTCGGCAGTGCGGCCCCAAACCAGTACGCGAGTGAAAGGCCGCACCAAATGCGCCGCCTGCATTTGCAGCCGGGCCTGCACCCCGGTGCCGATGACACCCGCTGTTTCAACCTGCGTCGGAGCCAGATGGCGCGCGGCCACAGCCCCGGCGGCGGCGGTGCGAATGTCGGTCAGATAGCCATTGTCGAGGAACACCGCCTCGACCAGCCCGGTCTTTGCCGACAGCAGGATCATCAACCCGTTGAGCGACGGCAGGCCAAGCTTGGGATTGTCAAAGAAACCGGGGCTGACCTTAATCGCGAAACCGTCAAAGCCGGGGATATAGGCGGTCTTCACATCGACCTCGCCGTGCACCTCTTCCAGCGCCATCGACAGCACCGGCGGCATCACCACATCGCCCCGCGCCAAGGCCACAAAGGCGCGCTCGATCACATCAACGGTTTCGATGTCCAGCGCCACCACAGAGCGCAATTCGGCCTCGGTCACGATACGGATGTCACGGCTCATAGCGCCTTCCTTTCACGGTGATATCGCCCAGGGTCACGTCCTGCCCCGAAATGACAGCGGTGAATTGCGCCATGTCGACATTGCGCCCAGTGATCACCGTCGCACAGGGGCCGTTCAGCGCCACTTTGCCCGCCAGACAGGCCGCCAATCCGACGACCGAGGCCCCCTCGGCCACCAGCCGGTCTTCGAAGTAAAGCACTTGCATGGCGTGATAAATCTCGTCTTCGCTGACCAACACCAACTCGTCCAGCAGGTCGCGACACAGGGCAAAGGACAGCCGGTTCTGCAACCCGATGCCGCCCCCCAGACTGTCGGCGAGACTGGCAACTTCGGTGACATCCACCGGCCTGCCTGCGTCAATCGAGGCTTTCATCGCGGCGCCCCTGTCCATCGTCACCCCAATCAGGCGGATGCCGGGGCGCAGAGCGCGGGCCGCGACAGCGATGCCTGCGGCCAGCCCGCCACCCGACAAGGGGATCAAAAGCGTGGTCAGATCCGGGCGCGCCGCGAGCATTTCCAGCCCGGTGGTGCCCTGCCCCGCGATCACCGCCGCATCGTCAAACGGCGAAATCTCGACCAAGCCCTCTTCGGCTGCCAAGGCCCGGCTTTCTGCCTGCGCCGCATCCTGCGAGCGGCCTTTGATGCGCACCTCACCGCCCAAGGCGCGGATGCCGTCAATCTTGGTCTGCGGCACCAGCTCCGACATGCAGATCACCGCCCGCATCCCCGCCCGTGCCGCCGCCCAGGCCACGCCGCGGCCGTGGTTGCCTGTCGAGCAGCAAGTGACCCCACGCGCCCCGGCAGGCAGCAGTGCCACAGCGTTCACCGCGCCACGCAGCTTGAACGCTCCGATCGGCTGGGCCAGTTCGAGCTTGAGCAGAAACGCCTGCCCGGTGGCCCGCGCCATAAACGGCGAGGGCACCAGCGGGGTCGCGTCCGCAAGGCCACGAATATTGGCCTGCGCCGCCAGAATATCGGCATGGGTCACAGTCATGGCGCGACGGTTTCACGCGGACCGGGCGAATGCAAGTTGGCCCGGCCTCAGACCTCAAGCACGCCCTGCAACAACGGGTCAATCAGCCCGGCGCTGCGCAGGTTCTGGGCGGGATAGTCGCGGCCATTGCGATACCGGTCAAAATTGAAGCCCGGTTCCAACTGTTTGAGCTCAGCCAGATACCGGCGGGCCCCTTCGATATCGCCGGCACGGGTACACAGCGCCACGAGCTGACGCCGGGGGGTGGCGAAATTCGGCGCGAACGCCCCGCCGCGCGCGGCGGTTTCACGCGCCTCCTCAAATCGTCCGGCCGAGATACAAATCAGGGTATGATAGAGATCCCACAGGTGGCGAAACCCGTCGTCGGGCAGCGCCCGCTGGCACGAGGATGACAGCGCATAAGCGGTCTCGGTTTCGCCCAGCGCGCTTTGCGCCAGCGCCGATGTCTGGCGGACCAACAGGCTGGTGCCGTTCCAGCGCAGCGCCTCTTGCGCCAGATCCGCCGCCGCTTTGGGCGTGTCGTCCAGCATGATCCGGGTCAGGGCGACCAGTGCGATGGCCAACCCGTTGTCGCGCGCACCATCAAGGGCCATCGCCGACAGCGTGCCCATTTCGGCCAGCCACGCCTGTTGATCTCCGGGGGCATTTTCAAGCAGTTGCGCCATGCGCACAAAGGCACGCAGCGCAAGGTACACGCCGTTGCCGTCCGCCTCATGTGCTTGGCGAAACAAGTCCTGCGCGTCCTCGAACGCCTGCGGATTGAAATGCACCAGCTTGCGCAGACCAAGGCTGGAAAACCCGGATGCGGCGGCTTCGGGCCGGCCCAAATCGATCATCGCAGGCAAACGGTGTACGATGCGCAAGGCGGCAGAATACACCAGCCCGGCAATGGTATCGGAGGCAAGGATATCCGCCGCCGACCCGACCACGATGCGATGATCAGAGAACAGCACCTGGCCATCGCCGCCACGCTCGGCCCGCAGCAGCGCCAGAACACCGGTGCCGTCGTCGACCAGATCACAGCGTATCTCGATATCCGGCCCGTCGTCCTGAAAGCCCTTGCCGCCAGCGGAAAACCGCAGGATCGACAGCCCGTCTTCAAGGTTGCGAGCCACTTGATCCGCGATGATCTGGCCGGTCAGCCGCTCGGCGGATGTGCCGATCTCGGACATCGCCGCACGCACCGTCATGGGGCGGTGCTTTGGGCCGGTGTGGCCCGGAGCATGGGCCATTATCGTGGGCCTTGTGCGCAACCGAAGCTCGCGCCGCCACGCGTCAAATGCCGGATCTTTGAGGTTCAGCCCCTCCAGCAGATCGCGGCTTGCATCCCGCAGGTCTGAGTTGGGATCAAGATCGGTTGTGACCGTGCCGGGCTCCATCCAGACATGCAGCCGGTCCGCAAGGAGTATCCCGGGGGCAAAGCACGCCCGCACCTCGGTCAGGGTCTGGCGCAGGCTGCCCCCGGCCTGGGTCTGGGAACGGGCGCTCCACAGCTTTTGTTGCAGCCACCGCCGCCCGCGCCGCATGTCACTGGCTTCGCAGACAAGCGCCAAAAGCCCCTGCGCCTTGGTGCCGCGTGGTGTCACGTCTTGGCCGTCCGGGGCCTGCACGCTGAATGTGCCGTAATAGCGCACTTGGTACGGTTTGCGCTGCATGGTGCGGAGGTCCTCGGTCAATTTTTTACCGTCGTTAACCATCGCATGTTTCGGGTGACAACTTAACGTCACGTGATCGTGAATTTATCGTCAAAGTATGGGCGCGCGCGGCCCGGCTTTAATAATCGTGAAACTTTCGTAAAACGTGGAGTTGAACGCGCCATTCACTTAAGGTTGAGTTGACTGCGGCTGGAACCTTCCCGATGGTGCGCATGTAACGTACGAGTTCTGCCCGAAGCACCTGGCCATTGGCGGTGCCGCCCTCAAAAGCGGTGCCATCCGCGGGCATCGGTGTTTCGGGCAGTTGTTTGCGCAGTTGTTGCCCCTGACGCTTAGCTGCGCATTCTCTCGCTTTTCGGGTCATACATCGGGCGCAAGGACGCCTCGGCCTGCACCCGCGTGCCCGCCACGTCGATCTCATAGCGAGAGGCCAGAACCTCAGCCGCAGATTCGCCTGCGCAGGGCACATAGCCAAGGCCAATGGCCGCGCCCAAGTGGTGGCCATACGCCCCCGACGACAGGAAGCCGACAATCTCGCCATCCCGCAGCACCGGTTCGTTGTGATAGAGCAGCGGCTCGGGGTCGGTGAGGCGGAATTGCAGCAGGCGCTTTTGCAGGCCGTCGTCCTTTTTGCGCAGCACCGCGTCGCGGCCGATAAACGCGGGTTTGTCGGTCTTGACCGCAAAGCCAAGGCCCGCCTCAAGCACATGATCTTCGCAGGTGATGTCATGGCCGAAGTGGCGGAACCCCTTTTCGATCCGGGCGCAATCCATCATGTGCATGCCGCAGAGTTTCAGCCCGTGATCGGCGCCCGCTGCGTCGAGCACATCGAACACATGCGCGGCCATGTCGGAGCTTATGTAGACCTCCCACCCCAGTTCACCGACGTAAGACACCCGGTGCGCGCGGGCGAGGGCCATGCCGATCTCGATGTTCTGCGTGGTGCCGAAGGGGTTGACCTCGTTAGAAAAATCATTGGGTGAGACCGATTGCATCAGCGCGCGCGCATTGGGCCCCATCACCGCCAGAACCGCTTCGCCAGCGGTGACATCGGTGATCACCACCTGATGCGCGCCTGCGTGACGGCGCAGCCATGTCTCATCCGCCAGCCGCGTGGCGGCGGGGGTGACGACCAGATAGGCGGTGTCGGTCAGGCGGGTGACGGTGACATCCGCCTCGATCCCGCCGCGCGCGTTCAGGAACTGGGTATAGACAATGCGGCCCGGTTGCACCGCCATCTGCGCGCCGCAGACGTGGTTGAGGAAGGCTTCGACATCGGGGCCTTCGACGCGGATCTTGCCGAAAGAGGTCATGTCGTACATGCCAACGGCGGTGCGCACGGCGCGGTGCTCCTCGGCGACGTTGTCAAAGAAAGTCTGGCGTTTCCATGAATATTGATAGGTCGGTTCCTGACCGTCGTGGGCGAACCAATTGGCGCGTTCCCAGCCTGCCAATTCGCCGAAAACCGCGCCACGCTCGGCCAGTTGATTGTAGAACGGCGAGCGGCGGATGCCGCGTGCGGTGGCTTTTTGCCGGTAAGGGAAGTGGTCGGCGTAAAGCAGGCCAAGCGTTTCCTTGGAGCGTTCAAACAGGTAGTGTCGGTTGCCCTGAAACGGAGCCATGCGGGCGATATCGACATCGCCAAGATCAAACGGCTTTTCGCCGCTGTCCATCCATTGCGCCAGCGCCATGCCCGCGCCACCGGCCGACTGGATGCCGATGGAGTTGAACCCGGCGGCGACCCAGACGTTGTCCATCCCCGGACAAAGCCCGAGGTGATAGGCATCATCGGGGGTAAAGCTTTCGGGGCCGTTAAAGAAGGTCTGAATGCCCGCTTCGGCCAGCATCGGCATCCGGGTGACGGCGTTTTCGAGGATCGGCTCGAAGTGGTCGAAATCTTCGGGGAGCTGGTCGAACTCAAAGCTGTCGGGAATGCCTTTCATGCCCCACGGTTTGGACTGAGGCTCGAAGGCACCGAGCAGGATTTTGCCCGCGTCTTCCTTGTAATAGGCGCATTCGTCCGGCACCCGCAGCACCGGCATCTGCGTTAGCCCCTTGATCGGTTCAGAAACGATATAGAAGTGTTCGCAGGCGTGCAGCGGCACATTGGTGCCCAGCATCGCGCCAACCTCGCGGCCCCACATTCCGGCGCAGTTGATGACGTGGTCACAGGCGATATGGCCGGCGCTGCCATCCTCGCCCTGCCAATCAACGCCGGTGATGCGGGTGCCGGCGCGGGTGACGCCGGTGGCCTTGGTGCGCTCGGCCACGGTGGCGCCGCGCTGGCGTGCGCCCTTGGCCAAGGCCAGCGCGATATTGCCGGGATCGCCCTGCCCGTCTTTGGGCAGGTAAACGCCGCCGGTCACGCCATCGAGGTTCAGGTGTTCATAGCGTTGGCCGATTTCGGCGGGCGAGATTTCTTCGATCTCGACACCAAAAGCGCGGGCCATTGCGGCGGAGCGTTTGAGCTCTTCCATCCGCTCTTCGGTGAGCGCGACGGTGATCGACCCCACCCGTTTGAAGCCAGTGGCGAGGCCGGTTTCCTGCTCAAGCGCGCCGTAGAGTTCCTGAGAATATTTCGCCAGCTTGGTCATATTGGCGGTGGCGCGCAGTTGCGCGATCAGGCCGGCGGCGTGCCATGTGGTGCCACAGGTGAGCTGTTTACGCTCGAGCAGCACCACGTCGGTCCAGCCGAGTTTCGTCAGGTGATAGGCGACCGAGCAGCCGATGACGCCGCCCCCGATGATGACCGCGCGAGACTGGGTGGGGAGATTGGGCATGGCAGTGCTTCCGTTTCTGAGCGGAGTAGCGGGGGCCAGCCCCCGGACCCCCGGGATATTTATAAAGCCAGAGAAGGATCAGGTGATGGTGTGGCCTGCGGCGCACAGGCGTGTGGCGATTTCCTTGATGTGGGCGGGGCCGACTTCGCAGCAGCCGCCGACGAGTGTGGCCCCTTGGGCGACCCAAGCCATCACGTTGTCGGCGTAGCTGTCTGGCCCCATGTCGCGGCGGGCAGAGAGGGCATCGACAGTGGGGTTGTCCTTGAGGAAGTCCTTGGTGATCTGGGTGAAACCGTTGGCGTAGGCGCCGTATGGCAGGCCGGATTTGGCAAGGGCGTCAAGCGCTTTGGGCATGGCTTCGGGGGCGGAGCAATTGGCCAGCACGGCGGCGGCGCCCATGTCAGCGGCGATGGGGGCGACCTCGGAAACCGGCTCGCCCGAGCGCAGGCGGCTGCCATCTTCGTCATCGACGGTGCAGGCAAGCCAGACCGGTTTGCCGGTGGGCACGGTGGCGGCAAGGATGGCGCGGGCGTGGGTGAGCGAGGCCACGGTTTCGCAGATGATCAGATCGACGCGGGAGGCGTGGAGGCCCGCGATTTCGGCATAGATCGGCACGGCGTCGTCAAAGCTCGGGTGTCTGTCGGGGCGATAGGAGGAGTGGATCGGGCCGATGGCGCTGGCGATCCGGCCAGACCCGTGGGCTTTGCGCGCGGTTTCCGCCTCGGTCAGGGCGAGGTCATGCAGAGTGGCGAATTGCTCTTCGATCCCGGCGTTCACCAGCCTGTCGCGCAGGATAGCATAGGTGTTGGCGGTGGCCACGGTGGCCCCGGCGGCGAAATAATCGGCATGCACCTGCGCCACAAGGCCGGGATGATCGCGCATCACCTGCGTTGACCAAAGCGCCGTTGGGGTGTCGTTCGAGCGTCTGACCAATTCCTGGCCCATGCCGCCGTCAAGAAGGGTGATCTCGGTCATCTGCGTCTCGCTTTCGTTAATGGGGGCGCTGCCCCCCGGCCTTTGGCCGCCCCCCGAGGTATTTTGGAACAGAAGAAGCGCGGGGCTGTGTTATGCCCGGATCCGCGCGTTTTTGGCGTCCCAGAGCGGGGCGTCGGGTTGCACAGTGGCCCGGCAGCGTTTGCCGTAGATGTCGACCTCGACCTCGGTGCCCGCCGCGCCCAGATCACTGCGCAGCATGGCCAGCGCGATGGAGCCGCCGACGCGGTGGCCATAGGTGCCCGACGTGACCTCGCCCACCACCGCGCCATCGTGCCAGATGGTGGCCATATACGGCGCGTCGCACGCGTCGGCCTCGATTTTCAGAGTGGCAAAGCGTTTGGCGCTGCCTTGCTGCTTTTCCGCCTCAAGCGCCGGTTTGCCGGGGAAATCCTTGGACCAGTCGATGAAGCGGTCGAGCCCGCCCTCGAGCAGGGTGTAATCGGTTGAGAGATCGCCTTTCCACGCGCGATAGCCCTTTTCGGCGCGCAAGGAGTTCAGCGCGAACATGCCGAAGGGTTTGGCCCCTGCCCCGGTGATGGCGTCCCAAATCACGGGGGCATCGGCGGTGGCGCAATGCACCTCCCAGCCCAACTCGCCGGCAAAGGACACCCGCAGGAGGGCGCAGTCCTTGCCCGCCACCTGCCCCTCGTAACTGGCCGAGAGCCAAGGTTTGCTCAGGTCATGATCGGTGAGCGGGCCAAGGATCTCGCGCGCCTCGGGGCCGGTGACCAGCAGGCATTCGGCCTCTGCCGTGTGGTCGGTGACGGTGATGCCCTCGGGGGCCTGGCGCCAGAGCAGCTCGGCGTCATGCCACTGCGCGGTGGCGGCGGTGATCAGGCCAACTTCATCGGGGCCATGCACCAGCGCCGTCATCTCGGTCACGATCCGCCCGCGCGCATCGGGGAAATAGCAGAGCCCGACGCGGCCCTTCTTGTGCAAGCGCGAGGCGGTGAGGCTGTCGATATAGTCGCGCGCACCGGGGCCTGTGACCTTGAGCCGCGTGAAGCCACTGATCGCGAGAATGCCGCACGTATCGCGCACAGCTTCGCATTCTTCGCGAATGCGCGGTTCCCACGGGCCGGAGCGCGCCCAAGTGTGCGTCGCCTCCTGTGAGGTGTCATCGCCGGGTTTGGCGAACCAATTGGCGCGCTCCCAGCCGTTGTAATCTCCGAAAACCGCCCCCGCCTCTTGCAGGCGGGAATGCAGCGGCGAGAGTTTGCGGTCGGGGGCGGCGGGCCAGCGGTGATACGGGAAGTGCATGGCGTATTCGTGGCCATAGACCTCCATCGCCTTGGCCTCGCAATACTCCGGGTCGGTGTAATCGGTGTAGCGGCGGGGATCGACGGCCCACATATCCCACTCGGTCGCCCCTTCGGTGACCCACTCGGCCAGCACCTTGCCTGCGCCGCCCGCCTGGGTGATGCCAAAGGTGAAAACGCAAGCCTCATAGGCATTTGGCACGCCGGGCATCGGGCCGATCAGCGGCAACCCGTCCGGGGCATACGGGATCGGGCCGTTGATCACCCGGCCCACGCCAGAGGCCCCAAGGATCGGCACGCGGGCCATCGCATCCTCGATATACCATTCCAGCCGCTCGAGGTCGTCGGGGTAGAGCTGGAACGAGAAATCCTCGGGCATCGGATCGTCGGGCGAGACCCAATGCGCCTTGCAGTTGCGCTCATACGGGCCAAGGTTCAGCCCGGTCTTTTCCTGCCGCAGGTAATACGAACTGTCGACATCGCGCAGGAGCGGCAGCTTGCCATGGTCCTTGGTGTAGGCCTCGATCTCCGGCACCGGCTCGGTGAGGAAATACTGATGGCTCATCACCGTCATCGGCACCGTGCGCCCGCCATAAGGTTTGAACCATTCCCCCACCCGCTGCGCGTAATATCCGGCGGCATTTACCACCTTTTCGCAGGCGATATCGCCCTTGTCGGTGTGCACGATCCATTGATCGCCTTTGCGGGTCACACCGGTGGCAGGGCAAAACCGTTCAATCTGCGCCCCTGCCTGCCGTGCGCCCCGCGCCAAGGCCTGAGTCAATTGCGCCGGGTCGATATCGCCATCGTCGGGATCATAGAGGCCGCCGGCAAGATCATGCGTTTCCATGAACGGATAGCGGTCTTTCATGTCCGACACCTGCATCATCTCAAGGCTGAGGCCCTGATAGTTGCCCATGCTGCACGCGCGTTCAAACTCCATCATCCGTTCGCGCGAATGGCCCAGCCGGATCGAACCGGTGACGTGGTAGTTCATCGGATAATCCACCTCATCCGAGAGGCGGCGATACAGCTCCAGCGAATAGCGCTGCATGTTCATCACCGCCCAAGATGTGGAAAAGTTTGGACAATTCCCCGCGGCGTGCCATGTGCTGCCTGCGGTCAACTCGTTCTTCTCCAACAGGACCACATCCCAGCCCGCCTTGGCGATATGATAGGCGCAAGAGGCACCAACGGCACCGCCGCCGATGATGACCACACGGGTCTGGGTTGGGAAATCGCTCATGTCATGCGTCCTGTGGCTTGCGGTGTCAGTGTCAGTGTCAGTGTCAGTGTCAGTGTCAGTGTCAGTAAATCGGCGGGGCAATCACCCAGATCGCAACTGCTTTGGCGTCATGCGGGTTGATCCAGCGGAAGGGCTCGCCTCGAATGCGGAAACTGTCGCCGGGGCTAAGGGAAAAGAGGCGGCCTGCGATCTCAAGATCAAGCTGGCCCGAGATGAGATAGCCCACCTCCTGCGTCGGGCGGGTGACAGGCTCGGTCAGCGCGCTGTGCGGTTGGAAAGTGGAATGCACCACCTCGAAATCATCGGTGAGGTCAGGCGACAGCAACTCTTCCACCAGCCCGGCCTCGCCAGAGCCAAGCGGGCGGCGCGCATCCATGCGCACAATCAGACCGACCTCATCGGCCGGCGCGGGCGCATGACCAAACAGCATCGACAGCGGCGCATCCAAAGCGGCCCCGATCTGGCGCAGATCGTCGATCGACGGCGCGGACAAATCCCGCTCGACCTGACTCAGCCAGCCAACCGAACGCCCCAGCCGCGCTGCCAAATCCGCCAAGGTCAACCCACGCGCCCGGCGCAAGGCACGCAGATCTACGCCAAGGCTCTGGCTCTGAGGGGTCTGATGTTCCAACGCACCGTCCGTGAAAATAGTCTCTACTTTTTCACGCTGCCCCAGCTCATGAAATTTAGCAAGAAAATTTCACGCCGCATCGCGGCACTCACAGATGGCCGAAAACCTGCGCAAGCAATGCGCTTAAACCCTCAGCATCATCTTGCGTAAAGGCCCCCGGCTGATCACTGTCGATGTCGAGCACGCCAATCAGGCGGCCCTCCCCTGTGACAACCGGAAGAACAATCTCCGACCGGGTTGAACTGGCACAGGCGATATGGCCGGGAAACGCGTCCACATCCTCCACCAGCTGCACCTCACCAGTGCGCGCCGCCGCGCCACAAACACCGCGTGAAAACGGAATACTCAGGCAGCCATGCCCGCCCTGATACGGCCCAATCTTGAGCATCTCAGGCCCGGTCACCCGGTAAAACCCGGTCCAATCAAACCGATCATCCGCATGATGCAACTCACAGGCCATCGTGGCCATAAGAGCGACCTCATCGCTCTCATTCTCGGTCAGCGCGGCCAAAGTCTTGGCGATCTCGGAGTAGTTAATACGTGTCATGACACCACCTTATCACAGTCCCAAACGCAAAAAAGCCGAGGCACATCCCCCGGCTTCTTCTGTTTCTAAATACCTCGGGGGGAGGCCGCAGGCCGGGGGGCAGAGCCCCCCACTGTCGACGTGCGCAGGCACGGCGAAACCCAAAAGGGTCAGACCTCTTTCTTCAGCGTCTCCACCAGATCGGTCTTTTCCCAGCTAAATCCGCCATCCGCTTCCGGTTCGCGGCCAAAGTGGCCATAGGCGGCGGTGCGTTCATAGATCGGCTTGGCCAGGTCCAGATGCTCGCGGATGCCGCGTGGCGTCAGGTCGAACGCCTTGGGAATCACCGCCTCGATGGCCTCGACATCGACTTTTTCGGTGCCATAGGTATCGACGTAAATCGACAGCGGCTTGGCCACGCCAATGGCATAAGACAGCTGCACGTTGCATTTGTCCGCCAGCCCGGCCGCCACAATATTTTTCGCCAGATAGCGCGCCGCGTAGGCGGCCGAACGGTCGACCTTGGTCGGATCTTTGCCCGAGAAGGCCCCGCCGCCGTGGGGGGCCGCGCCGCCGTAGGTGTCGACGATAATCTTGCGCCCGGTCAGGCCCGCGTCGCCATCCGGCCCGCCAATCACGAAGGTGCCGGTGGGGTTCACCCACCATTCGGTGTCTTCGCTGATCCAGCCCGAGGGCAGGACTTCGCGGATATAGGGCTCCACAATTGCACGAATGTCGTCCGAAGTCTGGTCTTCGCTCTCGTGCTGGGTCGACAGCACAATCGAGGTCACGCCCACCGGCTTGCCATCTTCATAGCGCACCGAGATCTGCGATTTCGCGTCAGGGCGCAGGGTCGGCTCGGCCCCGGATTTGCGCGCCTCGGTCAGGCGGCGCAGGATGGCGTGCGCATATTGGATCGGCGCGGGCATCAGCTCGGGCGTTTCGTTGGTGGCGTAGCCAAACATGATGCCTTGGTCGCCAGCTCCGTCGGTGTTCACACCCTGGGCGATATGCGCCGATTGCTCATGCAGGAAGTTCAGCACATGGCAGGTGTTCCAGTGGAACTTTTCCTGTTCATAGCCAATGTCGCGGATGCAATCGCGCGCGATCTGGCCGATGCGGCCCATGTAGTTTTTCAGCAGTTCCTGATCGGTCAGCCCGACCTCGCCGCCAATGACCACAAGGCCCGAGGTGGCAAAGGTTTCACAGGCGACGCGGGCCATCGGATCTTCGGACATCAGCGCATCAAGCACGGCGTCAGAGATCCGGTCACAGACCTTGTCGGGGTGGCCTTCGGACACGGATTCGGAAGTGAAGATATAATTCTTACGAGACATGGGGATCGCTCCATTGGATGACGCGTCACGCCAGGAAGCCGTTGTGACGCCCGATTAAAACGCTGCGCTACGCGGCGGGCCCTGGGCCGTCAATCAATATTGCGCCAACGCGGCAATATTGCGCCCATGGCGAGCAGAACCAGCAACACCAAAAGCGGCAAATCACCGGTTCTGGCATAGACCGTCGGCGGCAGCGCGGCGGGCAGCCTTACATCAAGATAGCCAGCCTCGCCAAGTGGCAGCGCGTTCAGCACCCGGCCCTTGGCGTCGATCACCGCCGAGACGCCAGTGTTGGCCACCCGCACCATCGGCAAGCCGCTTTCAATCGCCCGCATCCGGGCCTGCGACAGGTGCTGATACGGCCCGGTCAAGGCACCGAACCAGGCGTCATTGGTCAGTTGGATCATCACATCGGGCCGTGGCGTGTGGCGGGCGTATTGCGGAAACACCGCCTCGTAACAGATCAGCGGCAGCGCCGTGGCAAACCCAAGATCGAGCAGTTGCGGCCCCGGCCCCGCGCTGTACCCGGTGTCGACCCGCGCAGCGAGGCCCGCGATGCCGAGCCGCTCCCAAAAGGCGGGAAACGGCATGTATTCGCCAAACGGCACGAGGTGAAATTTGTCATAGACCTGCCCGGCGGTGCCAGTCTCATCAACCACCACTGCCGAATTGTAGTAATTGCGCCCCTCCGAGCGCTGGATGCCGAGCAAAAGCGGCACGCCGCCCGACTCTTCCGAAATATAGGCCAGCGTGTCAGCCGCCTCTTCAAGCAGCACCGGCACCGCGCTTTCGGGCCAGAGGATCAGGTCGGGGCGCGGGCCTTGGGCCGAGAATTCCACCATGCGGTTGAAAAACACCGGGATCATGTCGCGATCCCACTTCTGATCCTGCGGCGCGTTGGGCTGGATCAGACGCAACACCGGCGCGTCTGCGGCTGTGTCTGGCGCAACACGCGCGTCGATGGTGACGGCCCCGTACCAGAGCAGACCGCCGAGGCCGACGGTCAGGCCAAAGACCTTGCCGGCCTTGGGCCAAGCGCGGTGGGCTTCGAACCGCTGCCAGAGAAACACCGGCAAGGCGGCCATAGCGAAGGTTAGCGCGGTCAGGCCATATGGCCCCACCACAGCAGCCAGATGGGCGAAGTCCGTGTCGGTCCAAATATAGCCGACCAGCGCCCATGGAAAGCCGGTCAACACATAGCCACGTGCCAGTTCGACCAGCGTCAGGGCCAGTGCCAGCCGCAACGCGCCGCCGCCAAACCGCCGGGCGAGCCAAAAGGCCAGCGCCCAGAACAGCGCCAACCCGCCCGCCAATCCGATGAGGCCGAAGGGGGCGAGCCAGCCGTAAATCTCGGGTTCAACAAAGAACGGCTCGACGATCCAGTTCAGACCCGCGCCGAAATATCCGGTGCCCGCCAACCAACCAAGGAACGCAGCCTGTCGGGGGGTGGTGTTAAGCTGGGACAGAGCGAAGATCGCGATCAGCGCCGGGAACGCCAGACCGACCCAGCCCAAGGGGGCCAAGCCGCTGGCAAGCGCGATGCCCGAAAGCACCGCGCAAAGCATCCGCCGCCAGGGTCTCTGGCCAATCCAGTGGGCGGCGCGCTGCATTCTTTATCCGGCGTTGACCGCTGGGGTGTCGGCGGGAACCGCAGGCGCAGGCGGGCTTGCATGCAGACGCACGCGAAGCCGTTTGATGCGGCGCGGATCGGCGTCGACCACCTCGAACTCTGGCCCCTCGGGGTGCGGCACCATTTCGCCGCGCGCAGGCACATGCCCCGCGAGCACAAACACCAGCCCGCCGAGCGTGTCGATCTCTTCTGCGTCGACCTCATCGGTGGCGGTCAGGTCCATGCCAATCGCGGCCTGAAACTCATCAAGCGGCGTTTTGGCCAGCGCCAGGTAGGTGCCCGCCTTTTCCAGCGTCCAGAACTTGTCTTCGTCGAGATCGTGTTCATCCTCGATCTCGCCGATCACCTGTTCGATCAGATCCTCGATGGTGGCCAGGCCGTCGACCCCACCGTATTCATCGATCACGAGGGCCATGTGGCGCCGCTCGGCCTGCATCTTGGTGAGCAGGATGCCGATGGGCATCGAGGGCGGCACGTAAAGCAGCGGGCGCAGCAGCGCCTTGAGCGAGAACCGCCCGCCCTTGCCGTTGAAGCCATGCTTGAGCGCGAAATCCTTGAGGTGGATCATGCCGACGGGGGTGTCGAGCGTGCCGTTGAAAACCGGCAGTCGCGACAGCCCGCTGTCACGGAACACATCCACAAGGTCATCGCGGGTGATTGTCGCGGGAACGGCGGTGATGTCGGCCTTGGGCACGGCCACGTCTTCGACCGTCAGGCGACGGAGGTTGATCATGCCATGAGTCATCGGGGCCGGTGCCGGAAGGCTTGCGCCATTGCTGCCGTCATCCGGTGTGTCCGACGGGCTTAGCGCCGAAATGATACGGCCGAAGAAACCGGATTTTGGGGTCGTTTGCGGGTCGGGTTGCGCGCTATGCGCTGCATTAGAGCTTGGGTCTATGTCTTCCATCAATCTGTCCGTCGGGGGCGTACCGTGCCCTATTCAATACTGTATGGGTCAGGAAGACCCAGTTTTTCTAGTATGCCACGTTCATGGGTCTCCATCAAAGTGGCATCGTTGTCGCGGATATGGTCATAGCCAAGCAGATGTAACACCCCGTGAACGATTAAATGTGTGACATGGGCATCAAATCGCTTGTTTTGTTCACTTGCTTCGCGTGCGCAGGTCTCAAATGCGATGGCAATGTCGCCCAAAGGATGGCGATCTTCCGCCGATCCGATGTCTGGCGACTCGGGGGTATCGCCGTCGGCGTCGGGGGCAAGGTCGTCTTCGGGCCAGCTCAGCACGTTTGTGGGCTGCGGTTTGCCGCGAAAATCAGCGTTGAGCCCGGCAATGCGGGTATCGTCACAGCCAAGCACGGCGATTTCGAAGTGATCAGGATCAAGCGAGAGGTGGCGCAGGGTGGCCGCGGCGGCGGTTGCGGCCAAGGTTTCGAGGCCGGCCTCTTGCCAGCGGGGGTCTTCGAGTATCGTGTCTGTGAGCATGTGGCAAATCGCCGGGGCTCTGCCCCGGACCCCGAGGTATTTTTAAACAGAAGAAGGTGGGACCGCGCGTTGCGGCGCGGATGGTGGGAGGCATTGCCGCGTTTGGGCGGCTTGGCCGGCGGTCATGGCGCTTCGGAGTCTTTGTCGTAGGCTTCGATGATCGCGGCGACAAGCGGGTGGCGGACCACGTCCTTGGAGGTGAAGTAGTTGAAGTCGATCTTGGGGATCGCATTGAGCAGCCGTTCGGCATCGGCCAGCCCGGATTTCACCCCGCGCGGCAAATCGATCTGGGTGCGGTCGCCGGTGATCACCATGCGCGAGCCTTCGCCAAGGCGAGTCAGGAACATCTTCATCTGCATCGAGGTGGCGTTTTGCGCCTCGTCGAGCACCACAAAGGCATTGGCCAGCGTGCGACCGCGCATGAAAGCCAGCGGCGCGATCTCGATCTTCTTGTCTTCGAGCAGTTTGGCCAGCTGCTTGGCCGGCAGGAAATCGTTCAGCGCGTCATACAGCGGCTGCATGTAGGGATCGACCTTGTCCTTCATATCACCGGGCAGATAGCCAAGCTTTTCGCCCGCTTCGACGGCGGGGCGGGACAGGATGATCTTGTCGACATGGCCGTTGATGAACATGTTCACGCCCACGGCGACGGCGAGATAGGTTTTGCCGGTGCCCGCCGGGCCGATGCCAAAGGCGAGCTCCTTGGCGAACAGGCTGCGCACATAGGCCTTTTGCGCGTCGGTGCGCGGCTCGACCAGCCGTTTGCGGGTTTTGATTTCGACATTGCCGCCAGGGAACATATCAAGCTGGTCGCCGCGGCGTGAGCCTGCGCCCGCAGCGGCGTCGGAATTGCCCATCCGCAGTTCGCGGTCGATGTCGCCGGTTTCCACCGGGCGGCCCGCCTCGAGCCGTTCGTACAGCGAGGTCAGCACGGCCGCCGCCTGGGCGCGGCCCTCGGCCTCGCCGATCACCACCAGATGATTGCCACGGCGCAGGATCTGCACCGAGAGGCGCTGTTCAATGGCCGCGAGGTTGGCATCGAATTCACCACAAAGGTCGATCAGCAATCGGTTGTCGGGAAAATCGAGCACTGTCTCCTGAAGGGTGTCAGGCGCAGTCGGGTCATCAAGATGCGGTGTGCTCAATTGGGTCTCCGTCGGTATCTTGTGTCTAGCGTGGCCGAGAGCGCGACGCTTGGCAAGAGGCAGGTTGGAAATGTCATCGCAGCTTTACGAAAAACAGCCGCGGATCGGGCTCCGCGGCTGTTTTGCTGATCAGATTGTGATCGGTGGATCAGTTCGGATCGGGAATCGGCGAGCCGCCTTTGAAATCACCGGCGGTGTAGGTCGGCGGGGCAACGCCCGAGCAGACCGGCTTGCCGTATTTATCAAGGCGGTTGACCTGATAGCCTTCGACGCCGTCATCAGAGATCCAGTGGTCACAGCCGTCCGGATCAACAAAGACGCCCCATTTCAGGGTTTTCAGCGAATGGTCGTTGATGCCGCGGTCGATGGATTTGTCCGCAGGATAGCCGCGAATGCCTTCATCACAGCCCGCAACCAAAAGGCCAACGGACAGGGCGGCGCAGAGTTTGACGATTTTCATAGCTCTTCGTCCCCTTACTGGAAGCACAGGATTTCGACGCGGCGATTGCGGGCCATGCCCTCGCGCGTGCCGTTGGTTGCGACCGGAGCGCTTTCGCCCATGCCACGCACATCCGCGACCTTGGCCCCGACGGATTCGGCGACCTTGGCCACCGAGGCCGCGCGGTTATAGCTGAGCCGCATGTTGTAGGAATCGCTGGCGCGGCTGTCGGTGTGGCCCACGATGGCATAAGCAAAGGCCGTCGAGCCCTGGAAGAACGCGCGCAGACGTTCCTTGCCCTGACGGTGGATGCGATAGCTGTCGGTGGCAAAGAACTGGTCGGAATTGATCAGGCCACATGGGTTCACATCGTGGCAGATCGGCGTGCCCTTGCGGGTCAGACGGTTCGAGGCATAGCCCTCTGCGCCATCATCCGAGGCCCAGACTTCGCAGCCGTCCGGGGTGAGCACGATATTGGGAATGTATTGTCCCTTGTCGCGCCCGCGTTGCGATGGTGTATCGCGGCCGAACGCCTGCGCGTCGGCCATTGTTGCGGAAAATAGAGCAACCATGGCAGTGGCGGCGCATCCTATGGTGGCGGCGCGAATGGCTTTGGTGATTAAGGTCCCCACAGCGTCTGTCCCTTTAAAAAAGTGTTTCCCCCGAAAAAGCCCCGGCGCGAAAGAATCGTTCTGCCGCAACTCTAACTCATATTGCAATCAACAGTTTAGCAAACATCTCCAAGGTGTGAAGGAGAAAATCCAGATATTGTGGGTACTTGGAAGGTGTTCCGCAATATCGACACCCCGCGCGGTGATCCGCGGTTGAAAGAGTGGTATTGATGTCAGACGGTTACGCGACACACTTCAAACTGCTCAAAATCCGTTCTGCTTTATATGAGCCGTTGAATTAACCGCATATGGTGGACAATGCGCCCGCTATAGCCGGACTGACGCCGCGGCGGCGACAAAGATAAAAATGTCTTTGGAAAGTCTTAACGGAGCTTTATTCTCTGCAACAGACTCGTCGGCATGTGCCGTCTTGCCCGCCCCTACGGCGCGGGTAAGCGCATGGGCTTGCGGAGGCTGGGTCGAAGAAATCGGCCACCAACCTGGGTTAGGGTATACTATGAAAAAGACATTGGTACTGGCCGCTGTTTGCGCGGCTCTTGCAGCACCGGCCATGGCCGGCGGTAAATATGGCCACAAGAAAGGCCACCACGGCGAAGCGGGTCCGACCGACAACACCATCGTTGTAAGCTGCTTTCGTGGACCGTGGAACGAGGTGATCTGGGACCGGCCCAACGCCGTGTTCATCGACAGCCTCGTGGCCGTGGGCTACGACTTCACCACCGCGCATGCGATCGGCGAACGCGTCTGCCGTGACAAGGCGCTTGTCGGCAATCCCGACGCGCTGAAGGCCACCATGGTGAAAATCTATCGCGATCGGTCATCGCACCGGAAGCACAACTACTGAGTGTCTCTGTCCATCTGAAGGGACGCTGCCAGTCTAAACTAAAAAACGCAGGCGCATCGGATGTGCCTGCGTTTTGCTTTGAGGGGCCTGCCCGGTCGGGGCGGATGCCCGTTAGATCAGCACGCCTGCCAGCGAGTTGGTGACGCTTTCGACGATACGCACGCGGGCCACTTCACCGCGTGCCACCTTGGTGTCCGCGTCGGTGACGTGGACCGCGTGCAGATATTCGGATTTTCCGACCATCTGACCGGGCAAACGCCCAGGTTTCTCAAACAAAACCGAGACGTCGCGGCCAACCATGGCGTCCTGCGTCGCGCGCTGCTGTTGGGTGATCAGGGCCTGAAGCCGCTGGAGCCGGTCGCTTTTGACATCCTCGTCCACCTGATCGCGTTCGGCGGCGGGGGTGCCGGGGCGGGTGGAATATTTGAACGAATAAGCGGTGCCGTATTGCGCCGCGCGGATGATCTCCATCGTGGCTTGGAAATCTTCTTCGGTCTCTTCCGGGAAGCCGACGATGAAATCGCCCGACAGGTGCAGATCGGGGCGCACGGCGCGCAGCCGTTCGATCAGTTTGAGATAGCTTTCGGCGGTGTGAGCGCGGTTCATCCGCTTGAGGATCTTGTCCGATCCCGCCTGCACTGGCAGATGCAGATAGGGCATCAGCTTGTCACAATCGCCATGCGCTTCGATCAGATCGTCGCTCATGTCGTTAGGGTGGCTGGTGGTGTAGCGGATGCGGGCGAGGCCATCGATGTCGGACAGGGCTCGGATCAGCTGGGCCAAAGACCAGTCGCCGCCCAGCCCGGCGCCGTGATAGGCATTCACGTTCTGCCCCAGCAGGGTGATCTCACGCACGCCACGCTCGACCAGATTGCGCGCCTCGTCGAGCACCTGCGTTGCGGGGCGCGATACTTCGGCACCGCGGGTATAGGGCACCACGCAGAAGGCACAGAACTTGTCGCAGCCCTCTTGCACGGTGAGAAAGGCGGTGGGGCCGCGCGCTGCCTTGGGGCGGGATTTCAGATGCTCGAACTTGTCTTCCTCGGGGAAATCGGTGTCGAGCGCCTTGGCCCCGTCGCGGATTTTCGCCTCCATCTCGGGCAGGCGGTGATAGCTTTGCGGACCGACCACCAGATCGACCATCGGCTGTCGGCGCATGATTTCCTGACCCTCGGCCTGGGCCACGCAACCGGCAACGCCGATCTTCAGATCAGGCTTGGCGGCCTTGAGCCCCTTATACCGGCCAAGCTCGGAATAGACCTTTTCCGCCGCCTTTTCCCGGATATGGCAGGTGTTGAGCAGGATCATGTCGGCGTCGTCGGGGGTTTGGGTTTCGACATACCCCTGCCCGCCCAGCGCCTCGGCCATGCGTTCACTGTCGTAGACATTCATCTGACAGCCATAGGTCTTGATAAAGAGCTTTTTCGGGTCGGACATCTGGGCATTCCTTGGGCGCGTCTGAGGGCCGTGCCTACAGCAAAACGACCCACTCTTGCAATGCACACAAAATTCACCGATTCTGTGGCAAAATCTCTGTGCCAAAACTGGGGCCAAGATGCAGTACGCTTCTCTTTCCGATTTCCTCGAACGGGGGGATGCCGCGCTGGCCAAGGGGCCGGTGGCGCTTATCCTGTGCGAAGACGAGGTCGAGATTGCATCGACCCTGCGCCACCACCAGCACCTTGGGTTCAAGGCGGTGGTGGGGTTCATGCCCGAGCGCGTGTCGCTGCCGCCGGATCTGGTGAAGTTCGTCCACAGGGTCGATCATTCGGCGGTGCGCGACGGCGGCTTGGATGTGATCGTCAATGCGGTGATGCCGACGGCGGGCGATATCTGGCTCTATGGCTGCTATAATGCGGAGTACCTGTTCTATCCGTTCTGCGAAACGCGGACGATTGGCGCGATGCTTGCCTTCCACGCCGAGGAACGGCGCGACGCGATGCTAAGCTTTGTCGTTGATCTGTATGCGCGCGATCTGCACCGGTTTTCCGATGCGGTGTCCTTGGACGATGCCCATCTTGATCGGACGGGGTATTACGCGCTGGCCCGGACGGACGCCGCCAAAGGCGGGCACCCCAAGGAACGGCAGCTGGATTTCCACGGCGGACTGCGCTGGCGGTTTGAGGAACATGTGCCGCCAACACGGCGCAAGATCGACCGGGTATCAATTTTCCGGGCCCGGCCGAAGTTGAAAATGCGGGCCGATCACACTTTCGATGATGAGGAATACAACACCTATTCCTGCGCGTGGCATCACAATCTGACCGCCGCAGTGGCCTCGTTCCGCACGGCAAAGGCGCTTAAGCGTAATCCGGGATCGACGTTCGATATCGACACATTCACCTGGCACAACTCGGTGCCGTTTGAATGGCATTCCCGGCAACTGCTGGATCTGGGTTTGATGGAATCCGGGCAGTGGTTCTGAAAGGTCTCCTCTAAGCGCGGCGATTTTTCAAAAAATCGCTCCCGATCCGTCAACGGATCGGTGCCCCGCGCGCCAAGACCTCAACCAACCGTCCTGACAATCCAACTGCACCGGTCCGGCTTGGAGCACGTTCGATTTGTTGACAAATCGATACCGATCCGTTGACGGATCGGCCCCCTCAGCCCGCCTCGCACAGTTGATCGACTTGCATCGCCAGTGCCAGATCGCGTCCGCCTTGCAGTCGGCAACGGGCGCGCACCGCATGTTCGCCCGCCGCCCCGGTCACCGAGCAGCGCAGGTCTTGCGTGCCGGTGATGTCGCGCAGGCCAAACACCGCCTTGCGCCCACTGTCGCTTTCCGGCGCGGCGCAGACCAGCCCGTCGAGCACCACCGGCACCCCCGCCATCACGAATGCATTTCCGGCGAGCACGGTCTCGATCGGTCCGGACATCGTGCGCTCTTCGACGTTGGGCGCGCCGCGATGCACCTTGACCTTATCCGCGAACAGTCCAGCCGATGCAGATGCCGCCGTGTTTTCCACCTGCTCAACGGTTTCCGCCTGATCCACCGAGGCTGCAGCCGCCAAAGCATCATAGGCCGCGCGCTCTTGCGCGACGAAGGTCACCACCGCCGTCACCGCGTCGGTCAGCATCAGCTTCACCTCCGGTTCGCGCATAAGCCCGCGCGACACCATCAGCATCAGGGCAAGCGTCAACAGCCGCACCGTCCAGCGAAAGGCCCGCGATTGTTTGGCAGGTTTTGCGCCTCGGGGCTTGCGCCCGGCGTGTGTCGCCTCGCCCACAAGGGCGGTTTTGAGTTTTTGATCAGGTGTCATGGTCAAAAAAATAGCCCCGCTCCATGACTGGAACGGGGCACAAACCGGCCAGCATTGTGGCGGATCAGAGGTTTTCGGCCTGCGGCATGCCCAATACGTGAAAGCCGCCGTCGACGCGGATGATTTCGCCAGTCGTGCAGGCCCCCGCATCCGACGCCAGATAGACCGCCGTGCCGCCGACCGCCTCGAGCGTGGCATTGGCGCGCAGCGGCGCGTTCTGGTCGGTGTGCTTGTAGGTCTTGCGCGCGCCGCCAATCGCAGCCCCGGCAAGTGTCTTCATCGGACCGGGTGAAATGGCGTTGACGCGAATGCCTTCGGGGCCCAGATCGTTGGCGAGATAACGCACCGACGCCTCAAGCGCCGCTTTGGCGATGCCCATCACGTTGTAATTCGGCGTCACGCGGTTTGATCCCATATAGGTCAGGGTCAGCATGGTGCCGCCGTTTTCCACCATCAGCGGATGCGCCCGGCGGGCGATCTCGATGAAGGAATAAGCCGAGATATCCATCGAATTTTTGAAATTGTCGCGCGAGGTATTGAGCACCCGGCCCGTCAATTCATTCTTGTCGGAAAACGCGATGGCGTGGACGACGAAATCAATCGTCGGCCAGCGTTCGCCGAGCTTTTCGAACGCGTTGTCGAGCGAGGCGTCGTCGGTCACGTCCACATCGACAAGGAAATCGCTGCCCACGCTCGCCGCCAGCGGCTCGACCCGTTTGCCAAAGGCTTCGCCCTGATAGGTAAAGGCCAGCTCCGCCCCCGCCTCGGCCATCGCCTTGGCGATTCCCCATGCAATCGAGCGTTCGTTGGCCACGCCCATGACGAGGCCCCGCTTACCCTTCAAAGACTGAGACATAATTTTTTATCCGTTATATTTGCTCAGAAGCATCGAGCCATTGGTGCCGCCAAAGCCAAACGAGTTGGTCATCACCGTATCGAGACCGGCGTTTTCCTTGAGTTCGGTGGCAATCTCTTCGGGCTTCAGCGCCGGGTCGAGGGTTTCGACGTTGATCGACGGTGCGATGAAATCATGCTCGAGCATCAGCAGGCAATAGATCGCCTCTTGCGCGCCGGTGGCACCCTGGCTGTGGCCGGTCATTGATTTGGTCGAGCTGACCGGCGGGGTCGCGCCTTCGCCAAACACCCGGCGGACCGCTTCGATTTCGCCGACATCGCCCACCGGCGTCGAGGTGCCATGCGCGTTGATATAGCCGACTTTGCGGTCTTCGGGCAGGGTCGAGAGCGCGACGCGCATCGCCCGTTCGCCGCCCTCGCCCGAGGGGGCCACCATGTCAGCGCCGTCGCTGGTGGCACCATAGCCGGTGACTTCGGCATAGATCTTGGTGCCGCGTGCCAGCGCGTGATCGAGGTCTTCGAGCACCACAATCCCGCCGCCGCCGCTGATGACAAAACCATCGCGCTCGGCGTCAAAGGCACGGCTGGCCTTTTCCGGGGTGTCGTTGAATTTCGATGACATCGCGCCCATCGCATCGAACAGGCACGACAGCGTCCAGTCGAGCTCTTCGCCGCCGCCGGCAAACATCACGTCCTGTTTGCCCATCATGATCTGTTCCGCCGCATTGCCGATGCAGTGCAGCGAGGTCGAGCAGGCCGAAGTGATCGAATAGTTGATGCCCTTGATTTTGTAGGCGGTCGAGAGGTTGGCCGAGACCGTCGAACACATGGTCTTGGGCACCGCAAACGGCCCGATCCGCTTGGTCGCGCCGGATTTCAGCACGGTCTGATGTGCCGCCAGCATGGCGCTGGTCGACGGACCGCCGGAACCTGCCACCAAACCGGTGCGCGGGTTGACCACATCGCTTTCGTCCAGACCGGCGTCGGCAATCGCCTGCCCCATCGCGATATGCGCATAGGCCGCCCCCGGTCCCATGAACCGCAGCGTGCGCTTGTCGACATGATCGGCGACGTTCAGCTTGATATTGCCCGCGATCTGACTGCGGAATCCATGCTCTTTCATCTCTTCATTCGCGGTGATGCCGGATTTCCCGGCTTTCAGCGAGGCGAGTACTTCTTCGACATTGTTGCCGATGGACGAGACGATGCCCAACCCTGTGATGACGACGCGGCGCATGTGGCCTCCCTTCGTTTTGTTGCACCGTGTTTAGGGCATTGCGCCCCCCCGGAGCAAGCAGATTGGGCAGATCGGCGTGAGGGCAAAACGCAAAACGGCGCCGAAAGAACCTCGGCGCCGCAATACGTTGTGGTTGACAGGGTCAGCCGAAGGTCGCGCCATCCTCGCGCCAGACCGCGACAACGGAGGAGCGCGGAGCGCCTTCGCCATCGGGCCATGCGCCGCCGGGATGCTGTACGCCAACGAACGCCACTGTCTTGTCGAGCGACCAGCACAGGCCGGTGACTTCGGCGCCATTCGGCACGGTCATAAAGCGGGCAATCTCGCCGGTTTCGGGGTTGCCGACCAGCATCTGGTTGTTGCCCATGCCCGCGAAGTCACCTTCGTTGTCATCATCGCCGTCGGTCTGGATCCAAAGCATCCCGTCGGAGGAAAACACCATGCCGTCGGGCGAGTTGAACATATTGCCCGGCGTGACATTGTCGGACCCGCCATAGACGTTGTCATACACGTCTGGATTGCCCGCCATCACATAAAGATCCCATGTGAAGGCCTCGGTGGCATGGTTGCCCTCGGCTGCGGCCCAGCGCACGATCTGACCATAGTTGTTGGTCTCGCGCGGGTTGACGGCGTTGGTGTCCATCGCGTCGCCGCCCGGATTTGTCGCGCCTGCCGCCCGCTTGGAGTTGTTGGTCAGCGCGCAATAGGCTTCGGCTTTCAACGGGTTACAGGCCACCCACTCGGGGCGGTCCATCGTTGTCGCGCCAACAGCCGAGGCCGCCATGCGGGTGAACGCCAGAATTTCGGCCAGCTCCATCCCGGTCGCTTCAGGCGTCAGCGCCAGCCATTCGCCGGACTGGTCATCGTTGAACTTGGCAGCATAAAGCGTGCCGTCGTTGAGCAGATCGCCACCGTCCTCGCCCTCGGTCCAGGTGCCGTTGGAGACGTATTTATAGAGGAATTCACCGCGCTCATCGTCGCCCATATAGACAACCACACGGCCATCTGTGGCCTGCACCATCGCGGCGTTTTCGTGTTTGAAACGGCCCAAGGCGGTGCGTTTCACCGGGGTCGAGGCCGGGTCAGCCGGGTTGATTTCGGTGACAAAACCATGGCGGTGCGGCTCGTTGGGTTCCTGACTCAGATCATAGCGCGGATCATACACCTCATAGGCATAGCGGCCCGTGCCACCGATGCCATACCGGTTGTAGCTTTCGCCTTCGGGCATCTCGCCGGTGGCGCCGAAGTAGCCGTTAAAGTTCTCTTCGCAGGTCAGATAGGTGTTCCAGAGCGTGCGGCCCGATCCACAGTTGTTCATCGTGCCTTTGGCCACGGTGCCCGAAGGATCAGCGTTGGTTTTCACCAGATCATGCCCGGCGAGCGGGCCGGCCAGCGTCATTTCGGTCTCATGGGTGATGCGGCGGTTGAACGGGCTGTCCTTGACCACCTCATAACCATCTGCACCCGAGGTCACTTCCATGACGGTCACACCCTGAAGGTTCTTCAGCAAGGTGACTTCATCGGCGTTCTGCGGCACGCCGCCCGAGGCGGCCGGCAGGTTGATCTTGGGGTTCACATATTCGGAATTGACGGCAATGACTTCGCGGCCCTCAACGTCGAACAGCTCCATCCCGTCAGTGTTTTCGCCAAACACTTTGTCAGACATCGCCACCGGAAGCCCGGTCTCGGCGGAATAGGCCCCCTCGGCCTCGGACCAAAGCGCATCGCCCCAGCGCACCAGAACCTTATGGGTGTAGCCTTTGGGCACGTGGATCTCATGGTCGGTGGCAATGTCGATCGGCTCAAACGCAAAACCGCCATGACCGGCGGCGCGCGATACCGTCGTCGAGGACAACAGGCCAGTGCCGAAAACAGCAGCACCCGAGCCGAAGGCCAATGCGCCGCCCAGAAAACCACGGCGCGAAATGGCGCGGTCGACGACTTGGTCGAACTGGTTTCCCTCGGGGCGCGGATCGCGATGTTCGTCGAAGTCATCCCATGAAAGATCGATGAGCGTTTTATCCACCATGTCAGTATTCCCTTGCTGGACAGATTGGCGTGAGACACGCGCCGCCCGGAACGCACGGCGCAGTATGGCACAGCGCCTAACGGTCCTGCGTAACGCTTTTGCGACCACCTTATGACATTGCGATAACGTTGATAGGCGGGGCTGAAACGACAAACGCCGGAGCCCCTGCCCCGGCGTTCATCCCGTCCCTTTGCCCCTCGCGGGGGCGAAAATCTGTCGACAGATTTTTAAAATTCCATCAATGGAATTTCCACCGCAAGCGGAGAGCTTAGCTCTCGCTCAGCGCGACCTTCATGTCTTTGACCTGATAGATCACCTCGCCATCGGCTTCGACAATGCCGTCCGCCACACCCATGGTCAGCCGCCGGGTCTGGATCGCCTTGGTGAAATCGATCTTATAGGTCAGCATCTTGCGGTCGGGCCGCACCATACCGGTCAGCTTGACCTCGCCCACGCCCAGCGCATAGCCGCGCCCCAGCCAGCCGCGCCAGCCAAGGTTAAAGCCGGTCAGCTGCCACAGGCCATCAAGCCCCAGACAGCCAGGCATGATCGGGTTGCCCGGGAAGTGGCAATCAAAGAACCACAGGTCCGGCGTGATATCGAATTCCGCCAGCACATGGCCTTTGCCATGCGCGCCGCCATCGGCCGAGATTTCGGTGATCCGGTCCATCATCAGCATCGGCGGTTCCGGCAACTGCGCGTTTCCGGGGCCGAAAAGTTCGCCACGGGCGCATTTCAGGAGATCGTCTTTGTCGAAACTGGTGGGGTATTCGGCCATTCAGGCACCTTCCTCGGATGGTATGTCACTCTCACCTTCGGTTTAGCACCCCGGTGCCCGAGCGTGCAAGAGCGCGACATTTTCCAAAGACTTTGCCCCGCGCACAGGCCGCGTTTGCGCCGAGGACATTGAAACTCATTCGCGATCCCCCCTATATTGACCCAAGGCTTGATGAGCGAGGCAGGAACATGACGTCCCCAGCGAACAACCGTGGTGCATCTTGGCTGTCCGGCGCGGGGCTGCGCCCGACGCGGCAGCGGCTGACATTGGCGTCACTTCTGGTGGGCGACGGTCAAAACCGACATGTCACCGCCGAAAGCCTGTTCACCAAGGTACAAGACAGCGGCGAAAGCGTGTCGCTTGCCACCGTCTACAATACCCTGCGGGCGTTTTGTGACGCCGGGCTGATGCAAGAGGTCACGGTGGACGGCCAGAAAAGCTATTTCGACACTAACACCCACGATCACCCGCATTTCTATTGGGAGGACGAGGGTCGCCTGACCGACGCCCCCGCCGAGCAACTCAAGATCGTCTCCCTGCCCGATGCCCCCGAGGGGGCCGAGATTGCCAGCGTCGATGTGGTGATCAGGTTGCGGCGCAAGCAACGCTGAGGCCCAACCTCTGCGTGAAGCCCCACACCGCTAGTCCTGATCACGCCGCACCCGTCGCGGGCCCGCGCCTTGGGCATCGGCCCAGCCTTTCCCCATCTTGGCCCCAGTTCTGCCCCATTTCGCCGCCAATCTGTCTTTGGGGCCGGAATGCAGGAGATCGCCATGACAACGAAACTCATCAAAACCATCGGATCATGGATGTTATTGACCGCCATGTTGGCGATGTTTGCCGCGGCCACTTGGTACCTCGGAACGGGTGTCGCGCAAGTGCAAGTCGAAAGCCTGATGGTCGGCGGCTGCCTTATGTTCGGCGCGGTGGCGTTGGCCTGGGTGCGGCTCTGGTTGACCGATGCATTCGTTCAGATGTCCCGCCCCGCGCCTTTGGCCTGGGCCAGCACCATGACGCCAGACGTGGCATAAACCGCTAAATTCAAATTTTTCGTTGAAAAGACAGGCAAATGCGCCTGTCTTTTGCGTTTTGACCCCCGAACATGTGCCGCCCGCCGATCTGGCCGGCAGCCAAAGCTCCCACCTCATGATGCGATGAGAGCGCAACCTTAAGGCGGTCTTTACCTCTTGGGCGCATCATAGACCTGAGCGCCTTATGGGGAGGACGCGGCGTTTACTTGCACTTACGCAAAGGAGCGCTGCTATGTTTAAGACACTTGCCACCACCTGTTTTCTCGCCTTGATGCCCCTCGCGGCACAAACCGAAATCCGTTCGCCTGTTTCGCCGAGCGGCCCGCTTGCGGCGCGTGCGCCCAATCCACACCAGCTTCCAAACCCCGACACGCGCATGTTGCGCGTTTACGTCATGTGCATGGAGTTTGCCCGCGTCCAGATCATGGACCAGAGGCACGTCACACTCTGCGCCGCGTCCTATCAGGCGATCAAACTGGGCTTTGTCCCGGACATGTCCGTTGATCGTTTCCAAAGGCTCGACGTAAAGTCGCGCGCTGCCGTCAACCAGCGGGGCTACCTGGCATGGCTGGCCTGGAGTGCGGCTCATTCCGATCAGATTGCCGCGCTGCGCCGTGTTGCCCGCGCCCGCATTCTCGCGGCTCCAGCCTAACCGTGGATTGCGAGGGCCACAAGCGGGCCCGTCCGCCCCTCTCTGGCAGGTGTCCGTACGTTTGACCTTGCCGAGACGGCAATCCAGAAATTTAATCTATCTGGACACACTTCGAAGATCCCCGCATCCTGGCACCGCCAAACGCAATTGCGTCTTGCTGCCAGATGTCATTCCGACGACGTAAAGAGATAGAGATTTGAAGGGAGGGGGTAAATGGCGGACCGAGGAACCGCCACGGCGCATTCCGGAACATTCCCGAAAGATCCTCTTAGTTCTTTATTTTAAAACGAAATCTCCCCTTTCCCTGTCCCATTAATTCCGGCATATTCTTACGTATTCCGCCGCAAGGTGGGGGATATACTGGGGGATACGCTTTGACCGACGTTGGAATTCGGAAGCCTCAAAAAGCGCTGACTGCGCGCTTTGTCGATACTGTGACTGATCCCGGCAAATACTTTGATGGGCATGGCTTGTTTTTGCGCGTGCGCGCCAATGGTGCGAAGCAATGGGTGCAACGCATCACCATTCGCGGCAAACGAAGCGAAATCGGGTTGGGAAGCCCCCCGGCCATACCGCTGGCAACCGCGCGCAAACTGGCGCTCGAACATCGCGGCAAGGCTATGAGCGGTGGCGACCCCTTGGAGGAACGTCGCAAGGCGGCGGCAGTGCTGACCTTTGAACAGGCTGTAGAGCGCTATCTTGCCAACAAGCTGGAAGAATTCAGGAACGACAAGCACCGCAAACAATGGCGCTCGACACTCGACACCTATGCAAACCCGATTCTTGGGGCGAAACGTGTTGGCGACATTGTTGTGCAAGACGTGCTGCGCGTGCTGGAACCGATCTGGCAAACCAAGACAGTCACCGCCAAGCGGTTGCGCGGGCGCATCGAAAGCGTGCTGTCTTGGGCGACTGTGGCCGGATACCGAACCGGCGACAATCCGGCGCGATGGAAAGGCAATCTTGCCGAGATCCTGCCCAAGCCGTCCAAGGTCGCGAAAAGCGGCAACCACCCCGCTTTGGCGCTGAGCGATGCATCGGAATGGTGGCGCAACCTTGCACAGCGCGAAGGCATGGCGGCGCAGGCTCTGCAATTCCTGACCCTGACCGCAGCCAGATCTGGCGAAGTGCGTGGCATGACATGGGATGAACTGCACCTTGGCCGCGATGTTAACCCTGCCAGCCACCCGCTTGCGACACCCGCGACAATAGCGACATGGACGATACCTGCGGAACGGATGAAGGCAGAGCGCGAACATCGCGTTCCATTGACACCCGAAGCGGTGGCGCTTTTGCGTGCCCTGCCCCGGATGGATGGCAGCCCCTATGTGTTTTTCGCCCAGCGCGGCGGAATGTTGTCGGATATGTCAATTTCTGCAGTTATGCGCCGGATGCAGGAAAGTGAAGTCAAAGCGGGGCATTTGGGCTTTGTAGACCCGCAGAACAAACGCCCCGCCGTGCCGCATGGGCTTCGCTCGACCTTTCGCCAGTGGGCCGCCGAGCAAGGCTATCCTCGCGATATGGCGGAAATCGCGCTGGCCCACTTCATCGGGTCTGATGTGGAACGGGCATATCAGCGCAGCGACATGCTGGAACGGCGGCGGGCGATGATGTGCGCTTGGGTAGAATTTCTTGGCGATAACACACGCAATAATCTAGTGATGATGGGTGATTTCTTATGAGTGAATGGGGACTTCCTGACTGGAAACTTGACGAACCTTATACCAAAACTGGCAAGTGGTCACTAGCTCGGTGGCGCTGGGAATTTTGGCGTCGCCGCGACGATTACCGAAGCGAAGCAATGCACTTTATTGCTACGCAAAAATTTCTTGACGGCGAAATTAAAAAACGGAACGTGAACCCTTGCGCTGATGCGATATGTTCGTGCGAAACACTTTCCAATGAACTTGAATTGATCCATAGGCGGTTTTTTAAGAAATGGGGATTCGCCGGTGCACTCGACCCCAGAATCTCCGAGCAACCCCATGATCACTTGTTAACCTGGGACCACGGTGGTGTGAGTTACATGGAAGGGAGTCCAATCGAACGCACCGAACACCGTGCATCCATGAACTTAGCACCCAATCAACTTGCTATATCGATCAACTTAGATCGCCCACTTGCAGAGCAGCTAAAGTTGGCGAAAAGTGCTGCGGAGGAAGTCCAGTTTAAACGTCACGGCGTACTAATAAAGAAGCCTCGGCATAGAAAAAAATGGCCCGACTACCTTAGGCTCAGGACCCATTGATCTGCTTGAGGCTACGTCGGCAGCGTGATTCAAGCTCCCAAACTGACGGGGGTGATGATGAGCAACCTTTTCTGGCTAACGGACGCGCAGATGGACCGGCTTCGGCCGTTTTTTCCCAAGAGCCATGGCAAGCCGCGGGTGGATGACCGGCGTGTTCTGAGTGGGATAATATTCATCAATCGCAATGGCTTGCGCTGGTGCGACGCGCCCGCGGAATACGGCCCGGCCAAAACGCTCTATAACCGCTGGAAACGATGGAGCGACAAGGGCATTTTCGCGAGGATGATGCACGGCCTTGCGTCGGAGGCAGCGGTTCCAAAGACGGTGATGATCGACGCGACCTATCTGAAGGCGCACCGCACGGCGAGCAGTCTGCGGTCGAAAAAGGGGGGCCCGACGACCAGCGGGGGCGCGCGATCGGCCGAACCAAAGGCGGCATGAACACCAAGCTGCATGCCGTCACCGATGCCGAGGGACGACCGATCCGGTTTTTCATGACCGCGGGCCAGGTCAGCGACTACACCGGCGCTGCGGCCCTTCTTGGCAGCCTGCCATCGGCACAATGGCTTCTGGCCGACCGGGGCTATGACGCCGACTGGTTCAGGGAAGCGTTGAAAGACAAGGAGATAAAGCCCTGCATCCCTGGCCGGAAGTCCCGCGCCAAGCCCGTCAAATACGACAAGCGCCGCTACAAACGCCGCAACAGGATCGAGATCATGTTCGGGCGCCTGAAGGACTGGCGCAGGATTGCCACACGCTACGACCGATGCCCGAAAGTCTTCCTCTCCGCCATCGCCCTCGCCGCAACCGTCATGTTCTGGCTATGAAACGAGAACGAGTCCTGACCCTAACCCTTTGCGCGAAAGCCCAAAAGCACTGGCCGCAATCGTCGCTTTGGAGCGCCACGGTTGGCTTGCACCACTCGACCCCGGAACCATCGTGCGCGGGGCGGCAAGGAAAGAGGCTTGGCGAATCGTCAAAGGGGATGGCGATGTGGTTTGATGTAAATTCTGCCCTTGCTGAAATTTAATGCGGTCAGAGGGCCGCATTTAATGCCTTGCCCGATAGGACATGCACAAATCCTTCTGCGCCTGTCGCAAGTGTCGCGGATGTCGCAACCACCTCGGCACAGAAGCCGCCAAACATTGAGGCCCTTGGCAGAATAGCCGCGACAACAGAGCCTTTCCCGCACAGGGTTTCTGTCGCAGGCCGCCCCCTTACTTGGACTGGCGAGGTTGTCTCACTCGAAACTTGGCGAAATATGTCCGCATGGGATCGATACGGCCCAAATGGCAGGCATTGGTGCGGCACCTCAAAAGAGTGGCGTTTTTAAACCTAGACGACCTAATATTTATCAAGTTCAATTATTACGCGAGCCAAATTATTTTATTGGCCGTTCCTATTTCGGTGACGCGTTTTGATTGTAGAAGACTTCATTGCCAAATGGTCGCTATCTGGCGGCAGTGAACGGGCGAACTTCCAATCCTTCGCAAACGAACTCTGTGACGTGCTAGGCGTGCCCACGCCCGACCCGGCAACCCAACACGCGCGCTCCGATGCCTATTGCTTTGAACGCCCCGTGACCTTCATTCACACAGGCAGCCAATCGCGCGGCTTTATTGACCTCTACAATGCTGGTCATTTCGTGATGGAGGCCAAGCAAGGCACCGATGCCAAACCCGTCACGGACGACACCCAGCCCGACCTCTTGCCCGACTTGCCCAAAGCCACCCGCGCGGGCCACGGCAAACGCGGCACCCGGCGGTGGGATGACACCATGCTGCGCGCCCGCAATCAGGCGGATGGCTATGCCCGCGCCGTGTCGCGCAATGATGGCTGGCCGCCGTTCCTGCTGGTGGTGGACGTGGGCCATGTGATCGAGGTTTACGCGGATTTCTCCGGCCAAGGTCAGGGATACACCCAATACCCCGATGGCCGCCGCTATCGCATCACGATGGACGATCTACGCGACGAAAAGATCCGCGAACGCTTGGCCCTGATCTGGACCGATCCCCACGCGCTTGATCCCTCAAAGGTGGCGGCGCGGGTCACGCGCGAGGTGGCCGATAGGCTGGCCGCACTGGGCCGCTCGTTTGAAGGCCAAGGCCACGAACCCGAAACCGTGGCGCGCTTTCTGATGCGCTGTCTGTTCACCATGTTTGCCGAGGATGTGGACCTGATCCCGCACGGCTGTTTCTCTGATCTGCTGCAAAAGCTGCGCGGCCACCCGGAACATGCCGCCCCGTCGCTCAAATCCCTGTGGGACACCATGAACACCGGCGGCTTTTCCGCCGTGCTTACAACCGATCTGATGCGGTTCAACGGTGGGCTGTTCAAAGATGCCGACGCCCTGCCCCTGTCGAATATCCAGCTTTCCCTGCTGATCGACGCCGCCCAATGCGACTGGCGCGAAGTGGAACCGGCGATTTTCGGCACCCTGCTCGAACGCGCGCTGGACAAGAAACAGCGGCACAAACTGGGCGCGCACTATACCCCGCGCGCCTATGTCGAGCGGTTGGTGGTGCCGACCATCATGGAACCGCTGCGCGCCGATTGGCGCAATGTGCAGGCGGCGGCGCTGACCCTTGCCAATCAAGGCCGCGAAAAGGAAGCCCGCGACACCGTGAGCGCCTTTCACCAGCAACTATGCGAAACCCGCGTGCTGGATCCGGCATGTGGCAGCGGCAATTTCCTGTACGTCGCGCTCGAACTGATGAAACGGCTAGAGGGCGAAGTCACCGTGCTTTTGTCCGAACTGGGCGAGGAACAGACCGCGCTGGCGCTGGCCGGGTACACAGTCGACCCGCATCAATTCCTTGGGCTAGAGCTAAACCCCTGGGCGGCGGCGGTGGCGGAACTGGTGCTGTGGATCGGCTATCTGCAATGGCACTTCCGCACCTATGGCAAGGCCAGCCCGTCCGAGCCGGTGCTGCGCGACTTCCACAATATCGAGAATCGCGATGCGGTGCTGACCTATTCCGGCACCTCGCCCCGGCTGGATGACGCAGGCGCGCCCGTAACCCGCTGGGACGGCACCACCACGATCACGCATTCTGTGACGGGGGAACAGGTGCCCGACCCATCGGCCCGCGTGCCGGTGCTGGACTATCACGACCCCAAGCCCGCGACTTGGCCCGAAGCGGAATTCATCGTCGGCAACCCGCCGTTTATCGGAGCCAGCCGGATGCGCGAAGCGCTGGGCGATGGCTATGCCGAGGCGTTGTGGAAAGCCTATCCAAAGATGCCGCAAAGCGCGGATTTCGTGATGTTCTGGTGGGAAAAGGCGGCGTTGGCGACGCGCGGTTGGAAACCGGCAGCGGCGAAAACCCGTGCCAAAGGCACACGGCGCTTTGGCCTGATCACCACCAATTCGCTGCGCCAGACGTTCAATCGCAAGGTGCTGGCCCCGCATTTGGGCGATCCGAAAAAGCCGCTGTCGCTGATGTTTGCGATTCCCGACCACCCTTGGGTGGATGCGGGCGACGGCGCGGCGGTGCGGATTGCCATGACGGTGGGCATGGCGGGAAACCACATGGGGCGGCTTGTGACCGTGACCCGCGAAGACAAAGGCCTAACGGAAGCCGAGGGCCGCCCGGTGGACCTATCGATTGAGAAGGGCAAGATTTTTTCCAATCTGCGGATTGGGGCGGATGTGGCGGGCGCTGTTGCTTTGAAGGCGAATGCGGGTTTGGCGCACATGGGCGTAAAGCTGCATGGCTTAGGCTTCTTAATATCTCCGCCCGAAGCGTGCGAATTGGGTTTGGGGTCGGTTCAAGATTTGGAAAAGCATATTCGCCCGTACCTTAGCGGACGCGACCTTGTACAAACACCACGACAAATTTTCGCAATCGACTTGTTTGGTCTAACCGAGGCCGAAGCGAGAGCGCGCTTCCCGGCAGTCTATCAACATGTTCACGATCGAGTAAAGCCCGAGCGCGACCAGAACAATCGTGACACTTATAAAAGGAATTGGTGGATATTTGGTGAGCCAAGACGCGAACTGCGTCCTGTTCTAACTGGGATCAATCGGTATCTAGCCACAACTCGCACTGCGAAACATAGGCTGTTTACTTTTGTCGAAACGAAGGCAATTTCCGAAAGCAAGCTTGTAGTGATCGGTTCGGAGGATGCCGCGTCTATGGCTATTCTTAGCTCAAAGACACACGAAAAATGGGCGCTGGCCAATGGGTCGTTTCTAGAAGATCGACCAAATTACAATCACACCGAGTGCTTCAATAAATTCTCTTTCCCCGACCTCACCGACCAACAGAGAACCCATCTCCGCGCCCTTGGCGAAGAGCTTGACGCCCATCGCAAGGCGCAACAGGCCGCGCATCCCAAGCTGACCCTGACCCAGATGTACAACGTGCTCGAAAAGCTGCGCGCCAGTGACAAGACCGGCGACCGGATCGAAGGCAAGGACCGCGAGATTTACGACCAAGGCCTGATCGGCCTCTTGCGCGACATTCACGACCGCATCGATACGGCGGTGGCCGAGGCCTATGGCTGGCCCGCTGACCTGTCCGACGATGATATCCTGCACCGGCTGGTGGACCTTAACCGCGCCCGCGCCGCAGAGGAAGCCCAAGGCATCGTCCGCTGGCTGCGCCCCGAATACCAGAACCCCGAGGGCCACGCGGCACAGGCCAAAGGCGCACAGGACGCGATGGATCTTGGCCCCAAGGACAGCGCCGCCAAACCGCCCTTTCCCAAGACCCTGCCCGACCAAATCGCCGCCGTGCGCGAAACGCTGGCCGATCTGGGCGAAGCCACCCCGGAACAGGTTGCCCGCAGCTTTAAACGTGGCCGCGCGCAAACCGTCGGGCCATTGCTGGAAAGCCTGACCCTGCTGGGCCACGCCCGCGCCGTCGAAAACGGGCGCTTTGCCATGTGATTGGCGCGGCGCTATAGTCTGACTGAAAGCATCAGGAAATAAGTCACGAGACTTATGCGAGGCAAGACATGACAGGCGACCTGACCCATTCCGACCGGACACCGGAAAAAACCAAAGAGCGCAGGCCACCCCGCATCGCGCTCGACTGGGCTGACAACGGCGCGTTGACCATGGCACTCAGCGGCTCTTGGGGGCGCATCGTGAACGCGGTTGAGAACACCTCAGTTTTCAATGGTCTGACGACGCAGACCGCAATGCTTGGATCACATGGGCATCGAATCGACGCAGAGGCCACGGATTTCGCGCTGGGATTCGTGGATGCAATGAAACCGCGCGACGCAGCCGAGGCCTTGCTGTTGGCTCAAATGGCCGCGACGCATCAAGCCACCATGATGATGGCGCGCCGGTTGAACCATGTTGAGACGATCCCGCAACAGGACGCCGCCGAAAAGGCTTTGAACAAGCTGGGCCGCACTTATGCGTCACAGATGGACACGCTGAAACGCTATCGCAGCAAAGGCCAGACCGTGCGCGTTGAACGCGTGACAGTGGAAAGCGGCGGGCAAGCCGTGGTGGGCCATGTGACCCGAGGGGGGGCGCATGATGAAACATGACGCTTACCCCATGCACTGCGCTGCCCGCTGTACCGCAAAATCGAAACGCTCCGGCCTGCCCTGCAAAAGCCCGGCGGTGCGTGGCTGGAGCGTATGCCGGATGCACGGTGCGCGCGGCGGTGCCGCTCCGGGCCGTGACCATCCCAACTATCGCCACGGTGCCCGCAGTCAGGACGCCACAGCACTGCGCAAGGAAATCACCGCGATTCTGAAAGGTGCAAAATCACAGGAACGGCTGATTCTGGACAGTCTCAAAGCACCGTGACATTCCGCCGAATTCCGGGGAAAGCCAATTCAAGGTGGGGGATATCGTGGGGGATAGGGTTTTGACTAGGCCAATAGAAACAATGACTTAAAGGGGGTAAATGGCGGACCGAGGAGGATTCGAACCCCCGACCCCCTGATTCGTAGTCAGGTACTCTATCCAGCTGAGCTATCGGTCCGTTGAGCCGGGGTTTAAGTCAGGCACTTCAGATGTGCAAGTGCGAATTTTCAAGAAATTTACATCTCTCCGCGCGGCAGGCAAATCTCGAAGACAGAGCCGCGTTCGCCGGTCTCGAGCAGCGCCAGCGTGCCGCCGTGGCCGCGGATCAATTCAGCCGAAATCGCCAGGCCCAGCCCACTGCCGCCCTTGCGCGCGCCACCTTGGAATGCCTTGAACAGATGCTCTTTGGCCTTGGGGGGAAGCCCCGGCCCGGTGTCCGACATGCAGATCCGCCAATGATCATCCGTTTCTTCGGCAAATATATTGATCTCACCGGGTTTTCCCGTCGCCATGATCGCCTGACGCGCATTGCGCACCATATTCGACATCACCCGGTGCAGCTGTTCGGCATCGGCGCGCAGATGCAATGTGGCGGGCACGTCTTCGGAATAGCTCAGGTCATAGTCGCCCGTGGCCAGCCGTTCGCTTTCCACCACATCCGACACCAGCTCGGCCAGATGAACCCGCGTCAGCGTCGGCGCAGGCTCTTCGGCGCGACCAAATGCCAGCGTGCTTTCGCACAGATGCACCGCACGGGTGATCGAATTCACCAGCTTGGGCGCAAGCCGTTTGACGCCGGGATCTTCCGACATCTCGATCCGGTCGGTAAATAGCTGCGCCGAGGTGAGGATGTTGCGCAAATCATGGCTCACACGCGCCACTGCTCCGCCCAATTGGGCCAGCCGCTCTTTTTGCTTAAGCGCATGGGTCAGCTCGGTTTCCAGCATCTTGAGCGCTTCTTCGGCCTCGCGCAGTTCGCTCACGCCAGCCGAGGGCTGGATGATGCGCCGGCCATCTTCGGGCGCCGCGGCATAGGCCTTCATCTGGCCCACCACCCGCTTGATCGGCTTCACGAGGAACACCCGCACCGCGAGAAACAAAAGAAAGGCGGTGGCGACCGAAATCACCGCCGACAGGAACAGGATACGCAGGCCATAATCGATCATCGCCGTGCGCAGGGGGGCGGTTTCCATCGACACCTCGATCAACAGCCCAGCGTCGCGCAACGGGTTGCCGATCACGCGGATGATCCGGGGTTCGGTGTCAATCAGCCGCTGCATCGCATGCATGATCAACGTCGCCGGCGGTGCATCGCGCAGATCATAGGTCGCAAATATCGGTCCGGGCATGGGCGACGACAGGATAAGCTGCCGTGCCTCATCCCGCCGCAGAACCACGTTATAGACGCCCGCATTGCGCAACAGCTCTTCTTCGAGGTCGGCATCGATCATGTCATTGGCCAACAGCGACAACGACGCGATCTGCGCGCGTTCCAGGTGCCCAAGCAGATAATCCTCGCGGAATCGCGCCACAGACGGAACAAACACCATGATCTCTGCCAACATCACAAAGACGGTGGTCAGGATCAGGAAACGCCCGGACAGCGAATTGAGCATATGCAGCCTATCCCTTACGGCACCCAGCGCTGAACCAAGCCGACGATGCGCTTGACCGTTGGATTATCAAACAATCTGGGTGAGAAATAGGCCCCGGCTGCGCGTTTGTTAACCTCCCCCACCGTGGGGTAAGGCGACACCATCGCGGAAATCTGGCTCATCTTGAGCTTGTTGGCGATGGCAAGCGACCACAGATTGATCAATTCGCCCGCTTGATGGCCCGCGATGGACACCCCAACAGGGCGACCCTTGACCACCATCACCTTGATCAGCCCGGCGGTCTTGCGCTCGGCAATCAGCCGGTCGTTGTGTTCGAACGCAAAACGCACCACTTCCAGTTTGTCGCCATGTTCGTCGCGCGCCTGCGCCTCGGTCAGACCCACTTGCGACAGTTCCGGCGCGGTGTAAGTGGCCCAAGGAATATGCGCTGTCGAGGTCTTGGCCGGCAGGCCAAACAGCGCCGAGCGGATCACGATACCGGCGTGATAGCCCGCGACATGGGTGAATTGCAGGCCGCCCGCCACATCGCCAATCGCATAGACCTTGCGGTTGCTGGTTTTCAGACTGTCATCCACCTTGATCCCAGCCTTGGTGGTCTCGATCCCGGCCTTGTCGAGGTCGAGCTTGTCGATGTTGGATTTGCGCCCCACCGCCATCAGCAGGTGTGAGCCCTTGAAGATGCGGCCATCTTTGGCCTCGACTTCAATCGCCCCGGCCTGGCCGCGAATCTCGGCCGCGAGCGCGTCTTCGGCAATCTCGATGCCCTCGACGCGCATCTGGTCCAGCACGATGGCGGCGGTTTCGGGGTCATCCTTGCCCAGCGCCTTCATGCCTTCGATCACGGTAACCTTGCAGCCGAGCCGCCGGTGCGCCTGCGCCATCTCCATGCCGATGGGGCCGCCGCCGATGATCAGCAGGTGATCGGGTCGGTCGCGCAGGTTGAACAGGGTTTCATTGGTCTCATAGGGCACGTTCTCCAGCCCCGGAATCGGCGGCACCAGTGGCGAAGACCCGGTGGCAATCACAATTCGGCGGGCTGTGATCAGGTGGTCGCCCGCCTGCACCTCGGTGTCCGAGACAAAGCGGCCAAATTCGCTGATGACCCGCACGCCCAATCCTTCGAAACGTTCCACCGAATCGACCGGGGCGATCTGGGCAATGACGCCGTGCACATGATCCTTGGCCGCGCCGTAATCGACCGATGGCGTCACATCCGCCACACCGTAGGGGCTGGCGTGAGATTGGGCATACGCCGCTTTTCCGCTGGCAATCAACGCCTTGGAGGGCACACAGCCGTAGTTGAGGCAATCGCCACCCATCTTGTGGCCTTCAAGAAGGACAACCTGCGCGCCCATTTGCACCGCGCCCGCCGCCACAGAAAGCCCGCCAGAGCCGCCGCCGATCACGAGGATATCTGTTTTGATCTTTTCCATGCTCAAATCTCTTTCTTGCCGCGAATGGCGCGGATCACGATGGGCAGTGCGGCAAGCACGGAAAGTCCGAGCAGTGGGCCGAGGATATGCGGCTCCCACAACAGGCTGAGATCGGGGCTTTCGCCACGGTCGAACACCGCGCCGAGGCCCACACCGATTGAGGTAAAGACGATGGCACCGGGGATGATTCCCACCGCTGTCGTCCAAACGAAATTCCGGAATTTCACCCCAACAAGCGCTGGCAATAGGTTGGCCACAAAGAACGGCACTGCGGGCACAAGGCGCAGCAGCAAAAGCACGCTGATCTCGTTGTCGCGCAGGCCTTCCTTGATCTTGCGGACCGTACCTTCAGAGGATTCCAGCTTGGCCGTCAGTGACGCGCCCAGCCCCCAACGTGCGGCGAGAAAGATCGCCGTTGCGCCGATGGTCGCGGCCGTCACGTTGAACGCAGAGCCCGCCGCCAGCCCAAAAAGGAACCCGCCCGTGACCGAGGCCACCGCCGCGCCGGGCAGTGAAAAGGCGACGATGGTGATGTAGATGGCGACAAACGCCAGCGCCATCAGCACGTAGTTGCTGTCCCGCCAGCCGAGCAGCAGGTCGCGGTTTTCCCTTAATGTCTCGAAGCTGAGATAATCGCGAAGGGTAAAGAATCCGATAATCGCTGCCGCCACGATGGCAATCAGCGGCAGGTGGCGGATCAGGCCGGGGCGGGTCTCTGATGAGGACGAAGGAGATGTCATATCGGTCATTCTATCTGGGTTTCCTGTGGCTGGCGTCTTGTTTGTGATTAAAACATGTGGCCGCGACCAGCCCATGCCGAGCGCGATCACGCCCGGTTGATGCAAGGTGAGAGGAATGGCAGGGTTTCCGCGCCCAAAGCGCGGAAATGAAACATTTCGCACCCCCTGCGACAAAAAATGTTGCAGACCCGGCTCAAAGCCCCTTGTCGGGGTTTGACTTGCCCGCGCCCGGCCCCTATAGACCGGGCTTCAGTTTGCCGCCGCACGCGAATCCGCGTGACCCGAGATGGTGTGCGGCCCAGAAAGGCCAGTTTTGGCCCCGAAATCGGAGACGGAGCGATGAAACGCACCTATCAACCCTCGAACCTCGTGCGCAAACGGCGCCATGGATTCCGGTCGCGTATGGCCACCAAAGCTGGTCGCAAGATCATCAATGCGCGCCGTGCACGCGGTCGTAAGTCGCTGAGCGCATAAGCTCTTACCGACTTGACAGAATGACACCGCCGGAGGCCCCCGATATTGGCAGCGATGCCACAAGGGGAACCCATGCCCCGGCGGTTTCGTCATGTCCAGAGCTCAAATCGGGCCGTGAGCTCAGAGTTCTTGCCAAGCGAAAGGCGTTCCTTGCTGCTGCGCGTGCCCGCAGACAGGGCACCGGCGGGTTTTTGTTGCAGGCCCACGACCGACGCGATGACGACGCGGCGATTGGCGTGGGCTACACCTGCTCCAAAAAGGTCGGCAATGCCGTTGCCCGCAACCGCGCCAAGCGCCGTTTGCGCGAAATTGCCCGGCTGATTCTCTCTGAAAGCGGCCAACCCGGCTGGGATTATGTCTTGATTGGCAAATCCGGCGACACAGCCGCGCGCGATTTTCAAGATTTACAGAACGATCTGCGCTATGCGCTGCGCAAGGTGCATGGGGGCCGGTGATGCGCCCTCTGGCCTATGTTGTGTCCCTCCCCGTCCGCGCCTATCGCCTGATCTTTTCGCCTTGGGTCGGGCACAACTGTCGCTATCACCCCACCTGTTCGGCCTATGCGATGGAAGCGCTTGAAAAGCATGGCGCTTTTCGCGGTTCATGGCTGGCACTGCGCCGGATTCTGCGCTGTCATCCCTGGGGTAAGGGTGGCATCGACAATGTGCCCGATTGAGGCACGCGCCTGATCTGGCACCAGATCAGCACCGATCCATCGATGGATCAGCTCCCGCTCCGAACAATGATTCAGACGCTTGCCACATACCCAACACAGGCCTAAACCCGCGCCATGTATGACACCACAGACGATATTCACCCGCTTTTCGCCAATGCGCCTTCGACGACCGAGTTCAAGAAGCTGCGCAAGCGAATCGTGCGTCAGACCCGTGAAGCCATCGAGCAATACGGTATGGTCGAACGTGGCGAAACGCGCCCTAAATGGCTGGTCTGCCTGTCCGGCGGCAAAGACAGCTATACCCTGCTGGCGGTGCTCTATGAATTGAAGTGGCGCGGGCTGTTGCCGGTCGATCTTCTGGCGTGCAACCTCGACCAAGGGCAACCGAATTTCCCGGCGACTGTGCTGCCGGAATTCCTGAAAAAGATGGGTGTCCCGCATCGGATCGAATATCAGGATACTTACTCAATTGTTAAAGAAAAGGTGCCCGCCGGGCGCACCTATTGCGCGCTTTGTTCCCGTTTGAGACGCGGTAATCTGTATCGCATCGCCCGCGAAGAGGGCTGCTCTGCCGTGGTGCTGGGTCACCACCGCGATGACATTCTTGAAACCTTTTTCATGAACCTCTTTCACGGCGGTCGATTGGCGACAATGCCGGCGAAACTGGTCAACGAAGAGGGTGATCTCTTTCTCTATCGCCCGCTGTCTTTTGTTGCTGAGGCCGATTGTGAGAAATTCTCCAAGTCCTTGAACTATCCTATTATTCCCTGCGATCTTTGCGGTTCGCAGGACGGGCTTCAACGCCAGCAGGTCAAGCAAATCCTTGATGGCTGGGAGAAGAACAGCCCCGGTCGTCGGCAGGTGATGTTCCGCTCTTTGATGAACGCTCGCCCCTCGCATTTGCTCGATCCGGAGCTTTTCGATTTTGCCGGGTTGGAAAGAAAATCCGAAAAATTCGAAATAAGTTCTTGCAGTACTCCTGACCTGCGTTAACGCCTGAGTTATTGTTGACCCCCTAAGTTGACCGCCAAGTGAATTACTAGCTTGGACGGAATATACATGCCGGTCACGACCCTGCAATTGCCCCGCGCGCCACGTCGCTTTGTGCAAGATTTGACGATCAGCGCGCTGCTGCCCGTCCTGTTTCCAGCCCTTGCGCTGGGGGGATATTGGCTGGGCGGCGAACCGATGCTCGCGGCTTTCGCTATCGGCGTTCCGCTGATTTGGCTGTCGGTGATGATTGGGGCCGCCGGGGCCAGCCCGGCCACCACGGATCCGATCACCGGACTGGAATTGCGCGAGGGGTTTACCGACCGCACAGCCGCCATTCTGAATGACTGTCGCGCAAGCGGCCGAACGTCGGCCTGCTTTATGATCGAAGTCGACGATACCGCTACACTAACCGAACGATTCGGTGTGGGGGCCTGTGATCGCGTGCTCGATACGCTGGCGACGCGGCTGCGTGCATCGATGCGGGGCAATGATATGTTCGTCCGCCTGGGGGATTGGCGGATTGCCGTGGTTTTGGATCCGATCCGACGCATCGACCTCGAATCGGCAGTACAGATGGCCGCCCGACTGCAAGCTGAGATGGACGACCCGGTGCGCATTGATCGGGCACCGGTGTATGTCTCAGCCTCAATCGGGTTCTGCTTGGCCGCCCGCGTGCCACAGACTGATGCCGCGGCATGGATCGACGCCACGGCTGCCGCGCTCGATGAAGCTCGAAAACATGGCCCAGGCGCGATCCGTGCCTTTTCGCCCGACCTTTTGCGCAATCGGTCCCGCAAGGTTGCCCTTCTAGACGAAGCGGCGCGCGCTTTGGAAGACGGCCAGATACAGCCTTGGTATCAGCCCCAAATTTCTACGGAAACCGGCCAAATCACCGGGTTGGAGGCCTTGGCGCGATGGCAGCACCCGGTGCGCGGCCTGATTTCTCCCGCCGAATTTTTGCCCGCCCTTGAGGCAGCCGGTTTGACTGGCCGACTTGGCGAGGTGGTGCTGTTTCATGCCCTCACCACTCTCCGAGATTTTGAGCGTGACGGAGTATATATCCCCCAGATCGGGGTGAATTTCACCGAGGCTGAGCTGCGCAATCCCCGCTTGGCGCAACGCATCGCTTGGGAGGTTGATCGTTTCAACCTCTCGCCAGACCGTCTTACGATTGAGATTTTGGAACATGTGGTTGCGGGCACCCCCGATGACGTCGTGACACGCAACATCACCGCCCTTGCCGGATTGGGCTGCACGATTGATCTTGATGATTTTGGCACGGGCCACGCCTCGATCACCAGCCTGCGCCGATTCGCGGTCGACCGGCTCAAGATTGATCGGTCATTTGTCGTCAAATGCGATACCGATCCAGATCAACAGCGCATGGTCACCACGATCCTGACTATGGCCGAAAAGCTGGGGTTGGAAACCTTGGCTGAGGGGGTTGAAACGGTGGGTGAGAACACCCTGCTGTCACAACTCGGCTGCGGCCACGTTCAAGGGTTCGGGATCGCGGTGCCGATGCCGACGGATAACCTTCGCGCGTGGATTTCCGAACATAACGCGCGGATCGTCAAGCCGCCGCAGATCACCCCTTTGCCCGGTTCGGCATAATAACGATGCAGCCAAGGTCCTTTAGGCGCGCCCCATTTGCCGCAGAGAAGCCTTCGGAAGGAAACGAATGGTCACGATTAGCCGCAGTTCAAGGGAATATGCCACTCTGCCCTTGACCTTTGGGCCGCGCAAGGGTTGAACCCGGCCTGATACTCAAAGGACAGGTGGCGGTCCCTCATGGACAATCAGAACAAGAACCTCATCCTCGCAACTGCGCTCAGCTTCGTCGTGATCCTGATCTGGTTCGTACTCTTCCCGCCCCCGGAACCGGAGGTGATTAACCCTGCGCCCGCGCAGACCGAAGCCGTGACGGGTGGCGGCCCGGTGGCTGACACTCCCCTCGCGGCACCGGGAACGACCCCGGCGACGGAGGCCACGGTAGATACCGCGGCGGATTCCCCACGAATCACAATCGAAACTGCGCGCCTTTCCGGCAGCATTTCGGCTCTTGGCGGGCGGATCGACACGCTGGCGCTTAAGGATTATCGTGAAACATTGGATGACGGCGCGCCGATTGTGAGCCTGCTCAAGCCGGTCGGCCAGTCCGGTGCCTATTACGCTCTGTATGGCTGGGCCCCCGGTCAGGGCCTTGGTGCCGAAGATGTGCCCGGCCCCAACACCGAATGGCAAATCGCGCCCGGCGCAACACTCACCGAGACAAGCCCCGTCACCCTCAGCTGGGACAACGGCAAGGGCCTGACCTTCCTCCGCGAGGTTTCGGTGGACGCCGACTATATGTTCACCATCACGCAGAAGGTGAAGAACGCCGCTGCGGGAACAGTCTCTATGGCCCCCTACGGCATTCTGGCGCGTCACGGCGAACCCGAAGACCTGAAAAACTTCTTCGTCTTGCACGAAGGCGTTGTGGCCATGACCGACGGTGAGCTGAGCGAAATCGACTACAGCGACATGACCGATTTCGACGTCGACCCGCGTGAAGGCGCGCAGGCCGAAGTCACCCAAGTCACCAGCAACGGCTGGATCGGCTTCACCGACCACTACTGGATGTCCGCTCTGGTGCCCTCACCCGGCGACGCATTCAAATCGGTCGCCAAATACGACGCCCGCCGCGGCATCTATCAAACCGAGGTCGTGCTTTCGACGCAAAGCATCGCGCCGGGTGACGAAATCACAGTGACCACACAGCTTTTTGCCGGTGCCAAAGAATGGGAAACCATTCGTGAATACCAAGACGCAGGCGTCGAAGGCTTTGTCGATTCGATCGACTGGGGCTGGTTCTTCTTCCTGACCAAGCCGATCTTTTCGGTGCTGCACTGGCTCAACCAGCTGATCGGCAACATGGGCTGGGCGATCATCGGCCTGACCTTCCTGATCAAGGCGCTGCTGTTCCCGCTGGCCTATAAATCCTATGCGTCGATGGCCAAAATGCGCGAGCTTCAGCCAGAGATGGAAAAGCTCAAGGAACGCGCTGGCGACGACCGTCAGAAGATGCAGCAAGAGATGATGGCGCTCTACAAGAAGGAAAAGGTTAATCCGGCCTCTGGCTGTCTGCCGATCCTTCTGCAAATCCCGATCTTCTTCTCGCTCTACAAGGTGATTTTCGTCACGCTCGAACTGCGCCATGCGCCTTGGATCGGCTGGATCAATGACCTGTCCGCGCCCGACCCCTCGTCGCTTTATAACCTCTGGGGCCTTCTGCCCTGGGGCACGCCCGAGCCCGGATCGATCCTTGCGCTGGTCTTCATCGGCATCCTGCCGCTGCTTCTGGGCATCTCGATGTACCTCCAGCAAAAGCTGAACCCGGCCCCCACCGATCCGACGCAACAGATGATTTTTGCCTGGATGCCTTGGGTGTTCATGTTCATGCTCGGCAGCTTTGCCAGCGGGCTGGTGGTGTACTGGATTGCGAACAACACGATCACGTTCAGCCAACAGTACCTGATTATGCGCAGCCACGGATACAAACCGGACCTGTTCGGAAATATCCTCGGTAAAAACAAGAAGAAGGCTGCGGACGCCAAAAAATGACAGGACGGATCACCGACATTCTACGGTACCCGATCAAGAGCCATGGCCGAGAGGCCGTGGCTCGCGTCGCTTTGACGGCTGGGCAAACCCTGCCATGGGACCGGCTTTGGGCCGTGGCACATGACGCATCCGACGCGGATGGGTCGGAATGGGCCCACTGCCGCAACTTTACCCGCGGGGCCAAGGTGCCCCAACTGCAAGCGATGGCCGCAACGCTGGATGAGGCCACCGAAACGGTGACCCTCACCCACCCCAAGCTTGGCGAATTGCGGTTTCGCCCCGATACCGAAGGCGACAAGCTGATCGAGTGGACCCGCCCCCTGATGCCGGAAAACCGTGCCGTCTCGGCGCGGGTGGTGCGGGCGGCGACGCGCGGCATGACGGACAGCGATTTTCCCTCGGTGACGCTGTGCAACATGGCCTCACACCGGGCGGTGTCACAGCGAAACGGGCGCGACTTGTCGATCCATCGCTGGCGCGGCAATATCTGGTTTGACGGCCTCGTCCCTTGGGAAGAGTTTGACTGGATCGACCGCGAAGTACGGATTGGCACAGCAATCGTCATCCCGCGCGAACGGACAGGCCGGTGCCTCGCCACACACGCCAACCCGGAAACCGGGGCGCGCGACGCGGATATTCTGGCTGCGCTCGACAGCTGGGATCACCGCGATTTCAGCGTGATGGCAGAAATAATAGACAGCGGCGAGATCGCCGTTGGTGACAAGATCGGACGTGCATGATGCAATTGCCATTCCCTATCGTCGAAGAGCCCGACGACTTCTCCCGCGAAAAGGGCCGCTTGCTCTTTGCGGGCGAAAAAGACTTTCTCAAAGGCGTGGTTGCCATGTCCGGTCTGCCGCCAGATGAGCGGATCGAAGTCTGCTTTGCGGGCCGCTCAAACGTCGGAAAATCTACGCTGATCAATGCGTTGACCGGCCGCAAGGGCATCGCCCGCGCGTCGAACACGCCGGGGCGGACGCAAGAGATTAACTTTTTCACCCTCGCCGAAAGCCATTACCTCGTCGACCTGCCCGGCTATGGTTATGCCAATGCCCCGCTGGCCGTGGTGGAAAAATGGCAACGCCTGCTCAAGCAATACCTGTCGGGCCGTCAGGGCCTGCGCCGGGCGTTTGTGTTGATCGACGCGCGCCATGGGATCAAATCGGTCGACGATGAAATCCTGAGCTTGCTCGACAAAAGCGCCGTGACCTTTCAAGCCGTGCTGACCAAGGCCGACAAGGTCAAAGCGGAAGAGCGCGAAAAGGTGCTCGAACAGGTGCGCAAACGGCTTTCCGCCCACCCGGCAGCCTATCCCGAGATCGTGGTGACCTCGTCCGAAAAGGGCGACGGGATCGAAACGCTCCGGGCGATCATTGCCAACCTGATCTGATACAGAGACCTTGCTAACCGCTTGCACCGTGTCGGTCCGCTTGGGATAACAGCGGTTCAAGAGGGATGAGAAATGAGAACTCAGGATATGAATCGCGATTGGATCGCCACTGCCCGCACGTTGTCACAAGCCCTGCCCTACTTGCAGCGCTACACCGATGCCATCGTTGTCATCAAGCTTGGCGGTCACGCCATGGGCAGCGATGAGGCGATGGAGGAATTCGCCCGCGACGTCGTGCTGATGCAGCAAGTCGGGGTGAACCCGGTCGTGGTGCACGGCGGCGGCCCGATGATCAATGCGATGCTCGACAAACTCGGCATCGAATCGAGCTTTGTGAATGGCAAGCGTGTGACCGATAAGGCCACAGTTGAAGTCGTCGAAATGGTGCTCTCGGGCCTTGTGAACAAGCGGATTGTTCAGGCGATCAACGCGCAGGGCGGCAAGGCCGTGGGCCTGTCGGGCAAAGACGCCAACCTGATTGTCTGCGAGCAGACCAACGCCGAGCTTGGCTTTGTCGGCACCCCTGATCAGATCAACACCGCCGTTCTGCACGATATGTTCCGCTCCAACACCATCCCGGTGATCGCGCCCTTGGGGGCCGGTCGCAACGGTGAGACCTTCAATATCAACGGCGATACCGCGGCGGGTGCCATCGCTGGCGCGCTTACGGCCGACCGGTTGCTGCTGTTGACCGATGTCGCGGGCGTCAAGAACGCCGAGGGCGAGGTGGTGACCGAACTGACCGCCGCCCAAATCCGCGACATGACAATCGACGGCGTGATTGCCGGTGGCATGATTCCCAAGACCGAAACCGCGCTCGACGCCATCAATCGTGGCGTGCGGGCTGTGGTGATCCTCGACGGACGGGCGCCGAATGCCTGCCTACTCGAGCTGTACACCGAACATGGTGCCGGGTCGCTGATCCGCGATGTGCCCAAGACGTGAGTTGTTACATTCCGCGCATGGCATATATTGCCCCGCATGGAGAATGAAGCGCTCATAAGGCTCGGGGTTTTCGCCGGGCTGTTCACCGTTTTGGCCGTGGCCGAGGCCATTGCCCCCCGTCGCGCCCGCAAACATGGGCGCGGCCAGCGGTGGTTTACCAATTGGGGCATCACCATCGCAAACACGCTGGCGCTGCGGGCTTTGGCCTTTGGGCTGCCGCTGCTGGCCGTCGGGGCCGCGCTGGACGCCGAGGCGCAAGGCTGGGGGCTGTTCAATCTGGTGGGTTGGCCCGGCTGGATTGAATTCCTGCTGGCGATCCTGATCCTCGATTTTGCTATCTGGCTGCAACATTTGATCACCCACAAGGTGCCGTTGCTGTGGCGGCTGCACCGGGTGCACCATGCCGACGTCGAGTTTGACGTGACCACCGCGATCCGTTTTCACCCGGTTGAGATCGCGCTGTCGATGCTGCTTAAGATCGGGCTGGTTTATCTCTTGGGTCCGGCGGCGATGGCCGTGCTGATCTTTGAGGTGCTGCTGAACGGCACCGCGATGTTCAACCACGCCAACCTGCGCCTGCCGCTTGGGTTTGACGCGGTGCTGCGCCGGGTTCTGGTGACGCCCGACATGCACCGGGTGCATCATTCGATCCACCGTCATGAACATGACAGCAACTACGGCTTTTCGCTGTCAATCTGGGACCATCTGTTTGGCACTTATATTGCCCAGCCCGAGGCCGGGCATGATGATATGACCATCGGGCTCGAATGGCAGGACGACCGCCCCAAACGCTTGGGGTGGAGCCTGTGGCTGCCGTTTACCAAACGCTAGAGGCCGAGGCGCAGGCGCGGCATCTGCGCATTCTGGGTGGCTTTCATCCAACGGCAAACGACGCCGCGCCCGACGGCTGCGGTACGCTGTTGATGATCGGCCCGGCGGAACCGGCGTTTTGGCCTGCGTTTCAGGCCAGCCCCGAGTTTTCCGACGGTTTATCCGATCCTTTGGACCGCTGGTCAAAGCGGGTTCTCGGCGGCTGGGCGGCCGACTTGGGGGCACGCGCGGTCTTCCCATCCGACGGCCCGCCGTATGCGCCGTTCATCGCTTGGGCCAAGGCCACCGGCCGGGTGTGGAATTCGCCCGCCGGCATCTTGGTGCATGACCGGGCCGGGCTGATGGTGTCGTTTCGTGGCGCGCTGGCGCTGGCCGGACGCGTTGACCTGCCGCCTCCGCCCCCCTGCCCTTGCGACGGATGCGACAAGCCCTGCCTGACTGCCTGTCCGGTGGGCGCGCTTGGGGCGGGTCGGGCCTATGATGTGCCCATGTGCAAGGATTACCTCGACACGCGCCAAGGCCGGGATTGCATGACGCGGGGCTGCGCGGTACGCCGGGTCTGTCCTGTGTCGCAATCTTATGGCCGCGCCGAGGCGCAATCGGCCTTCCACATGAGGAGCTTTCACCCGTCATGGCCCTCCGACTGATCCTGATGCGCCACGCCAAATCCGACTGGGATTCGCCGTGGCAAGACGACCATGCCCGAGGGCTGAATGCCCGTGGCCAGCGGTCGGCCGAGGTGCTGGGCGATTGGCTGCGCCGCGAAGGCCATGTGCCGGATGCGGCGATCAGTTCCGATGCAACGCGCACGCGCGAGACCTTTGCCGGGTTGGCGCTGGACTGTCCGGTGCGCTTCACGCCTGCGCTGTATCTGGCGGATGCTGGAACGATGCTGGACGAGTTGCGACAGGCGCGCGGTGCCACGGTGCTGATGATCGGCCACAACCCCGGTATCGCAGAGTTCGCCCGGCAGTTGGTGAGCGCCGCGCCGGATCATCCGAGATTCGCGGATTGCCCAACCGGCGCGACGCTGGTGGCGGAGTTCCCGGCGGCTTGGAACGAAATCACCTTCGGCACCGGCACGGCAGTCGACTTCACCGTCCCCCGCGACCTCATGTAATCCACCCCGCGCGTTACCAGCGGGCAGCGCCCGCCGCGCATCGTCGGGCCGCCCCTTGGCACGGCGATTTGGCTGCCGCCGGCGTGCCGGTCCGCGGTCACGAGACAGATGCCAGTATAAACGGCCCAACACCGCCGTCGGATCGCCGCACCACGGCCCGACGTTGCGCGGCTTCGCAAGCGGTGAAATAGAAAACGCCCCCGCAGTTTCCCGCAGGGGCGCCTCCGAAGTCCTAAAGATCAGTGCCCGAGGATCTGGCTCAGGAACAGCTTCGTCCGCTCGTTCTGCGGATTGTTAAAGAACTCTTCCGGCTCGTTCTGTTCGACGATCTGCCCGGCGTCCATAAAGATCACCCGGTTCGCGACCTGCCGCGCAAAGCCCATTTCGTGGGTCACGCAGAGCATGGTCATGCCCTCTTCGGCCAGCGACACCATGGTATCGAGCACTTCCTTGATCATCTCGGGGTCAAGCGCCGATGTCGGTTCGTCAAACAGCATGATCCGCGGCTTCATGCAAAGCGACCGCGCAATCGCCACCCGCTGCTGCTGACCGCCCGAAAGCTGGCCGGGATACTTGTTGGCCTGCTCGGGAATCTTCACCTTGCGCAGGAAATGCATCGCGATTTCCTCGGCTTCCTTCTTGGGCGTTTTACGCACCCAGATCGGCGCGAGCGTACAGTTTTCAAGGATCGTCAGATGCGGAAACAGGTTGAAGTGCTGGAACACCATGCCGACTTCTGAGCGGATCTTATCGATGTTCTTAAGGTCCGACGACAAGATGGTGCCATCAACGGTGATCGAACCTTTCTGGTGTTCCTCCAGCGCGTTGATACAGCGGATCAGCGTGGATTTACCCGAACCAGACGGCCCGGCAATCACGATCCGCTCGCCCCGATTGACGGTCAGGTCGATGTCGCGCAGCACATGGAAGGTGCCGTACCACTTGTTCATATTCTCGATCTGAATCGCGACTTCGTTCGAGATTTGCATCTAAGTCTGTGCAGGTTGAGCCATGTCCAAACCCTTTCTTAACGGTGATCGGTCTGAAGCTCACGCTCCAACCATTGTGAGTATTGCGAGATCGAGTAGCAAACGATGAAGAACAGCAGGACCGCAAAGCTCCACAGCTCCCAGTACACGCCGTTCCATTCGGTCGACGCCAGGATCGGGCCGCGGATCATGCCGACAAGATCGAACATCGAAATCACCGAGACCAGTGTGGTGTCTTTGAACAGGCCTACCGCCACGTTGACGATGCCGGGGATCGAGATCTTGAGCGCTTGCGGCATGATGATCAGCCGGGTCGCCTGGGCATAGTCGAGGCCCAGCGAATCTGCCGCCTCGTATTGGCCGCGCGGCAGGGCCGCCAGCCCGCCCCGGATCACCTCGGCGATATAGGCCGAGGAGAAGGCGGTGATCATGATGATGACGCGAATGATCAGGTCAAAGTTGGTGCCCGGCGGCAGGAAGTAGGCCAGAACCACGTTCGCCACGAACAGCAAGGTGATCAGCGGCACGCCCCGGATGAACTCGATGAAGACCACGCAGATCCACTTGATGATCGGCATGTCCGATTGCCGGCCCAGCGCCAAAACGATGCCGATCGGCAGGGACAGCGAGACGCAGACCACGCCGAGGATCATGTTCAGCATGAAGCCGCCCATATCGCGCGAGGCCACAAACTCGAGCGCGACAAACGTGGGTGCCGAAGCGGTGGCAAAACCGCCAAGGAACCACGTCACCGCAGCGGCGAAGACAAAGGCCAGCGCGCCCATGGCAAAGCTCTGATGCTCAACTTTTTTGAAGGCGATATAGCCGAAAACGAAGCCCAACAGCGCCACCAAGGGTGCAATGATCGTGCCGCCCCAGATCAGCCAGAAGGCGACGAAAGGAAACAGCCCGGTTACGATCATCATCTTGCGCGGCAGATTGTTGAACAGCACCGGAGCCGCCGCGACGATCAGCAGAACAAAGGCCAGAACGATGCGCCAGTATTGATCCTGCGGGTATTTAAAGCCGAACAGCAGTTGGTTCCAGCGCTCGGTCAGGACCGAAAAACAGCCCCCCGTCGTGCCTTGCAGAATCTCGCGGCACTCGGCCAGCGAATTGGTTGTCCAGATCCCGCCAAGAAACCATGGCAGCGCCCCGGCGAGGATTTTGTAGATCACGAAGATCGCCAGCAGCGTCAGAATGGTGTTGAACCACCCTTTAAACAGGTTCTCCCGCATCCAGTGGACGACGCCAACCTCAGAGCCCGGAGGCTCTTGCTCGGGCAGCATGGTTTCGCGAACATAAGCGACGGAATGTGCGTGCATGTCACTCATTGGTTGCACTCCTTTGGACCGACCATTGCTCAGCGCTCCTTCAACTTAACGGCGTTGTTGTAGATGTTCATGATCGTCGAGATCCCGAGCGAGATCGTGAGATAGAACAGCATCAGCAACAACACGCATTCAATGGCGCGCCCGGTCTGGTTCAGCGTGATGCCGCCCAGCGTTCCGGTCAGATCCATATAGCCGACGGCGATGGCCAGCGACGAATTCTTGGTCAGGTTCAGATATTGCGAGATCAGCGGCGGGATGATCACCCGCAACGCCTGCGGCAGAACCACGAGGTTCATGATCCGGTTGGGGCGCAGTCCCAATGAGGCCGCAGCCTCGGTCTGGCCTTTGCTGACCGCAAGGATGCCGGCGCGCACGTTCTCCGCAATGAAAGCCGCCGTATAGATCGACAGGGCAAACCACAGCGAAATCAGTGAGTTGCGCATAAAGATGCCGCCCTGGAAGTTGAACCCCTTCAGTGCGGGATACTCCAGCGACATCGGCATGCCGGTGAGAAAGAACACCAGAATTGTCGGCACAAAGAACAAGGCGATGGTCGGCCAGAGGGTTGGCAGCAACACGCCTTCGTCAAACAGTTTCTTGGTGGCATAGCGGCGGTAAAAGAAGATGCCGACCAGCGAGGCAAAGAACACCAGAACGATGGGCCAAGAGCCCTGCTCAAAGATCGGCAGCGGCGAATAGAACCCGCGTCCGGTAAAGGCGAAGGCATCCCAAACCATGGAAGCCTCCGGCGTCTCGCCCCGGAAATCGCGCGGTTGCGGCAGCACCGCAACAAACACCGCCATGATGATCAGGATCCAGATCAGCACCGGAACGTTGCGGAAAATTTCGACGTAAACCGACATCAGCTTGCGCACCAGCCAGTTCGGCGACAGGCGCAGGACGCCCACAAACACGCCAATGATCGTGGCCGTGATACAGCCCAGAACGGCCACCAGCAGCGTGTTCAGCACACCCACAACCGCGGCGCGCCAATGGCTTGACTGGCTGTCATACTCGATCAGGGTCTGGTTGATATCATATCCCGCAGGATCGCCCAGAAACCCATAAGACAGGTTGAGGCCAGCGGCGGCAAGGTTCTGAACCAGGTTCAGACCCAAGTAGGCCATTGCCACGATCAACAGGATCAGCGCGATGAACTGGAAGGTGACGGATCGATAGCGGGTGTCGTTGATCAGCTGCGATAGCCGGAACGACTCCGCCGGAGGGTCGGAGAAGGTCGACATATTATTTGATCCCTGAGGTTTCCGCATCATAGTTCGGCTGGCGGTTGGCCCGCTCTGCTGCCGTAAGACGGAAAATTTTAGTGTTCAGAAACACCAAGGGCGCGGATTATACCGCGCCCTTGGCTGGAATGGTTTAGCGGAACGGGGGCGAGTAAAGCAGGCCGCCATCGGTCCATTGTGCGTTCAGACCACGCGACAGACCAATCGGGGTTTTCTCACCGATGTTCTTTTCAAACAATTCGCCGTAGTTGCCACCGACTTTGATCGCGTTTGCGGCCCAGCCAGCGTCAAGACCCAGCATTTCGCCAAGGCTGCCTTCGGTGCCGAGCAAACGGTTCACTTCGGGGTTGTCGGTGCCAGCCATCAGTTCTTCGATGTTGGCCGATGTCACACCCAGTTCTTCGGCTGCGATCAGTGCGTTCAAAGTCCAGCGAACCACGTCACCCCAGTCGCTGTCGCCGTGGCGAACAAGCGGGCCGAGCGGCTCTTTGGAGATGATTTCCGGCAGAACAACGTGATCGCCGGGGTTTTCAAACGCGGCACGAGTCGCGGCCAGACCCGATGCATCGGTGGTATAGACGTCACATGCGCCTTCCAGATACAGCGGCTGCGCTTCGGCGTTGGTTTCGATCGGAACCGGCTCATAGCTGATGCCGTTCTTGCGGAAGAAGTCTGCGAGGTTCAGCTCGGTCGTGGTGCCGGTCTGAATGCAGACGGTCGCGCCGTCGAGTTCCTTGGCCGAGGAGACGCCCAGCTCTTTGGGAACCATAAAGCCTTGGCCATCATAGTAGTTGATGCCGATGAATTCGAACTTCAGGTTCACGTCGCGCTCGAACGTCCAGGTGGTGTTACGCGCCAGAACGTCGATTTCGCCGGAGGACAGCGCGGTAAAGCGCGTCTTGCCGGTTGTCGGCACGAATTCAACAGCGGTGGGATCGCCGAGAACAGCAGCAGCAACAGCGCGGCAAACGCCAACGTCGAAGCCTTCCCAGTTGCCATTGGCGTCGGGTGCGGCAAAGCCCACCAGACCGGTGGTCACACCGCAGTTAAGCTTGCCGCGGGCCTTTACGTCGTCCAGCGTGCCCGCTGCGGCAGCGCCAGCAGCAAGACCGGCGACAGTAAGCGCGCCAAGAAATACGGATTTATTCATGATTACCTCTTCCTGTTTTTTTTGAGCCGCTCTATCGAAACGGTCTCTCCGGCGTGAGGACCGGTTTCGCATCTGCGGGAATACTACGTCCCCCAACAGGCGTAAGTGTGGGCGGAATTCGGAAGAAACGTCAAGCCTCGGCTCGGCAATTTACCTTGAATGCTTGGTAAAAACCGGTCGATGACGCAGGGTCACGATATGCGCGACAGCTGCCACACCCGCGCCGCGTGCAAAAAAGAACTGCGCTTCAAAGCGCTGTGATTCTGTGCCTCTTCGTCCTCACCCCACTGCTCTTCCTGCCAGAGCTCATCAATGCGCGAGGTCTGCCACAGCGCCTCGGGCGTGTCCCGGTCTTGCGCTGCCGCCAATCCGATCACCAAAGACCCGGAAAGCGCCACCAAATCATGCAGCGCGGCCAATTCGAAGTCAGAGCACTGATGAACCGCTTGGCGCAGCGGGGTCAAAGCCGCCGGATCCTGCGCCAAAGGCATCACGCCTTCGGTGACCGCGAGCCGCGCGCCATAGGTGTCTGCCACCCAATCAAGCAGCGGATCCCAAGCGGCATTCTGACGGTCACGCAGCTCAGCAGGTGAGTCCGCGCGATAGCACAACAAGTCGGTTCCGCCGTAATCTGCAATCATATCAGCCACTTCGGCCTTCTGGATCGCGACTTTGTCGATGGCGGCATTGGCGGTGCGGGTAAAGGGCATCACCCGAGGGTCGATCTTTTCTTCGATCGCCTCCCATTCGTCGCGCACTTTTTCGGCGAATGCCTCTGTAGGCAGCAAAAGCGCTGCCTTTGCCGGTGTTTTCACCGGTTTGCCATCCAGCGCCACGCCAAATCCGCCGTCGCCGGGCTGAATTTCGGTCTGCTTCCAGAATCGTTTGGCTTTCCACTCGGTCATGCGTGTGCACCCCATCTTGCGCTCAGCAGCGCTGGCAATTCCGCCATATCGTCAAGAACCACGCCCGCCGAAGTCAGCGCCGCGCGCGGGTGATAGCCCCAGCTCACGCCGATGCCATAGATCCCGGCGGCCCGGGCCATATCCATGTCATAACTGGTGTCGCCCACCATCACCGCGTCGCGCGCCGCAACGCCCGCTTCGGCCAAAGCGGCCTCAAGCATCGCAGGATGCGGCTTGGACGGATGGAAATCCGACACCTGTTCAGTCACGAAAACCCGCTCCAATCCATGCGCCTGCAACAGCGCGGTCAACCCGCGGCGGGATTTTCCGGTGGCGATGCCAAGCAGCACGTTATCGCGCGCGCCCAGCTCGGCCAGCACCGCCTGCACGCCGGGATACAGCGGCGAACTGTGGCCCATGGTGTCGCGGTGGCTGGCATAGGCATCCTTGTAACCCTGCACCAGCACAGCGCGTTTCTCAGACGCAAGATCAGGCGCCAGCCGCGCCATCGCCTCGTCCAGCGACAGCCCGACAATCGACAGGATATCGGCGCGCGCAGGCGCTGTCAGCCCCAGCGCGGAAAACGCCGCGTCCATCGCCCGCACGATGTCGGCCTGGCTGTCGACCAGCGTGCCGTCGACGTCAAAGATCACCAGTCGCAAGTCGCTCATTGCAGCGCCTCAAAGGGATCCTCATCGGCCAGGTCTTCGGTCCAGCCGAAGGTATCGAAGGTATGCGCAATGTGCTCTGGCAGCGGTGCCGTGATTTTCAGCAGCTTGCGGGTCTTGGGGTGCTCAAAGCTCATGGTGCGGGCATGCAGGTGCAGCTTGTTCGAGATGATCCCGCCCAGCTTTGCGCCCCAGCCATCGCCCATGTTTTCCTGACCCGAGCCGCCATATTTGCCATCGCCGACAATCGGGTGGCCAATCTCGGCCATATGCGCCCGAAGCTGGTGCGTGCGGCCGGTGATCGGCTCCATCGCCACCCAAGCGGCCCGACTGGCGACCCGGTACAGCGTGGCATATTGCGTGATCGCACGCTTGGCACCGGGCGTGCTCTCAACCTCGCGCGGGTGGATCGCGCGCATCTTTTCACCCTCACCGTGCGAGCCATGCCCGCCGGCCTTGACCAGGCCAAACTTGATTTCACCGAGATAAGGCACAGGCACGCCAGCGACGACGGCCCAGTAAATCTTGCGGGTTTCGCGGTGGCGCATCGCGGCGGTCAGAAACCGTGCCATCTCTTGTGTGCGCGCCAGCAAAAGCACGCCCGAAGTATCTTTGTCGAGCCGGTGCACCAGCCGCGGCTTGTCCTCATTGTCAAAGCGCAAGGCTTCGGCCATGCCATCCACGTGGCGCGTCTGTTTGCTGCCGCCTTGGGTGGGCAGGCCGGCGGGCTTATTGATCGCGATAAGAAAGTCATCCTTGTAGATGACACAGCTGCGGATCATCTCGGCGTCGGCGCGCGACACCATATCGGGTTTGGGCGCGGGCCGGGCAATCTCGTCCTCGGGAATCGGCGGAATGCGCACCTCTTGCCCCGCCTCGATCCGGGTCGAGGATTTCACCCGCCCGCCATCCAGCCGCAGCTCGCCTTTGCGGCACATCTTTTCGATCCGCCCCTGACTCAGGTTCGGATAAATCCGACGCAACCAACGGTCGATCCGTTGATCGCCATCCCCCTCGGCCACGATCTGTTTTTGTACACCACTCATGCGAAATATCCCCGCGCTGCCATCATCCCGGCAAAAAGCGCCGCAATCGCCAAACCAACCGACCCCATCACATACAGTGCCGAGGTCATCACCTGCCCACGTTCAAACAGCGCCACCGCATCGAGCGAAAACGCCGAAAACGTCGTGAAGCCGCCAAGCATACCGGTCATCAGCAGCGGTGCATAGCGGGTGGCGTGAAAATGCGCCAGTGCCACGACAAGGGTGCCCATAAGGAAAGACCCTGCGATATTCACGATCATTGTGCCCCAGGGAAAGCCGTGCCCCATGACACGTACCGCCGCCACACCGGTAAGATACCGGGCGCTCGCGCCGATTGCGCCGCCAAAGGCGACTTGAAGTAGGGTTTCTCTCATCGGGCGTCTGTCGCGCGGGGCTGCGGTGTTGTCAAGCGGGCGGATGTCGCGGCAGCGCGGATCACGCAACGTTGCAGCTGTTGAGACGGAAACCGATCTGTCAACAGATCGGAGCTGATCCATTGATGGATCAGGCCGCGCCCGGACATAAGCCACCTCACCAGCCCGCAAATCAGCCAAACAATCCAGCTATTCCCTTCGGTGTCGATCGAAGGCGCACTCGGCAACGCTTCGCTTCCCGACACGCTTCGCTTCCCGACACGCTCCCCCTCTCGCACCGCAAACCGATCTGTCAACAGATCGGAACTGATCCATTGATGGATCAGGCCGCGCCCTTCGTTACGCGCCGCGCTTGGCCCGCAACTTGGCAAAATAATCCACACGCTTCTTCAATTCCCGCTCAAATCCGCGCTCGACCGGCTGGTACATCACCGGACGCGTCATGGTATCGGGAAAGTAATTCTGCCCTGAAAAGCCATCCTCGGCATCGTGGTCATAGGCATAGCCATCGCCATACCCCTGCTCTTTCATCATCTTGGTGGGTGCATTCAGGATATGCTTGGGCGGCGGCTCTGATCCGGTGCTTTTGGCCGCCTTGCGCGCCGCCTTATACGCCACATAACCAGCGTTCGATTTCGGAGCCAAAGCGATATAGATCAACGCCTGCGAAATCGCCAATTCGCCCTCGGGGCTGCCCAGCCGCTCATAAGTTTCCCATGCCTGCAGGCACACCGCCTGCGCCTGTGGATCGGCCAACCCGATATCTTCGACCGCCATGCGGGTGATCCGCCGCGCCAGATACCGCGGGTCTTCGCCGCCCTCGAGCATTCGCGCATACCAATACAGCGCCGCATCAGGATCGGACCCGCGCACCGATTTATGCAGCGCGGAAATCAAGTTGTAATGCGCATCGCCGGATTTGCCGTACTGCGCCGCCCGCCGCATCAGCCGCCCCGCCAGCGCCTTGGGCGCAAGCTTGCCCTCCACCTTCCAGGCCATCACCTGCTCAATCAGGTTCAACAGCGCGCGCCCGTCGCCGTCCGCCATCTCCAGCAACGCCTCGCGCGCGGCACCATCCAGCGGCAAGGGTCGGTCGATGTCTGTTTCGGCCCGTTGCGCCAACCGCTCCAGATCCTCCGGATCCAGCCGGGTCAGCACAAGCACCTGCGCCCGGCTCAGCAAAGCGGCGTTCAGCTCAAACGAGGGGTTCTCGGTCGTGGCCCCCACCAACAAGATCGTGCCGTCCTCCATATGCGGCAGAAACCCGTCCTGCTGCGCCTTGTTGAACCGGTGGATCTCGTCGACGAACAGAAGCGTGCCCTGCCCATTGGCGCGGCGGTGCTTGGCGGCCTCGAACACCTTGCGCAACTCCTGAACGCCGGTGAAAATCGCGCTGATCTGCACGAAATGCAGCTCGGTTTCATCGGCCAACAGCCGCGCGATGGTGGTTTTGCCCACCCCCGGCGGCCCCCAGAACACCAAAGACGACAGCGTGCCAGACTTCAGCATCACGCCAAGCGGGGCCTCGGGGCCAAGCACCTGCGCCTGCCCGATCACCTCGCCAAGCACCTTAGGCCGCAACCGGTCGGCCAAGGGGCGCGGGGCGTTGCTTTCGGCTGCGGAAGCCGAACTGTCAAACAGATCCGCCACCCGCTTAGACCCGAAACCGAAGCGCGACGCGGCGATTGCCGCGCAGCACCTGGATCGACACCCGGCCCGTCACCCGCGGCAAGATTTCGGCCACGTCGCTGGGGTTTTCGATCCCGGCACGGCCAATCGCCTCGATGATATCGCCCGCGCGCAGGCCCAGCCGCGCGCCCGTCGCCCCCGGATCGAGCACAATCACGCCCTCTTGGTCGGCGCTCAACGCCAGTTCATCGCGCACCGCCGGGTTGATCCGTGCCAACGTCAGCCCCACAAGCAAGGCCGCCTCGTCGAGCACAGTCACCTCGCGCGGCGGCAGGTCTGGCGGCGCGATCAGCGGCACATCGGCCTCCTCTGTGCGCCCCCGGTGGACATAACCCACCGCAACGCTTTCACCGATGCCGCGCACCGACATGCGGAAAATCATCTCGGGCGGGGTGTTCACCGGCTGGCCATCAACCGTCAGGATAACGTCCCCCACCGCAAGACCCGCCGCAGCAAAGGGGCTCGCAGGATGCAGGTCCGCGATCACCACACCACCGGGCAGCGCCAGCCCGAGACTGTCGGACAGGTCCGCATCCACCGCTTGTCCGTCGATCCCGGCCCATGGGCGCAGAAACCGGGTGTGACCCGCACGCGCCTGCGCCACAAACTGCGCCACAAGCGAGGCGGGAATGGCAAATCCGATGCCATTGGAGCCACCCGAGCGGGTCAGGATCGAGGTGTTGATGCCGATCACCCGCCCCGCGACATCAATCAGAGCCCCGCCAGAGTTTCCGGGGTTGATCGGCGCGTCGGTCTGGATGAAATAGCCGCGCATATTTCCCGTCGCCATGCCGGACCGCGCCAAGCCGGACACGATTCCCGAAGACACCGTTTGGCCGACGCCAAAGGGATTGCCGATGGCGAGGGCCAATTCGCCAACCTCAACCGTATCACTGTCGCGCAGCGGCAGATGGGGCATATCACGCGCACCGTCGAGCCGCAGAATCGCCAAGTCGCTCTGCTCATCGGCCAACAGCACCGATGCGCTGAATTCGCGACGATCGTTGAGCACGACACGAATGTCCGTCGCCTGCCCGATCACATGATAGTTTGACACCACAATGCCATCGTCCGACAGGATCACCCCCGACCCAAGCGAATTTTCAACCCGCGGTCGGACCTGCCCAAAGCCGCGAAAGAACTCGCTGAAAAACGGATCGTCGGCAAAAGGGCTGCGGCGCTCGGCCACGACCTGCTGGGCATAGATGTTAACGACGGCGGGCGCGGCCTGCTTGACCAGCGGCGCAAACCCCAGCGAAATCTCGGCCTGGCTCTGCGGCACACGGGTTTCGGCCGGGATTTCGGCCAGTTCCTCCGCCTGCGCGGCGGCGGACAGCAAAGCGATGGCTACGGCGAGTATCAGACGCATCGTTGATCCTTTTTCGGCTCTGGCTTTGGCTTGATATGCCCGTCCGCCCCGCCTCTTTCAACCCAGACCGGAACCCCGCCCCCACCCGGCGCGTTGAGCCGTGTAAATGTAAATATCAGGAGGTTACCATGGCAGACCGCAAGAGATCCCAAGACGGCGTGCGCGAAACCGAAGAGTACATCGACGACGCCCCCACCCCAAGCCAACAAGGCCGGGCCGACGGCAACCTGGAACGTCAGGTGGGCACCCGCGATATGCTCAAACGCGCCGAGCAGGACCGCCCCGGCGTGACCCGCGTGCGCAAGTCCGAAGAAAAACACGACGACAGCAAGGGAGGTTAAGCGATGGCACGGATCAAGAATGGAACGTGGATTGTGGTGGCCGACAGCGAAAAAGCCCTGTTTCTGCAAAACCTGACCGATCACGACGACCCGCATCTGGAAGTGACCGACAAGGACGAACAGGACAACCCGTCAGACCGCGCGCAATCCGCCAATCGCCCCGGCCGGATGCATGACAATGGGCCGGGACATCTTTCAGCGATGGATGACACCGACTGGCATGAACTGGCTAAGGAACGCTTTGCCGCCGATCTGGCCGATAAACTGTATGGCGAGGCGCACAAAGGCAATTTCGACCGGCTCATCCTTGTGGCCTCGCCGCAGGTGCTGGGCAGCCTGCGGGCCGAATTGCATCAGGAAGTGACCGACAAGATCATCGCCGAGATCCCAAAGACGCTGACCAACCACCCGGTCAACAAGATCGAGGAACTGGTCAAGAAAGAGCTCGACGCGGCCTGACTTGGCCCCGCCCCTCCCCTGAAACGCAAAAGGCCAGCCCCGATGGGCTGGCCTTTTTCTGTCCCTCGAAGACAGTATATTTTATTATTCGTCGGCTGCTTCCAGCTCGGCGGTGCGCGCCTTGTCGGCTGCGCCTTTGGCGTCAACGTCGCGGTCCACCAGCTCGATGATCGCCATCGGCGCCATGTCACCATAACGGAAACCGGCTTTCAGAACGCGGGTGTAACCACCCTGACGGTCGGCATAGCGCGGGCCGAGGACTTCGAACAGTTTCGCAACGTCCTTGTCTTCTTTCAGCATCGACGCGGCCTGACGACGGGCGTGCAGATCGCCGCGTTTGCCAAGAGTGATCAGACGTTCCACGGTGCGCTTAAGCTCTTTGGCTTTCGGCAGGGTGGTTTTGATCTGCTCGTGCTCGATGAGCGAGCCGGACATGTTGGACAAGAGCGCCTTGCGGTGCTCGTGGGTGCGGTTGAGGCGGCGGTAGCCTTTTGCGTGACGCATGATAATTCTCCGATGTGCCCTCTACGGGCGGTTTTGCTTTGTCTGGCCGGTGATGCGTGTCGCCGGCTCTCCTTGGGGCTGGATTGCCCGGGTGGTGTGGGTGCGCAAGGACTGCGCACCCGACGAAGACGTCTTAGAACGCGTCTTCGAATTTCTTCGCCAGATCTTCGATGTTGTCTGGCGGCCAATCCTCGACGTCCATGCCAAGGTGCAGACCCATGCCCGACAGCACTTCCTTGATTTCGTTCAAGGATTTGCGGCCAAAGTTCGGCGTGCGCAGCATTTCGGCTTCGGTCTTCTGGATGAGATCGCCAATATACACGATATTGTCGTTCTTCAGGCAGTTGGCGGAACGCACCGAAAGCTCCAGCTCGTCGACTTTCTTGAGCAGCAGCGGGTTGAATTCCAGACCGTCGTCGTCATCCTGACGGGTCGCCGATTCCGGCTCGTCGAAGTTCACGAAGATCGACAGTTGGTCCTGAAGAATACGCGCAGCATAGGCCACGGCATCCTCGGGTGTCACCGAACCGTCGGTTTCGATTTTCAGCGTCAGCTTGTCATAGTCAAGAACCTGGCCCTCACGGGTGGGTTGCACGTCATACGACACCTTTTTGACCGGCGAATAGATCGCATCAATCGGGATCAGGCCAATCGGCGCATCTTCCGGCTTGTTCTTGTCGGCAGCGACATAGCCTTTGCCGGCGTTGACGGTCAGTTCCATGTAAACATCCGCGCCCTCATCGAGGTGGCAGATCACATGGTCCTTGTTGAGCACTTCGATACCGGCGCTGTCAGCGATGTCACCGGCGGTGACGACACCCGGACCTTTTGCATTGATCGACAGGCGCTTGGGCCCTTCGACTTCCATGCGCAGGGCAACGCCCTTGAGGTTCAGCACGATATCTGTAACGTCTTCACGTACACCGGCCACGGACGAAAACTCGTGCAGCACGTTGTCGATCTGAACCGATGTGATGGCGGCGCCCTGAAGCGACGACATAAGAACGCGGCGCAGCGCGTTGCCGAGGGTAAGACCGAAGCCGCGTTCCAGAGGCTCGGCGACGGCTGTGGCCTGACGCGAGGGGTCATTGCCGGGGCGAACCTCCAGCTGCGTCGGCTTGATCAGCTCGGCCCAATTCTTGTGGATCATGCGTCCCTCCATTCCTGCTTTTACCCGATGTCCAAAGGCAAAAGCGCCCGAGGTTAATAATGACGGAATGGGGCCGTGCAAAAATGCAGGGCCCCAAACCAGTAATGTGGATTAGACGCGGCGGCGCTTCGGCGGGCGGCAGCCGTTGTGCGCCATCGGGGTCACATCACGGATCGAGGTGATGTTGAAGCCGATCGCGGCCAAAGCGCGGAGCGCGGATTCACGACCCGAACCGGGGCCTTGAACTTCGACTTCCAGCGTCTTCATGCCGTGGTCCTGTGCCTTTTTGCCTGCGTCTTCCGCAGCCATCTGAGCGGCATAGGGTGTGGATTTCCGCGAACCTTTGAAGCCCATGGTGCCAGCGGACGACCATGCGATCGCATTGCCCTGCACGTCAGAAATCAGGATCTTGGTGTTGTTGAAAGAAGAGTTCACATGCGCAACGCCAGTTGCGATGTTCTTGGAAACCTTCTTCTTCGTTGCGCGACGAGTATCACGTGCCATTCGATCAGGCCTCCCTTACTTCTTCTTGCCAGCGATAGCTTTCGCCGGGCCTTTGCGCGTGCGCGCATTGGTGTGTGTCCGCTGACCGCGAACAGGAAGGTTGCGGCGGTGACGCAGGCCACGGTAGCAGCCAAGGTCCATCAGACGCTTGATGTTCATCTGTGTCTCACGACGCAGGTCGCCTTCGACGGTGAAGTTGGCGTCGATGTGCTCGCGCACGGCCAGAACTTCGGCGTCGGAGAGCTCGTTCACGCGACGCGATGCGTCGATGTTCACGGCTTCACAGATTTGTTTGGCCGAGGTGTGGCCAATTCCGGTGATGTAAGTCAGGGCAATCGGGACCCGTTTATGGGTCGGGATGTTAACGCCGGCGATACGTGCCAAGTGTCACTTTCCTTTGTGTTGCGGTTCCGTAGCTCCAGAACCTTTTTTCACAACGTAAGCCCGAGGCAGTAAGCACCCGGGCCGCAGCTGATTTCGAGATGTTTGTTCCCTCTCGGGAATCGCTCGCCAACGGCGAGATAGGGCTAACTATGAGCCAGCGCGATTAGGGTCAACCCCCTGTCAAGAGATTTTTGCCAAACCGCTTGCTTTCGCCCTGCCCCAGCCAATTCGCGCCGTTCAATGCGCAAGCCGCCGCCCAGGCCGATGTATCATCCTTAAGGCGCAGGCCGGGCCTAAGCCCGGCTTGCCCCAAATCTCACCCGAGTTGAATATCCAACTCGTGGCGCACTTCGGCAGGTTTGCCCATGCCATCAACCGGGCGCAGTTTGCCCTTGGCATAGTAATACCCGATCAGCGGCGAGGTCTGTTTGTAATAGGCCATCAACCGGGTGCGCAGGCTGTCTTCGTTGTCGTCTGCACGGCGCTTCTGATCGGTGCTGCCGCAATTGGCGCATTTGCCATCTTCCGGCCAGGGCTTGGTCTGGTCGTTATAGACTTCGCCGCAATCACCACAGGTCGAACGCGCGGTGATCCGCGCCACCAGCGCCTCATCATCCACCCGCATTTCAATCACTGCACTCAGCGATTTGCCATGCTTGGCCAGCAGCGCATCCAAAGCATCGGCCTGCGCCAAAGTCCGGGGAAAACCGTCAAAGATGAAACCACGGTTGGCCGAGGTCGACAGCTTTTCTTCGATCAGCCCAATCACGATCTCATCGGTGACCAACTCGCCGCGCGCCATAACGCCCGCAACGCGCTTGCCCATGTCGGTGCCGCTGTCTTTGGCCTCGCGCAGCATGTCGCCGGTCGACAGTTGGATCATCTCGTGATCCTCAACCAACATACGTGCCTGCGTGCCTTTACCTGCCCCCGGGGGCCCGAGAAGAATGATATTCATGTGAGGTTATCTCCGAACGGGGCTGCGTTTCTTACGCGACTTACCTTTACCGCGAAGCTGCGATTTCTGAATCAGACCTTCGTATTGGTGGGCCAGAAGATGGCTCTGGGCCTGCTGGATCGTGTCCATCGTCACCGACACAACAATCAGAACCGAGGTGCCGCCGAAGTAGAACGGAATGGCAAACTGACCGCGCAGGATTTCTGGCAGAAGACACACCGCCGCAAGGTAGGCCGAGCCAAGCACCAGGATCCGGTTCACCACATATTCGAGGTATTCCGCGGTTTTCTTGCCCGGACGGATGCCCGGCACAAAGCCGTTCTGGTTCTTCAGGTTGTCGGCCACATCATCGGGTTTGAACGACACGTTGAAGGTGTAGAAATAGGCAAAGAACACGATCATCAGCGCGAAGAACAGCAGATACAGCGGCTGACCGGGGCCAAAGTAGGCAAGGATCGTCGACATGATCGGGCTGGTCTGATTGCCGCTGAAGGTCGCGATAGTCGTCGGCAAAAGCAGAAGCGACGAGGCAAAGATCGCCGGGATCACGCCCGCCGGGTTCACCTTGACCGGCAGGTGCGACTGCTGGGCTTCGGAAATCTTCATGCCTTGCTGACGGCGGGGATACTGAATGGTGATCTTGCGAAGCGAGCGCTCCATAAAGACCACGAACATGATCACCAGCACCACCATCAGCATCACACCGACAATAACAGCCGGGCTGATCGCGCCCGAGCGGCCCGAGGCAAAGAACTGCGCCAAGGCGGCGGGGACTTCGGCAATGATGCCGACAAAGATGATAAGCGAGATACCGTTGCCGATGCCGCGTGCAGTGATCTGCTCACCCAGCCACATCAGGAACATGGTGCCACCCACCAGCGTGATCACGCAGGAGGCGATAAAGAACGATTGATCAATGTCAGCCGCGACAAAATCGTTGGCATAAAGCCCGACCGACAGGCCATAGGCCTGGAACGTCGCCAGAACGACCGTGCCGTAGCGGGTCCACTGGTTGATTTTCTTGCGGCCCTGCTCGCCTTCTTTCTTCAACTGCTCCAACGCGGGAACCATCGAAGACAGCAGCTGAACGATGATCGAGGCCGAAATATACGGCATGATACCGAGAGCAAAGATGCCCATCCGCCCCAACGCGCCACCGGTGAACATCGACACCATGCCGCCGATCCCCTGCCCGGCTTGCTCCATGAAGTCACGAAGCGCCGCACCGTCGATTCCCGGGACGGGAATGAAAGTGCCAAGGCGGTAGACGATCAGAAGACCGAGGGTGAAGAGAATGCGGTTGCGCAGGTCGGTGGCCTTGCCGAGCGCTGCCCAGCTGGTGTTGGCCGCCATCTGCTCTACTGCTGATACCATGGCTCGTTAATCTCGCTCTATGAAAACGCCGCCCAATGCCGTTTTCCGGCGGGCGGCGTTTGGAAAACTGTAAGCTATGTAAGTGGCAAGCGCGCCACTCACAACCCGCTTATTCGGCGGCTTGCGCTGCCGTGACCGTCAGTGAGCCGCCGGCCTTCTCAACCGCTTCGATTGCCGACTTGGATGCGCCGGTGACCGAGATGGTCGCTTTCGAGGTCAGTTCACCCTTCGCCAGAACGCGCACACCGTCAAGCTTGCGGCGCAGAACGCCCGAAGCCACGAGGGTATCTTCGTTGATGTTGGCTGCGTCGAGCTTACCAGCTTCGATGAATTTCTGGATCAGGCCGAGGTTGATCACAGCGTACTGCTTGCGGTTCGGCTTGTTAAAGCCGCGCTTGGGCAGACGTTGGTAGATCGGCATCTGGCCGCCTTCGTAGCCTTTGATCGCCACACCCGAACGGGATTTCTGACCTTTGATACCACGACCGGCGGTTTTACCCATGCCCGAACCCGGACCACGGCCAACGCGTTTTTTGCGTTTGGTTGCGCCATCGTTATCGCGCAGTTCATGAAGTTTCATATCGCTTCTCCTTGCCGGATGCTGCCCCGAAGCGAGATGGCAGACCACGGCGTTTCTTGATTGTGTGAGTCGCAGCCCACAGGGCCACCGGGGGCGTATAGCGACGCGCGCGCCCTCGCGCAAGTGGTGCCGCGTGTTGGGCGGGGAATTCCCGCCGCGATGCGCCGGGCTTAGGCCTTGCGCGAGGTCTGGCGCAGGTAATCTGTCCAGCACGGCACCGGTTCGGTGCGCAATGTGGTGGCGATACGGGAGACGAGGGATTTTAGGAAGGTCATGGTATTTTCCGAATGATTCAGTGTTGTTGACGGCCTACACCCGGCCCCGCGAAACAACCAACGCCGTTTCAGAATGCCTGCAATGCACAAAATGCATGCAGTTTGTGAAAACACCCGCCCTGCCCTGTCAGGAAATGCAAAAAGGCGCGCCGTGTCTGGCGCGCCTTTCCTTGTCCGGCCAGGGATGGCCAGTTTTGTGTGGGCTTACAGGCCCGCGTGGTCGCGTGCGATGTCTGCGATGTCGCTGCGGCCAACACCGATGTCGGCCAGTTCGCGGTCATCAAGACGTGCGAGTTCATTGTACGTCGCGCTATAGACTTTGCGCTTGGCTGCAAAGGCCTGAACTTCGTTGAAGAAGTTGTAAACTTTTGCCGCGAACGAGAAGTTGTCGTCGTAGCGAGCGTCGGTTTGTGCGTATGCCATTTTCATGTTCCTTGATCGATATTCCGAACCCGTGGTCCGGACGCGCCTATGGCGCCTTGTTTGATGACGTGGAGTATCGGGCTTTGCCGAAGGTCGGGGCGGTTTCTCCGCCACTCACGTTTGAATTCTGATTACAGCGCGCTTGCGGCGTGCTTCTTTGCAATCGAGCGGATTTCGCTGCGATTGACACCGATGTCCGCGAGATCGCGATCGGTGAGGTTTGCCAGCTCGCTGAATGTCTGCGCATAGATCGCCCGACGGGCGCGTGCAGTTTTAAGAGCCGTTACCAGCGACTGGAGGCTGGATGCCGGGTTGAAACCGGTGGAAGTATTCGACAGTGCTTGTGCCATTGTGTTCGTCCTTTTCGAAGGTATCGGGGCTTATTCCCCGAAGTCTGTTTCAGTTCACGTCCTCCGTGACACAGGAGATAGGCCCAATGGTTGGCGCTAACAATTAACACTTTCGCCGAGCCGCTATGCATTTGCTGCAACGCAGCATGGGTTGAAATTGAAACCGCCTGCGCTAACCGGAAGCAGCACCTATCTCACTGATTTCACTACATATCTTATCAAAGCCGATCTCACCCAAAGGGATTTGGGGATCGAACCACGCAATCGTGACCTGACGTAACGGGCGTTTGAGACACAAAAAACGCCCCCCGGATCACTCCGGGAGGCGTTTAATTTGGTTTGGATCGGTCGGAAAAGGGGCTTAGCCGCGCTCTTCGACGATTTCCACCAGATGCGAGATCTTGTTGATCATGCCGCGCACCGAGGGGGTATCCTCAAGCTCGCGGGTTTTGTGCATCTTGTTCAGACCGAGACCGATCAGCGTCTGGCGCTGGACTTCGGGGCGGCGGATCGGCGAACCGATTTGTTTCACAACGATGGTCTTTGCCATGTGCTTCAGGCCTCCTCAGCGACTTGTGTCGATTCCTGCGCCGCGTCATCACGCTTGGGCAGGATGTCTGCAACTTTCTTGCCGCGACGCTGGGCCACCATACGGGGGCTGGATTCGCGGGTCAGACCGTTCAGAGTGGCACGGATCATGTTGTAAGGGTTCTGCGAACCGGTCGATTTGGCGACCACGTCCTGGATACCCAGCATTTCAAACACAGCACGCATCGGACCACCGGCGATGATACCAGTACCTTGCGGAGCTGTGCGCATGACCACCTTACCGGCGCCGTGACGGCCTTCGATGTCGTGGTGCAGTGTGCGGCCTTCGCGCAGCGGCACGCGGATCATCTGGCGCTTGGCCTGCTCGGTGGCTTTACGAATGGCCTCAGGGACCTCTTTCGCTTTACCTTTGCCGAAACCAACGCGGCCTTTTTGATCGCCAACAACCACAAGTGCGGCGAAGCCAAAGCGCTTACCACCTTTTACGGTCTTGGAAACCCGGTTGATCGCGACCAGACGGTCTGCGAATTCCGGTGTCTCATCGCGGTCGCGACGGCCCCGGCCTCTGTTTTCACGTTCTGCCATATGGCAATTCCTTATGTCTGGCGCATTTCGCGCCGGGTCTTTTCAACCGAAGTGGCCCCGGATTTCTCCGAGGCCCCCGATTATCGAGGGGCACCACAGTGCCCCTGCACTTAGAACTTCAGGCCACCTTCACGCGCAGCATCGGCCAGGGCCTTGATACCACCATGAAAGAGGAACCCACCGCGGTCGAAGTAGCATTCTTCGACACCGGCAGCCTTGGCGCGTTCTGCAATAGCAGTCCCCACTTTGGTTGCGGCTTCCACGTTGTTCTTGCCCACGATACCCAGATCCTTTTCGAGGCTGGACGCCGCCGCGAGGGTTTTGCCCTGCACGTCGTCGATCAGCTGGACCGAGATGTTCTTGTTCGAGCGATGCACCGAAAGGCGCACGCGCCCGCGGTTCATCTTGCGAAGTTTGTTCCGGACGCGCAGGCGGCGTTTGAGGAACAGTTGTCTTTTGCTGTTTGCCATTATCCGCGTCCTTACTTCTTCTTGCCTTCCTTCTGGAAGATATACTCACCCTTGTAGCGGATGCCTTTGCCTTTATAGGGCTCGGGCTTGCGCCAATCACGGATGTTGGCCGCAACCTGGCCGACCTGTTGAATGTCATTGCCTTCGACAATGATTTCGGTCGGTTTGGGAACGGTCAGAGTAATACCTTCCGGAATCTGGAAATCGACGTCGTGCGACAGGCCGAGGTTCAGTTTCAGGACATTGCCCTGAAGCTGCGCCCGGTAACCGACGCCCTGGATTTCCAGCTCTTTCTTGAAGCTGCCGCTGACGCCGGTGACCAAGTTGGCCACGACGGTGCGGCTCATGCCCCACTGCTGACGCGCGCGTTTGGATTTACCACGCGGAGCGACCGAAACGCTGCCATCTTCGATGGTCAGTGTGACGTCGTCCGTTGCAGTAAAGCTCTGCGTGCCTTTCGGACCTTTGACCTCGATGGTCTGGCCGGAAAGCGTTGCAGTAACGCCGTCAGGAAGGGTCACAGGCTGTTTGCCGATACGAGACATTACGCAGCCCTCCTTAGAATACGGTGCAAAGCACTTCGCCGCCAACATTGGCAGTGCGTGCATTTGCATCGGACATGACGCCTTTGGACGTGGAAACGATGGATACACCCAGGCCCTGACGGACGGTGGGGATTTCGTTCACGCTCAGATACACACGACGGCCCGGCTTGCTCACCCGCTTCAATTCGCGGATGACGGGGGTACCGTCGTAGTACTTCAGGCTGATTTCGATCGCAGCATGGCCGCGCTCGTCGGTGGTTTTCTCGTAGCCGCGGATATAGCCTTCGTCCGCGAGCACATCGAGCACCCAAACACGCAGTTTCGAGCCCGGTGTCGACACAGTCGACTTGCCGCGCATCTGTGCGTTCCGGATACGGGTGAGCATATCGCCGATAGGATCGTTCATCTATATACCCTCCCTTACCAGCTCGATTTCACGACGCCGGGAAGCAGGCCTTTGGAGCCCAGTTCACGCAGCGCGATACGGCTGATGCGCAACTTGCGGTAGTACGCGTGCGGACGACCGGTCAGTTGGCAGCGGTTGTGCAAACGTGTTGCCGACGAGTTGCGCGGCAGTTTCGCCAGTTTCAGACGCGCTTTGAAGCGCTCTTCCATCGGCTTGGATTCGTCGTTTGCGATTTCTTTGAGTTCCGCGCGACGGTCGGCATACTTAGCCACCAGCCGTTGACGCTTCTTCTCGCGTTCGATCATTGCTTTTTTAGCCATGTCTTAATCCTCTTCCCGCGATTACGACGTGAAAGGCATGTTGAAAGCTTTCAACAGCGCCTGTGCTTCGTCGTCGGTCTTTGCGGTTGTCGCGATCACGATGTCCAAGCCCCAGGGCTCGTCCACCTTGTCGAAGTCGATCTCGGGGAACACGATGTGTTCCTTGATGCCCAGGGCATAGTTGCCACGGCCATCGAACGACTTTGCCGAAATGCCGCGGAAGTCGCGGATACGGGGCATTGCCACAGTGATCAGACGATCAAGGAAATCGTACATGCGGGCGCCGCGCAGGGTGACTTTCGCCCCCATCGGCATGCCTTCACGAACACGGAAACCAGCGATCGAGTTTTTGGCGATGGTTGTCACCGCGTGTTGACCGGCAATCACAGTCAGATCGGCTTGCGCCGACTTGGCTTTCTTGCTGTCACGCACGGCGGCACGGCCACAGCCGATGTTCAGAACGATTTTATCCAGACGCGGGATCTGCATGTCGTTCTTGTAGCTGAACTCTTCTTTAAGAGCGGCACGGATCGTGTCGTCATAAAGCGAACGCAGACGCGGGGTGTAGGTTGCGGAATCAAGCATCGATCACGTCCCCCGTGGTCTTGGCGAAACGAACCTTCTTGTCGCCTTCCATACGGAAGCCAACGCGGGTTGCTTTGCCATTTGCATCAATCAGAGCCAGGTTCGACAGTTGGATCGGCATCGCTTTCGGGACGCGGCCACCTTGGGAAGTCTGGGTCTGACGGGTTGCGCGGATGGAGATGTTCACACCGTCCACGATGGCTTTGCCGGATTTCGGGTCGATCGAGGAAATGGTGCCCTCTTTGCCCTTGTCCTTGCCAGCCAGCAGAACGACTTTGTCACCTTTACGGAGTTTAGCAGCCATTACAGCACCTCCGGCGCAAGCGAGATGATCTTCATGAAGTTCTTGGCGCGCAGCTCACGAACAACCGGTCCGAAGATACGGGTGCCGACGGGTTCGCCAGCGTTGTTCAGGATAACGGCTGCGTTGCGATCAAAACGGATCGCTGTGCCATCTTCACGACGGACTTCTTTGGCGGTGCGCACGACGACGGCCTTACGGACGTCACCTTTCTTAACGCGACCACGCGGGATGGCTTCCTTAACCGAGACAACGATAACGTCGCCTACGGATGCGTATTTACGCTTGGAACCACCCAGAACCTTGATGCACTGCACCCGGCGAGCGCCGGAGTTGTCAGCGACATCCAGATTGGTCTGCATCTGGATCATAGGGTTTCTCCTGACCTTTGGGGGGCGTTATTGCCTGTTCCCCAGGGTTTCGATCTAACTAAAAGGCTTGGGGGCTTACGCCTCCAGAACCTCCCAGCGTTTCGTCTTCGATTTCGGCGCGCATTCGATGATACGGACTGCGTCGCCAACCTTGAAGGCGTTCTTTTCATCGTGAGCCCGGTACTTTTTGGACTTACGGATGGTTTTCTTCAGAACCGGGTGCTTGAAGCGGCGTTCAACCGACACGGTAATGGTTTGTTCGTTGGCGTCGCTGGTCACGGTGCCGGAAAGGATACGTTTGGGCATGTCTCTGGCTCCTTATTCAGCGGCCGAAGCGGCTTTTTCATTCAACACTGTTTTCACACGGGCCACGTCGCGTTTGACGGTGCGCATACGTGCGGTGTTTTCCATCGAGCCGGTCGCGGCCTGGAAACGCAGGTTGAATGCTTCTTTTTTCAGGTTTGCCAGATCTTCACGAAGTTGATCCGGCGTCTTGTCACGCAGTTCCTTGGCGTTCATCGCCTTTTTCCTTTTCTCAACATCAACGGAGGGCCCCCGCGAGGGTCACCCTGATTCCGCTGGAGTGCATGGATGAACGGTGCCTATAGGCGGGATGTGTGAGAATGGCAAGCGGTACTTTCCCCGGACGCTAACCCCAGTCCGGCCCTACGGCTCAGCGTCGCACAAGTCGTTGACCGAACCATTCTCGCAAACCAGCTACGTCGACTTCAGAAGTCGCAACGCTGACCACAAGATCATCAATCGGCTCGTCATCCGCTATAGTCAAACTATACCCGCTTCGTTCAATAAGGACTTCTACTAAAATCCAAGCCGTTCTTTTGTTGCCATCGACAAAGCCGTGGTTGTTGACCAATCCATGGAGTAGAGCCGCACATTTTTCAGGCAGTGAACGATAGTAGCCCGAAAACGGTCGCCCGATAGCAGATTCGATCAGATGCAAGCTGGAGATACCCGGACGCCCGCCATATGTGAGCGCCTCGTCATGCGCCAGCACTGCATCTGCAAGCGTAATTCGGTAATGTCGACTAGCGATCAGCCAACCGTTTCAGCGCGGCCTGGCGCCGAGATGAAACCTCCTTGACCGTCGCATCAGTTTTTGGGCTCTTCTTCGAAGTCCCTTTGACGGTTTCGACCGAAACAAACTGGCCGGTTTTCGCGCTACGACGAACCCATCCACCGTTCGCCTCACTCTTTTCAACTTGTTCAGCCACATCAGAACCTTTGCGGAAAACTATTGGTTAGCAGGTTATATCATGGCGGACAGGGTTGTTTTCAACAAGTCAATGTTGGAAACAACAACGACGAACTTCTCTCGCGCGATCAATTTCGGGTCGCACTTAAACCGGAGTATCAATGCCCAATATCCGCTCCCTCTTCGTGACCCGCCTGTACCGTGCTCCTCTGTCCGAGCACGCCCCTGCCATCGACGCCAAAGAGATGGAGGTGTCTTGCCTGACCATCGCCGAAGATGACGAGGCCGGTCAGGACTGGTGCGAAGAGAACGACTATCCCGGTTACACCTCTTATGCCTCGCTGAGCGACCTGCCCTGGCGCTTTCCGATCTTTGCCGATCTGGTCAAGACGCTCGACAAACATGTCGCCGCCTTTGCCGAGGATCTGGAGTTCGATCTCGACGACCGCCCGCTGAAGCTTGAGGACATCTGGATCAACATCCTGCCCGAAGGCGGCTTTCACTCCTCACACCTGCACCCCCATAGCGTCATCAGCGGCACCACCTATGTCTCGATGCCCGAGGGGGCCTCGGCGCTGAAGCTCGAAGATCCGCGCTCGGCCCGGATGATGGCCGCCCCCACTCGGCGCAAAGGCGCGCGCGAGGATCTGCGCACCTTTATATACGAGTCGCCCAAGGTGGGTGACGTGCTCCTGTGGGAAAGCTGGCTGCGCCACGAGGTCCCGATGAACACCGCCGAGGATCACCGCATCAGCGTCAGCTTTAACTACGGCTGGGGCTGACCACTCGCTTTTTGCGCGCATTGTGCTATGGTCGGCCTCCCAAGTGAGTCCGACCATCAAAGCGAGGAAACACCAGATGGATGCCATCCAAACCAGTGACTATGCCAGCCGGCTTATGGCCGCTCACGGCCCCAAGGCGGTGCTTGAAGCATCGGAAAAGATGCGCGAATGCGAAGCGGTCGGCAAGACCGACGAAGCGGCGGATTGGGCGCGTGTGCGCGACACGATCCACCGGATGCGCGGCCCACGCCAGAAATAGCCGCGCTGACACAGCGACTTGTGCGATGTGAGGGCACGCGCCCTCTTGCCAGCGGGTAAGCGCGGGGATACCCCTCGTGCCATGCGCATTATTCGCGATTATCAGTTCATTGAGCCCCGGGATCGGGGGGCCTCGGTCGCCATCGGCAATTTCGATGGCGTCCACAAAGGCCATCACTCGGTGATCGATCTTGCCCGCCGCGCCGACGCGCCGCTGGGCATTCTTACGTTCGAGCCGCACCCGCGGGAATTCTTTGCCCCCGAGGCACCGCCCTTCCGGCTGATGTCGCCCGAAGCGCGCGCCTTGCGGCTGGAAAAGCTTGGCGTTGACGTGCTGTATGAGCTGAATTTCAACCACGCCCTCGCCGGTCTCTCGCCCGAGGATTTCTGCGCCAAAGTCATTCGCGACGGGCTGGGCCTGTCGCATGTCGTGGTGGGCGCTGATTTCTGTTTCGGCAAAGCCCGCGCCGGAACCGCCGCCGATCTAGAGCACTTTGGCGCCAAGATGGGCTTTGACGTCACCATCGCCCCGCTGTTGCAAAAGGGCACGGCGCAGGTCTCGTCGACTGCCATCCGGCAGGCCCTTACCGACGGCAAACCCGAGTTGGCCGCCGAGATGCTGGGCCATTGGCACCGGATCGCCGGCCCGGTTGTGGGCGGCGAGCAACGCGGCCGCACGCTTGGCTTTCCGACTGCAAACATGAACCTCGCCGGCCTGCACCTGCCCGCCTTCGGCGTCTATGCGGTGCTGGTCGACGTGCAAGGCGGGCCGCATAAAGGCAGCTACCACGGTGCCGCCTCGCTTGGCGTGCGGCCCCAATACGGCGGCGAGGTGCCAAACCTCGAAACCTTCCTGTTCGACTTCTCGGGCGATCTGTACGGCGCGCATCTCTCGGTCGGGCTGGTCGACTACCTGCGCCCCGAAGCCACCTTTGACAGCCTCGAGGCCTTCATCGCGCAGATGGACGCCGATTGCCAAGAGGCCCGCAAAATTCTGGGGGCGCTATGAGCGATCCAATCGACCGCGCCGACCTGGCCCCGCGTTTCTGGGAAAAGAAGCCGCTGAAAAAGCTGTCGCCCAAGGAATGGGAAGCGCTCTGTGACGGCTGCGGCAAGTGCTGCCTCAACAAGCTTGAGGACGAGGACACCGGTCAGGTCGAACTGACCAACGTCGCTTGCCGGTTGTTTGACGACAGCACCTGCCGCTGTGCGCAATATGAAATCCGCCACCAGTTCGTGCCGGAATGCATTGTAATGACACCGGAAAACATCGACGATCACGCCTATTGGATGCCGCGCACCTGCGCCTATCGGCTGCTGTGGCAGGGCAAACCGCTGCCCGAATGGCACCCGCTGCTGACCGGCACCCCCGACAGCGTGCACGCGGCGGGCGTGTCGATGCAGGGCGCAACCGTGCCCGAATTCGAGATCGACGAAGACGATTGGGAAGACCACATCATCGACGAGCCGGTCTGATGTATTTCGCCTCTGACAACACCGGCCCGGTGCATCCGCGCGTCATGGCGGCCTTGGCGCAGGCCAACACCGGCCACGTCGCCTCTTACGGTGCCGATGACCTGACCGCTTTGGCGCAAGACAAGCTGCGCAAAGTGCTCGATGCGCCCGAGGCGGCGGTTTACCTCGTGGCCAATGGCACCGCTGCAAATGCCCTCGCGCTGGCCTGCCTGTCCAACCCCTGGGACACGATTTTCTGCACCCCCGACGCGCATGTGCAAAATGACGAATGCAACGCGCCGGAGTTCTTTGCCGGTGGTGCCAAGCTGACGCTGGTGGGCGAAGCAGACAAGATGACCCCCGAGGCGCTGGAAGCCGCGCTGGCCCAGCACGACACCGGCAGCGTCCACACGGCGCAATGTGGGCCGGTCACACTGACGCAAGTCACCGAAAACGGGCGGCTTTATACGCTGGCCGAGCTGCGGGCGCTCTGCGAAACCGCCCACCGTCACAACAGCCCGGTGCATCTTGATGGCGCGCGATTTGCCAATGCCGTTGCCGCCTTGGGCTGTTCCCCGGCCGAGATGTCATGGCAATTGGGCGTCGATGCGCTCAGCTTTGGCGGCACCAAGAACGGGTTGATGGCCGTCGAAGCGGTGGTGCTGTTCGACCCCGCCAAAGCCCGCGAATTCGAGCTGCGGCGCAAGCGCGGCGCGCATCTGTTCTCCAAACATCGCTACCTTGCGGCGCAGATGCTGGCCTATCTCGAGGGTGGGCTCTGGCTGGAAATGGCATCGCAGGCCAACGCCAATACCGCACGGCTGGCCAAGGGTTTGCAGACCTGTTCGCAGGCGGAATTTGCCTATGAGCCGCAGGCCAACATGATCTTCTGCACCCTGCCCCGCGGGGTGCATCGCAAGCTGCTCGACGCGGGCGCGAAGTACTTCGTAAATGGAAGCCTCGACGGCCCCGACGACGCGCCGGTTTTGGCGCGCATGGTCTGTGACTGGTCGCTGGATGAGGCCCAGATCGACGCCTTCCTAGACCTGCTGCCAAACTAAGGGCCAGCGCCGACCCCCTCAATGATTTCCTAACAGAAGCCAAAGCGCCGCCCCGGGGGCGGGTCGGCGCTGGCCCGGCGGCCTAAGGCCTTGTCTCCGGGCCGTTCACCTCTGAGAAGGTCGGCTTCTAGTACGAATGCGCCGCGAAAATCTTGGTCAGATCACCGCCCCACTCGCCATCGTATTGCTCGAGTAACTCATCCGCAGGCACTTTGCCGCTGTCGACGCTCTCACGCAGCGCGTTGAGGAAATGCGTCTCATCGGGCACCAAACCGCCTGATCCGGGGCGGGCACGCGCCACCAAACCAGCCTCGGAAATCGCCAGCACCTCGCGCGCGAGGTCGTGCATGTTCACGCCCCCGACCTGCGCCTGAAGCCCATCAACCGATGCCGCCACCCGCAAACCTTCACGGGTCTCGGCGTCCCAGCCCTTGACCAGATCCCAAGCCGCATCCAAAGCGCCCTGATCATAGGTCAGCCCAACCCAGAACGCCGGCAACGCACAAAGCCTGCGCCACGGGCCACCATCAGCGCCGCGCATTTCGATGAATTTCTTCACCCGCGCCTCGGGAAACAGCGTCGTCAGATGGTCGGCCCAATCGCTCATCAACGGCGTTTCGCCGGGCAAGGCAGGCAGTTCGCCCTTGAGGAAATCGCGGAACGACTGGCCCAATGCATCAATATACTGCCCGTCGCGATAGACAAAATACATCGGCGTATCGAGCGCATATTGCACCCAACGCTCAAACCCAAAGCCCTCTTCAAACACAAACGGCACCATCCCGGTGCGGGCATTGTCCAGATCGCGCCAGATTCGCGAACGCCATGATTTATGGCCGTTTTTCTTGCCCTCAAAGAACGGCGAATTGGCAAACAGCGCGGTCGCAACCGGCTGCAAGGCAATCGCCACCCGCATCTTTTGCACCATGTCCGCCTCGGACCCGAAATCGAGGTTCACCTGCACGGTACAGGTCCGGCGCATCATCGACCGGCCCATCGTGCCGACCTTGCCCATATAGGCGTCCATCAGCTTGTAGCGGCCCTTTGGCATCAACGGCATCTCGTCGTGATCCCAGATCGGCGCGGCTCCGAGGCCGATAAAGCCCACACCGATCTCGTCGGCGATGTCCTTCACTTCGCGCAGGTGCTGGTTCACCTCGTCACAGGTCTGGTGGATGGTCTCCATCGGCGCGCCCGAAAGCTCCAGCGCGCCACCCGGCTCAAGGCTCACATTCGCGCCGTCTTTTTCCAGCCCGATCAGCTTGCCGCCTTCGCGCACCTCAGCCCATTCGTGCCGGTCGCGCAGCCCCTCAAGCACCGCCTCGATTGAGCGTTCGCCCTCAAAGGGAAGCGGTTTCAGCGAGTCCTTGCAATAGCCGAACTTCTCATGTTCGGTGCCAATGCGCCAATCTTGCTTGGGTTTACAACCAGATGAGAGGTATTCAGCGAGCTGATCGTGATGCTCGATCGGGCTGCCGCCGGATTGGGGAATGGACATGAGGCTGCTCCGATCTGGGTCTATGTTCGGGGAAAGGGATGGGCGGAAACGCCGCGCCTGTCAATGCAAGGCCGGGACGGTTTTGTCGCGCAGCCAGATCACGCTTTCGTTTGAGGTCTCGCGCGCCAGCTCGCGCAGCATGAATTCGGTGCGCAAACCGGGCAGTGTGGCAAAGGCATCAAACAGGATGTCGGCCCCCTTGGCCGTCACTGGGATATGCAGCGGATCGATGCCCGGCTGCACCAAAACCCAATGCGCCGGGTGCAATCGCCGATCAAGGCTAAGCCGGGACAGATCGGCCATATCAACCGCGCCGCCGGTGAGCGGACCGAAATAGGCCACCCGGCCCTCGACCACCTGCACCACCCCCGGCCCGTCACTCCCGGCGCGAAACCGCGCCCGTTGCAGGCCCAGCACCAGAAGCGCCAACGCCATCAGACACAGGCCATAGCCCACGCCGTTGATCATCCAGCCGCGCGCGCCAAAGCCCCACCAGAGACCGACCACCAGCAGCAGCCCCCCGGCCAGAACTTCGCGCCAACGCCAGAGCGCGGCCTGCGCCTCGGGGCGGAAAAAGCTCATTGCCAGTCGCCCAAAGTGGTCTGCCACAGGGTCAGCGCCGCCACCGCCGCCGTTTCGGCGCGCAAGATGCGGGGGCCAAGCGCCACTGGCACGGTGAACTCTGCGTTGTGAAGGCGTGCCCGCTCGGCCTCGGAGAACCCGCCTTCGGGGCCGATCAGAATCGCCCAAGGGCCAACCCCACTGTCGCCATCGCGCCGCGCAAGCAGATCTGCAAGCGCCGACGCGCCCCCGACCTGCGCCTCGTCACAGAACATCAATCGGCGCTCCGCCGGCCAACTGTCCAACAGCCGCGACAGTTTCTGCAACTCCGCCACCTCGGGCACAAATGTCCCGCCGCATTGCTCGGCGGCCTCAATCGCATGCGCGCGCTGTTTATCGGCGCGGATCCGCTCGGAATTGGTGAAATCGCTTTGCACCGGCAGAATGCGCTGCACGCCCATTTCCACCGCCTTTTCGACGATGAAATCGGTGCGCGCCTTCTTGACCGGCGCAAAGACCAGCCACAAATCGGGCGGCATTTCCTGCGGTTTGCTCTGGGTGCGGCACAGCAGAATGCCGCCACGTTTGCCCGCCTGCACCACTTCGGCGTGCCATGCGCCATCGGTGCCGTTGAACACATCCAACACCGTGCCCATGCCCAACCGCATCACCCCAAAGAGGTAATGTGCCTGTTCGCGCGCCAGAGGAATGGTTTGCCCCTCCCCCAACGGGTGATCTACATACAGCCTGACTGTGCCACTCATGAGAAGACAGATATGCCAGAGCAACGCCCGACACCAGAGGCAGACGGACAGGTTTCTGACGCGGTTCGCGGCAATTGGGTCGACCGGCTCGCCCCTGCCCCCACCCGCCCCTACCTGCGGCTAAGCCGAGCGGACCGGCCGATTGGCACCTGGCTGTTGCTGTTGCCGTGCTGGTGGGGATTGTTGCTGGCGATGGTTCGAGATGGACAAGCAGGCTGGCATGACCTGTGGATATTTGTGGGCTGTGGGTTCGGTGCCTTGCTGATGCGCGGCGCGGGATGTACCTGGAACGACATCACCGACCGGCACATCGACGGATCGGTGGCCCGCACCGCCAGCCGCCCGATTCCCTCGGGTCAGGTCAGCGTCAAAGGCGCTGTGGCTTGGATGGCGGCGCAGGCGCTGATTGCCTTCACGATTCTACTCACATTCAATACGGCCGCCATCGCCCTTGGAATCGTGTCACTTTTGCCGGTGGCTGTGTATCCGTTTGCCAAGCGCTTCACCTGGTGGCCGCAAGTCTTCCTTGGCCTCGCCTTCAACTGGGGCGCGCTTTTGGCCTGGACAGCGCACACCGGGCGGCTGGAATGGCCTGCCGTGGCGCTTTACCTCGCCGGGATCGCCTGGACGCTGTTTTATGACACGATCTATGCCCATCAGGACAAAGAGGATGATGCGCTGATCGGGGTGAAATCCACCGCGCGGCTGTTTGGCACCGATACCCCCAAATGGCTGCTGCGCTTCCTTGTGACCTGCGTCGGCCTCATGGGCTTGGCGATTCTCCTCGCGGCCCCCTCGGGCCAGATCCTGACCTTGGTGATTGCGCTTGCGGGGCCTTGGGCGATGGGCTGGCATATGGTCTGGCAGATGCGCATGCTGCAAATGGAGGATATGGACCGGCTTTTGATGCTATTCCGGTCCAATCGCAACGCTGGCCTGCTGCCTGTGCTGTTTTTCGCCATTGCAATGGCAGTATGATTGAAACCGGGCGGCGGGCGGCGTATCCCGGATCTACCTGTTCACAATTCGGACCCGCCTGATGCGTCTGTCGACCTATGTGCTCCCCGCGTCCTCGTTTGCAATCGCTGCGGTCATCGCCACAATTGCAGCGGGATTTTCCGTTTCGCTGGTCGAGGACGCTTCGGAAGAAGCTGTCACCGAACAGCTCCAAACCGCCGGGCTGACCTGGGCCTCGGTCGACGCCACCGGGCTTCAGGTGTTTTTGTTCGGCACCGCGCCGAATGAGGCCGACCGGTTTCGCGCGCTGTCAAACGCGGGCCAGGTTGTGGATGCCGCGCGGGTGATCGACCAGATGGATGTCGAAGACACCCAAGACCTTGCCCCGCCCCACTTTTCGATTGAAATCCTGCGCAACGATGCGGGTGTCTCCTTGATCGGTCTGGTGCCCAAGGGCGCCAAGCACAAGGACATGGTCACCCGCATGGGCAAGCTTGTGGGCGAACACAACGTCGCGGACTTGATGGAAACCGCCGAGCATGCCGTGCCCGAAGGCTGGGACAACGCAACGCGGTTTGCGATGGAGGCGCTGGCCCGGCTGCCGCGCTCCAAGATCTCGGTCGAGGCGTCGCGGGTCGAGGTCACGGCGATGACCGACAGCGCCGACGAGCTGGCCAAGACCGAAGCGGCCCTTCTCAAGGCAAAGCCTGCGAACCTTGACGTCGAGCTGGTTTTGTCCGCGCCGCGCCCGGTGATCACGCCGTTCACCCTGCGCTATGTTTTGGAGAACGGCGAAGGCAGCTTCGACGCCTGCTCGGCCGACACCGAAGAGGCGCGCGGCAAGATTCTCGCCGCCGCGGCGGGCTATGGCCTGACCGAGGGGGCAGAGTGCCGCATCGGGCTGGGCGTGCCGTCCACCCGTTGGCACGAGGCTGCGGTCGAGTCGCTTGAGGCGCTCGCCAAACTCGGCGGCGGTAGCGTGACGATGGCCGACGCCGAGATTTCGCTCGTGGCGCTGGAAGGCACCGATCAGGACCTGTTCGACCTCACCATTGGCGAGTTGGAAAACGGCTTGCCGCCGGCATTTGATTTGACCGCCGTTCTGCCGGAAACCCCCGAGGTTGGCAGCGACGGACCGCCGGAATTTGTCATCACACTCAGCCCCGAAGGCCAGGTGCAACTGCGCGGCCGCGTGTCGAGCGAAGTGGCGCGACTGACGGCAGAAAGCTATGCCAAGGCCGCCTTTGCCAGCGTCGCAGTGCGCAATACGGCCCGGATTGATGAGACCCTGCCCGGCGGTTGGCCGGTGCGCGTGCTGGCGGCCATCGAGGCGCTGTCGAACTTGACCAACGGCGCCGTGACCGTTACGCCCGACGACATGCAGATCACCGGCAGAACCGGCGACCCGGCGGCCAGTGCCACCATCGCGGGGCTGCTGTCGGAAAAGCTGGGCGAAGGGGCCGAATACACCATCGACGTCGCCTATGTCGAAGCGCTTGACCCCAATGCCGCGCTGCCCACACCACAGGAATGCCTCAGCCGCATCCAGACCGTTCTGGGCGACCGCAAGCTGAATTTCGAACCCGGCTCAGATGCGCTTGACGCCACCGGCAAGGACATCATGGACGACATCGCCGAGGTGCTTACCGGGTGCGGGGCGATCAACCTTGAGATCGCGGGCCACACCGACAGCCAGGGCCGCGAGAGCATGAACCTCGATCTCAGCCAGACCCGCGCCGAAGCGATCCTGACCGAATTGCGCAACCGCCGCGTGCCGACATCAACGATTCGGGCCAAGGGCTATGGCGAAGCGCAGCCGATCGAAAGCAACGAAAGCGAAGCCGGGCGCGATGCCAATCGGCGGATCGAATTCCGTTTGATCGCGACAGAGACCAGCGCCGAAGACGAAACAACGCTTGAAAGCAGCACAGAAACCGTGGAAGAAGACGGCGCTTCAACCACGGGAGAAACAGGCGAATGAACCGGACCGAGTTTGTCATCGCGACCGCGATCATTCTGTTTGTCGCCTTTTGCCTTGGCTGGTTTGCCAATTGGCTTTTGAACCGCTTTACCGCTGTGTCGAAATCCGACGTGGGCGAACTTGAGCGGATGAGCCAAGAGCTGCACGAGGCCGAAGAAACCCGCGATCAGGCGATCACCTACCTTCAGCAACGCGAAGCCGAGCTGACCAACCAGTTGGCGCAAACCGAAGCCGAATTGACCGCCGCGATGGAAGGCCTGCGTGATGCGCGCCAAGAGGCCGAAGAACTGCGCGCCTACGCCGAACGCCTCCAGCACAACGCCGGCTAGACTCCGCAAACCCCGATCTGTCAACAGATCGGTACCGATCCATCGATGGATCGGTTTGCCTCTGAGACGCCGGACACAGTTGATATGAGCGGGTGATCCGCACGCTTGCGCCGGAAGCCCAGAAAAACACCATTCGACCGCACGGCCCCCGATCTGTCGACAGATCGGTACCGATCCATTGATGGATCGGGATGGCGCGTAAAAACTCCCAAAATGTCTCATCGCAACGCCGTGTTTTGACGCGGCGTTGCTGGCGTCTGGCCGTAAGCGTCTAGGCCAGCTTGGCGGATTCCATCACGGTCACCGCAACCAGCATATCCCCGAGCGCGAGTTCCAGTTGCTCGACGTCGCGCTCAACCTTTTCCCACCACGTGCCGAAGGCCGGTGTCTGGAGCTTAGCGATCCGACGGCGTTGCGCCAGAGTCGTGCACACGACTGAGCACCTGTGGCCAGAAGCATAAGTTCAATCGCTGGCCTTGGCCGCATATCCCCCTGCCCACCAACGAAATACCCCGCCCGCTTTGCAGCGGACGGGGCATAACACCGTTTCGGGTGTGTATCTTAGTCGCGGCTCTCTTCTTCCACGATTGGCTGGCTGAACGCATCACCACCGATGAAATCGTCGGTCGGTGCCGCCAGTGCTGCCGCAGCTTCCGCTTCTTCCCGGCGCGCTTCGATCACCACGTTGTCACGGTCCTGAGCCACACGGCGCATCTGTTGGGTTGCCCCACCTGTGCCCGCCGGGATCAGACGACCCACAATGACGTTCTCTTTCAGGCCCACCAGCTTGTCTTTCTTGCCCTGCACCGAAGCCTCGGTGAGAACGCGGGTGGTTTCCTGGAACGACGCCGCCGAGATGAACGACCGGGTCTGAAGCGACGCTTTGGTGATCCCAAGAAGGATCGGCTCGCCTGTCGCCTCACGTCCGCCTTTCGACAGCGCTTTTTCGTTCGCCGCGTCAAACTCGGCCTTGTCCACGTGTTCGCCTTTGAGCAGCGTGGTGTCGCCCGAATCCTGGATTTCCCACTTCTGCAGCATCTGGCGCACGATCACTTCGACATGCTTGTCGTTGATCTTCACACCTTGCAGACGATAGACGTCCTGAACTTCGTCGATCATGTAGTTGGCCAGTGCCTCGATCCCCATGATGGCGAGGATGTCATGCGGCGCCGGGTTGCCGTCCATGATGTAGTCGCCCTTCTGGATGAAGTCACCTTCCTGAACAGGAATGTGCTTACCCTTCGGCACCATGTATTCAACCGGTTCCCGGCTCTCGTCCGCCGGAGCAATCGAGATGCGACGCTTGTTTTTGTAGTCTTTGCCAAAGCGCACATAGCCATCGATTTCCGCGATGATCGCGTGATCTTTTGGACGACGTGCTTCGAAGAGTTCGGCCACACGCGGCAGACCACCGGTAATGTCCTTCGTCTTCGCACCTTCGCGCGGAATACGCGCCACAACGTCACCCGCTTTCACGTTATCGCCATCTTCGACCGAAAGAACCGCATCAACCGACATCGGATAGGTGATCGGGTTGCCTGCGTCGTTGCGCAGCGGTTCGCCATCGGCGTCGATCAGGATGATCTCCGGCTTCAGCTCGTTGCCTTTCGGCGCAGCACGCCAGTCGGTCACGATCTTCTGGGTCATACCGGTCGCGTCATCGGTCTCCTCACGCACGGCAACGCCGTTCACAAGGTCGACGTGACGGGCCATACCGTCTTTTTCAGCGATGATCGGCAGTGTGTAGGGATCCCACTCATAGAGTTTGTCACCCCGGCCAATCTTGTCGCCTTCTTTAACGAACAGCTTGGTGCCGTAGCCCAGTTTGAAGCTGGCGCGCTCGACGCCATGCTCATCATTGATGAGCAGCTTCATGTTCCGACCCATGACCAGCGTTTCGCCAACGGCATTTTCCAGCGTACTCACGCCCTCGAATGCGATCACACCTTCGGTGCCCGCTTCTTGGAACGACTGCTGGCCACCCTGAGCAACGCCGCCAATGTGGAACGTCCGCATTGTCAGCTGTGTACCGGGTTCACCAATCGACTGCGCCGCAATAATGCCCACGGCTTCGCCAGAGTTCACCATTGTACCGCGTGCAAGGTCACGACCGTAGCAGTTTGCACAGACGCCTTCATCGGCCTCACATGTCAGCGGGCTACGGATACGCATCTTGGCCACGCCGGAGTCTTCGATCGTGTCCGCCATGCGTTCATCGATCAAAGTGCCCGCCTTGCAGATCACATCTTCGGTGCCCGGCTTAAGCACGTCATCCGCCGAAACCCGGCCAAGGATACGCTCGCCCAGCGAAGACACGATCTCGCCGTCGTTCACAGCCGCTTCGGCGGTGATCGCACGGTCGGTGCCGCAGTCTTTGAGACGCACGATACAATCCTGCGCCACGTCCACCAGACGACGGGTAAGGTAACCCGAGTTCGCCGTTTTCAGAGCGGTATCGGACAGACCTTTCCGCGCGCCGTGAGTCGAGTTGAAGTATTCAAGAACGGTCAGACCTTCCTTGAAGTTCGAGATGATCGGCGTTTCGATGATGTCGCCATTCGGCTTCGCCATCAGGCCGCGCATCCCGCCCAGCTGCTTCATCTGTGTGACCGAGCCACGCGCACCGGAGTGCGCCATCATGTAGACCGAGTTCGGCTCCATGACCGAGCCGTCTTCGGCGCGGTGTTCGGCCGAAATGGTCGCCATCATCGCGTCAGTGACCTTGTCGTTACACTTCGACCAGGCATCGACAACTTTGTTGTACTTTTCACCCTGAGTGATCAGGCCGTCCATGTACTGTTGTTCGAAATCCTTCACCTGATCGCGGGTCTCTTCGACGATCGGCCATTTGGTTTCAGGAATGACCATGTCATCCTTACCAAACGAAATGCCGGCCTTGAACGCCTCTTTGAAGCCCATGCTCATGATCTGATCGCAGAAAATGACAGACTCTTTCTGGCCGCAATACCGGTAAACGGTGTCAATGACCTTCTGCACGTCTTTCTTACGCAGCAGGTTGTTGACGAGGTCAAACGGCGCCTTGGCGTTGAGCGGCAGAAGCGAACCGAGGCGCAGACGGCCCGGTGTCGTTTCATAACGCTTCATCACTTCAAGACCGTTTTCGTCGATCTGCTTGACCCGCGCGGTGATCTTGGTGTGCAGGTGCACGGCACCGGCACCAAGCGCGTGCTCGACTTCTTCGATCGACGAGAAGGCCATGCCTTCGCCTTTCATGCCCTCACGTTCAATGGTGACATAATAGATGCCGAGAATCATATCCTGCGAAGGAACGATGATCGGTGCGCCGTTGGCGGGCGACAGAACGTTGTTCGTCGACATCATCAACACGCGCGCTTCCAGCTGGGCTTCAAGCGACAGCGGGACGTGCACGGCCATTTGGTCGCCGTCAAAGTCAGCGTTGAAGGCGGAACAGACCAGCGGGTGCAGCTGGATTGCCTTGCCTTCGATCAGCGTGGGTTCGAACGCCTGGATGCCCAGACGGTGAAGCGTCGGCGCGCGGTTCAAGAGAACCGGGTGCTCGCGGATCACCTCGTCAAGGATGTCCCAAACTTCGGGGCGCTCTTTTTCCACCAGCTTTTTCGCCTGTTTGACGGTGCTGGAGAGACCCTTGGCCTCGAGCCGCGAATAGATGAACGGCTTGAACAGCTCGAGCGCCATCTTCTTGGGCAGACCACACTGGTGCAGCTTCAGTTCCGGGCCGGTCACAATGACCGAACGGCCGGAGAAGTCGACGCGTTTGCCCAAAAGGTTTTGACGGAAGCGACCTTGCTTGCCTTTCAGCATGTCAGACAGCGATTTCAGCGGGCGCTTGTTGGCACCGGTGATCACGCGGCCACGGCGGCCGTTGTCAAACAGAGCGTCAACCGATTCCTGCAACATCCGCTTTTCGTTACGCACGATGATGTCGGGCGCACGCAGCTCGATCAGCCGCTTGAGACGGTTGTTCCGGTTGATAACGCGGCGATACAGGTCGTTGAGGTCGGAGGTCGCGAAACGGCCCCCATCCAGCGGCACCAGCGGGCGCAGTTCTGGCGGGATCACCGGGATCACCGTCATCACCATCCACTCGGGGCGGTTGCCGGATTCGAGGAAGGATTCCACGACTTTAAGACGTTTGATGATCTTCTTGGGCTTCAGCTCGCCTGTCGCCTCTTTGAGGTCGGCACGCAGAGTTTCCGCTTCGGATTCAAGATCAATCGCCGCCAGCATTTCGCGGATCGCTTCAGCGCCGATGTTGGCGGTGAAAGCGTCCATGCCAAAGGCATCTTGCGCGTCCATGAACTCTTCTTCGGTCATCATCTGACCGTAGGTGAGGTCGGTCAGGCCCGGCTCGATCACAACGTAGTTCTCGAAATAGAGCACCCGTTCCAGATCACGCAGGGTCATGTCCAGCATCAGGCCGATGCGCGAGGGCAGCGACTTGAGGAACCAGATGTGGGCGCAGGGCGCGGCCAGTTCGATGTGGCCCATACGTTCGCGGCGGACCTTTTGCAGCGTGACTTCCACACCGCATTTCTCGCAGACAACGCCGCGATACTTCATCCGCTTGTATTTGCCGCAGAGGCATTCATAATCTTTGATCGGGCCAAAGATACGCGCGCAGAACAGGCCGTCACGCTCGGGCTTGAACGTACGGTAGTTGATGGTTTCCGGCTTCTTGATCTCGCCATAAGACCAAGAGAGGATGCGTTCCGGCGACGCGAGCGAGACTTTGATCTCGTCGAAGGTCTTGACCGGAGCGACGGGGTTGAACGGGTTGTTGGTCAGTTCCTGGTTCATAATCTATCCTTAGAGGCTGGCGGCTGGGGGTGTGAGGGCACCGATTTCTTGGAAAGAAATCGGGCCGGAAACTTTGAAAGTTTCCGGCGCGTTGCGCTTACTCGTCCTCTTCCGCATCCAGGAGTTCCATGTTCAGGCCGAGGCCGCGAACTTCCTTGACGAGAACGTTAAAGCTCTCGGGAACGCCCGCTTCGAAATTGTCCTCGCCCTTGACGATGCTTTCATAGACCTTGGTCCGGCCTGCCACGTCATCCGACTTCACAGTCAGCATTTCCTGCAGGGTATAGGCAGCGCCATAAGCTTCCAGAGCCCAGACCTCCATCTCCCCGAAACGCTGGCCACCGAACTGTGCCTTACCACCCAGCGGCTGCTGCGTGACAAGCGAGTACGGACCGGTCGAACGTGCGTGGATTTTGTCATCCACAAGGTGGTGCAGCTTGAGCAGGTACTTCACACCCACGGTCACAGGACGCGCAAATTGCTCGCCTGTCCGACCGTCAAACAGCACCGACTGACCCGACTGCGAGAAGCCCGCGCGAACAAGTGCGTCGTTCACGTCGCCTTCTTTCGCGCCGTCAAACACCGGCGTTGCAATCGGCACACCGCGGGTCACATTGCCAGCGGCTTCCAGCAGGTCGCCTTCGTCCATGTCGGCAAGGCCCTCTTGATAGACCTCATCGCCATAAGCCACACGCAGCGCATCACGCACCGGCGTCATGTCACCCGAGCGACGGTATTCCCCAAGCGCATCGTCGATTTTGATGCCCAGACCGCGTGCGGCCCAGCCCATGTGGGTTTCGAGGATCTGACCGACGTTCATACGCGACGGAACGCCCAGCGGGTTCAGACAGAAATCGACCGGCGTACCATCCGCGAGGAACGGCATGTCCTCCATCGGCACAACGCGCGAAATCACACCTTTGTTGCCGTGACGACCGGCCATTTTGTCACCGGGCTGCAGCTTGCGCTTCACCGCGATAAACACTTTGACCATCTTCATCACGCCCGGCGGAAGATCATCCCCACGGCGGACTTTTTCGACCTTGTCTTCAAACCGCGCATCAAGCTGACGCTTCTGCGCCTCGTACTGCTCGTTCAGCGCTTCGAGGATCTTGGCGTTCTCTTCGTCTTCGATCGCAAGCTGCCACCACTGGCCACGGCTCAGCGTGTCCAGAAGATCCTGCGTAATCTCGGAGTTCGGCTGCACGCCACGCGGGCCTTTGACAGCTTTCTGACCAAGGATCAGAGTGCTCAGACGCGCATAGATGTTCCGGTCAAGAATGCCGAGTTCGTCGTCGCGGTCCCGCGCCAGACGTTCGATCTCTTCCCGCTCGATCTGCAGCGCACGTTCGTCTTTTTCAACGCCATGGCGGTTGAACACGCGCACTTCGACAACTGTGCCGAAGTCACCCGGTTTCACCCGCAGCGAGGTGTCGCGCACGTCCGAAGCTTTCTCACCAAAGATGGCGCGCAGGAGTTTCTCCTCCGGCGTCATCGGCGATTCACCTTTCGGCGTGATCTTACCCACGAGGATATCGCCCGGCTCCACATCGGCACCGATGTAAACGATGCCCGCTTCGTCGAGGTTGCGCAGGGCTTCCTCGCCGACGTTGGGAATGTCGCGGGTGATCTCTTCCGGCCCAAGCTTTGTGTCACGTGCCGCGACTTCGAATTCCTCGATATGCACCGAGGTAAAGACGTCATCACGCGCAATGCGCTCGGAAATCAGGATCGAGTCTTCGTAGTTGTAGCCGTTCCACGGCATGAAGGCGACGATCACGTTCTTGCCCAGGGCCAGTTCGCCCATATCGGTGGACGGACCATCGGCAATCACTTCGGCCTTCTGAACCGTGTCACCCACCTTCACCAGCGGACGCTGGTTGATACAGGTGTTCTGGTTCGACCGCTGGAACTTGCGCATGCGATAGATGTCAACGCCGGGGTCACCGACTTCAAGATCTGCGGTGGCCCGGATCACGATCCGCTGGGCATCGACCTGGTCGATGATGCCCGCGCGGCGCGCCATGACAGCCGCACCAGAGTCGCGTGCCACGATTTCCTCGATACCCGTCCCCACCAGCGGCGCTTCTGAGCGCAGGGTCGGCACGGCCTGACGTTGCATGTTCGAGCCCATCAGAGCCCTGTTCGCATCGTCGTTTTCAAGGAACGGGATCAGCGAGGCGGCGACCGAAACCAGCTGTTTCGGCGACACGTCGATCAGGTCCACGTTTTCGTTGGGCGACAGGGTGTAATCGCCGGATTTCCGGGTCGACACCAGATCGTTAACGAACTTCATGTTCTCGTCGAGGTTGGCGTTGGCCTGCGCAACAGTGTGGCGCATTTCCTCGGTCGCGGACATGTAGTGCACTTCATCCGTCACCGTACCGTCCTTGACGACGCGATAAGGCGTTTCGATGAAGCCATATTTGTTCACGCGGGCAAAGGTGGCCAGCGAGTTGATCAGACCAATGTTCGGGCCTTCCGGCGTTTCAATCGGGCACATCCGACCATAGTGCGTCGGGTGAACGTCGCGCACCTCAAAGCCCGCACGTTCCCGCGTAAGACCACCCGGCCCAAGCGCCGAAAGACGGCGTTTGTGGGTGACTTCCGACAGCGGGTTGGTTTGGTCCATGAACTGCGACAGCTGCGACGAGCCAAAGAATTCGCGCACAGCAGCAGCCGCCGGTTTGGCGTTGATCAGGTCTTGCGGCATGACGGTGTCGATTTCGACCGACGACATGCGTTCCTTGATCGCGCGCTCCATACGAAGCAGGCCAACACGGTACTGGTTTTCCATCAATTCGCCGACCGAACGCACACGACGGTTGCCGAGGTGGTCAATGTCGTCGATGTCGCCACGCCCGTCACGCAGATCCACCAGCGCCTTGATGCAGGCAACGATGTCTTCGCGGTCCAGCGTGCGCTGGGTGTCAGGCTTATCAAGCGCGAGACGCATGTTCATCTTGACCCGGCCAACCGCCGAAAGGTCATAACGTTCGCCATCAAAGAACAGCGTTTGGAACAGCGCCGAAGCGGCTTCAACGGTGGGCGGCTCGCCCGGACGCATCACGCGATAGATGTCCATGAGCGCGGTGTCGCGGCCCATGTTCTTGTCCATCGCCATGGTGTTGCGCATGTAGGCACCGACGTTGATGTTGTCGATGTCCAGAACCGGGATCTCGTTGACGCCTGCGTCGACCAGCTCTTTGAGCGTGCCGCCGGTGACGTCGCCGTCTTTGTCAACTTCCCAGGTCAGCTCATCACCGGCTTCGGCATAGATCGCGCCGGTTTCTTCGTTGATGATGTCCTTGGCCGCAAACTTGCCAACGATCTGGTCGAACGGCAGCAGCAGTTCCTTGACCTTGTCTTCGTCGATCAGCTTCTTGACCGCGCGAGGCGTGACTTTCTTGCCAGCTTCACCGATGATTTCGCCGCTGTCCGCATCAACCAGATCATAGGTCGGACGGGTGCCGCGCGAACGCTCGGGGAAGAATTTGGTGACCCAGCCTTCGCCTTTGCGCAGGGTGTAGGTCACGGTATCATAGTACGCGTCCATGATCGCTTCCTGATCGAGACCCAGCGCATACAGCAGGGTTGTCACAGGCAGCTTACGGCGACGGTCAATCCGCGAGAACACGATGTCTTTGGCGTCAAATTCAAAATCGAGCCAGGAGCCGCGATAGGGAATGATGCGGCAAGCGAACAGCAATTTGCCCGAAGAGTGGGTTTTGCCTTTGTCGTGGTCAAAGAACACGCCGGGCGACCGGTGCATCTGGGAAACGATGACCCGCTCGGTGCCGTTCACGACAAAGGTGCCGTTCGGCGTCATCAGGGGCATGTCGCCCATGAACACGTCTTGTTCCTTGATATCCTTAACGGATTTCGCGCCAGTATCTTCGTCGATATCAAACACGATCAAACGCAGCGTCACCTTGAGCGGCGCAGCGTAGGTCAGATCACGTTGCTGACATTCTTCAACGTCGAACTTCGGCTTTTCCAGCGCGTAGTCAACGAATTCGAGAACCGCAGTCTCGTTGAAGTCTTTGATCGGAAAAACCGACTGGAAGACACCTTTGATGCCTTCGCCGTCCATCGGTTCCAGCTGATCGCCGGACTTCAGGAACAGGTCATACGACGATTTCTGAACTTCGATGAGGTTCGGCATTGCCAGAACTTCACGGATTTTGCCGTAGTACCGGCGAAGACGTTTCTGGCCAAGGAAGCTTTGCGCCATGAGGGGAGTGCCCTTTCGATTTTCTCTGCCTGAACGCGCGCAGTGCCGGGGCTGCAACGGCGCATTCTCGTCAGTGACGGCGTGAAACGGATCCATTCTCGGCGCGCGTCCCACCGCGTGCCACTCGATCCCTGTTTCCCTGCCTTGGAAAACCCCCGCGATGTGGGGCTTGCCAAGATGGGCAACGCGACTGGACCTAATCTTTTGTCTGATGAGGTCCGGATATGGGGGTTTGATACGATTACTTCACTGCGCGGAAACCACCTCATATTCGGAACGAAAAAGCACGGGTTCGAATCGGTCGAACCCGCGGGAGACTTCCGAATATTCGGTGACAGGCGCGAAGGCAAGACCCCTTTAGGAGGGTATTGCGCTTTCGTGATCTCAGACGACTTTGACAAAATCTGCGGCGTTGGTCAAGCCGCGAGGGAGATATGAGATTTCCAACCCGACCGATGTTGCCAAAAAACGTGCACGCATAAGGGCCTAGGCGGCCATGGCGCAGCTTAAAAACGCAACAAGCGCCCCCGATTGGGAGCGCTTGCCGTAATCCAGCCATCGCAGCGAGAGAGCCGAGCGCAAGCCCGAAACACCCGCCCCGATGCGGGAATTACTTGAGTTCGACTTCGGCGCCAGCCGCTTCGAGCTTTTTCTTGATCTCTTCAGCTTCGTCTTTGGAGACTTGCTCTTTGACCGCTTTGCCACCAGCTTCAACAAGCTCTTTGGCTTCTTTGAGGCCCAGGCCGGTGATGCCACGGACTTCTTTGATGACGTTGATCTTTTTGTCGCCAGCGGCTTTCAGGATCACGTCAAATTCAGTCTGCTCTTCAGCAGCTGCTGCGCCAGCACCGTCTGCGGGGCCAGCCATCATCACTGCGCCGCCAGCTGCGGGCTCGATGCCATACTCGTCTTTGAGGATGGTTTTCAGTTCTTGTGCTTCGAGCAGGGTCAGACCAACGATGTCTTCTGCCAGTTTTTTCAGATCAGCCATTTTTGACTCTTTCCGTAATTAGATGTGTTCCAACGTGTAAGCGAATGCCCCACGAAAGTTTCTCGGTTTGCCTTACGCCGCTTCGGCCTTTTCCTCGATAGTCGAGAGGATGGAAGCGATGTTCGAAGCAGGTGCGCCAATGGCCCCGGCAATGTTCGAAGCAGGTGCGCCGAGACAGCCAACGATCGAAGCAATAAGCTCATCACGCGACGGCATTTTCGACACGGCCTCAACTCCGGCCCGGTCCAGTGCGGTTTCACCCATTGCACCGCCAAGGATTTCGAACTTTTTGTTCTCCTTGGCGAAGTCTTCGGCCACCTTGGCTGCTGCCACGGGGTCCTCGGAATAGGTGAGCACGGTCATACCCGAAAGGAAGTCAGCAATGCTTGCGCAGGGCTTTCCCTCAAGGGCGATCTTGGCGAGCCTGTTCTTGGCGACACGTACAGAGCCACCCGCTTCGCGCGCACGCGAACGGAGGTCTTGCATCTCGGCAACCGTGAGACCTTCGTAGTGGGATACCACCACGACGCCAGAGCTTTCGAAGATCTGGCCGAGCTCTTCGACCAATTTCTCTTTCTGGGCTCTATCCACAGTTTCACTCCAAATTTGGGGGTTGCCCCCCGGCTCGTTTTTGCCGGGCTGGTGCCCGACACTCAGGTCCTTTTTTACGGGGGTCCGCCAAGAGCGCCCGAGGTGCAAAAGCCCCCGGTCAATCTGGTCTTCTCCCGTCTCAGGCAGGGAATTAAGGAGCAAGGCTCCACCCACCGTCTTGGACGAAATGCACCACAGCCGCGAATCGAGGATGTGATACAGGTAGGGTCACTATGCCGGATCGGGGTCAGGATCAAGGGCAGTGTTGCTGCGATACGGCGGCGTTTGCCGTGTGCCTTGTTGCGGACGCTCTTTACTCCGACCGGGCTCCGCCTATTTGCCAGTCTACGCTGCGCTGTCCGCCCCATTCATTGCCGTGAGGATCGATTTTGGAACCTGTTAAAATTCTCATGGGCCAGCTTAACGCCATCGCGCGGTCTTCGATTGCCCTGCTGCCGCAGATTGCGGTCGCTGTGCTGGTGCTTGTCCTGACGTGGTTGCTGGCGATGGCCGCCAATGCGCTGCTGTCGCGGACCCTGCGGCGCACAAAGCTGCGGCCGAGCCTGAAAGAGCTGTTCACCCTGCTGATGTCGATCTTTGTCTGGACGCTGGGCATCATGGTGGCGGCCGTCATCGTCTTTCCCGGCCTCACACCGGCGAGCATTCTGGCGGGGCTTGGCATCGGCTCAGTCGCAATCGGTTTTGCGTTCAAAGACGTGTTCGAGAATTTCCTCGCCGGGATCATCATCCTGTTTCGCCGCGAAATGCGGATTGGCGATTACATCGAATGCGAAGGGATCGAGGGCAAAGTCTCGCGCATTGCCATTCGGGAAAGCCACATCCGCCAGACGGATGGCCAGCTGGTGATTGTGCCGAACTCGATCCTGTTCAAGAACCCGGTGATCATCCGCACCGATCTTGATCTGCGCCGGGTGACGGTGATCTGTGGCGTCGCTTATGACGTGGATGTTGATGCCGCGCGCACGGTGATCACCGATGCGGTGGCGGGCTGCTCGACAGTGGCGCAAGACAACAAACCGATTCAGGTCTTTGCTCAGGAATTCGCCTCGTCCTCGATCAATTTCGAGGTGACATGGTGGACCACATCCAAGCCAGTCGATGTGCGCCAATCCAAGGATCAAGTCGTCTCGGCGGTGAAGCGGGCGCTTGACGATGCGGGCATCGAAATCCCGTTCCCCTATCGCACGCTGACCTTCAAGGAGCCGCTGCCGATTGCCGGACGGACCAGCCCGGCGACGGACGACGCATAACCGGGCGAGACGGCAAGGCCCCCTGCCCCAATCGAACCTGCCCCAAACGAAAAAGGCGGACCGCAAGGCCCGCCTTTCCCACATCCAACGATGTCAGCAGATCACTCGGCGTTGGCCGAATCCACTGCAACCGACACGCCCGGGCCCATTGTGGAGCTGAGCGAGATCTTTTTCATGTAGGAGCCTTTGGCGCCCGCAGGCTTGGCTTTCGACACGGCACCAACAAAGGCACGGATGTTTTCAACCAGCTTGTCGGCGTCGAACGAGGCTTTGCCCACACCGGCGTGAACCACACCAGCTTTTTCGACCTTGAACTGAACTTCGCCGCCTTTGGCCGCTTTCACGGCCTCGGCCACGTCCATTGTCACTGTACCGACTTTGGGGTTCGGCATCAGGTTACGCGGGCCGAGAACTTTACCCAGACGGCCAACGATCGGCATCATGTCCGGGGTCGCAATGCAGCGATCGAATTCGATCTTGCCGCCTTGCACGATTTCCATCAGGTCCTCTGCGCCAACGATGTCCGCACCAGCGGCCTGGGCTTCTTCGGCTTTGGCGCCACGCGCAAACACAGCAACGCGCACGTTTTTGCCGGTGCCGTTGGGCAGGCCGACAACGCCGCGAACCATTTGGTCTGCGTGACGGGGATCAACACCAAGGTTCAGCGCGATTTCAACGGTTTCGTCGAATTTCGCATTGGCGTTGGACTTGATCAGTGCAACAGCGTCCTCAACGGTGAGGTTGGTTTTGCCAGCAAAGGCTTCACGGGCGGAGCGGGTGCGTTTTCCAAGATTTGCCATCTTACTTCACCTCGATGCCCATAGAGTTGGCGGAGCCAACAATGATTTTCATCGCCGCTTCGATATCGTTGGCGTTCAGGTCTTTCATCTTCGCTTCGGCGATTTCACGCACCTGCTTGACGGTCACCGAACCCACAACTTCACGCGAAGGGGTCTTGGCGCCGGATGTCAGCTTAGCCGCTTTTTTCAGGTAATAAGACGCGGGGGGCGTCTTGATTTCCATCGTGAACGACTTGTCCTGATAATAGGTAATCACGGTCGGGCACGGCGCGCCGGGCTCCAATTCCTGCGTCTTGGCGTTGAACGCCTTGCAGAATTCCATGATGTTGATGCCGCGCTGGCCCAGTGCGGGGCCGACGGGGGGGGACGGGTTTGCCTTCCCGGCGGGAACTTGCAGCTTCATGCTGCCTACGAGCTTCTTGGCCATTGGCCTTCTCCTTTGTCATCGGTGTGCCCTGCGGCGCACCCTATGAGACCGAAACGCGTTCCGGCCTCTTTCCTAGCGTGGTGTGGCTTTGGCGCGCGTGCCTCTGCCTCCCACAAACGAACGGACCTCTCGGCCCGCGGGGTGCGCATTTACAGCGCACCGTTCTCTCACATCTGCTTGGCGACCTGAGTGAATTCCAGTTCGACCGGAGTTTCGCGCCCAAAGATGGACACCGAAACCTTGAGCCGTTGGTTGTCTTCGTCGACCTCTTCAATCAACCCGTCGAAATCCTCGAACGGACCATCCGAGACCTTCACCCGTTCGCCGACCTCGAAATGGATCAGCGTGCGCGGTGTTTCTTCGCCCTCGGCCACACGGCCCAGGATCGCCTCGACTTCGGCATCACGCATCGGCATCGGGCGCCCCTGTGGACCCAAAAAGCCGGTGACGCGGTTGATCGAGTTGATCAGGTGATAGCCCTGATCCGACATTTCCATCCGCACCAGAACGTAACCGGGCATAAAGCGCCGCTCGGTCGAGACCTTCTTGCCGCGACGGACCTCGATCACTTCCTCGGTCGGCACCATGACCTCTTCGATCTGATCCTCGAGGCCCTGTTCTTCCACCGATTGCTTGATCTGTTCGGCAATTTTCTTCTCGAAGTTCGAGAGAACACTGACCGAATACCACCGCTTTGCCATCTGGCGCTTACCTTCGTTCTGCCCGGCTTCGCTGAACGAAAACCGCGAATTTACGCTTCTCGACTGACGCTCTGTCAGTCACTCCTACCCAGTCGCTCCAAAATACAAAAGCGGCGCGCAACCGATTCGCCACACGCCTTATATCTTGGGATTAGGCGCGTCTTTACCGCCCGACCTGCCCAAGTTCAAGGGGCTTCTGGCGCTGGGCTTCCTCTGACCCTTCGGGCCTACTTCAGGCCGAACCGATGCAGGATGGCCGCGACACGCTCTTTGCGCCGCCACATCTCACCCGCCTCAATCCGGCGCATGCCTGCGTCCGAAATCTTCCACGTCGCAAAGCTCGCCCGGTTCTTGGCCGCTGGCAGCTGCACAACATGCGAAAAATGCGCGTTGATGCGGGCCATCCACCATTCCGGCGGCTGCACCGTGGCATGGGCATTCTCGCCGCTGGCCAGAACTTTCGACGCCGGCGCCGTGGCAATGTTGAAATAGGCGTGATCGGTCAGCCCGCGCACATCCGACAACAGCAATTCGACTTCGTTTTCGTCAAGATGCTCAAGCACATCGGTGTTCATCACGATGTCGGCCTTGTCGACCGGCAGCGTTTCACGCCCCGGAATCGCCGGGTCATACAGGTAATGCGTGATGCCCAGCTTCTTGGCCACGCGCTCGGCGGCCTGCGATTTGCCGCAACCGAAATCCAGCAAGGTCTGCGGCTTCCAGTTGGAATCCGTGGCCTGCCCGGCCCGCACCGCATCCGCAATCAGCCCAACAAGCTTTTGCGACGACCGGCCATAGCGCGCGTCAGAGCGGTGGATCTCGCGATATTCATCGAGATTGCGTGTGCCCGAACTCTTTAATTCAGCCATGATTCCCCCGGTAAATTTCTTTCTGGATAATATTATTGCATTTTGCAAAGTCATCGGCAGATTTCGCGTGCGGTCAGAGCAACCCGCCGCACCGCGCCCAAGACACTGTCCGCAAGGGCAGGTCTGTAATCAGAACATGCCCAGAACGGCCTGAAGCCCGCCCCGGATCAGCAGATCGACAATCGCGAAAAAGATCGCGGTCAGCGTCGCCATGATGAACACCATCACCGTGGTCAACAACACCTCGCGACGGGTCGGCCAAACGACCTTAGAGATCTCGGCGCGCACCTGCTGGATGAACTGAATGGGGTTGGTCGTTGCCATGTCGGTAGTCCTTGAAAGGGTCAGAGGGGCAAATACGCGCCGCGGGCACAGAAATCAAGACCCGGCGCTCTGGCCTGCGCGATGGGAAGTGCTCATTATTCAGGCATACCCCGGAAAGTGCACCACGATTGTGCATGCCACCTGTGGCACCCGCCCGGAACCCGACTTATCGTGGGATCATGACACAGCCTTTGCCCCTGCTCATCTTCTCCGATCTCGACGGCACATTGCTCGATCATGAGACCTATTCTTTCGCCGCCGCCAAGCCTGCATTGGCAGCACTGGGTACGATGGGCGCAGGTGTCATCCTCGCCACCAGCAAGACCGCCGCCGAAGTTGGCCCCCTTCGGGCCAAGATGGGGCTGGCGCAATGGCCCGCGATTGTCGAGAACGGCGCCGGGCTGCTAGAGCCGGGCAAAGACACCGCATTCGACGACAGCCAATATCACCACCTCCGCCAAATTTTGCAGGACTTGCCGCAGGCCGGCGCGTTCCAGGGCTTTGGCGACATGACCGACACTGACATCATCGCCATCACCGGGCTGAACCGCACGCAAGCCGCGCTGGCCCGCCGTCGCGCCTTTAGCGAACCGGGGTTGTGGAGCGGCAGCGAGACCCAGCTTGAGGATTTCCGTGCCGCCGCCCAAGCCGCTGGGCTGCACGCACGGCGCGGTGGGCGGTTCCTGACCTTCTCGCTCGGTCAGACCAAGGCCGACCAGATGGCGGCTCTGATCACCCGGTTGCGCCCGGGTGTGACCATGGCCTTGGGGGATGCGCCGAATGACACCGAAATGCTGGAAACCGCGGATTGCGGCATTATCATTCCCAATCCGCACAGCCGCCCCCTGCCCCGCCTCCCCGGCGAAAACTCTGGCCGCATTCGGCGCGAAGACAGGCCGGGACCGGAGGGCTGGAACGCTGCCGTGCTGGCACTGGTCCAAGACCTCTCACTGAAGACCCCCGAATAGACACTGACTGACACGACTGACACTGACTGATAAAGGCGCACCCCGATGGCTGATTTTCACCAGAACGGCAATATCACCACGCTGCACAATCTGCGCACCCGCGGTCTTGATGATCTCGAATACGAACTCACAACTTACGCGCAGACCCGGCGCATCTCGCTGATCCTGCCCTCGCTGTTTTCTGAACTGGAGGGCGAGGCGCTGCCCAATATCCTGAGCGAGTTGGGAAAGGTGCCCTATCTGCACCGGATCATCATTGGCCTCGACCGGGCCGACGAAGCGCAGTATCGCCACGCCCGCAAGTTCTTTGCCGCCCTGCCGCAAAACCACACTGTGATCTGGAACGACAGCCCCCGGATGCAGGAGCTTGGTGCCAGGCTGGAACGGCGCGGGCTGGCCCCGCAGGAACCGGGCAAGGGCAAGAACGTCTGGACCTCGATCGGCTATCTTTTGGCCTGCGCTGACAGTGCGGTGCTGGCGCTACACGATTGCGATATCATCACCTATGAGCGCGAAATGCTGGCGCGGCTGGTCTATCCGGTGGCCAACCCGTCTTTCCCCTATCAAATGTCCAAGGGCTATTATCCGCGCATCGGCGACGGCAAACTGAATGGCCGGGTGACGCGGCTGTTGGTGTCGCCGCTGCTGATCGCGCTGAAAAAGGTGATCGGCGACCGCGATTACCTCGATTATCTGCGCTCGTTCCGATATCCGCTGTCGGGCGAATTTGCCATGCGCACGCCGGTCTTGCCGGACCTGCGAATCCCGTCGGATTGGGGGCTGGAGATCGGCACCCTGTCCGAAGCCTGGCGCAACCTCGCCCCGAAATCCGTCTGTCAGGTCGAGATTTCGGACGCCTACGATCACAAGCATCAGGTGCTGTCCCCCGAGGACGCCTCGCAAGGGCTTAGCCGGATGTCGACGGACATCTGCAAGGCGATCTTCCGCAAGCTGGCCGCAGATGGCACGGTGTTCACCCCGAATGTGTTCCGCACGCTGAAAGCCACCTATTACCGCTCGGCGCTCGACCTGCTCGAAGGCTATTACAACGATGCCAAGATGAACGGCTTGGCGCTCGACCGCCACCGCGAGGAGAAATCCATCGAGCTGTTTGCGGAAAACATCATTCGCGCCGGGCAGGTCTTTCTCGACAACCCACATGAGACGCCATTTATCCCGACGTGGAACCGGGTGCATGCGGCCGAACCGGAGTTCCTGACCGACCTCAAAGCAGCGGTCGCGGCGGATGAAAAAGACTTCGGGTTCGACTAACTAGGTTCAACGAGACGGGTTCAACGAGACGGGGGAAAAGTCATCAATGACTTTTCAAAAATCCATCAATGGATTTTCCCCCACCCCGCCCAAAGCCCAGCACAACCGCGCAAACAAACCACACCGCCCCCACACAAGCGACCAAAAGTCATCAATGACTTTTGCAAAATCCATCAATGGATTTTCCTCCGCTACAGCGCAGGCCGGTTCGTGATCCACCGACATTGGTAGGGCGCGAACCGGATGTCCGCGTCCGCCGCATCGATCCGCTCTCCAGACAACAGATCCACCCAGTCCTCCCCCTCGATCAGGTTCACCTCGGACGGCGCAATATGCACCTCATCCGCGCTCACATTGTGCAGCGCAAAAATCGATTGCGCCCGGTCAAGGCTCTGGCGCCAAAGGCCAAAGATCCTGTCATCCAGCCGCAGCGTGAACTGTGTCGCATTGGGGTGGAACGCCGTCTGCCGCGCCCGCAGCTTCAGCCGCGCCGACATATGCGCCAACACCTGCGCCTGGTCGCTCTCGGGATCGGCCAGATGCGCAATCAGCGAAGGATAATCCAAACGGTGCCGATTGATCGCCCGGTTCATACCGCGCCGCTCGACCCCGGCATGATCGTTGGGCGTGGCCAGCATCGAGTGGATGTAAAACGCCGGAATACCCTCAAGCGACATCACAATCGTCTGCGAACACAGGAACCGCTCGATATGATGCGCATCCGCCCCATCAAACGTATGCCGCACCGCCTCAAAGAACGCACAGTTCAGCTCATACGGCTCTTCCCCGCCCCCCGGCAAAGACCGCATCGACACCAATCCGCCGGCCTCTTGCACCGTGGCAATCATCCGCGCCTTTTCCTCGGGCGGCAGCACACCATCGGCGGGCCGCATCCCGATACCATCATGCGAGGCGGTAAAGTTGAGATAGGCACAACCCAGCTGCGCCGGAGGCATCGCCGTCTGCCAGCGGTGCAGATACCGCACCGACCCCGACTGCATCGCATGCAGGATCAGCGGCGGCAGCGGAAAATTGTAAACGATATGCGCTTCGTTGCGATTGCCGAAATAGCTCAGGTTCTCGGTCCGGGGCACATTGGTTTCGGTCAAAAGCACCACGGTCTCGGTCGCAAAATCACACAGCAGCCGCATCAACTGCACCACGGCATGGGTCTCGGGCAGATGGATGCAGGAGGTGCCGAACTCTTTCCACAAAAACGCCACCGCATCGAGCCGCAGAATACGCACACCATTGTCGACATGCAGCCGGATGATCCGCAACATCTCGAGCAACACCTCGGGATTGCGGAAATCAAGATCCACCTGATCGTGGCTAAAGGTACACCAAACATGGCGCGCGCCCGAGGGCGTCTCGATCTCCTGCAACAGCGGCGTGGTCCGTGGCCGCACAACCTCCCCCACGTCATCCTCGGGCGAGGCCTCAAAGAAGAACCGGTCATAAGGCGCCTGCCCCTGCCGATAGGCATTAAACCACGGCCCCTGCGACGACACATGGTTCAGCACCAGATCCGACATCAGGTGAAATTCCCCCGCGATCCGCTGGATATCGGCCCAGTCGCCCAGCTCGGGATTGACCGCGCGGTAATCGGTGACGGCAAAGCCATCGTCCGACGTAAAGGGAAAGAACGGCAGGATATGCACACCGTTCACCACCCCCTTCATATGCCGCAGCAGGAAATCATGCAGCAAATCCAGCGGCTTATGCGCCCCATCCACGATCGAATTGCCATAGGTGATCAGCACCGCATCCTGCTCTGACCACAAATTGTTCGACGGCGGCCGCCCACGTTTTCGGCGCGCGCCTTCGTCGGGCCAAAACGCCTCGATGATCTGGCTCGACAGGATATCTGCGTCGAGATCGGGATAAATGGTGCGCACCAGATTGGTCAGCCGGGTGCTAAATGCCGCGGACAAATGGGCCATGTGCTGCGTCCTTATTCCTGTCGACAGCGGTCGCCCCTGCCAGTTCAGGATCAGTTCACGTCAGCCCCGGCGTGCTGTCAAACCCAAGACCGATGCCATCGTCCGAGATCCGGGAAATCGTTGCACAAAACCCGGTCGCTGCCCGAAAAACCGGCGCTGGCCGCGCCAAACCCCGCGCATTCAGCAGGGTCACATCAGGGCCCGAGGCCAAGCCACTGGGCGCATAAAAGCGCCCGAGCACTGTGCCAAGAGTTCACAGTGGCCAGAACGTCCGACGTTCAAAAAAGTATCGATTTGAAAGTGGTGCGGGCGGGGGGACTCGAACCCCCACGGGCATACGCCCCTCAGATTTTAAGTCTGGTATGTCTACCATTCCATCACGCCCGCACTGGCGCGTCGGGGTGCCAAAGCACTCCGCGCCGCGACCATATGCCGAGGCGGCAGGCGAGAAAACCGCAAAATGATCCGCAGGCGGCAATGTCCGCACTTTTAAGCTCAATCCCGGTTATTCATGTTTATTAACATACGTTTACGTCTTACCCGCGGGTAAGGTTTTCGGCGGCAACGCTAAAGTTCGGTCTCGTCCACATCCGGCGCAAGCTGAGGCAGAAATCGCCGCTCGGGCACCCACGGATTAAGCGCCATCGCCGCCAACAGATCGGCCCGCGCCGCGCCATCACGGCCCATAGCCATGAACGTCAGTGCCCGCCCCGAAAGCGCCCCAATATGGCGCGGGCTCAGGGCGATCACCCGGTCGAGATCACGCAACGCCGCGGTGTAATCCTGCTGGATAAACCGGATAAAGCCGCGCTGGTTGTACCCCTCGGCGTAGTCCGGACAATACCCAATCAGCACCTCAAAGTCCTGCAAAGCCCCAACAAAATCGTAAGACGCCCGCCGCCTAAGGCCCCGGTCAAGCACCTCTTGCGCTCGTGCATCGGGCGCGTCGGCCCAAAGCTCCCACATCCGGTTGACAACGGGTTGGGCGGCGGCTTCGCTCGGGGCCGCAGTCACCTCTGCAAACAAGGTGTCGAACGTGGCGGCGTGATTGGGCGCAGCAGGACAGGTTTCGGCTCCGGCCTCAAGCGGCAAGAGCAGGGCGACGGCGGAAAGGGTCAGGCGCAACATACCCCCATCGTGCCACGCCCTCCACACAGATCAAGTCACATCGCCGAGACCGCTCTCCTTGATCGCCTGCATCGCCACATAGGTCGAGGTGTTAGAGACATGCGGCAAGGTCGATATTTTCTCGGCCAACACCTGCCGATAGGCGCGCATATCACTGGTGCGCACCTTCATCAGATAGTCGAAATTGCCAGCAATAAGATGACATTGCTCGATCTCCGGTATCCGCGCCACCGCCTTGGCAAAGGCGGCCAGCGCGGCCTCGCGGGTGTCATCCAGCCGCACCTCGACAAAGGCCACGTGATCCAGCCCCAGCCGGATCGGATCAAGCAGCGCGCGATAACCGCGGATCACCCCCGCCTCTTCAAGCCGCCTAAGCCGCGCCTGGGTCGGCGATTTTGACAGCCCGATACGCTTGGCAAGGTCGGTGATCGAGATCCGGCCATCCTCGGCCAGAACGGTCACAATAGAGCGGTCAAACCGGTCAAGTTCAATCTGATCAAGTTGCACTGTCAAATCCTGAAAAATCAATTCGTTTGACTGGCAGTATCCCCGCAATCGGGAGATATGACCAGTGCATTAAGGATACAGTGGGAACAATGGTAAGTGAGGAATCGCATGACACTGGATCGGGCAACGGCGCTGCGTGCGCAGATCGATGAAATGACCTATGCCGATGAGGCCGAGAATGTCATGAATTTGATCAAGACGGCAAGACTTTCGAAAGAAGATCGTGCGAGAATTTCGGCGTCAGGCGCTGAGCTTGTCCGGCGGATCAGAGACAATTCCGATCCCGGTTTGATGGAGGTTTTTCTCGCCGAGTATGGCCTGTCGACCGATGAAGGCGTGGCGCTGATGTGTCTGGCCGAGGCGCTGTTGCGCGTGCCCGATCCCGAAACCATAGACGCCCTGATTGAGGACAAGATCGCGTCGTCCGATTGGGGCCGTCACATGGGGCATTCGACCTCGCCGCTGGTGAATGCCTCGACTTGGGCCCTGATGCTGACCGGTCGCGTGTTGCGCGAAGAGGCCGAGCCGGGCCCGGTGGGGCATCTGCGCGCCGCGGTCAAACGGCTGGGCGAACCGGTGATCCGCACCGCCGTTGGCCGCGCGATGAAAGAGATGGGGCGGCAGTTTGTGCTGGGCGAGGATATTCGCGCGGCGATGAAACGCGCGAGCGGCATGGAGGCCAAGGGCTTTACCTACAGCTACGATATGCTGGGCGAAGCCGCGCGCACCGACGCTGACGCGATGCGCTATCACGCCGCGTATGGCCGCGCGATCGAGGCGATTGGCAAGGGCTGCGTGCATGACGATGTGCGCCGAAATCCGGGCATTTCGGTCAAGCTTTCGGCGCTGCATCCGCGCTATGAAGAGGCGCAAAAAGATCGGGTGATGACCGAGCTTTACCCCCGTCTGCGCGATCTGGCGCTGATGGCGCGTGGCCGCAAGATGGGCCTGAACATTGATGCGGAAGAGGCCGACCGACTGTCGATCTCGATCGATCTGATCGAGAAACTGATGCACGATCCGGCGCTTGCCGGCTGGGATGGCTTGGGCGTTGTGGTGCAGGCCTTCGGCCACCGCTGTGGCGCGGTGCTCGAGCACCTCTATGCGCTCGCCGATGAGGCCGACCGCAAGATTTCCGCGCGGCTGGTTAAAGGCGCCTATTGGGACACCGAGATCAAATTGGCGCAGGTCGAGGGCTTGGAAAGTTTCCCGGTGTTCACCTCCAAACCCGCGACCGATGTGAGCTATATCGCCAATGCGCGGCGTTTGTTGGGCATGACCGACCGGATTTATCCGCAGTTCGCCACCCACAACGCGCATACCGTCGCGGCGATCCTCGATATGGCCGAGGACAAGGAAGCGTTTGAATTCCAGCGCTTGCACGGCATGGGCGAGGCGCTGCACACTATGGTGCTTAAGGACAACGGCACCCGCTGCCGGATCTATGCCCCCGTCGGCGCGCACAAGGATTTGCTGGCGTATCTGGTGCGGCGGCTGTTGGAAAACGGCGCGAACTCGTCGTTCGTGAACCAGATCGTTGATGAAGATGTGGCCCCCGAAATCGTGGCGCGCGATCCGTTTGAGGCCCTGAACGACACCAAGCCATTCTTGCCCACCGGACCAGAGCTGTACCAGCCCGAGCGGGTGAATTCGCGCGGCTGGGATTTGGCGCATCGTCCGACATTGGCGGCGATTGACACGGCGCGCGCGCCTTGGCGCGACCATCAATGGGACGCCGGGCCGTTGCTCGCCAAAGACGCTAATCCGGAAACGGCCACTGCGATACGCAACCCTGCGCGCACAGACGACACTGTGGGCACAGTCAGATTTGCCAGCGCCGCCGATTGCGACACCGCGCTGGCCCGCGCCAAGCCGTGGACCGCGACGCCCGCCGAGCGTGGCGCGATTCTAAGCAAAGCCGCCGACCTTTACGAAGCCAACTACGGCGAATTGTTCGCTTTGCTGGCGCGCGAGCCGGGCAAGACGCTGCCCGATGCAGTGGCGGAACTGCGCGAAGCGGTTGATTTCCTGCGCTATTACGCGGCCAACGCCCCGGAAAAGGCTCCCGTAGGCGTGTTCACCTGCATCAGCCCGTGGAACTTTCCGCTGGCGATTTTCACGGGCCAGGTCTCGGCCGCGCTGGCGGCGGGCAACGCTGTGCTGGCCAAACCAGCGGAACAGACGCCCCTGATCGCGGCGCGGGCTGTTGCGCTTTTGCATGAGGCTGGCGTGCCGCGCGAGGTGCTCCAGTACCTGCCGGGTGCGGGCGGCGTGGGTGCCGCGCTCACCTCGGATGCGCGCGTCGGCGGGGTGGCCTTTACCGGTTCGACCGACACCGCGATGATCATCCGCCGCGCGATGGCCGAAAACCTCGCCCCCGGCGCGCCTTTGCTGGCGGAAACCGGCGGGCTGAATGCGATGATCGTCGACAGCACCGCGCTGCCGGAACAGGCTGTCGCCTCGATCGTGGAAAGCGCGTTTCAATCGGCGGGCCAGCGCTGCTCGGCCCTGCGCTGCCTGTATGTGCAACGCGACATTGCCGGGCATTTCGTCGAGATGCTGATCGGCGCGATGGAGGCGTTGCGGCCCGGACAGCCGTGGGATCTGTCGACCGATCTGGGGCCGGTGATTGATGCCGAGGCGCAAAGCAGCATTGCCGCGTATATCGCCAAGGCCCGCGCCGACGGCCGCGTGATCAAACAGACCAGCGTGCCGAAACAGGGGCATTTCATTGCGCCAACGCTGCTGCGGGTGAATGGCATCAACGAGATGGAGCGCGAGATTTTCGGGCCCGTCCTGCATCTCGCGACCTTTGAGGCCGATGAGTTGGACAAGGTGATCGATACGATCAACGCCACCGGCTTTGGCCTGACGTTTGGCCTGCACACCCGGATCGACGACCGGGTGCAGCATGTCTCGGAGCGTATTCACGCGGGCAATATTTACGTCAACCGCAACCAGATCGGCGCGATTGTCGGTTCGCAACCCTTTGGCGGCGAGGGGCTTTCCGGCACCGGACCCAAGGCGGGCGGGCCGAATTACCTCGCGCGGTTTGGCAGCCATCCGGCAGAGGCATCGCGTGAGGCCCCCGGCGCGCAGGTCGATCCGCTCGCCCTGCAAGAGGCGCTGAAGGCACGCGAGTTGCCGCAACCGCAAGCGCCACTGTCGCTGCCCGGCCCGACCGGCGAATCAAACCGGCTGACGGCGCTGCCGCGTCCGCCTGTGCTGTGCCTTGGCCCCGGCGACGGCGCGGCGCAGGCGCAGAAAGAGGCGGTCGAACGGCTTGGCGGTGTTGGCGTGCGTGTCGGCGGCGCGCTCGAGCCCGAGGCGCTGACCACGCTCAGCCAGATCTCAGGCGCGCTTTGGTGGGGCGACGCGGCGACGGCGCGCCGCTATGCGCAGGCGCTGTCCAACCGCAAAGGTCCGATTTTGCCGCTGATCACCGGGATGCCGGACAAGGGCCATGTCACCCACGAACGCCACGTCTGCGTTGATACCACGGCGTCGGGCGGCAATGCGGCGCTGTTGTCGGGGATGTCCTGACCAATCAGTGACTTGACGTTCCGGGGGAAAGCAACAAGCTTTCCCCCATGTTTCCAATCCGCGATCATAACCCCTCGGGCCGCACGCCCTATGTCACCTACGCGCTCATGGCGATCAACATCGTCGTGTTCCTGCATTCCGTCGGGCTCGAGGATCGGGCGCTGTCGTATTATTACTGGGAGTATGCGCTGCTTCCCGGGCGGGTCAGCGCGGGTGAGGGCTATCTTGGGATCCTGACCTCGATGTTCCTGCATGGCGGGTTCATGCATATCGCCGGTAACATGCTGTTTCTGTTCATCTTCGGCGACAATATCGAGGATGAGATGGGCCACGGCCCTTACCTTGTGTTCTACCTCGCCTGTGGTCTTGCCGCATCGCTGTTGCAATGGGCCAGCGCGCCAGAGTCCATGGTGCCGGTGGTCGGAGCTTCGGGGGCGATTGCCGGGGTGATGGGCGGGTATCTGCTGCTGTATCCCAAGGCCAAGGTCGATATCCTGATCATCTTTATCGTGTTTTTCAAGGTCTTGCCGCTGCCCGCGTGGATCATGCTGGGTCTGTGGTTTGGCCTTCAGCTTTTCGGCGGATTTGGCACCACAGGTGACGAAGGCGGCGTGGCCTATTGGGCGCATGCCGGGGGCTTTATTGCCGGGATGGTACTGTGTGTGCCGTTATGGATGCGGCTCGGCGGGGTCCGGTTTTGGACCAGAACCGACGGCCATCCGCCCCACCCCGATGCCACATATACCCTGACGCGCAGCTCTATTCCCCGCGCCGGGCGGCGGCGCTGATTAGGTGAGCGCGCGGGTGATCATCACGCCCGACCACGCGGCAAAGCCGGTCAGAACAGTGCCCCACGTGAGATCGGTCAGGACCATCGGCCAGGACCAGCCCTTGAGCGTTGCGAGATTGGTGAATTCATAGGTGCCATAGGCCAGCGCGCCGAAAAACGCCCCGCCCAGCGCCGCCTGCATCGGGGCGTTGGCCTTAAGCGCGGGCAGGCTCACGAACCAGAGCACGCCGACGATGTAGAACAGGTAAAACAACAGCGCCGGGACAAAGCGGAAGCTGTCGACCAGCAGATTGCCAACATGGCGTTCAAACACCGGACGGATGAGAAAGCGCAGCCCGATGACATCAAGGCCAAGGAACACGACGGCGGTGGCGATATAAAGCACGATCATTTGCATGCCGGGTTAGCTAGCGTCTTTCTCCGACAAAGCCAGTATATCCGCCCACAAAGCCTCGGGCACCGCGACCGGATCGCGCTGTGCCTTGCGCTGCCCGGGCAGCCGCGTGCCGGGATCGCTCGCCACCGCCTCGGCCAATGCGGCCATGCGCGCGGCAAAATCGGGCGCGGTGGAAGGGTCGATCAGGATGTAATATTGCCCAAGGTCATGCGGCGCGCCTTCGGGCGCTTTCAGTGGTTTGACGTCACGCGAAAACACTGACCCGGTGAGCGCCGCGGCCAGCACTTCGGCCATCACACCAAAGCCCCAGCCCTTGTGCCCACCCGCAGACACCAGTGACCCGGCCAAGGCGGCCTCGGGGTCGGTCGTTGGATTGCCATCGCTGTCAAGCGCCCAGCCCTCGGGGATCTTTTCGCCTGCCGCCTTGGCCATGGTGATCCGGCCCAGCGCCACGGCGGTGGTGGATTGATCGAATTGCACCGCAACGCCGCCCTGTCCGTCGGGCACCGCAAAGGCGATGGGATTGGTGCCAATCACGCGGGCCTTGCCGCCCGGTGCCGCGACGATGGGCGAGGCATTGGTAAACCCAAGGCCGATCATGCCCTGCTGCGCGATCTGTTCGGTAAAGAACCCCAGCGCCGTGCAAGTATGCGCATGCGACACCGCCAGCGTGGCCACCCCCGCGTTGCGCGCCGCCGCCAGCGCAGGTGCCAGCCCGGCGGCAAAGGCCGGCTGGGCAAAGCCAAATCGCGCGTCGACCTGCACCAAGCCGGGGCGCGGCGTCGTGACCAAAGGCAGCGCCGTGCCATCAACCCGACCGGTCAGCAACTGCTGGCAGTAACTCTCAACATAGTAGAGGCCGCAAATGCGGTTGCCATAGCCTTCGGCGCGACGCACGGCACGGGCCACATGCTCGGCCACTTCGCTTGTGGCCCCATGCACAGACAGCGCCCTCGCGGTCACGGCTTCAATTTGGTCCAATGAAATCTCAGTCACCACGGGCCTCCAACAGCGCCACAGGCAGGGCCTCGGCAAAGATATCCAGCATCTCCGGCGGTCCGGCGCTGATCCTGATGCAGCGGTTCTCGGGCGCAACAAACGGCATCCGCACGAACACCCCCGCCGCCTGCAACCGCATCAGAACGGCGCGGGCATAGGCCCCATCCCGACCGCAATCCACCGCAACGAAGTTGGTGGCCGAGGGCAGCGCGCGCAGCCCATTGTCGCGTGCAATCCCGGTAATCCGGTCGCGCGCACGGGCCACTTCGCCCTGCACATGCGCCAGCCAGTCTTGATCACGCCAAGCCGCCAGCGCCCCGATCTGCGCGGTGCGGTTCATGCCGAAATGGTTGCGCACCTTTTCATAGGCCGCAATCACCTCCGGGTGCCCAAGCGCATAGCCCACCCGCGCCCCGGCCATGCCATGCGCCTTGGAAAAGGTGCGAAACCGCAGCACCGCCCGGTCGGTCATATCCAACGCCGGGATCGCGTCGGCAGGCGCAAACTCGGCATAGGCCTCGTCTAGCACCAGCACACAGCCCGCGGGCAAATCGGCACTCATCGCCTCGATCCGCGCGGCGCTGTGCCACGTGCCCATCGGATTGTCAGGATTGGCCAGATAGACCAGCTTCGCCCCGACCTCATGCGCCTTGGTCAACAGCGCCTCAAGGTCTTCGTGATCGTCGCGATAGGGCACCTTGTGCAGCGTGCCACCATAGCCCGACACATGATAATTGAACGTGGGATAGGCCCCGTCCGAGGTCACAACAGGGTCGCCCGGCCCAACCATCAGCCGCACGGTGGAATTCAACAGCCCGTCGATCCCGGCCCCGACAACGATGCACTCCGGCGCGATCCCCAGATCCTCGGCCAAGGCATGGCGCAGATCGTAACTGGTGCTGTCGCCGTATTTCCAGATCTCAGCCGCCGCCCCCTGCATCGCGGCAATCGCGGCGGGGGATGGGCCAAAGACGCTTTCGTTCGCACCAAGACGGGCGCGAAACGGGGCACCCCGGTCACGCTCCATCTGTTCGGGGCCAATAAAGGGCACCGTGGGCGGCAGGGCATCGACTATCGGGGTGAAAAGGGGTCCTCTCATGGGGCGCACTATGGCAGAGCCGCGATCCGATGCAAGCACCCGAACCACGCCGCGCGCCAACGCGTGAGAGGATACGTCACCGCGCCACTTGCTGAAACTCAGCGCGCGGAAGCGCTCATTTTGGAAACCTCTGCGTTAAAAGGACAGCGCGATCCGCGAGCAGGCACGCGCCGATCACATCATTGTTGCAAAGGGCGCTTGACCCGCCCTGCCCCAATGCGCACTTTCCGCGCGAAACAAGGAAAGCCGATGAGCAGAGCCACCCCCCGCCCCCAAACGCGCCCACATACGCGCCCCCAGCCCCGCACTCCGGCCCCTTTTGCGGCTTTTGAGTGGATGATTGCTTGGCGGTACCTCCGGGCCAAACGCGCCGAAGGCGGGGTCAGCGTCATGACCTGGATCAGCCTGGTCGGCATCACGTTGGCGGTCTTTGCGCTGATCGCGACGCTCGCCGTGCGCTCGGGCTTTCGTGAGGAGTTTGTCGACACGATTGTCGGCACCAACGCCCATGTCACCGTGTATTATCAGGCCGATGTGAACGAATTTGGCCAGCTTGATCGCACCGTCGGTGATTTTGAGGCCCTGCGCGACCGCATTGACAGCCTCGGCTTTGTCACCCGCGCCGCGCCTTTGGTCAAAGGTCAGGTCATGGCCACCGCCAATGGCCGCAATTCGGGGGTTGAGGTGTTTGGCATCACCGCCGCCGATCTCTCGACCATCCCGCGCATCGCCAATCCCGAGGAAAAACAAGGCGATCTGCGTCGGTTTGACGAGGGTATCGCCATCGGCTCTGGCATCGCGCGCGAGTTGGGTGTGACCGTGGGCGACAGGCTCAAGCTGATCTCACCCGATGGGGTCAAAACGCCGTTCGGCACCTCGCCCCGCGTGCAGGCGTTTGAAGTCACTTATGTTTTCACCGCCGGACGTTATGACATCGACCGCACGCGGATCTACATGCCCTTCACCGAGGCGCAGGTTTACTTCAACCGCGAAGGCGTGGCTGATGAGCTTGAAGTCATGGTTGATGATCCCGACGCCGTTGACAGCTATGCCCTGCCCCTGCTGCAAGCGGCGGGCGAGCGGGCCTTGGTCTGGACCTGGCGGGATGCGAGCGGATCGTTCCTGCGCGCTTTGGAAATCGAGGACAACGTGATGTTCATCATCCTGTCGATCCTCGTGCTGATCGCGGCGATGAACATCGTCTCGGGTCTGATCATGCTGGTCAAGAACAAGGGCCGCGACATTGGCATTCTGCGCACCATGGGCCTGTCGGAAGGCTCGGTTTTGCGGGTGTTTTTCATCTGCGGCGCCTTCACCGGGCTGATCGGTACGGCGCTGGGCGTGGCGCTGGGCTGCCTGTTTGCGATCTACATCGATACGATCTTTTCCGTGGTGAACTATGTCGCCGGTGGCGGCGTCTGGGATCCGTCTATCCGGGGGCTCTATTCGGTGCCGGCCAAGCTTGAGCTGGGCGATGTGCTCTCGGCGGTGGCCTTGTCGCTGGGGCTGTCCTTCATTGTCACGATCTTTCCGGCCCGCCGCGCGGCGCGGCTAAACCCGGTGGAGGCCCTGCGGTATGAGTGATCCGGTGCTGGCGCTGGAAGGCGTGCAAAAAGCCTATGAAAAGGGCCGTCACAATGAAGTGGCGGTGCTGAAAGGCATCGATCTCAGCCTTGCTGCGGGCGAGGTTGTCGCGCTGGTCGCCCCCTCGGGCGCGGGGAAATCCACGCTTTTGCACATCGCGGGGCTGCTTGATACAGCCGACTCCGGCTCGGTTCGGATCGATGGGCAAGAGATGACCCGCCTGAGCGACCGCAAGCGCACCGCCGCGCGGCGACGCGATGTGGGGTTTGTCTATCAGTTTCACCACCTGCTGCCCGAGTTCACCGCCGCCGAGAATGTGGTTCTGCCGCAGCTTGCCAATGGCACAGCGCGCGGTGCGGCGGATGCGCGAGCGCAGGCGCTTCTGGCCTCGGTCGGGCTTGCGGATCGCGCCAGCCACCGCCCCGGTGCCTTGTCGGGTGGCGAACAGCAGCGTGTGGCGTTTTGCCGGGCGCTGGCCAACCAGCCGCGTATCTTGTTGGCGGATGAGCCGACCGGCAACCTTGACCCCGCCACCTCGGACACGGTGTTTGACGCGTTGATGCAGCTGGTGCGCGACACCGGCCTGTCGGCGCTGATTGCCACCCACAATCCGGAGCTTGCCGCCCGGATGGACCGGCGCGTGGCGCTTCTGGATGGGCATCTTACCGCGATGTAGGGCGGCCCGCCAAAGCCTGTCCCGGAAACTTTACCTGACATTCATCCCCTCTGCGCTATCTTTACGCAGAGGACCGTTTCAGGTGAGGTGTCTCATGTATGATCGTGCCAATGACCGCCCCGTGGGCCGCGCGCCCAATTACACCGCCGCCTGCGTGGTGATGTTTGGCGTCAATCTGCTTTGGGTTCTGATCGCGCTCTTGGCCACCTTTGGCCTCGCGGCGGTACTGCTCGCGGGCGTCGCATTGAACGGCTGGATCAACTGGCTGGCGTCGCGGCCGCGCTGATCACTCGGGTTGCCGCCTGAATGCCGCCCGGCTGGTGCGGGATATCTAGGGCTGCAAGCCCGGCCTCGATTGACGCCAAAACCCCCAGAATCATGTGCGTGTTGACGTGCCCCATGTGGCCGATCCGGAAAAACCCGTGCCGCTCTTCGCTGTCGGGCGGGGCCATACCGAGCCCGATGCCCAGCGTCACGCCGGCATTCTGCTCACACCAGTCGCGCAACCGTTGGCCATGCGGCGCACCAATCGCGAGCGCGGTTACTGCGTGGCTGCGATAGGCCGGATCAGCGATATTGAGGTGAAGCGGCCCCTCCTGACCCCAATGTTCGACCGCCGCCCAGATCGCGCGGGCCAGCGTTTCATGACGATGCCAGATCGCCTCACGGCCCTCGGCGCGCATCATGTCTAGCGCGGCGCGCAGCCCATGCAGATGGTGGGTCGGCGCGGTGCCACCGAAGTATTGATAAAACATCCCCGGATTGGCGCGCGGCTGCCAATCCCAATAGCGCGACACGCGCGATGGGCGATGCGCGGCGGCCTTGGGATTGAAGAACACAAAGCCCATGCCCGGCGGCACCATCAGCCCCTTTTGGCTGCCCGTCACCATCACATCCACGCCCCAGGCGTCCATATCGAACCGGTCACAGCCCAATGAGGCCACGCAATCGGCCATCAACAGCGCCGGGTGGCCCGCCGCAGCCATCGCCGCCCGCAGGCCGGCAATGTCGCTGCGCACCGAGGTTGCGGTGTCGACCTGAACCGCCAGTACCGCCTTGATCTGATGCTCGGTGTCGGCGCGCAAACGGGCCTCGACATCGGCGGGGTCAAATGGGCTTTTCAATCCGTATTCGATGATCTCGGATTCGATGCCTAGCCCTTCGGCCATCTCGGTCCAGCCGTGGGAAAACCGCCCGGTGGCGGGCACAAGCACCCGGTCGCCGGCCTCGAGCACATTGGCCAGCGCGGCCTCCCATGCGCCGTGGCCGTTGCAGATATACATCGCGACGTTATGCGCGGTGCCCGCAATCCAGCGCAAATCGGGGATCAGGCTTTCGGTCAGATCGAATAGATCGCCTTCGTAAATATTCACAGAAGACCGGTGCATGGCACGCTGTACGTCGTCCGGGGTCTCGGATGGGCCGGGGATCGCCCGGTATGTGCGGCCATTTGCGAGGGACATAAATCATACTCCAGAGATTGCAGTGCAGCTAACCCCGGCAATGTGTCGCCGTCAATTGCCACCCCGAAACCTTGCCAGCACCGCAGCACTCGCCTAAACCCGGCAAGCGAAACCCTTGGGGCGGCAAGGACCGGTGTTCCATGTTCAAAGCGATAATGACCTGGCTTGAAGACCGCAATCGGCAGTTCAGCCGCTCGTTCGGGAAGGATATTACAACGCCGAAAGGCCGATTCATGGGGGCGGTGCATTCCCACGTGGTCGATCACGCCTTTCTGCGCATCCTGTGGACCAACTTCTTTGAAATCGCGCCCGGTGTGTACCGGTCGAACCATCCCAGCCCACGGCGGCTTGCCCGCTATAAGGCGCTGGGGATCAAGACGGTTGTGACCCTGCGCGGTGAAGAGAAGTTTGCCCATTTCAAATTCGAGAAAGAAGCCTGCGAGGCGCTGGGGCTGGAATTCCGCGTCACCAAGCTTTGGGCGCGCAATGCCACCAAGCGCGAGCGGCTGATTTCAGTGCTCGACACCTTTCGCGATATTGAAAAGCCGTTTGTGTTTCATTGCAAATCCGGGGCCGACCGGGCCGGCGTTGTAGCGGCGATGTACCTGATGGTGTTTGAAGGCGTGCCGGTGGAAGAGGCCCGCGCGCAATTGGGCATGAAGTATCTGCACATGAAATGGACCAAGACCGGGGTGCAGGATTACATCCTTGATGTCTATGAGGCACGCAAGAACGCCGATCCCATCGACTTTGAGACCTGGCTGCGGACCGAATATCGCGCCGCACGTTTGAATGACGGCTGGGATGCCGGGGCCACCCCGGCCGAAACCGCCGAGATGCTGCGTGCGCGTGCGCTATCCGACGCTGCCGAGGCTGCCGACGGCGAGACAGAGGCGTGAGCAAGAGCGCCCCTCCCGTTACAGACCCGCAACAGCGCGGGTTGGCGGTATGGCTGTGGCGCAAATACCTTAAGCGCCACACCGGCCTGCTGCTTGTCGCGCTGTTTTTCATGTCGCTCGAAGGGGCGATGTACGGCGCGATCAGCTATATGATGAAGCCGATGTTCGACAAGATCTTTATCGGCGGTCAGGGTGACATGCTGATCTGGGTCGGGTTGGCGATCCTTGGCATTTTCGCGCTGCGCGCCTCGGCGTCGGTGATCCAGAAGGTGCTGCTCACGCGGTTGGCGCAGGTGGCTTCGGGGCATATCCGCAAAGACCTTGTGACCCATCTGATGACGCTGGAAGGCCAGTTCCACCAGTCCCATTCGCCCGGCATTTTGATGCAGCGGATCGAGGGCGATGTCGGGTCGATCAATAAGGTGTGGAAGACCATCGTGACCGGCACGGGCCGCGATGTTGTGGCACTGGTGTCGCTGTTTGGCGTGGCGCTGGGGATTGATTGGCGCTGGACCTTGGTGGCCCTGATCGGGGTGCCGGTGATGGTGGTGCCGGTGGTGATTCTGCAACGCTATGTGCGGCGCAATGCGCGGGTGGCGCGGGACGTGGCCGCCGGGCTTTCAGTGCGACTCAACGAGATTTTTCACGGCATCGTGCCGATCAAGCTCAACCGGCTGGAGCGTTATCAATCCGACCGTTACAGCGAGCTGACCGACAAGCGGATCAACGTCGAGATCAAATCGGCGCTGGGCCAGTCGCTTATTCCGGGGTTGGTTGACCTGATGGCGGGCATCGGGTTTTTCGGCGTGCTGATTTACGGCGGGCGCGAGATCATCGACGGCACCAAGACCGTTGGCGATTTCATGGCGTTTTTCACCGCGCTCGCCCTTGCCTTTGAACCGCTGCGCCGGCTTGGCGCGGTGTCGGGCGTTTGGCAGGTGGCGGCGGCGGCGATTGAGCGTATCCGCGAATTGCTCGAGACCGAGCCGGGGCTGAAATCCCCGGCCAAGCCGAAGCCCGCCCCCACCGGCGCGCCGGAAATCGTGCTTGAGGATGTGCAGCTCGCCTATGGCGACGCGCCGATTTTGCGCGGCACATCGCTGGTGGCCGAAGCGGGCAAGACCACCGCGCTGGTCGGGGCGTCGGGGGCCGGTAAATCGACCGTGTTCAACCTGATCACCCGGTTGGTGGATGTGCAATCAGGCCGCGTGACCATCGGCGGCACCGATGTGCGCGAGATGGCGGTGGCAGACGTGCGCGGGCTGTATTCTGTGGTCAGCCAAGAGGCGCTGCTGTTTGACGAAACGCTGCGCGACAATATCGTGCTCGACGCCCGCGAGGTGAGCGACGAGAAGCTTGAGGCGGCGCTTAAGGCGGCGCATGTGGCGGACTTCCTGCCGCGCTTGGCGAACGGCCTCGACAGTCCTGCCGGTCCGCGTGGATCGAACCTGTCGGGCGGTCAGCGGCAGCGGGTGGCGATTGCCCGCGCAGTGCTGCGTGACCGGCCGATATTGCTTTTGGACGAGGCGACTTCGGCGCTCGACACAGCCTCGGAGGCGCTGGTGCAAGAGGCGCTGGACACTTTGGCCGAGGGCCGCACGACGCTGGTGATTGCGCACCGGCTGTCGACCGTGCGCAATGCCGACAAGATCGTGGTGATGGACCAGGGCCGTGTGGTTGAAGAAGGCACACATGATGCGCTTTTGGCCGCCGGTGGGGTCTATGCCGGGCTGTATCGGATGCAAGACAGCACCGCCTGAGGCAGGCGGCGTTTGGGGGCTCCGCCCCCGTCCTTTGGACTCCCCCGAGGTATTTTTAAACAGAAGAAGATCAGGACCGCGATTTGTTGTAGCGCTGCGCGAGCTTTTGCGGCGGCGTTCCAGCAAGGTAGCGCAGCAGCAGCGTGAGATTGCCCGCGCCGCGCCGGAGCCAGCCGTCGCGCTGGTAGCGGTCTGGCGAGGTCACGGCCTGCGCCGGAAGCTGGATGATCCGGCCACTGAGCGCGCGCGCGAGGGCCACATCCTCCATCAGCGGCTGATCGGGATAGCCCCCGACCGCGTCGTAAAGGTCGCGCGTGATCAACAGGCCCTGATCGCCATACGGGAGGTCGAACACCCGGCTGCGCACATTGGCCCAGCCCGCCGTGAGCCGCGCCATCGGGTGGCGGCTGGCGAAGGCCAGGCGAAAACAGGCCGCGGTGTCGTTGGTGAGGTGGCGGAGCACCGGAGCGGTCCAGTCCGGAGCCAGTTGCGTATCGGCGTGGAGGAACAGCAGCCACTGGCCCTCGGCCAGGTCGGCCCCGCGGCGCAACTGCTCGCCGCGTGAGGGCGCGCCTTCGATGATCCGTGCGCCGGCTGCGCGGGCCGTGGCCAGTGTGGTGTCGGTTGACCCACCGTCAGACACAATCAATTCGCGGATCAGCCCCTCTTGCAGCCCTTCGCCCAAGGCCAACAGGCAGCCGGGGAGCGCCTCGCCTGCGTTTAGAGTGGGTATTATGACCGAAATCGGCGCGCGCATCTTGCCCCTTCAGCTTGCTGCTGCGAGGTCTATATGTGACGCAGGTGCGGGAAGGAAACACGAAATGAACACTTACTCCGAGAACCGCCGCGTTCTCCGGCTGATGGGCGGCGATGTCCGCGATTTTCTGCAAGGGCTTGTGACCAACGATCTGGCACGGCTTGCGCAGGGGCTGGCCTATACCGCGATGCTGACGCCGCAGGGCAAGCTAATTGCGGACTTCTTTCTGCAGGCCGAGGGGGATGCGGTTTTGCTCGACACGCATGTTGATCTGGCCGAGGGGCTGGCGCGGCGTTTGGGGATGTACAAGCTGCGCGCCGATGTGACGATCGAGGCCACCGATCTGGCCGTGTCGCGTGGGCAAAGTTCTGCTCCGGACGGTGCGCTGAACGATCCGCGTGACGCGCGGCTGGGCTGGCGTTTGATTGCGGCGGAGGCGCGGCCCGAGGACGGAACCGATTGGGACGCCGAGCATGTGGCTGCGATGGTGCCGCGCTGGGGGCGTGAGTTGGGGCCAGACAGCTATATCCTTGAGATGGGGTTTGAGCGGTTGGCGGGCGTGGATTTTCGCAAGGGCTGTTACGTCGGTCAGGAAGTGACCGCGCGGATGAAGCACAAGACCGAGCTGCGCAAGGGGCTGGCGCGGGTGACGATTGAGGGCACGGCACCGCTTGGCACCGAGATCACCGCCAATGGCAAGCCGGTGGGTGTGTTGGGCACGCAGGCGGGGAACGCGGCGCTGGCGTATCTGCGGTTTGATCGCGCCGGGGACGAGATGCAGGCCGGGTCGGCGCGCGTGTCCCTTATCCCGAGCTAGCAGCATTTATGGCGGCAGACGCCGACGCAAGCGCGCGTCGATACCGCGACGGCGCCAACCGGGGGCGACGTAGAGCCGCTCGATCACCGGCGCGCCCTCGGTGCCGCGTGACCACAGAAGATAGCCGCGCAGCACGCCTTCGGTCCGATAGCTCAGCAATTCTGCGCCCTGCGCTAGGCGGTGGGCGATGGCGTCGCTGCGGCTGCGGTCTTCTGGGTGAAGGGCGGCGATGGCGGGCAGATCCGGGTGGGGTACAAGCATCAAAAAGGCCTCCTGGCAGTTATGCCGGAGGCCTTTCAATCATGTCATATGCGCCCCCGGGGAAATCGGGGGATATGCGCGCGGGCCCCGTGGTCAGGCGCGCTCGGAATAGTCCATGGTTTCGGTGTTGACGATGATCATCTCGTCCTGGCCGACAAACGGCGGCACCATGACCTTGACGCCACAGTCCAGAACCGCAGGCTTGAAGCTGTTGGCCGCGGTCTGGCCCTTGACCACCGGCTCGGTCTCGACAACCTGGCAGGTGACTTTTTGCGGCAGGGTGGCGTTGAGCGCCTCGGTGTCGTGGAATTCCACCAGAATGGTCATGCCGTCCTGCAGGAACGGGCGGCGTTCGCCCAGAATATCGGCGGGCAGCTCGACCTGATCGTAGGTTTCCGTGTCCATAAAGACCAGCATGCCGTCATTTTCGTACAGGAACTGCATGTCCTTTTGCTCGAGCCGAACGCGCTCTACCTTATCGGCAGACCGGAAGCGTTCGTTCAATTTAGAGCCATTTCGCAGGTTCTTCATCTCAACCTGAGCGAAGGCACCGCCTTTGCCCGGCTTTACGTGATCGACCTTTACGGCAGCCCATAGGCCACCATTGTGCTCCAATACGTTACCGGGGCGGATTTCGTTTCCGTTGATCTTGGGCATTGTGGCAAAACCATGTCAAAAGGTTGCAGAACGTTTGACCGCCCCTATATATCGCGTTCCGGCCCACTGCAAGCTTACCATATCTCGTAGTGCAGGTGCAGAGAGCTATGCGAATTGTGCATAAGTGCTATGCATATGTAGGGTATCCGAATCACGAAAAACCAGCCATAAGGGCCTTCACGCCGGAAACACAAGAGCAAGAACAAAGGACGCTACATGAAAGATTTCGTTGACGGTACAGCTTTTAATAGTGAACAGGGGAGCCGCGCCCGCAAGCTTTTTGCAGCGGTAGTTCTGGCTGCTCTCGACGATGCCATCGCCGACGACAAGAAGTATGGCAATGGTCCTGAACAGATTGCACGCTGGGCACGCTCGCGTGATGGACGCGAAGTGTTGTCCTGTGCCGGGATCGACCCGAACGAACGGGTTGTGAATGGCCTGATGGAATTCGTGGGTAAAGGGGTGCGTACCTCTGTTGCCCTGTCGCGTGAAGAAAGCGAGCGCCGCAATGCGGCCGCCGCTGCCGATCGTGCCGAAGCCGCCTAAACTTTTACTGTACACTCAGAACGTTACTGACGCGCCCCTCCGTGGGGCGCGTTTTTTATTGGGCAGCGCTTTAGTCGAGCTCGTGGCTGGCCAAAGCGCGATGAATCTCGCGGCGGACCAACCGGCGGACATTGCGGGTGATCCGCTCGCCGAGTGCGCCCTGAAGCTCTTCGCGGACGATATCCACGACCATTTGGCGCAGAACCGACTCGTCAATTGAGTGGTCTTCCTCCCTGCCAGGCAGAACTGCCTCATCTTCCTCCGCGTCCTCCGGACCCGGTCGCGCCTCGGCCAATGCGATGACGGGCCGCTGGATCTTGGGGGACGGAGATGCGGCGGGTGCCTCGTCTACATGATCCGAGAGGTCGGCGGCAAAATCCTCAGCAATTTCGGCCTGAGGTGGCACGTCTTCAGGCGCGTGTGCCTCTTCTGCGGCGTCAAGACCGGCCTGCTCATCCTCCAAGCCAGCCTCTGCTATCGCCGTGTCATGAACAGCAGCCGCGTCTTGCGGGGCTTCGGACGTGTCGGCTTCAGGAAGGTGATCTTCCCACTCCTGCGCCGTCTCTGCCTCATGCGCTGCTGAAGGCTGCTGTACAGCGGCTTCATTGCGGCCAGCAATCAAGGCTTCGAGCGCCGTCAGCTTTGATTCCAGCGTTTCCGCTGCGGCGGGCGGTTCGGGGAGATCATCATCCCGCGCGATGTGGGCAGCCGGTTCGGCCACAGACGGTTCAGACGCAACCTCTGCCGTGTCCGGCACGCTGTTGTTCATTGTCTCAGTGCTGTGGTCGACGGCTTCAGGTTCTTCGTCTGCGTCCTCTGGCGCATCATATTCAGCAGCCTCCGGCGCATCATACTCATCGGTGTCTGGCTTTGGCGTGGTGTCCGCGACGGGATCGATGGCCGCGGCAACCTGCGCCTCGGCCTCTTCCTCAACCACATCAGCCACCACGTTCATCACGGCGTCGCGCAGCGCGTCAGGCTCTCTCGCCACACGCCCAACCTCGGCTTCATCGCGCGACAGCCCGCCTGAATGCACCCGCAACGCAGGTGTCAGGACAAGCGCATCCGCTTCGGGGGTCTTTTCGCGGACCCGCTCTGGAACATTGGCAGGCGCCTTGGGGGCGTCGTTGCGCCGCGCCTGTTTATCACTTCTCGCCTCTTCCGAGACCAACCTGCGAATCGACGACAGGACATCCTCGATTTCCGAGGATTTGACAGGATCTGACATTTATTTCACCACTTTGCCTCAGCCACAGGATAACCTGCGGCGGCTGACCGCACAACCGATAGAGACAATTGTGCGGGCTTTGTGGCTTTTGCGCGGGTCTTATTCGCCTATGCTGCGAAGCACACGGTCAAGCTTGCTGCCCTGAAGGCTCTTTGCCGGTGCGTTCTTGATCAGGCGGTAATATTCTGCCGGATCATAGAGTTGCACGTTCAGACCAAGATGCTTGGCCGTCAAGAGCCCCATCGAGGACAGCACCTGATAGGCGGCAAAGGTCCGGTCCGCGACCGAGGAGGTATAGGCGGTCTCGGCATCGAGCAGGTCCTGCTCGGCGGTCAGCACGTCCAGCGTGGTGCGCTGGCCAAGGCTGGCCTCTTCGCGCACGCCCTGAAAGGCAACACGCGCGGCGCGGATCTGGCGTTGGTTGGCATCGATCGAGGCAACCGCCACCCGCAGCGTTGCCAGCGCAGAGCCGACATCCTGCGAGACGGAATGTTGAACCACATGCAGATTGCCGCGTTCGGCATCGGCGCGGGCCTTGGCCTGACGCGCCAGCGCCGAAAGCGCGCCGCCGCGATAGATTGGCCCCGAGAAATCAAGCGACACCGAGCCGGAATTGGAGAAGGCAGGCGAATCAAAATCGCCGGACTTGGTCAGCCGCCCGGTCAACTTGGCGGTTGGTTTCATCCCGGCTTCGGCACGGCGCACGGTGATGTCAGCCGCGCTGACCTGATGCTGGGCGCGCCGCATTGAAGGATGGTTGCGCACCGCAACCGCCCGTGCTGCATCGATATTCTGTTCGACCTGCGGCAGATTGTTCACCGGCGCGAGGTTGCCCGGTTTGTGCCCGACAACCGCCGCGTATTCCTCGATTGCCCGCAACAGATCGCCTTCGGCTGCCGCCAGATTGGCCCGGCTGGACGCCAGTTGTGCCTCGGCCAGCGACACATCCGTGCGCGTCACCTCGCCCACCTCGAACCGGTCGCGCGCGGCGCGCAATTCCTGCACCACCAGCCGCACGTTGTTCTGACGCAAACCAACGGTTTCGGAGGCGCGGCGCACGGTCACATAGGCCGCGACCGCCTGCAGCATCACCTGCTGCTCGATCACCAAAAGCCCCTCGCGGGTGGCCAGAACGGCCTCTTTGGCGGCATCAATCTGGAGCCGCGAGGCCCCGAAATCATAGACCAGCAGCTCGGCCAGAACCGAGAAACTGGCCTCATCGTTCTGGAAACCGGTGCCGACATATCTGCCGGTCGCATTGCTAAGGCTATGGGAATAGCCGAAATCGCGCGAGAAAGACGCCTGCCAGCTTAGGATCGGCCGCAGGGCCGCCACGGCGACGGCCACATCTTCGTCAGCCGCCCGCAACAAGGCGCGGTTCTGGACCAATAGCCCGGAATGCTCATAGGCGCTGGCCAAGGCATCGGCCAGAGTTTCAGCGGCAGACACCACCGGGAACAGGACGATTGCACCGGCCATCGCCAGCCGTTGCGCTGCCTTCTTGAAGGTCGAAGCGTTCATTGCGTGGCTCTCCTGCCGCAGTACATCACACGTATTATTCGTTAAACGCGTTAGAGCGCGAATTCCGTCGCCAATTCGTAGCCCGGAAGAACCGGAGCCGCCGCGTTGAAAGAAAACCGCCAGGTGATCTCGCCATGCCGCTTGTGGCCGATGCGCACGGTTCCGAGCTCGCCCTCCATAAAGAGTGCGGCAATGCGGCCGCCTTCTTTGAGCTGATCAGCGATGGCCGTAGGCAATTGCGCAATGCCGCCTTCGATGACGATCACATCATAGGGGCCATGCTCGGGTGCGCCTGCGTTCAGCGCGCCCTCTTGCATGATAACGCCATCCGCGCCGTTGTCGCTCAGTGCGCCTTGCGCCTCTGACACACGGTCCGCGTCGTCTTCAACCGCAACGACCGCCTCGGCCATGCTGGCGATGACAGCGGCGGAATAGCCGTAGCCCACGCCAATATCGAGCACCAACTCGCCGCGCGTGATGGCCAGCGCATCCAGCATCTTCGCCAAAGTCCGCGGTTCCAGCATCACCCGGCCCGGCGCGAATTCGATATTCTCGCCAACATAGGCCGCTTCGCGTTTGTCCCGCGGGGTATAAACCTCGCGCGGAATCGAGAGCATCGCGTCGATGATCGGGAATTTGGTGACGTCTGAGGGGCGGACCTGGGTATCGACCATAAAGGTCCGGCGCTGGGCATAGTCAGGCATATCTAAACTCTTCGGTTCAGGAGTATCTCATCTGTCTTGCCACAAACCCATGCCCCCGGCAATGTCTGCCGCCGCCTTTTCCCACCTGTGAGGGGGTGGTGCACCGTGAAAGAGCGGATCGGCGGCAGCCTTTTGCGTGCCGCGCCCCCTGTTTCGCGCCGCGCAGGCGACCGCTGAATGTTGTGTGCTCAGGGCTTCGGCATCGAAAACCGGCCCTGCCCGTGCGACCCTTCGCTCAGGAGGTGCGCTCTGATCGGGGTCTTTGCCAACGGCGGATCAAACGTCATGCCATTCACGCAGGATTGGCGCGAAACGGGCATCTCTCGCGGCCGTCATTGCCACACCGCAGCGTCCCGAATGCAGACGCGAACTTGTCGGACATTCACAATTGTTCCTACCCTCCGCGATATTTTAGCTTATGGGGGGAGCAACTTTTAGAAGGACGTACGATGACCGCCTCACAGACACTTCCGGAACTGGTTCACGCCGCGCAGCGCACGGCAAAGGCGTCTCAAGATCGGATGTCGGACATCTTGAAGCTTGCGGAGGGTCACACCCTGTCGGACGCACACGCCAAAGAGATGGCGTCTGAAACCGTCGCGATTGAATTGGCCGCCGTGGATATTTTCACCGTGTTCGAAGCGCGGATGCAGCGCCATTTCACACGCGGTCCGCTGTCACGTAAGGTCACGGCAGCGCTTTTGGCGGCGGGGCACGCTGACCTCGCCGAAAGGCTGCACCAGTATTATTTGGCGATCAATGTGCTGAAACACGGCCCCGGCGCGAGCCACCGCGAGCTGCTAAATTCCAAAAGTGCGATGTTGAAGCCGGCGCAGGCACCTGATGCGGGGGTAAAATCAGAGGGTGCGTCCACAGGTTTGATTGATGTGACGTCGAAGCACTTCTTTGACGGATTGGCAGAAACCATCCTTGAGGCCTACAAATTCCTCGAGAACAGAAAGGGTTAGTCGCCCTTACCGACCCGGAGGCAGCGTTCACAGGATACCCGGTGAGCGGCCACGACGTGCCATAAAAGATCGTTCGATCTTCGATCACATCTCGGATCATCACATCGCCCATCTGAGACCGAACGCCGTCGCTGCGGCGGACACCGGCGCGCACAGGCTTTACCCTCCAAACCGGTCTTCGGGCAAAGGGCGGCGACTGGCGGCACCGCACTCGAGATGCCCGATATCCTGCATCCGGCAAAGGCCCGGTACGGCAGTTTTTCCCATCAATTATTGCACCGATTGCGTAAAATGTGCGAAGGCCCAACCGAATACTTCGGAGCCGAATATCCGCGACAAAAGCAGGCCGACTGCTGACGCGATGACTCTCACCGTATTTGGCACCAGCAACTGGTGCGATCTTGTAGAAAGGTATCGCCGTGCTAACCCCGTATTATCTCATCGACAAATCACGCCTCCTTCCCAATCTCGAAAAGATCGCATGGCTGCGTGAGGCCTCCGGGGTGAAATGCCTGCTGGCGCTCAAGTGCTTTGCCACATGGTCCGTCTTTGACTTTATGGCCGAGTATATGGACGGCTCCACCTCGTCTTCCCTGTTTGAGGTCCGCTTGGGGCATGAGAAATTTCCGGGCGAAACCCATGCCTATTCCGTGGCTTACGCGGATCACGAGATTGATCAGGTTCTGAATTGTTCGGACAAGATTATCTTTAATTCCATCGGGCAATTGACCAAGTTTGCAGACAAATCCCACGGCCATATCCGCGGGCTTCGGGTCAATCCCGGCGTATCGACGTCCGGTTTTGACCTCGCCGATCCGGCGCGTCCGTTCAGCCGGTTGGGCGAACATGAGCCCGCCGCCATTGACGCGGTTGCCGATCAGATCAGCGGCCTGATGTTCCACAACAACTGCGAAAACGACAGCTTTGAGCGGTTTGACGAGATGCTGACCTTGATCGAAGATCGCTTTGGCGCGGTGCTCCACAAAATGGACTGGGTCAGCCTGGGCGGTGGCATCCACTTCACTGGCAAAGACTATCCCTTGGAGCGCCTCGCCGCGCGGCTCCAGGCCTTTGCCGGGCACTTCGGCGTGCAAGTCTATCTTGAGCCCGGAGAGGCGGCGATCACGGGCGCGGCCACGCTGGAAGTCACGGTGCTCGACACGATGCACAACGGCAAAAACCTTGCGATTGTCGACAGTTCGATTGAGGCGCATATGCTCGATTTGCTGATCTACCGTGAGCCTGCGAAGATCTCTCCGAACACCGGCGATGAGGAATGGATGATCTGCGGCAAATCCTGCCTTGCGGGCGATATCTTTGGCGAGTTCCGCTTTGACGTTCCGTTGAAGGCCGGGGATCGGCTTTCGTTTCAGGACGCCGCGGGCTACACGATGGTCAAGAAGAACTGGTTCAACGGGATCAAAATGCCAAGCATTGCGATCCGCGAACTTGATGGCAGCACACGCATGGTGCGTGATTTCAACTACGACGACTTTGCTGCGGCGCTGTCTTAACCCACAAGAATAAGAGGTCTCTTGGATACATGAAACGCAATGTCCTGATCATTGGTGCCGGTGGCGTCGCACAAGTTGTTGCGCATAAATGCGCGCAAAATAACGACGTTTTGGGCGATCTTCACATCGCAAGCCGAACACTCGCCAAATGTGAGGCGATCATTGAAAGCGTGCATGCCAAGACAGCGATGAAGCAGGACGGTGTGTTTCAGGCGCATGCGGTTGACGGGATGGACAGTGCGGCGGTGGCCGATTTGATCACCGCGACGGGTGCGCAGATCGTGATCAACGTCGGCTCGCCTTTCGTGAACATGACGGTGCTTGAGGCCTGCATCCAGACCGGTGCCGCCTATATCGACACGGCGATCCACGAAGACCCGACCAAGATTTGCGAAACCCCGCCGTGGTATGGCAACTACGAATGGAAGCGCCGCGAGGCCTGTGCCCAAGCCGGTGTGACCGCGATCCTTGGCGCGGGTTTCGATCCCGGCATGGTCAACGCTTTCGCGCGTTTTGCGGTGGATGAGTTCATGGATGAGGTGTCGTCCATCGACATCGTCGACATCAACGCCGGCGATCACGGCAAGTATTTCTCGACCAATTTTGACCCCGAGATCAACTTTCGGGAATTCACCGGCACGGTCTATAGCTGGCAACAGGGCGCGTGGCAGGAAAACAAGATGTTCGAGGTGGGCCGCGAATGGGATTTGCCCGTCGTCGGCAAGCAGAAAGCCTATATGTCCGGCCATGACGAGGTCCACTCGCTTGCCGCGAATTATCCGCAGGCCGATGTCCGGTTCTGGATGGGCTTTGGCGATCACTACATCAATGTCTTTACCGTCCTGCAAAACCTTGGGCTGCTGTCCGAACAGCCGGTGATGACGGCTGAGGGCCTCGAAGTTGTGCCGCTGAAAGTGGTGAAGGCCGTGTTGCCCGATCCGTCCAGCCTTGCGCCCGAATACACCGGAAAGACCTGCATTGGCGATCTGGTAAAAGGCACCAAGAACGGCGAAGAGGTTGAGGTATTTGTGTACAACGTGGCCGACCACAAGGACGCGTATAACGAGGTGGGCAGCCAGGGCATTTCCTATACTGCGGGCGTTCCTCCGGTGGCCATGGCGATGCTGATCGCGGATGGCACCTATGACAAAGGCGTCATGGTAAATGTAGAGGAGTTGGACCCGAAACCACTGTTCACCCTTCTCGACACCATCGGCCTGCCGACGCGCGTAAAAGACGCACAGGGCGACCGCGCATGGAACCGGACGTAACTGCGCATTGAACAGCCAACCTTGGCAAGGATTGCGGTCGGCTGTTCACTCAGGTTTCAGAGCGAGGTCGTCGCGACCGTCCGGTGTACCAGCGCCCCAGACATGCGTGCATGGTAAGCGTCCGGCCTCACTGCTCTGACGCGTCATAGAGTGTGTTGATAGTGTCCACCAACGATAGTGGACATCTTGAGGGCAGATATGGCGGGCAAGAAGGGTCAGAAGAAGCGGTTCTGGTCGGATTAGGAGAAGGTGTCGATCTGTGCGCAAACATGCGCGCCGGGGGTATCGGTAGCGCAGGTCGCGCGGCGATATGCCATGAACACCAACCTGATCCACAAATGGCTACGTGATCCCAAGTTTGCGCCTGACCCGGAGATCACTGAAGGTGAGGTTGCTGAGACGCCATGCTTTCTTCCCGTTGAGATTGTCGACCGCACCCCGGCCAAAGACACGGCCTCGACGACTGACACCAAGCCCGCACAAAATGCGATTGAGATCGATATCGCAGGCGGTCATCAGCTGAGGATTGTCGGCAGCTATGATCCCGAAGCACTGGCCCGGCTCATCCGAGGTCTTTCTGCATGATCCCTGTTCCGGCGAACACGCGTGTCTGGCTGGCGGCGGGTGTGACCGACAGTAACCGCTCCGTTGCTACCGCGGTGATTTTGCCTTGATCCGGGCGACAAGGTCGGTGTCATCGACAAAGTCGTCGAGGAAGTCGTGCCAGGTCTGGGTTGTCAGGCGTGCTTCTCTGATCATGTCAGCCAGCTCTTCGATGCCGTAATCGGTGAGGCCAGTCATGCCCTCCTCTTGCCCTGTATAGATGCGGATGATGCTGCCGTAGGTCAGATTATCATCGTTGCGGATGATTGCCTCGAGGAGGTCTTGGTCTTCGCCAAGCATTTTCGCGACGTGGGCGATTGTGCAAACATGCGTCACTGCTGCCATCAGGCTGCCTTCGATTGCGCGGTTCCAACGGGCACCCAATTCCAAGGTAGCAATTCGTCGAGACGGTTGATCTTGTGATCATGGATGCGGTCGAGAATGTTGGCCAGATAGGCCTGCGGATTGAGGCCGTTGAGCTTGGCGGTCTCAACGATCGTCATGGCCCGGACAAGGGTTTCCGCACCGGTATCGGCCCCGGCAAAAAGCCAATTTTTGCGGCCTATGCCAATCGGTCTCAGGGCGCGTTCGGCCGGGTTGTTGTCGATTGCCACGCGGCCATCCTCAAGGAACAAGCAGAACGGCGTCTGACGGCTCAGACCATAGCGGAATGCCTTGGCGAGATCGCCTTTGCCGGGGATGCGCAGGAGCTGTTGTTCCGACCAAGCGAGGAAGGCTTCGACCTTCGGTTTGCTCAGCTTTTGGCGCGCGGCAAGGCGCAGATCGGCAGGCTGGCCTGCGATGTCGCGCTCGATATCGTAGAACGCCCCAATCCGGTCGAGCGCTTCACGGGCGATCTCGGATTTGGTGGATGCCCAGACGTCATGGAAGTCGCGTCGCAGGTGCGCCCAACAGGCGGCCTCGCGGAAGCGCGTGGTTCCGTCCGGTTCTGGGTCATAAAGCTTGGCATACCCCTTATAACCGTCAGCCTGCAGGATGCCGCAGCCTTCCGAGAGGTGCCGCAAAACATGCTCTTCTTTCCAGTCCGGGGCGAAGTAATAGATCGCCCCCGGTGGCGCTGAACCCGCCCATGGGCGCTGATCACGAACATAGGCCCATATCCGGCCCCTTTTTACGCCCTTGCCGAGGCCCTTGTCGCGCAAGGACCGGTCCAGCACACGGATTGGCGTGTCGTCCGCATGCAGCAGATCACTGCCCATAATATCAGCCTCGATCCGCTCGATAAGCGGCTGGAGGGTTTTCATGGCACGTCCACACCAGCTGACAAGCGTGCTTTCGGGAATATCTGCGCCCATGCGGGCAAAGATCTCGTGCTGGCGATACAAAGGAAGATGATCGTCAAACTTTGAGACCAGAATATGGGCCAGCAGGTTCGGACCCGCCATGCTGCCGGGGATCGGGCGGCTTGGAGCGGGCTCCTGCACCATCTTCTCGCAGCGACGACAGGACTTTTTGATGCGGGCAATCTGGATCACCTTCATCTGGGCTGCGATCATATCAAGCAGTTCGCTGACATCCTCGCCCACTACACGTAAATCACCACCGCAATCAGGGCAGCAAGTGCCAGGATCGAGTTCACGACGCTCGCGCGGCGTTGCGTCAGAGACGCGCGGACGACGGCGGAGCTTCGGAACTGCCGTCTCATCGGGTGCTGGCTCATTCTGACCTTCATCGATGAGGTCATCATCCCCTTCGGCGACAGCGACCAACAGGTCTTCCAGCGCCAGTTCCAATTGTTCGATCTCGCGCTCGATCTTTTCCGACGTTTTGCCAAAGGCCAGTTTCTGCAGCTTGGCGATCCGCAAACGCAGTGCCTGAACAAGTTGGTCATGGACACGCAACGTGGCCGATATCTTGGCATTCTCTGCCTGCAAAGCAGCGATCATTGCCTTCAGAACAGCGGGATCATCAGGAAGATTTACAACATGGTTTGACATGCGTCCAACTACCATGGCGCAAGTGGAAGCGCCATAAAAACAAGGCTAATCAGGCGGATAATTCACCCAACTCGAGCCGGTGGTGCGCCCCAGTTCGGGCGACGCCAATCTATCCCTTCCCACAACATTGCCAACTGCGCCGAGGTCAGCCGCGCCGCGCCCTCTGTCGCTGCGGGCCAGGGAAATCGACCGCGTTCGAGCACTTTGTAATAGAGGCAGAACCCCTGACCGTCCCAATAGAGAAGCTTCAGCCGGTCGCCCCTGCGCCCCCGGAAGGCAAAAACCGCACCGCCTGTCGGCTTCTGGCGCAAGACATCTTGGACCAGAGCTGCCAGACCGGCGATGCCCTTCCTCATGTCCGTGACGCCGCAGGCCAGATACACCCGAACGCCGGTCCCCGGGCCGATCATGCCGCCTCCACCGCTCGGATCAGCAGCGTCAGCAACGCCGCGTCCATGTTGCTGTCAAAGCGCAGGCAGCGCCCGCTGCGTAGACGCAATTCGACCGGCTTGGGCTCTGCTCCGGGGGACGCTTCGGAGATGGCGGGAACGCGGTGCGCGGGTGGAATATCGACAGCAAGGAACAGCACGCCGCTCTCCGGCGGCAAAAGCCCTTTCTTCTTCAGATCATGGCGCCAGGCATAAATTTGTTGCCGTGTCACATCATGGCGCTGCGCAACTTGCGTCACTGTCGCATTATCGATCCCGACCGACATGACGATCCCGAGCTTCTCTTCATCGCTCCACCGCCGCCGCCGCTCAAGTCCAAGAATTTCACCCCGCATCAACACCCCCGCATAAGACACGTCGCAAACGACGTCGTTATGCACGTGTCTTAGCCCATCACGCCAAAATCAGGCAGGCGGTAGCAACGGAGCGGTTACGACCGACATGCGGCGCGGGTTCACTACGCTGGCGGCCCAAGCTGAACAAACACTCAAGCAAGATCCGTTCACCGGGCATCTGTTTGTCTTTCGTGGTCGGCGCGGTGACCTGCTCAAAATTATCTCCCTCCCATGGTTTGCAGGCAAACCACTGCCGGGCAGCGGGTGGGATGGCCAAGGCGCGTGCCTGTTCAGCAAGCGGCTTGAGAAAGGCCGTTTTGTTTGGCCATCCGCCAAGGAAGGTAAGATCGCTTTGACGGCGGCCCAGTTGGCGATGCTGTTAGAGGGGATCGACTGGCGTGTGCCACAGCGCAGCTGGACACCGCTCAAGGCAGGATAAACGCCCGCATGGGATTCCCGTCGTGCTGTTGTTTTGCTATGGTTTGGCCATGCTGGACGTCAACAAATCTCTGCCGAAAGACCCCGATGAACTGAGGCAGTTCACGGCTCTTTTGCTGGCCGAGGTGAAGTCGCAGGCAGTCCTGATCGAGAAGCTACGACATCAGTTAGCAGGTCAGCGTCATCATCGGTTTGGAGCATCATCCGAGAGAATCGAACAGCTTCAGCTGGCCTTAGAGAACAGTGAGATTGTCGTCGCCAAGATGACGGCAAAGCTGCGCCTTCCGGACGAAGAACCAAAAGATAAGCCCAAGCGCCGCCCGATCCCAGATCATATCCCGCGTATGGAGGTCGAACTGACCACTGGTGACGACAACTGCGCTCGATGCGGTGGCGGATTACGTCGTCTGGGGGAAGATGGCGAGACCTTGTTCGCCATTGGTTCGAGAACAATGGTCGAGCGAAGAACTGGAGTACGTTCCGGGCCGCTTCATCGTGAACCGCATCGTGCGGCCGCGCTTTGCCTGTTTGGGTTGTGAGGCCTTCACACAAGCCACATTACCATCGCGCCCGATTGAGCGCGGAAGGCCCGGCCCAGGCTTGCTGGCCCATGTTCTGGTCAACAAGTACGCAGACCATCTGCCGCTCTATCGCCAAAGCGGCATCTTCGAGCGCGACGGGATCGACATTGACCGTTCAACGCTGGCCGACTGGGTCGGCAAGTCCACCGCGCTGCTGGAACCGCTGGCGGATGCCATTGGCCGCCATGTTCTGACTGGGCAGGCCATCTTCGCCGATGACACCCCGGTCAAGATGCTTGCCCCCGGTACCGGCAAGACCGCGACGGCGCGATTGTGGGCCTATGGGCGCGACGAGAGGCCGTGGGCCAGCGACGTCCCACCGGCCAGCTGGTATCAGTTCTCGCCAGACCGCAAAGGGCGGCACCCCAAGGATCATCTCGCAAGATATCAAGGCTGGATGCATGCAGATGGGTACGCCGGGTTCGAAGACCTCTACCGTTCTGGCGACATCCGGGAGGTGGCCTGCATGGCGCATATTAGGCGTAAGTTCGTCGATGTTCACCGCGCCCAAGGTTCGGCCATCGCCGATGAGGCCATCAAGCGCATCGCGCAGCTGTATGCGGTCGAGAAAGAAGCGCGCGGATCGCCACCAGATATGCGTGTCGCACTGCGGCAAGCGAAGGCGAAACAGATCTTCGATGATCTGGAAGTATGGCTGCACGCCCAACTGCCCAGTATCTCCGGCAAATCGCCGCTGGCAGGTGCAATCCGCTATGCCCTGACGCGCATGGCACGGCTGCGGCCCTACCTCGATCACGGCATCTTGGAACTGGACAACAACACTGCCGAACGGGCGATGCGGTCTGTCGCCATTGGACGTAAAAACTACCTATTTGTTGGGTCACAAACCGGCGGCAAGGCCGCCGCTATCGCCTACACCTTGATCGAAACAGCCAAGCTGAATGGTATGGATCCGCAGGCTTGGCTGGCCGACACCTTGGCACGCATCCCAGACTACAAAATCAACCGCGTCGATGATCTGCTGCCATGGAAGACCAAAACGTAGGGCGGTCAGACCGGACGCTTACCGTGCATCTCGAGGCGCGCAAATACTTACCGTCCTGTCGGCCGTAAATCTGCCAAAGGCCCTCCGTGATCACTGACAGCATTGGGCATCGCCTTGGCCGCATACTAAATGGGGCATTGTCAGCAGTCTGCCGCAGAAAGACAGGCTTCCCGGTGTTGGCTTCCACACAGACGTGTCGCGGGTGCGAACTGCGGCCACCGCCCTATTGCGAGCGGGCCATTCGCTCAACAAAATCGCGGGGGCCATGGGCTGGGGTCTGCGTCACGCCGCGACCATCATCAAGACCCACGCGGCCCTTGAGCCAGAAGTCATCGATGACGTGAATAGCAAGCTGGCAGCCGCCCGCAGCGCGGAACTTCAAGACGACACAAAGAAGTAGGCCTTCGCGGCACCGTTCAACCAACTGCAATCATGTCAGGCCGCAGAGAAAAGCCTGCGGCCTATCCGCGTTCCTGACCCTTCAACACGGGGACTCAAACTCCTTGTTGCCGAGCCGAATTGTAAACTGGCCAGTTTCGAAGCTCTCGGGAGGCCCGTCGAAACGTCAAGATGTCTAGTGAAGTGAGGTGGAGGCGAGTACCGGAATCAAACCGATGTGGACGGATTTGCAATCCGGAAATTTTCGCTGATTTAACAGGAAAAAATTGTAAACGGACTTGTTTCGTTCACGGGCACTTTTCAATAGGTTACGAGGCCGAGGTAAACGGTTTTTCGCAGGTCAAAAGGCAAAGAAAAACCGCTGAGGGGGCGGCCACCCACCTCAACGGCATAAAAGAATTTTTCTACCCTCATCTGTACTCGAATTTCGACCTGACCTCAAGCCAATTGGCGGTGAGATTATGAGTTGGCGTGTTGCAAATGAATGTGCAGAGCGTCGATTTGGTAGCGCCGCGCGCAAACAGATCATCATGTTTCTAGCTGACAAAGCGAGCGATGACGGTTCGGGCATCTGGTGCTCCAAAGGAACGATCCAGCGCCACACAGAGCTCAGCGAGAGCACCGTCAAACGTACCATCATCGACTTCCTACGTGAGGGTATCTTGATCGTGACGGGGCGGCGGCAATGCCAGAACGGTTACACGGTCTTTTACCAGATTGTTCTCGAACGCGTGGCGGCGATAGAAACCACTGCCGAACCCGATATCGGGACGGGGGTCACTGTGAACCCCGTCCAGCCTGAACCCGGTACAGGGTCCACTGTGACCGGGGTAGGGGGTTCACGGTGGACCCCAAACCATCCTAAAACCATCCATAAACCACCTACGCGCAGGCGCGAGGCGGGGGAGGAGGTTGAAGATCTTGAATCTGAGAAGATTCTGGCCGCCTATCCCGAGGACAGGATCCGAGACCGGCGGACCAGTCTGCGTCTGGTCGCAGCGGCCTTGAAGGCCGGTATTGCGCCCGATGACCTGCTCCAGACGGTCAAAGCCTACGCGAAAGAAAGCGAGGGCTACACACGCAGCAAGGTTTGCTTCTCGGACAACTGGTTCAAGATGCGTCGATGGGAGAAGGGGCTTACCCAGGTACAGGCGGACCGTGAGAAGGCGCGAGAGGTTGAAGCCAAAGGCCGCGCCAGCCTCGCTGAGTGGATTCACGAGCGCCACCCCCTGTGCCGCCATATCACCAATCGGCAGATCGAGGATCTGATCGGTTTGAAGCTTGTAACGCCTGAGCAGGTGCGCGCGGTAGGGCTGCAGGCGTGAGAGTCATGGCTCAATTTGAGATAGGGTTGTCGTTATGTCAGAAACGGCATTGTTTTCTGAGATACAGCTCATGTTGCAGTTGCCGCTTATGGTCTTCGGATCATATATATCAATTATGACTTGGGGATCATATTGACATATTATGATCTAAGGGTCATATTGTTTGGCGGGAGAACAGTCATGAAGCACCTCGTTCGTACGTCAAAAAACTTGGGCCACGCAATTCGCGAGGCTCGGAAGGCCAAGAACCTGACCCAGAAGGAGCTCGCCTCGATGAGCGGGGTCTGGCAGGAGACGATATCCAAGATCGAGAACGGCAGCGGGGGCACCAAACTGGAAACGCTTTTTGATTTGATCGCGGCCTTGGACCTAGAGATCACGGTGACCGAGCGCACCAAGGGCCCATCAGACGGGCTTGAGGACATATTCTGACATGGGCCGCAAGCGCAGCTACATACCTCTGAATGTCTTTCTGAACTCGCGGCTCGTGGGCCAATTGGTGCGCGAGTCCTCAGGCGGCGTCAGTTTCGCCTATGCACGAGATTGGCTCAACTGGGAGCACCGGATGCCGGTCTCGTTGTCGTTGCCATTGCAAGAGGCCCGCTACAGCGGCGCGCCTGTGATGGCCGTCTTTGACAACCTGTTGCCCGACAGTGACCTCATCCGCCGAAGGGTCGCGGAACGCGTGGGGGCCGAGGGCGTAGATGCCTTCAGCTTGCTGTCACAAATTGGACGCGACTGCGTTGGAGCGCTTCAGTTTCTACCCGATGGGCAAGAGCCACAACCGATGTCTGAGCTGACTGGGGAACCTGTTGACGAGGATCAGATTGGAGCAATCTTGAGCGACCTCGATCTCGCGCCTCTTGGTATTCGCCGCGAGAATGACTTCCGGATTTCTGTAGCTGGCGCACAGGAAAAAACGGCCCTTCTTCGCAAAGACGGCCGGTGGATTGAGCCAACCGGTACAACGCCCACCACCCACATTATCAAGCCGCAAATCGGCAGGCTGCCCAACGGCATGGACCTGTCCGACAGCGTAGAAAATGAATACCTTTGTCTCAAGCTGATGGATGCGTTTCGGCTTCGGGCAGCGAACGTCGAGATGGCGAAATTTGGCGACAAGAAAGCCTTGGTTGTTGAGCGTTTTGATCGGCGCTGGACGTCCGATGGCCGCTTGATCCGTCTGCCGCAGGAAGATTGCTGCCAAGCGCTATCTGTTGTGCCCACGCAAAAGTACCAGAACGAAGGTGGCCCCGGAATTTCGGACATCATGGAACTCTTTTTGGGGAGCGATGATCCCAACAAAGACCGGTACGACTTTTTCAAAGCCAACGTCCTATTCTGGTTGCTTGGCGCGACTGACGGGCATGGCAAGAATTTCAGCGTCAGTATTTTGCCCGGAGGGCGTTTTCACATGACGCCACTGTACGACGTTTTGACGGTGCAGCCGACAGTCGACGCCCGGCAGATAGAGCGAAAATATTTCAAGCTCGCTATGAATTTCGGCAACTCGAACCACTACAAGGTGGCGAATATCGTGGGCCGCCACATCGTGGAGACCGGAGTTCAATCTGGCTTATCCCGGGCAGTTGTGCAGGGCCTGTTCGAAGAACTGCAGGAGACCTCGCACGCGATCGTTGAGGCCACGTTCAACCAGCTTCCAGAGGGTTTCCCAGAGGTGTTGCTTGCTTCGATCGACGGCGCGCTGAAGGCGAGGTTGCACCTGTTGAACTAAAGCTGGTCGCGCTTGCCTGGTGCGAAGATGCGTCTTCTCCGGATCAAACGAAATCAGGCCAGGTCGCAGTAGCCGTAAGCAGTTCCTCAAAGATGTATTTCTGATTGCTGAACATAAGCGGGCAGCCGTGACAGACGCGGAGCAAGCCCCGCTTCAACAAGAAAATTCCCCTGCGCCAGCGCATTCCTCACGAGGCAAGTTTCTCGCTGACATCCCCTTGTTGCCCGCTTTGGTCATGTTCATCGAAACACCTAAAATGAGGATCAAAAAAATGGCTACTCAAACTCTAAAACTGAACGTCAAATCCGGCGAAAAAGATGGCAAGAACTTCTGGGACCGCTGCGGAGTCCTCTTTGTCAACACCGATGACACCGGCAACATCACGTCGATCAACGTCAAACACAGCATGTTCCCCGATGTCGAAATGGTCGCCTTCCCGCGCCGCGTCGATGATCCGGTCACCGAGTGACAAGTGCGCCGGGGCGGGTTTCCCGCCCTGGCTTTCTATAAATCTAGGGTCAGGACTCGTTCTCGTTTCATAGCCAGAACATGACGGTTGCGGCGAGGGCGATGGCGGAGAGGAAGACTTTCGGGCATCGGTCGTAGCGTGTGGCAATCCTGCGCCAGTCCTTCAGGCGCCCGAACATGATCTCGATCCTGTTGCGGCGTTTGTAGCGGCGCTTGTCGTATTTGACGGGCTTGGCGCGGGACTTCCGGCCAGGGATGCAGGGCTTTATCTCCTTGTCTTTCAACGCTTCCCTGAACCAGTCGGCGTCATAGCCCCGGTCGGCCAGAAGCCATTGTGCCGATGGCAGGCTGCCAAGAAGGGCCGCAGCGCCGGTGTAGTCGCTGACCTGGCCCGCGGTCATGAAAAACCGGATCGGTCGTCCCTCGGCATCGGTGACGGCATGCAGCTTGGTGTTCATGCCGCCTTTGGTTCGGCCGATCGCGCGCCCCCGCTGGTCGTCGGGCCCCCCTTTTTCGACCGCAGACTGCTCGCCGTGCGGTGCGCCTTCAGATAGGTCGCGTCGATCATCACCGTCTTTGGAACCGCTGCCTCCGACGCAAGGCCGTGCATCATCCTCGCGAAAATGCCCTTGTCGCTCCATCGTTTCCAGCGGTTATAGAGCGTTTTGGCCGGGCCGTATTCCGCGGGCGCGTCGCACCAGCGCAAGCCATTGCGATTGATGAATATTATCCCACTCAGAACACGCCGGTCATCCACCCGCGGCTTGCCATGGCTCTTGGGAAAAAACGGCCGAAGCCGGTCCATCTGCGCGTCCGTTAGCCAGAAAAGGTTGCTCATCATCACCCCCGTCAGTTTGGGAGCTTGAATCACGCTGCCGACGTAGCCTCAAGCAGATCAATGGGTCCTGAGCCTAGCCCTAGCTTTGATTTCCAGCACCGCTCCACAAGCGGCAAAGGCCTATCAAGTTGATTGTGCTATTCTGCTTTGCCTTGCTGGTGGATGGCCAGCTTCAGCAGAATGTGAGCATGCCCGTGCCGTGTTCATCAGGCGGATCACGCCTTGGCCGATCGAGCCACCGTTGCAGATTTGGCGATGTCCGATGGGTGTGGCGCAACTGGGTCCTCTTCAAAGCACGGCTCCTGATGTTTGGCAGACAAGTGTTCAGGACGACGTGGGTTTTGCTCAGGTCATCCTGGCCCAGGTAGTGGAGGGTCGTGCTGATGTCGACATTAGCGGCTTGGACTTCGATTTCGTGCGCTCGATCCGCGTATGGGACGTACGCCACTATAGCCATCGTGAACGTGGCCGCGATGACGATTGCTCAGAAAGTTACAATATGCACCTGGGCACCTATGGCACGCAGGGAGAATTTAGTTGGCAGCGCACCACGCCTGCGGCCGCCCCGCAATGGGTTCTACCATCGCATCGTTGCTTTTCGTCAAATTGGCGGCGAGGCGTTGGTGTTGAATGGGAAGATCACGAGGGCAACCACGGATATGAGTGGGTGGCCTATTGAGGCTCGTCCCCGATGTCCTTCATGCGCTCGGCGATATCACCAGCAATGCGCTCATATAAGGTAGCTTGTTTGTCTCTGGCCGAACCCGGTTTAGGATTTCGACGACGAATCCTTTTGGCGAGCCAAAACAACATCCTAGCAGCCGGATCGGAGGTCGCATCCGGTTCTGCTGCAGGATATTTTTCTTCCAGTGCCACAACGATTTCCTGAGACAGGCTGCGCCTGTTCATCGTGGCATGCGTTTCCAACCGCTTTTTGAGCGCGGCGGGGAGCAACAGTTTAAATTGGAGCAATGCTTCATCTTTCATATTTGCATGATGGACAATATTTGTCCCCAATGGTATGGACATTTTGTGTCCCTTTGTCGAGGTGTAAATATGAAAACAACCCAGTTCAAACTTAACTTGCCAGCGGACGTGAAGGCCTGGCTGGAAGAGGAGGCGGTGCGGAACCTGCGCTCGCAGGGGTCGCAAGTCGTGTCCTGCCTACGGGCGGCGATGTCGCGACAAGAGACGCTCCGCGAGGGGGCTGAGAAATGAGCCTAAGCCAAATTCAACTGATTCCGACGCCGGAACTGGCGCTCTTGTTCGGGTACAATGAACCAAGCGCGTCATTCTACGATTTCTGCCGCCGGACGGGCATCGCCCCCGTACCAGGACGACGGGGTTGGTATGATCCGAAACTCATTCGGGCGCGATTGGATGCTGTTCAGGGCATAAGCGCCGCCGAGCGCGAGGCAGCTACGCAACCGAGCCTTGTTGCCCAGCGGAGAGCGCGCCATGCCCAGAAGTAACTTACCAAAAGGGGTTCACCGTGTGCGGCGCAAAGTCGTGACCGGTGTTCGATATCATTTTTATGCTTGGCGAGGTGGCCCCAAATTTTGGGAAGGGACCGAGCCGAATCCCAAAGAACCAGAATTTTTCCATGCCTTTTCACAGTGCGGCATGCCGATCAGTCCTGCCGAATATCTGACGACCCATTTGGTCGACGATTTTCTCTCCAGTGCGACTTTGCCCAAAGCCGAGCGGTCCAAAGCAGATATTCGAAAGTGGCTGGAATTCTTTCGCGAGGAGTTCGGGGCGGATCCCATTGCAATGTTCGAAGAGCGCGCTTCAAGGGGCGAAGTGAACAATTGGCGAAAAAAATGGCTACATTCGCCCAAGCAACACGACATGGCGGGGACACATGCGACGCGCGTTTTGAATTGGGCCGTAGAAGAGGGTAAGCTGAAAGAGCACCACTGCCACAAGCTCAAGAAGCTCTATAAATCGAACCGTACAGAAATTATCTGGACGAGCGGCGATTTCGCTCAGTTTAACAAGCATGCGCCCAAATGGGTCCAGCGGATCTTAAGGGCAGGTTGCGAAACCGGTTTGCGGGCGGCCGATCTGGTTCAAGTCAAGATGGACCAGTTCGAAGACACACCTCACGGCAAGCGACTTCGCTTTCGCACCAGTAAGCGCGGGCAGATCGCATATATCCCTGCTACTGCAGCCCTTGAGAAACTAATAGTCGAAACGCCAGAACATCAGGAAATGTTGCTTGTTTCTGAGTTGGGGCGGCGTCTCACGGCTCGTTGGGCGTCGAACCAGATCACGAAATGGCGTCGCGAAGCGCAGATACCTCCGTGGATTGATGGTCGCGAAAAAACTCTGTCCGATACACGCGGCACGGCTGCCACAAGATTGCTGAACGCAGATCTGTCTTTGCGCCAAATAGCGGTCCTGATGGGGTGGTCTGTGCGCTACGCCGCGCAGGTTATCGAACATTATGCGCAGGTTAGCCCTGACGAAAGCGATGCGGTTTTGCGCAAGCTGAATCGGGCAAAATCACTGTCTCAAGACATAAAAATGTAAACGCCCCTGTAAACGGTGGGGCCCAAGCATGGGAAGGAATACTCTAAGTGGTTGATTTTAAATGGAGGCGAGTAGGAGAATCGAACTCCTGTACACGGATTTGCAATCCGCTGCGTCACCACTCCGCCAACTCGCCTTACCAGTGGCATAGGTGTGTCTGGTGGTGTCCTGCCACACTGCCTTGCACGGCCTTTTATTTGCGTTCCGGGCGGTTCGCAAGCCCAATCTCTTCCTCTTGCCGCGACAAGTCACCAAGCCTGCGGCGCGTAATATTGCCCCCCGAGGCGGGGCGTTCGCGCGCGGTGCCCCCATCAGCAGCCCCTTATGCGCGGCCCCCGAACCCATCCCGGTTGTTTTTTATCCGCCCCCCTCCCCCGCCAAAACCGGCTATTTTTCAAGCGCCGCGCCTGTCTCACTGCCAAAATCAGCCACTTTTCCTCCCTTCTCCAATTTTTTACCGTTTGATAAAATTCTGAGTTGTGGCAGGCTGTGAAAAACCGACAGGGAGATCCAATGACACGCCCTCATACACCCGGCCTGGCGACAGGCCGTCTGAGCCCCGAGGAGGTCGCCGCGAATTTTGGCGATCTGCATGCACCCTATGATGGCCACGAGGCGGATGTTGCCGCCGACCGCTGTTATTTCTGCCACGATGCGCCGTGCATCACGGCCTGCCCCACCGACATCGACATCCCGCTGTTCATCCGACAGATCGCGACCGGGCAGCCGGAAGCGGCGGCGCAAACGATCTTTGAGCAGAACATTCTTGGCGGGATGTGCGCCCGTGTCTGCCCGACGGAAACGCTGTGCGAAGAGGCCTGTGTGCGCGAACTGGCCGAGGGCAAACCGGTCGAGATCGGGCGGCTGCAACGCTTTGCCACCGATGCCGCAATGGCGCGGCAGGGGCATCCGTTCACCCGCGCCGCCGCGACGGGCAAGAGCGTCGGCGTTGTCGGCTCTGGCCCGGCGGGGCTGTCCTGCGCGCACCGGCTGGCGATGAAGGGACACGAGGTTACGATTTACGAGGCGCGCGAGCGGGCCGGAGGGCTGAATGAATATGGCCTCGCCGCCTATAAAACCGCCGATAACTTCGCCGCGCGCGAGATTGACTGGCTGCTTGGCATTGGCGGCATCACCATCGCGACCGGCAAGGCGCTGGGCCGCGACATCGATCTGGCCACGCTGCAACAGGCGCATGATGCGGTGTTTCTGGGCGTGGGCCTTGGGGCGGTGAATGGCGTCGAACTTGCGGGGGCATCCGCACCGGGCGTGCGCGACGCTGTCGATTTCATCGCCGAGCTGCGGCAAGCCGAAGACAAGACCACTGTGCCGGTGGGCCGCACTGTCGTGGTGATCGGTGGCGGCATGACGGCGGTTGACGCGGCGGTGCAGTCGCGCCTGCTCGGGGCGCAAAACGTCACACTGGCCTATCGCCGGGACCGCGCGGCGATGGGGGCCAGCGGCTATGAGCAGGATCTGGCCGCGCGCAACGGCGTGCAGTTGATGATGAATGTCACCCCTGTTGCGGTGCACGCAACCGGCGCGCAGCAGGAGATCGAGCTGGAATATACCGAGACCGTTGACGGCAAACTTGCCCTCACCGGCGAACGTATCCGCCTGCCTGCCGATCAGGTGCTGCTGGCGATCGGTCAGACCTTGGCAGACAGCGCCGGGCTGGCAACAGATCGCGGCAAGATCACGGTGTCGGGCAGCGGCCGCACCAGCCTTGCCGGTGTCTGGGCCGGAGGAGACTGCACAGCGGGCGAAGATTTGACCGTCGTCGCCGTTGCCGAAGGCCGCGACGCAGCCGAAGACATGCACGCCGTCCTGAGCGGCTTAGCGTGACCCGGTCCCGGAGTTGATCCGGGACCGCATCGCCCACGCCGCCCCTGAGGCCCCGGATCACGACCGGGGCGCGACACCAACATATTCGGAGACCCGAGACATGGCTGACCTGACAACAGATTTTCTGGGCATCAAAAGCCCCAACCCCTTCTGGCTTGCCTCCGCCCCGCCCACCGACAAGGAATACAACGTTCGCCGCGCGTTCGAGGCCGGCTGGGGCGGCGTGGTGTGGAAAACGCTGGGCGAAGCCGGCCCGCCCGTCGTCAACGTCAATGGTCCGCGCTACGGCGCAATTCACGGCGCGGACCGGCGGCTTTTGGGCCTCAACAACATCGAACTGATCACCGACCGCCCGCTTGAGGTGAACCTTGAAGAAATGGCGCGGGTCAAGGCCGACTATCCGGATCGCGCGCTGATCGCCTCGCTGATGGTGCCCTGCGAAGAGGCCGCGTGGAAAGCCATCCTGCCCCGCGTGGCCGAGACCGGCGCCGACGGCATCGAGCTGAACTTTGGCTGCCCGCATGGGATGAGCGAACGCGGCATGGGCAGCGCCGTGGGCCAAGTGCCGGAATACATCGAGATGGTCACGCGGTGGTGCAAGGAAAACTATGATCGCCCGGTGATCGTGAAACTGACGCCCAACATCACCGACATCTGCAAACCCGCAACAGCGGCCCACAACGGCGGCGCGGATGCGGTCAGCCTGATCAACACGATCAACTCGATCACCTCGGTCGACCTCGATATTTTCGCCCCCGAGCCGACGATCGACGGCAAAGGCAGCCACGGCGGCTATTGCGGCCCGGCGGTCAAACCGATTGCCCTGTCGATGGTATCGGAAATCGCCCGCAACCCGGTGACGCGCGGAATGCCGATTTCGGGCATTGGCGGCGTTACCACATGGCGCGATGCGGCAGAATTTATCGCGCTGGGCTGTGGCACGGTGCAGGTCTGTACCGCCGCGATGACCTATGGCTTTAAGATCGTCGATGAGCTGACCCGTGGGCTGGCGCAATATATGGACGAAAAGGGCTATGCCACCATCGAGGATTTCCGCGGCCGCGCCGTGCCCAACGTCTCGGATTGGAAAAACCTCAACCTCAACTACGTCACCAAAGCGCGGATTGATCAGGACGCCTGCATCAAATGTGGCCGCTGTTATGCCGCCTGCGAAGACACCTCGCATCAGGCGATCACCATGAGCGCCGACCGGGTGTTTGATGTGGATGACAGCGAATGCGTGGCCTGCAACCTCTGCCTTGATGTCTGTCCGGTTGAGGATTGCATCACGATGGAGCGCCTCGCCCCCGGCACCACCGATCCGCGCACCGGACGGGTGGTTTCAGCCGAGCATGCGGATTGGACCAGCCACCCCAACAACCCGATGGCGCAGGCGGCGGAATAGGCGCTGAAAGCAGCGCGAGTTTGGCCGAAGGGCCTCAGGAAAAGCGCGCGATGCCCTATGCTGGTGTGATCTTCAGACCGGCGTCAACATCCGGCGGAACAGCGTATCAAGATGCTGTTCCGCACCGGGAAACGGGTCTTCTCCACCATTCACCGCCCGCACCTGAACGTCGAAGTCGGCGTAGTGCTGTGTCAGCGCCCAGACCGAAAACATCAGATGTTCGGGGTCGACCGGGGCGATGCGGCCCGCTTTGACCCAGCCCTCAATCGTCTTCGCCGTCTGGGCGACAAGCGATTTCAGATCCTCCTCGAGATAGGGCAGAATCCGTGGCGCGCCTTGCAGGATCTCATTGGCGAAAATCCGGCTTTCGCGCGGGTAATCCCGCGCCAATTGCAGCTTGCGCTGGACGTATTCGAGGATCTCCTCCAACGGCTCCCCGCCGTGGTCGAGCTCTTTGAGCGGATCCAGCCAAGTGTCGAGCAACTGGTGCAGCAAAGCACTGTGAACCGCCTCTTTTGACGGAAAATAATACAGCAGGTTCGGCTTGCTCAATCCCGCCTCAGAGGCGATCTGGTCTAGCGTGGCACCGCGAAAGCCGTTGCTGGAAAACACCTCTAGCGCGGCTTCGAGAATGGCCTCGCGGTTGCGTTTCTGAATCCGGGTGCGGGGCGGGTTGGCGGGGCCGGATTGCTCTTGCGCTGATCTTTTCGTCACTGCCCAACTTCCTTTGCCAAAATTTCATGCGATTGCACCGATCCTCGGCACCGCTCTTGACTGACCACTCCCCCGTGGTAGCGTGACTTTGACCGATTGGTCAAATCATGAAGTGGCGGCACGCACCACAACGACCGGGGGTACCATGAACGCACCATCTGCAAACCTGACGATTAACGGCGACCGACTGTGGGATACGCTCATGGAGATGGCCAAGATCGGCCCCGGCGTCGCGGGCGGCAACAATCGCCAGACGCTGACCGACGAAGACGCCGAAGGCCGCGCGCTGTTTCAGCGCTGGTGCGAAGAGGCGGGATGCACGATGGGCCTTGATCAGATGGGCAACATGTTTGCCCGCCGCGAAGGCACCGACCCCGAGGCTCTGCCGGTTTATGTTGGCAGCCACCTCGACACCCAGCCGACCGGCGGCAAATATGACGGGGTGCTCGGCGTGCTCGGCGGGCTAGAGATCATCCGCACGCTGAACGACCTTGGCATCCAGACCAAACACCCGATCGTTGTCACCAACTGGACCAACGAAGAAGGCACGCGGTATGCGCCCGCCATGCTGGCCTCGGGCGTGTTTGCCGGGGTGCATACGCAGGATTGGGCCTACGGGCGCGAAGATCATGAGGGCAAAGCCTTTGGCGACGAGCTGAAACGCATCGGCTGGCGGGGCGAAGAAGAGGTCGGCGCGCGCAAGATGCATGCGTTCTTTGAACTGCACATCGAGCAGGGGCCGATTTTGGAGGCCGAGGGCAAGGACATCGGCGTTGTCACCCACGGTCAGGGCCTGTCCTGGACGCAAGTCACGGTGACGGGCAAGGACGCGCACACCGGGTCAACCCCGATGCCGATGCGCAAGAACGCCGGGTTGGGCATGGCGCGCATCCTTGACAAGGTCGACGAGATTGCCTGGTCGCACAAACCCCATGCTGTGGGCGCAGCGGGGCATATCGAGGTCTTCCCAAATTCGCGCAATGTGATCCCCGGTAAGGTGGTGTTCACCGTCGATTTCCGCTCGCCCACCCTCGCGGTGATCGAGGATATGGAGGCGCGGCTCAAGACCGAGGCGCAGAAGATTTGCGACGACATGGGGCTTGAGGTGGCATTCGAGAAGGTCGGCGGGTTTGATCCGGTGGAATTTGACGAGACCTGTGTCACCGCCGTGCGCAGCGCAGCCGAGCGGTTGGGCTATTCTCACCGTGACCTGATCTCTGGCGCGGGGCATGATGCCTGCTGGATCAATCAAGTGGCCCCGACGGCGATGGTGATGTGCCCTTGCGTCGACGGGCTGTCGCACAACGAAGCGGAAGAGATTTCCAAGGACTGGGCCAAAGCGGGGGCAGATGTGCTGTTTCACGCCGTGGTCGAGACTGCGGGGATTGTCGTCTGATTGCACACACCGGACCGGGGGCCAGCCCCCGGACCCCCGGGATATTTTCGAGCCAGAGAAATACTGGACCTGACATAACAAAGGCGCAGACACATGCGCCGACGCAACGGGAGAAAGAGCGATGAGCAAGGTCATCAAGAATGGCACCATCGTCACGCATGACATGAGCTATAAGGCCGATGTCCGGGTTGAGGGCGGCAAGATCACCGAGATCGGGCCTGACCTCAGCGGCGGTGAAACGCTGGATGCGACGGGCTGTTACGTCATGCCCGGCGGGATTGACCCGCATACCCATCTTGAGATGCCGTTCATGGGCACCTATTCCACCGATGATTTCGAGAGCGGCACCCGCGCCGCTTTGGCCGGCGGCACAACGATGGTGGTCGACTTCGCGCTGCCGGCACCCGGTCAGGGCCTGCATGATGCGCTTCAGATGTGGCACAACAAATCGACACGTGCGAATTGCGATTATTCCTTTCACATGGCGGTCACCTGGTGGGGGCAGCAGGTGTTTGACGAGATGCAGAGTGTGATCGAGAAGGAGGGCATCACCACCTTCAAGCACTTCATGGCCTACAAAGGCGCGCTGATGGTCAATGATGACGAGATGTACGCCAGCTTTAAACGCCTGTCCGAACTGGGCGGCACCGCGATGGTGCATGCCGAGAACGGCGATGTGGTGGCGGAATTGCAGGCCAAGCTCTTGGCCGAGGGCAACACCGGCCCCGAGGCGCATGCCTATTCGCGGCCTGCGCAGGTTGAGGGTGAGGCCACCAACCGCGCGATCATGATTGCCGATATGGCTGGGGTGCCGCTTTACGTCGTGCACACCTCTTGCGAGGACAGCCACGAGGCCATCCGCCGCGCCCGCCAACAAGGCAAGCGGGTCTGGGGCGAGCCGCTGATCCAGCACCTGACGCTGGACGAAAGCGAGTATTTCAACACCGATTGGGACCATGCCGCGCGCCGCGTGATGTCACCGCCGTTCCGCAACAAGAAGCATCAGGACAGCCTTTGGGCCGGCCTGCAATCCGGCTCTCTGTCAGTTGTGGCCACCGATCACTGCGCCTTTACCACCGAGCAGAAACGCACCGGTTTGGGCGATTTCACCAAGATCCCCAATGGCACCGGCGGGCTGGAGGATCGGATGCCGATGCTCTGGACCCACGGCGTGGCGACCGGGCGGCTGACGCCCGAGGAGTTCGTTGCCGTCACCTCGACCAACATCGCCAAGATCCTCAATTGCTATCCTCGCAAAGGGGCCATTCAGGTGGGGTCGGACGCTGATATCGTTGTATGGGACCCCGAGAAGGGCAAGACCATCGCAGCCGACAGCCAGCAAAGCGCGATTGATTACAACGTGTTCGAAGGCCAAAAGGTAAAGGGGCTGCCGCGCTTTACCCTGACCCGCGGCAAAGTCGCGGTGATGGACGGCGAAGTGCGCACCGAGGAAGGCCACGGCGAATTTGTCCGCCGCGAACCCAACACCACGGTCAACAAGGCGTTGTCGACGTGGAAGGAACTGACCTCGCCGCGACCGGTCGAGCGCTCCGGCATTCCGGCGTCGGGGGTGTGATGACAGGGTATCAAGCAACCGAAGTGCGCGCCGCATGAGTATGACCGACGTTGATCTGGCAACCGGTGCGACAACAGCCGCGCCCGTGATCTCCGCCAAGCACCTCGATCTGACTTTTGAGACCGCCGACAGCCCGGTGCATGCCTTGAAGGACGTGAGCCTTGATGTGCCGCCCGGCTCTTTCGTCAGTTTCATCGGCCCGTCAGGCTGTGGCAAAACCACCTTGCTGCGCTGTATCGCCGGGCTTGAAACGCCGACGGGTGGCGATTTGACCGTCAATGGCATGAGCGCCGATGCGGCGCGGCAAGCGCGGGCCTATGGCTATGTGTTTCAGGCGGCAGGGCTGTATCCATGGCGCAGCATTGGCGGCAACATTCGCCTTCCGCTGGAGATCATGGGGTTTTCCAAAGCCGAACAACGCGAACGTGTGTCGCGGGTGTTGGAATTGGTCGAGCTCTCGGGGTTTGAGAAGAAGTTCCCTTGGCAGCTCTCGGGCGGGATGCAACAGCGGGCCTCCATCGCCCGCGCGCTGGCATTTGATGCCGAGATCCTGCTGATGGACGAACCCTTTGGCGCGCTGGATGAGATCGTGCGCGACCGGCTGAACGAAGAGGTTTTGCGTCTTTGGGACCGGACCAAGAAGACGATTTGTTTCGTTACCCATTCGATCCCCGAGGCGGTGTATCTGTCGACGCATATCGTAGTGATGTCGCCGCGTCCGGGGCGGATCACCGATGTGATCGAAAGCCCCCTGCCCCGCGAGCGCCCGCTTGATATCCGCGACACGCCAGAGTTCATCGAGATCGCGCACCGGGTGCGCGAAGGGCTGCGCGCGGGGTACGGCGAATGACGGCGGCGTCGGAAAGCGCACCGCGCCGCAGGATGCCGCCGGTGCTGGCCATGGTGCTGGTGGTGCTGGGCATCTGGTACCTCGCTGTGGTGCCGATGAATGTGCAAGACGTGCTGACCCGCGCCGAACGTGCCGGGGCCACCATCGCACCGGAAACCGCCGTGGCGCGCCGCGATATGGGCAGTTGGGCGCTGGTGGCAGGTAACCTTGGACAACTTGGCGAAAGCTGGAGCCTTGATCGCCCGCGCCTGCCGGCGCCGCATCAGGTGGCGGTAGAGCTCTACCGCTCGACCATCGACGAAGAGCTGAACGGACGCCGCGGCATCGTGAAATCCGGCAGCCTGTCAAACCGCTCGCTGATCTATCACGGCGGCATCACCCTAAGCGCGACGTTCTTGGGCTTTGTCATCGGCACGGCGCTGGGCGTTGCGCTGGCGGTGGGCATCGTGCACAGCCGCGTCATGGACATGTCGATCATGCCTTGGGCCATCGTCAGCCAGACCATCCCGATTGTCGCGCTTGCGCCGATGATCATCGTGGTGCTCTATTCCATCGGCATCCAGGGGCTGATCCCCAAGGCGGTGATCTCGGCCTATCTGTCGTTCTTTCCGGTGGTGGTTGGCATGGTGAAAGGGTTGCGCTCGCCCGACATGATGCAGCTTGACCTGATGCGGACCTACAACGCCAGCGCCTTTACTGTGCTCACCAAACTGCGGCTTCCGGCCTCGGTGCCCTACCTATTTGCCTCGCTCAAGATCGCCATTGCCGCCAGTTTGGTGGGCGCGATTGTTGGCGAATTGCCGGTGCAAAAAGGCGGGCTTGGCGCGCGGATGCTGGCGGGCAGCTACTATGGCCAAACCTCGCAGGTCTGGGCCGCGCTACTGATGGCGGCGGCGCTGGCGGCGGTGCTGGTCTGGCTTGCGGGCTGGCTCGAACGGCGCACCCTGCGCGCGATGGGGGGCATGCCATGAGCCTTGTGATACTGGCGCTGGTGATCTGGGCGGGCGGCTTTGCGCTTAACCTGTGGCTGGCGCGGGGGCCAAAGTCGCAGACCCGTGCGGCGCGGCTCGCGGTGCCACTGATCTTTGGCGCGACGGTGCTGATCATGTGGGAGCTGATCGTGCGTGGCACGCAGGTGCCGCAGGTGATCCTGCCGCCGCCAAGCGTGATTGCGGCGACCTTTGTGGCCAATGCCGGGATGCTTTGGGGCGACTTTACCCAGACCATTCTGAAGGGCGCTTTGGGCGGCTATATCATCGGCTGCGGCGCGGCGTTTGCGACCGCGCTTTTGGTGGACCGCTACGATTACCTGCGGCGCGGGCTGCTGCCGCTGGGCAATTTCATGGCTGCCCTACCCATCGTCGGCACCGCGCCGATCCTCGTGATGTGGTTTGGCTTTGGCTGGCAATCCAAGGCGGCGGTTGTCGTGCTGATGGTCTATTTCCCGATGCTGGTGAACACCGTCGCGGGCCTGTCAGAGACCTCGGCGATGCAGCGCGACTTGATGCGCACCTATGCCGCCTCTTGGGGCGTGACCTTGGTCAAACTGCGCCTGCCCGCCGCGATGCCATTTATTTTCAACGGCTTGAAAGTCACCACAACGCTGGCGCTGATCGGCGCCATCGTGGCCGAGTTCTTTGGCTCCCCGACCCAAGGCCTTGGCTTTCGGATTTCGACCTCGATCGGGCAGCTTGATCTGGGTCTTGTCTGGTCGGCCATTCTTGTCGCCGCGATCACCGGTTCCCTCGCCTATGGGCTGGCGTCGCTGATCGAGAAGTGGCTTACTTTCTGGCACCCGTCGCAACGAAGCTGACACTTAAATTAAAAACGAAACAAAAAATCCAACACAAAAAGTTCAACAAGGAGACGACCCATGAAAAAGATTATAATGACCGCCGCGCTTGGCACCACGATGCTCAGTTCGGCCGCCTTGGCCGAAGAGGTCAACCTGCAGCTCAAATGGGTGACGCAGGCGCAGTTCGCCGGCTATTACGTGGCGCTGGAAAACGGCTATTACGAAGAAGCCGGGCTTGAAGTTAACGTCATGCCAGGCGGGCCGGACATTGCACCCACACAGGTGATCGCGGGCGGCGGGGCCGATGTGATTGTTGAGTGGATGCCCGCCGCGCTGGCGGCACGCGAAAACGGCTTGCCGTTGGTCAATATTGCGCAGCCGTTCAAATCCTCGGGCATGATGCTGACCTGCTGGGGCGATGTCGGGATCGAGGGGCCGGAAACGCTGGTAAACCGCACGCTCGGCGTTTGGTTCTTTGGCAACGAATACCCCTTCCTCAGCTGGATGTCGCATCTGGGCATTGGAACCGATGGCAAGGGCGAAGGCAGCGTTGAGGTTCTGAAACAAGGGTTTAACGTCGATCCGCTGCTGCAACGGCAGGCCGATTGCATCTCGACCATGACCTATAACGAATACGGTCAGGTGATCGACAGCGGCGTTGCGCCCGAGGAACTGGTGACCTTCAAATACGAAGATCAGGGCGTCGCCACCTTGGAAGATGGGCTCTATGTGATGGAGGAAAACCTCGACGATCCGGCGTTTGTGGCCAAGATGGAGAAATTCGTCGCCGCCTCGATGAAAGGCTGGAAATGGGCCGAGGAAAACCCCGAAGAGGCGGCGATGATCGTGCTCGACTATGACGAAACCGGCGCGCAGACAGAGGCGCACCAGATCCGCATGATGGGCGAAGTGGCCAAGCTGACTTCTGGCTCAAACGGCGCGCTGGATGCGGCGGATTATGAGCGCACGGTTGCGACGCTGCTGGCGGGCGGCTCGGACCCGGTGATCACGATGGAGCCCGAAGGCGCGTTCACCACTGCCATCACTGACAAAGCGCTGCAATAAAATACGCGGGGCGGCACGGATACTCTCCGATGCCGCCCCGGTTTGATCAAACGCGCATAGTGGCGTCCACCGCGCGTTTCCACCCGGCGTATTTGTCGGCACGTGTGTCCTCGGCCATGTCAGGCGTGAACTCACGGTCGAGCGCCCATTGCTTGGCAAATTCGTCCTGCGAGGGGAACACGCCTTCGCGTTGACCGGCCAGCCAAGCGGCACCGAGCGCCGTGGTTTCCAGCACCTTAGGCCGGTCCACCCGCGCGCCGATGATGTCCGACAGGAACTGCATCGCAAAGTTCGACGCGCTCATGCCGCCATCGACCCGCAGAACAGCATCGCCTGCCCCGCCCATGTCGGCCTGCATCGCTTCGAGCAGATCGCGGGTCTGGAAGCCGACGCTTTCAAGCGCGGCGCGGGCAAATTCCGCAGGGCCGGAATTGCGCGTCAGGCCATAGATCGCCCCGCGGCAATCAGCGTTCCAATACGGCGCGCCCAGCCCGGTGAAGGCCGGCACCAGTATCAGCCCCTGCGTGGTGTCGGCCCGTTCAGCGAGACCTTGGGTCTCTTTGGCATCGCGGATGATTTGCAGCCCGTCGCGCAGCCATTGCACCACGGCCCCGGCAATAAAGATCGAGCCTTCAAGCGCATAAGTTGGTTTGCCATCAAGCTGATAGGCGATGGTAGTGAGCAGACGATTGGTGGATTTCACCGGCGTGTCGCCCGTGTTGAGCAGCGCAAAGCAGCCGGTGCCATAGGTCGATTTCAACATGCCCGGCTCAAAGCAGGCTTGGCCCACGGTGGCGGCCTGCTGATCGCCTGCAATGCCGCGAATCGGGATCGGGCGGCCAAACAGATCCGGCCGGGTTTCGCCAAAATCAGCGGCGCAATCGCGCACCTCGGGCAGCATCGACATCGGGATGTTCAGCCGCTTACAGATCGTGGCAGACCAGCGGCCCTTGCGAATATCATACAGCATGGTGCGGGCGGCGTTGGTGGCGTCGGTCAGATGCTCTTTGCCGCCGGTCAGGTTCCAGACCAGCCAGCTGTCGACAGTGCCAAACACCAATTCGCCTGCCTCGGCCCTTTGCCGCACGCCGTCAACATTATCGAGAATCCAAGCCAGCTTGGTGCCCGAAAAATAGGGATCGAGCAGAAGCCCGGTGCGGTCGGTGACGGTCTCTTCAAACCCTTCGGACTTGAGGGTTCGGCAGAATTCTGAGGTGCGCCGGTCCTGCCAGACGATGGCATTGTAAACCGCTTTGCCGGTCTTGCGATCCCAGACAACGGTGGTTTCACGCTGGTTGGTGATGCCGATAGCGGCAATGTCGCCTGCGCCCAATCCGGCCTTCTCAATCGCGGCGCGACAGGTGGCGGCGGTGGTGGACCAAAGCTCTGCGGGATCATGTTCGACCCAGCCACTGGCCGGGAAATGCTGGGCAAACTCTTCTTGCGCAGAAGAGGTGATGGCAAGCGATTGATCGAACAGCATGGCGCGGGTCGATGTCGTGCCCTGATCGATTGCGAGAATATGGGTCATGTCCGCCTCTTCTGGATAAGCGAATGCACGAGACGCGTCTCGGCGGGGATCGTGAAATATGGGGAAAAGGCGGCCGAGGCCCCGAAGGGCCCCGACCTGGGAGGAAGGCTTACTGCCAGGACTTGATCAGCTCGTCATAAGCGATCGTCTTTGGCTCTTCGTCTTCGTTCTGAAGCTTGGCGTAGGGCGCACCGTCTTGGCTCAGCCAATGCTGCGGGTCCATCACTTCGTTCATCTTCGGACCGATATCGCCTTGGATACCAGCACGTTCCAGACGTTCCATCACGCGTTCCTGATCGGCGCACAGGCCATCAAGCGCTTCTTGCGGGGTCTTCGCACCGGACATTGCGTCGCCGATGTTCTGCCACCACAGTTGGGCCAGCTTGGGGTAATCAGGTACGTTGGTGCCGGTGGGCGACCATGCGGTCCGCGCCGGCGAGCGATAGAACTCGACCAGACCGCCAAGCTTGTTCGCGCGCTCGGAGAAGCTGTCGTGCTGGATCGTCGACTCGCGGATAAAGGTCAGGCCAACATGGGCTTTCTTCACGTCCACGGTTTTCGATGTCACGAACTGGGCATAGAGCCACGCGGCCTTGGCACGGTCGACCGGGGTCGATTTCATCAGCGTCCAGGAACCCACGTCCTGATAGCCGACTTTCTGGCCATCTTTCCAGTAAACGCCATGCGGCGACGGCGCCATACGCCATTTCGGCGTGCCGTCCTCGTTCATCACCGGCAGGTCAGGCTCGACCGTTGCGGCGGTAAACGCGGTGTACCAGAACATCTGCTGTGCGACATTGCCCTGCGCCGGGATCGGGCCGGCCTCGGAGAAGGTCATGCCAGCCGCCGCTGGGGGCGAGTACTTGTTGAGCCATTCGATGGCTTTGGTCACGGCATAAACAGCCGCAGGCGCGTTGGTGGCACCGCCACGCGCAACACAAGAGCCGGTGGGCTGCGAGTTTTCATTCACCCGGATGCCCCATTCATCGACCGGCAGGCCGTTGGGTTCACCCACATCGCCCATGCCAGCCATCGACATCCATGCGTCGGTGTAGCGCCAGCCCAAGCTCGGGTCTTTCTTGCCGTAGTCCATATTGCCGAACACGTCGCCATCGACGCCCATGTGGCTCAGGTCACGACCGGTAAAGAACTCGGCGATGTCTTCGTAAGCGGCCCAGTTGACCGGAACGCCAAGATCGTAGCCAAAGGCTTCTTTGAAGTCGGCTTTGTTCTTGTCGTCGTTGAACCAGTCGTGGCGGAACCAGTACAGGTTCGCGAACTGCTGGTCGGGCAGCTGGTAGAGCTTGCCATCGGGCGCGGTGGTGAACTCTGTGCCGATGAAATCGTCGAGGTCGAGACCGGGGTTGGTCACGTCCGCGCCTTCGCCGGCCATCCAGTCGGTCAGGTTACGCGCCTGCTGATAGCGCCAGTGGGTGCCAATCAGGTCCGAGTCGTTGATGTAGGCGTCATAGATGTTCTCGCCCGATTGCATCTGGGTCTGAAGCTTTTCGACAACGTCGCCTTCGCCGATCAAGTCATGGGTGATCTTGATGCCGGTGATGGCGGTGAACGCGGGTGCCAGGACCTGCGATTCATATTCGTGGGTGGTGATGGTTTCCGACACCACCTTGATTTCCATGCCGGACATCGGTGCCGCGGCATCGATGAACCACTGCATTTCGGCTTCCTGATCGGCGCGGCTTAGCGCAGACATGTCCCCGATTTCGCTGTCCAGAAAGGCAGATGCCGCTTCCATGTCCGCAAAAGCGGCACTTCCAAGCAAGGACAGTGCCATTGCCAGCGAAGTTGTTGATCTCAACGTCAAGTTCATATTGATCCTCCCAATTGTAGGAACTTGGTTGCTACGATGGCGGCGCCCGTTTGGTTTCTCAGGCCCTTTGGGGCGTCGCCGTTTTGCCTGCGTTTACACCCAGCGGAACACCGCTGCGGCGTAAATCAGGCAGACGATCAGCGCAAAAGGTTGGGATGCGCCGACCAATCCAAGCCAGGCCAGATTGATAAAGGCCGAGCCGAGAAGCGTGATGAAGAGCCTGTCGCCCCTCGTTGTTTCGATCCTGAGGACGCCGGTGCGCGGCGTCTCAGGGAATTTGATCGCCAGGATCGTGAAGGTGATCAGCAGGCTTGCAATCACCATAAAGAAGATCGCTGTCGGCCAGGTCCATGCCATCCATTCCATTGGATTTCCTCCCTAATTCAGGCTTACACGCGACCCAGGGCAAAGCCCTTGGCGATGTAGTTGCGGACAAAGTAGATCACCAGCGCACCCGGCACGATGGTCAGGATCCCGGCAGCGGCCAACACCCCCCAGTCGATTCCGGCGGCCCCTTGGGTTCGGGTCATGATGGCGGCAATCGGCTTGGCGTCAACCGTTGTAAGTGTGCGTGACAGCAGCAGCTCAACCCATGAGAACATAAAGCAGAAGAACGCTGCAACCCCGATGCCCGACGCGATCAGCGGCATGAAGATCTTGATAAAGAACTTCCCAAAGCCATAGCCGTCGATATACGCCGTTTCGTCGATCTCTTTCGGCACGCCGCGCATAAAGCCCTCGAGGATCCAGACCGCCAGCGGCACGTTGAACAGCGTGTGCGCCAAGGCCACCGCGATATGCGTGTCGAACAGGCCGACCGAGCTGTAGAGTTGAAAGAACGGCAACGCGAACACGGCGGGCGGGGCCATACGGTTGGTCAGCAGCCAGAAGAACAGGTGCTTGTCGCCCATGAAGTGATAGCGCGAGAAGGCATAAGCCGCAGGCAGCGCCACCACGAGGCTGATCACCGTATTGATCGTGACGTAGATGATCGAGTTGATATAGCCCATGTACCACGCCGGATCGGTCAGGATCGTTTCATAGTTGGCCAAGGTGAAATTGCTCGGCCAGAGAGAGAACGAATTGAGGATCTCGGTGTTGGTTTTGAGGCTCATGTTCAGCAGCCAGTAGATCGGCAAAAGCATGAACAAAAGGTAAAGCGTCATCACCACCACGCTGCCTTTTATCTTGGGCAGGCTGAAGGAGCGGCTCGACGTTTGGGTTGCAGTTGTATCGGCCATCGATCAGCCCTCCCGTTTTTCGAGGTTGGTCATCACGGTGTAAAACACCCAAGACACCAGCAGGATCACCAGGAAATACATCAGCGAGAAGGCCGCCGCTGGTCCCAGATCGAATTGTCCCAGCGCCATTTTGACAAGGTCGATGGACAACAGGGTTGTGGCGTTGCCGGGGCCACCGCCGGTGACAACAAACGGCTCGGTATAGATCATGAAGCTGTCCATAAAGCGCAGCAGGATCGCGATCATCAGAACCCCCATCATCTTGGGCAACTCAATGAAACGGAACACTTTCCAGCGGCTAGCTTGGTCGATCTTGGCCGCCTGATAATAGGCGTCGGGGATCGATTTCAGCCCGGCAAAGGCCAGCAAAGCCACCAGCGAGGTCCAGTGCCAGACGTCCATCACGATGATGGTGATCCAGGCGGCGACCGTGTCTTGGGTGTAGTTGTACGAGATGCCCAGCGCGTCCAGCGTATAGCCCAAGAGGCCAATATCGACGCGGCCAAAGATCTGCCAGATGGTGCCGACCACGTTCCAAGGAATAAGCAGCGGCAGCGACATCAGCACGAGGCAGAACGACGACCAGAACCCGCCCTTGGGCATGTTGAGCGCGACGAAAATGCCCAGCGGCACTTCGATGGCCAGAATGATCGCCGAGAACATCAGCTGACGGCCCAGCGCATCCCACATCCGTTCCGAGGCAAGCATTTCCTCGAACCACTCAAGGCCGGCCCAGAAAAACTGGTTGTTGCCGAACGTGTCCTGCACCGAGTAATTGACCACGGTCATCAGCGGAATAACCGCCGAAAACGCGACCAGCAAAAGCACTGGCAGAACCAGGAACCATGCCTTTTGGTTGACTGTCTTTTCCATTACGCGGCCTCCCCCGCCGGTTTGGCCTGCGCACCCGAGGGGGCGACCCGCCAATCGTTCGCATAGACATTGACGTGATCCGCATCAAAGGTAACGCGGTTCATATCGGCGCTGATCGCGTCGTCTTCGTCGGCTATGATGTTGATCTCCTGACCAAAGAACTCAGCCCGTACTAATTTGTGACGACCCACATCCTCGACCCGTCGCACGGTGACCGGAAGGCCCTCGGTGCGGCTCAGGCGGGCGAACTCCGGGCGCACGCCGATTTCGACCTTGCCGTTCAGACCGGTGTAACCACTGTTCAGCACCATCTGCGCCCCGTCGAAATGCGCGATGTTGCCCTCGACCTTGGCGGGAATGACATTCATCCCCGGCGAGCCGATGAAATAGCCGACAAACGTGTGCTCCGGCGTCTGGAACAGCTCTTCCGGCGTGCCGATCTGAACCACGCGACCGTCATACATCACCACAACCTTGTCAGCGAAAGTCAGCGCCTCGGTCTGGTCGTGGGTCACGTAAATCATCGTGTGGCCGAAATCGTGGTGCAGCTTTTTCAACTGCGTCCGCAGCTCCCACTTCATATGCGGGTCGATCACCGTCAGCGGCTCATCAAACAGCAGCGCATTCACGTCCTTGCGCACCATCCCCCGACCGAGAGAGATCTTTTGCTTGGCGTCGGCGGTCAGCCCCTGTGCCTTGCTTTTGAGCATGTGCTCCATGCCGATCATTGCGCCGATTTCCTGAACGCGTTGCGCGACATAGGCCTCGTCCTGGCCGCGGTTGCGCAGCGGAAACGCCAGATTGTCTTGCACCGTCATCGTGTCGTAGACGACCGGAAACTGGAACACCTGCGCAATGTTGCGCTCGGCTGTCGGCGCGTTGGTCACATCCTGTCCATTGAACAGAATGCGGCCCTGAGAGGGGCGCAACAGGCCGGAAATAATGTTAAGCAGCGTGGACTTGCCGCAACCGGACGAACCGAGCAGCGCATAAGCCTCGCCATCCGCCCAGTCGTGGTTCAGTTCCTTCAGCGCGTAATCATCCTCAGTCTGCGGTTTGGGCAGATAGGAATGCGCGAGATTGTCGAGCGTGATCTTTGCCATAGTCTGCTCCTCCTCAAGCGGCCAGAGCGTAGGCAGCAGGCGCGATAAGCTTGCCGTCTTCGCCAAAGATATAAACGTGACGCGGGTCGAGCCAGACATCGAGCCGTTCGCCCAAGGCCAGATTGTGCACGCCGTGGATCAGACCAACCCAGCGTTCACCGAAGTGATCGAGGTGGATAAACGTTTCTGAGCCGGTCAGTTCGGTCACCGAAAGCTTGGCCGCGAACTGCATCGCATCTGCGGAATGCTTCTGTATTTCCAGGTGGTTGGGGCGGAAGCCCGCAGTATAGTTGCCATCAGGAAGCTGCGCGAGCCGGCCCGTCGCCTGTGCGGATTGGCCATCGCCGAATTGCAGCGCGTTGCCGGACTTTGACACCTTAAGAAAGTTCATAGGCGGGTCGGAAAACACCCGCGCCGTGGTCGCATCGACCGGCTGGCGGTACACCTGCGGCGTCAGCCCGAATTGCGTCACCTTACCCTCCCACAGGGCTGCGGTGTTGCCGCCCAAAAGCAGCGCCTCTTCGGGTTCGGTGGTGGCATAGACAAAGATTGAACCGGATTTTTCGAAGATCTTCGGGATTTCGACCCGCAGTTCTTCGCGCAGTTTGTAATCGAGGTTGGCCAGCGGCTCATCGAGCAACACAAGACCGGCGTTTTTCACCAAGGCCCGCGCCAAGGCGCAGCGCTGTTGCTGCCCGCCCGACAGTTCCAAAGGCTTGCGGTCGAGCATCGGGCCAAGCTTCATCAGGTCGGCGCTTTCGCGCACCCGGCGATCGGTTTCCTTGGCATCGACGCCCATCAATTTCATCGGCGAGGCGATGTTGTCATAGACGGTCATCGAGGGGTAGTTGATGAACTGTTGATAGACCATCGCAACCTTGCGATCCTGGACGCGCATCCCGGTAACGTCTTGACCTTCCCACAAAACCTTGCCGGTGTTGGGCACATCCAGCCCTGCCATCAGCCGCATCAGCGATGTCTTGCCCGAGGATGTTGGCCCCAGCAAAACGTTCATCGTTCCGTTTTGCAGCGTCAGATCGGTGGGATAGATATGCGTCTGCCCCTCTACCGATTTCGACACGCCCTTAAGTTCCAGCGTCATCGCGGATCTCCTCCCTATTCCGCCGCAGCGGTCGCGGATTGGCGGTGTGTCGCCATCCAGTCGTTCAGTTGTTCGATTTGCGCCGCGCTCAGCCGAAGGCCGAGCTTGTTGCGCCGCCAGACCACATCTTCGGCGGTTCGGGCGTATTCATGGGTCATCAGCCAGATCACTTCGCGTTCGCTCAGCGTGGCGCCGAAATCGCGGCCAAGATCTTCGGCAGAGCTGGCCCCCTCAAGGATGCCTGCCGCGTCGGTGCCATAGGCCCGCACAAGGCGCAGCGCCCAGAAATCGGTGAGGAACGCAAAGCGGGATTGCAGGTCCGACACCAGCCGGCCAACGCCATCCACCGGGAAATCGCCCCCCGGCATCGGCACGCCCGCGGTCCACGGGCCTTTGGCGACAGTCAGATGTTCGCCAATCTTCTCCATCGCGCTTTCGGCCAGCCGTCGATAAGTGGTGATTTTTCCGCCAAAGATGTTGAGGATCGGCGCGCCGCCCTCGGCATCCACCTTCAAGGTATAGTCCCGCGTTGCCGCTGTGGCACTAGATGCGCCATCGTCATACAGAGGGCGCACACCGGAATAGGTCCAAACAACATCCGCGTTGTGCAGCTCTTGCTCGAAATATTGGTTGGCGAAGTTCAGCAGGTATTTGCGTTCTTCGGGCGTGCATTCGGGCTTTTGCGACGGGTCGTTGTGCTCGGCGTCGGTGGTGCCGATCAGGGTGAAATCCGTCTCATACGGAATGGCGAAAATGATCCGGCCATCGGTGCCCTGAAAGAAGTAACATTTGCCATGATCATAGAGCTTGGGCAGGATGATATGGCTGCCCCGGACAAGCCGCACGCCTTCGCGCGAATTGATCCGAACCTTGCTTTGGATAATGTCGCCCACCCAAGGGCCGCCGGCATTCACCAACATCCGCGCAAAGTGGGTTTCCGTCTCGCCGCTTTCGGTATCTTTCGTTTCGATGCGCCATTGATCGCCGTCTCGTTCGGCAGACAGCACCTTGGTGCGGGTCATGATCCGCGCACCACGCGCCTCGGCGTCGCGGGCATTGAGCACCACAAGCCGGGAGTCTTCGACCCAGCAATCGGAATACTCATAGGCCTTCTCAAAGCGTTTCTCGAGCGGCGCGCCTTCTTTGCTGTCCTTGAGCGACAGAGTTGACGTGCCCGGCAGGATCTTGCGACCGCCAAGGTGGTCATACATGAACAAGCCAAGCCGGATCAGCCAGGCCGGGCGACGGCCCTTCATCCAGGGCATGAACAGGCTCAAAAGCTTGGAGGTCGGCGTTTCGGATTCGAAGCGCATGTCCTTGTGATACGGGAGAATAAAGCGCATTGGCCAGCTGATATGCGGCATGGCGCGCAGCAATGTTTCGCGTTCGATCAGCGCCTCGCGCACCAGCCGAAATTCGAAATATTCGAGATAGCGCAGACCGCCATGAAACAGCTTGGTCGAGGAGGAAGACGTGGCCGAGGCCAGATCATTCATCTCGGCCAACCGAACACTCAGACCGCGCCCAGCCGCATCACGGGCAATGCCACATCCGTTGATGCCGCCGCCAATAATAAACAGATCTGTAACGCTGTTAACGTCGCGATGTGCCACGCGATTCTCCCCCCTTGTGTCCCGAGGTTTTTATCGCGCGAATACGCTCGCATATCAACCATTTTGTTTTCGTTTATGTTCCTTTTTCCGCAATACCCTCTTTTCCATAAGAAATTTCTTATGGCCTCGGGCGGTAAAATGCGCGGAACGGTGAGTATTTCCCGGTTCCGCAGTTGTCAGCGGCGCAAATTCGGCGGTACCATGCGGGTATATCCTCAAAAGTGCAGTCACTCAGGGCAGGCGAAGGAAACCGAAAATATGTCGCAAACCTTTCGGCATCCGGAAATTCTCGAAATTGCCCGCCGCGAGGGGAAAGTCACCGTGGATGGGCTGGCCGAACATTTCGGTGTCACGCTTCAGACCATCCGGCGCGACCTGTCCGATCTGGCCGACGCGGGTCGGCTTGAACGGGTGCACGGCGGGGCTGTTCTGCCGTCTGGTACCACAAATATCCGTTACGAGGAACGTCGCTCGCTGAACGCGGCCGCGAAATCCGCGATCGCGCAGGCCTGTGCCGCGCGCATTCCGCACGACATCTCGCTGTTTCTGAACATCGGCACCTCGACCGAGGCGGTGGCGCAGGAATTGCTGCATCACAGCAAGCTGATGGTGGTGAGCAACAATATGAACGTCGCCAATATCCTCGTCGCCAACCCCGATTGCGATATCATCGTGACCGGCGGCAGCCTGCGCCGCGCCGATGGCGGGCTGGTTGGCAATCTGGCCGCCGACACCATCAGCCAGTTCAAATTTGACCTTGCCGTTGTTGGCTGTTCCGCGCTCGACGAGGACGGCGATATGATGGATTTCGACATCCAAGAGGTCAACGTCAGCCGGGCGATCCTGCGCCAATCGCGCAAGACGTTTCTGGTGGCCGACCACACCAAATTCAGCCGCACCGCCCCGGCCAAGATCGCCTCGCTCGCCGATGTCGATGCGTTTTTCACCGACCGCCCCCTGCCCCGCGATCTGACCGAAGCCTGCAAGACTTGGGGCACTGAGGTTATCGTTTCCGGTTCGTAAACATCTGTCGGATAGACCAAGAGCATCGCGGCTCACAACGTCGCGTCACTTTGTTCAGTCATGATTGAACAAAGTGACGCAGCTCTGTAAAGGTGGCCGCCAACACCACGCTTGCGGAGACTTCGATGGCCACGCTCGACCAGACCAAAGATGACTTTATCGAAAAGATCGGCCTGATCGCGCAGGGCGAGGGGCTTCCGCGTATTGCGGGACGGGTCTTTGGGCTGCTGGTTTTTGAGGGTGCGCCGATCACGTTTGGCACCTTGGCCAAGCAGCTACAGGTGAGCCGCGGCAGTGTCAGCTCTAGCATGCGCCTCCTTCAAGAGCGGGGATTGGTGAAGCGGCTGGCCAAGCCGGGCGAGCGACAGGAGTACTTTGAACTCGCGGCCAATCCCTATGTCACGCTGCTCGAAGGCGCGCGGCGCAACACCCGGCAGGCGCGGGATGACATTCTCGAAAGCCTAGAAAAACTGCCCAAAGAGGAAGCGGATGTGCGCAAGCGCCTTGGCGCCTATGCGGACTTTTATGATGCAATCGACGACGGGCTTGCCAACGCCGTCACCCGCCTTAATGGCACAAAAGGCGCGTGATCCGCCGAAAGTCAGGATATCATGACAGATAATACCCAAGCTTCGGCCACGCCGGAACCGCTCAACTTCACGTCAGACAAAGGGGCCTCGCGGTCCTTCTGGGTGGCGTTGATCCTTACAGTGCTGATCGTCGGCTGGATGGGCAGCGGCTTTGTTCTGCAGTCCGCACCCGAGGCCGAGGTTCTCGAACGCGGCACGCCGCAGCCGGTGGCCGTCTCGGTCATGACCTCCACCGCCGAACCCGTGACCCAGTTCTTTCAGGCCGAAGGGCAGGCCCTGCCCGACCGGGACACCCCGATCCGCGCCGAAACCTCGGGGCAGATTGCCGAGGTTCTGGTGTCCAAAGGCGAGGACGTGGCCGCCGGGGCCGCCATCGCCCGGTTTGAAACCTCGCAGCGCGAGGCGGACCTTGAGCGTGCCAAAGCCGAGCTGGACCGGGCGCAACGCGAGTACGACAATGCCAGCGCCCTGCGTGAACGTGGCGTGACAACTGCGGATCGCGTGGCTGAAGCGCAGGCCAGCCTTGCCAGTGCCCGCGCCCAGATCACCGTCGCCGAGGAAGCCTTGAACAACACCACAATCGTTGCGCCGTTTGCCGGGCGGATCGAGGGGCTGGACCTTGAGACCGGGGAATACATTCAATCGGGCGGGCAAGTGGGCCGCATTGTTGACAACACGCCGCTGACCATCGCCATTCAGGTGCCGCAGCAATCGCTGCGCCAGTTGCAAAACGGCCAACCCGCGCGCGTGCAGTTCATCACCGGCGAAACGCGCGAGGGGTCGGTGGCCTTTGTCGGCACCTCCGCCGCGAGCGAAACCCGCACTTTTCTGGCCGAGATCGACGTGGCCAACACCGATGGCGCAATCCCTGCCGGCATTTCTGCGGAAATCCAGATCCCGGTGCGCCAGGTCGACGCGCATTTCCTCTCGCCCTCCATCGTGTCGCTCAACACCGACGGCGCGATTGGCGTCAAAACTGTGGACGACAACAATATCGTGCGCTTCTTTCCAATCGAGATTGTGCGGGCGCAGATTGATGGCGTCTGGGTCACCGGGCTGCCTGATGAGGCGCAGCTTATCGTGGTGGGCCAAGGCTATGTGAACAATGGCGAAACCGTCCGACCCCAGGCCGATGTTCGCACCGCAACGGCAGAGGCCGCGCAATGAACACCCTGATCGACGCCGCCTTTTCGCGGACCCGCGTCGTTGTCCTTGCATTGGTGATGCTGCTCGCGGTCGGGGCCTTTGCCTATGTGTCGATCCCGAAAGAGGCCAACCCCGAGGTGCCCCTGCCGCTGGTCTATGTCTCGACCGGCCTCGACGGCATCAGCCCGACAGACGCCGAACGCCTGCTGATCGAACCACTGGAGACCGAGTTCGCCTCGATCACCGGCTTGGACCGGATGGAGAGCCACGCCGCAGAAGGATTTGCCAGCGTGCAGCTTGAGTTCCTGCCCGGCGGCGACGCGCAAGAGGCGCTCGACAAGGTGCGCGAAGCGGCAGACCGGGCGGCGGGCGAATTGCCCGAAGACGCCTATGACATCTCGATCAACGAGATCAACACCGCGCTGTTTCCGATCATCACCGCGATCCTGTCTGGCCCTGTGCCCGAGCGCACGCTGAACCAACTGGCCGAAACCCTTCAGGAAGAGGTCGAGGGATTGGGCGGCGTGCTCGAGGTCGACATTGGCGGCAAACGCGACGAATTCCTCGAAGTGCTGATCGATCCGACGGTGTTTCAGACCTATAACCTGTCGTTTGACGAGGTGATCGGCCAGATCCAGCGCAACAACCGGCTGATTGCGGCCGGCGCGATCGAAAGCGGTTCGGGGCGCATCGTGCTCAAGGTGCCGGGGCTGATCGAGGGGCTTGAGGATGTGATGGCGATGCCGGTCAAGGTGCGCGACGGCACCGTTGTGACCTTTGGCGATGTCGCCACGATCCGACGCGCCTTTGACGATCCGACCGGCTTTGCCCGGATCAACGGCCAGCCCGCGTTGGCGCTTGAGGTCAAGAAACGCTCGGGTGCCAACATCATCGAGACGGTGGCCGAAGTGAAGGCCCGCGTGCAGGAATTGCAGGCGGATTGGCCCGAAACGGTCGAAGTGACCTTCCTTCAGGACCAGTCCGCGCAGGTGAAATCGCTGCTCTCGGATCTTGAGGCCAACGTGATCGCCGCCGTGATGCTGGTGATGATCGTGATCGTCTTTACGCTGGGCTTTCGCTCTGCGATCCTTGTCGGCCTCGCCATTCCCGGCGCGTTCTTGGCCGGGGTTACAGCTCTGTGGATGCTGGGTTTTACCATGAATATCGTGGTTTTGTTTTCGCTGATCCTCGTGGTGGGGATGCTGGTTGACGGGGCGATTGTCACCACCGAACTGGCCGACCGCAAGTTGCAGGAAGGCGCGACCCCGCGCGAGGCTTATGCCTACGGTGCCAAGCGCATGGCCTGGCCGATCATCGCCTCAACGGCGACTACGCTCAGCGTGTTTTTCCCCCTGCTGTTCTGGACCGGTATGGTGGGCGAATTCATGAAGTTCCTGCCGATCACGGTGATCCTGACGCTGTTTGCCTCATTGTTCATGGCGCTGATTTTCATCCCGGTGATGGGCGGGTGGATTGGCAAACGCCAGCCGCAATCGGCCAAGGCCAAGGCCGCGTTGTATGAGGCCGAAACAGGTGATCCGCGCCGTATGGGCGGGTTTACCGGCGGCTATGTGCGGATGCTGGAATGGGCGCTCCTGCGGCCCGGCGCGACGTTGATGCTGTCGGTTGCCATGCTGCTCGGCGCGTTCGGGTTGTATGGTCAGCTGGGAAAGGGCGTCAGCTTTTTCCCCTCGGTCGAGCCTGATTTCATGCAGGTGCAGGTGCGCGCGCGCGACAACGTGTCAATCTATGAACGGGATCGGCTGGTGCGTTTGGTGGAAAACCGGCTGTTGAATTATGACGAAATCGCAAGCGTTTACGCGCGCTCTACCATGAGCGCGGGCGGCGGTGACGAGGAAACAATCGGCACAATCCAGCTTGAGCTTACCGATTGGGACACCCGGCGCACCGCTGCCAAAATCGGCGAAGAGATCCGCGCCGATGTCTCTGACATTGCCGGGATCGACGTGCAGGTGCAGACCGAAAGCGGCGGCCCGACGGCGGGCAAACCGGTGAACTTGCAGCTGCGCGCCTCCAACCCCACGGCGCAGGCGGCGGCGGTCGAACAGGTGCGCGATATCATGGCGCGGATCGGCGGCTTTACCGATGTGACCGACACCCGCCCCCTGCCCGGCGTCGAGGTTTCGATCAACGTTAACCGCGCCGAGGCCGCGCGCTTTGGAGCCGATGTCAGCCTTCTGGGGCAGGCGGTTCAGCTTTTGACCCAAGGCATCAATGTCGCGAGCTATCGCCCCGAAGACATCGACGGCACGCTCGATATCCGGGTACGGTTCCCCTATCAGGAGCGGTCGTTGGCAGAGCTCGGCAACCTTCGGGTGCCCACCACCTCTGGCCTTGTGCCGATCTCGAACTTCGTCAGCTTTTCCCCGTCTGAGCGGATCGGCACCATCCGCCGGATCGACGAAAAGCGCGTTCTGACGGTCGAGGCCAACGTCGCCCCCGGCGTTTTGGTCAACGATCAGGTGATTGCTTTAACGGCAGCTCTAGAGGCGGCAGAGCTGCCCGACGGCGTGACCTATTCCTTTGCCGGTGAGGCCGAGGATCAGACCGAAGCGATGGTGTTCCTTGTCGGGGCCTTTGCCTCGGCGATCTTTCTGATGTTTGTTATCCTGCTGATGCAGTTCAACAATTTCTATCAGGCTTTCGTCGTCATGAGCGCAATCATCTTTTCGGTGGCCGGTGTGCTCTTGGGGCTGATCATCACCGGGCGGCCCTTCGGCGTGGTGATGGGCGGCATCGGGGTGATCGCGCTTGCCGGGATTGTGGTGAACAACAACATCGTCCTGATCGACACCTACAACGAGCTGAAAGCCGCCGGACGCGCGCCATTAGAAGCGGCCTTGCGCACCGGAGCACAGCGTCTCAGACCGGTGGTGCTGACGTCGGTGACAACCGCGCTGGGGCTGATGCCGATGGTGATCGGGCTTAACATCAACTTCTTTACAAGGGACATCGTCTATGGCGCGCCCTCCACGCAGTGGTGGACCGAACTCTCCAGTGCCATTGCGGGCGGGCTTGTCGTGGCAACACTGCTGACCCTTATCGTGACCCCGGCGATGCTGATGCTGGGGGAAAAACGCGCCGCTCGGCGCGCGCCCACACCGGCCCCACAGCCGGGCTAAGCCCATCGCAGCCGCCGAAGATCGGGAAAATTGACCCCGGTTCGACCGGCCAAAAGCCACGCCGCGCGCAGGAAATTCTGCGCGCGGCGCTTGGCGTTGCACCGTTTTCGGCCTTGCCCAGACGCGCCGCATTGCACAAGCGCTTTGCTGTTTCTCGTTCCCACCGACGGAACCAAATCGATTTGTCCGCGTTTACTCGATGAAGGCGGCACAGGGTCGCCAAAGGGAAAGGGTACCGAGATGCACGGGATTTTCTACATCATTGGCGTTGTTGTTGTCGTACTGGCCATCATCAACTTTATCGGCTGATCACAAGGGAGGATTAATCCATGACCACCACCAAATCGAAGTCCACGACCACCGCGTCCTCTGGCACAGAGAAGCTGAAATCCAATGCTGCTGCGTTGGCTGACTCGGCGCGGGAAACCGCAACTGATATGGCGCAAACCGCTGCACAACAGGCGCAGGACACCGCAGAGCACGCAAAAGACAGCGTCGCGCACGATGTTTCCGGCGTCGCAACCGCCCTGCGTTCGGCCGCCAAAGACATGCGTTCGGGCAGCCCGCAAGAGCGCACCATTGGCCAGCTCGCCGAAGGCCTCGCAGAAGTCTCCGACGCCATCCGCGACAAAGACCTCGGCACCATTGTACGCGATGCCAACGATCTGGCCCGCCGCAACCCCGCCTTGTTCCTCGGTGGCGCTGCACTGCTCGGCTTTGCCGCGACACGTTTCGCAAAAGCGTCGCAGCCTGCACAAACGCAGCACGCCGCACATGATGCGCCGATGGCCGCAGGTGGCCAAGCCTACACCGGCACTGGCCCAGCAACCACTGGCCCCGCATCCACACGGAGGACGTCATGAGGCACGAAAACCCAAACCGGGACACAGCAACGCTGGTCTCTGACACGCTGAACGCCGTCACATCCTTGGTACGCGGCGAGGTCGATCTGGCCCGCGCCGAGATCTCGGAAAACCTGAACAAGGCCGGTGTGGCCATTGGCCTGATCGTCGGTGCCGTTGTTGTCGCGCTGGTTGCGCTGCACGTTCTTGCCGCCGCGCTGGTCGCCGGGTTGACCGAGGCTGGCATGGACGCTGGCTGGGCTGCTCTGCTCGTTGGTCTTGTCTTTGGCGGCATCGCTGCCGGGATGATGATGAAAGGTCTGAGCGATCTGCAACTGTCGAGCCTCGCGCCGACACGCACCGCCCGCAACGTCCAGCGTGATGCCTATGCTGCAAAGGAGGCTTACAATGGCGAATAACACCCGCTCTCCGAACGAAATCGAGCGTGAAAACGCCGAGCACCGTGCCGCCCTGGCCGCCAATATTTCGGCCCTGCGCGACAAGCTTTCGGTCAAAAGCATCGTTGGTGATGCGGTCGAAGAGGTGCGCGCGCACAGTGGCGAAATCGGCAAGTCGTTCTCGTATACCTTGCGGGAAAACCCGGTGCCTGCCACGCTGATCGCGGTTGGCCTTGGGTGGATGATGTTCAGCCAGCGCCGCAACGGTTTCGCCGGTCCGCCGCCGCAACTGCCGGCGCTGCGCGAAGACACCAGCCTCGTTGTGGCCGAACCGCGCCCCACGCCTCCTCCGCCCGCCACACCCCGCCGTGTGCCGAGCTGGGCCGCTGAAGACGCATCGAAATGGGATGACGATATCGTGGGCCGCCGCTGATTGCGGACCGAGACCCCGAAATCTTTCAAGAGGATAAAGCAATGTCGAACACCACACACAGACCCGGCCAGCCTGTTGGCCAGACCACCCCGAAAAGCCATGATCCTTCGGTGAAGGACCGCGTGTCGGACAGCGCAAACGATGCCAAGGACAAGATCGCCGATACCGCGGCCAATGTCCGCGACAGCGCCGCACAGACCAGCGAAAACCTTCGCTCGCGTGCCGCTGACACCAGCGCGCAGGTGCAAAACAAGATCGCGGAAGGCACTGAAATGCTGACCGAAGAGGCGCGTGCCCGCGTTGTGGCCGCACGCCGCCGTGCAATCGATGCACACCGCTCTGCCAAAGTGCAGGCCAGCCGTGGCGCCGATGCCCTGTCGAGCTTTTACCAGCGTCAGCCGCTGGTGGTTGGCGCGCTTGCGCTTGCTGCTGGGGCCGCGATTGCCGGCATGCTGCCGCGCACCAAGGTCGAAGACGACTATATGGGCGAGCACAGCGACCGGCTTTACGAAGAGGCCGAGCGGGTGTTCCAAGAAGAAACGCGCAAGCTGCAAGCCGTCGCAGGTGCCGCGCGCGACGAGGCGGAAAAGATTGCTGGTGAGTTCAAGAACGATCTCGACAGCGGTGCCCCCGGCGACCAGACAGTGACCGAGGCGCTTGCGAACACCGCCAAATCCGCGGGCAAACGTGTGGCAGGTGCCGCGCGTGACAAGGCCGACGACGAAAAGCTGGGAGAGCCGACAGCCTAATTTACACAGGTTGTTCGCCCCAGAGAAGCCGGGCTCCCTCACGGGAGACCCGGCTTCTGCTTGTTTAGAGGGTGGTTGGCGCGGCTTGAAATGACCCTGTGCTGGCCCTGTGCTGACGGCCGTATGACGCGCGCTCCTCGCCCCCGCCTCACACCCAAGATCACGGCATTGCGCCTGCGCCCACCACGCCGATGGGTGCCCGCCAATCTACCTTGCGTGACCCACCCACCAGAGCACGCCAAATCGGCGCAACCATCGTGACCTGAGCGGCGTGAAAGCGGTGCGTCGGGCTGGTGGGTGTGGCACGAGCGATAGCCAAGGGAGCCAACGACCCGGGCCAATCAAGGACGGTATAAAAGCGGGAGAGGCCGTCTTGCGCCGCAACACATGGCCGGTGAGCCATACGCTGGGAGCACCGCCGGGCGGACAGGGCCGTTAGTAATCCGTGCCCTGCTGAATGAAGTCAGTCGCCTCAAACGTGACTTTGACAACATAGCGGTCCGGCTCTGCATCGACCACCAGCTCGCCGCCGACCTGCGCGGCGAAGGCGCGGATCAGATTGGCACCGACGCCGTGTTCATACTGCTTTGCCGCTTCAACCCTACAGGAGTTCGCCACAACCAGCGTACACACCATGCCGTCGATCTCTAGCGATACGTCGATCCAGCTGGCCCCTTCGGCATCGGGCACATTGAACTCAAGCGCGTTGCGCATCAGTTCCGACATCAACAGCGACAAAGGCGCGGCCTGATCGGGGTAGAGCACCAGCGGATCAAGATGCACGCGGTGGGTGACTGGATTGACCTGGCCAGAGGCCAGAATGCGGCTGTTATCAACGATTTCGTGCAACAGCTTAGAGGCATCCACCCGCCCGCTTTCGCGCATTTGATAAAGGTTTTCGTGGATCGTCGCGAGGCCAAGCACCCGATCTTGCAGCCGGCCAACAACTTCGCGGGTTTCCGGGTTTTCCGTCTGGCGCATCTGGATGCTCATGATCGAGGTGATCAGTTGCAGGTTATTTTTGACACGGTGATGCACCTCTTTGATCAACACGTTTTTAGAGCGCACCGTGTCGAGCAATTTGGCTTCGTCATGCAGGATGCCGTGCGCCATCGACTCGAATTCGGCCTTGATCTCCATAAGCTCGGACGACATCTGCCGTGTCGATTTAGACACCCGCAGATCGCGGTCGCGGCCAAAGCGCCGCATCCGTTGGCCAAGATCGCGCACGTGATGCATCACCAGACGGTTCATCGCAAACATCGCCACGGCAAGGCTGGCCAGCCACATCAGGACCGGGAACAGAATGGGAGACACCCGAAGGCCCAACGTGCTCGCGCCGCCACCGCCATGATCCCAGATCACAACCGCATAAAGCGCGTCGGGAACGATGGCCGCCACGGAATAGGTGCGTGTGGCCCCAAGTCCGTTGGTCGCGCGAAACACCGGTTCTTCTGGCTTGAAGCTGGCAAGAAAGCCGTCGCGCGGCAGTTCGTTTGCCAGGCTCTCACGCTGGGCAGGAGAGGTATAGATATTGCCGCGCACGTCCGATGTGACAGCGCCAAGAAACCGTGGGCCCTGGGATTTGATGTCCAGCACCGGCGCGATGTGGATCAGCGTGATGACGATATAGCCGTTGGTCGAGTCCGACAGGACCGGGTGCGCAACCCGGATTTCCGGGGTGTCGCTCTCGGCCCCGCCCATCGCCATATAGGCCGTCGGCTTGGCCACCAGCGACATCTGCTCCATCGCGTATGTGCCGGCCAAATCGGGCGTGCGGCCCGAGGCGGAACACAAAGTTTCCCCCGAGGCGAGCACAAAGGACGCCTCACTGACCCGGTCATTGCCGCTGACGTATCGGTTCAGCTGCGATTGGCACAGGTTGCGGTTGTTCACGAACTGGCTCGACATCCCGGCAAAGGCACCCGCCGCGCCCAACGCCCCCTGCACAATGCCACGCTCATTCAGCACCGCCCGCTCGGTCGATGACCGCAACGACAGGGCCGAAAAGGCGCGTGCCTCTTCGGTGACTTCGCGGGTTTGCCAGACCGAGATCAACCCGATCGGCAACAAAGCGATCGAGAGGAAAATGAACGTCTGAACCGCAAGGCTGCGATACCAAGGAGCGTCTGAGCCGTGTAATTTCATCAGAAAGGCGTGCTGCCACCTGCGGCCACAACCGCGAGTGTCGCGCTGTCCGTCATCCCTGCGGGGTCTTCGCCCTTCTCGAGGTGCAGCAATTCGGCAAGCTTCACCCGGCCACGATTGACGCGGCTTTTGATCGTTCCAACGGCGACGCCGCACATGTCGGCGGCTTCTTCATAGGTGAACCCAGAGGCCCCCACGAGGATCAAAGCCTCACGCTGTTCGTCGATCAACATGTCCAGAGCGCGGCGGAATTCCTGCATCTGCAAGCGTCCGTCATGCGCCGGCTTCTCGGCGACGCGGCCCGCAAAAATACCGTCGACATCGGAAACCTCACGGTTTGCTTTGCGACGGCTCGAATAGAAATTGTTGCGCAATATCGTGAAAAGCCAAGCACGCAGGTTGGTGCCCACTTCGAATTTATCGATATTGGACCACGCTTTAACGATGGTATCTTGTACCATGTCGTCAGCTGTGGCGCTGTTGCGGGCAAGACTTATCGCGAATGCCCTTAGCGCCGGTAGATGCTCTACCAGCTCATCACGTGGATTTTTCGCGGTCATTCTGCTATCTCCGCTTCCCCGCCGGAGGATTGAAGCTTGGATAGCAAGTCTTTGAAACGGTCCGGCAGCTCTTCGCTGGCCAGCTCGTTATATACTTTTCTCAAGTTGTCATCGATCATCGCAGCGGCGTCCCGCGGATCTTCTTTACTGTATTTCGACATATCTAGCCTCTGCGCAATTCTTTTGGCACTCTATACTGCGTCTTGGAACCAAACTACGGTACTGTGCGTTTAGTTCCGAACTTTTTCAAACAAGGGCCACAAAAAATGGACGCGACAGCAACACAACAACAGGTTTCGGATCAGATCGGCGCGTGTCTTCCGTATCTGCGCCGGTATGCCCGGGCGTTGACCGGATCACAAAGCGGCGGCGATCAGTATGCAATTGCCACGCTCGAAGCGATCCTTCAGGACCGTTCGATCCTGACTGCGGATAAATCGGTCAAGGTGTCGCTTTTCAGCGCGTTCCATTCGATCTGGTCAAGCACCGGTGCCCCTGTTGACCGCGACGAGACCGGCCTGCGTGCCAAGGCGCAAAAGCACCTTGCCCGCCTGACCGAAAACACCCGCGAGGCGCTTTTGTTGCACACGGTCGAAGATTTTGACCGCACCGAAGTCGCGCAGATCATGCAGACCGACACCGATGAGGTGAACCACCTGCTGCAAATCGCCCACGAAGAAATGGCGCGCAGTGTCTCGGGCCGGGTGATGATCATCGAAGACGAAGCCGTTATCGCGATGGATATCGAAAGCATCGTGTCCGACGTTGGCCACCAGGTTGTTGGCATTGCTCGCACCCGCGCCGCCGCTGTTGAGATGGGCAACGCCGAGCGTCCTGACCTTATCCTCGCGGACATCCAGCTTGCCGACAATTCCTCGGGCATCGATGCGGTCAACGACCTGCTGCCAAGCCTTGGCGATGTTCCGGTGATCTTCATCACCGCCTTCCCCGAGCGTCTTTTGACCGGCGAACGCCCTGAACCGGCTTTCCTGATCTCGAAACCCTACAAGGAAGAGCAAGTCAGATCGGCCGTCAGTCAAGCGATGTTCTTCTCGTCGACCGAACCGCTCAAGGTTTGACCCCACGTCACTTCTAAAGCGTAAAATGCCGGGTTTTAGGCCCGGCATTTTTACATTCTGAGCTTAAGTGGCATCAGGTTATTGCCGCATGGCGCGCATGATAAGCGCCACGACGAACAGCGCGAGAAAGATAAAGAACAGGATCTGCGCAATACCTGCCGATGCGGAGGCGATGCCGCCGAAACCAAAAACCGCGGCAATGATGGCGACAACGAGGAAGACGAGTGCCCAGTGGAGCATGGGAATATCCTTTCTGCATGAGACGGGCTCTGACCGGGGCCACGTGCTGGCCGGGTCTCTGGGATATCAACGCCTTGCACTGCCAAAGGTTCCTCCTGCGGTCCCGCCACAGGTAAACTCCGTGTCATCTGAGCGACATGTTGCGCAGGTGCACAGCGGGGTATTGCGAGGCAGGTTTACAGAGGGGGAGAGGTTACTGCGCCCGGCAAGCGAGGTGGCCTGGGGATAAAAGGACCGGGCGCAGTAAATGGAAGAGTTCAGACGTGACGGACGCAAAAGAGCGCTTCCAGAGAGCAAACACCGGGCCCTAAGTAAAGTTCCCGTAAAATTAACTTTTAATGCAAATTGCTGCCCATGGCGCCGATCAATGGGGTATTTGCTGTTTGACGGGCCATATGGCGTATGTAAATTAACAGACTGATTGCAGGAGGTGACTGGCAGATATGATCGACGACGCTGCCAGCACGACGCTGCCCAGAACGCCGCACTCGGATGGGCTTGGCGATATGGGCCGCGGTCTGATCGAGGCGATGGCCGATGAGGTTGTCCTTGTCGACCACAACGGCGTGGTCCTTGCCGCCAATACCGCTTGGCAAAAGTTCTGCGCCGACAATGGCGGCGACACCGACTCTTTTTACGTCGGCTCGAACTATTTCACGATTTGCGGCACCGCGACGGGCGATTGCACTGCCGAGGCCCCGGTCGTCAATCAAGGACTGCAAAAGCTGCTGCGCGACGGCGGCGAATTTCGCTGCGAATATCCCTGTGACAGCATCACCGAGAAACGCTGGTTTGAATTGACAGCCGCCCGAATGCCCTGGGGCGGCGCGCACGCGCTGTTGATTCAGCATCGCAATATCACCGCGCGTCACCGCGAAATCGAAGATATCGAACGCGCCAGCCTGGATGAGGGCGTGCTGTCGGCGCTGGTCGCGACCACGCGGGACGCGATCCTGACCTATGATCTTGATGGCAAAATTCTGACGTGGAACCCGGCCGCCCGCAGCCTGTATAAATACACCGACAAAGAGGTGATCGGCCGGTCGCTCGAGATCCTGTATCCCGAAGGATGGCCCAAGCGCGTCTCCGACTATCGCGACGAAATCATCGCCGGCACGCTGAAAAGCTTTGAGGCAACGCGGGTTGGCAAAGATGGCACCGAGCGGATGGTTTGGGTGACGTGTGCGCCGATCCGTGCGGCCAGCGGCGAGATCATCGCCATCTCCAACATCCACCGCGATGTCACCGAATTGCGCCGCGCCGAAGAGGCCCGCGACATCATCACCAAAGAGGTGATCCACCGCGCCAAGAACATGCTGGCCATCGTCTCTTCGATCCAGCGCCAGACCGCGCGCAATGCCACCACGATGGAAGAGTTCAACGAGAAATTCGGCAACCGCATCAGCGCACTGTCCGACACCACCGATTTACTGGTGCAGGGCAATTGGACAACGGTTGGCCTCGACAAGCTGGTGAATCGGCATCTGTCGCCGTTTGTCCATCACATCGGGCAAAGCGTGCGGATTGGTGGCCCTTCGGTCGAATTGCTGCCGCAAGCGGTGCAGACCATCGGCATGTCTCTGCATGAATTGGCGACCAATTCCGCCAAATATGGCGCGCTTCGCGGCGAGTCTGGCGTGATTGATGTGACGTGGCAGGTGCACACCGAAGGCGGTGCGCCGCGGCTTCGGTTTGAATGGCTGGAATCCGGTATCAAGTTCGAGGCGCAAACCAAAAGCGCCGGCTTCGGGCACACCGTGCTCACCTCTCTCGCGCGGTCCATGCTGGGGGCAGAGGTGGCGTTTGAACCGGTTTCAAACGCCGTCCGCTGGATGCTCGACGTGCCACATGAACACTTCCGCAGCCTGGCCTAAGCCGTCATCGGCCCCTAGTCATTCTTGAACACCAACGTCATCGACGTACCATTCGTGGTGAATTCGATACTCAGCTCGCCTTCAATCTGCATCGCCGCCGACTGCATGATCATTTTGCCAATTGAATCGGCGCGGCTGGGGGCGCTGGGCTGGATCGCAGAGCCCAGACCGTTGTCGGTACAGGTCATCTGATACACGCCGTCACCCAACTCTTCGACCTTGATGCGCACCTTGCCTTTGTGGCCTTCGGGAAACCCGTGTTTGATGGCATTGGCGACAAATTCATTGGCAATAATGCCAAGCGCGTTGGCCTTGGCCGAGGTGACATCCAACCGCTCAAGATCGCAATGCACTTCAACATTGCCGGGCGCACTGCCCTGCAACAATTCGCAGACGCGGCCAAGAAAGCGTTGCAAATCAACGGTCGAAGCGTTGCTCGAGGCCTGAAGCTCGGCGTGCAGCGCGCTGATCGACTCGACCTGCGCCTTGACCTTATGCAGGGTCGCAACCGCTTCGTCATTTTTAAGACTGCGGGCGTAAAGCCCGATCACCGACGACACCGTTTGCAGCGAATTCTTCACCCTGTGGTCGATTTCCTGGCGCAGAATACACTGCTGCTCAAGCGAGCGGCGCAGTTCCAACTGGTTCATCACCTGCTTGGACAACACCCGCAGCGCCTGACGTTGAAGATCGGTCAAGGTCCGCTTGGATCGGTCGAGCACACAAAGCGTGCCAATCGGCAGACCGTTGGGGTCGATCAACTGCGCCCCGGCGTAAAACCGCAACCCATCGTCATCGAGACACAGCGGATTGTCGGAAAAACGCGGGTCGGTCAGCGTGTCGTTTATCTCGACAAATTCGTCCTGCAGAATGACATGCGCACATAGCGAAGTCTCAAGCGGCGTCTCGCGCACACCCAGCCCGACCTCGGCCTTGAACCACTGCCGCTTGTCGTCGATCAGGTTGATCACTGAGATCGGAGCGTCACAGATACGCGCAGCCAGCTCGACAATCTCATCAAAGGTCGGGTCGCGCTCGGTATCAAGTATTTTATAACTCTCGAGGGCGGCCAGGCGTTCATGTTGCCTGGGGTGCGGAGTAGGGTTCACCAGCGGGCTCCTAAAACCTATTTTTATGCAAAGAGCGACAACCAGTACAAACTACACAGCCGCAAAGAAACGTTAAATAGCTTTTGTTGGCAATAACTCGCTCAACTTTGCGTTAAAAACGCCCTCAAGCCCCGGTCAACCCGCAGTTTCGCCAAGATTATCAGCCTTGGTTGCGCCGCGCTCGCCCATCGGTTGCGCCGCGCCGGTTGTTGTGTCGATCTTGGTCTGCGCTTCGATCTCGCCGTTGATTTCCGCCCCGAGCAGAATGATGAACGACGACATCCAAAGCCATGTCAGCATGACGATCACACCGGCCAGCGCACCAAAGCTTTCGTTGTACGAGCCAAAGTTGCCGACGTAGATCGCAAACCCCGCCGACGCCACCAGCCAGCCGATCCCGGCGATAAGCGCACCGGGCGAAACCCAGCGCCACTTTGCATCGGCGCGCGAGGGGCCGAAGCGATAGATCAGCGCCAGGCCCATCAGCGTGAGGCCCATCAGAATGATCAATGACCCAACAGAGACCAGAATTTCGGTGAGGAACCCAAAGTTGAACAACGCGAGAACGGTCGGCAAGGCCAAGGTTGCCATCAGCCCGATCAGAAGCCCGATGACCAACAACGCCGTCAAACCGATGTTTTGCAGCTGCAAGAACAGGAAGCCGCGCTTTTCGTCTTCGTCATAAGCCACGTTCAGACCCTGGATCAAACTGCTCATCCCCTTGGACGCCGAATACATCGCCAACCCAAGGCCAAAGAACGCCGCGAGGCCCAATCCGCCCTCTTCACTGCCGGCAACCTCGGTGGCTTGGTCGATGATGATTGCCGCCGCCTCTTGCGGCAGAAATCCGGTGACGGCAGAGAGTTGATCGACAATCGTCGACGGCTCCATGATCAGCCCGCCAATGGCAACAAGCGCTGTCACGGCCGGGAAAATCGCCAGAAGCGCGTAAAAGGCGATGCCGGCGGCAATCAGCCCGATACGGTCGTCGCCGACCTCATCCTTGACGCGAAATGCGATGTCTTTCCAGCCCTTGGCCGGTATCCCAAGAGGCGTGCGCGCTTTGCGGCCATGGTCTGTCATTTCGGTCACTGCGCTGGCCTCCAATACGTTTCAGGTCAGGCAAATGCATGTGATCAGTTGCCATCCGATGCGTCGACAAACGCCTGAACACCGGTTTGGTTCCGCCTGAAAACCTATATTTTTAGAGCGCAAAACTTTGAGGAACCATTTCGGGATCGCTGGTGTTGATGGCCTGAACCTCGCGTTCATCAATTGTGTTTTAACTAGGGAGACGATGATCATGAACTGGGATCAAATCGAAGGTAAGTGGGAACAATTCAAAGGCAGCGCCCAGAAACAATGGGGCGAACTGACCAACGACCAGCTCGACCAAGCCGCGGGCGACCGCAAGAAGCTGGAAGGCCAAATTCAGGAAGCCTACGGCAAGAGCCGTGAAGAAGCAGAGCGTGAAGTCGACGATTGGCTCTCGCGCCACTGACGCTGTGGTGGCGGCCGGCACATCGCCGGCCGCCCTGGCTTTTTGGGGGAAAAAGTATGCAGAATGAACTGCGCCGCATCCGGATATTGCTCAACTGCATCTTTCTTCTGATCGCATTCAGCTCCATCTACTATGCCAAGGATCTCATCCTGCCGGTCGTGCTGGGTGTGTTGCTGACTCTGACGATGAGCCCGGTTGTCCGGGCGGCCCGTCGTGCCGGAATTGCCCCGCCCCTGACGGCGGTTGCTTTGGTTCTGGCGATTGCTGTGGCCGGCGTTTTTGCCACCTACATCCTTGGCGGCGTTATCGGCTCATGGATCGATGACGCACCCGAGATTTCGCGCCAGCTTAAATCCCGCCTCTCCTCGATCATCCAATCCGTTGAATCCGTGCAAAGCGCCTCGGAAGAGATGGAAAAGATGGCGACCCCAAGCGGCGAGAAATCGCAAACCGTTGTGGTGCAACAGCCCGGTCTTCTCAAAGCCACCATCGGCAGCCTTGCCAGCTTTGGCACCTCTTTGGTTGTCGGGCTGATCCTCGCGATGTTGATGCTGGCCTCGGGCGATCTGTTCTATTCCAAGCTGATCGACCTCTACCCCCGCCTGACCGACAAAAAGCGCACGCTGCACATTCTGCACAGCATCGAACGCGGCATCTCGCGGTATTTGCTGTCGATCACCGTGATCAATGCGATCTTGGGCGTGGCGGTCGGACTGGCGATGTGGGCGCTTGGCGTGCCCTACCCTTACGTCTGGGGTGCCTTCGCCTTTGCGCTGAACTTCCTGCCGTTTTTGGGCGCGATGGTCGGCTCGGCGATGATTGCCGGTTTCGCCATCATCACCTTCGACAGCCTGCCCTACGCCATGTTGGTTCCCGCCACCTACTTCGCGCTGACCTCCCTCGAAGGCCAAATCCTGACACCCCTTATTCTGGGCCGAAACATGGAGATGAACACGGTTTCCGTCTTCCTCTCGGTGATCCTTTGGACTTGGCTTTGGGGGGTCGCCGGTGCCCTGACAGCGGTGCCGATCCTGATGGTGTTCAAAGCCATCTGTGACAACCTGGAAGGCTGGAATTCTTTTGGGAACTTTCTTGGCACTCGTGAATCCCCCGCAACAGGAGAAAACCAGCAAGCACCTGTAAAATAAAATAAAAAAATGAGCGAATTCGCGGAACCATTCCTTTGATCGCTCGTTAGTACAGTACATCACGTCTTGAAATGGACGTTCGAAACAAGTGAGGAGTTTACGATGAAAAAGTTTCTTTCAACCGCCGCAATCGCCCTGGTCATGAGCAGCGGAGCATACGCCGCCAGCCACGTTGGCGTGATGCCAAACTTCGAGTTTGACTCAGCCACAAACATCTATGCATCCGAGCTGATCGGCTCGCGGATCTACGCCACCGAAAACGAAACCGGCGACGAAGTTGTCGACATCGACGACGGCTGGGATGACATCGGTGAAGTGAACGAAGTGATCCTGAGCCGCGATGGCAAGGTCAACGCTGTGATCGTCGGCATCGGCGGCTTCCTCGGCATTGGTGAAAAAGACGTCACCATCTCGATGGACCAGCTGAAGTTTGTCGCGGACGAAGATGACGAAGGCGAATACTTCCTCGTTGTGAACGCATCGCGTCAGATGCTCGAAGACGCCGAAATCTTTGAACGCAACAACATGGACATGGACGCCGACAAGGCCGAAATGGAAACCGAAGTTGAAGTTGAGTCCGACGTCGTTGCCAAAACCGACGCGACGACTGAAACCGTTGCCCAGGACGTCGACGTTGTGAAAACCGACGATATGGCGAAAGACAAAATGGCCGACGACAAGATGGCGAAAGACCATGACGCCAACATGGGCAACATGGAGCGCGAAATGCTGATGCGCCCCGATGTGACCCGTGACGGCTTTGTTGCTGCTGAGCTCGAAGAAATGACCTCGGAAAACCTGACCGGCGCGCGCGTTTACGGTGTGAACGACGAAGACGTTGGTGAAGTTTCCGAACTGATCCTGAGCGACGACGGCAAAGTTGAGCGCGTTATCCTCGACATCGGTGGTTTCCTTGGTCTGGGCGAGCATCAGGTTGCCGTGACCTTCGACGAGCTGAACATTCAGCGTGCCGATGGCGGTGGTGACTTCCGGGTGTACATCGATGCGACCGAAGACTCGCTCGAAGCACAGCCCGAATACGAAGGCTAATCGCTTCGACTGAATGACTTTAAGGGGTCGGTGCAGGCAACTGCGCCGACCCTTTGTCGTTTCGAACTCGCGCCAAAGCCCCCGCCCCGCAAAGCCGCCCCCTATTGCACCAGCGTCACATCGGCCGCACGGCTTTCATCGCGCACACAGCGCCAGTTGGGCAGATCGTTATGCTCCAGCTTCTGATGGATCTGCGCGTCAGTCAGGGCGTAGTGCACCCACCGGGCGCGCAGGCGCGCGGCCAGCACCGGCTCTGCCACCTCGATCATCGCGGTCAAATCAAACCTGTCGGCCAGCGCATCCCAAGGCGCGCGGTTCAGCAGCAGGTAATTGCCCTCACACAAGATCAACCGCGCGTCCGGCCCGATCAGCCGCGCCGAGCCGCGCGAAATCTCCAGGTCACGGTCGAACACCGGCACCGCAACGCTGTCTTGCGTCGTCGCCAAACGCTCCAGAACCGAGGCCAGCCCGCCAACATCAAACGTATCCGGCGCGCCTTTCCACGGGTGTCGGCCCATCTGGTGCAGCACGGCGTCGTCATAGTGAAATCCGTCCATTGGCAGGATCGCGGCCTGCCCCGGATGGCTCTGTTCGATGCGCTCCAACAGCCACTCGACCGTTGTGCTTTTCCCCGATCCGGGCGCGCCTGCGATGGCCACAAACCGCCGCCCCGGCTGGTCGAGCAAGGCAAGTGCTTCGATGGCAAGCCCGTCGATATCCACTTTGCGCGCCATCAGGTCAGGCCCCGACAAGCCACAGGTTGCCCATCAGCATAGCTCTCCATCCAGAGGCCTTTCTTCAAATAGTTCCGCATCATGAATGCAAAGATTTCGCGCCAATCGCAACTGCCCTCACCCGGCGCGCTGCGGTGCTAGCGCCCCTCGCCCGCCTGAAACGTCTCGCGCCAGAAGTTGAGCAGTAACGCCCGCCGATTGGCGTCCAACGCCACCAAAAGCGCCGGCGACAGCGGGATGGACCGGCGCGCACTTGGGGCAAGACCGGTGTCAATCGGCGACATCTCTGTCACCAATCCGGCCTGCGCCAACAGGGTCTGCGCTTCTGGCGTGAGCAGGAAATCGAGCAAAGCCGCAGCCGCCTCTTTCTGGCGCGCCCCACGCGGGATCATGTAAGCGCGCGACAAGACGAGGGTGTAATCCTCCGGCAAAATTGTGCCCACCTCGGGCGCGGCGGCATTGGCCACATAGGACCCAAGCACATTGTAAGCGATAAGGTATCGCCCCTCGGCCACGCCCGCAATAATCTCGGCGGAACAACAGGTTGCCACGGCATCGACCCGCGCAAACCCTTCGAGCAAGGCACCAAACGTCGTTGCCTCAAGACTGTCGCTATAGGCAAAAAGATAGCCCAACCCGGACTCCGCAATATCGTAAGTCGCAATCTTTTCGCGGTACAGTTCGGGCTTGGCCCGCAGCGCATCCAGCAGCGCAAAGCGGCTGCGCGGCACCTCGCTGCCATCCAGCAAACGGGTGTTATAGGCGATGACCGCAGGCTCAGTTGTGATGCCCCAAAGCTCATCGCGCCAGCGCCGTGTGGCGGGCAAACCCTGCGTCGCGGGCGAGCGATGCGGAAAGGCGCAGGCGGCGTTGACCAGCCAGACCATCTGTTGGATCGCCGAGGAAAACACCGCGTCGGCCTGACGGGCCTCGCCCTGACACTCGGCGCGGCTTTGGGCAAACAGCGCGTTTGACCCCCATTGCTCATAGGTGATGGTAAGGTCTTCATTCCGCTCGGAAAACCGCGCGATCACCGGGCGAATGATCGAGATATCGGTGGTGGAGCGCAGCAGAAAATCGGTAGGGCCAGCGCCAAACCGCGCGGTGGCCTCTTGCGCAGCGGCGGGCAGCGCGGCGAGGGCAAGACAGCTCAAAACAAGCAGACGCAAGATCATTTGGCATCCTCCGCCAAGGGCAAGACAAGCGCGGCCAGAAACCCCGCCTCTTCGGGCTGCATCTCGACCGCGCCACCAAAGGCGGTGGCGACGGAATTGACAATCGACAGCCCAATCCCGGTGCTGGTTTCATGCGAGCCGGCATTGCGATTGAACCGCTCCCCCAGTCGCGCCAGCACCTCGGGCGCGGGTCCAGGACCGGCATCGCGCACCCAAAGGATCGCCCGGTCGCCGCGCCTGTCGGCCCCAAGGGCCACCGGCGGCGTGCCGTGACGCAGCGCATTGCCCAGCAGATTGCGCGCCGCCTCGCCCAGCGAAAAGGCATCCGCCAGCACCATCACCGGTGCATCCCCAATCTCAAGCCGCAGCTCGACACCGGGGGCAAGCAGCGCGTGTTCGTCGCGCTCCATGATCTCCAAAGCCACTTCGCGCAGGTCCACCGGCACCCGCGGCGCGCTGTCATTGCGGTGGACCACAAGCGCGCGACTAAGCAGTTGGTCCAGCAGCGTCCCAAGCGAGCGGGTGCGCAAGGACAGCCGGTCGAGCGCGCGTTGCCGTGGGCCTTCGTCGGGTTCGGACACCGCCATTTCAGCCTGCACCCGGATTGCGGCAACCGGGGTGCGCAACTGGTGCGCGGTGTCGGAAATCAGATTGCGCATCGCGTTCACCTGCCCATCCAGCCGCCCCATAAACCGGTTCATCGCCCCCAGCATCACCTGCAATTCATGCGGCAAACGCTCGGTGGTGATCGGCGTCAGGTCATAGGGATCGCGGCTGGCAAGGTTGTCGGTGATCGCATCCAAGGGGCGCAGCGCGGTGCGGATCACCCCCCAGGAAATCAGCATCAGCGCCAGCCCAGCCACCGCCATCGGCAGCAAAGCGTCCAGCATCAGATCCGAGGTCAGCGCCTTTCGCGCGCGCAGGGTCTGGCCAACGATCACCTCGACCGGCCCCGAAAATTCACGCTCCACAAACCGCCGCGCCACGCGGACAAACCGCGCCGGCTCGCCTTGCAAAGTGTCATCGAAATAAACCGCGCCGACGTTGCTGCGCCGGGGGGCGTCGATCTTGGTTTGCAGGTCAAAGCCGGTGACAAAATCGCCATTCGGCCCGCGCACAGAATAGTAAATCCGGTCATCGGGCGCCTGCGCCAAAAGCTCGAACGCCGAGACCGGCAGATCGACAATCGGCGCGCCGTCCTGAATGCGGATCGATTCCGCGATGTCATTGGCCGCGCCCAGAAGAATGCGGTCATAGGCCTGCCGCGCCGCCTGTTGCCCGTTCCACCAGGTCGATCCGGCCACCAAAACACCGCCCAGCAGCAGGATCGCCAGCACCGCCCCCAAAACGCGCGCGGCAAGGCTGCGCGGGGCGTGCAGCTTAACCATCGTGATGGATCCGATAGCCCACGCCGCGCTGGGTGGTGATCGCCACATCGCTGCCAGCGAATTTCTTGCGCAATCGGGCGATGTACAGCTCGATCGCATTCACCCCAACATCTGCGTCATCAAAGCCGTAAAGCGAATCGTAGAGCCGCGTCTTGGACAGGTATTGCCCCGGATGGCGGATCAGCATGTGCAGCAACGCCGCCTCGCGCCGCGCCAGATTAAGCGGTTTGCCGTTCAGCATCGCGCTGCCGTCCTTGGGCGCGAACACCAGCGAGCCAAGCGTGATCTGCTCTTCCTTGCGGTCCGCCTCGCGCCGGATCAACGCCCGCAAGCGCGCCTCAAGCTCGCGCTGGTCGAACGGTTTGCCAAGGTAATCATCCGCCCCCTGATCCAGCGCCGCCACCCGGTCATCGACCGAGGTCAGCGCCGTTAGCATCAGCACAGGCGTCCGGTCCGTCTCGCGCCGCATCTCGCGCAGCAGCGTCAGGCCCGAACCATCGGGCAGGTTGATATCAAGGATCAGCGCGTCATACCGTTGGACCGCCATGCAATCGCGCGCATCCGCAAGGCAGGGCGCGAGGTCACACACCACGCCAGAGCGGGCGAGATGGGCCATCACCCCCTCGGCCAGATCATCGGTGTCTTCGACCATCAGCACGCGCATTTTTCGGCTCTCTCCGCTTGTCCGACCAGATGACAGGTTCGTGACAGGTCTATTCGTTACACATCGGCCATCCGCAGGGAAGAGGCGCAAGAACCGATTCCCACGGGCACTGCCGGCGCTCGGGAGCGTGCCGGAAATGAACTGAGGAGGAACACATGAAATTTTTCGTAACTCACGGCGCAATTGCCGCTGTCGCCCTGTCGCTGTCCGCTTTCGCGGCCTCGGCGCAGGACAACCCCGAATGTATCGCACCGGCCAACCCCGGCGGCGGTTGGGATTTCACCTGCCGTCAGGTGGGTAAGTCGCTTCAGGATCAGGGTCTGATCGACAGCACCATGCAGGTCGTCAACCTCGCCGGTGGCGGCGGTGGCGTGGCCTTTGCCGAAGTTGTCAACAAGCGTAACGACGCCGACAACCTGATTGTCGCGGCCAGCTCGGCCACATCCACCCGTCTGGCGCAGGGCGCTTATCCGGGCAACACGATGGACCAAGTGCGCTGGGTTGCTTCGATCGGCGCGGATTATGGCGTGATCGCTGTAGCCGCCGACAGCGAAATCGACACCCTGCCGCAACTGCTTGACCAGATCAAAAACGACCCGACGTCGATTTCGGTCGCTGGTGGCTCGGCTGTTGGTGGCTGGGATCACCTCAAGGTGCTGATCGCGGCCAACGCTTATGGCATCGATGACGTGCGTTCGGTGAAATACATCGCGTTTGATGGTGGCGGCGAGGCTGTGACCCAGCTTCTGGCGGGCTCTGTCCAAGCTTTCACCGGTGACATTTCCGAAGCCAAAGGCTTTGTTGACAGCGGCGACGTCAAGGTGATCGCGGTGCTCGCACCCGACCGTCTGCCCGGCGAATTCGCTGACTTCCCGACCGCAAAAGAGCAAGGCGTTGACGCCATCGGTGCCAACTGGCGCGGGTTCTACGCACCGGGCGGCATGTCCGACGAAGCTTATGACGCATGGGTCAGCAAAATCGCCGATCTCTATGCCTCGGACGCATGGAAAGACGTGATGGCCGCCAACGGTCTGGCCCCGCTTGACCTGCAAGGTGATGCGTTCCAAGCCTTTGTTGGTGAATCCGTCGCCAAGATCCAGTCGATCTCGAAAGAAATCGGCATCATCAAGTAAGCCGCCTTTTCGGGCGCTACTTCGGGTGCCGCGGGCAATCGCGGCACCCTTTTTTTCAACCCATATCCCGAATATTGGAGATACCGATGAGTGATCGCATCTTCGGGGCTGTCGGCATTCTGCTCGCCATTGTTTTCGCAATCTCTGCTTTTGCAATCGAAGAGAGCTTCCTGTCGGACGCCGTTGGCCCCAAGGCCTTCCCCCTGATCATCGCAACCATCCTTGGCGTGTCGAGCCTGATCATCGCCCTGCGCCCCGATCCCGAACCGAATTGGCCCGCACTTGGCAAACTGGCCGAGGTGTTCGCCGCCGTGGTCGTCATGCTGCTGTATGCCGAGTTCCTGCCGGTCGCTGGCTTTGTCTTTGCCACCGCATTTGCCGCTGCCTATCTGGCGTGGCGTCTGGGGTCCGGCCCGGTTGAGGCCGTGGCCGTTGGCATCGGCACCTCGATCGGGATCTACGTTATTTTCCATCTGGTTCTGGGGCTGTCGCTGGCCCGCGGTCCGTTCGGCTTCTGAGGGAAGAACATGGAAACACTTGCATCACTTGGCGATGGTTTTGCCATCGCGATCACATGGCAGAACCTCGGGCTTGCCCTGCTGGGCTGCTTTCTGGGCACGATCATGGGCGCGCTGCCCGGTCTTGGGCCTTCAAACGGCGTTGCCATCCTTATTCCGCTGGCGTTCACGCTGGGCCTTGGCCCGACGCCCTCGCTTATCCTGCTGACCAGCGTCTATTACGGCGCGATGTATGGCGGGCGAATATCGTCGATCCTGCTGAACATTCCCGGCGATGAACCGGCGATGATGACCTGCCTTGATGGCCACCCGATGGCCAAAAAGGGCCTTGCGGGCGAAGCACTGTCGCTGTCGGGCATCGCGTCCTTTGTCGGCGCGTTCTTTGCCACATGGGGGCTGATCCTGCTGGCCCCGCAGCTCGTCAAGATCGCTTTGTTGTTCGGCCCGGCCGAGTATTTCGCGCTCTTTGCGCTGGCGTTCATGACGCTGGGCGGCGTGTCCTCGACCAACCAGGCGAAATCGGCCTTTGCCGCCGCGCTTGGCCTTGGCCTTGCCACCATCGGCGTTGACACCCAAACGGGCGTGCCGCGCTTTACCTACGGCGAAGTGCACCTGTATGACGGCATCGATTTCCTTGTTGCCATCGTTGGTCTGTTCGCCCTGTCCGAGGTGTTTATCTTCCTCGAAAACCGTCACAGCGGCTCGGACACCGACGCCAGCAAGCTCAAGATCGGCAAGCTTTATCCGCCTTGGTCGATGATCAAGCAATGTATCCCGACCATGCTGCGTACCTCGTTTCTCGGCTTCCTTGCCGGGGTTCTGCCCGGTGCGGGCGCATCGCTGGGTTCGTTCATCTCGTATTCCTTCGAGAAGAAGCTGGTGGACAAAGACAACACCTTTGGCACCGGTGATCCGCGTGGCGTCGCCGCGCCCGAGGCAGGCAACAACGCCGCCGCCGGTGGCGCGCTTGTGCCGATGCTGGCGCTAGGTGTGCCGGGGTCTGGCACCACGGCAGTTCTGCTTGCGGTCCTGCTCGCGCTCAACATCACCCCCGGCCCGCTGCTGTTCACCCAAAACCCGGATGTGGTTTGGGGCCTGATCGCGGCGCTGTTTATTGCCAACTTCATGCTGCTGGCGATGAACATCCCGATGGTGGGCCTGTTCACCCGCGTGCTGATGGTGCCGTCGCGCATCCTGATGCCGGTGGTGGCGATGGTCAGCTTTGTCGGCATCTACGGCATTTCTGGCTCTAGCTTTGACCTGATGGTGATGATCGGGTTTGGCGTGCTGGGCTGGATTTTGCGCAAGTTCGATGTGCCACTTGTGCCGATCATCCTTGGCACCCTTTTGGGCAACGCGATGGAGAACAACCTGCGCCGTGCTGTGACCATCGACAACGGCGACTGGACCACGCTGATCGACAGCCCGCTGTCCATCGGTCTGTGGGCGATTGCGATCATCGGCTTTATCCTGCCGCTGATTTTCGGCGCACGGGTCAAGGCCAAGATGCACCAGCGCCGTGACGAAGAAGGTGCGATTTCCGACTAAAAACAAAGGCAGCCGCGGCTCTGTGCTGCGGCTGCCTTTGTCCTGTTACACCTTCAGCTTGGCCGTGGCCGCCCAAGCAAGCGCGATCATCACAGCCGCGGTGGCAAGGCACAGCGCCACACCGCCCAGCTGATAGGCCACCCCCGACAGCACCGTTCCCAACAGCCGCCCCGCCGCGTTCGCCATATAGTAAAACCCCACATCCAGCGTCACCCGCTCTGCGCTGGTGAAGGCAAGGATGAGGTAAGAGTGTAGCGCGGAATTGACCGCAAACAGCGCGCCAAACACCAACAACCCGATCACCAGACTGACGGTCAGCCACGGCGCCGGCGCCCCCGCAATCGCCACCAAAGCCGCCAGCACCGCAGGCACCACAAACAGCGCCGCCGCCCAATGCCGGGCCAGCGCGGTGATCTCGGCGTCGGGGCGGGTCTTGGCGCGCAGCAGCTTCGGGGCCGCCGCCTGCACCGCGCCGTAAAGGATGATCCAGACCGCCATAAACGTGCCGATCATAAAGAACGTCGCGCGGTTGCCCGCCTCGGTGCCATCCGACAGCACGGCGTAGAAATAGATCGGGATGCCGACCACAAACCAGACATCGCGCGCGCCGAACAGGAAAACCCGCGCCGCGCTCAGCCAGTTGATGTTGCGATTGTCGGAAAACACCTCGCGGAATTTCGCGTCCTTGCGCCCGGCGGGCAGGCCAGCGGGCATCTTGAGCGCCACACCGGCCAGAATAACCGCCAAGATCGCCGCCATCCCCAGCACCGAAGGCACAAAGCCCACGGTCCCCAGCGCCGCCGCCCCCAGCAGAAAGCCCAACCCTTTGACCGCGTTCTTCGACCCGGTCAGCAGCGCCACCCAGCGAAACAACCCACCGTTTTCCTTTGGCGCCAACAGCTTGACCGCCGACTTCGATGACATCTTGGCCAAGTCCTTGGCCACGCCCGACGCGCCCTGCACCAGCATCACAAACACCACCGAGGCCGCCACCGACCACCCCGGATCAAGCTGCGCCAGCGCCAAGAGCGCCACCACCTGCAACCCAAGCCCGGCATAAAGCGTCGTGGTCAGGCCAAAGCGCGCCGCGATCCAGCCGGCTGAGAGGTTGGTGACAACGCCCGCGACCTCGTAGAGCACAAACAGATAGGCCAACTGCACCGGGCTGAATCCCAGCGTGTGAAAGTGCAACAGCACCAACATCCGCAGCGCGCCATCGGTCAGCATAAAGGCCCAATAGGCCGCCGTCACCGCCACATAAGCGGCAAAACCGGGCGGGCGTGTCACACCGAGGCCCCCACCATCAACGCCACATCAACCAGCCGATTGGCATAGCCCCATTCGTTGTCATACCACGCATAGATCTTCACCTGCGTCCCGTTCACCACCATCGTCGACGGCGCATCAATGATCGAAGAGCGCGGATCGTTGGTGTAATCCGACGACACCAAAGGCCGGGTTTCATAGCCAAGAATGCCCTTCAGCGGCCCATCAGCGGCCGCCTTGAACAGCGCGTTGACCTCCTCTGCCGTCGTCTCGCGCGCCACCTCAAACACGCAATCGGTCAGCGAGGCATTGAGCAGCGGCACGCGCACCGCGTGGCCGTTCAGCTTGCCCGTCAGCTCCGGATAGATCAGCGTGATCGCGGTGGCCGATCCCGTGGTGGTCGGGATCAGCGAATTAAGCGCCGAGCGCGCGCGCCGCAGGTCTTTGGCGGGGCGGTCCACGATGGTCTGGGTGTTGGTCACGTCGTGGATCGTGGTGATCGAACCATGGCGGATGCCGATGTTTTCGTGGATCACCTTGACCACGGGCGCGAGGCAATTGGTGGTGCAACTTGCTGCCGTCACGATGGCATGCAGCGCCGGATCATAGACCTCATTGTTCACACCATAGACGATATTGGCGGTCGGCCCGTCCTTGACCGGCGCAGACACCACCACCTTTTTCACCCCCGCATCGAAATAAGGCTGCAACGCCGCCTCGGTTTTGAAAACGCCGGTGCAATCGATCACCACATCAACGCCGTCGAGCGGCAGCGCACCCAGATCAGCGGTCTGGTGACAGGGAATGCGGGTGCCGTCGATGGTGATGCTGGCCTCGTCAGCCGCAAAGTCGGCGGCCCAACGGCCATGCACAGAATCAAATTCCAGCAAATGCGCCTGCATCGCCGGATCACCGACCGCATCGTTGATCCAGGCGATTGTCGCGCCGCGTTCCAGCAGCGGGCGCAGGGCAAGCTTGCCCATCCGGCCCAGCCCGTTCAGTGCATAGGTGGTCATATCATGTCCTTGTTTCGGCCGATGTCATCGACCTTGTGTTGAAGCGACACGCGGTCGAGCGTGTCCATCGGCAAAGCCGCGAATGCCATGATACGATGGCGCATCATTGCGTAGGTTTGTTGAAAGGCGAGGATCTTTTCCGCGTCCGTCCCCTCTGCGCGGACTGGATCGGGCAGGCCCCAATGGGCGCTGATCGGTTGGCCGTCCCAGGCCGGGCACTCCTCATTCGCGGCGCGATCGCAGACGGTGAAGACAAAGTCCAATGGCGGCGCGTCCGGCCCTTGAAATTCCGACACGGTCTTGGCGCGCAGATCGCCGGTCGCCAGCCCTTTTGCGTTCAGCATGTCCACGGCAAAGGGGTTCAGCTCGGAATAGGGGCGCGTTCCGGCGGAATAGGCGTTGAAACGGTCGCCCGCCTCATGCCGCAGAATGGCTTCGGCAAAGATCGAGCGGGCAGAGTTTCCGGTGCAGATGAACAAGACGTTGAATTTCCGGTCCGTCATGGCAGCGCTCCTATCAGACAGAGAAACGGTTTCGGGCAATGGCGGGCGAAGGTCCGGGCGGCCCCGGCAACAGTCAAGAAACAGATCCGTCACCAGCATCCGCGCCGCCCCCGGATCAAGCGCATAAAGCAGCGAGGTGCCGCGCCGCGCTTGGGTAATCAGCCCAGAGCGCGTCAGCGTCGCCAGATAGACCGAGGCGGTGGAGGCTTTCAGATCCAGCACCTGCGCGATTTCCCCCGCAGGCAGCGCATCCGGGCACCGCCGCACCAACAGGCGAAACACCGCAAGGCGTTGCGGATGGCTCAGGGCGGCAAGTTTCTCTGTGATCTCTATTTCCATAATTCATGAATAACGGAATGAATTTGATTCGACAACCACAAGGGACGCAGTGCCATGTTGGCCTGAGGTCGGGCTTGGATCGTGGGCGCAGGGAAAGTAAGGTTCGGGAAATATTGAGGGCCCTATCCGCCATGCACCTGACGCGGCGACATTTTCTGGCGATGAGCGCCGCGGCGCTCGCCCTGCCCGCGCGGGCCGGTGGCGCCCCTGTCATTGCCGCCGCCGCCTCATTGCGCTTTGCCCTGCCCGATTTGCTGACGGCATTCGCGGCCAGCGGCGGCGGGCCGATCCGTGTTGCCTATGGCTCCTCCGGCACACTGGCGCAGCAAATCCGCAATGGCGCGCCGTTCGAGGTCTTTCTGTCGGCGGATGAAACCTATGTCACCCGGCTCGCCAAAGAGGGCACCCTGCCCGACACCGGCACCGTCTATGCGCTGGGGCGGCTGGCGTTGATCGTGCCCAAGGGCGGCACGCTGGCCGTTGATCCGCAGCTTGACGGTCTGGCCACGGCGCTCGACAGCGGCGCGCTGAAACGCTTTGCCATCGCCAATCCCGACCATGCGCCCTATGGCCTGCGTGCACAGGAAGCGCTGAGCCATCGGGGGCTGTGGGCGCCGCTGCAACCGCATTTGGTCTTTGGCGAAAACGTCGCGCAGGCGGCACAATTCGCGGTTTCGGGCAATGCCGATGGCGGGCTGATCGCCGCCTCGCTGGCCGCTGCCGGGCCGGTGGCGGCGCTGGGCACGTCGGCTTTGATCCCGGCGGAGTGGCACAGCCCGTTGCGGCAACATATGGCGCTGACCGCCACGGCAAGCGACACCGCCAAAGCGCTGTTCACCTTTCTGCAAACCCCCGAGGCGCAAGCGATCTTTGCCAATCACGGCTTTGCTCCGCCGGAGGAAATCTGATGGATTGGCAGGCGCTTTGGCTGTCACTGCACCTCGCGGGGTGGACCGTTGCGCTGCTCTTGCCCGTCGCCATCTTCCTCGGTCGCTTCCTCGCCTACCACCGCTTCACCGGCAAAGGCGCGGTCGAGGCGCTGGTGATCCTGCCGCTGGTCCTGCCGCCCACGGTGCTTGGGTTTTACCTGCTGGTGGCCTTCGGCGCCGCCAGCCCGGTGGGGCACCTCTGGGAAACCCTGTTCGGCGGCTCGCTGGTGTTTTCCTTCGAGGGGCTGGTGGCGGCCTCGGTGCTGTTCAACCTGCCCTTCGCGCTCCAGCCCGCCCAGCGCGGGTTTGAGGCGGTGCCGCAAGAGGTGCGCGAGGCGGCGGCCTGCTGCGGGATGTCGCCGTTGCGGGCGCTCAGGGCGGTGGAATTGCCGCTGGCCTGGCCCGGCGTGCTGACCGGCATGGTGCTGACCTTCGCGCATACCTTGGGCGAGTTCGGCATCGTTCTAATGGTCGGCGGCTCGATCCCCGGCGAAACCCGCACCATCGCCATTTCGATCTATGACCGGGTGCAGGCATTTGACATGGCCGGTGCGGCGCAAATGTCGGGCGTGTTGCTGGCCATTTCGCTTATCACCATCGCAGTGACCTTCTGGCTCTCGGCGCGGGCCGGGCGGCGGCTGTCCTGATGGCGCTTGAGGTCAAAGCCCGCGCAAGCACGCCGATCCCGCTGGACGTGGCATTTCAGGTCGCGCCGGGCGAGCTGCTGGCGCTGGTCGGGCCGTCGGGCGCCGGGAAATCCACCGTGTTGCGGACGATTGCCGGGCTGTGGCACCCCGCCGAAGGGCGCGTGGCCGTGAACGGCGAGACCTGGCTCGACACTGCGCAGGGCATCAATCTGGCTACCCATCGGCGGCGGTTGGGCCTCGTGCCGCAATCGTATGCGCTGTTTCCGCAGATGACGGCGCTGGGCAATGTGATGGCCGCCGGGGCCGATCTCGCGCGCGCGCGCGATCTATTGAGTCTCGTGCATCTCGACGGCTTGGAGGCCCGCCGCCCCGATGCGCTGTCGGGCGGACAGAAACAGCGGGTCGCCGTGGCGCGGGCCTTGGCGCGCGACCCTGCGGTCTTGTTGCTGGATGAACCGTTTTCGGCGGTGGATCATGGAACGCGCGAAGCGCTGTACACCGAGATTGAGCGCTTGCGGGCGCATCTGGCCATGCCCGTGGTGCTGGTGACGCATGATATGGAGGAGGCCCGCAGGCTGGCCGACAGGATCGTGGTGATTGACGCGGGCCGCGTGCTGCGCGCCGGGCCGACCGACGATATCCTGCAAGATCCGCGTGCGCTGCGCCGTATGGGGCTGCGCGCGGCCAGCTCCACGCTGACGGCTCGGATTGCCGCGCATGAAGACGACGGCCTGACCCGGTTGACTGGCGCGAACGGGCCGCTGTGGCTGCCGCGGATTGGCGGGGCGACGGGCGATGTGGTGCGGGTGCGGATCATGGCGCATGACGTCCTGCTGTCGCGCGCCCGGCCCGAGGGCACCTCGGCGCTCAACATCATTCCGGGCGTAATCGACAGCATTCTGCCCGGCGCTGGCCCCGGTGCGATGGTGTCGCTGACGGTTGGCGACGAACTGCTGTTGGCGCGGATCACCCAACGCTCGGTGCGCCAACTGGGGCTGGAGGTTGGGCAAACCTGTCATGCGCTGGTGAAATCGATGGCCGTCGCGCGCCGCCATGTCGGCCTTCGGGATGACGATCAAGGGTGAATCTCGGGGATGACCTGGGCCTAAATATCTAAAATTGTTTGATCTTTGGCAGAGCGCCGGCCCCAAAAGCACACACACCGATGGCCAAAATGCCCCTGCGCGCCGCATCAGAACAGCCCAATCACGCGCTGAAACTCTCGAAAGGATAGGGCAGCCCGCCATCCGCGCGCGTTAACCACCTTTTGCATCACCCGACTCACGTTCCGAATTTGTTAGCAATTCTTTGGTAGCTGTTTCTTGGAGGGTGTAACTTTGTATGTAACGAGTAAAATTCTGTTAATCTGTGCGCTTGCCTGCCCAACGGCAGGAATGAGCAACTCACTGTTCAGCAAATCCGGCGCTGACCGGATGAAGCTGTTAAAAATGCAATCCGCCGTGCTTGATCGGCGGGTTGACGTCACCTCGACCGAAGGCGCGGCGGCGAATGCCACGACCTCGACCAAGGGCAGTGCCTATCGGTCGTCGCCTACGTCGCTTGCCGGTATCAAGGCCAATCCGCGGGGCAAGCATGTTGCTTTGTACCTCGATGAGGCCAAGCGGCAGGCACAGGCCCACAATATCCCCGAAGCGCTGTTTCTGGCTTTGATTCAGCAGGAAAGCGGATGGAACCGCAATGCGCGGTCCCCCGTGGGCGCAATCGGATTGACGCAGTTGATGCCGGGCACGGCCCGCGATCTTAAGGTCAATCCGCATGATCCGGCGCAAAACATCCGCGGCGGCGCAAAGTACCTGCGCGAACAATACGACAGGTTCGGCGACTGGAAACTGGCGCTGGCGGCGTACAATGCCGGGCCAGGTGCGGTGCGCAAATACGGCGGCGTACCGCCGTATCGTGAGACCAAGAACTATGTGAAGCGCATTCTGGGCAGTTCCTGACGCGCCTTACGCGCGACCCGCCACAGCGTTCAGCGCGGTGCGGGTCGCCTCCCAAGTCTTTCCGACAGAGGCCGCTTCTTCCAGAGCGGCCTTTTCTTCGCCCGACTTGCACAGCGCTTCAATCGTTTGCAAATCCGCATGCAGTTCCGACGCGCCAAAGACGCCACAGGAACCTGCGAGTTTATGGGCGTGTCGTTGAAGACCTTCGATATCGCCCGCGCTCCTCGCCGCTTCGATGTCGGTCATTGCCTTGGCGGATTCCTCGATGAACGCCGCAAGTTTCTGTCCAAATTTCTCGGCCCCGAGCAGATCCGACAGATCGTCCATCGTTTCATGGTCGAGCATCGTGTCTTGGGCCACCGGCGCAGCGGCGCTGTCGCTGGCCGCGTCTCTTTCTTCGCTCGCATCTTTCGCATGTGCCGTATCGCGCAGCACCTTGAGCAAGGCAGCCGGTTTGATCGGTTTGAGAACGCAGCCCGCCATGCCGGCGGCCATGAACTCTTCCACTTCCTGCGGCATCGCATGCGCGGTCACCGCATAAATCGGCGAGGTTTTCGACAGCCCGCGCGACGCACGAATTTCCTGCGTGGCCTTTATCCCGTTCATGTTCGGCATGCTGACATCCATCAGGATCAGGTCGAAATGCGCGCGGCTGGCCACATGCACCCCCTCAAACCCGTCCCGCGCCAGCGATACTTTTTGGCCTTCGCGCACCAACATAGCCTCAAGCACTTCGGCGTTGATCGGATTGTCCTCAACGATCAGAACATTCATCGACCGTATGACATTGGCCCCGGTGTCGAGCGTGTCGGGCGGCGGCAATTCCGCGAGGCTCTCGTCAGACGCAAGATCAAGCGTGAGGGTGATGCGGAAGGTCGTTCCTCTGTCAGGCACGCTTTCGCAAGTCACCTCGCCCCCCATCTGCGAGACCAGCCGGCGCACAATGCCAAGTCCAAGCCCGGTGCCCGACGCGGTCCGTTCATACGGCGAGTCGACTGTCACGAAATCATCGAAAATCCGCGCCTGATCTTGCGTGGAAATGCCGACACCAGTGTCGATCACCGCAATGTCCAACTTTATCGAAGACGCGCCTGTTGGTTTCGCGCGGGTGCGGATTGTCACCTTGCCACTGGGCGTGAACTTGATGGCGTTGCTCACCAGATTCATCAACACCTGCTGAAACGCCCGGCTCTGGCCCAAAACGGCGACACCCGGGCCGGAATATTCGGTGACCAGCACGGTGTTTTGCTGGTTCGCAAGGGGCCGCATACGGTCGGCAAGCTCTTCGATCAGCTCGGCCGGACGGAACGGCACCGGCGTGGAGCTGACTTCGCCGGAATCCAGCCGTTCGATCAGCAGAACATCGTCAATATGCGACAGCAGCACCTGGCTTGACGATTCGGCTATGCCGACAAACCGCTCTTGCCGCTCGGACATCGGCTCGTCGCGCATTAGGTTCAGCGCAGACATGATGCCATTCAGCGGCGTGCGCATCTCATGGCTCATGACGGCGAAGAAGTGGGATTTTTCGCGGAACGCGGTCAGCGCCTTGTCGCGGGCTTGCTGCAATTCGGCCTTGGCCAGTTTCTCGTCGGTGATGTCCCGAATGTAGGACACAAAATTCGGCCCCGTCTCGCCCGTCACCTCGGAGATTGAGATCTCAATCGGGAACTCGTGGCCGTCCTTGTGCAACGCCACCAGCTCCATCCGGCCCTGATCGACGATGCCGGATTTTTCGGCCGAGGCGTAGTTCTTGAACCCCGCGATATGCGCGTCGCGAAAAGCAGGCGGCACGATGGTCTGCGCCAGCGATTGGCCAATGATTTCGTCGCGGTGGTAGCCGAAAAGCTTCTCCGCAGAGCTGTTGTAATCGGAAATCCGCCCCTCTTCGTCGATCACCACAATCGCATCGAGCGCAGCGCGCAGGGTCGATTCACGCATCCGCCCGGCCCGCGTGATTTCCGAGGCACGGCGCGTCAGCTCGACCCGTTGTACCGTCACCGCCCCAAGCGACATCAGCAAAGCGCCGACCACCACGAAGCTGGCAATCGCCAGTTCGCGCAACACGTCGATGATCTCAAGCCTTTGTGTGTCCGATATACGCGCCATCACCTGCACTGTGCCCAGAGCAAAATCGCGCGGCGCATCGCGGATGACCTCTAGCCGTTGTTCGATCTGGGGCAATTCAGCCAGCAGAACCGCATCGGGCGAATCGACCAACGGCTCTGATATTCTCAGGAAATGATCCAGAGCCTGCCGGTCCCTGCGCAGCCCATCGTTGTCATTGATGGGCAAAGTCCGTGTCGCGCCTTCGATCACCTTCACCCGGCTATAGAAGATGTCATACCGCTTGCGAAACTGCCCCAGTGCCTCGGGGTTTTCGGACGCAGCCGTCAGCGCGGTCCGCATTTTGAGGTAGTCGACCTCAAGCTGCGCGGTGTTCCACTGGATATTATCGCGCGGAACCTCACGCAGATCGACAATCTTGCGGGTCAGATCGCTGGCAATATAAGCGGCTGCAACAAAGCCGCCGAGAATAAGCGCTATCGCCACGAGCCTAAGCCCGCGATGCCACTTTTTTTCGTTGTTGAGGTGGTTGGTGCCAGTCGCCATCTTTACCGCTTTCCGAATTGGGTCTTATTTCACGCTCAGGCGGTCAAGCTGCCATATGCTGCGGCTATAGATCGTTTCAGAACGGTAATCGTCATTCGAATCAAAGGGATACACCAACCAAATCGGCCCCTTGTCACGGCGTGACATTTCCTCGCCATCGCTCAGATAGGCCAGCATCGCGCCCCCCTCAACTGCATCGGTCATCGGGATTTCGACGGCATAGTCATTGATCGCGGTCGCTTCGATGATGTCACCGTGCGCGTCCAGCGTTTCCAGGAAAGTCTTGAGCTCGACCCCGGTGAAAGTCTGCGGGCCATCGGTCCAGATCGTGCTGGTGGTGAACTCGGTGGTCGGAAGCGCCTTGAGCATATCGAGGTCAAACGCTGCCGTATCCTCATTGTTATGCGCGTGGATATTTCCGCTGACGGTCAGGATGATGTCGCCTTTGGGGGCGTCCATCATCTCGGCCCATGCGCCGCTTGCGGACATCGCAATAGCAGCAAGAGCCATCAGGCCACTGGAAAATGTGCGTTTGGTGGTATGGGTCATCTGAATATCCTTACTACTTACCGTTCGATCTTTGTCGCGCTAACATACGCTCGCGTGAAGGCATACTGCACCGGCGATTTCGGGTGATCGGTATATCCTTTCGCATAGCGAGTGAGTTGCAGTCGTATTGTTGAAACAAATAAGGGTTGATCGGTGATGAACGCCGACGCTAAAGCATACATGTCGGATAATGAATGCGTCCGGCATATCGCGGACAAAAGCCGATGTAATTTGGGCAAGTGGCCGAAAGTGAATGAGTTTGGCCGGAGTGCGGTCGGAAAGGAACTGACATAATGCACGTGCTGATAGCTGACGATCACGAATTGGTCCGAGACACGATTGCCGCCTTCCTCGAGGGGGATGGCACCCAGGTGCACACCGCAGACGATCTGGGGGGGGCGCTGGCGCTGATCCGGCAGAAAGGCCCGTTTGATCTTGTGCTGCTGGATTTCGACATGCCGGGGATGAACGGGCTTGATGGCCTGAAAGAGGCGATCGAGGTCAACGGTCGAAACCCGGTTGGTATATTGTCGGGCACCGCCTCCCGCGCCGTCGCCGAAGAGGCGCTTGAGGCCGGGGCCGCCGGGTTCCTGCCCAAGACGATGGCCGCGAAGTCGCTGCGCAACGCGGTCAAGTTTATGGCGGCGGGCGAAACCTTTGCCCCGGTCAGTTTCATGGCGCAGAAGGAAGACGAGAGTTCGCATTCCTTCGATACCTTGCTGACGGAACGGGAAAAGCAGGTGTTGGTTGGCCTCACCAAGGCACAATCCAACAAGGCCATCGCCCGCGACCTGGATTTGCAAGAGGTCACGGTCAAGCTGCACGTCAAGACGCTGAGCCGCAAGCTGAACGCGCGCAACCGGACCCATGCGGCGCTGATCGCCAAGGAAGCCGGCTTTATCTAAGACGTCGCGCCACAGCAGCTGACAGATACCACCGTTAACAGAGGTCGCCATTGGCGGCCTCTTTTGCGTTTTGCATGTCCGAACGCGCGCCCGGCACTCCCAAAGTGTCAGAGGCCGCTCCAGCGAGTCTGACGGGCATACTGCCGATTCTCCGATTCGCCTTTTGCTGCAATTATTCCGTTCGCGCAGCAGATACCGGGGTTTGCGACGGCAGTTCCGTAGAATTGTCGAGACATTGCAGCCGCCGACAGCGCGACCAGGGGAAAACCTGCGAAACCGCAGTATACCTTAGGTTAGTTGCCCCTATTCGAAGCGATCACCGCCCCGTTCTTTCGGCGTTCGGCAGCGCTTTTGCGACCAACTCCCCCTCCTGAAGGCCATCAATCCTATCCGCGTAACAGGTTGTTAGAAAATGCCGTGTTAGGCCAAATGCAGTCATCGCTTACCTCAGTCCGAGGCGCTTTGAATGACGCGATGCAACAGTAGTGCGAATGCCAGAAACGGCAGTGAACAGGAGTAAATATAGTAATGTCTATCGTACCAACTTTAACCCGTGCAGGTCTTGCAGCATTGATGCTGGCAGGAAGTACTCTTGCACTCGCTGCCGGTGAGCTGCGTTCACACATCGACCTGCATATCGTCGACATCGACGAAAGCGGTGCCGAGGAGCTTGTCGAACGCTCGACAGTCAAGCCCGGCGAACTGATCCACTTCACGATCAAACACGAAAACCTCACAGACGACGAGGTGAATGAACTTGTGATCGTCGGCCCGATCCCGGACGGCGTCAGCTTGAAGATGGGCACCGAGCAAAGCTCGCTCGACGCCACATTCGAGGTCCAGGCAGAAATGGACCCCGAACTGCCAGGGCTGGAATGGTCGACCCTTCCCGCCATGCGCAAAATTATCGAAGAGGATGGGACGGTTCGCCTTGAGCCCGTGCCAGAAGAAATCGTCGAGGCCGTCCGCTGGACGCTCGATGCCTCACTGCCAGCTGGGGAAAATGCCCTGAATTCGTATCGGGTGGTCGTCAACTAAACGACTGCCACAGTTCCCGGGGGGTCACACCCCCGTCCACTCAGACTTTTTTAATGGTGAAATAACGTGAAACATCAAGCGTACTTTAAGCGCGGCTGTAGTGCTGTCGCGATCCTAACGGTTATCGGTACAGCAGCTTACGCTGCCGCCCCCGAAGCTGGCTCCGTCATCGGCAACCAAGCCGTTGCCACATATACCAACAGCTCAGGCGATACGATCACAGTGACCTCGAACAAGGTCGAAACGATTGTACAGCAGGTTGCAGGCCTTACTCTTGTTGCCGACAATAATGAAGCAATTGCCCCCGGTGGTAAAGCCTTTTTGCCGCACATTGTGACCAACGATGGTAACGGACCGGACAGCTTTACACTGGCCGCGGTCGAACAGAACACCGGCGCACTCGACACAACCCTGGTGTTCTATCCGGATGCGGACATGGACGGTGTCGCCGACAGCGCCACACCGATCACTTCGACCCCGGTTTTGGCGCCTGGTGAGCAGTACGGTTTCATCATCGAAGCTTCGGCCTCGTCGACACAGACCGGCACCGACGACATCGACGTCACCGCAACATCGGTTCTCGACAACGCCATCGTTGACGCCAACGTCGACACACTGACCATTTCGAACGGCGCGATCGTCGAAGTCGTCAAGTCGATGACAGTCGATCCCGCAACCGGCACAGGCAACAACGCGATCGTTGACGGCGGCGACGAAGTCACCATCACACTGACCTACTCCAGCACCGGTCTTGCCGCGGCAGACAACTATATCGTCCAGGATATCCTTGACGGTCGACTGGAATACGTGCCCAACAGCGCCACATGGTCCGACGCATCCGGCGGGTTGAGCGAAGCCAACGCAGCCAACGCAACTGACCAAACCAACGGCGGCGGCCAGACCATCGCTTGGTCGTATGACACCGCGCAAACCGTACAGTTCTTGATCAGCGAGATCCCCTCGGGTCGTTCCGGTAGCGTGACCTTCAAGGCCACCATCATCGATAGCGCGCCTGCAGGTATCATTCCGAACGTTGCATCACAGTCGGTCGACGGCACTGCCTTCCCTGACTCGAACACAGCCTCGGTCACAGTTGACGAACAGTTCAGCCTGGAAATCGACGACACGCGCATCAACCTCGACGGCACGCGTGATCTTACCGAAGCATCGGCCACAGACACCGACGGCACCGCAGACGATATCGTCAGCGACAACGTCGATGTTTTCCAAGGCGCAACGATCCCGTTCGAATTCGTGATCTCGAACACCTCGAACGTGACCGACAGCTACACGCTGGATGTCTCCAACGTCGACTTCCCCGCCGGCACCACCTTCCGCATGGTCGGTGAAGATGGCGCAACACCGATCGTTGGCACAGTTGGTCCGCTTGCTTCTGGCGACTTCACCCGCGTGACATTGCTGGCAACTCTGCCAACAAATGTGTCACCGGTTCCGACGTCGGAATACACCGCAAACGTCACCACGACCTCGCAAAACAGCGGCGCGTCCGACAGCTCGACCGCGGAATTCACCGGTCAGGTTCTCGCATCGGCCATCGACCTTGAGAACGATGTTGTTGGCTCCGAAGGCGACGGCGCATTCCCGACCAATGGCGGCCTGCCTTGGGTCACCACGAACACCGATCCCGGCGTTCCGGTGTCCTTCCCGATGAATGTCGAAAACGGCGGCACCACCTCGGACAGCTTCAACCTGTCGCTCGCTCAGGCCATCCCAGATGGATGGACTGTTGAGTTCCAACTGCTTGACGGCACTGTTGTGTCCAACACCGGCACCATCCCGGCTGGCGGCAACAAAGACTTCATCGTCGTGATCACGCCGACCGAAGGCTATCCGCCGAGCGATAACCCAATCGACATTCGGGTTGCGTCGGCTGTAACCGGCCAATCTGACCGGATCGTCAACCAAGTGACCATCAACAAGGTCGTGGACGTTGCCATCACTGCTGATCAAGAAACCCAAGCAGCTCCGGGCGGTATCGTTGACATGGTTCACACCGTGACCAACAACTCGAACGTCAACGTCACCGAAGGTGCGATCACTCAAACAGGTCTGACCGACTTCTCCGGCGCGATCTACTGGGATGCCAACTCGAACGGCGTGATCGACCCGACCGAAGTCATCGTCGATAACTTTGATGACCTTGTCGATGGCATCTCGCCTGGCGTCAACGGCCTCGCAGCCGGCGATCAGATCTCCCTGATCTACCGTGTGCAAACGCCGTCCAGCTCGATTGCGGGTGTCTCCGAAACCGGCACCATCACTCTGGCGACAAGCCTGAACGGGGCCGTCGATACAGATGTCGATACCACTGACAACGCGGTTGATGACAAGATCACCATCGTCTCGGGTGACGTCACTTTGACCAAGATGCAGTACATCGATCCGCTCTGTGACGGTACCGTAGGTGTCTACACCAAGAACCGTCTCGACGTAGAGCCGGGCCAGTGCATCCGCTACCAAATCGAAGCGGAAAACACCGGTACATCCAATGCAGGAAACGTGCGTATCCGCGATGTGGCTCCGGCCTACACCACGATCCACACCTGCGGCGGCGCCTGCACCTACACAGTGTTCCCTGCTGAGCCTTCGTCGAGCGTGACGATGACCGGCACCACTGCGGACAGCTTCCACAACACGGTTATCCCCGGTGGCTTCGCCCGCCTCGCATTCACCGTGCAAGTTTCCGAGTAATCACCATCGGTCCATCCGGCACGTTGCCGGGTGGACCACCCTACCCCCCCTTTCCTCGTATCAGTTTTCGGGTCGCCAGTTCATGTTTTTCGTCGGTATAAAATACGTTTCGCAAGTGTTTGCCCGAGTGTTGCTCGCGCTGACCCTCCTTGCCTCCTGCATCGCAGGCGCAGCAGATGCTCAGACCGCCACCTCTGGTCTGACAATCCGCAACACCGCCTCTGCAACATACTTCAACGCCCGCCTGGGCCTTGTTGAAACCATCAGTTCAAACACCGTTGCGGCCGATATCGCAGCAGTCCCCGCCTTCGAAATCACCGGCTGGACAGACCAGGTCTTGACCCGCGGCATGCAGTCCTTTCACCAGTATTCCGTCACCAACACCGGCAATGTCATGCTCGACATGTCGTTTTGGGTCGACACAACTGGCCAGAACAACGCCATCTCGGACATGGGTCTCTTTATCGACACCAACGGCAATGGCATCGTCGATGCCGGGGATACCCGCGTCGACGCCGCATCCACCGTCCCCCTCAGTGTGGGCGAGACTCTGTCTCTGATCTACGCTTTCGAAGTGTCCTCCACCGCCAGCGTCGGCGACACCATGCAATCGGAACTGACCGCGATCGGCAGAGGTGCCGGTACATCCATCAGCGCGACCTCGTCGGGTCAGGCCATGGGCTATACCCAGATCGTTGATGCGACACTGCAGCTGGAGAAATCCTTCGACCGCCGCGAAACCGATGCCGGATCCCAGATCACTTTCAACCTTCGGCTCTTCAACAACTCGCAGCAGGCGGTTGTTGGATATGACGCCATCGAAGGCGACCCGATCGAAGTAGACGGCACATCCGTGACCGGCGTTCTTGTCCGCGATCTCGTGCCGCTGAACACCCAACTGATCTCCGCTGGCATGACGCTGTCGATGCAGACCCTGTATCACATCGAAGGCACGCCCACGCACCAGTACATCACGCAGATGCCCATCGACACCGTCGACGTGGATGCGGTGGCATTCCTCTACCCCGCCGATTATCCCGTAGGTCAGTTCCGCGAGATGAATTTCACCGTGCTGCGGCCCGCAAAGCTCGGTCAGGCCGATGTTCGCAACGTGGCAGAAACCTGGATATCCGGAACAAACGGCCGGCTGGACGTCCCGTCCAACACCGTTTTTCTGCCCGCACTGAGCACGCCAACCATCACCCTCGACTTCGTCGATCCCGTGACCGGCGCTGCGGTGGAATATGCTGACGTCGGCACAGACACCGTGCTGTCCGTGTCCTCTGCGGCCTGTAACGCCACCCTCCGCATCGATCAGGTGCAGATCGACGTGCGCAGCCAAATCACTGGCGATGTCGAAACGGTTCCCGCAACTGAGACCGGCCCCAACACCGGCGTCTTTGTCACCGCTCCGCTGCCAATTGCCGAAATGCTCTCGCCGGTCTCCGGTGACGGCGTGATCGCGTCAACCAATGGTGACGTGCTGAGCGGCACCGTGACCTGCGCCGGCATCACCGCCACGTCTGAACTGCCGATCTCGCCTGGTCTCTACGTCTTTAACAGCGTAACCAACGCACCCGTGCCCGGCACCCTGCTGGAACTGCGCGATGCTTCTGGCACGCTCATCGCCTCCGCAACTTCCGGCGCCGATGGCTTTGCCGCATTCGGAATTGTTCCGGCTGGCGATTATACCCTGGACGTGACGCCGCCCGTCGCGTTCAGCTTCCCCAGCGTGCGCTCGGGATTTGCTGGCTATGGTCGGCGCGTGGACACGCAAGCCTCCTACGGTCTCGCCTTCAGCTACGCTGGTGGACCGATGGGCCTGATCGACATTCCGCTCGACCCTTTCTATGGCGTACCGCTCGCTTTGGAGAAGAAAGCCAATAAAACCAAGGTTCAGTCGGGCGAGTTTGTCCTGTATTCCCTGACCGCCACCAACAATATGGACCAGGCGCTGCTGCTGGCCACCATCTCTGACCGGCTGCCGCGCAACGCTGTTGCCGTCGAAGGAACCACCCGGGTGGACGGTAAAAAAGCCGCCGATCCCAAGTCCGACGGCGCAGGTGGTCTGACGTTTGAGGTTGGCATGATCCAGCCGCTCGACAGCCTGCTTCTCGAGTATGTTGTGCGTTTCACCCCGACAACCAAAAGCGGCGACCGCATCAACGAGGCCACGCTTTACGGTGAACAAGCCGGCACCGGCCAATACCGCGAGTCCAATATTGCCCGGGCAACCGTGCGGCTGAACGCAGAGGGCGGCGTATTCTCTCGCGAAGCCACCGTTGTTGGCACCGTCTTCCTCGATTGCAACGAAAACGGCATCATTGATGGCGAAGATGAAATCGGCGTGCCCGGTGTGCGCATCGTCACGCAACAGGGCCTGGCCGTCGTCACCGACCGCGATGGCAAATACTCCCTGTTCGGCCTCAAGCCGATCAGCCACGTACTTGCCCTGCAATCCTCCACTCTCCCGCTGAGCGCTAAGCCCCGGGTCTCGCGTGTCGCTGACATGCTTCAGGCCGGATCGCGGCTGGTTGCGCTCAAGCGCGGCGAACTGCGCGCAGAAAACTTTCCGCTGGAGGCCTGTACTCCGGCCGCCGTGGAAGAGGTGCGCCGCCGTGCCGAAACCCTGGGCGCACGTGATGCGGCCGATAGCAACCTGCTGTCCGATCTTCCGATCGACGCTGGCAACGCTGACAACCGGTCTGTGCGCTCCGAGGCCGGGTTGGCCACCACCTCTCAAGTCTACGGTGCCCGTGCAGCTGCGGAACAGGCGATCGAAACGCCTGCTGATGCGCAATCCGAAGCTGATGCCGTTCCCGCAGGCACGCTCGAAACCATCATCAAACAGCTCGACAAAAGCTTTGGCTTCATGGTCCTCAACGACGGCGACAGCGTAAGCCGCCGCAGCCTGACACTGCGGGTCAAAGGCCCTGCCGATCTGACGCTGAAACTTGAAGTCAATGGTCAGGAAATCGGACGCGACCGGGTCGGTGAACACGCGACCTGGAAAGGCGGCAACCTTCAAGCTCTGGAATTCATCGCGCTGCGGCTGAATCCGGGTGCCAACAAGTTGCGTCTGGTCGGGGCTGACGGCTTTGGTATCACGCGCAAATCTGCCGAAATCACCATCACCGCGCCCGGCGATCCCGCAAAGATCGAAATCATTGCGCCGCCAGAAGCACCCGCCTCGCCTGGCACCGCGATCCCTATCGTGGTCCGCATTCTCGATGCGCGCGGCACCGTTGTCCAAGCCTCGTCCGTTGTCACCCTCGACGCGCGCCACGCCAAGTGGGACGTCACCGACATCCGTGATGATCAGCCCGGCATTCAGGCCTATATCGACAATGGCGAAGCAACTTTTGACCTGCTGGCGCCGCAAAACGCCGGGCCAGACATCCTCAAAGTGCGCAGCGGCTTCGGCTCCGACACCAAGCGTATCCTCTTCAAACCCGATCTCGATGACCGCATTCTCGTCGGTATCATCGAAGGCTCTGTCGGCTTGAAAAACGGCGAAATTCACATCGACGAGCAGGCGCTCAGCCCCTTCGAAGATACTGTTTCCGGGCTGCGTGGCGAGGTTTACCTCAAAGGCCGCATCCGGGGCGACGCCCTGCTGACCCTGCGCTACAGCTCTGATCGCGACACCGAAGACCGGCTGTTCCGCGACATTCGTGCCGATGAATATTACCCGGTCTATGGCGACAACTCGGAACGCGGCTTTGACGCCCAGTCCTCGACCAACCTATTCGTAAAGGTTGAAAAGGGCGCGTCTTATGTCCTGTACGGTGACATCGCCATCGAACCCGAAGATCCCGCTTTCCGGCTCGGCGGATACCGCGATGTGACAACCGGCGTGAAAGCGCATTGGGAAGGCGAAAAGGCGCAAGTGACAGTTTTCGCAGCGCGCACATCGCAGCAAAGCAGAACCGTCGAATTCGATGGGCGCGGCATCTCGGGACCTTACGACATTGACCTGTCGAACTTTCGCGAAGGCTCTGACCAAGTGGACATCCTTGTGCGCGACGAAGACACCGGTGAAATCATCTCAACCGAGCGTCTGCGCAAGCTGGTCGACTATACGCTGGATTACTTCCGCAACACGATCATCTTTGACTATCCGATCCGCCAGGCCGATGCCGACGGCAACCCGATTTCGGTGCGCATCACCTATCAGATTGATGGCGAAGGCGCGGAAACCTACTGGCTCTATGGCGCAGAAGGGGTCTACAATTTCTCGGAACGCACACGGGCTGGCGTTCGGATCATCCGCTCCGAGGGACCGGAACAGACCGATGAGCGCTTCTCCATCGACGCAGGTTTTGTCGAAACCCAAGTTGGCAAAAACGCCACCGTCCAGGCCGAGATTGCCCGTTCGGAAGATGGGTTTGGCAAAGAAGGCAACGCTGTGCGCTTCTCGTATGAGTTCATGACCGACGAACGGCGCTTCCAGCTCGAGGCCTCTTCCGCGACAGAAGGGTTCAACCCTCCGGGCTCGCCCATCCGCGCTGGCGCAGATCAGGTCAAGATGACCTATGAAACCAAGCTGAACGAGCGGTCGACGCTGTCAGCGAGCGCCGAATACATGAACGATCGCCTTGGGGATGCCGAGCGCATCAGCGCCGACTTCGCTCTGCGCCGGGTGGTAGACGAAACAACCATCCGCACCAGCGGCGTTCGGTGGACCCGTGATCTCAAGGAAGACGCTGACGAAGGCACCGATCTGCTTTGGCTGCAATCGGCAGAATGGCGTCCGGCGTCGACACCGGGCCTCAAGTTCGACTTCGATCTGGAGATGCCGTTCATGGGCGTCGAGCAGGGGACCCTGCGGGTTGGAGCCGACTATGAACGCCGCAAAGGTCTGCGCTATTTCGGCGAACTCGAGCTGTCTTTTGGGCCGCTGGGAGATGAGCTGACCCGCGCGCACCTTGGCATGGAATATCGCATCACAGAATGGCTGACTGGCCGCTCCGAGGTGACGACCGATGGCGACGAAAGCACCCAGGTGGTCCAGGGCGTCAACAGCAAATGGGAGCTGAATGAGCGCGTCTCTCTGCGGGCGGGTCTGGAGCACAGCTTTGACATCGGCATCCCAGACAGCGGCCTGACAAGCTTGGCCCTTGGTGCGAAATGGACGTCGGAGAACGGCCAGTGGGTTGGCGAAGCGTCGCTGGACCAGACCATCGAAGCCGAAGGGTACACCGCATTTGCCGATTTCGGACTGGCGGGCCAAGTGAACCCCGATCTGACGGTGCTTGCGCGCAGCCGCTATGCCTTTGACGGACGCGGAAAAGGCCCGGAAAAGCACCGCCATCGCCTGCGCGCCGGGATGGCCTATCGTCCCAAGAGCGAAGCACGGCTGAACGTATTGGCCTGGTATGAGAACCGGCTGGAGATCAATTCGGTGCGAAGCAATGACCATCTTTGGTCAGTGGCCGCGACATGGGATGCCGACGAGCGGATGCGGATGAACGGCAAGTACGCCGGTCAGTACAGCAGCCAAGGCTATGAAAATGGCGCCGAAGCCACTGGTTTGATGCAACTTCTGCAGGCAGGCGTGACCGGAGAGATCATTCCCAACCGGATGGAAGCCTCACTCAACGCCTACCACATGTGGGACAATCACGGCTACTCCAGCCAAGCGCTGGGTGTTGAGGCCGGTCTGGTTGTCGACGAGGGTGTCATGATCTCGCTTGGCTACAACCACGCGCGGGAAACGCTGCCCTACGACAGCCCCTTCTACGAAGATGGCTTCTTCTTGAAACTGCGCCTCAAGTTGGACGGCAGCCTGTGGGGCCAGCTTGACCGGTTCCTCGGAAACTAAACTGCGGGGAAACCTTTAATCCCAGCACGTCATCTTCAGCTCGGAGCCTCCGGCCAGCGAGCTGAAGATGGCGAAACGGAAAGACATACACCAGCTTGGCGCATTGCGCGTCACGCCAGTGGCAAGCCAATTTTCCCGCCAGCGGCCTGTTTAGGAAAGCAGCAGCCCGCTCGTCGATCTCGGTGCAATAGTGCGAGGACCGGCGCGAAACAGGCTTATAAAGACGCCAGCCCCGCCCACTGGACACAGCATTTGCCCTTCGCCAGCCCCGTACCCTTTATCGCAGCCCGTCAAGCTGCCGCTTGGCGACATCCGGCTGAAACCGGCCACGCTCTCCGATCAACACCAGTTGGCATCCCTGCTCGGCGGCCCCCAAACCGTTCGGCACGCGCGACAGCGTGGCGCGGGTGCCGGCCATTTGAAACAGCAACTGCCCTTCATCCACACAGACAAAACCCTTTGCGCGCATGACACTGGGCGCAAGCGCGGACATGGTGCGCTGGAAGCGAAGCAAATCGATCCGCTCTCTGTGCTGCCATTCGAGATGCACGAACCGGTCATCCTGCAGCGGCGTGCCCAATTGCGCGCGCTTCCGCGGTTCGGGATGGACCACCGCGGCCAGAGGGAAGGCTTCGGCAAGGTCGAAAAGGTGACGTTTTCCCAAGGCAGACAGGCTATCGCGAACAGCGGAGAGGTCGGCGTCACGCATCCCCGCCGTCTTGGCCAAACATAGAATGTCGGACCCGGCCACCTGGGCCTTCCACAGCGGATCCTTGGCACGAACCGGAACATCCGGCGCGTCGATCACGCAGGCGATGGTTTCCAGCCGCACCTGCGACCAAAGCACCGGATCGGCCAAAGACTGCGCTATTCCGGCAGGATCTGCGACGCCGCTGGCCTCAATCACGATAAGTTCGGGCACGGGGGTCTGGCCCAGCACGATCTTCAGCGTCCGCAAAAGATCACCCTGCAGCGAACAACAAATACATCCGTTGCGAAGGCCGATCACCCCGTCTGCGGCCCCGTCCAGAAGCGCCGCATCAATATTGATTGCGCCAAAGTCGTTGACGATGGCGGCAATGCGCAAACCGTGATCCTCATGCAGGAGCCGATTGATAAAACTGGTTTTTCCCGCCCCCAAAAACCCGGTGACCAACAGAACCGGGACGCTCATGCCAGCGCACGGCGGATCGGGCGGCCGGGTGCCGCGGCCGTATCAAGCGTACCGCCCTCAATCACCGGCACACCGTTCACCAACAGATACCGCACCCCTTCCGAGGCGCGGTTCATCGCGGTAAAATCGGCCCGGTCGGTCAGTGTGTCGAGATCAAAAACCACCAGATCCGCGTCACATCCTTCCTGCACCCGTGCCTTTTTGCGAATTAGCGGCGCGCAGCTTTCAATGACCCGCGCCGGCAGGATCGTGCATTTCGCCAGCCCCTCCATCAGCGCCATCACATTACGTTCCCGGACATAGTCGCGCAGAAATCGGGTGAACGTCCCAGAGGACCGGGGGTGCGCCGAAAGCCCCTCTGGCAGGGGCCAATCGAGCCCCTCATAAATCGTGCCATCTTCGTTTATCCACGGCATGGCATCCGACGCGATCGAGCCGCCGGGATAGGTGACAGACAGATCCAGCAGACGGCGATGCGCGTCGTTCACCTCCACATCAAGAAAATGCCACATCACCAGATCGGTCGGCGCAGCATCACGCGCGCGTACAACGTCATCGCGGTCAGTGAAACGATGGTGGTTGCGGATCAGTTCCACATTCGAATAGGCGCTGCCGGTGCGTTTGGTGAAATCCGGATCCATAAAGAACCCCGCGCTCACCACCGTGGCGCCAGTGCCATAGGGGTAGGCTTCGGTGGTGACCGGCAACCCCTGTTTCTGCGCCTTGGCCACCAGCTCTGTCACCCGCTCGATGTCCATCAGCGAGGTCGAATTCAGATGGCAAATGTGCATATGCGCACCGGTTGCCCCCGCAAGCCCAATCAGCCGCACATAACTGTCGACCGAACTTTGCGGGTCAATGTTGCTGAGATACGCGATGTGGGTATAGGTCGGCGTCCCGTACTCAAAGGCCAGATCGCAGATCTCGCTCATCTCTTTGACCCCGGCACCGGGGGCATAGCCGTTGGGCAGGCCAATCCCGATCGCCCCGTCGTCCAGCCCCTGCCGCACATGGGCCACGATGGCGCGGGTCTGCGCCGGGTCTGCCGCCTCGTTCGACCAGCGCATATCATCGGCTCCGGCCCCCATCTGGTCAATCGGGTGGACCGCAGGATCAAGCTCAATCGCGCCCAGAACCACTTTGCGGGCAAAAATCCACGCCGCCGCCGTGCCATAGTTCAACGCGCGCGGAATACTGGCCTGCCGGTCGTACCAGCCGGCCACCGGCAGCGCGCCCACCTCAAGCTCAAGCGTGGTGGTCACCCCGTCAAAGGCCTGCATTCGGTCCGCCGCCACCGATTGGCCGTGAGCGTGCAGATCAAGAAACCCCGGTGCCACGATCAATCCGCTGGCGTCAATCTCGCGCGTGGCCCGGCCTGTGATGGCGCCGATCTTTGCAATCACGCCCCCTGCGATGGCCACGTCGCACGTCTGGTCAAAGCCCGTTTCCGGGTCCATAACGCGGCCGCCGCGCAGAATGATGTCATAAGCCTCGGTCACTGTGGCGTCTCCTCAGCCGAATGGGGTTTGCGTCTTGGGCCAGAAATTTGCGTCTCGTTTGGTGTAGGGGATGATGGTGAAATCGGGGGTGATCGCACCGGGTGTGCCAAGGTGAATGACCTCCGCCGCGATCGGCGCGAAACCATCGTAGAAATGCTGCGAGGATTTCACCACGACATATTTCATCCGGTTCAACTTAAGTCCGAGGGTCTCGAAAGCTTCGGGATGAAAGGTCTGGGTGCGCTTGGTGTTCACGATGACATGCAGGCCAGCGCTTTCGAGCCAGACACAATCGCCCATCTTCATCGCCGCCGTCCCGAGGTGCTGCACCGCGTCGCGCGCAATCCCCCGCACCCTAACCCGAAGGTCAACCGGGTCGCCAGACATCGGGCCGATCTTGCCGCCAAGCCGGATGTCCATCTCTGCCCCGATCCCCGCATCCATACACATGCCCACAAGAACCGGATCCCAAAAGGTGCCTATCGCAATGTCCTTCAGCCCACGCTCAAGCGCCGCTCTAAGAACAAAGGTCGAATCCGACGGAGCCCCCCCGCCCGCGTTGTCAGCAAAATCCGCCAGCACAATCGGCGCGCCCTCGGATGCGCCGGCCCGGTCAAGCCCGTCCTCCATGCTTGGGAAGGTTCGCAAGCTGTGGCGCATCTCCCAAAGATCGCCGCCAAGCGCCTTTGCGCGGGCCAGCGCAAGGTCGGCATCGTTATCCGTGACGACCAATATGCGTGTGCCACTGCGCGGATGGTCCCCCCACGGAAAGCCATGGATCAGCGAAACGGACAGCACGCCATCCGTGCCCTCCATCGCGGACAGGCGGTCGACATAGCTGCGCACGGGTTCGAAAGGCGTGTGATACATCGCCATCATGCGGCAGTCATAATCGGCCATGACCGGTGTAATCCGCCCCGCTGCGGCCTCGGCACAAAGCGTAAAAAGCTCGTCGGCACGCGGCCCCACATCGACATGGGGGTATTCCTTGTAACAGATGATGGCGGTGGCGTTCTCCAGCATCACCTCCGTCAGGTGACAATGCGGATCAAGCTCCAGCCCGATTTTCGCCTCCGGCCCGGCAATCTCGCGGATGCGGGCCATCATGTCCCCTTCGCAATCGTCATAGCCCTGCGCGATCATCGCGCCATGCATCGACATCAGCACCACATCCACGGGAAGCACCGCGCGCAGATCGTCAAGAATATCGTCGCGCATCGCCTCATACACCGCGCGCACGGTCGGGCCAGCGGGCTGCGCATAGGTCGACAGCCCCTCCACCACCTCCCATCCAAGCGCTTCGGCCCGGCGGCGCCAAACAGTGACCGCAGCAGCATAAAGCCCCGCTTCGCCACGGGATGCGGATTTGCTGTACAGATGCTCCTGAAAGCCGCTCCAGCCGGTGGGAATGGGGGAAAATGAGTTGGTCTCGGTCGCCAATGAGGCCATGAAAAGCTTCATTTTGCGTCCTCCATTTGGGCCAGCGCCTTCGCCACATCTGCGATCACGTGCAGCAGGATCAGGGTGAACGCCAGCGGGATTGCGATGCCAAACACCACCATCGGCAGGTCCATCGTCTCGGTCTGGCGCCCGGCAAGCCGCGCAAGATAGCCGCGCGCCGGATTGGCACCCGGGCCAAGAAAGCTGAACCACAGGATCGGCAGCGCGAAACAACACACCCCAAAGGCGCGCACCAAGGTAAACGCCAAACCCCGCAGCCCCGTCGCGGCAAGCGCGTCGGGAAACAGCGTTGGATCAAGCCTGTTGCGAAAGGCGCAAGAGGCCCCCAGCAACCCGCCCCAGACCATCGAAAACCGCGCCAGTTCCTCGGTCCAGATCGGCGGCTGGTTCAGCAGATAGCGGGCGATGACCTGCCAACCGGCCGCAGCAAGCATCAGGGCGACGGCAAAAGCCGCCCCCACCAATGCCATCCGGTTCAGAGCGGCAGAGAGCCGCTCAAGCAGTTGCGCCACCGCCCGCATGCCTTAACGCCCGACCGCAGTATTCCACGCCGCAAGCGCGCCTTCGGGCATGTCCGTGGCCTCATAGATCGGCTGGCTGGCCGCGCGGAACTTCTCGCGCTCTTCGGCGGTCAATTCGATCACCTCGATCCCGGCCTCCTCAAGCTGTTTGAGAACGGCAGAATCGTCCGAAACCAGCTTGCGGTTTGCGTCATGGGCGGCTTTCACCGCCTGTTCAACGATCTCGCGATCTGCGTCAGACAGGCCCTGATACCAGTCCTCCGACGCAATCGCGACGCGCACCGAGGGGCTCATCTCGGCGTTGGTGAAATACTTGATAAAGGCGGTGTGGCCATAGGTCAGCGGCACGAAGGCCGGATTGATATAGCCGCCTGCCACGCCGGTCTGCAGCGCGTTGGGCACTTCGGACCATGACACGATGGTGCCCTTGGAGCCCCACTGCTCAAAGGTGTTGATCTGCACTTCATCCAGCGCGCGCATCCGCACGCTCTGCATGTCTTCGAACTTGCGGATCGGCACCTCGGTGGTGAAAATGCCGGTCGCCGTGCCGGTCATGACCAGGTCAAGCACGCGAACGCCCTTGGGGGTTGTGCCCGCGTTGATCCGCGCCAACATGCTGCCCTTGTCCAGCGCCATGTCCAATTGATCGAGGTCGTCAAAGAAATACGGCATCGACGCGCCCGATACGGTGCCATCGAGCGTGCCTGCGGACTTGGCGTCTGACATCGACACTTCAAGCAGCCCCTGGCTGACCTGATCAAGCCGTTCTGCCTCTTCGCCCAGCGAATTGCGCTCGTATTCTGCGGCCTCAATGCCGTGTTCGTTCAGGTAGTTGCCGAAGGTATGCGCCCACACATAGGTGCCGGATTTCTCCAGATCCGGCGGGCTGTCGAGGGCAATCTTGACCTCGGCCGCAGCCGGCAGTGCAACGGCCATCGCCAAAGCGGAGATCGCAAATGTATGTGTCAGTTTCATCTTGTTTCCTTCCCTGATGTGTTTTTCTAGCGTTACTTCCACAGCCCCAAGGTGCGAGGCAGCCAAAGGCTGATTTCCGGGGTAAAGACGAGGATCCCCAGGACGATGATCTCGGCAAAGACAAAGGGCATGACCGCGCGGGCCAGCTTCCAATAATTCACCCCCGTCACAGTCGAGACGATAAGCAGGCAGCCGCCCAACGGCGGTGACACCAGCCCGATGCAAAGGTTGAAACAGATCACGATGCCCAGATGCACAGGATCGGCCCCATTCGCGAGCGCCACCGGCGCCAGCAAGGGCACCAGCAAGGCCAGCGCCACCGGGACATCCATCACCATGCCCGCGACGATAAAGATCAGGTTCATCAGCAGCAGAAAGCCGACAGGCCCCAGACCCATCTGCTCAACCAGCCCGGCGATCGCCTGCGGAATACGCTCCAGCGCCGCGAGATGGCCAAAGGCGGCAACCGCGCAAAGGATCATCAAGATCGACCCCGACAGAATTGCGGTGCGCGAAAAGCTCTCCCAGATATCGGTGCGGGTCAGCGGCGAATAGAACAGCGCTGCCACAACGGCGGCCAATACTGCAACGGCGGCGGCTTCGGTTGGCGTCATCCACCCCAGCACAATGCCGCCCACGATGATGACCGGCAGGCACAGCGCGGGCAACGCCGTCAGCACCGCCGGAAGCAAAGCCGGAGCATCGCCCTTTTCCACGCGCGGATGGTCATCACGCCAGGCGTAAAACCCGTTGACAAGGAACAAGGCCCCCGCAAGCACCAGCCCCGGCAAAATGCCCGCCACAAACAGCGCGGCGACCGAGGTTTGCATCAAGGCACCGTAGAAGATCAGGATGATCGAAGGCGGCACAATCGGCCCGATGATCGACGAGGCCGCCGTGATCGCCCCGGCATATTCGGCGCTATAGCCCCGCTCTCGCATCGCCGGCACCAGCGTATTTGACAGTGCAGCCGCGTCTGCCACCGCCGACCCTGAGATCCCTGCAAAGAACACCGACGTCATGATGTTCACATGGCCCAACCCGCCGCGCAGGCGCCCGATCAGCGCCATGGACAGGTCGATAAGCGATTTCGTGACCCCGCCCCGGTTCATCAACTCGCCTGCAAGAATGAACAGCGGCATCGCCAGCAGCGAAAAGACTGAGATCTGCGAAAACACCTTTTGCGGCAGCACAGCAAGATAGCGCGTGTTGTCGGAAATCACGAAGGCCAGCACCGCCGCGCCGCCGATCACATAGGCCAGCGCCAGACCCGACCCAAGCAGGACTGCAGCGACCAAAGGCACCACCCAGATCATTGCAAACCCGCCCGGTCGGGTGCCACCTGCGCCAGATCGAAACCGGCGGCGGCAATATGGTCAGGCACCGGCAGGTTCTGCACCAATGCGGTGGCCAGGGCCCCGGCGGCGGGCGCGGACTGGATGCCATAGCCGCCCTGCCCCGCCATCCAAAAGAACCCGGGCGCGGTTTTTGAAAAGCCGATCACCGGCTCTTTGTCCGCAACAAAGCTGCGCAGCCCGGCCCACTTGTTTTCGATCCGGCGGATGTCGAGCGCAAAGGCCGTCATGATCCGATCCGCACAAATCGCCACATCCATCTCGTCCGGCTGCACATCACTGGGCGCACAGGGCGTTTCGTCTGCGGGCGAGATCAGCAGGCGACCGGCATCCGGCTTGAGATAGAAATTCTCGTCGATGTCGATGGTGATCGGCCCGTCGCGGTGGGCAAAGCCTTCGGGCTCGGCCACCACCATCGCGGTGCGGCGCTTGGGCACAAGGTTGATGTTCTCCGCCCCGGCCATCGCACCGACCTCATTCGCCCAAGCCCCGGCAGCATTGGCCACAAGGGGCGCGGTGAACCGGCCCTGCCGGGACTCAACCACCCACTCCGCGCCGTCGCGGGTCAGCGTCTCTACCGCAGCCTTGGTGATCAAAACCCCGCCACTTGCCTTGAACTGACGCAGAAAACCTTGGTGCAACCCGGCCACGTCGATGTCTTGCCCGCCCCGGTCAAGCATGCCCGCCGTGGCATAGCCCGCGCGCAACAGCGGTTGATGCGTCTGCAACGCCTCGGCCTCGAGCTTTTCCACCGGGCTGACGGCGGCGGCCTCGTCATAAAGCGCCTGAAGCGCATCGATCTGGTCGTCGCGGGCAATCATCAGGATATGTCGGGGATGCAACAGCGGCGTCGCGGTAAAGCCCTCAGGCGGCAGGTCGAAAAACCGCCGCGAGGCCCGCGTCAACGCACGCACACCGAGGGGTCCATAGTTCGGGGCAAACACCGCCGCCGACCGGCCCGTGGTGTGATATCCGGGCTGGCTCTCCATCTCGAGAAGGATCACCCGCATCGTCTGCGCCAGACCCGCCGCCAGCGAAGCCCCGGCAATGCCCGCGCCGATGATAACCACATCCGCTGTATCCACTGTCTGTTGCAAGCTGAGGCCCCCGGGCGTCGATTCCACCCCCCAAACGCTATCCGCTTTTATTCAATTAGCAACAAAAATTTTCACATACGAAAATATTTCCCTTTCTGATAAGCCGCGTGTACGGTGCCCTTCACAGCCAAAGGGACCGTTCCCCATGACCACTGCTCACGCGCTCGGCGCGAGGCTTCGCCAGCTTCGCAAGTCCCGCCAACTCACCCTCACCGCGCTGGCGTCTCTGTCTGGTGTGGCGGTCTCGACCATCTCCAAGATCGAAAATGGCGCGCTGTCACCAACGCTCGACAAGGTGCTGAGGCTGGCCAACGGGCTTGAACTGTCGATTGGCCAGTTGATCGGAGAGGAACAGATCGAGGGCGACAAAAGCCCGCCCAACAGCCGTTTCCTGCCCGCTCGCGCCGGCGACGGGATCGTGATTGATACGCAGAATTACGAATACCGCTATCTCTGCGCCGAGCTGACCAACAAGCGTATGGTGCCGATCCACGCGCGCATAAAAGCCTCTGACCTCAAGGAATTCGGCCCGCTGGAACGTCACGGCGGCGAGGAATTTCTGATTGTATTAGAAGGTGTTGTCGAAGTGCACAGCGAATTCTACGCCCCGATCACCCTGCAACGTGGCGAGAGCATCTATCTCGACAGCACCATGGGCCACGCCTACATCAGCGCGGGCGCGCAGGACGCCGAAGTGTGCTGCGTGTGTACAGAGCCACTGCGCCTGAACGCGAACGGCGCGAGCGGTCCCGAGGGCCTCTGACAGCCAGCCGCCGCACACGACGGCGTTTTGGCCCCTGCCCGGCCTCCGCTCTGCTCAATTCTGCCGCCCTCGCGCAAGTTTCACGCGCTTTGCCAGACAAACCTCAACGCACTGTGTTTTTTGCCAAACGGCCCTATTGGCGGGGTCGAAAGGGCGTTAACAATCAAACCATAACAAAAAGCGGAACATCCTTGGGAGGGATTACCATGAACCTCAAACCGATCATTCTGGCCACCGCGCTGGCCACGGCGGCCACCGCAACCTGGGCCGAGGGCCTCAAGGTGGGCATGATCACCACGCTATCGGGCGGCGGGGCCGGGCTTGGCATCGACGTGCGCGATGGCTTTATGCTCGCGGTCAAACAATCGGGCCGCGACGATATCGACGTGGTGATCGAAGACGACCAGCGCAAACCGGACGTGGCGGTGCAACTGTCGGACAAGATGATCCAGTCCGAAAAGGTCGACATCCTGACCGGTATCATCTGGTCCAACCTCGCGATGGCGGTGGTGCCGGGTGCCGTGGCGCAGGGCAAGATCTACCTCTCGCCCAACGCTGGCCCCTCCGCGCTCGCCGGCAAGGGATGCAGCCCGAACTACTTCAACGTTGCATGGCAGAATGACAACCTGCACGAGGCCGCCGGGGCCTATGCCAACGACGCCGGCCACGCCAACAGCTTTATCCTCGCGCCCAATTATCCGGCCGGTCAGGATGCGCTCGCGGGTTACAAACGCTTCTTCAAGGGCGATCTGGCGGGCGAGATTTATACCAAGCTCGGCCAAACCGATTACGCCGCCGAAATCGCGCAAATCCGCGCCAGCGGTGCGGACTCGGTGTTCTTTTTCCTGCCCGGCGGCATGGGGATTTCCTTCCTCAAGCAATACGCCGACAGCGGCGTTGATCTGCCCGTGGTCGGCCCGGCGTTCAGCTTTGACCAAGGCATTCTGCAAGCGGTCGGTGACGCGGCGCTTGGTGTGAAAAACACCAGCCAGTGGAGCAAAGACCTCGACAACGCCACCAACACGGCTTTCGTCGAGACCTTTCAGGCCGAATATGGCCGCCTGCCCTCGCTTTATGCCAGCCAAGGCTTTGACACCGCCAACCTGATGATTTCCGCGATGGAAAAGGCCGACATTTCAGACATGGATGCCTTCCGCACCGCGCTGAAAGAGGCCGATTTCGACAGCACACGCGGCGATTTCGCGTTTGCGTCCAACAATCACCCGATCCAGGACATCTATGTCCGCGAGGTGATCAAAGAGGGTGACGTCTATACCAACAAGATCATCGGCACCGCGCTGGAAGACCGTGACAACGCCTTCCTTGACGCCTGCAAGATGTAAACAAAACGCGCCCGGCCCCCACACACAGGGCCGGGCGCAGATCAGGCCGCTGTCCCCATGTCCCTCATTCTCTTAATCGAGCAGACCCTCAACGGCCTGCAATTCGGCGTCATGCTGTTTCTCATGGCGGCCGGGCTGACGCTGGTGTTTGGCGTCATGGGGCTGATCAATCTCGCCCACGGATCGCTCTATATGATCGGTGCCTTTGCGGCGGCGGCGGCGGCACAGGCCACCGGGTCGTTCCTGCTCGCCCTCGTCGCAAGCCTGATATGCGCCGCCTTCGCCGGTGTCTTGATCGAGGTGCTGGTGATCCGAAGGCTATACGGGCGCGACCACCTTGATCAGGTGCTGGCGACCTTTGCGCTGATCCTGATCTTTTCCGAGGGCACCCGTTGGCTGTTCGGCTCCTTCCCGCTGTTCCTCGACAAACCCGACTGGCTGTCGGGCACGGTGATGCTGCCCTTTGGCATCGAATATTCGCTCTATCGCCTCTGTATCATCGGTGTTGGGCTGGCGGTTGCGGCGGGGCTGTTCTGGATGATCGCCCGCACCCGCGTTGGCATCCGCATCCGCGCCGGCGAGAATGACCGCGAGATGATCGCAGCGCTTGGCGTCAATATTTCGCAGCTCTACACCTTTGTTTTTGCCCTCGGCGCAGCGCTGGCCGGGTTCGCCGGAGCGCTGGTCGGCACGATCCAATCGGTGCAGGTCGGCATGGGCGAGCCGGTGCTGATCCTCGCCTTCGTGGTGATCGTGATCGGCGGTATCGGCTCGATCAAAGGTGCCTTTGTCGGCGCACTTCTGGTCGGCCTGACCGAAACGCTGGGCCGGTTCCTCTTGCCCGAAGCCTTTGCGCTGGTGTTCGACCCGGCCACGGCGCGCTCGGTCGGGGCCTCCCTGGCCTCGATGTCGATCTACATCCTGATGGCCGGGGTGTTGATTTTCCGGCCTCGTGGCCTGTTCGGGAGCGTATAAGATGAAACGCGAAACCCTCCTCAACACCGCGCTTCTGGTGCTCATCCTCGGTTTCGTCCTCTGGGCCTATGTGGTTGACGAGCCGTTCCTGATCACCCTCACCACCCGCGCGGTGATCTTTGCCATCGCCGGAATCGGCCTGAACTTTGCCCTCGGTTTCGGTGGTTTGGTCAGCTTTGGCCACGCCGCATTTTTCGGGCTGGGCGGCTATGTCATGGGCGTTCTGGCCTCACATGCGCAAAGCTACACGCCGCTGATCGAATGGCCGTTCGTCATCGAAGGCAGCGATGCGATGCCGCTGATCTGGCTGCTCGCCATCGTGTTGTCCGCGCTTTTGGCGCTGGCGATCGGCGCACTCAGCCTGCGCACCAGTGGCGTCTATTTCATCATGATCACCCTCGCTTTCGCGCAAATGCTCTATTATTTCACCATCTCCTGGGCGGCCTATGGCGGCGAAGACGGGCTGTCGATCTATGTCCGCAACGGCTTTCCCGGCCTCAACACGATGGACCCGGTGCAGTTCTTCGGCCTCTGTTTCGCGCTCTTGCTGGCCGTGCTGTTCCTCGTCCACCGCGCCGCGCGCTCGGCCTTTGGGCTGGCCCTCGGAGCCGCACGGCAGAACGAAGACCGCGTACAAGCCGTGGGCCAAACCCCCAACCGCCTCTACCTTGTCGCCTTCGTGATTTCGGGCGCAATCACCGGGCTGGCGGGGGCCTTGTTTGCCGATCTTAACCGTTTCGTAAGCCCAACGATGTTCTCATGGCAGACCTCGGGCGAGATCATGGTCTTTGTCATTCTCGGCGGCGTCGGACGCATCTTTGGGCCAGTTGCGGGCGCGGTGCTGTTTATCCTGCTCGAACACTTGCTTGGCGGGCTGTCCGCCTATTGGCACATCTATCTCGGGGCCATCCTGCTCGGGGTGGTACTGTTTGCGCGTGGCGGGCTGTACGGGCTGATCGCGGGCCGCGAGGTGGCACATGACTGAGGCCATTCTTGACGTGCGCGGCATCTCCAAAAGCTTTGGCGCGCTGAAAGCCAGCGATAACATCCACCTCGATCTGCGCCCCGGCGAGATCCACGCCTTGATCGGGCCAAACGGCGCGGGCAAATCCACCCTGATCAAACAGATCGCCGGCGGACTGCGCCCCGACAGCGGCCAAGTGCTGTTCAACGGTGCGGATGTCACCGCGCTTTCCACCGCCGCCCGCGCCCAGCGCGGCATGGGCCGCACCTTCCAGATTTCGGCGCTGGCGATGGAATACACCGTGCTGCAAAACGCCGTGCTTGGCGCCCTTGGCGCGCGCGGCGGCGTGTTCCGCTTTTTCCGCCCGGTGATGCAAGACGCCGCTTTGCTCGCCCGCGCCCGCGCCGCGCTCGAAGAGGTCGGACTGGCCGATGTCCAAACCCACCGCACCGCCGAGCTTTCGCATGGCCAGCGCCGCCAGCTTGAGGTCGCCGTCGCGCTCACCCTCGCGCCGCGCATCTTTCTGATGGACGAGCCGATGGCGGGCCTCGGCGCCGAAGGCTCCGCCCAGTTGATGGGTTTCCTCGACCGCCTGCGCCACACAGCGCCAATCCTGCTGGTCGAACATGACATGGACGCGGTGTTTTCCCTCGCCGACCGGATCAGCGTGCTGGTCTATGGCCGCATCATCGCCACCGGCACCGTCGCCGAAATTCGCAAGGACCCCGAGGTGCGCCGCGCCTATCTGGGCGAAGAGAGCGCGGCATGAGCCTGTTGCACCTGTCTGAAATCAAAGCCTTTTACGGCGCCAGCCAAGCGCTATTTGACGTCAATCTCCAGCTTGAAGAGGGCCAGGTTCTGGCGCTGATGGGGCGCAATGGCATGGGCAAATCGACCACGGTCAAGGTGATCTGCCGCCTTCTGCGGGCGCGCGGCGGCACCGCGCAGTTCGCCGGTCAAAACCTCGCCGGACTGCCGCCGCACAAGGTCGCGCAACTCGGCATCGGCCTCGTGCCCGAGGGGCGGCGCTGCTTTGCCAGCCTCACCGTCGCGGAAAACCTGATCGCCGCCGCCCGCCCCGGCCCGTGGGATTTCAACGCCGTCGCCCAGCTTTTCCCCCGGTTGGCCGAGCGCCGCGACCAAAAAGCCGCCTCGCTCTCCGGGGGTGAACAGCAGATGCTGGCCATCGGTCGCGCCCTGATGACCAACCCCCGCCTATTGATCCTTGATGAGGCCACCGAAGGGCTGGCCCCGGTGGTGCGCCAGGAAATCTGGGCCGCCATCGCCCGCCTCAAGGCCGACACCGGGCTGGCCATTATGGTGATCGACAAATCCATCCGCGAACTCTCGGGCGTGGCCGATGCGGCGGTGATCATCGAGAAAGGCAGCACCGTCTGGCACGGCGCATTCGACGCGCTCGACACCGCCACAACCGAGCGGTATCTCGGCGTTTGACCAAACGTAAGGCAACAAGCCGCGTTTCGCCTTTTCATCTCTGCTTCTAGGGGTATAGTGCCGCGCAATGCGCAACTGGTGCGGAACATATGAAGGTCATTCTCCACGCGGGCGCTCATGCCACCGACGACAACAAGCTGTTGCATGGCCTGTTGCGCAACGCCGACTCTCTGCGCGCGCGCGGCGTGGCTGTCCCCGGTCCGAGCCGCTATCGCCAGTTGCTCAGCGGCAGCCTGAACGCCCTCACCACCGCCGATCCGGCCCCCGAGGCGCGCGATATTCTGCTTGAGGCCATGCTCAGCGACGACCCCGAGGAAATCGGCCGTCTCATCCTGAGCCACGAACATCTGTTCTGTGTGCCCAAGATTGCCCTTGGCGCCGGGCGCATGTATCCCCGCGCCGAAGAACGGCTGTTGAACGCCACGCGCCTGTTTGACGGCGACCAGATCGAGCTTTTCCTTGGCATCCGCAATCCCGCCACCTGGCTGCCAGCGGTGTATGCCCAAACCCCGCACACCAGCTTTGACGCCTTCCTGAACGGCAACGATCCCGCCCTGCTGCGCTGGTCCGAGCTGATCACCCGCATCGCGACCGCCCTGCCCGACATGCCGATCACCCTGTGGTGCAACGAAGACACCCCCCTGATCTGGGGCGAAATCCTGCGCGCCATGGCCGGTCTGGTGTCTGGCACCAAGATCAGCGGCTCGTTTGACCTCTTGTCCAAGATCATCACCGATGAGGGCATGCGGCGGTTTCGCGACTACCTCAGAACCCATCCTGACCTGCCCGAGCCGCAAAAGCGCCGGGTGATGATCGCCTTTCTCGACAAATATGCCATCGAGGACGCCGTCGAGGAAATTCTCGACATTCCTGGGTGGAATGCTAATTATATCGATGTTTTGACCGAGTTGTACGAGCGTGACTTAGATGTTATCGCTAACATACCCAGTGTGACGCTTATTTTGACTTAAAATCGTGGATTGGTGCAGCACCATGCGGAAACAGGGAGAAACAGATTGCCCTTGTTCCGCCAGTGTCCCACCATGCTGCAACGCAACATAACGGATACCCGGAATGCCTGACTTCAAGAAGATCCTCATCGCCAACCGAGGCGAGATTGCCATCCGCATCATGCGCGCCGCCAACGAGATGGGTAAGAAAACCGTCGCGGTCTATGCCGAGGAAGACAAGCTGGGTCTCCACCGGTTCAAGGCAGACGAGGCGTATCGCATCGGCGAAGGTATGGGGCCGGTGGCCGCCTATCTGAGCATTGAAGAGATCATTCGTGTGGCCAAGCAATGCGGCGCGGATGCGATCCATCCGGGTTATGGCCTGCTGTCGGAAAACCCCAATTTCGTTGATGCTTGCGATGCCAACGGCATTACCTTTATCGGCCCCAAAGCCGCCACCATGCGCGCCCTTGGAGACAAGGCGAGCGCCCGCAAGGTCGCGGTCGAGGCCGGTGTGCCGGTCATCCCCGCCACCGAAGTGCTGGGCGATGACATGGCCGCGATCAAGAAAGAAGCGGCCGAGGTTGGCTATCCGCTGATGCTCAAAGCCTCTTGGGGCGGCGGCGGGCGCGGCATGCGGCCGATTTTCTCCGAAGCCGAGGTTGAGGAAAAGGTGCTTGAAGGCCGCCGCGAGGCCGAAGCCGCCTTTGGCAACAGCGAGGGGTATCTGGAAAAGATGATCACCCGCGCCCGCCACGTTGAGGTGCAAATCCTGGGCGACAGCCACGGCAACATCTATCACCTCTACGAACGCGATTGCTCGGTCCAGCGCCGCAACCAAAAGGTTGTCGAACGTGCGCCCGCGCCATACCTGTCCGAGGCCCAGCGCGAAGAGATCTGCGAACTTGGCCGCAAGATTTGCGCCCATGTGAATTATGAATGCGCCGGCACCGTCGAATTCCTGATGGATATGGAAAGCGGCAAGTTCTACTTCATCGAGGTGAACCCCCGCGTGCAGGTGGAACACACCGTCACCGAGGAAGTCACCGGCATCGACATCGTGCAGGCGCAAATCCTGATCGCCGAGGGCAAATCGCTGTCCGAGGCCACCGGCAAAGCCAGCCAGTATGACATCCGCCTCAACGGTCACGCGCTGCAAACCCGCGTCACCACCGAAGACCCGCAGAACAATTTCATCCCCGATTATGGCCGCATCACCGCCTATCGCTCGGCCACCGGCATGGGCATTCGCCTTGATGGCGGCACCGCCTATGCGGGCGGCGTGATCACCCGCTACTACGATTCGCTGCTGACCAAGGTCACGGCCTGGGCGCAGACGCCGGAAAAGGCGATTGCCCGTATGGACCGCGCCCTGCGCGAATTCCGCGTGCGCGGCGTGTCGACCAACATCGCCTTTGTGGAAAACCTGCTCAAGCACCCGACCTTCCTCAACAACCAGTACACCACCAAGTTCATCGACGAGACGCCCGAGCTTTTCCACTTCAAGAAGCGCCGCGACCGGGGCACCAAGGTGCTGACCTATATCGCCGACATCACCGTGAACGGGCACCCCGAGGTGCAGGGCCGTCCCAAGCCCCACCCCGAGCTGAAGCCCGCCAAGCCGCCGCGCATTCCGCTGGGCGAACAGCCGGCCTATGGCACCCGCAACCTGCTTGAGGAAAAGGGCCCCAAGGCGGTTGCCGATTGGATGTCCGCGCAGAAACAGGTGCTTATCACCGACACCGCAATGCGCGATGGCCACCAGTCGCTGCTGGCCACCCGGATGCGCTCGATCGATATGATCAAGGTCGCCCCGGCCTATTCGCACAAACTGCCGCAGCTGTTCTCGGTCGAATGCTGGGGCGGCGCGACCTTTGACGTGGCCTACCGCTTCTTGCAGGAATGCCCGTGGCAGCGCCTGCGCGATCTGCGCGCCGCGATGCCCAACGTGATGACCCAGATGCTGCTGCGCGGCTCCAACGGCGTCGGCTATACCAACTACCCCGACAACGTGGTGCAATTCTTCGTCAAACAGGCCGCCGAAACCGGCGTCGATGTGTTCCGCGTGTTCGATTCGCTCAACTGGGTGGAAAACATGCGCGTGGCAATGGACGCGGTGCAAGAGGCCAACAAAGTCTGCGAAGGCACCGTCTGCTACACCGGCGATTACCGCGATCCCGACCGCTCGAAATACGACATGAAATACTATGTCGACATGGGCAAGGAACTGCGCGACGCCGGCGCACACGTCCTTGGCCTCAAGGATATGGCCGGTCTGCTCAAACCTTCCGCCGCTGGCGCGCTGGTCAAGGCGCTGAAAGAAGAGGTCGGCCTGCCGATCCACTTCCACACCCACGACACATCCGGCGCGGCAATCGGCACCATCATGGCCGCCGCTGACGCGGGCGTTGATGCCGTTGATGGCGCGATGGATGCGCTCTCGGGCAACACCTCGCAGCCGACCCTCGGCTCTATCGTCGAAGCGCTGCGCTTTACCGAGCGCGACACCGGTCTCGACATCGCCGCGATCCGCGAGATTTCCAACTATTGGGAAGCGGTGCGCGGCCAATACGCCGCCTTTGAATCGAGCATGCAGGCCCCCGCCTCCGAGGTCTATCTGCACGAAATGCCCGGCGGTCAGTTCACCAACCTCAAAACCCAGGCGCGCAGCTTGGGCCTTGAGGAACGCTGGCACGAGGTCGCGCAGGCCTATGCCGATGTGAACATGATGTTCGGCGATATCGTCAAGGTCACGCCCTCGTCCAAAGTGGTTGGTGACATGGCACTTATGATGGTGTCCCAAGGGCTTAGCCGTGACGAGGTCGAAGACCCCAAGATTGACGTCGCCTTCCCCGACAGCGTGATCGACATGATGAAGGGCAACCTCGGCCAGCCTCCCGGCGGCTTCCCTGCCAAGATCATGAAGAAGGTGCTGAAGGGCGAGAAACCCAATCTCGAACGCCCCGGCAAGCACCTCAAACCGGTCGACATCGAAGCCACCCGGCAAGAGCTGTCGGACGAGCTGAACGGTCTTGCCATCGATGACGAAGATCTCAACGGCTACCTGATGTACCCCAAGGTGTTCCTTGATTACATGGGCCGTCACCGCGCCTATGGCCCGGTCCGTACCCTGCCAACGCATACCTTCTTTTACGGCATGACACCGGGCGAAGAGATCACCTCCGAGATCGACGCAGGCAAAACCATGGAAATCCGGCTTCAGGCGGTGGGCGAAACCCAGGAAGACGGCGAAGTGAAGGTGTTCTTCGAGCTCAACGGCCAACCCCGCGTGATCCGCGTGCCCGACCGCAAGGCCGCCGCTTCAACGGCAGCGCGTCCCAAGGCCGAGGTCGGCAACGACAACCACATCGGCGCGCCGATGCCGGGGGTTGTGGCGACAGTTGCGGTCAAGGCGGGCGACACCGTCAAAGACGGCGACCTGCTGCTCACCATCGAAGCGATGAAGATGGAAACCGGCATTCACGCCGAGCGCGATGCGACCGTCAAAGCGGTTCACATGCAGCCCGGTGGCCAGATCGACGCCAAGGATCTGCTGATCGAGCTGGAATGACGGCACACCTCGCATTGGTCTCAATATTGGTCCCCTCCTATCAGGAGGGGATCGATTTTTTTGTGGATGTGCTCGGCTTTACCCTGCTCGAAGACAGCGACCACGGAAACGGCAAACGCTGGGTCCGCGTCGGCTCGGACAGTGGGCAAACCCAGTTCCTCTTGGCGCAAGCTGTGGGCGATCAACGCACCGCCATCGGCCAACAGGGCGGCGACCGCGTCTGGCTGTTCCTGCACACCGATGATTTTGCCCGCGATCACACAAGGCTCTGTGCCGCCGATGTGGTGTTCGAAGAAGCCCCGCGCCACGAACCCTATGGCACCGTCGCCGTGTTCCGCGATCCCTGGGGCAATCGCTGGGATCTGATCGAACCGCGCTAAAGCGTTACGCGCATTACCTGAAACAACAAGCATCACCCAATGCGTTGAAATCTTTGATTTCAGGCAGCGATAGGTGAGTCAGGTTTTTCGCGTAACGCCAGGCCGTTTTGCAAAAATATCGCCCGCCCGGCAGATTTTCTCTTGCAGAGCAGCGCAACACTGAATAAACGGCACGAACCCAAGGAAGCGGGCGTAGCTCAGGGGTAGAGCATAACCTTGCCAAGGTTAGGGTCGGGCGTTCGAATCGCCTCGCCCGCTCCAATTTTCTCTAAGAATCATCATACGGTTTTTCGGTCCTGTGCATCAGCGCAGGTTCGATCCGTATGCGTGGGTACTTATCGTACAAATTGTACCTACCCCAAAGTAATTTTCTTTACGATAGAATTTTAGGCAAACTGCCCTATTGTTGACCTTACCCCCCGGCCACAAGGGGCGGATTTTGGTATTTGGGACAGATGTTCCTTGCAGGGAGTTCAAGGTAAGCGACCATGCTCGAATGACAGCGAATTTTAAGTGTTTTGATGAGATGTTGCAGGGTCCGGATCAAGTTCGGGATCCCTACAGCAAATATTTTGACTGGTTCAGCGACGATGACCTCAACCGATTGCGACGTAAGTCAAAAGACGCTGAGGAATTCTTCCGCCGAATCGGCATCACGTTCAACGTGTATGGCCAGGATGAAGCTGATGAGCGATTAATTCCCTTCGACATTGTGCCCCGTATCATCGCCGCGCGCGAATGGGCCAAGCTTGAGCGTGGCATCGAACAGCGCGTGCGCGCCATCAATGCCTTTCTGCATGACCTGTATCATCGACAGGAAATCATCCGCGCCGGTCGCATCCCCAAGGAGCTGATCGCCGGCAACGCCGCCTTCTGCCCCGAAATGATTGGCGTCAGCCCTCCGGGCGGCATTTACACCCATATCGTCGGTGTCGACCTTGTGCGCACCTCCGAAGACGAATTCTTTGTGCTCGAAGACAATGTGCGCACCCCGTCGGGGGTGTCTTACATGCTCGAAAACCGCGAAACCATGTTGCAGATGTTCCCCGAGCTGTTCACCCGGATGAAGGTGCGTTCGGTCAGTGGCTATCCGCAAAACCTGCGCCGTTCGCTGTGTGAAAGCGCGCCGTCGAATTCGCCCAACAGCAAACCCGTGGTCGCGGTTCTGACGCCGGGCATCCACAACTCGGCCTATTTCGAACACGCCTTCCTCGCCGATCAGATGGGGGCCGAGCTTGTCGAAAGCCCCGACCTTCAGATCGTTGATGGCCGCGTGGCGATGCGCACAACCCAAGGCTATCAGCCGATTGACGTGCTTTATCGCCGCGTCGATGACGAATATCTCGATCCGCTGACCTTCAACCCCAACAGCCTTCTGGGCGTGCCGGGAATCATGGATGTCTATCGCTCGGGCGGCATCACCATCGCCAATGCGCCGGGCACCGGTATCGCGGATGACAAGGCGCTGTATTCCTACATGCCCGAGATCATCGAGTTCTACACCGGCGAACGCGCGATCCTGAAAAACGTGCCAACCTTCCGCTGTTCCGAACCTGATACTCTGGCCTATGTACTTGAAAACCTGTCGGAACTGGTGGTCAAAGAGGTGCACGGATCGGGCGGCTACGGCATGTTGGTTGGCCCCGCGTCAAGCAAACGCGAGATTGCGGCGTTTGAGACGAAGCTGCGCGCCAAGCCGTCGAACTACATCGCCCAGCCCACGCTGGCGCTGTCGACCGTGCCGATCCTTGCCAAATCCGGGCTGGCCCCGCGCCATGTCGATCTTCGGCCTTTTGTGCTGGTCTCGCCCGAGCGGATCGCCATCACACCGGGCGGATTGACCCGCGTCGCATTGAAAAAAGGCTCTCTGGTGGTCAACTCCTCCCAAGGCGGCGGCACAAAAGACACCTGGGTTCTGGGGGAATAACGCATGATGCTTGGAAAGACTGCGGGCGGCCTGTTCTGGATGTCTCGGTATCTGGAACGCGCCGAAAACACCGCACGCCTGCTCGAAGCCGGGTGGCGCATGGCGCTCACCCGCGACAGCGACGACACCAACGAATGGCAGTCGATCATCATGACTGCCGGCATCAGCCAGCGGTATGAGGCGAAATACGACGAATACACCGCCGCCAATGTCATCAACTTCCTGCTGCGCGACCGCGACAACCCGTCTTGCGTGATGTCGGTGCTCGATCTGGCGCGCTCAAACGCCCGTCAGGTGCGCACCGCCCTGTCGAGCGAAGTCTGGGAGGCAACCAACGAATGCTGGATGAAGGTGAAAAAGGCGCTCGACCGCCCGATCACCGAACGCACCCTGCATGACACGCTGGCGATGATCCGGTATCGCACCTCGGTGGTGCGCGGCGCGCTACACGGCACCATGCTGCGCAATGACATCTACTCCTTCGCCCTGCTCGGCACCTTTATGGAACGCGCCGACAACACCTCGCGCATTCTGGACGTCAAATACTACGTCCTGCTGCCCTCGGCGGCGTTTGTCGGCACCAAGGTCGACAATGCCCAGTGGGAGGTCATCCTGCGCTCGGTTTCGGCGGCGCGGTCCTATCGTTGGCTGCATGCGGGCGATATTTCGCCCCGTGGCATTGCCGATTTCCTGATCCTCGATGCGCGCATGCCGCGATCTCTGACCTTCTGCATCGAGCAGATCGACGACCATCTGGCGCAACTCGACAGCGAATATAAAATGCAGCACCCAAGCCGGGAACGGGCTGCGGCGACGCGGGCAAAGTTTGCCAATCTGACTGTCGATCAAATCTTCCAAACCGGTCTGCACGAGTTTCTCAAGAATTTCATCGGCGACACGATCTCTCTTGCGAACGAAATCGAAAGAGATTTCAGGTTCTATGAATAATGTCATGAAACTGTCCATCACACATACCTCGTCGTATTCCTACGACACCCCCGTGCATTACGCGCTGCAACAGCTGCGGCTGACCCCGCGCTCTGGCAAGGGCCAAACCGTGCTGAACTGGGAGTCCGAGATTTCGGGCGGCACCAAACAGCTGCGCTTTGACGATGCCTTCGTCAACCTCACCGAACTGGTCAAGGTTGACCGGGGCGGCACACGGATCGACATCACCAGCCGCGGCCTTGTCGAGGTTGAGGATTGCGCTGGCGTTGTTGGCGATCATGTCGGGTTTACCCCGCTGTGGCTGTTCCAACAGCACACCGCGCTGACCGCGCCGGGCAACAATGTCCGCCAGCTTGCCGCGCGGGTCCGCGATGAGACCACCGAGCTTGATGATATGGGCACCCTGCACCAGCTGTCGGCCGAAATTCTCGATGTTGTGGCCTATGAAACCGGGCGCACCGACAGCGGCACCACCGCCGAGGTGGCCATCACCGCCGGTCAGGGCGTCTGCCAAGACCACGCCCACATCATGATCGCCGCCGCCCGCCAGATCGGCTATCCGGCGCGCTACGTCAGCGGCTATCTGTTTATGGAAGGCCAGGAATTCCAGAACGCCAGCCACGCGTGGTGCGAAATCTGGACCGAGGGTCTTGGCTGGGTCGGTTTCGATGTTTCCAACGGCATCTCGCCCGATTGCCGCTATGTGCGCATCGCCACCGGACGCGATTACCACGACGCCGCCCCGATTCTCGGCATCCGCCAAGGCGCCGGCGAAGAACAGCTGCAAGTGAGCTTGCAGGTTCAGCAATAAGCCCTGTTCTGCCCCAACACGAGTCGGCGCGCCCGCGCCGCCGACTTGCCCCCCTACCAAAATCCGTAAAATTTACATAAAAGCGTTACGCGCATTCCCTAAAACAAGATGCACCCCCTAATGCGTTGAAATCTTTGATTTCAGGCCGTGTTGGGTGAGCCAGGCTTTCCGCGTAACGCTCTAATTTCAGCGCATTGCCGCAAGTGCGAATTTTTTGCTTGCACCTTTTCTCATAGCGTCGTAATTCCACGCCACGTCAAAGAGCGGGCGTAGCTCAGGGGTAGAGCATAACCTTGCCAAGGTTAGGGTCGGGCGTTCGAATCGCCTCGCCCGCTCCAGACGGTCCTTCAGGATCGCTGACGACGTATACGACCAAAGCCATATAGGCGCGCAGCACCGGCATCGGCATACTCCGCCCATGTCACTTTTGCCCCACTTGCGCGCCACGCTGGCTCTTGTCGCACTCCTCCCCACCACCGCATTTGCCACCTGTACCGAAGACGCAATGCTTGTCTTTGATGCCTCCGGGTCGATGGCCGAAATGGGCTATAACGGCCTTGATGTTCCCCGGATCAACGATGCCCGCCGCGCCCTGCACGAGGCCTTGCCACAGGTCACGCCCGTCCGCCGCGTCGGGCTGGTGGTCTATGGTCCCGCCCGTGCCGACGCTGGCGAAACGGATAGCTGCAGCTTCGTTGACCTGCGCCTGCCGCCCACGCCCGACGCCGCCGCGCGCATCCTCTTTGAGATCGACAGCCTCACGCCCGACGGCAACACCGCGCTCACCCGCGCCGTGGAATTCGCCGCCGAAGCGCTGGACTACCGCACCCGCCCCGGCACCATCGTGCTTGTCACCGATGGCAAAGAAACCTGCGGCGGCGCGCCCTGCCAATTGGCCAGCGACCTCGCTGCCAATGGCGCAAACCTCACGGTGCATGTCATCGGTTTCCGGGTGCGCGGTGCCTTTTTCAATTGGGAAGGCGGCGACGGCAACCCCGAGGTCGCCCCTGTCCCCGCCGTGGCGGACTGTCTTGCCCACCGCACCGGCGGGCTTTATGCCGCCGCTGAAACCACTGATGAGCTTGTCACCGCCCTGCGCCAAACCCTTGGCTGCACGCTGTTTTCCGGCCTGCCCCCCGCCCGCAGGCAAGGGTAGGCCGCGCTTAAAACGCCTTGAACGTCAGCGTGGTCAAAGACCTCTCGATGCCCGGAATATCCAGCAGATGGTCGTTGACGTATTTGCCCACGTCCTGATCGCTCGGGATGTAAATCTTCATCAGCAGATCGAAATCGCCGCTGGTGGAATACAGCTCGGAATGGATTTCGCGCAGCGTGATATCCTCGGCCACCTTATAGGTGGTGCCGGGTTTGCAGCGAATTTGAACGAAAACACAGGTTGTCATGCGTGGCCCTCTTTTGCACAGCGAAAGCTGGCACAGTGGCCGCGTGCGCACAAGCCCGGGAAAACCGCGGCGGGGCCTCTTGGCCCGCAGACGCGCCCGGCCTATAAGGCGCTGACTTCAAAGGACGAGCCAGATGCGCACAGCCACGATCACCCGCAAAACTGCCGAGACCGATATCTCGGTCACGCTCGATCTCGACGGGACCGGCGTTTACGATAACCAGACCGGCATCGGCTTTTTCGATCACATGCTCGACCAACTGTCGCGCCACTCATTGATCGATATGACAATCCGCGCGACCGGCGATCTGCACATCGATGATCACCACACAGTCGAAGACACCGGCATCGCCATCGGCCAGGCGCTGGTACAAGCGCTGGGGGACAAGACCGGCATCCGCCGCTACGGCGCGTGCCTGCTGGCGATGGACGACGCGCAGGTGCGCACCGCGCTGGACCTCTCGGCGCGGCCTTTCCTGATCTGGAACGCCGACATGCCGACCGCCAAGATCGGCACCTTCGACACCGAACTGGTGCGCGAATTCTTTCAGGCGCTAAGCACCCATGGCGGCATCACCCTGCACATCGACGCGCTGCACGGGTTCAACAGCCACCACATCGCCGAGGCCACCTTCAAATCTGTGGCGCGGGCGCTGCGCGAGGCGGTCGAGACCGATCCGCGCACGTCCAACACCATCCCCTCGACCAAAGGCGCGCTCTGACACGGGCTTTTTCCCGCAGCACCTGCGCGGGCGGAGAGGCCGGGGGGCTTTGCCCCCCGAGACCCCCCAAGGTATTTTAGAACAGAAGAAGTATAGGGCGTTTCGCTTCGCCCGCGCGCGCAGTCTGGTCCGGGCGAGGTCTTGACGCCGAAGCGGATTCGCGCGACCCCCTCTAGCGACAGCACGAAAGGCCCGCCACCATGCTCACAGCCCTGATTGATTACGAATCCGGCAACCTGCACTCTGCCGAAAAGGCATTCCAACGCATGGCCGCCGAAACCGACGGTGGCGAGATCGTTGTCACCGGCGACGCCGATGTGGTGGCCCGCGCCGATCGCATCGTTCTGCCCGGCGACGGGGCCTTTCCCGCTTGCTGGAAGCAGCTCACCGGCCACTCTGGCCTGTACGATGCAATGGTCGAAGCGGTCGAAACCCGTGGGCGTCCCTTCATGGGCATCTGCGTCGGCATGCAGCTTATGGCGAGCATGGGCCGCGAATACGAAGACACACCGGGGCTGGGCTGGGTTGGTGGCGAGGTGGTCAAGATCACGCCCTCCGACCCGACGTTCAAGGTGCCGCATATGGGCTGGAACGATCTGGTGGTCGACGCGCCGCACCCGGTTCTTGACGGCATCGAAACCGGCGCGCACGCCTATTTCGTCCACTCCTACCACTTCCGTGTCGACACCCCGGCCGAGCGGCTGGCGCATGTCGATTATGGCGGCGATGTCACTGCCGTGATCGGGCGAGGCACCATGATCGGCACCCAGTTTCACCCCGAGAAAAGCCAGGCCAACGGTCTGCGGATGATCGCAAACTTCCTGCGCTGGGCCCCGTAAGCCGGGCCCGCCTCAGGGCACTCTCAAGACACTGGCGCGCTAGTTCACCCGACGCCACGTCTGGCTTTTGCAGACCCCGGCAAGACAGCCCTTCACCGTCATCTGCGTACCAGTCACCGTCATTTGCGCCGGATAATCCCTGCCAAACATCGGCACGTAAACCCGCCCATCGCCATAGCTGCCACCGCCCTGCGCCTGCATATCCCAAAGCAGCCGCTTTCCGACATTCGCGGTGGTGATTTGCTGGCCTGCGGGATCAAACGCCTTGATCAGCGTGCCACACAGCCGCGCGCCGCAGCGCCCGACCTGTACAATCCCGGTTTGACCTTTGTGATCCGGAGGCGAGGCCCAGAGGCCCAAGGCAGGCTCGGCCTGCGCAGCACCGGCCATCGCAATGACAATGGCCGCAATACTCAGAATTCGGCCCATGGCCGATCTCCTATGAAGCTGGCACGCCAATCGCGCCAGCTTCATAGATAAGCGTTATTTTACACGGTTCCAGCTTTGCGAGGTGCAAAACAGCCGCCCGCCCACACAGCCCGACATCTTGAGCGTGTTGCCGCTCAGCTGCATCTTGCCGTTGTAGATCTTGTCGTTCGACGGCCGCCAAACCTTGCCGACATATTTGCCGCTGCCGCTTGGCGTCATGCCGATAACCAGCTTCTTGCCCTTGTTGGGCGAATTATACTCGCCGCTGGCGTTGAACGTCCGGCTGATCACACCGCAAATCTGCGGCCCGCAAGGGGCGAGCGTCACATGCGCATACGATCCATCGTCCGGCTCGGTCTTCCACACGCCTTCCACCGGGTCCGCCGCAGCCGCCCCTGCCATCAGGCCCAGCGCCGCCAGTGCCATTGCAAATCTCTTCATTCGATATCCTCCCTATCGTCGCCAAACCTTGGCGCGCGAGGGCCACGCCCGGCAACTGTGACGTCGGGTCCATTGCAATCCGTGACGTGACGTGCCACACGCCGCGCGACTGCTGAGAAGGTACAAACCGCCATGATCCTCTATCCCGCCATCGACCTCAAAGACGGCAATGCCGTGCGCCTGCTGCGTGGCGACATGGAAAAAGCCACCGTGTTCAACGATGATCCCGCCGCGCAAGCGCGCGCTTTTGTCGAGGCTGGCTGTGAATGGCTGCACCTTGTCGACCTGAACGGCGCCTTTGCCGGGGCCCCGGTCAATGCCGGCGCGGTCGAGGCGATCCTCGCGGCCACGTCGGTGCCAACCCAGCTTGGCGGCGGTATCCGCGATCTCGCCACCATCGAGAGCTGGCTGAACAAAGGGCTGGCCCGCGTCATCCTTGGCACCGCCGCTGTCGAAGACCCGGGTTTGGTGCGCACCGCCGCCAAAGCCTTTCCCGGTCAGGTCGCTGTTGGCATCGACGCCCGCAATGGCCGCGTTGCCACCAAGGGCTGGGCCGAGGAAACCGATGTGCTTGTCACCGACCTCGCGCGCAGCTTTGAAGACGCCGGTGTGGCCGCGATCATCTACACCGACATCAACCGCGACGGCGCGATGCAGGGGCCGAACATCGAAGCCACCGCCGCGCTGGCTCATGCCGTTTCGATCCCGGTGATTGCGTCGGGTGGTGTGTCGTCGCTGGCCGATCTCACCGCGCTCAAAACCTGTGGCGCACCGCTGAACGGCGCCATTTCGGGCCGCGCGCTTTATGACGGCGCGATTGACCTGCGCGAGGCACTCTCCATAATGGCGCAGTAACTTTCGCCATTGCCGGAGCCTGCGGTGCTCAACGATTTTCTCCTCGGTTTTTTCCTCGTGGTGCCGGCCATCGTCGCCGCCCTCACTGCGCACGATCAGCCCCACCCCGTGGCGCGGCGGATCATGCTGTGGGGCGGGGTCGGCTTTGCCGTGCTGATCACGCTGGCGGTGCTGCCCGCCTTTCTCTGCGGCGGCGGTCTCTACGCGGACTACGCCGATTGCCTAGGCGGTGCACCGTTGGCAAATGCCTTCAACGCCGCCGCCCCCGCAATCCGCGTGATCCTGCTGGGTTATGCCCTGATCGGCCCGGCGCTGGCGCTTGTGGTCTTTGCCCTGAACTGGTGGGCCAAACGCACCGCGCCGAAAGCCGCTACATAGACCCCGCTTCAACAAAGAAGTTCTGCGCCGTGCACATCCGCGCATCCTCGGACGCAAGGAAAAGCACCATCCGCGCAAGGTAAACCGGCTCGATCAGCTCCTTAAGGCACTGCGTCTCAAGGTTGGCCGCCAAAGCCTCGGGCGTGGCCCAAAGCGCCTTTTGCCGCTCGGTCATCACCCAGCCGGGCACCACCGTATTGACCCGAATGCCATGCGGCCCCAGATCGGTCGCCATGCTGCGCGTCAGCCCGTGAATGGCGGCTTTCGCGGTGGTATAGGCCGGCATTCCGCCCTGCCCCAGCCACCAACTGATCGACCCCATGTTGATGATCGACCCGCCGCCCGCGTCAATCATCCCCGGCGCAACCGCCTGAATGGCAAAGAACTGGTGGCGCAGGTTGGTGGCCTGCCGCTCGTCCCAATACTCTGGCGTAACCTCGCGCCAATCGTGGCGATCATCGCGCGCCGCGTTGTTCACCAAGACATCCGCCGCGCCAACCCGCGCGGCCAGCGCCGCAAACGCCGCTTTCAGGGCGTCGATGTCGCGCAGATCGCAGACTTCAAACGTCACATCTCCGCCAACCTCAGCACAAAGCGCCGCCCCCGCTGCCGCGTCGAGATCGACAAACCCGACCCGCGCGCCCTGTTCGGCAAAGGCCCGCACGATATCGGCCCCAATGCCCGACGCGCCGCCGGTCACAAATACCGATTTGCCCGCAAGGCTGGGATAGCTCGCAAATTGCCCCGACATCGTCACTCTCCTGATTTGAATTTGGTATACCATTTCTGAAACCACCGGCATTTGCAATCGCTCGCTTGCCCCATCCGCCGCGGCGCACTAAGAGAGCGCTATGCTCAAGACCCGTATCATCCCCTGCCTTGACGTCGCCGATGGCCGCGTTGTCAAAGGCGTGAACTTCGTCGACCTGCGCGATGCGGGCGACCCGGTGGAATCGGCGCGCGCCTATGATGCGGCGGGGGCGGACGAGCTCTGTTTCCTCGACATCCACGCCACCCACGAAAACCGCGGTGTGATGCTCGACGTGGTGCAGCGCACCGCCGAGCAATGTTTCATCCCGCTCACCGTCGGCGGCGGCGTGCGCACGGCGCAGGATGTGCGCAAACTGCTGCTCGCCGGGGCCGACAAGGTCAGCTTTAACTCCGCAGCCGTGGCCAACCCCGATGTCATCGCCCAGGCGGCCGACCAGTTCGGCAGCCAATGCATCGTCTGCGCCATCGACGCCAAGACCGTGTCCCCCGGAAAGTGGGAGATTTTCACCCACGGCGGCCGCAAACCCACCGGCATCGACGCCGTGGAATTTGCCCAGCTTGTCACTGCCAAAGGCGCGGGCGAGATCCTGCTGACCTCGATGGACCGGGACGGCACGCGCGCAGGCTTTAACCTGCCGCTGACCCGCGCGATTTCCGATGCGGTCGCGGTGCCGGTCATCGCCTCGGGCGGCGTCGGCACGCTGGACCACCTGGTCGAAGGCGTCACCGAAGGCGGGGCTTCTGCCGTGCTCGCCGCGTCGATCTTTCACTTCGGCGATTACACCATCGCAGAGGCCAAACAGCACATGGCCAACGCGGGCATCGCGATGAGGCTGGCATGAGCATTCTGCACGATCTGGCCGCCACCATCGAGGCGCGCAAAGGCAGCGATCCCGACAGTTCCTGGACCGCCAAGCTTCTGTCCAAAGGGCCGGAGAAATGCGCCGAAAAGTTCGGGGAAGAGGCGATCGAGGCGATCATTGCCGCCGCCAAAAACGACCGCGAGAACCTGACGTATGAGGCGGCGGACGTGCTCTATCACCTGCTGGTCATGCTCGCCGCCCGCGACATCCCGCTTGATGACGTGCTGTCCGAACTGGCGCGCCGCCAAGGCACCTCGGGCCTCGCCGAAAAGGCATCGCGCTAACCCCTCCTCTTGGCGGCCCCGATTTTTTTGAAAAAAATCGGCCACGATCTGGCAACAGATCGTCACCGATCCATCAATGGATCGGCCCCCACTCTCCTATGATCCACCGCACGCGCGCTCTTTTTCGCCCAAATTCCCCATAAATCCTCCCATTCAAGATTGCCGCCCGCGCCATCACCCGTCACCATCGCAGCACCCCACCGCAGCGGAGCCCCCGATGGACAATCTTTACTGGCCCGAAATTTGCGCCGCCCTGAACATCGCGGCCACCCCCTTCGTCGAGACCGGAACCGGCAACCTGCCCTCGGTCTATGCCGTCAGCGATTTCGCCTCCGCCACCATCGCCGCTGCCGGTGCCGCCTTCGCCGAACTCAGCGGCCACAGCGCCGCAGATGTCACGGTGGATCGCCGCCGCGCCTCGCTCTGGTTTGATATGACCCTGCGGCCCGACGGCTGGGACCTGCCCTCAATCTGGGACCCGATTGCCGGCAATTACGCCACCCGCGACGGCTTCATCCGCCTCCACACCAACGCGCCCCACCACCGGACAGCGGCGCTCTCAGTGCTGACCTGCCCGCCCAATCGCGAGGCGGTGTCCGAGGCCGTCGCAACGTGGCAAGCCGAGCCGCTGGAGGCCGCGATTGTCGCCGCCAACGGCTGCGCCGCCGCCCTGCGCAGCGCTGATGACTGGCGCCAGCACCCCCAAGGGCGCGCCGTCAGTGCCGAGCCTTTGGTCCGCTGGCACCCCGCCACAGACACCGCCCCGCGCACGATCACCTCCTTGCACGGCCTGCGCGTGCTCGATCTGACCCGCGTGCTGGCCGGCCCGGTGGCGTCACGCCTGCTGGCTGGCTACGGCGCGCAGGTCTTGCGCATCGATCCACCGCATTGGAACGAACCCGCCGCCGAGGCCGAGGTCAATCCCGGCAAACACTGCGCCGGGCTCGACCTGCACACCGCCACCGACCGCGCCACCTTTACCGCGCTGCTCGGCTCGGCCGATGTCCTGCTGCACGGCTACCGCCCCGGAGCGCTCGAAGGTTTGGGCTTTGGCCCCGAGGCCCGCCGCGCGCTGAACCCCGGCCTGATCGACGTCAGCCTGTCCGCCTATGGCCGCACAGGGCCGTGGCACAACAGGCGCGGCTTTGATTCCCTCGTCCAGATGTCCTGCGGCATCGCCGCCGAAGGCGCACGCATCTCGGGCCAGACAGCACCGTTCCCCCTCCCGGTTCAAGCCCTCGACCACGGCACAGGCTACCTCCTCGCCGCAACAATCCTCCGCGCATTGGCGCATCGCGCCGAAGGCCGCACAACACGCGCCGAACTCTCACTGGCCCGCACCGCCGAGTGCCTGAAATCCACCGCTGGCAGCCTGACACCCGACAGCGTGATCACCGCGCAGCCCGACGATTACGCCCCAACCCCGGAACACACCGGCTGGGGCCCAGCACGGCGCATGCACCCGCCGCTCACCGTAAACGGCACAGCCCCGCAATGGCGCATCCCCTCGGGCCCCGTCCGCCGACACCCCGCAAGCTGGCCAGCGTCCTAGCCCATACTGCGCGCGATCCGGTCCAGAAGCGCGGGCACGCCCTCATAGGCCCCCTGCGCCGCCAACCCCTCGACCATCTGCCGGTTGAGCGAGTTGGGCGAGGCCAACGCCGCCTTCTCTTCCGCCATGCGCCCGGCCCGGCCCAGATCGGCATTGCTCAAAATACCAGCCACCAGACTGGACATATATACCTCGGCCGCGTCCGCATCGCCGGTCTGATCGGCAAGCCATCCCGCGCCGGTTTCCAACAATCCATACGCCGCGCTCACCAAAGTCGACGCCGCGAAATGCGGCCGCAACGCCGCCTCATCGCGCTGCGGCAGCACAGTGTTTGCGCCGCCAAACAACGTGGTCACCGCCGCAAGATCGCCCACAAGCGGCAAAGGGCATCCGCCCTGCTCGATAAACCCGAACGGAATCGTCACCGAAAGCCGCGTCGCAGGTGCGCAAGCCTCAGCCAAATCCGCCAGTGCCACCCCGGCCATCACCGAAACGACCTGTTGCTCGGCCCGAAAGTCCAACGGTGCCACCGCCGCCTGCCACACCGCCGGGCGCAGGCAAAGGAACACCACATCGCTGGCGTCCACCACGCCCTGATTGTCCGCCACGGCAATCCCAAGGTTCGCCGCCACCAGCGCCGCCGACACCTCGGTATTGCGCTCAGACACCGTCACACTGTGCCCGTCACGCGCCAACGCCCGCGCCATCGGCGCCGAAATATGCCCCGTTCCGATAAATCCAACCTTGGCCATCACGCCCCCTTCACCCTAAATCTGTGTAATTAACAAAACCCTAAGCCACGAGATCAGCTCACAGCTTCCCGCCGCGAATTGCGCCATTGCCGCCAGATGAACGCCCCGATGAACCACACGGTCAGCATCAGGATGATCGTCGGTGCCGGCGCGCTGTCGAGCCAAAAGCTCGCGTAAACCCCGCCCAGCATGGCGCTCAGGTTCACCAGAACCGCCACCACCAGCATATGCCGAAACTCCCGCGTCAACAAAAACGCAATCGCCCCCGGCGAAATCAGCAGCCCAATCGCCAGGATCAGCCCCACCGCGCTTAGCACCGCAACAATCGTCAGCGACAGGATCGACAACAGCCCGTAATGCAGCCACGCCACCGGCAGCCCAATCGCCTGCGCCTGCGCCGGATCAAAGGCATGCAGCAGCAGATCCTTCCACTTCAGCACCAAAACCACCGTCACCACCGCGCCGACAATCCCAGCCGTCCAAAGATCCGACGGACCGACCCCCAGCATATTGCCAAACAGAATGTGATCGAGGTGCACATTGGTCTGCACCTTGACGTACATCACCATGCCCAGCCCAAACATGCCGGAAAACACCACGCCCATCACCGTATCCTGCTTAATCCGGCTGTTGGCGTTCAAATACCCGGTCGCCAGAGCGCAAGTCATCCCCGCCGCAAACGCCCCGATCAACAGCGGAATCCCCAGCATATAGGCCAGCACCACCCCCGGCAGCACCGCATGGCTGACCGCATCGCCCATCAGGGACCAGCCCTTGAGCACCAGAAAACAGCTCAAAATAGCGGTCGGCGCGGCCAGCAAAAGCACCACCCAAAAGGCGTTTTGCATAAACGGAAACAGGAAGGGCAACAGCAACTGGTCCATCATATCGCCTCATCCAAAGACCGGGCCGCCCGTGCGCGTGACGCCAGCAACCCGTGTTTGGGGGCAAAGAAAAACGCCAGCAAAAACACCGAGGTTTGCAGCGTGATGATGATCCCCCCGGTCGCCCCGTCGAGGAAATACGAGATATAGGCCCCAAGAAACGAGGTCAGCGCGCCAATCGCCACGCTGATCACCAGCAACACCGGGAACCGGTCCGCCAAAAGATACGCGGTCGCCCCTGGCGTCACCACCATCGCCACCACAAGAAACGCGCCGACAGTCTGCAACGCCGCCACACAAGACGCGCTCAGCAGAACGAAAAAGATGAACCGCAACCGTTCAGGCCGCAACCCGATCGAGCGCGCGTGGTTCTCATCAAAGAACGCCACCATCAGGTCTTTCCACTTCACCAGCAACACCCCGAGCGAGACAAAACCGATCACCGCAAGCTGCAAAGTGTCCTCCGGCGTGATCGCCAAAACGTTGCCAAGGATGATGGTCTGCACATCCACCGACACCGGCGACACCGAGACCATGAACAGCCCCAAGCCGAAAAAGCTGGTGAAAATTATGCCGATGATCGCGTCTTCTTTCAGCCCGCTGCGCTGGTTGAGAAACAGCATCGCCCCCGCCGCCAATCCGCCCGACAAAAACGCGCCCAGCGCGAACGGCAGGCCCAGCATATAGGCCCCCGCCACCCCCGGCACGATCGAATGCGAAAGCGCATCGCCGATCAACGACCAGCCCTTAAGCATCAGATATGCCGACAGAAACGCGCACACCGCGCCGACCAGCGCGCTGACCCACATCGCGTTGGTCATGTAGCCATAGGAAAACGGTTCGAGCAGCAGGCTCATTCCTCGCCCTCTCTGCGCGAGTCTATGGGCGGTTCAATGGGTGGCTGGTTGGTCCGGGCCTGATCGTCGTACATCACAAACGGCCGCTCATCGTCGGTCAGGATGGTGATCGCCCGCGCATCCTCGTCGTCATGCAGATCGGTGCCGCCCAGAACAAAGTGCCGCAACACGCCGCCAAACGCCGCTTCAAGGTTCGCTTGTGTAAACACCTCGGCGGTCGGTCCATAGTTCAGCACCGTGCCCTTGACCAACACCACCTGATCGCAAAATTCCGGCACCGACCCAAGGTTATGCGTCGATACCAGCATCACTTTGCCCTCGGCCCGAAGCTCGCCCAACAGCGCGATAATCGCCTCTTCGGTTTGCACATCGACGCCGGTGAACGGCTCATCCAGCAGGATCACCTGCCCCTCTTGCGCCAAGGCCCGCGCCAGAAACACCCGCTTGCGCTGCCCGCCCGACAATTCGCCAATCTGGCGCTTGCGATAGCCGGTCATCCCAACCCGGTCGAGCGCGACCTGCACCGCCGCCTTATCCTTGGCCGACGGGATGCGCAAAAGGCCCATGCGGCCATATCGCCCCATCATAACAACGTCTTCGACCAGCACCGGAAAGGTCCAATCCACCTCTTCGGCCTGCGGAACATAGGCCACCAGCCCCTGCTTGAGCGAGGCGGACACCCCTTGCCCCAGAATGCCAATCTCGCCGCGCGAGGCGGGCAAAAACCCCATGATCGCCTTGAACAGCGTCGATTTCCCGGCCCCGTTCACGCCAACCAAAGCCGCGATTGATCCCTTGGGCACCGCAAAACTGGCCGACTTAAGCGCGGTAACGCCGTTGCGATAGGTCACCGCCAAATCGCGGACCCAAAGCCCGGCGCTGTCAAAATCCTGCGGCGCGATTTTACTCACCGGTCAATCCGTTCACCACTGTCTGGGTCGTCACGCGCAGCAGATCAAGATAGGTCGGAACCGGCCCATCCGCCTCCGACAGGCTGTCAACAAACAGCTCGCCGCCATAACGCGCGCCGGTTTCCCGCGCGACCTGTTTGGCCGGGTCGGTGTTGACCGTGCTTTCGCAAAACACCACCGGGATCGCCTGTTCGCGGATGGTGTCGATCATCCGTTTCACCTGTTGCGGCGTGCCGGTCTGGTCGGCGTTCATCGGCCAAAGATAGACCTCGCGCAGCCCGAAATCCCGCGCCAGATAGGAAAACGCCCCCTCACAGGTGGCCAGCCAGCGCTGCGCCTCGGGCACCGAACCGATCAAATCGCGCAACGGCGCAATCGCCTGCGTGATCTCGGCCTTATACCCCTCCGCATTGGCGGCATAGATCTCGGCATTTTCGGGGTCATGCTCGGCCAGCGCGTCGCGGATATTGTCTACGTAAATCAGCGCGTTGTCCAAAGACATCCAGGCGTGCGGATTGGGCATGCCCTCATAGGAACCCTCCGAAATCGGAATTTCCGCGACCCCGTCACTGACCGTGACCGAAGGTTTGTCGCCCAGATTGCGCAGGAATTGCTCGAACCACAGCTCAAGGTTCATGCCGTTCCACAGCACCAGATCGGCATCAATCGCCGCCACAAGATCGCGCGGCGTGGGGTCATAGCCGTGAATTTCTGCGCCCGGTTTGGTGACAGACACCACCTCGGCCGCGTCGCCCGCCACGTTGCGCGCCATATCCGCGATCACCGTGAATGTCGTGACAACCTTGAAATCCTGTGCAGCAACCGGCCCGGACAGGGCCAATGTCGCCGCAACGAACATTCCTCTCAGCATGGAAACTCCTCAGATCCTGCTCACTTAGGTCAATATGCGAGTCATTCTCAGAATGTCAATCTAATTGCGAGCCATTCTCATTAAAGGAAACCAAGCCCGCGCCCCTGCCCATTTCTTCCCCACTTGCGCGCCCGGCCTGCGCGCCTATGCTGCGCCATAAATCGGAGCCCGCCAGATGACAGACACGCTCGACCCCAAAGACTGGGACGCATTCCGCGCCACCGCGCATGATCTGCTCGACGCCTGCATCGACCATATGGCCGACGCCCGCGCCCATCCTTGGAAACCGGTCCCCGACGGTGTGCGCGACGGCTATGCTCTGAGCGGCGAAGCCAAAGGCGAGGCCGCCACCGCCGCCCGCCTGATCACCGAAATGCTGCCCTATGGCACCGGCAACACCCACCCGCGGTTCTGGGGCTGGGTGCATGGCACCGGTCTGGCCTCGGGGCTGCTGTCCGAAATGGCGGCGGCCACGATCAACGCCAATTGCGGCGGGCGCAACCACGGCATGATCCATGTCGAACGCGCGGTTGTCGATTGGTCGCGGCGCGTCATGGGGTTCCCCGAGACCGCCTCCGGCGTGCTCGTCACCGGCACATCCCAGGCCACCGTCATCGCGCTGGCCGCCGCACGGCAACGCGCCCTCGGCCCCGAGGTGCGAAGCAAAGGCCAGCACACCCGGCTGACCGCCTACGCCGGTGCGGGCGTGCACAATGCCACGCGCAAAGCCATCGAACTGCTCGGGATCGGTGCCGACAATCTGCGCCGCATCCCCGAAACCGATCAAGGCATGGACCTCGACGCCCTGCACGCCGCCGTCGCCCAAGACCGCGCTGACGGCGCCACGCCCTTTGCCGTGGTCGGCACCGCCGGATCGGTCGATTTCGGCCGCTTCGATGATCTCGCGCAACTGGCCGATGTCGCCCACGACGAAAACCTCTGGCTGCACATCGACGGCGCTTTCGGGGCCTGGACCCGCCTCGCCGATGCCCCGTGGCGCGCGCTTTCGGATGGCATCGACCGCGCCGACAGCCTCGCCTGCGACTTCCACAAGTGGATGTATGTGCCCTACGATTGCGGGCTCTGCCTGATCCGCCAAGAGCCCGAGCACTACGCCGCCTTTGCCGCCCGCCCCTCCTACCTTGCCAGCCACGGCGAGGGCCTGTCCGGCGGCGATCCGTGGTATTGCGACTACGGCACCGACCTGTCGCGCGGCGCACGCGCGCTCAAGGTCTGGACCGCGATCGAAACCTATGGCGCACAGGCGCTTGGCGGCGCAATCACCGCCAATTGCCAGGCAGCCGCCCGGATGGAAACCGCCGTCAAAGCCCAGGACCGCATGGCCATGATGGCCCCGGTGATCTCAAACCTCTGCGTCTTCACCGCCGATGCAACCCAGTCGCCCGATGCCCAATCCACATTGAACAAAGCCATCGCCGAGGCCCTGCAACGCGACGGCACCGCGGTCTTCTCCACCACCGACGCGCGGGGCATCACCTGCCTGCGCGCCGCCATCGCCAATCACCGCACCACGCCTGCGGATATCCACGCCGCCATCGCCGCCGTGGCCGAAACCGCCACCGCGATACTGAAAAACCAGTGACCCAAAGCCACCCGCACAGCCGCGTCATCTCGCACGCTACACTCTGAATATCTCTTCACTCATAACCCTGACTGAGGCCCCATGTTCTCCGATTCCCTCCTTACCCAAATTCGCGCCCGTTTCGCTCATGTTGACAGCTGCCCGTTCCAAGGCCCGCGCACATTCTTCGAAAACGCCGGCGGCGCGCTGACGCTGAACTCAGTGGTCGAAACCTCGACCCGTTTTGCCGCCATCCCCGACAATCAGGGCCGCGACAACCCGGCGGCCAAGGCCTTGGGCGACATTATCGCGCAGTCCAAATCCGACATGGCCGATTTCTTCGGTGCCACCTCGGGCCAGTTCTTCGTCGGCGAAAGCGGCACCGAGCTGACGTTCCGCCTGATCCGCGCCATGATCCTTGGCGCCCAGTCCGGCCCGGTGATCGGCTCCACGGTCGAGCATCCCGCCTCGCGCTCCGCCGCCCACAAATGGGCGCATGTCTCGGGCCGCGACTATATCTCCGTGCCGCATGACAACGCCCAAGGCCTCGTCACGCCCGAGGCCTATGCCGCCCAGATCACCGCCGACACTGCGGTGGCCACCATCCTGCACACCTCGCCCGTCACCGGCATGGCGATGGATCTGCCCGGCATCGTGGCCGCCATCCGCGCGAAATCGCCGGACTGTCTGATCTTCGTTGACGGCATCCAGCACGCCAGCCACGGCCGCATCGACATCGATGGCTATGACATCGATGGCTACGTGATTTCGCCCTACAAAGTCTTCTCGCGCCACGGCTACGGCATCGCCTGGGTGTCGGACCGCGTGTCGAAACTGCGCCTCGAAGGCCTGATGGGCGGCCCAGAGGAAAACTGGGAAATGGGCACCCGCGACACCGGTGCCTACGCAACCTTCTCCGATGTCGTCGCCTACTTCGACTGGCTCGGCGGCGAGGTTTCCTCCGAAACCGACCGCCGCGCGCGCATCCTCGCCGCGGGCAACGTCATCCATGACCATGAAACCGCCCTGACCAATATGATGCTGCACGGCCACGGCAACCTCTCTGGTCTCTCCGAACTTCCCGGCGTCCACATCGTCGGCGGCACCGACAACCCCGCCCGAGAGGGGCTGGTAAGCTTCTGGCTCGACACCATGCCCTCGGAACAGGTCGTCGCCCACCTCAACGCGTCGGGCATCCGCACCCACACCCGCAAGGCAGATCACTACTCCGGCAACATCCTCGACCCGCTGGATCAACCCTCCTGCATTCGCGTTTCCATGTGCCACTACAACTCCCCCGCCGAAATCGCCGGGTTCCTTGCCGCAATGAAAGACATCGCATAATCAGCCCCAGCCCGGGCCGTTCACAGCGGTCCGGGCGGCAACATCTGCGTCTCTGGCTCTCCCTCCTTCTTCTGTTTCCAAATACCGCGGGGGGTAAGGGGGCTGGCCCCCAAACGCGCTAATCCCCCACGCAGCGCCGGAAAACACACCTCCCGCTCAAAGTGCCCCACGGGAATCGCGCCCAAAATCATTCTCGACTCCAAATAAGAACAAAACGTGAATATACTCGCCTCTCCCTTGGAGATTCGCCAAAAATGTTCGCTGAACTGTCGATCACATCGAACTTTACCTTCCTCAGCGGAGCCTCCCACCCCGAGGAATACCTGCACCGTGCCGCCCACTTCGGGCAGTCCGCCATCGCCATTGCCGATGAAAACTCCGTCGCCGGCATCGTTCGCGCCCACACCCAAGCCCGCGAAATCGCCCGCTTGGTCAAAGAGCGTCAGGCCTTCGATGCCGCCCATGGCCTGATCGGCCCACCCGCGCCGCACGCCACCACACCCAGCCCCCTGCGCACCGCCACCCCCCGGCTGATCCCCGCCGCCAAGCTTGTCTTCACCGATGCCCCGCCGATCACGGCGCTGGTCCAAACCCGCCAAGGCTGGGCCACCCTCTGCCGCCTGCTCTCCCTCGGGCGGCTCCGGGCGGAAAAAGGCAACTGCACCCTCCACATTGCCGACCTGATGGAACGGGGGGCCGACGGCCTCCACCTCGCCCTCCACGGCCCGCCACACACACAGACCCCGGCGCGCGGCGCGGACGCATGGGGGCCACAGGCGCAACGGCTGACGCGCCGCTTTGGCCAACAGATGTCGCTGCTGATGACGCCTGCCTATGACGGCAATGATCCGGCCCACTTTGCCCGGCTCACCGCCCTCGCCAAACAGCTTAACATCCCCACCCTCGCCTCTGCCGCGCCGATCATGCACGCCGGGCCGCGCCGCCGCTTGGCCGACGTGCTCACCGCCATCCGCCACGGCATCACGGTCGATGCCCTCGGCGCCCGCGCCCAGCTCAATGGCGAACGCCGCCTGCGCTCCGGCGCTGAAATGGCCCGCCTGTTCAAAGGCTTCGAGCCCGCCCTGCGCCGCGCCACCGACCTCGCCGCCGCCTGCACCTTCTCGCTCGACAGCCTGCGCTATGAATACCCCTCCGAGATCGCCGAGGGCGAAACCCCGGCCCAGCGGCTGTCGCGTCTGGCCCACCAAGGCCTGCGCTGGCGCTATCCCGACGGTGCCTCCGACAAGGTGCGCGCCATGCTCACCCATGAACTCGACCTGATCTCCAAGCTGAAATACGAGCCCTATTTCCTCACCGTCCGCGACATCGTGCACTTCGCGCGCGGGCGCAATATCCTCTGCCAAGGCCGGGGCTCCGCCGCCAATTCCGTGGTCTGCTACGCTTTGGGCGTCACCTCCGTCAGCCCCGAAATCGGCACCATGGTGTTCGAGCGTTTCGTCTCCGAGGCCCGCGATGAGCCGCCCGACATCGACGTCGATTTCGAACACGAGCGCCGCGAAGAGGTGATCCAGCACATCTACGACCGCTACGGCCGCCACCGCGCCGGCCTCTGCGCCACCGTGATCCACTACCGTGGCAAACGCGCCATCCGCGAGGTTGGCCGCGCCATGGGGCTGAGCCAGGACACCATCGGTGCCATGTCCTCCCAGCTTTGGGGTTTCTGGGGGGCCGATGGCCTGCAAGACCAGCGCCTGCGCGAGATCGGCCTCGACCCGCAAGATCACCAGATCCGCCTGACCCTGTCGTTGATCCAGGAAATTATCGGCTTCCCCCGCCACCTCTCCCAGCACGTCGGCGGCTTTATCATCACCGAGGGGCGGCTTGATGAGCTGGTGCCCCTCGAAAACGCCAGCATGGAGGACCGCACCGTCATCTGCTGGGACAAGGATGATATCGACAGCCTCGGCATCCTCAAGGTCGATGTCCTCAGCCTCGGCATGCTCACCTGCATCCGCAAGGCGTTTGACCTGATACAGCATCACACGGGGCAAGAGTGGCAGTTGGCGACCCTGCCGCAAGAAGATCCCAAGGTCTACGACATGCTCTGCCGCGCCGACAGCATCGGCGTGTTTCAGGTCGAATCCCGCGCCCAGATGAACTTCCTCCCCCGGATGAAACCGCGCTGTTTCTATGACCTTGTGATCGAAGTGGCGATCATCCGCCCCGGCCCGATCCAGGGCGACATGGTCCACCCCTACATCCGCCGCCGCAACGGCGAGGAAGATGTGCATTTTCCCTCTGACGCCTTGGGCGAAGTGCTGGCCAAAACGCTCGGCGTGCCGCTGTTTCAAGAGCAAGCGATGCAAATCGCCATCGTCGGCGCGGGCTTCTCGCCAGAAGAGGCCGACCGCCTCCGCCGCGCCCTCGCCACCTTCAAGAAACACGGCAATGTCAGCGACTTCCAATCGCGTTTCCTGCGTGGCATGGCCAAAAACGGCTACGACGAAGAGTTCTCCGCCCGCTGCTTCTCGCAAATCGAAGGCTTCGGCTCTTACGGCTTCCCCGAAAGCCACGCCGCCAGCTTTGCCCTGCTGGTCTACGCCTCCGCCTGGATCAAATGCCACCATCCGGGCCTCTTCGCCTGCGCCCTGCTCAACTCCCAGCCGATGGGATTCTACGCCCCCGCCCAGATCATCCGCGATGCACGTGAACATGGGGTTAAAGTCCTGCCGATTTCGATCCAGTCCAGCTATTGGGACAACGTGATGGAGCCGGACGGCCGCGGCGGGCTGGCGCTCAGGCTCGGCTTTCGCCAGATCAAAGGCATGGTCGCCGAAGACGCCGGCTGGATCACCGCGGCGCGCGGCAATGGCTACCGCTCGGTGCGCGATGTCTGGCGCCGCGCAGGGCTGACCGCCCCGGTGCTGGCGCGCTTGTCCGAGGCCGATTGCTTTGCCGAACTGATGACCCGGCGCGAGGCGCTGTGGGAGGCCAAGGCCCTGATCGCGCTCAAACCCCTGCCGCTGTTTGACGGTGATATCGACGGCGAGGCGATCGACGAACCCACCGCCAACCTGCCCGCAATGACCCTCGGCGAAGAGGTGGTCGAAGATTACGTCGCCATGCGCTTCACCCTGCGCGCCCACCCCCTGGCCCTGCTGCGCGACAAACTCACCCCACCGCCGCAATAAGCCACCGCCCCCCGAAAACTCCCAAGTCTTCTTCTGTTCAAAAATACCTCGGGGGTCGTCCATTGTGCGCCATTGGTTCAAGCCCAATGGACGACGGGGCAGCGCCCCCAGCCTGTCGACACGCGCAGGCGTGGCGAAAACATTCCCCACAAACCTTTGTGATCCCCACCCCGCCCTCCGGACAAACCCCGCAAAACATGCTAGTCTCCCCCCACAAACGGGTTTCGGACATCGAAACCGCTCGGGTCCGACCCCCCTTGATTTTCAATCAGCGGGAAGGACACCCTCATGACCCAAACGATCGGCAACCCCCTTTCATGGACCGCGCAGGCGCTTGGCAGCGGCGCGCACACCACCGGCGAGATCGTCGGCGAACTCCGCCCCCATGACGCCAGCGCCATCCGCATCCGGCGCATCGACGTCAGCGATCTGCGCCTCGCCCTCGCCAAGGGCTACGACGACTTCCTCGCCATGCGCACCGATGTGCTCTGGCTGGTGCTGGTCTATCCGGTACTCGGCTTTGCGCTGGCATGGATGGCCGCAACAGGCAGCCTCTTGCCCCTGCTGTTCCCAATGATCTCGGGCTTTGCCCTGCTTGGCCCGGTCGCCGGCGTCGGCCTGTATGAAATGAGCCGCAGACGCGAGGCCGGGCAAACCCCGCAGTGGCGCGATGGCTTTCGCATCGCCTTTTCCCCCGCCGCCGCGCCGATGGTGGTGCTCGGCGGCTATCTCATGGCGCTGTTCATCGGCTGGATGATGGCCGCGCTGATGATCTACAACGCCACAATGGGCCCCGGCGCGCCGCCCTCCGCCACCGCCTTCCTCACTGACATCTTCACCACCACCGCTGGCTGGGAAATGCTGCTGTTTGGCATGGGCGTCGGCTTTGTCTTTGCGGTGCTGGTGCTGGTCACGGCGCTGGTGTCGTTCCCGATGCTGGTCGACCGCCACGTCGGCCTGCCCACCGCCGTCGCCACATCCGTCCAAGTTGCGATGAAGAACCCGGTCACCGTGGCCCTCTGGGGCCTGATCGTCGCCGCTGGGCTGGCGATTGGCTTTGCCACGCTGTTTGTCGGGCTGATCTTTGTGCTGCCAGTGCTGAGCCACGCCACATGGCACCTCTACCGCCGCGCCGTCGAACCGGCCCCCGACACGGCGCCCGAAACGACGGCCTAGCTTTCGCCCAGCTTCGGCGCACCCTTGCCCAGCGCAAGCGCTGCGCCGGAGAAGCGAAACGGCGCGCGCACACCCGGCACACCGTCCACCTCAATCTGCATCCCGCGCGCCTTGACCTGCGGATCGTCCATCACCTCGGCCATATCATTGATCGGCCCCGCCGGCACACCCGCCGCCTCACAGCCTGCAAGCAAGCCTTGCTTGGTCCACTGCCGCGTCGCGCCGCTCAACAGCTCTGCCAGCGTATCGCGATGCCCCAACCGGTCGGCATTGCTGGCAAACCGCGGGTCATGCCCCAGCTCACCCAACTGCAACAACGTGCAAAGCCGCTGATATTGCGCGTCATTTCCGGTGGCGATGATGATAAACCCGTCCGAACACTCAAACACCTGATACGGCGTCAGGTTCATATGCGCATTGCCCATCAACCCCGGAGGCGTGCCGGTTGTCAGATAATTCATCGCCTGATTGGCCGTCACCGACACCGCACAATCGAGCAGGCTCATATCAATCCACTGGCCCTGCCCAGTCTGCCCGCGCTGATGCAGCGCCGCCAAAATCGCCGCCACCGAGTAAACCCCGGTGAAAATATCGGTAATCGCCACGCCGGATTTCTGCGGCTGGCCACCCTTTTCGCCGGTGATCGACATCAACCCCGACATGCCCTGAATGATGAAATCATAGCCCGCGCGATGGGCATACGGCCCGTCCTGCCCGAAACCCGTGATCGAACAATAGATCAAACCGGGGTTAACAGCCTGCAAGGCGTCATAATCCAACCCGTATTTCTTCAGCCCGCCAACCTTGAAATTCTCGATCAGAATGTCAGCACCGGCCACCAGTTCGCGCACCCGCGCCTGACCATCCTCAGTGCGAAAATCAACAATCTCGCTGGTCTTGCCCCGGTTGCAGGCGTGGAAATACGCGGCCGACCGGTCGCCCTCGCGCTCTACAAACGGCGGACCCCAACGGCGGGTATCATCGCCCTCGGGGCTTTCCAGCTTGATCACCTCGGCCCCAAGATCGGCCAAGGTCTGACCGGCCCAAGGGCCAGCCAGAATACGTGCAAGCTCAACGACTTTCAGCCCAGCCAGAGGGCCGGAACCGCTCGCCGTCATGCGTCGCCCAGAGCTTCGTCAAGCACGGTCTTGAACTCAGACCAGCCCATGTTCGAGTACAGCTTGCCATCAATCATAAACGACGGTGTGCTCTTGATCGCATCGCGTGCGGCGTTCTCTTCGAACCACGCCACCAGCGTCTTGGCCTTGTCGCCGTCCTGCAAGCAGCTTTCCAGCTCCGCATCGTCAAGCCCGGCCAAACGGCCAATCTTGCGCAGCTCATCCACGATGCCCGCCGGGTTGCCAACAGCCACCCACTCTTTCTGGCCTTTATAGATCAGATCGGTGATGCCAAAGAACCGCTCTTCCCCGCCACAGCGCGCAATCATCGAGGCCCAAAGCCCATAACGATCAAAATACACCTCGCGGTAGACGAATTTCACCTTACCGGTGTCGATATACTCCGCCTTCAGGTCTTTATACTGGTTGGCATGGAAGTTGGCGCAATGCGGGCAGGTATAGCTCGCATATTCAATCACCGTCAGCGGCGCATCCGGGTCGCCCATCACCATCTCGGTGATCGAAGACGTATCCACCTCTTCCGAGCTTTCCTGCGCATCCAAAGCGCCTGCGGGGATCTGGGTGCTGCCCGCACCCTGATTAAGCAGCCACCAGCCGCCACCAGCCAACAGCACCAACGCCAGAATGGCGGCAGGGATCAAACGCTTCATATCTTCTTTCCTCTCGGGGTCTGTCATGTCTTCGCCTTGGATAGAACGTTCCGGCCCAAGGCTTCAAGCGCCCCCTTGAGGCCCGCATCGGTCACATTTTCGGCATAAGACTGCGCCGCCGAAACGATTTCGGGGTCCGGTGCCTTGGGCGTGTCTTTCTTTTTGCCATAGGTAAACTGCGCCTGCCCCTCGGCAAATCCGGTCGGCGCGGTCTGGGTTATCTTGACCCGCGCGATGGCGTTATAGCCATAAACCGAGTTCACCCGCTCGCGCAGCTTGTCCTTCATCATCTCAAGCATCGGCGCGTTCGCCCCGGTGGTCAGCACCGTCAGCGTCGCGCCAATCCCGCCGCGTCCAAACGACACGTTCACCGGGCGGGCAATCGCTGCAATCTGTTCGCCCGCCACCTCGGGCCAATGGGTCAACAGCCGCGTTTCCGCGAAACCACGGCTTTCACTGGCCCGCTGGATGCGCTGGCTCAGCAATTTCGACGTGTGGGCAAAGCCCCGTGTGGTCGGTCTTCGCTGCGGCACGATTGACTCCCTCTCTCTGGGGCTATTCTAGTGCCCCCAGCGCCCTGCGCCAGCAAAACCCGACAACATCCGGCTTACACTCTTGCGTGACCCTGCGACTCTTTCCGCCGAACTCCTTCATTGGTACGACCGGCACGGCCGCGCCATGCCGTGGCGCACCCCGCCTCGCGCGCGCGCGGCGGGCGTGATGCCCGATCCCTATCGCATCTGGCTGTCCGAGGTCATGCTGCAACAAACCACCGTTGCGGCGGTGCGCGACTATTTCACCCGCTTCACCACCCGCTGGCCCACCGTCGCCGATCTTGCCGCCGCGCCCGACGCTGATGTGATGGCGCAGTGGGCCGGCCTTGGCTACTACGCCCGCGCCCGCAATCTTCTGAAATGCGCCCGCGCCGTGGTGGCCGATCATGGCGGACAGTTCCCCGCCGATCACGCCGCCCTGCTCACCCTGCCCGGCATCGGGCCCTACACCGCCGCCGCGATCTCCTCGATCGCCTTTGACCTGCCCGAAACCGTGGTCGACGGCAATGTCGAGCGGGTGATCGCCCGCCTCCACGATGTCCACACGCCGCTGCCCCAAGCCAAAGGCGAGCTCACCGCGCTGGCGCAAGTGCTCACCCCGCCACAGCGCCCCGGCGATTATGCCCAAGCGGTGATGGACCTCGGCGCCACCATCTGCACCCCGAAAAACCCCGCCTGCGGCATCTGCCCGTGGCGGCCCGATTGCACCGCGCGGCTCGAAGGCACCGCCACCGACCTGCCAAAGAAAACCCCGAAAAAGCCCAAACCGATCCGCTTCGGCATCGCCTATATCGCCCGCCGGGTCGACGGCGCGGTGCTGCTCGAACGCCGCCCCGATAAGGGGCTGCTCGGCGGCATGCTCGGCTGGCCCGGCTCCGAATGGGACGACGCCCCACAAGACACCCCCCCCATCCGCGCCGAATGGAAGACCGTGCCCGCCGAGGCCCGCCACACCTTCACCCATTTCCACCTGCGCCTGACGGTCAAAACCGCGCTGGTCCCGATGGACCGTGCGCCCACACGCGGCGAATTCCTCCTGCGCGAAGAGTTCAGCCCCGCCGACCTCCCCACCGCAATGCGCAAAGCCTTCGACCTGACGCAGAAATAAAGCGCCGCCAGCCCATTTACCCTGCGCCGCGCCTCCCGCGTTCTATCAAGCAAGCGCAACACCCCGCGCAAAAGCACACCCAGCCCAAAAGCCCTACCGGTTTTTCGCTAAAATTTGACACCAATCCGCGACACTCGGACATCCCGACGCCGGGTCACACCATGCAATTCTTGAAGTACCGCCAGCCCGGCGCAATACTCAGCCCAGCAACCCGCCCCATCGACCGCGCAGCTTGCCCGCAATTTTGGCATCAGGACACCTCATGACCGCACATTTCGCCAAGCTGCAAAACGCCCTGCCGTTCTGGGCCTCGTTCCTGCTGATCCCGCTGGCTTGGGTCTCCGCCCTCTACGGCGGTTGGCTGGTGCTGCTCCTGCCGCTCTCCACCTGGTATCTCTTTACCGCCCTCGACGCGCTGACCGGCCTCAACCTCGACAATGCCGACCCCGCCACCCCAGACGAAGACCTGACCTGGTACAAACGCCTCACAGCCCTCTGGGTCCCGGCGCAGTTCCTCACGCTTTTTGCGATGGTCTGGTACGTGCCTCGCGCCGCGCATCTCGGCACGCTGGAATCCATCGGCATGTTCTTCGGCGTCGGCGTTTTAACCGGCACCATCGGCATCAACTACAGCCACGAGCTCATGCACCAACGCAACCGGGTCGAGCGTTGGCTCGGTGACATTCTGCTGGCGATGGTGCTCTATTCGCACTTCCGCTCCGAACATCTGCTGGTGCATCACCGCTACGTCGGCACCCCGCGCGACCCCGTAACCGCCCGATATAACGAGAACTTCCACCGCTTCCTGCCGCGCGTCCTTTACCAATCGCTCCGCTCGTCGTTCAAAGCCGAGGCCGCGATGCTCGCCCGCAAGGGCCAACCCTGGCACGCCCGCACCAACCCGTTCCTGCGCTACTGGGCGCTGCAATCGGCGATGCTTGTGCTTGCGCTGCTGCTCGGCGGCTGGGCGGGCCTCGGCCTGTTCCTCGTCCAGGCCTTCACCGCAATCTGGCAGCTCGAACTGGTCAATTACGTCGAACACTACGGCCTGACTCGCAAGCACCTTGGCGATGGCAAATACGAACACGTCCTACCCCGTCACAGCTGGAACGCCGCGCACAAAGCCTCGAACTGGCTGCTGATCAACTTGCAGCGCCACTCCGACCACCACTACAAACCCGACCGCCGCTTTCCGCTGCTGCAAACCTACGGCGAAACCGAGGCACCACAGCTGCCGTTCGGCTATCCGCTGATGACGGTCGCCGCCCTCATCCCGCCCCTCTGGCGCCGGGTGATGAACCCCCGCGTGCAGCAGTGGCGCCAGACCTTTTACCCCGAAATCGACGACTGGACGCCGTATAACAAGGCGCAGACCCCGCTACCCCGCTAGCCGCCCCACCGCCCAACGCGCCGCATCGGCCACCGCCGCGTCTTCATCCTCGCACAGCCCCTGCGCCACCGGCAAAAGCGCGCCCTCGCCAGAATTGCCAATCGCATACAGCACGTTGCGCACAAACCGCCCGCGCCCGATCCGCTTGACCGGCGAACCGGAAAACAGCGCCCGAAACCCGGCATCGCCCAAAACCGCCAAGTCCGCCAACTCCGGTGCCATCAAATCTCCGCGCGCATGGTACTTCACCTCAGAGGCCCGCGCGGCAAACTTGTTCCACGGACAAACCGCAAGACAATCGTCACAGCCGTAAATCCGGTTGCCAAGCTTGGCGCGCAATTCCTCCTCCATCGGACCTTTATGCTCAATCGTGAGATAAGAAATGCACCGCCGCGCATCCAATTGATAAGGGGCCGGAAACGCATCCGTCGGACAGACATCCAGACACTTCCGGCAAGACCCGCAATGATCCACCTCAGCCGCATCCACCGGCAGTTCCAACGTGGTAAACACCGCGCCCAGAAAGAACCAAGACCCCAGCTCCCGGCTCACCAGATTGGTATGTTTGCCCTGCCATCCAAGCCCCGCCGCCTGCCCCAACGGCTTCTCCGGCACCGGTGCGGTGTCAACAAACACCTTCACCTGGACAGGCACCTCGGCGGGCGGGGTCGTATCTGCCTCGGCAATCAACCACCGCGCCAACCGCTTTAGCCGTTTCTTAACCACATCATGGTAATCGCGGTGCTGCGCATAAACCGAAATCGCCGCCCGGTCGCGGCTCTGCAACACCTCTAGCGGATCATGCGCTGGCCCATAATTCTCGGCCAACATAATGACAGACCGCGCCTCGGGCCAAAGCGCCGAGGGATCGCCGCGCCAATGACTGCGCTCGGCCAACCAGCCCATCTGCCCCTGCCGCCCAGCATCCAAAAACGCCGCCAACCGCTCGGCCACCTCCGGCACAGCCTCAGGCCGACAAATCCGTGCCGCCGAGAATCCGACATCTTCGGCCTCGCGAACCAATCTGTGCTTAAGCGCGTCCATGTCTTCTTCTGTTCTTAAATACCGCGGGGGTCGTCCATTGTGGCGCCATTGGTTTAAGCCCAATGGGCGACGGGCTGGCCCCCGAAAATCCGGAGCCCGCCTCAGAAATCCAAGTCGTTGTAATGCCGCGGCGGCGGGAATCCCGGCACCTGATCGGCCAAAATCCGGCGGAACGCAGGCCGCGACTTGATCTTGGCATACCAATCCTTCACCGCCGCCGACCGGTTCCAATCCACATCCGAGATGTAATCGAGCGATGACAGATGCGCCGCCGCCGCGAAATCCGCCAGCGTCATCACATCCCCGGCCAACCAACGCCGGTGATCCAGCAACCAGGCCAGATAATCCAAGTGATACTTGATCGCCTTCGCGCCCGATTTCACGTTCTTGCTGTCGGGAAATCCCGCGCCCTGCACCTTCTTGTTGACCCGCTCATACAACAGCTTCGACGTCACTTCGTTGTGAAACTTGTCGTCAAACCAGGACACCAGCCGCCGCACCTCATAGCGCGCATCGGTCGATTTCGGCATCAGGCTCGGCTCGGGATATTTCTCTTCCAGCCATTCACAGATCGCCGCGCTTTCGGCCATCGTCTTGCCGTCGATCTTGAGAACCGGCACCTTGGCCGCCGGGTTGCGGCGGAGGAAATCGGGGTCTTGCTCCCAATATCGTTCTTCAATCAGATCGCATTCGATCTTCTTTTCCGCCAGGCTAAGGCGAACTTTGCGGCAGAACGGGGAAAGGGGGGCGTGATAAAGCTTGGCCATAGACGGGCAGGATCCTGGAAGGGGGTACCGGGTCTGTTTGCCGTGAAATCAACGCCAGTTCAACCACTCGCGCCAAACCTGCCATAAATCCGCCGAACAAGGGGCAGATCGGCACCGCAGGGCGCATTTCCTCTGCGGCCAACACCGTCTAGGGTCGCGACATGCGCGATATCAATCTCAAAGCTATGGAATATTTTGAAGCGGTCGCCCGTCTGGGCACCGTCACGCTCGCCGCCGCCGAGCTCGCGGTCTCGCCCTCAGCGGTCAGCCAGCAGATCCGCGCGCTTGAGGCACAGTTCGGCGTCAAACTCTTCCGCCGCGAAAAGCGCCGGCTCACGCTCACCGTCGATGGCGACCGCCTGTTTCAAACCGCAACCCAAGCCTTTGGCGCCCTGCGCAACGCCACCTCCGCGATCAGCCGCCAACGTCACATGCGCGCGCTCACCCTGCGCGTCAGCCCGTCGTTTGGCGTGCGCTGGCTTGGCCCGCGCATCGCCGACTTTGCCGAGGCCAACCCCGATTGGAACATCCGCGTCGACGCCACCCCGGATTTCACCGCCTTCGACACCGAGCCGGTGGATTTCGATCTGCGCTATGGTCACGGCGATTGGCCCGATCTCAGCGTCGAACCGGTGATGAACGACCTCGTGTTGCCCTTGGTCAGCCCGACCTACCTCGCCCGCCTGCAAGAGCGCGCCGAAACGCCGGCGGCTCTTCTCGCCGAGGCCCGCCTGATCGACAGCGTCAAATCGCACTGCCGCTGGGATGTCTGGCTGGCGGCGCAGCGCATCGACATGGAGGATGTCAGCTATCCGTTCCGCTTTGATCGCTCGTCGATGTCGATCGAAATGGCCAAACGCGGCGGCGGCGTCGCGCTCGACAACGCCTTGTTGTGCCTCGATGATCTCAAATCCGGCGATCTGGTGCCCCTGGCCCCCGCCCTGCCCGCGCTCGACCTGCCGGCCTATTGGCTGACCTGTCCGCACCGGCACAAAAGCCGCCGCATCGTCAAACGCTTCTCCGACTGGGTCCGCCGTGCCGCGCAAAATCACGAGGTTCAAACCCGCGCGCGCCTCACCGAGCTTGGCGTGCGCACCCACCCCTTGACCAAAACACCCTAAAACACCCTAAAACACCGGCCTACTCGCCCTGCCACTCCGGCTGGGTCATGGCAATAAACCCAAGCGTTTCAGGGGTCTCCACGTTCCGCGCCACCACGTCGCGCAGCGTTTTACACGCCCCGATCTGCTCCCAGCCATAGCGCGAAAACGCCGGGTGCTCCATCTTCGGATCGTCCTCAAACCCTTCGGGCGGCGAAAACACATGCTGCGACATCAGCGGATTGGGCATTGCCTGCGAAAACGCATCCAGCGCCACAAATGACAGGATCGTCTGCGGCAAAGGCGACGCCTTCACCCGGTCCTCGCAAAAGATCCCAACAAAGAAATCCACCCGGTCGACATCGCCATATTCCTTGCGCAGCCGCCACGCCACATCCCGATCCGAGCTGATCTCTTCAAAGGTCTTCACCCGCGACCGCCCCAGATATTCGCGATAATCGTTATACGACGCCAGTTCACAAATTCGCCCCTGCCGGATCGAATCCCGCTCGACCCCGAGCAGGCTCTTGGTGGTGTTCCGAGGCCCCAACAGCCCCGCTTTCTGCGCGCTCATATCCTCGAACCCGCGCTTCAGACCCACGTCAAGCAGCGGCAGATTGTTCAGGAAATAGCTCTTATCCACCTCCAATTCCCGCCCCCCCCAGACAATCCGGTCCGGGATCAGCGCATGCCAGCGATACAACAAACTGAATTCCGTGGTGATCCAGTTCGGCTTATTCCACGGCGCATTCCAACACACTTCCGGATCGGCCATCAACGACAGCTCCACCGGCGCAACATGGTTGATATAGTCCTCAACCACGATCTTGATGAACTGCACGATCACCACATTGCGCGCGGTCTCGAACAGCCGGTCATCGTCCCAGTCCGGATGCCGCGCGCCCATCTCGCGCGCCAGCCGATTGTGTTCGCGCAGCCAAAGCGTGTTCATCATCGACACCTGCGGCACCGAATTCACCCGGTCCCCGCCCACCGCAAAGATCGCATCGCGCATCGCGACCCCGGCCTCGGCCACCTGCGGCACCGCACTGGCCACCGCCGCCCGCACGTTTTCCAACCCCAAAGGCGGATCAAGATCGGCGAAATCCGGATCAATCTCACCGTCTTTAAACAACCGCGGCGGATATTCCTCGCCGCCATGCATCTCAGACCGCAGCAATCCCCGCTCCGAAACGCCGGGATTTTTCACCCGAAGCGCGCGCGTATGAGCGGGTGTGCGCCCGTACAGCGTGCACATATCGATCTCATGGTTGGAATTGTTGCGTTTACGGTTCTGTTCATCCTCCTCGCCGGTAATCGGGTCCTTCTCTGGCAGGGTGCGCAGAAATCCATCCGTCAGATACTGCGCAAAGGCAGGAAACAGACAGGTCGACTTCGGACACATCTTCTGTTCGCCGTCCGGACGCGCGAACAGCTTCTGCAAATCCTTCGGCGCGGGCAAACCCGCCTGATCAATCGTCGACACACCCAGATGCCGCCCCGCCCATTGCCTGTCCATCAGGCTCGACCACGACGGATAAGGGGCCATCGTGGAAAACACATGCGGCCGAAACCGGGCCTGCCCGACGATCTTGTGGATCACCAGCCCGTTAACCCAACGGTGCAGCGCAGGCACAGCCTCAATCGCCCGCACCAGCCATCCCACACGCAACAGCCCCATCAGCGTGTTGCCCAGCCAGCCCAGCACACGCCCTTTCAAGCGGGCATAATCCTTTGATGGTTTCATTTTCGTTAAGAACGGCAGGAAAACGGCGGAAAACACGATGTGCGGCGCGACGTGATGCTGCCAAATATCCTCGAGCACAAAGATAAACCAGAACCCGACAAAGAAATTCAGCGCGGTGAAAATCCACCAGCCAATCCGCAGCTCCCGCCACATCAAAACGATGCCGAAAACACCGCCGAAAAACACCGGCGCAAGGACCAGCCGATCCAGATTTCCGGGGTAGCCAAACAGGTTAAACAAACCGCGATAAAACATCATCGCGCCGATCAAAATGCAGCTCAACTGCAAAAACGGTCGCCGCCACGCGGCCCAATTCCAGCCCGCGCCAAAAGGGATCATAGGGGTATCGGGTTGCGACATAGCAAAGACCTTGGTGCAAAATTTCTCGATTAATAAAACCGAGTGTGCCACACTCCTACGTGTTTAGTCTAATTTTATTCTCATTTGAGTTGCATCATGAAGAAATTGATTTTCCTGGTTTTCTTTGCCCTGCTTGGGTCCGCCCTGGTGCTTGAATTCAAGCGTCTGACGGTCAAACCTTGGCCCGCCACCCACTTTCAGGACATCGACGACCACTTCAAATACGGCTCGATCGGGGCCGAGGTTGACGGCTTCCCCTATGCCATCTGGCGCGAACTGCCGACGATCTTTGCCAGCGATCTCCCCGACGGCTTTGCCACCTTCGGTTTCCTGACCGAGCCGGGCCACGATCTGCCCATCGGCGTCTCGGTGCGCCGCATCGGGGTCGACCGTGTCGGCTTCAACTGCGGCACCTGCCATGTCTCGACCTATCGGATTGATGGCGCGGAAAAGATGGTCCTTGGTGCCCCGGCCAACGCCTTGGATTTACAAAGCTATATCGCCTTCCTCACCCGCGCTTCAAATGACGACAGGCTGACTGCCGACGCGGTGATTCTCGCCGCCGAAGCCAATGGCCGCACCCCCGGACTCATCGAAAAAATCGTCCTGCGCTTTGTCGTTTTCCCCCAGCTGAAAGAGCAGGTGGCCGGGCTGAAAGACAGCCTCGCCTGGCTCAACACCCGCCCCGAACATGGCCCCGGACGCACCGATGCCGGCAATTTCTGGCGCGAACGTTGGGGCCTTATGCCGGCGCAAGACAGCCGCGTCGGCACCGTCGATTTCCCCTCGGTCTGGAACCAGCGCATCCGGCTCGACGGCTGGTTTCACTGGGATGGCAACAATCGCTCGCTCGACGAGCGCAATATTTCCGCCGCGCTGGCGGGCGGCGCGCCGGAATGGCTGCTTGAGCGGCACGCGATCAACCGGATCTCTGATTGGCTGATGGACCTGCCGCCGCCACCCTTCCCGGTGCCTTACGATGAGGCACGCGCCGCCGAGGGCAAGCTGATCTACGACCGCGAAGGTTGCGGCACCTGCCATGACGTGGGCGGCGCCGAAATGGGGCAAGTCACCCATGCGGCGCAGCTCGGCACAGACACCGAGCGCACCCAGTTGTTCGACGCGGAAATGGTCGGCTATTTCGGCAAGGTAGGCGAGAAATACTCGTGGAATTTCAAGAACTACCGCGTGACCGAAGGCTATGCCAACATGCCGCTCGATGGCCTTTGGATGCGCGCGCCTTACCTGCACAACGGCGCGGTCCCCACACTGGCCGACCTGCTCGCAGCGCCCGATGACAGGCCCACCAGCTTCTATCGCGGCTGCACCGATTTCGACAGCAAAACCATAGGGTTCGCCTGCGACAGCGGCTTCCTGTTCGACACCACCCTGATTGGCAACGGCAACGGCGGCCACCTCTATGGCACCGATCTGCCCGAGGCCGAAAAAACCACGCTGCTGGAATACCTCAAAACGCTATGAAACTGGCCGAGGAAACCATCCCCAAGGGGGAAGCGGCCGACATTCAGGCACTGGTGGCGCAGAATCTCAAGACCGTCTGGACCGACGGCAACACCGCCAAGCGCGGCCAACATGGCAAGCATCACGGGCTGGTTGAGGGCGTCTTTCGCGTGGCCAACGACCTGCCCGCGCCCCTCGCGCAGGGCGTGTTTCAGCCCGGTGCCGCCTATCGCTGCCACGTCAGGTTTTCCAACGGCGGCACCCGCGACGACACCGAACAAGACGTGCGCGGCATGGCGATCAAGCTCTATGAGATCGCCGGGCAAAAGCTGATGCCGGGCAAGGGACACGTCGCGCAGCAAGATTTCATTCTGGTCGACTCCCCGACCTATTTCTCCGCCACGATGGCCGACTACCGCGCCTTTAACCGGCATTTCACCCCGCTGTTAAACCTGCGCGGCAACGGGCTGACCCCGCTGCGGCTGCTGCGGGCCGTGTTGGGCGGCGGGATGCTTCTGGCGTTCCACCGCAAAACCTTCACCGCCGCCAAGGCCTTCGTCGCCCGCAATGCCGGCTCTCCCCTCGCGCTGACCTATCACAGCACGGTGCCCTATCTCTTGGGCAACGGTCAGGCGGTGAAGTACACATGCACCGGCCACGGGCGCGCCACCCCAACGGCGACCACCCCGGATGGCCTGCGAAACGCACTATGGTCCGAACTCGGGGAGCACGCGGCGACCTTCGATTTTGGCGTTGTGATCCAGTCCGACCCGGCGGCGCATCCAGTGGAAAACCCGATGGTCGATTGGGAGCAGGCCGGCGCACGCTACGTCAAAATCGCCGAGCTGACACTGCCACAGCAAAGCAACACCGCAGCCAAGGACATGTTGGCCGAAAGCCTCGCGTTTTCACCGTGGATGAGCCTGCCCGCGCATCGCCCCCTCGGCTTTATCAACCGCGCCCGCCGCGAGATTTACCGCGCCATGTCCGGCCTGCGCCACCGCCGCACGAAAGACGATGCCCCCTAACCCGGACGCCACCAAATTCCATTGATGGAATTTTCAAAATTCTTTGAAAGAATTTTGCCGCTCACTCAAAACAACCCGCGCGCCCATCGTTCGCAATCGTCGCCGCCCCATCGCGGATCGAGGCCGTCCGTTTGCGCACCGCGTTCGTCGGATTGCTCGCGGATCGCTCCTTGGGGTTGGGCAGCACCGCCGCCAACCGCGCCGCCTGCACATCGCTCAACTGCCCCGGTCCCACGCCGAAATGATGCCGCGCCGCCGCCTCAACGCCAAACACACCCTCATCGAATTCCGCCACGTTCAGGTACACCTCAAGGATCCGCTGCTTCGACCAAACCGCCTCAACCACCGGCGTAATCCCCGCCTCCAGCAGTTTGCGCAGCCAGGTCCGCCCATGCCAAAGGTACACATTCTTCACCACTTGCTGGCTGATCGTCGAGGCCCCGCGACTGCCCCCGGCTTCAATCGCCGCCCGGATCGCCGCCATGTCAAAGCCCCAGTGGTTGCAAAAATTCGCATCCTCCGCCGCCACAGCCGAGCGCGCCATCACCGGCGCAATATTCTCCATCCGCACCCAGACATGATCGATCTGCCCCAGCCGCGCCTGCTCTTGCCGCATGTAAATCGACTTCGGCGGGTTAAAGATCGCAAACAGCACCACCAGCCCGACCACCAGCAAAAACCCAAGCGCCACCCCACGCGCACACCACTTAAACAGCCACCGCCCCGGACGGATCCGCGCCCGTTTCACCGCCGTTTTCTTCGGTTTCGCTGATGTCTTTTTGCCTGCCATGGCCGCACAGTAACGAGAGATTTCGCCCAATCCTAGGCCAGCCGCGCCATATTCTGCGCCCCCCCCCGCGCCAAAACGCAAAGGCGCGCCGAGGGGACCCGGCGCGCCTGTCTCACTCCCGCAAAGGGCGTGGTTTATTCGGCCGGAACGGCCTGGTCTTCCACCGAAAGCGGATGCGGCAGCTTGTCGAGCATCTCAATCGGGCAAATCTGCAAGAAGTTGGCCTTCTCCGTCTCCCAATGCTGCAAGATATCCGCCGCCGCGCGGCTTCCGGTCTCTTCGCCGTGCCGCTCGATAAGCGCTTTCAGCTCGTCTTCCCAATGCGCAACCGCCACCGGACCAACAACCAAAGTCTCCATGTTGATCAGCTTTTCGGTCTCGCCTTTCGGGTCATAGATATAGGCCATGCCGCCGGTCATCCCCGCGCCAAAGTTGGCCCCGATCGACCCAAGAATCACCGCTTTGCCGCCGGTCATGTACTCACAACCGTTCGAGCCACAGCCCTCGATCACCACGGTCGCGCCCGAGTTGCGCACCGCAAAGCGTTCGCCCGCGCGGCCCGCCGCAAACAGGAAACCAGCCGTCGCACCATACAGCACGGTGTTGCCGATGATCGTATTGTCACGCGCCCGCAACGGCGACACCATCGGCGGACGCACCACAATCGTGCCACCCGACAGGCCCTTGCCAACATAATCGTTGGCATCGCCCGACACTTCGAGCTTCAGCCCCGGCGCCGCAAAGGCCCCGAGCGATTGCCCCGCCGACCCTTGCAGTTTCACCGTCAGGTGATCGGGTTGCAGCGTGTTGCGCATGCCGAAATTCTTCACGATATGCGAAGAGGTCCGGGTGCCCACGGTCCGATGGGTGTTCTGCACCGCATATTGCAGCTGCATCTTTTCGCCATCTTCCAGGAACCGCTGCGCATCGCGCACAATCTCGGCGTCGAGCGTATCCGGCACCGGGTTGCGCGGCTTGTTGCGGTCGTACTTGATGTCATGCGCGCCATCGACGGTGATCAACAGCGGGTTAAGATCGAGGTCATCAAGATGGTCCGACCCACGCGAAACCTGCGTCAACAGATCGGCACGGCCAATCACATCATCCATCGATTTCGCCCCAATCGAGGCCAGCACTTCACGCACTTCCTGCGCATAGAAGGTGATCAGATTCACCACCTTATCGGCATTGCCGGTGAACTTGCCGCGCAGCGCCTCATCCTGAGTACACACGCCCACCGGGCAGGTGTTGCTCTGGCACTGACGCACCATGATACAGCCCATCGCAATCAGCGCCGCAGTGCCGATGCCGTATTCCTCGGCCCCCATCATCGCCGCCATGACAATGTCACGCCCGGTGCGCAGCCCGCCATCGGTCCGCAGGGTGATGCGTTCGCGCAGGTTGTTCATCGCAAGCACTTGGTGCGCTTCGGTCAGACCCATTTCCCACGGCAGACCCGCATATTTGATCGAGGTCGCAGGCGAAGCACCCGTGCCGCCATTGTGGCCCGAAATCAGGATCACATCGGCCTTGGCCTTGGCCACACCGGCGGCAATCGTGCCAACGCCCGAAGACGCCACCAGCTTTACCGTCACCTTACAGCGCGGGTTGATCTGTTTCAGGTCATAGATCAGCTGCGCAAGGTCTTCGATCGAATAGATGTCGTGGTGCGGCGGCGGTGAAATCAGCGTCACGCCTTTGGTCGAATGGCGCAAACGCGCGATCAGATCGGTGACTTTCATCCCCGGAAGCTGCCCGCCTTCACCCGGCTTGGCCCCCTGCGCGACCTTGATCTCAAGCTCTTCGCACTGGTTCAGATACTCCGCCGTAACGCCAAAACGCCCCGAAGCCACCTGTTTGATCTTGGCGCTTGGGTTGTCGCCATTCGGCTCTGGCACAAAGTGCGCCGGATCTTCGCCGCCCTCACCAGAATCCGAGCGTGCGCCAATCCGGTTCATCGCCACGTTCAGCGTTTTGTGCGCCTCAGGCGACAGCGCCCCCAGCGACATCCCCGGCGTCACAAACCGTTTGCGGATCGCGGTCACGCTTTCCACTTGCTCAATCGGCACAGCTTCGCCCAGCGGTTTGATCGCCAGCAGATCGCGCAGATGGATCGGCGGGTTCGCCTGCATCGCTTGGCTGTATTTCTTCCAAAGCGAGAATGACGCGGTGTTACACGCCATCTGCATCATATGCATGGTCTGCGCGCCCCAGGCATGGGTCTCGCCCGATTTGCGCGCCTTGTAGAACCCACCAATCGGCAGCACGTCACGGCCTTGGCGATAGGCCAGCCCATGCACGTCTTGCAGCTTTTTCTGGATGCCGCTGACACCGATGCCGGAAATTCGGCTCAGCATACCGGGGAAGTATTCCGCACACATCGCCCGGCTCAGGCCCACGGCCTCAAAGTTCAGACCGCCGCGATAGGACGACATCACCGAGATGCCCATCTTGGACATGATCTTGAGCAAACCGCTGTCCACCGCCGCACGATACCGCGCCACGTTCTCGGTCAGCGTACCGTCCAGCAGGCCACGGCCAATCCGGTCGGCAATGCTGTCTTCGGCAAGGTAAGCGTTGACCACGGTCGCGCCCGCGCCAATCAGCACGGCAAAGTAATGCGGATCAATGCATTCCGCCGAGCGCACGTTGAGCGAGCAGAAGGTCCGCAGCCCCTTGCGCGTCAGGTGGCTGTGCACCGCACTGGTGGCAAGGATCATCGGCATGCCGATCTTCTCGGCCCCAAGCGCCTCATCCGTCAGCACAAGATGCCCGGCGCCCGAACGCACCGCATCCTCGGCCTCGGCCCGGATCCGGGCCAGCCCATCACGCAGCGCACCGTCGCCCCCGTCCACCGGGAACGTACAGTCAATCACCACCATATCGGCGTTGAAATGCCCCCGCAGATCATCAAACTGCGCGTTGCCTACAAACGGGCTGTCGAGCACCAAGATTTCGGTCTGCGCACTGCTCTCATCCAGCACGTTCTTGAGGTTGCCAAACCGCGTCTTCAGGCTCATCACCCGGAATTCCCGCAAGCTGTCAATCGGCGGGTTCGTCACCTGGCTAAAGTTCTGCCGGAAGTAGTGGCTCAACGGACGATACTTGGTCGACAAAACCGCCGACGGGGTATCATCGCCCATCGACGCGATCATCTCCTTACCGTCCTCGGCCATCGGCGCCAGCACCTGCTCCAATTCCTCAATGCTATATCCCGCCGCAATCTGCCGCTTACGCAGATCCGCACCCTCAAACATCGCCTTCTCGGTCACACCGGCCAGCTCGCTGTCAAGCTCGGTGATCTTGCCAACCCAATCGCCAAACGGACGCGACTCTGCCAGCGTATCCTTGATCTCGGTGTCGTGGTACAGCTTGCCCTCGGCCATATCGACAGCCAAAATCTGCCCCGGCCCAAGAGCGCCCTTCTCAACCACAGTCGCCTGATCAATCGGCACCATCCCGGCCTCAGACCCGGCAATCACCAGACCATCGCCGGTCACAACATAGCGCATCGGCCGCAGACCGTTGCGGTCAAGCCCGGCACACACCCAACGACCATCAGTCATCGCAAGCGCAGCAGGGCCGTCCCACGGCTCCATCACCGAGTTGCAATAGGAATACATATCGCGCCACGCCTGCGGCAATTCCACCGCCTGCTTGCTCCACGACTCCGGCACCAGCATCGTCTTCGCCATCGGCGCAGACCGACCGGCACGCACCAGCACCTCGAACACCGAATCCAAGGCCGCCGAATCCGAAGACCCCAGCGGCACAATCGGCTTGATATCGTCAGCCAGCTCACCAAATGTCGCCGAGGCCATACGGATCTCGTGCGATTTCATCCAGTTAAGGTTGCCCTTCAGCGTGTTGATCTCGCCGTTATGCGCCAACATGCGGAACGGCTGCGCCAACCACCACTGCGGGAAGGTGTTGGTGCTATACCGCTGGTGATAGATCGCAAAAGCGCTCTCGAACCGCTCATCCTTGAGGTCGGGATAGAACTCCGCAACCTGCTCGGCCAGCATCATGCCTTTGTAAATGATCGACCGGCACGACAGCGACGCAAGGTACAATTCCTTGATCCCAACAGCGCCCGCCGCCTTTTCGATGCGGCGACGAATAACATAAAGCTCGCGCTCAAATGTCTCTTCATCCACCCCTTTGGAGTTGGAAATCAGGATCTGTTCAATCTCGGGGCGGGTGGCATTCGCCTTGTCGCCCAGCACGCTGACATCCACCGGCACATGGCGCCAGCCATAGATGTAATACCCCATCCGAAGCACTTCGGTCTCAACGATGGTCCGGCAAGTCTCCTGACCGCCGAAATCGGTGCGCGGCAGGAAAACCTGCCCCACGGCCAACAGCTGGTTTTCGCGCGGCTCGTGGCCGGTGCGACGCACCTGATCGTAAAAGAACGGCACAGGGATCTGAACGTGAATGCCCGCGCCATCGCCGGTCATGCCATCGGCATCCACAGCGCCGCGGTGCCAAATCGCCTTCAGCGCGTTGATGCCGTTTTCAACAACCTGCCGCGACGGCTTGCCATTCATCGCAACCACAAGGCCCACGCCGCAGGACGAATGTTCATGCTCCTCGCGGAACATGCCGTTGTCGTTCATCCACTTGCGCTTGGCTTCTTCGGCCCGCACCCACTCTGCATCATATTTGGTCATGACTTCAGGCTCCTTCTGTATCGATGCCACGCGCCGCAAAAAGCTCTGCCCGCGTCATTCGTGTGTGTTCGCCTGCCAGCGCAAAGCTGTCGGGCTTTTGATCAATGAATATTTCTCTGGCGAGGCAAAGCCCGTCCGGCGCATCCAGCAGCCCCAAAGTAACCGCGTAATCGCCGGCGCCATCGACACCCTTGTCGTGACGATACCACAACGGGCTGCCGCAGGTATCACAGGAACTGCGGCTCGCGATGTCCGACGAGCGAAAAACCCGGATCGACTCTTCGCCCGCAATCACCATATCCGCCGCTGCAATCTCAACGCTGAACAGCGCCGATCCGGTCCACCGGCGGCACTGCACACAATGGCAGACACCAAACTGACCAAGCCGCGCCGCGGTGAACGTCACCGCGCCACACAGACACTGACCTGTGTGTGGCTCTTTATGCTGCCCCAAGGGCGCATCGGTCGGTTGCTGTTGGCTCATTCGTTAAGGTCCGTTCACATCTTCGGATTTCAGGTCAGCCATTGTGACCAATCGCCGAAAACTGGGAAAACGGGGGCTTCTGACCAGATAGATAGGTCAAATGCCCCCAAATGCCTCTTATTCGGCGGCGATGGGCGAGGTCACTTTGGCGTTAAAACGCTTGAGAATGGCCGCCGCACAGTCGCGTCCGTCGCGGATGGCCCAGACCACAAGCGAGGCACCGCGCACGATGTCACCCACGGCGTACACGCCTTCCAGATCGGTCGCGCCGCTTTCAAACTCGGCCTTCACCGTGCCCCAGCGCGTGACGGAAAGCTCTGGCGCGCCCCACAGCGTCGGCAGGTCTTCCGGCTCAAAACCAAGCGCTTTGATCACCAGATCAGAGTCCTCGATATAGTCGCTGCCCTCGATCACTTCGGGCGCTTGGCGTCCGCTCGCGTCGGGGTGGCCCAGACGCATACGCTGGATCATCACGCCGGAAACGTCGTCGCCGGTAAAGCCCTGAGGCGCGGTAAGCCATTCAAACTGAACGCCTTCTTCCTCGGCATTGGCCACTTCGCGTTGGCTGCCCGGCATGTTGGCCCGGTCACGACGATACAGGCACTTCACGCTCTCGGCGCCCTGGCGGATGGCGGTGCGCACACAGTCCATCGCCGTGTCACCGCCGCCGATCACGACAACTTTCTTGCCCTTGGCATTCAGCTCGCCGCTCTCAAATTCCGGCACGGTGTCGCCAAAGTTGGCGGCACGGTTCGACGCGGTGAGGTAGTCAATCGCCTTGACGATGCCTTTGGCCCCACTGCCCGGCCCTTTGAGGTCGCGCGACTTGTAAACGCCGGTGGCAATGATCACCGCATCATGCGCGGCGCGGATGTCTTCAAACGAGATATCCTCGCCCACAGCGCAATTCATCTTAAAGGTCACGCCGCCCGCTTCGAGCTGTTTGTTGCGGCGCAAAACGATGTCTTTTTCCAGCTTGAAGCCGGGGATACCGTAGGTCAGCAAGCCGCCCGCGCGGTCATAGCGGTCATAGACCGTGACCTGCACACCGGCGCGCCGCAGCACGTCCGCCGCCGCCAGCCCACCGGGGCCAGCGCCGATAATGCCAACGCTTTCAACACGTTCCTGCGTCGGATTGGCGGGCAGAACCCAGCCATTTTCCCACGCGGTGTCGGTGATGTATTTCTCGACCGAGCCGATGGTCACGGTGCCATGGCCCGATTGTTCGATCACGCAATTGCCTTCGCACAGCCGATCCTGCGGGCAGATGCGGCCGCAGATTTCGGGGAAGGTATTGGTGGCCTGACTGATTTCGTAAGCTTCCTTAAGACGCCCCTGCGCCGTCAGGTTAAGCCAATCGGGAATGTTATTGTGCAGCGGGCAGTGGCTCTGGCAATAGGGCACCCCACACTGGCTGCACCGGCTGGCCTGCTCTTCGGCCTTTGCCCTTGCATATTCCTGATAAATTTCATCGAAATCGCTATTACGCACATTAGCATCACGCTTCTGTGGCATGTCGCGTTCGATCTGCACGAATTTCAACATCGGCTGCTTGGCCATCTCTGCTCAGCTCCGGTCATTTAATGAGTTAACTGCCTTCTACAACAGGATGAAACCCATGAAAAGTCAGAAGTGCTGACCTTTTATGGCGATATTCGCTCTCCCGACCTGCCAATTTTGCCGCAAAGCAGAAAATATAGGGCCGGACCGGATATAAGTTCTGATTTCCCTTTGTTTTATATAGAGTTTATACTTACCCAAAGTTAGACTAAAGGCCGCACCCTATGACACTTTTTCATCTTTTGCTTGTCGCCGTGATCCAAGGGGTGACGGAATTCCTCCCCGTTTCCAGTTCCGGCCACCTAATCCTGCTGCCGAATCTCACCGGAATGGCCGACCAAGGACAAGCAATCGACGTCGCCGTACATGTCGGCACGCTTGGCGCCGTCATCCTCTACTTCTGGTCCGACGTGCGCGAGGCGATTGGCGGCCTCCCCCGCCTGTTTCGCGGCCGGATCGACACCGCCGGCGCAAAGCTTGCCTATCTTTTGATCATCGCCACCATTCCGGTGATTATTTTCGGGCTAATACTCAAACTCACCGGATTGGACGACGCCATGCGGTCTGTCACGGTGATTGGCTGGGCGATGTTGCTGTTCGGGCTGGTGCTGTGGTGGGCCGATCAGAAAGGCACGTCGGCGCTTGAAACCAAGGATTGGAGCACGCGCCAAGCCTGGATCTTGGGCCTCTGGCAGGCGGTGGCACTCATCCCAGGCACATCCCGTTCAGGGATCGTGATCACTGGCGCGCGGGCATTGGGCTTTGGCCGTGCAGAGGCCGCGCGGATTTCGATGCTGATGTCGATCCCGACAATCATCGCCTCTGGCGTGCTTTTGGGCGCCGAAGTCGTGGGAGACGCTGATTGGGAGATGCTGCGCATGGCTGGCATCGGCGCGGTCTTCGCGTTCTTCTCCGCCCTCCTCGCCCTCACGCTGATGATGCGGCTGCTCCGCTCTGTCAGCTTCACCCCCTATGTCATCTACCGGGTCGTGCTGGGCCTCGTGCTGATCTGGTGGGGCTATTCCGTCTAAGATCTTCCATAAGCAAAACTCTGTTAACCCCTAAATATTATGAATTTTACTTACTTTTAGACTCAGCCTATTTCATTCCTCAGGTTCCCGGTGCGGCCTCTGAATGGAAACGTCACCGACAACCCGAGCCGCCGCTTACCAGCGTGCGGCCCGGAGCAACCGGAGAATATCACGATGAACAAGACACTTTCGAAAATCAGCCTGGCCGCAACTTTGGCAGTTTTCACCGCGTCAGGCGCAATGGCGCAAAGCACCACGATCGAAGGCAAAATGACCGAGATCAAACCGGCATCCGAGGTCAAAGGCCAGCAGATCGGCGCATTGGATTGCACCATCGAAGGCGGCTGGGGCGCGTTCATTGGCTCCTCCAAAGCGGTGGCCTGCGAGTTCAAACACAGCAACGGCGCGGTTGAATCCTACACCGGCTCGATGGACAAACTCGGCCTCGATATCGGCAAAACCGAGCGCAGCTATATGACCTGGGTCGTGTTCACCACAGCTGAAAACAAGCCGGGCGACTTCGCTCTGGCCGGCACCTACCTTGGCGTTTCGGCTGGCGCATCGCTGGGCATCGGCCTTGGAGCGAACGCACTTGTCGGCGGCTCGAACAAACAAATCGGCCTGCAGCCGGTCAGCGTCGAAGGCGTTCAGGGCATCAACCTGGCACTCGGCCTGGCATCGCTCACGCTCAACGCCGCGAATTGATTTCGGCGCGATAAACTGCGATCACTTTCCTTGGGTCCGGTTCGCCGGGCCCCTTTTTTCATGATTCGGAGGCTTCAATGCCGCATCGCACTCTGTTCCGCCATGCCAGCGCAGCCTCGCTCGCGCTTGCTCTCGCGCCTGCTGCCGTTCTCGCGCAGGACAACCACATCTCTTTCGAGCTTGGTGGCGGACTGAACTTTTCCCCCGCCTACGAAGGCTCGGATGAATACAAATCCGGCCCGTCGTTCCAGGGCGGCCTGAATTCTCTGTCGCTCGGCGGCCTATCCGTTGGTGGCGATGGCGAAAGCTATGGCCTGTCGTTCGCCCCGTCGTTCGGCTTTGTCTCCAAGCGCGATTCCTCGGAATACTCCGAGTTGAAGGGCATTGATGATGTCGAATGGACGGTCGAAGTCGGCCTGTCCGTGGGCTACACTTGGGACTACGCCGAAGTGTCCGCCGCCGTGCGCCGTGGCTTTAACGGTCACGAAGGCATCGTTGGCGACCTCGCTGCAAACGCAATCTTGCGCCCCGGCCCGGACACCACGCTTCGCTTTGGTCCGCGCGCGACCTTTGCCAACGACGAATATGCCGAGACCTATTTCTCGGTGCCCTCGTCGGCGGCCAACCTCTCCAAGTATTCGGCCGAAGGCGGCCTTAAATCGGTCGGGATCGAGCTGATCGCACGCCAGGAATTGTCCGACACTTGGGCGATTGAAGGCAAGCTGGGTTGGGAACGTCTGATGGGCGATTTCGAGGACAGCCCGATCACCCGCGCCGGCAGCCGTGATCAGGCCAGCGTTGGCGTGTCGCTGATCCGTCAGTTTGACTGGCGGTTCTGACCTCTGACTTCTGACGTGTTAAAATGAAAAAGGTGGGCAAATTTGCCCACCTTTTTTTTGTGAATTGCAGGAAAGGAAGTGCCCCTTACCCCTGCAAGGATTTCACCACCAGCTCGCCTTCATTGCGCGCCTGCATCGCCAGTGCGGCGGCATGGGCCGCAGCGGCCGTGGTGAAATACGGGATCTTGTCATACAGCGCGACCGAGCGGATTTCGCGCGAGTCTTCGACCGCCGCAGCGCCTTCGGTGGTGTTCATCACCAACGTGATCTCGCTGTTTTTCAACATATCCACCACGTTGGGCCGGCCTTCATAGACCTTCTTGACCAATTCGGCCTTCAGCCCATGCTCGCCCAGGAACGCCGCTGTGCCGCTTGTTGCGACGATGGCAAATCCCAGGTCGTGCAGGATTTGCGCGGTCTCGACCAGCGCGGGCGTTTTGTCGGAGTCTTTGATGGAAAAGAACACCTTGCCGCCTTCGGGAAGAACCATGCCTGCGCCCATCTGCGCCTTGAGGAAGGCACGCGCAAACGACCGATCCCAGCCCATGACTTCGCCGGTCGAGCGCATTTCCGGCCCAAGGATGGTATCGACACCGGGGAAGCGCGCGAAGGGCAGCACCGCCTCTTTGACCGAGAACCACGGCATGTTCGGATCGGCCAGGGTCATCGGGTCGGCCAGCGGCAGAACCGTGTCGTAATCGGCGTTGTCCGGATAAGGCGGACGCTGCGGGAAGGCCGACAGCTTTTCGCCCGCCATCACACGCGCCGCAATCGACGCAATCGCGCTGTCGGTCGCTTTGGCGACAAACGGCACGGTGCGCGAGGCGCGCGGGTTGACCTCGATCAGGTAGATGTCGCCATCCTTGATCGCGAATTGAATGTTCATCAGGCCAACCACGTTCAGCGCGCGGGCCAATGCCTCAGTCTGGACCTTGATCTCGGCCAACACCTCATCCGACAGCGAATAAGGCGGCAGCGAACAGGCACTGTCGCCCGAGTGGACGCCGGCCTCTTCGATGTGCTGCATGATGCCGGCCACATGGACCTGTTCGCCATCGCAGAGCGCGTCAACATCAAGTTCAACCGCGCCGGAGAGATAGCTGTCGAGCAGCACCGGGCTGTCACCCGAGACCACAACCGCCTCTTTGATATAGCGTTCGAGGTGCGCCATATCGCGGACGATTTCCATCGCGCGGCCCCCCAAAACATACGACGGGCGGATCACCAGCGGGAAGCCGATGTCATCCGCAATTGCCAGCGCCTGTGCATCGGTCGAAGCAATGCCGTTCTTGGGTTGCTTGAGGCCAAGCTGGTTGACAAGCGCCTGAAAACGCTCGCGGTCTTCGGCAAGATCGATCATGTCGGGCGTGGTGCCGAGGATCGGGATGCCTTCGGATTCCAGCGCGTTGGCAAGCTTCAGCGGCGTCTGACCGCCGAACTGAACGATCACCCCGTGCAGCGTGCCGTTGTCTTGCTCAACCCGCAGGATTTCCATCACGTGTTCAAAGGTCAGCGGCTCGAAATACAGACGGTCCGAGGTGTCATAATCGGTGCTGACGGTCTCGGGGTTGCAGTTGACCATGATGGTCTCATACCCCGCGTCGGTCAGCGCGTAACAGGCGTGACAGCAGCAATAATCGAACTCGATGCCCTGACCAATCCGGTTGGGACCGCCGCCAAGGATGACGACCTTTTTCTTGTCCGAGGGCCGCGCTTCACACTCGACTTCGCCCATCATCGGGGCTTCGTACGTGGAATACATATACGGCGTCTGCGCCTCGAATTCGGCGGCACAGGTGTCGATCCGTTTGAACGAGGCGATAACGTTCTTCGCGATCCGGCGGTTGCGCACGTCTTTTTCCGAAAAGCCGGTCAGCTTGGCCAGACGGGCATCGGTAAAGCCCATCATCTTGAGCGCGCGCAGGCCAGCCTCATCGCCCGGAAGCCCTTCGGACTTCACCCGTTCTTCGGCCTCGACGATCTCGCGGATGCGGGCAAGGAACCAAGGGTCGAACATGGTGACGTCGTGGATTTCGGCGTCGCTCAGCCCGTGGCGCATCGCTTGGGCAATGGTGCGCATCCGGTCCGGAGTTTGCTGGCTGATTGCCTTGACCACGGCGGATTTGGCGGGCGCACCTTCAATCTCGACCTCATCAAAACCGGTGAGGCCCGATTCCATCGAGGCCAGCGCCTTTTGCAGCGATTCGTGGATGGTGCGGCCAATGGCCATCGCCTCGCCCACGGATTTCATCGCAGTGGTCAGATAGGGCTTGGCACCTGGGAACTTTTCAAAGGCGAATTTCGGGATCTTGGTGACAACATAGTCGATGGTCGGCTCAAACGACGCAGGCGTGACCTTGGTGATGTCGTTGTCGAGCTCATCGAGCGTATAGCCCACCGCCAGTTTGGCCGCGATTTTGGCAATCGGGAAGCCTGTCGCCTTGGAGGCCAGCGCCGACGAGCGGCTGACCCGTGGGTTCATCTCGATCACAACCATGCGGCCGTCGGCGGGGTTCACAGCCCATTGCACATTGGACCCGCCGGTTTCGACGCCAATCTCGCGCAGGACCGCAATCGAGCCGTTGCGCATGATCTGGTATTCTTTGTCGGTCAGCGTCAGCGCCGGGGCCACGGTGATCGAGTCGCCGGTGTGCACGCCCATCGGATCGACGTTTTCAATGGCGCAGACGATGATCGCGTTGTCCGCCTTGTCGCGCACGACCTCCATCTCGAACTCTTTCCAGCCAAGCAGCGACTCGTCGACGAGGATCTGATTGACCGGCGAGGCATCCATGCCGGTGCGGCAAAAGTGGATGTAATCCTCGCGGTTATAAGCGACGCCGCCACCGGTGCCGCCAAGGGTAAAGGCGGGGCGGATGATCGCGGGCAGGCCGATCTCTTCCAACTCGTCGAGCGCCATCTGCACGCCCGCATCCAGATCGGCCTTGCCGTTGGCGCGCTTGGGGGCGGTGATGATCGTCGCTTTCGGGTTTTCCAGCCCGATGCGGTCCATCGCCTCGCGGAACAGTTTGCGGTCTTCGGCCATTTCGATGGCATGGCGTTTCGCGCCAATCATCTCGACGCCATATTTTTCCAGCACGCCCATCTCTTCGAGGGCAAGCGAGGTGTTAAGGCCGGTCTGGCCGCCCATCGTTGGCAAAAGCGCATCGGGGCGCTCTTTCTCGATGATCTTGGCGACAACTTCGGGGGTGATCGGCTCGATGTAGGTGGCATCGGCAAGGCCCGGATCGGTCATGATCGTCGCCGGGTTCGAGTTCACAAGGACCACCCGATAGCCTTCTTCGCGCAGCGCCTTGCAGGCCTGGGCACCAGAGTAATCAAACTCGCAAGCTTGACCAATGACAATTGGACCAGCGCCAATGATCATGATTGACTGAATATCGGTTCTTTTCGGCATATCGGACCTCGGGATTCGGCGCGGGGTGAGGGCATCGCGCAAATTGTCGTGGGTTATAGACATCGCGCGCCTGTGTACAAGGCCGAAAGCCCCGATTCCCTGCCCCGGCGCAGGCACCCGCCGCGCGTTCCGTAATTAATCCTTTACTTAATTAAGGAATCGGTAAATCATATCTGCACATCCCTAACCCCGAGGCTTCATGTCCGCTTTGCCCGCCACTTTTGCCGCCCTGTCCGACCCGGTGCGCTTTGCAATGGTTGAAAGACTGTTGAACGAAGGCGAGCTTTCGGCGGGGGAGCTGCGGCACGGGTTTGCCATTTCCGCCCCGGCGGTGTCGCAGCACCTCGGCGTGTTGCGCGAGGCCGGGCTGGTCAAACGCCGCGCGGTGGCGCAGCGCAGGCTCTATTCCATCGAACCCGGCGGATTGATGGCGGTGGCAAATTGGGCGGATGAAGCCCGCCGGTTCTGGGAACCCAGCCTTGACCGGCTGGAGCAGGCACTGAACAGGGAGACCCGCAAACAATGAGTGATCTGACGCTGGAACGGCGCTTTAACGCTTCGCAACAGGTGGTGTGGGACTTCGTCACCCGGCCCGAAAACATGGTGCTGTGGTGGGGCCATGATGGCTGGACGCTCACGAGCCACCAGCTTGATTTCACCCAAACCGGCCCCTGGCACGCCTTTATGCGCAGCGAAGAGGGCAATGATTTCAACATCAGCGGACAGGTGACAGAGGTTGCGCCGCCGCACCGCGTTGCCTTTACCTGGGCCTGGCATGATACCGAGGGCAACCGCGGCCCGGAAAGCCAGGTCAGCGTTACCATCACGCCTGCGGGCGACGCCACGCTCTTTTGTTTGCACCACTCCGGACTGCAGGACGCCGAAACAGTTGCCTCGCACAAAGGCGGCTGGACGGCTGTGCTGGCGCGGCTGGAGCGGCATTTCCCGACGTAAATTTCAACCCGACCAATCAATAGGAGGTCACTATTATGCCCATGTACATGTTTGCCTATCACGGCGGCGGCAAGCCGGACACGGAAGAAGACGGTAAAAAGGCCATGGCGGCCTGGGGGGCCTGGATGGGAGGTCTGGGCGAGGCGCTTGTTGATGGCGGCAACCCGGTTGGCATGTCCGCGACCCTGACCAACGACGGGCTAAGCGATGGCGGCGGCAGCAACCCGCTGTCTGGCTATTCCATCATCGAGGCCGATAGCCTTGAAGCGGCGGCAGAGATGGGCAAAGGCTGCCCGATCCTTGACGATGGCAACGGCACAATCGAGATCGCCCCGATCATCGAAATGTAACGCAACCGGCGCTCTTTCGTCACCCGCGCGCCGTTCTGGCAGGAACGGCCGTAGGGGCGGCAGAGCGCCAAGCCCCTCTTTGCTTGACTTTCAGAGCAAGGCAAGGTGTATCGGCCCGAACCGATTTATTCGCACCGGAGCCTTAAAATGCACGCCTATCGCAGCCAAACCTGCGCCGAACTCAACAAATCCAATGTCGGCCAAACTGTTCGTCTTTCCGGCTGGGTCCATCGCGTCCGCGACCACGGTGGCGTGCTTTTCATTGATCTGCGCGATACCTATGGCATCACGCAAGTGCTGTGCGATAGCGACAGCCCGGTGTTCAAGGACATCGAAAAAGTCCGCTCGGAATGGTGTATCCGCATCGACGGCGAAGTGAAGGCGCGGGCTGACAGCCTGATCAACCCCAAGCTGCCCACCGGCGAGATCGAAGTGTATATCCGCGATGTGGAAGTGCTTGGCGCGGCGGATGAACTGCCGCTGATCGTCTTTGGCGACCAGGAATACCCCGAGGAAACCCGCCTGCGGCACCGCTATCTCGATCTGCGCCGCGAGGCGATGCAGACCAACATGAAAATGCGTTCGGATGTTGTGGCCTCGATGCGCCGCCGGATGTGGGATGCCGATTTCCGCGAATTCCAGACCCCGATCATCACCGCCTCGTCGCCCGAAGGCGCGCGCGATTTCCTTGTGCCGTCGCGTCTGCATCCGGGCAAATTCTATGCCCTGCCCCAAGCGCCGCAGCAGTTCAAACAGCTGATCATGGTCTCGGGCTTTGACAAATACTTCCAGATCGCGCCCTGTTTCCGCGACGAAGACCCCCGCGCCGACCGCTCGCCCACCGACTTTTACCAGCTCGACCTCGAGATGAGCTTTGTCGAACAGCAAGACGTGTTCGACACCATCCAGCCGGTTCTGACCGGGATTTTTGAGGAATTCGGCGGTGGCCGCAAAGTCGATCAGGAGTGGCCGCAGATTTCTTATAAAGATGCGGCGCTGTGGTATGGCTCGGACAAGCCCGACCTGCGCAACCCGATCAAGATGCAGGTGGTGTCCGAGCATTTTGCTGGCTCCGGCTTTGCCATCTTTGCCAAGCTGCTTGAGCAGGACGGCACCGAAATCCGCGCCATCCCCGCGCCCAAAGGCGGCTCGCGCAAGTTCTGTGACCGGATGAACAAATTCGCCCAAGAGCAGGGTCTGCCCGGCATGGGCTATATCTTCTGGCGCGATCAGGGCAACGGCATGGAAGCCGCCGGTCCGCTGGCGAAAAACATCGGCCCCGAGCGTACCGAGGCGATCCGCCAGCAGCTTGGCCTTGAGGTTGGCGATGCGGCGTTCTTCCTTGGCGGCAAGCCCAAAGCATTTGAAACCGTTGCCGGCAAGGCGCGTGTGACCATCGGCAACGAGCTTGGCCTGACCGAAACTGACCGGTTTGCCTTTGCCTGGATCGTCGATTTCCCGATCTACGAACGCGATGAGGAAACCGGCAAAGTCGATTTCGAACACAACCCCTTTTCGATGCCGCAAGGCGGTATGGAGGCGCTGAACGGCGATCCGCTCGACGTGCTTGGCTATCAATATGACCTTGCCTGCAACGGCTATGAGCTGGTGTCGGGCGCGATCCGGAACCACAAACCAGAGATCATGCTGAAGGCCTTTGAACTGGCGGGTTACGGTGAAGACGAGGTGAAAAGCCGCTTTGGTGCGCTGTTCAACGCCTTCCATTACGGCGCGCCGCCGCACGGTGGCTGTGCTGCGGGCATCGACCGGATCGTCATGCTGCTGGCCGATCAGGACAACATCCGCGAGGTCATCATGTTCCCGATGAACCAACGCGCCGAAGATCTGATGATGCAGGCTCCGTCGAATCCGTCGTCGGATCAGATGATGGAACTGGGGCTGCGCGTCATTCCACAGGAATAACAACGCAACTTTCCGGGGTGGTTTGGCGTTGGGGTGACAGGAGGGTTGCCCCATGAAAAAATTGCTAAAATACTTCGCGGTTTACAAACTTGTGCGCAAGTTTTTCCGCAAACGGTAAACGGAAAAAGGGCATGGCCGCGCGCCATGCCCTTTTTTTCTGGCGTTGTGGGTCAGGTCAGTCTTCGAGCGAATCTTCGCGCTTTTTTTCGATAATCTTCATTTCCTGCGACTTGCGCTCGCGAAAACGGGTGCCGTATCCTTCGATTTCCTCTGCCGGGATGACTTCTTTCGCGCGAGAGAAAACCTCGTCTTCTTCTTCGTCGATGTGGTGTTCATAGTCGTGGCGAAGCGTTTTGAACTTCTGCAACCACGCGCCCTGCCCCATATCCATTTCACGCAACTCTTCGAGAAGGTCATCGATCTGCTGATGCTCATGCACCGAGTGACGCGCGGAATCCTGGCCCCAGGTTTTTGAGATCAATTTGGAATAAAATGTCTTCTTCCGCGGCACCGTGGGCTTTCACGTCTTGATAAAATTCTTTCCACGCGGCTTTGCGTTCCCCGGATGCGCCTTCGGTGTTTTCGATGGTTTCCAGCAATTCGCGATGGCGATCGTGGTCCGCTTTGAGTGTGGAATAGATATCGCTCATGACATGTGTCTCCCTTGTGACTGGAGATCCAACGCCACCGCGGGCTTTAAGTTCCACATAGGGTGGCGCAGCCTTGGTTCTTTCCTTTTGCGCGCGATCCCTTATCTTGGGCTAAATAGCCGTGGCGAGGGAGGAATTTAGCTGGTGCAACCCGTTGGCAAAGAAGTGGCGAACTGGACCCCGCCTCCGTGTCCCACCGGCGAAGTGCTGGAAGGCCGGTACGCGCGGCTGGAACCGCTTGATGCCGAACGCCATGCGGCTTTGCTGCATCGCGCGTATGAGGGGCACGCGGATCGGTGGGATTACCTGCCGTATGGTCCGTTTCACTCGGCGGCGCAGTATCATCGCTGGGTTCGGGAAATTGTCGCCAAGCCCGATATGCTGTTCTACGCGGTCAAGGATCTGACGAACGGGCAATTCGGTGGGGTGGCCAGCTACCTGCGGGTCAACCCGGAGGCCGGGTCGATCGAAGTCGGCCATATCAACTTCTCTCCTACGCTGGCCCGCAGCCGTGCCGCGACCGAGGCGATGTATCTGATGATGCGCTGGGCCTTCGATGCCGGGTATCGCCGCTATGAATGGAAGTGCAACGCGCTTAACGCTGGCTCGCGCCGCGCGGCGCAACGCCTTGGGTTCAGCTATGAGGGCGTTTTCCGTCAGGCGCTGGTGGTGAAGGGGCGCAATCGGGACTCCGCATGGTTTTCTTGCATCGACAGCGAATGGCCCGCGCTGCAAGAGGCGTTCTCTGCTTGGCTTGCGCCGTCGAACTTTGACGCAAGCGGTGTTCAGAAAGAACGCCTGAGTGATTTTACCCGGTTGGTACGCGCGAATAACGATCCAACCCTTTGAGGCGTCTGGCCGTAAGCTACCTGACTCACCCCACCAGTGGGCCGCGCCCTAAATCGGCCTTCAAAGCGCCCCGCCTTTTGCCCGTCAACTCTCAGTCAAAGGCTTGCTTGGCCGAGCCATTTCCAGTGTTCCGCAAGATTGCGACCAATCAGACCTGCACCCTCGCCTCTCGCCAGCCGATAGAACGCCCAGCTGCTCGGTGACCCAGACCAGAGGCCCGAGTCACCTTTCGCGGGCCTATATCGCCAAACGCTGCGACATGCGCTCTTGTACCATCCCGGCAATTCGCGCGGCCTGAGACCCGGTCGGCTTCCCGGCGCGCCGCATCGAAATCAACATATCCGCCGCCTTTCCCAAGGCTTCGTCGTGGGCGATACGCGCGACACCGCTTAGAAACTGCCCGACATAATCGATGGTCTTTCCATCGGTCCCGTCACACAGGATGCCGGCAATATGCGCCATGTCGTCTTGATAGGCGATCTGATCCGGCTGTACCTCATCCTCTGTCATCGGACGCGGGCCAAGCGGTTGCCGGTCTGGCGGCAACAGCGACAGGATCATTTCCTGGAAGGTCACCAAGGAGGAGATCGGCTTGAGCAGGAACCCATCCGCCCCCGCAGCCACCGCCAAATCCTCGGCAAAATCGTCGCCACTGGTGCCCAGGATGACCGGAATGCGCGGGCTGGCTGCGACCAACTCCGCAATCAGATCCGCCCCAGAGCCATCGGGCAGGCCAAGATCGACGATCACCGCAGAGGGCCGATAGACCCGCAAGTGCCGCCGCGCCGAGCCAAGGCAATCGGCCCGTCGAATGCGCGCCCCAGAGCGCAAACACAACAGACGCATCGCCTCGCAGGCAAATCGGCTGTCTTCCACCACCAGCACAGTCAATCCAAGCAGCGGCCGCTCCGCCGATGGTTTTGGTGCCATGTCCAGGTTTTCCAGATCGTCCATCGCAATCCCTCCAAGCTTCCCCCGCCACTTTGAACAAAGGAGGTTACCAATCGCTTAATGCGCGCTCCTGTCCGATTGCGCCTGTGCCCGCAGCGCGCGATAAGACGCGCAATCAATGCTGACAGGAGCCAGCCCCATGATCGGACGTCTGAACCACGTGGCCATCGCCGTGCCCAACCTTGACGCCGCCGCCGCCCAATACCGCGACACGCTTGGGGCGAAGGTGGGCGAACCCCAGGACGAGCCCGATCACGGCGTGACCGTCGTTTTTATCGAGTTGCCCAACACCAAGATCGAGCTGCTTTATCCTTTGGGTGTGAATTCGCCAATCCAGGGTTTCCTCGACAAGAACCCCTCGGGGGGCATCCACCACATCTGTTACGAGGTCGACGACATCCTCGCCGCCCGCGACAAGCTTCTGGAACAGGGCGCGCGTGTTCTGGGCAGTGGCGAGCCCAAGATCGGCGCACATGGCAAACCGGTGCTGTTCCTTCACCCGAAGGATTTCAACGGCTGCCTTGTTGAGCTTGAACAGGTTTAGGCGGGCACGCCGCACCACATTACGCAGGAAAGACACATGGCCATAACCTCTGCAATCGTGCTTTACGCCGTCCTCTGGTTTCTGACCTTTCTGGTGGTCATCCCGTTTCGCATCCAGACCCAAGGCGATGTCGGAGAGGTGCTCGAAGGCACCCACGCCGGCGCGCCCCAAGTCCACAACCTCAAGCGTAAGGCCTGGATCACCTCAATGATCGCAGGCGGGCTTTGGGCGGTGCTGTTTGCTGTGATCACGTTGGAGGTGATCACCGTGCGCGACATCGACGGCTGGATGTTTCAGCGGATGTCGCCACAGGCGGAGGGCTAACCGATCTGTCAACAGATCGGGACTGATCCATTGATGGATCAGGCTCCCTCAGCGTTTGGACAGAACGTGATAGATGTGGGTAAAGGTGGCGGCCCCAAGGATGGGGATCAGCAGGTTTATCAACGGGAATGACAGCGGCATCGCCATCAGCACCCCAGCGATCCAGATTGTGCCCATGTGCTTGCGACGCAGGTCTTTGGCCCCCTGCCGCCCGATCCGCCGCATGGCTGCGAGGGTGAAATACTCGCGCCCCAGCAAGAACCCGTTCATCCCCCAAAAGATAAACGGCGCCGCCGGCGGCATCAGTGCATAAAGGATAAACGCCAGCAGGTTGGCCGCCACCAGCACGCCGAGAAAGCTCAACGTATCGCGCAGCGCCTCGTTGAACGGCACCGACTGCGCGGGGGGCAAATGCGGATAATGCCGGTCCTCGACCGCCTGCGCCACCTCGTCAAGGAACATAGAGGTGATGGCCGAGGCCACCGGAATCATCAAAAACGCCGACAGCAGCAGCATGAACAGCAGTGACCCGAAGCCGAGCAGATCGCCGACCCATGTCACCTCGCCCACCATTGGCAGGGTCGTGGTGTCTCCGGTCAACCACTGGATCAGCCACAGCAGCCCGGCGTAAGCCCCGAACAGAAGCGCCAGGGTCAGCCCGATCCCCATCCAGAGCACCTTGCGGAATCGCGGATCGCTGAGTTGCGACAGCGCCTTGAGGAATGAGGCAAAGATCATGATGTCATCCAAGTGGTGATTGTGTCGAGGTCCGGGCGCGGGCGTTCTGGCGGCGCGGCGCGTTCGGTGCCGATGTGGATGATCCCCGCCACCTGTTCATGTCCGGCAAGCCCCAGACCTTGCTGCAAAAACTCCCGGTCATGGCTGGCCCAGCCCGACAGCCAGTTCGCCCCCCAGCCCGACGCCAGCGCCGCGTTGAGCAAGGCGAGGCACACGGCACCGGCGGAATAAAGCTGCTCGATCTCGGGCACCTTTTCCGAGGTCACCGGGGCCGCGACCACCACCACTGCCAGCGGACTGTTGGCATAGCTGCCGCGGGTCTTTTCGATCTGGTCGGGATCAAGCCCCAGCGCCGCGCCGCGCGTTTCCGAGAGCGCCGCAAGCCGGTCCAGCGCGGCACGCTCCAGCACAATAAGCCGCCACGGCTCCAGCTTGCCATGATCGGGAGTGCGCAGGGCGGCGGTCAGGATCGGCTGCAAACCTGCACGGTCGGGCGCGGGCGCTTGCAGGGTCTTGGCCGGGCGCGAGCGGCGGCAAAGCAGAAAGGTCATTGCGGCGGTGTTTGCATCTGGCATGCGGGCCTCCTCGGGGTTGCATGTCTATGTCACGCGCAATGGCGCCGGATTCAAGCCCAACCCACTTTCAGTGTCACTGCATTGTCGGCCCGACGCGCAGCCCAAGCAACAAACCCCGCCAGAAACGATTTCTTCAAAGGAAATCGTCCCGGAACCTTTGAAAGGTTCCGGCTGCGCCAAACTTCGACCTTTCGCAGCGATGCCCGACGGAAACACCGCGCTCAGCCGCCTTTTTCCGCCCGCTGATAAACCCCTTCGGGCAGATCAATCGCCGTGGCCAAATCGCGCATCTGGGAAATTGAAAAGGTGATTTTGTGCACTCTGTCCTCACGCGGATCATATTGCTCGACTGTGATGCATTCGGCAAAGCCGTTCACAACCACGTCTTCCTGAAGCGGGGCGTCGCCTTCATCCACCAGTGTCACAACCGTGGCGTCAAATTCGTGCTCGATGCTGAACATGACGCCAGCCTACCGCGTGACGGTGCATTTGCAACCGTGCGCGTGGGGTCGATAAGCAATTCCTCGCCTTCGCGCTTTTGCCATCTGGCGGCCACGTGCATCCCGGCCTAAGTTGCCCCAGACATGCAGCGAATTATCCTCCTCTTTTCCGCCCTTCTCCTCTCGGCCTGCGCCGGGTTGGCGCCCGTCCCCCAGCGCACGGGTGGCGAAAACCTGAGCGAAGCCGAGGTCCAGCGCCGCGCAAACGCCGCCGCGCGCCAGTTCGTGGCCGTTGTCGAAACGGTCGAGCCGGTGGCCGAGGCCGAATGCCGCAAACGCCGCCGTCAGGGCCCTTGCGATTTTCAGATCGTCGTCGATGATCGCTACGGCCAGCCGCCCAATGCCTTTCACACCGTCGACCGCGCCGGGCGGCCAATCCTTGCCTTCAACCTCGCGCTGATTCTCGAAGTGCGCAACGCGGATGAACTCGCCTTTATCATGGGCCACGAAGCCGCCCATCACATCGACGGCCATATCGAACGCGCCCAACAAAATGCCAGCCTCGGATCACAGATCTTCGGCACCGCCGCCGCAACGATTTCAGGCGGCGACAGCAAGGCGATCGAGGCCGGTGTCGAGCTTGGCGCGGCCATCGGGCGGCGCAGCTTCACCAAGGATTACGAGCTTGAGGCCGATGCGCTGGGCACCGTCATTGCCGCCAAAGCCGGGTTTGATCCGGTGCGCGGCGCTGCGTTTTTCACCCGCATCCCCGACCCCGGAAACCGCTTTCTTGGCACCCATCCGCCCAATGCCGCGCGCATCGACACGGTGCGCCGGGTGGCGGCCGGGCTCTGACCCTTGCAGCAAATCGTTTCCGTTCTGACCGACCGTGGATCTAAATACGCGGTCAGCGGTGGCCCTGCGCAAAGCCGCGCCGAGATTGACCGCTTCCTCAAATCTCTCAAGAAAAACAAACGCTTCGCCAAGGCCACTCACAACACCTGGGCGATGCTGGGCAGCGATGGCATCCCGCACAAGGGCGACGATGGCGAAAGCGGGGCCGGGCTGGTGATCCTGCGGATGCTCGAACGCGAGGGGCTGCAGGACCACATCATTGTGGTCACCCGCTGGTACGGCGGTACCAAGCTTGGCGGCGACCGGTTTCGCCGGGTGCAGGATTGCGTCAACGCTTTTATCGAAGAATTCCACCGCGCCTGAGCCATTTGACCTAGGTCAAAGAAGGCCGCCAATGCGCCTGCTACCTTTCCCAAGACCAGAGACCCCGGAAAGGATGCCCCAATGATTGCGCCGCAAACGATCAAACGCCACGCCGCCCTGATGGACCGGATGGCAACCGCACACGGGCTCGACATGGAAGAGCAGGTGTTGCGCGGGAAAATCTCCAGCGCCGAGATTGCCGATGCGGTGCTGTCGTGCACCAATTGCACCAACCCCGACGGTTGTGCGCATTGGCTGGACACGCAAACCGGTGTGGCCGCCGCAGCGCCGGACCAGTGCCGCAACGCCGGGATGTTCTCGGACCTGCTCAAGGCCTGAACCGCGCCAAAGCGCGACAAGAGATGCCCCACGGCGGACCGCGTCATCCCATGGATGATCTGCGGTCGCGGGGCGGCGTGGTGGCCACCAAAGGAGGGGGGAGGCCACCACACCCAATCCAGCTCACTCGCTTGGCACAACGCCCGCAAGATAGCCGCTCACCGCCCGGTCCACCCGGCCCGCCAGCGCATCGAGATCGCGCTCGCGGGCCTGAACGGCGGCATGGGCCATGCCCTCGGCAATCGCCAAAACATCGCGCGCGACGGTCTCGGGATCATCCACGTAATACTCGGCCAGCACCCCCACGATCTGCGCCTGCACCTGCGTTCTAAGCCGGGTCAGCGCCTGATCCGTGGGGAGTTCCGCCTCGGCGCGCTCCAAGGCTTCGGCCAGGTCGGGGCGTAGGAAATGGTGCCGCAGCCGCACCTGCACCATCGCGCGCAAGATCACGGCGAGCCCCTCATCCCCCGTCTTCTGCCCCGCCGCTTCCATCTCGGCCAACATCGCCATGCGGCGGGCACGGACAAGCGCGCCGATGATCGACTGTTTGTTGGGGTAATACTGATAGAGCGAGCCAATCGAGACCCCCGCCTTGCGCGCCACATGATTGGTGTTCAGCCCGCGCAGACCCTCGCGCGCCAGAATATCACTCGCCGCTTTCAGAATCGCATCACAGGTCTTGCGACTGCGCGCCTGTCGCGGCGCTTTGCGTGGGTCTAGGCTGGCTTGCGGCATTCCGGGTCTCCCGTTCCGGGGGCATCGCCCAGGTTCGCTTCAACCCCGAGATGCCCGGGACCGGGGCGCCAATCAAGGGGAACTATCCGCGTAAAAAGGCCACAGCCTTGCCAATTCTGCCGGCTGCGCATTTACTGCGCCTCTCACAGCACCCGAAAGTCATCATGCCCAAGCAGCACGATTTCACCACCCGCGTCATCTGGACCGGCAATCGCGGCACCGGCACCAGCGCGTATCGCGCCTATGACCGCACCTGGGATATCGCCGCGGCCGGCAAGCCGGTGGTGCATTGCTCGAATGATCCGATGCTTGGCGGCGATCCTGCGTTGATGAACCCCGAAGACCTGTTGCTGAGCGCGCTCTCGGCCTGTCACATGCTGTGGTATCTGCATTTGGCTTCCGACGCCGGGATCGCGGTGCAGGCCTATGCTGACGCGCCGCTGGGCCACGGCGAAAGCACACCGGACGGGGCCGGGCGTTTCATCGGCGTGACACTAAAGCCGCGGATCGAAGTGCCCCAAGGCACCGATCTGGCGCAGGCCGAGGCAATCCACCATGAGATCCACAAGGTCTGTTTCATCGCCCGCTCGGTGGCCTTTCCGGTGACTTGCCGGCCAGAGTTCACCGAGACAACGTAGCGCCACAGCCGCGAAACGGCCGGGGCGCCTTGCACCCGCTGCCCCGGCGCTCTACCTCTGCGGACCAAGGAGACCGCAATGCCGCAAAAGCTAGACGACCTGACCCAAGCGCTTCTCGCCGCCGCCCGCGCCGCCGGAGCCGACAGTGCCGACGCCATCGCCCTGCGCGGCACGTCGCTGAATGTTGACGTGCGCGCCGGCGCGCTGGAACAGGCGGAACGCGCGGAAGGCACCGATATCGGTCTGCGCGTGTTGATCGGGCAGCGGCAGGCCAATGTCTCGTCCTCTGACACCCGGCCCGAAACGCTGACGGCGATGGCCGAACGCGCCGTGGCGATGGCCCGCGAGGCCCCCGAAGACCCCTATGTCGGCCTCGCTGAGGCCAGCCAATTGGCGCGAGATACCAGCAGCACTGCACTGGAACTGGCCGATCCTGCGTCAGAGCCCGACCCGGCAATGCTGCAATCCCGCGCGCAAGAGGCCGAAGCCGCCGCGCAGGCGGTGGACGGCGTCAGCCAGGTGCAGGCGGCCTCGGCCAGCTATTCCGCGCGCGACGTGCATATCGCGGCAACCAACGGGTTTTCCGCCGGCTATCGCCGCACCGGGTCGTCGGTGTCTTGCGTCGCCATCGCGGGCGAAGCCCTTGGCATGGAACGCGATTACGACGGCGACAGCCGCACCTTTGCCAGCGATCTGCGCAGCGCAACCGAGATCGGCCAAACCGCCGGGCAGCGCGCGGTCGAACGGCTTGCCCCGCGCAAACCACCGACCGGCACCTATCCCGTGCTGTTTGATGAACGCATTTCCGCCTCGCTTGTCGGGCACCTGCTGGCGGCGATTTCCGGCGGAGCGATTGCGCGCGGGGCCTCGTTCCTGCGCGATTCTCTGGGCCAGCAAATCCTGCCCGAAGCGCTTAGCCTGATCGAAGATCCGCACCGCCCCCGCGCCTCTGGCTCGCGGGCGTTTGATGCCGAAGGGCTGGCCACCGCCCGGCGCGCCATCGTCGACAAGGGCGTGCTGACCGGCTGGACGCTAGACCTTGCCACCGGGCGCAAACTGGCGATGGACAGCACCGGCAACGCCGCGCGCGGCACCTCGGCCCCGCCGCATCCGTCGAATTGGAACATCGAGCTGACGCAGGGCAAGCAAAGCCGCGCAGAGCTGATTGCTGACATGGGCACCGGGCTTCTGGTGACCTCGATGATTGGCTCGACGATCAACCCCAACACCGGCGATTATTCCCGTGGGGCCGCTGGTCTTTGGGTCGAAAACGGCGAGATTACCCATGCGGTGAACGAGGTGACCATCGCCGGAAACCTCCGCGATATGCTGGGCCGGATGATCCCGGCCAATGACGCGCGCCCGCATCTGTCGCGTGTGGTTCCCTCGATCCTGATCGAAGGCATGATCCTTGCAGGCACCTGACACCGTTGAAACCGATCTGGCGCTGTTGCTGCGCGCGGCCAAGGCTGCGGGCGAGGTGGCGCTTGGCTTTTCCGGCCCGGCGGCCAAGGTCTGGGACAAGCCCGGTCAAGGCCCGGTGACCGAAGCCGATTACGCCGTGAACGATGTCTTGCACGATATTTTGCGCACGGCCCGGCCCGGTTATGGCTGGCTGAGCGAGGAAACCCCGGACGACACAGCGCGGCTGGACTGTGAGCATGTGTTCATCATCGACCCGATCGACGGCACCCGCAGCTTTATCGAAGGCTCCGGCACTTGGGCGCATTCCATCGCCATCGTGCGCAACGGGCTTCCGACGGCGGCGGTGATCCATCTGCCCGCGCGCGAACGCACCTTTGCCGCCGAACGCGGGCGCGGTGCCACCCTTAACGGCGCGGCCATTGCCACCGGCGGGCGCGCGGCGCTTGAGGGCGCCAGCCTGATGGCCCCGAAACCGACCTTCCTGCCGCAGCACTGGAAACAGGCCCCGCCCGAGGTCGACCGCGTGTTTCGCCCCTCGCTGGCCTATCGCATGGCGCTGATTGCCCAAGGCCGCTACGACGCGATGTTAACCCTGCGCCCGACGTGGCACTGGGACATCGCCGCCGGCGCGCTGATTGCCGAAGAGGCGGGGGCCTGGGCGACCGGTGCCGATGGCTCGCCGCTGGTGTTCAACACTGAGGTTCCGCAAAGCTCTGGCACGCTGACCGCCAACCCCACGCTCCACACTGCAATCCGCGCCGCGCTGGCTTAGGTGGTTGGTGCGAAGCGTGCCCGCCAAAGCCTATAAGACTAGCGGAGCGTTGCAGGCACGCCGCCCGACGTTGTGTTGTAATTGATATCCGCGCGCGCCACCCCGATCTGTCAACAGATCGGCACTGATCCATCAATGGATCAGGCCCCGTTACAGCTTGGACGATATGATCCCGGTGGAAAAACCGCCCATCCGCAGTTCGCCAAACAGCCGTTGATACTCGATCTTCGGACAGCGGTTCATCACCACATCCACGCCGCGCGCCTCGAGCGTCGCCGCCGCCTCGGCGTGTTCTACGCCGATTTGCATCCAGAAGGTCTTTAGGTTCGGCAAATGCGCCAAAGCGGCCTCGGCAATCTCGGGCACGGCCTCAGAGCGGCGGAACACATCGACCATATCAACCTCTTTCGGCACCTCCGACAGATCCGCCCAGATCACCTCGCCAAACAGCGTCTTGCCCGCGTGGCCGGGGTTGACCGGAATCACCCTAAATCCCTTAAGCCCAAGGTAACGCGCCACAAAGTAGCTGGGCCGCACCGGGTTCGTCGACACGCCGACAACCGCCACCATCTTGGTGCGGGTCAAAAGATTGCGGAGGTTTTGGTCATTCCGTTCCATACGCCTGAGCCTAATCCCAGTTGCACAAAGAAAAAAGCGCCCAGTGAAAACTGGGCGCTAAGTGCGGAACGAGGGACAGTGTTGTCCATGCAAGGGTTCCGTCCTCGCATGTCATGAAAGATATTTAAGTCACATTTTAGCAAAGAAAAGGGGCCGTCACCAATTCGTGAATTGCCTCTTGCCTATCCGCTCCGCCGCAGCATCGCCGAGGTCATCCCTTTGGAAAACGCCACCAGCCGCGTCAACTGCGTGCCTCGGTCGAGCCGCTCTTGCAGAGTGGCATGGAGCCGTTCAGACGCGTCTTTCATCCGGCGGCGCGGCGCGCGGATCACGAACATCTTGCTCCACCCCGACCAGGTGCCGACAGAGGGCGCGCTGGCGCCTGTGGGATACCGACTGCGCCAATTCTCGGGCAGCGCCAGACCGCAGCCCTCGGCCTTGTCCAGCATCCAGACCAGCGGAATATTGGCAAGCGGGCGCGCGGCTTCGAACCCGCCAAGCTGGCCACCGATATCGCCGTGGGCCCCGGGGAACCACATCTGTTCGATCCGGCCGCTCCAATCCTCGGGCACATCCCAAAGCACCGGCGCATAGGCTGCGCGACGCTCGTCATAGGCCAGCGCGTGATAGCCGTGGCGGATACTGTTGCCGAGGTGGTGATTGTGGAACGCATGCCGGTCCGGGGCCAGACGCCAAAGCAGCGGCAAACGGAACCCGAGCGCCTTGACCGTATCAAACACGCCAACCATCTCGATCGGCGAACTCTCGTGGCAGAAGGCCTTGCGAAAGGCCCGGGCCGCATCGCTGTCGGGCGCGGTTTCGTAGTGGCGATAGGCCTGGGCCACATTACGCTCAAGCGCGTTGCGCGCGGTCACGAGGCCGACCCTGTCGATCATGCCCGCGAGCGAGCGCGCGGCGAAGGCACCGCGGGAATAGCCGAGCAGAAAGATCCTGTCACCGGGCCGATAGCGCGACGCCAGATAGCCATAAGCGCGGCGGATCTGGCGATTGATGCCTTTGCCCGTCATCACCGCATAACTGGCGCGCCAATCGGGGAATTGCACCCCCGGCTCGTAATAGATCGACAGGTCGCCGGGCGCGTCGCACAGCAGTTTATAGATATGGCCGATGTTGGTTTCGCTGCCTTCGCGCAGCGACGACATGGTGCCATCCAAAAGGATCACATGAACACGTTGGCCCCGGCGCGGGCCGGTTTGGGTTTTCTTGAACCGGAGCTTGCGCGCCAGCCACCCAGTTACGTGTTTATGCAGTCGCTTGAGACGCATCCCTAATCATACTCCAAACCCTTTGCGGCGTGAACGGCATGTCTGCTTGCCTGACGCCCGTGTCCCAGAGCGCGTCCTGCATGGCATTACCCAACGCAGCCATCGCCCCAACTGTTCCCGCCTCGCCGCAGCCTTTCATCCCCATCGGGTTGGCTGTCGACGGCACCGGTTCCGTTTCGAATTTAATCATAGGAAGAGTATCGGCGCGTGGCATGGCATAATCCATGAAAGTTGCCGTGAGCAGCTGGCCGTCTTCGTCATGAACCACCCGCTCTGTGATCGCCTGACCGATGCCTTGCGCGGCACCGCCATGCACCTGACCCTCGGCCAGAAGCGGATTGATCAGATTGCCGAAATCATCGACCACTGTGTATTTTTCAACGCTCACAGCGCCGGTTTCGGGGTCAACCTCGACCTCGGCGATATGGGCACCGTTGGGATAAGACCGGCCCGGCAACGCCTCGCGCGCCTCATGGCTCAGCAAATCCTCGCGACCCGCCTGGCGCGCCATTTCGGCGGCTTCCAGCAAGGTCGGGGTCATATTAGACCCTTCGGCGCGGAAGGTTTCATTATCAAACCGCACTGCACTCTCCTCAACCCGCATCATCTCTGCCAAAAATGGCGTAAATGCGGCAACCACTTTGGCCACGGCGGAGAGTGTGACATTTGCCTGCACCGTCACCGAGCGCGACCCACCGGTGCCGCCGCCCTTGGCAATCAGGTCACTGTCACCCTGCACCACACGGATCATCTCCGGCGGGATGCCGGTTTGATCGGCCAGAAACTGGGCATAAACCGTTTCATGCCCCTGCCCGTTTGATTGTGTTCCTACATATAGCGACACGCCGCCATCCTCATCAAAAGTCACTTTCGCGCCTTCCGAAGGATCGCCCAAAATACTTTCGATATAGTAACAAAGTCCGATGCCGCGCAATTTTCCCGCCGCTTCACTCGCCGCACGGCGCGCGCCATAGCCCGCAAGGTCACAGCTTTGCTCGGCATGGCTCAGCACCCGGTCGAAATCGCCCACATCGTAAAGCTCGCCCGTCACCGTTTTATAGGGGAACTTCGGCACCGGAATGAAATTCTTGCGCCGAAGCTCCCAGCCATCGACGCCCAGTTCGCGCGCGGCCCGGTCCATGATCCGCTCGAGCACATAGATCGCCTCGGGCCGCCCGGCCCCACGATAGGCATCAACCTGCGTGGTGTTGGTGTAATAACCCTGCACGCCCATATAGGCGGTCTGCACATCATAAACGCCCATCAAAACCTTGGAAAACAGCTCGGTCTGGATCGGCTGGCCATAGCCGGAGTTATAGGCCCCGAGGTTGTTCTGGGTCGTCAGACGATAGGCAGTGATGCGGTGATTTTCGTCAAAACCCATCTCGGCCAGCGTCGTCAGATCGCGCCCGGCATTGTCGCTGAGCATCGATTCCGTGCGGTCGCCGATCCAGCGCACCGGACGGCCCAAAGCGCGGGCCGCATAGGCACAGATCACATACTCCGGATAGTTCATCGCCTTCATGCCAAAGCCGCCGCCGACATCGGGGTTGGTCACCCGCAGCTGTTCGGGGTCCAGACCCAGCGCCTCGGAAATCGCGGATTTATAGCCCCAGACGCCCTGGCCATTGATCGCCACATGCAGCCGTTCGCCTTCGGGTTCGGCATAACAGCCGCGCGGCTCCATCGAATTGACGATCACCCGGTTGTCTTCGATCTGAAGCTTGACCACATGCGCCGCCGATTGCATCGCGGCCTCGGTCGCCTCGGCATCGCCCATGCCGAAATCATAGGCCATATTGCCGGGGGCCTCGTCGTGGATCGTGTGGTCGCCTTTGGCGAGCGCCAGCGACACCGGCAGATCGTCACAGTCAAACTCGATCAGCTCGGCGGCGTCCTTGGCCTGTTGCAAGGTCTCGGCAAAGATCATCGCCACCGCTTCACCGACAAACCGCACCCGATTGCGCGCCAGCACGGGCCGCTCGGGTTTGGCCCCTTTGGTGCCGTCGATGTTTTTCACCACCGTGCCGCTCAGGCCCACACGCACCCCGGCGGCCTCAAGATCGGCCAGCGTTAAAACCAGATGCACACCCTCGGCGGCGCGGGCCTCTTCGACATCCAGCGTTGTGATTTCGCCGTGGGCCACCGTGGAGCGGAACACAAAGCCATGCAGCGCATCGGCCGGCGCGATATTATCGACATAGCGGCCCTGCCCGGTCAGAAAACGCATATCTTCAACCCGCTTTACGGGTTGGCTCTTGCCGAATTTATCCATGTGCGTCTCCGTCGGTGGCTTGCCCCGTTGCCCGGCAGGGCAGGTCGGTGGTTTGGGGCTGACACTAGGCTTTTCAGCCGGACTGTCCAGAGACGGGCAATGGCGATTTCACCGTGACGATGCGTGACACACCATAGCCGTTGAACCCGGTGCTGAGCGTCAGCCCATAGGCCCCCATCCCCGGCCAAAACACAAAGTCGCCCTCGGCGCAGTCCTTTGGCAGAGCGACCTCGCCGGGCAGCTTGTCGACCGAATCGCAAGTCGGGCCAAACACCCGGCGCGCGTGCGGGGGGCCCTTGCGCGGCGTGCCATCCGGGGCGGTCACGCTAAAGCGGCCCGGCACCGCCATATCGCGCATCTCGGCCAGCCCGCCGTAGAGCCCATCATTAAGGAACACCGCGCCGTCGTCACGCATCGCCTTGATCCGGGTGACAAGCGTGACCGCCTCGCTCGCCATCGCCCGACCCGGCTCACAAACAAGCGCGGGCGGCGTGGCAAAGGCGGCGGAAGTTGCGCGCGAAATCTCGGCAAAGACCGCCTCAAGGTCCGGTGCGGTGCCGTCGCGATGCGCGGCAAAGCCACCGCCAACATTGAGCCGGTGCAGCGTCACGCCCGCCGCCTGCGCCACCTCGGCGGCGGTCTTTATATATACGCCCCAGGTTTGCGCGCTGCCGCATTGTGTGCCGGGATGAAAGGTGATCGAGGGCCGCGCGCCGGTTGCCACCACCGCGCGCAGCAACTCTGCAACCGCAACAGGGCCGACGCCGAACTTCGTGCCGAAATCATACGCCGCGCCCGGCACTTTCAGCGCCAGCCGCACCGCAATCTCATCGCCCGGACCGGGCGCGATCTTGGCCAGTTCGCTGAGGCTATCGACCGACCATGCGGCAACGCCAACGCTGCGCGCGGTGGCGATTTCGGCGGTGGAACGCACGGGGTTGTGGTAGTGCAGCACCGCCTTCGCACAGGCCGCGCGCACCGCCCGCATTTCGCCCACCGACGCCACATCAAACGCCCGGATGCCCGCCGCAACCAGCGTTTCAAGCACCTCCGGCGTTGGGTTCGCCTTGACCGCATAGGTGACCAATCCGGGGAACCCCCGGCGGAACCGACGCGCCTGCGCGCCGAGCGCGCGGGGGCAAAAGCAGGCCACCGGAAGGTCCGGGGCCAAGCGGGCCGCCATGGTGACGGGGTCGGCAAAGGGGGCGGGGTCAAACTGCATCGTGCACCTCGTTTTCCCTCAGTGTGCCGCGCGCATGCGTCATATCATCGTGTCACTTGTCACAGATCGTTGCTTCCTTTCGGCATATCGACGAAGCTTTCGGCACATGGACGAGACAGACTCAAAACTGCTGACCCTGCTGGCCGAGGATGCCCGCGCGCCAGTGGCCACATTGGCCCGGCGGCTGGACCTTGCGCGCACCACGGTGCAGGCGCGGATCGAGCGGCTGGAGCGGTCGGGGCAGATCGCAGGGTACACCGTCCGCCGCGGCGCTGCTGCGCGCCCCGCGCTTCGGGCGACGGTGCTTGTCACCATTGAGCCGCGCTCGGGGCCTGCGGTGCTGGCGCGGCTGCGATTGTTGACGGATGTGAAACAGGTGCACACCACATCGGGGCGGTTTGACCTGATTGTCGAGCTGGAAACCGCCAGCACCGAGGCGCTGGACAAGACGCTTGACCAGATCGGTGAGGCCAAGGGCGTGCGCAGTTCAGAGAGCCTGATCCACCTCACAACCAAGCTAGACAGGTCCTAAGCGCGCAAATCGCCCGCGTGGCGTTTTGGCCAACACCACAGCTGTGTCCAAAATTGCCTCAATTGCGCGCGATTAACGCCCTGATCACGAATTAGGTCCATTGTGGAAACAATAAACATAAACTCAAAAAGGAGACTGTCATGTCAGTACGCCACATCGACCCCTCACAGCAGGCCAGCATCATTGCCCTTCTGCAATCCGAGCACGACAAGGCGCTGTCGCGTCGCGAATGGACCCACCGGCTTGCGGGGTATGGCTATGCGATCACGCATACCGATCACGGCGATATGGTCACCGCGCTGCCCCGCGGCGAAGAGCTTTGCGCCCTGCCGCCGCAGCTGTGCAGCTGATCACGCACTGACAACCGTTCGATCTGCTGGCTGATCACCGCCCGGGAATGTCTTCTCTCGGGCCCTTGGTGCCCCAGTTGGCAATCGCCTCCGCAGCTTCTTCTGCGGTTTCGACAAAGCGGAACAGGTCCAGGTCCTGTTCGGAAATGGTGCCGGCATCGGCCAGCGCCTCCCAGTTGACGATGCGCTCCCAGAACGCGCGTCCAAACAGAAGAAACGGCACCCGGTCCATACGCCCGGTCTGGATCAGGGTCAGCGCCTCGAACATTTCGTCAAGCGTGCCAAAGCCACCGGGAAACACACAGATCGCCTTGGCCCGCATCAGAAAATGCATCTTGCGGATGGCGAAGTAGTGGAAGTTGAAGCACAGTTCCGGCGTCACATATTCATTCGGCGCCTGCTCATGCGGCAGCACGATGTTCAGCCCGATGGAATGCCCCCCCGCCTCCATCGCGCCGCGATTGCCGGCCTCCATCACACCGGGGCCGCCGCCAGTCACGACAACATCCTCGCGGCAATTGGACAGCAATGATTTCTCGGTCATGATCCGGGCAAACTTGCGCGCTTCTTCGTAAAACCGCGACAGCTCGGCCAGCGTCTCGGTCCGCGCCTGATCTTTCTGCGCCGGCGCCGGAATGCGCGCGCCGCCAAACAGCACGATGGTGCTCTCCACCCCAGCCTCGGTCATCATCATCTCGGGTTTCAGCAGTTCAAGCTGAAGCCGCACCGGGCGCAATTCATCGCGACAGAGGAAATCATCATCCGCAAAGGCCAGCCGATAGGCCGGCGCGCGGGTTTGCGGCGTGTCAGGGACCTGCACGGCCTCTTGCCGGTCTTCATGCGCATCGCGAAACGGGCTGCGGCGATTGTCATTCATGGTGCGCTCCTAATTGGGTCTCCCTCATTCAGTACCCGGTTGCCCCGCGATGTGCCAGCAATCGGGCACAGCACGTTTGGGGATGACCTTAGGGCGTTTAACCGCTATGGAACGGCAAATTTTCAAAGGACAGAGCCAATGTCGAACACACAGCTTGAAACCGCCATCGAAGCCGCCTGGGACGCCCGTGACACCATCACCCCAGAGACCAAAGGCGAAACCCGCGACGCCATCGAAGCCACGCTGAACGCGCTTGACAGCGGCACGCTGCGGGTCGCCGAAAAGCGCGAAAGCGGTGACTGGCATGTGAACCAATGGGCGAAAAAGGCGGTTCTGCTGTCCTTCCGTCTGAATGACATGGAGCAGATCCCCGGCGGCAACGGCAATTCCGGCTGGTGGGATAAGGTGCCGTCGAAGTTCGACGGGTGGGACGCGACCCAGTGGCGCAACGCCGGTTTCCGCGCTGTGCCCGGCTCAATCGTGCGCCGCTCGGCGTATATTGCGCCTGGTGTGGTGCTGATGCCGTCGTTTGTGAACCTTGGCGCCTATGTCGACGAAGGCTCGATGGTGGATGGCTGGGCGACGGTCGGCTCTTGCGCACAGATCGGCAAAAACGTGCACCTGTCCGGCGGCGTTGGCATTGGCGGCGTGCTGGAGCCGATGCAGGCAGGCCCGACCATCATCGAGGACAACTGCTTTATCGGTGCGCGCTCTGAAGTGGTTGAAGGCTGCATCGTGCGCGAAGGCTCGGTGCTGGGCATGGGCGTGTTCATCGGCCAGTCGACCAAGATCGTCGACCGCGAGACCGGCGAAGTGATGTACGGCGAAGTGCCGCCCTATTCGGTGGTTGTGGCCGGGTCGATGCCGTCCAAGAACAACGTCAGCCTGTATTGCGCCGTGATCGTCAAGCGGGTCGACGAGCGCACGCGTTCGAAAACCGGCATCAACGAGCTGCTGCGCGACTGATGTAACACGGGCTGGCGGCGCACCCCGCGCCGCCGCCCCTTTGGCCTATCGCGTTACGCGAAATACCAGCCCCCCTAACACTGCCTGAAATCAAAGATTTCAACGCATTAGGGGATGCTTGTTGTTTCAGGTCATGCGCGTAACGCTTTAGCGGCCGAACCATTTGCGCACCAGCGCAGTGTATTGGCCATCTTCCTGCAATTTCAGCAAAGCTTGATTGAGCGGTTCGCGCAGCGGGCTGCCGGTGGGCAGGGCGATGCCGTAATCCTCGCGGCGAAACACCGTTTCCACCAGATAAGCGTCGCTGGAGCGGTTCTGCGTCAGGTAATATTGCAGCAGCGGCCCGTCGAACACCACGGCGTTGATCTCATCCGCTTCAAAAGCGTCGATCAATTCGGCAAAGCCGGGATAGGCGCTGTGCGCCACCGACCGTGCATCCAGGAAATCCGAGGCCGTCGATCCCGCCACGGAGCCCACTTCGCGAGAGTCGAGATCATTCAGCCCGGTCACGTTTGAGGTCAGCGCGCTGACGGTGAGCGATGCGGTGATTTTGGCCACGAAGATCGACACCACGAAGAGGCTGGAAAACACCATAATCACCGCCAAAATCCGCCCTGGCAGGGATCGCGGCTGGCGTTCTTCAAAGCCGCCGTTGACCACGAGGTTCAGCGCCCACCAGAACGACGGAAAGAACGCTTTGCGCGCATTACCCTCGAAATAGGGCTGGTGGCGACGTTCGAACAGCCACATCAACGTGCCCGCCGCACAAAGCATGGCAATCGCCACGCCTAGCGAAATCGCAATGTCGCGGGTGAAGACCTGTTGCCAGATTTTCGGCCGGTCGCCGCCCGACACCATCACCTGAACGCCGCTTTCAAACACCGGCAGGGTGAAATCCATCACCACTTCGCGCGCGGCGGTGATCGAGATATTGGCGATTGCCCCGTCCACCTCGCCCGTCGCGACCTCGGCCAGCATGTCGCCAAACGACCCCTTGGTCTCAAACTCCACGTCGCGGCCAATTTGCTCGGCCAGCGTGGTCATCAGATCGATGCTGAACCCGGTCTGCGCCTCGGTGCCCATGGCAAAGGGAGGCCGCTCGACCGTGGCAAACGTCAGGGTTTGCGCCTGCACCGCCAAGGTGGGCAGCAAAAGCAAGGCAGCGATCAATAGGCGCGCGAAAGGCCGGGCAATCATGATGGTCTTTTCCCAAATTCTTTACGCGCGTGTAGCGGCAGGCAGGTGCCGCATGCAACAAAAAGCATGTGTCAGCGCGCCGCGCGCCGCAACGACGCGCATTTACGCAACGGCTTTGAGGCGCGGATGGCCGATACCGCCACTGGTGGCGCGCCCGGTTTTCTGCCAAAAGGCCGGCAACACTTCGGCATATTGGGCAAAATACGATGGCGGCAGACAAGGTATCTCGACACCAGGTTTACACACTGGTGGTTCAGGTCGGGCGCAAAACCGGCGATGGTCTGCCCAAGGGCGCGACAGGCGCCGGGCTTATTTGCTACGCCTCGGGCGTCGATGAGGGCGAAGCGGTGCGTGAAACCGTGGCGATCCTCAAGCAGGCCGACCTTGCACCGCTGGACGTGACCGGACACGGCACGCTTGCAGAGCGCCGCAAGTCAGGCGAAGAGATTGGCGACGAGGAAGTCGAGCTGATGGAGCGGGCCTTGGCCGAAAACTCTGTTGTTGTGGCGCAGTTGACGCCGTTTTACGAACCGCTCGACACCCCCAACACCCACTGAAGGCTCACGCGACCTCGGCCAGCGCCTGTGCCTCGTAGCGCTTCAGCACCGGCAGCCCAAGATGCGCCTGCTCGGGCACCAGCGTCGGGCTGACCTGGGTCAACTGCGTGGCTGCCATCCGCTCTGCATCGCGCCGCAGCCGGCCAATATAAAGGCTCTCGGTCCAGGCACCGCTGACCGCCATCACCGCATGGGAGGGCAACAGCACCTGCGCCAGGCTGACCAGCGGCAGATTGGGCTCGGGCAGCGCGGTGAGGCCGTTCACGAGATAGCCCGCGGGCACAAGCACGCCTTCGCAGCCAAAGGTGTAATCCACCGCCGCGCCGCTGAGAAACACCTTCTGATGCGGGGCCACGACGATATCGCGCTCCAATCCAAAGTACGGCGCGCGCAGGCGGATCGGGGCGAAGCTGCCCAGTCCGGGAACGATCCGCTGGAGCACATGCAGCACCGGTTCGGGCGGGCCATCGCGGGTCAGCACCAGATCGCCGCATTGCAGGCGCGACACCTCGCGCGGGCCAAACGGCGTTTCCACCAGGGTGCGCGCCGCCAGTCCGGGCGTCGGGCCCACCGGCTCGACCGCGTTTGACACCGCGAGAAAGCCCAGCTCGGCCTCGGCGGGACCACAGATCTCCATCGCCTCAAACGCCGTCAGACTGTCGAGCGACATCGGTTTGGGCAGCTCCAGCGTGCCGCTGACAAAGCCGCTGCCATCGGCCCGTTCGACCGCAAACCGCGCAATGCCTGCCTCGCAATCCCAGCCAAAGCTAAGCCGCAACCGCGCGACGCCCTCGGCCCCGGCCAGCCGCAAGGTGCGGTGGATCATCTGCTGCCCCTGCGACACCACCAGCGCAAAAGACCCCTGCGGCAGGGCGAGAATTGAGAGGTGCCCGGCGGCATGCGCCTGCAACGGAATGCGCAGGATCGGTTGCGCGGCGGCGATGCCCGACAGGTCACATTCCAAAAGCACGGTGCCCCGGCGCATTGAACCGCGCGCAGGCAGCCTGTCGAAAGGCGGATAAAACCGGGATTGGCCGGTCTGCGACAGCGTGGCAACCCAGCTCATCGCGACTCCACGACGTCACCCAAAGGGTGCATTAAATCATTCAAAAACATATCACTGCTCCACCAAAACGCGCCTTTTTCGCCCGAATGACGGAGCCTTTTGCCGAATAATATCCCGGCGCGGGCCCAGTCGCACATCGGTGCGGCGCTTATCATTTGGCCGCAGCCTAGCACCACAGGCCGGCATCTGTTAAGCGAAACTATCATGCAGGCGGGCAAGCCGCTGCAAACAAGACACATTTTCAGGGGACGTCATCATGCCGCACATCAATCCGCTCGATCTTACCGCAGCACTGGTGCGCTGCCCCTCGGTGACGCCCGAAGAGGGCGGCGCTTTGGTGCTGTTGCAAACGCTTCTTGAGGAGGCTGGATTTGCCTGCACGCGGGTCGATCGCGAAGGCATCAGCAACCTGTTTGCCCGCTGGGGCGACAAGGGCCACGCCAAAACGTTCGGCTTTAACGGCCACACCGATGTGGTGCCTCTGGGCAATCCTGACGACTGGACCGTCGCGCCCTTTGGGGCCGAGATTAAGGACGGTTTCCTTTATGGTCGCGGGGCCACCGACATGAAATCGGGTGTGGCCGCCTTTGTCGCCGCTGCCGTGGATTTCGTCCGCGATACGCCCCCCGACGGCGCGGTTATCATCGCCATCACCGGCGATGAAGAGGGCGACGCCGACCACGGCACAACCGCGCTTCTTGAACATATGAACACCAGTGGCGAGGCAATGACGGTCTGTTTGGTGGGCGAACCCACCTGCCCCGACACGATGGGCGAAATGATGAAGATTGGCCGGCGCGGCTCGATGACGGCGTGGTTCACGGTGACCGGGGTGCAGGGCCATTCCGCCTATCCGCATCGCGCGAAAAATCCGGTGCCGGCGATGGCGCGGCTGATGGACCGGCTGGCCTCGCATGAGCTGGACAGCGGCACCGATCATTTCGATGCCTCGACGCTGGCGGTGGTCACCATCGACACCGGCAACCCGGCCAACAATGTGATCCCGGCTAAATGCACTTCCTGCGTCAATATCCGGTTCAACGATGCCCACACCGGCGCGGCAATTTCCGATTGGCTGCGGGCCGAGGCCGATGCGGTGGCGGCGGATTTCGACGTTAAGATCGACGCGCGGATCAAGATTTCCGGCGAGAGCTTTGTCACCCCACCCGGCCCGCTGTCCGACCTTGTGGCGCGCGCGGTCAAGGCCGAAACCGGCGTCACGCCAGAGCTGAGCACCACCGGCGGCACCTCGGATGCGCGCTTTGTCAAAGACCACTGTCCGGTGGTCGAGTTTGGCCTTGTCGGTCGCACCATGCATCAGGTGGATGAGCGCGTGGCGGTGGATCAGGTGCACCAACTCAAGGCGATCTATGGCCGCATGCTGGCCGAATATTTCGCATGAGCGTAACCATCACCCGCACTGACGATCTCGACACCTGCCTGCGGCTGCGGTTTGAGGTGTTTGTTGATGAACAGGGCGTGCCCGCCGAGATCGAGCGCGACGCCTATGACGACATCGCGCTGCATCTGCTTGCGGTTCAGGATGGCGTCGCGCTGGGCACCGCCCGCGTGCTGCCCAATGGCGAGATCGGCAAGATTGGCCGGGTCTGCGTGGTGAAGCAGGCGCGCGGCACCGGCCTCGGCGCGGCGCTGATCAACGCGGCGCTGGACGAGATGCGCGCCGATGGGCGGTTTACCAAGGCGGCGCTTGGGTCACAGATCCACGCGATCCCCTTCTATGAAAAGCTGGGGTTTGCCGCCTATGGCGAAGAGTTTGACGACGCAGGCATCCCGCATCGGATGATGGAACGGGCGCTGTGAGGCGTGGCCATCTCGTCTTGATGTTAAAAGAGCCGCACCCCGGTCGGGTCAAAACCCGGCTGGGCCGCGATATTGGCATGACCGCCGCCGCATGGTGGTTTCGCCACCAAACCGCACGGCTGATCCGCCGCCTGCACGATCCGCGCTGGCAGTTGGTCCTTGCCGTGGCCCCCGACCGTGAGGGGCTAGAAAGCCGGATATGGCCCGCGCATCTGCCCCGCATTCCGCAGGGACGGGGCGATCTGGGGCAACGGATGGCGCGGGCCTTTCGGTCGCTGCCCCCCGGCCCCGCCTGCATCATTGGCGGCGACATTCCCGGCATCACCCCCGCCCACATCGCCCGCGCGTTTCAAACGCTCGGCCCCCATGACGCCACGTTTGGCCCGGCCCCCGATGGCGGCTATTGGCTGATTGGTCTGCGCCATCCGGCCCGCGCGCCTGCCGGATTTCTGCACGATGTGCGCTGGTCCACCGAGCACGCGCTGGCGGACAGCATCGCAACCCTGCCCGGCGCGCGCGTCGCCCGCACCGACACCCTTGCCGACATCGACACTGCTGCCGATCTGGCAGACTCTCGCCACCCTGCCAGCCCGCCGGGTTGAACCCGCCGGATTGTGGCCTAAGTCCCGCGTCTAGGCAGCAATGACAGGACAACGCGCACTTCCAATGGCCCTCTTTCAGCACAAAAACCGCCAGAAATCCGCCAAAAGCCGTCGCATCTATGCGATCTATGAGTTGATCTATACCACGGTCGATTTCATGGCCGCGATGTGCTTTGTCTCAGGCTCGATCATGTTCTTTTTCGAGGACTGGCAGTCCACCGGCACCTGGATGTTCCTGTTCGGCTCGATCCTGTTTGCCACCAAACCGACCCTGCGATTTGCCCGCGAAGTGCAGCTTAAGGCGCAGGGCTACGACGACGATCTTGCCGCGCGGTTTGGCAAGTGACGCCGCCGTTTGCCCATGCTACCCCTGCGCTATGAGCCAACTGCCCACAAAACCACAGATCCTTGACTGGATCGCCGCCAACCCGACCCTGACCGCCAAACGCGATATCGCCAAGGCCTTCGGCATCAAGGGTGCGGCCCGCATCGACCTCAAGCGCCTGCTGAAAGAGCTTGAGGCCGAAGGTCATCTTGAGAAACGCAAGAAAACCTATCGTGATCCTGACCGGCTGCCGCCCGTCTCGGTGTTGCAGGTCAAAGCCCCGAACGCCGATGGCGATCTGTTTGCCACGCCGCTGGAATGGCATGGCGACGGCGACGAACCGATTGTTCTGGTGGTGACGCGCGCCTCGGATCCGGCGTTGGGCGAAGGCGACCGTATCTTGGCCCGCTTGCAAGTGGTGCAGGCCGAAGATCACCACTATGAGGCCCGCTTGATCCGCCGCATCGGATCAAACCCCAAACGCATTCTCGGGGTGTTTTCGAAACGCTCTGAAGGCGGGCGGATCAAGCCGGTCGACAAGGGGGCGGACAAGGAATGGCAGGTCGGTGCCGACGATGTGCACGGTGCCAAGGATGGCGAGTTGGTTGAGGCGGAACTGGCCGGGCCCAAGGGCCGCATGGGCCTGCCCCGCGCGCGCATTGTTGAACGGTTGGGTGACCCGACCGCGCCGCGCGCCGTCTCGTTGATTGCGATCCACCAGCATGGCATTCCCGATGCTTTCCCCGATGAGGTGATCGCCGAGGCCGACGCGATGAAACCTGCGGGCCTGTCGGGGCGTGAAGACCTGCGCGAGATGCCATTGGTGACGATTGACCCGGCGGATGCGCGCGACCACGACGATGCCTGTTATGCGCACGCCGACGATGACCCCAAGAACAAGAGCGGCCACATCATCTGGGTCGCGATTGCCGATGTGGCACATTATGTGCGCCCCGGCTCGGCGCTTGACCGCGAGGCGCGCAAACGGGGCAATTCCAGCTATTTCCCCGACCGGGTGGTGCCGATGCTGCCCGACCGGCTGTCGGGCGATCTGTGTTCGCTGCACGAGGGCGTGCCGCGCGCTTGTATCGCCGTGCGCATGCAGATCAATGCCGCCGGTGAGAAACTGTCGCACAGGTTTGTGCGCGGGCTGATGCGCTCGCCGGCCTCGCTGAATTACCAAGAGGTGCAGGCGGCGATGGACGGCGACGTCAATGACAAGGTCGCGCCGCTGTTGGATGACGTGCTCAAGCCGTTGTACGCTGCTTACGCAGCGCTGACCAAGGCGCGCGCGTCGCGCCAACCGCTTGACCTTGATCTGCCCGAGCGGCGGATCGAACTGGGCGACGACGGCAAGGTGACCTCGGTTAATTTCCGCGACCGGCTGGATGCGCATAAGCTGATCGAAGAGTTCATGATCCTCGCCAATGTCGCCGCCGCTGAGACGCTGAATGCCAAGAAGACACCGCTCCTGTTCCGCGTCCACGAAGAGCCCCCGCAGGACAAGCTTGAGACCCTGCGCGACACCGCCAATGCCGCCGGGCTGACGATGGCCAAGGGGCAGGTTCTCAAGACCGCGCACCTGAACAAGCTGTTGCATGATGCCGCCGGGACCGACGAGGCCGAGCTGATCAACATCGCCACTCTGCGGTCGATGACGCAGGCGTATTACAGCCCGAAAAACTTTGGCCACTTCGGGCTGGCGTTGCAGAATTACGCGCATTTCACCTCGCCGATCCGGCGCTATTCCGATCTGATCGTGCACCGTGGGCTGATCTCGGCGCATGGTTGGGGTGATGACGGGCTGACACCGGAGGACATCGAAAAGCTCGAGCCGACCGGCGCGCATATTTCCGACACCGAGCGCCGCTCGATGGTGGCCGAGCGTGACACGACCGACCGCTATCTTGCGGCGTTCCTGTCAGAACGGGTGGGCAATGAGTTCACCGGGCGCATTTCCGGCATCGCGCGCTTTGGGGCCTTTGTGAAGCTGGACGAGACCGGGGCCGACGGGCTTATCCCAATGCGCAATCTGGGGCGGGAATATTTCCATTTCGACGCCGACAGCGCCACTCTCCTTGGCTCGGACACCGGGATGAAAATCACGCTGGGGCAGCGGGTCACGGTGCGCCTGACCGAGGCCGCGCCGGTGACTGGCGGCATTGCGCTAGAGCTGTTGGAGATTGACGGTGAAAAGCCGCCTGCGGGCCGTGGCTCTGGTCCGCGCGGGCGGGGCAAGGGTGGGCGCGGCAAAGGCGGTCCGGCCAAGCGCAAATTGGCGGCGTCCAAGAAGAAAACTGCCAAGGTCAGCCGCAAGCGTCGCCAGACACGCGATTGACCACGATCTGCAAGGGATCGGCCGCGCGTAAAACTCGCGCGGCCCGCCCTTGCGTTACGTCACCACCCGCAGCGTCAGATTGATCCGCCCGCCATCGCGCAACAGCCGCGATGAGCCGAAGCGAACCCGATCCACTCCGTGATGCACCAGCCGCGCGGCACCGCCCATCACCACAACATCCCCCGATTGCAGCCAGATCGATTCGGTCTTGCCGCCCTTTTCGACATTGCCGATCCGAAACAGCCCGGCATCGCCCAAGGACACCGACACCACCGGCTGGGAAAAATCCGCCTCGTCGCGGTCTTGGTGCAGGCCCATGCGCGCACCTTCGCCGTAATAATTGATCAGACAGCACTCGGGCGCACGCGCCTCGGGGGCCACATCTTGCCACAGCTGTAAAATCTGTTCGGGAATCGGCGGCCACGCCATGCCATCCGGGTGGCGCCGCTCATAGCGATAGCCAGTCCGATCCGTCACCCAACCGAATTCCCCTGCGGCACTCATCCGCACCGACATCTGCCGCCCGCCCGGCGTCACCGGGCGATAAAACGGCGCAACTTGCAGCACGCCGCGCAAGGCATCAAGCATTTCAACCTGTTGTGCCGGGTCGAGATAGCCCGGAACCACCTTCACCCCACGCAACTCAAGCGGTGTCATATCCTGCTCCTGTCATAAATCATCAAGAAATCCTCACGCAATTGCACATTCCCGCGCCCCGCACCGCTTGCAGCCCCTAAACCCGGTCCCTATATACACGCCGAAGCGCGGAACGGGCCGCAAGGCGCACCGCCAATCGTTCGGGATGGGATGCCGTCTATGGGTCCTGCCTCGTGTCATCGCCTTGAAGATTAAAAGGGATCGCAACAATGGGTAAAGTCATCGGGATCGACCTCGGTACAACAAACAGCTGTGTGGCCATCATGGACGGCAGCCAACCGCGGGTCATCGAAAACGCAGAAGGGGCACGCACGACACCGTCGATTGTCGCCTTCACAGACAACGAACGCCTCGTTGGCCAGCCGGCCAAACGTCAGGCTGTCACCAATCCGGAAAACACCGTTTTCGGTGTCAAACGTCTGATCGGCCGTCGCAATGACGATGGCGATCTGGCGAAAGACAAGAAGAACATGCCGTTCAACGTCATCGACGGCGGCAACGGCGACGCATGGATCGAAGCCAAAGGCGAAAAGTATTCGCCCAGCCAGATTTCGGCCTTCATCCTCGGCAAAATGAAAGAAACCGCTGAGTCCTACCTCGGTGAGGAAGTCGATCAGGCGGTTATCACCGTGCCGGCGTATTTCAACGACGCACAGCGTCAGGCCACCAAAGACGCGGGCAAGATTGCCGGCCTCGAAGTGCTGCGCATCATCAACGAGCCGACTGCGGCTGCGTTGGCTTATGGCCTCGACAAAGAAAACACCCACACCATCGCGGTCTATGACCTTGGTGGCGGTACATTCGACGTGACCATCCTCGAAATCGACGACGGTCTGTTTGAAGTGAAATCCACCAATGGCGACACGTTCCTTGGCGGTGAAGACTTTGACATGCGCATCGTCAACTATCTCGCTGATCAGTTCAAAAAAGAGCACGGCGTCGATCTGACCAAAGACAAGATGGCCCTGCAGCGTCTGAAAGAAGCCGCTGAGAAAGCCAAGATCGAGCTGTCGTCGGCAAGCCAAACCGAGATCAACCAGCCGTTCATCTCGATGGACCCGAACGGTGGCCAGCCGCTGCACATGGTCATGAAACTGACCCGTGCCAAGCTGGAATCGCTGGTTGGCGATCTGATCAAAGCGTCGATCAAACCCTGCCAGGCCGCTCTGAAAGATGCCGGCATGTCGACCTCCGAGATCGACGAAGTCGTTCTGGTGGGTGGTATGACCCGGATGCCGAAAGTCATCGAAGAGGTGACGAAATTCTTTGGCAAAGAGCCGCACAAGGGTGTGAACCCTGACGAAGTGGTTGCCATGGGCGCCGCCATTCAGGCCGGTGTTCTGCAAGGCGACGTCAAAGACGTTGTCCTGCTTGACGTCACGCCGCTGTCGCTGGGTATTGAGACGTTGGGTGGCGTGTTCACCCGCCTGATCGACCGCAACACCACGATCCCGACGAAGAAGTCGCAGATCTTCTCGACTGCCGAAGACAACCAGAATGCCGTGACCATCCGGGTGTTCCAGGGTGAACGTGAAATGGCCGCCGACAACAAGATGTTGGGCCAGTTCAACCTTGAAAACATCCCGCCTGCACCACGCGGCATGCCCCAGATCGAAGTGACCTTCGACATTGACGCCAACGGCATCGTGTCGGTTCAGGCCAAAGACAAGGGCACCGGCAAAGAGCACAAGATCACGATCCAGGCCTCGGGTGGTTTGTCAGACGAAGACATCCAGAACATGGTCAAGGAAGCGGAAGAAAACGCCGAAGCCGACAAATCCCGCAAGGAGTTGGTGGAAGCGAAGAACCAGGCCGAAAGCCTCATCCATTCGACCGAGAAATCGCTCGAAGAGCATGGCGACAAGGTCGATCCGACCACTGTCGAAGCGATCGAACTGGCCGTTGCCGCGCTGCGTGACGAAGTCGAAACCGACAATGCTGACAAGATCAAGTCGGGCATCCAGAACGTGATGGAAGCCTCGATGAAGCTGGGTGAAGCGATCTATAAGCAAAGCCAGGAAGAGGCCGGCGAAGAAGCTCCGGCGGGCGCAGATGGCCCCGCGGATGACGAAGGTATCGTTGATGCCGACTTCGAAGACCTTGATAACGACAAGCGCGCCTGATCGTCCGTGACGACAGCGCTTTGGAACCACTGCGAGGGCCGGTCCGGATGCCGGGCCGGCCTTCGCACGTTCCATGATTAGGAGGACGGACTGATGTCCAAACGTGATTATTACGAGGTTCTGGGAATTGCCCGGACCGCCTCCGCCGATGAGATCAAGAAGGCCTATCGCAAGAAGGCCAAGGAACTGCACCCGGACACCAACGCCAACAATCCCAAGGCCGAGTCCGAGTTCAAGGAAGCTGGCGAGGCCTATGAGGTTCTCAAGGACGGCGACAAGAAGGCGGCCTACGACCGCTTTGGTCACGCCGCGTTTGAGGGCGGAATGGGCGGCGGCGGGCGCCCCGGTGGCGGCCATCCCGGCCAGCAGGGCGACTTTGCCAGCGCCTTTTCGGATGTGTTCGACGATCTCTTTGGCGATTTCATGGGCGGCCAGCGCGGTGCTGGCGGCGGCGGGCGGCGTGCCGCACGCGGCGCCGACCTGCGGTATAACCTGCGGGTGTCGCTCGAAGATGCCTATACCGGTCTGCAAAAAACCATCACCGTGCCGACCTCGGTGCAGTGTGGATCTTGTAGCGGTTCGGGTGCCGAAGGCGGCGCAGAGCCCACCACCTGCCCGACCTGTTCCGGCATGGGCAAAGTGCGCGCCCAGCAGGGCTTCTTCACCGTAGAGCGCACCTGTCCGACGTGTTCGGGCCTTGGCCAGACGATCAAGAACCCCTGCAAAAACTGCCACGGCGCAGGCCGGGTGGAAAAGGAACGCGCGCTCAGCGTCAACATCCCCAAGGGCGTGGAAACGGGCACCCGTATCCGGCTTGGCGGTGAAGGCGAGGCTGGCATGCGCGGCGGTCCTGCCGGCGACCTCTATATCTTTATCGAGGTGGCGGCGCATAAGATCTTTGAACGCGAAGGCACTGAGCTGCATTGCCGTGTGCCGGTGTCGATGTCGGCGGCGGCTTTGGGTGGCGATATCGAAGTGCCCACCATTGATGGCGGCCGCAGCCGGGTAAAGATCCCAGCGGGTTCGCAATCGGGCCGTCAGATGCGCCTGCGTGGCAAGGGCATGCCTGCCCTGCGCGGCCCCGGCCCCGGCGATATGTTCATCGAACTTGCGGTCGAAACGCCGGTCAACCTGACCTCGCGGCAAAAGGAATTGCTGCGCGAGTTTGAACAGTTGAGCGAAGACAATAACCCGGAATCCAAGAGCTTTTTCTCTTCGGTCAAAGGCTTTTGGGATTCGATGAAGGGCTAAGACCCTGTGTGACCCGCGCGGTGCAAACCGCGCGGGTCACAGCTTTTGCCTTACGCGAAAAACCTCAATCACCTCACACTGCTTGAAATCAAAGATTTCAACGCATGAGGTGATGCGTGTTGTGTCTGGCAACGCGCGTAACGCTTTAGCCAACCTCACCACGATAGCGGAACACGCCGGTGCCGGTGGCGATCAACGCACCGGTTTCGTCCAACACTTTGCCCTCGGCAAAGAACGTCCGCTTGCCGCCCCCTGTCCTGCGCCCCTCGGCAATCAGCCGCGTGCCGTTAGGGCGCGACAGGTAGTTCACCGACAGGTTCAGCGTGAGGCACATCTGCCGCAACTCGGGGTCACCGGTGAAACAGCCCGCATAGCCCATGCTGGTGTCGAGCAGCGAGGCATGCACCCCGCCATGCGGCGCGCCGTGACGATTGCGGGTGAAATCCGCCAGCGTCAGCTCCATCTGGGCAAAGTCTGTCCGCCACTCCACCAGCTCCATGCCGATATGCGCGGAAAAGGCGTAGGGGCCTTCCCAGTTCGCCGCATTGCCGTGGTTGGTTTGGTCCGTCACGCGCCGCCTCCTGCTCTGTGCTTTCGGCCTTTATCCCGGTTTGCGGCGGTGCCGTCCAGCGGGCTTACCCAGTGCGCTTACCCTGTGCGTTTACCCGGTGCGCTGATCCGGCAAGGTATAGTCGACAAACTTGGCCCGCAGCTGACGTTTCGACACTTTGCCCGTCGCGGTCAACGGCAGCTCATCGACGTAAACCACGTCATCGGGAAACTGCCATTGCGCGAAATGCGGCTCCATCATCGCGTGGATATCCGCCAGCGGCACACGCGCCTCGCCCGCAGGCACAACAACAAGCAGCGGCCGTTCGTCCCACTTGGGATGGGCGATGGCGATGACGGCACAATTGGCCACGTCTTTGTGGGCCAAGGCACAGTTCTCCAGATCAATCGACGAGATCCATTCGCCCCCCGATTTGATCAGATCCTTGGAGCGGTCCTGAAGGCTCAGGAACCCCGCCGGATCAATCTTGGCCACATCCCCCGTCGCCAGCCAGCCGTCGCTGTCAAAGGCAGCTTTGCTGGCCTCGTCGTTCTTGAAATAGCCGGAAATGATGGTGTTGCCGCGCACAAACAACTCGCCCACGGCGGTGCCATCATGCGGCAGGCGCTTGCCCTCTTCGTCCACGATTTTCATCTCGCAGCCAAAGACCCGACGGCCCTGTTTCGCCTTGAGATCAATCTGCTCCGCCTCAGGCAGTTTTTGCATCGACCGGTTGAGAATGCCGGTGGTGCCGACCGGGCTCATCTCGGTCATGCCCCAAGCGTGGCAAACCGTGATGCCCGACGTCTCAAACCCTTCGATCATCCCGCGCGAGGCCGCAGAGCCGCCGATCACGACCTGATCAAGCCCTTTGGGATTGCTGCCCCGCTTGGCGATCTCGGTCTGAAGCCCGAGCCAGACAGTGGGCACGCCCCAGGCGGATGTGACGCCTTCGCCATCCATCAAATCCCACAGCGCATCCCCGGCCAGCCCCGGCCCCGGCATCACCAATGAGGCACCCGACAGCGGCGCGGAAAACGGCAGGCCCCAGGCGTTGACGTGGAACATCGGCACCACAGGCAGAATGCGCGCGCCTTCGTACAGCGACGACCGGATCGACAGCGTGGTGGCAAAGGCGTGCATCACGGTGGAGCGATGCGAATACAGCGCACCCTTGGGGTTGCCGGTGGTGCCCGAGGTGTAACACAGCCCGATGCCGGCATTTTCGTCGGCTTCGTGCCAGTCATAGGTCTCGGACTGCCCCTGCAACAGCTCTTCGTAGCACAACAGGTTCAGCGCGCTGTCGGGCATATGCGCCCGGTCGGTCATCACGACAAACTGCATGTCGTCCGGCAGGTCTGATGCAATCGCTTCGAGGATCGGCACAAAGGTGAGGTCGGCACAGATCACCCGGTCTTCGGCATGACCAATGACATAAAGCATCTGCTGCGCCGACAGCCGCGGGTTGATGGTGTGGATCACCGCGCCCATGCCCGCGACGGCGTAATACAGCTCGAAATGCCGGTGGGTGTTCCAGGCCAGCGTCGCCACCCGATCGCCGGGCGCAATCCCCAAACCGGCAAGACCGTGGGCCAGCTGCGCGGCGCGGGCGAATGTCTCGGGATAGCTTTGTCGGTGCAGCCCGCCTTCGCAGAGTGCCGAGACAAGCCCGGCATCGGGATAAATCTCGGCCCCGTAGCGCAGCAATTCAATCACCTGCAGCGGGCGCTGCATCATTTGGCCCATCATCCGAATATCCTCCCTTTCGGCTTGCTCTCCCGGCAAGCTGTCGGGTTAGTGTGGCGGCGAAGCGCGTGGCGGCGCAACTGATTTTGGGAAGGACGGCACTAAAGTGGTATCAAAACGCATTGTATTGGCGGCGCGCCCCGAGGGCGAAGCCGGGCTGGAACACTTCCGGATAGAGCAGGTCGACACCCCATCGCCTTTAGCGGGCGAGGTACTGATCGAGGTCAGCCATCTGTCGCTTGATCCTTATATGCGCGGGCGGATGAACGACGCGAAATCCTATGCCGATCCGGTGGCGGTGGGCGCGGTGATGACCGGTCAGGGCGTCGGGCGTGTGCGGGCCTCTGGCGCGGATGGGTTTGCCGAGGGCGATCTGGTGACCGGCATGACCGGCTGGCAAAGCCATGCGGTGCTGCCAGCCTCTGAGGTCACGAAACTGCCCGCCGACACGGTGCCCTCCCACGCCTTGGGGGTGCTGGGCATGCCCGGCTTTACCGGCTGGGTCGGGCTGACCAAATATGGCCGCCCCAAGGCTGGCGAAACGCTGGTGGTGGCGGCGGCGACCGGGCCGGTGGGGTCGATGGTCGGGCAGTTGGCCAAGCGCGCCGGAATGCGCACGGTGGCGATTGCTGGCGGGGCCGAGAAATGCCGGATCGCGCAGGAGAGCTTTGGCTTTGACGCCGCGATTGACCACAAGGCGTACGACACCGTCAAAGACCTGCGCGCCGCGATTGCCGAGGCGGCCCCGGATGGCGTCGATGTCTATTTCGAGAACGTCGCCGGCGATGTGCTGCACGCGGTTTTGCCCTTGCTCAACACCCATGCGCGGGTGCCGGTGATCGGCATGATTGCGTGGTATGAAGGGGCGGCCGGTGACGGCACCGATGCGCTGCCTGCGCTATGGCGGCAGGTTCTGGTCAAGCGGCTGAGCATTCAGGGGGTGATCATTTTCGACCACTGGGATGACTTCCCCGCGTTCCTTGACGAGGTCGGGCCGTTGGTGGCCTCGGGGGACATCTCGGCGCTTGAGGATGTCGCCGAGGGGTTAGAGGCGGCACCGCAGGCCTTCCTCGACATGCTGAAGGGGCGCAACAAGGGCAAGCAGGTGGTGCAACTCTAAAGCGCCGCCTAAGGCGCGCTATTTCTCGGTGAGTTTCAGCTCGATCCGGCGATTGTTGGCCCGCGCTTCGGCGGTGTTGGCGGTGTCGACGGGCTGAAACTCGCCAAAGCCATTGGCCGCGAGGCGCCGTGGGTCGATCTCGAGAAAGTTGATCATAAAGCGCACCACAGACAGCGCGCGGGCCTGGCTCAGCTCCCAATTGTCGGCAAACCGGGCCGAGCCCAGCAGCGGCACATCATCGGTGTGGCCATCGACCCGGATCACCCAGTCGATCTCGTCGGGGATGTCGCTGGCGACCGATTTCAGGATGCGCGCCACCTTGGCAATCTCGCCCTCGCCTTCGGGCGAAAGCGTGGCCTCGCCCGATTGGAACAGCACCGACGAGGCAAAGACAAAGCGGTCGCCCTCGATCCGCACGCCGTCCTGGTTGCCAAGCAGATCGCGCAGGCGGCCAAAGAACTCAGAACGATAGCGCTCAAGATCCTTCTTTTCCTCTTCCAACAGCGCCGCATTGCGGGCCTCGGCATCGGCGCGGCGTTTCTCTTCGAGCGCTTTCTGCGCCAGCGCGGCGTTCAGATCAGAGCCGAGGTTTTCGAGCCGGATATCCTTGGCCGCATCGCGCGCCGCAAGATCATCGAGCAAGGCGCGCAGGGTGCCAAGCTCATTGCGCAGCGCGCCGACCTGCTGGTTGAGCAGCGCCGCGCGTCTCTGCGCTTCGGTCGAGATTTGTGTCTGTTGCTCAAGCTCTTGGCGGGCGGCGGCCAGCAGGGTTTCGCGGTTGCTGACCTCTTGCGCGTTGGCCCGCGCGGCGGCAGCGGTTGTCTTGGCTGACCGCTCGGCGGCCAGTTTCAGCGCCAGCGCCTCGGCCAATTGTGCGCGGATATCCTCGCGCGCGGCTTCGGCTTTGATCGTCGCTGCCAGCGCCGCTGACAGTTCATCCCGCAGGCTGGTTTCGCCGCTGTCGGCCTCGTTCAACGTGGCGCGCAGGTTGACCAATTGCTGCTCCAATGTGGCCACAGTCTCTTGTGCGGTGTCCAACTGCCCGCCCAGCGCCTTGGCGTTTTCCTGCGCCGACAGTTGCGCGGCCAACGCTTCGGCCAGCTTGTCTTCCAGCGATTTCGCCTCGCTGCGGATGTCCGACAGGCTGGCCTCGGTGGTTTCCAGCGTCGCTTCCATCGCCGCACGCGCCTGATCCGCCGCAACCTTGGCGGCAAGCGCTTCGGCGAGCGTGTCCTCGACCCCGGCCAGATCGCTTTGCGCGGCCAGCGCGCGGGCGAGTTCCGCCTCAAGCGTGGCCTGACGGTCCTGCGCGGCGGCGGTTGCCTGATCGGCCTCGCGCGCTGTGCGTTCGGCCGTGGTCTTGGCGGCAAGCGCCTGCGCCAATTGTTCCTCCAGCGCGCCTTTTTCGGCGTCGGTGGCATCACGCAGCGCTGTCAGCGCCTGTTCCAGCGTGCCGATGCGCGCGGATTGATCCTGACTGTCAAGCAGCGCCGCCGCCAGTTGCGCCTCAAGCGAGGTCAGCTGCGAACTGGCCTGTTGATCGTTCGACACCGCCGCTTGCAGGTCTTCGCTCAGCGCCGCATTGCGCGCCTCAGCGGCCCCTTGGGCCAAAAGCGCGGCAGCAAGCTGGCGTTTCAGAGACTCGGAATCCTCGGCGGCGTCGCTCAGTTGCGCGCCGATCTCGGCAATCGTCGCCTCAGCCGCCTCGCTTGCGATCAGAGCGGCGGCAAGGCGGGCATCCAGATCTGCTTCGGCGGCCTGCACCGCGGCCAGCATCGACAGCGTCTCTTCCGCCGCGCGCCGCTGTTCCTCAAGCGCCAAGGTCATCGCCGTCAGCTCGGTATCAGCGGTCTTTAGCTTTTCACGCAGCGCCTCGGCGGCCGCGAGTTCCGCCAGACGCTTGGCCTCTTCCTCGCTCAGCCGGTTTTCAAGCGCCGACACCTCGGCGGCAAAGGCTGCCGAACTGTCCTCTTGCTCGGCCCGCATCTCGGCGATCATCGCTTCCAGCGCATCGGCCTGCGCGGCGGCCAAACGGGTTGCGGCCACCTCGGCGTTGATCTCGTCACGGGCCTGGGCCAACGCCAGTTGCAGCGCCTCGCCCTGTGAAATCAGCGTGCGTTCACTGTCTTCCAATACACCGATTCGGGCGGTGGCGGCGGCCTGCGCGGCCAAAAGCGCGGCGACCTGATCTTCGAAATCGGTGATCTGGGCATTGGCCGTACCCAGTTCGCTGTCGCGGGCGGCGGCCTCTTGTTGCAGGGTGGCGATCTGCGAATTGGCGTTGCCAAGGGCGGCGTCACGGGCCGAAATGTCCTGCTGCAGCGCCGCGATCAGGGCGTTCTGTTCTTCGGCACGGGTGCGGGCGTCGCCCAGCGTTGTCACCAGATTGCCAAGCTCGGTTTCCAGCGTCGCGGTCTTGTCACGCTCGAGCCCGAGCGCCTGCGCCAGCGCGGCAATCTCGCCCGACAGTTCATCAAGCTGGGTCTCTTGTCCGGTGATGGTTTCGCGCAGGGTGAATTGCACCACCATAAAGATGGTGAGCACGAACATCAGCACCAGAAGCAGGCCGGTCATCGCATCCACGAAACCGGGCCAGATTGCGTTTTGAAACCGTTGACCGGTTCTGCGGGACAACGCCATGGATCAGCTCTCCTGTTCGGGAGTTTCCAGTTTCGGCGGTCGAATATTACGGTTCGGGCGGGCAGAGGACGTGGCGGCACTTGCGGTGCTGACCTGACGCACCGCCGTATTCAGCGCACGGGTCAATTGCGACAGATCGGTGCGCAGCTCGGCCATGCTTTCCTGCCGTCCGGCGGACATTTCCTCGAGGATACGCAGCATTTGCACGTCGATCGAGCGCAGGCGCATCCGGCTTTCGGCATCAATCCCGCCATCATCGCGCGAGGCGCGGTTTTCCAGCGTATCGATCAGCCGCTCTTGCCCTTCGGCCAGCCGGGTCAGCGCGGTGGTCGGGGCCGATTGCCGCTCAAGCTGTTCGGTCATCCGCTCGACACTGTCGGCCAGGGTCGAGAGTTTGTCATCCACGATGGCACGGCTGACATCCGACTGGGCAAACATCTGTTGCAGGTGTTCCATCTGCTCGGACATGTGATCGACCACCGCCACCAGCAATTGCTGATCGCCGCCGCCGTCGCCATCGCCCGATCCGGCATAGCCAAGTCGGGTGATCGAGCTTAGCCATTCCTCAAGCTCACGGTAAAACCGGTTCTGCCCGTGCCCGGCAAAGAGTTCGAGCAGACCCACCACCAACGATCCGGCAAGACCCAAAAGCGATGAGGCAAAGGCCGTGCCCATGCCGCCAAGCTGCGCCTGAAGGCCCTTTTGCAGCCGTTCAAAGATCTGCCCGCCGGTTTCCCCCGGTGCGGGCGTGAGCGAGCGGATGGTATCGACCAGCGCCGGCACAGTCGTCGCAAGGCCGTAAAACGTGCCGAGCAGCCCGAGAAAGATCAGCAGGCTGACAATATAGCGGGTGATTTCGCGGGCTTCGTCGATCCGCTGCGCGACACTGTCGAGGATCGAGCGTGACGAGGTGGCCGAAATCTGCATCCGCTTGCCGCGCGACCGCATCAGCGTGGCCAAAGGAGCAAGGATGCGCGGTGGGGTATGCCCCTCTTCGGCACCGGTTGCGAAATTCTCAATCCAGCGGACCGAGCCGATCAGCGTCAGCACCTGCCAGAACGTGGCCAACACGCCGATCACAAAGACCAGCACGATAAAGCCGTTAAGGTAGGGGTTTGTCAGGAACACCGGCAAGACGCGCGGCAGGGCAAGGATCAGCCCCGCGCATACCAGCCCCAGCACGGTGACCATAAAGAACACCTGTCGGACGGGTTGCGAAAATCTTGGCTCGGCCTCGCGGTCCGGCTTGTCCACCATGAAGGACTGTTCCTGACACTGTTAGTTGCGCCCAGACTCTAGGCACGAATTTCCGCCAAGCCAAGGCGTTAACTGCAAATGTCACGGACCCGCACGGCCAACCATTGCAAATCTGCATCCTCGACACCCAATTCAGCCAGATGTTCGGCGGTGTTCCAGAGGTATTCTGTGTTCGGCCCACGCCCCCCCACCGCGCGCGCGATGATATGGGCCTGCTCCTCAAGCGGAATGTCGCGGCAATACTGCCAGTGGTCCTGATCAATCACATAGACCAGCGCCTCGATCTGGCGGCCATCCTCCAGCCCCAAGATCACATGCCGCTCAAGATAGGCCGAGGAGACAAGCTCGCGTTCGCGCAGATAGGCCAGCGTGGCGTCTTCGGTGCCCGGTTCGGCGCGAAAGGCCACGCCGTCACACAGCGCGCCGGGCGCTTCGTCTAGCGCGAGCACAAGGCCGGGGTCTTGTTCGGTGCCGCGATGGTGGATCGAGCGCATGCAGAAACTGCGGCGGTAATCCTCAAGCGAGGCGAGCCGTTTTTCCGCCACCGGGAAACCGGGGTTCCACAACAGCGATCCATATCCGAAAACCCAAAGTGCCATGACGCTTTTCCTTTCCGCTTCCTGCAAGTAGACCATCGCCGCAAGGGGCGAAAGCCCGCAGCTTAGGAAGGGCGAAAGCCCGCAGCTCAGGAAACCATCACATGAAACGTCTTGCACTTGTCATCCTTGTCGTCGCCCTTGGTTGGTCGGGGTATTGGCTTTGGGGCAAACAGGTGCTGGTGCGCAGCTATGACGGCTGGTTTGCCGAGCGGCGTGACGAAGGCTGGAATGCGCAGTACGGCGATATGGCGGTGCGCGGATTTCCCAACCGGCATGACACCACTTGGACCGATCTGGCGCTGTCTGATCCCGAAAGCGGGCTTGGCTGGCAGGCACCGTTCTTTCAGCTCTTGCTGCTGAGCTATAACCGCCATCACGCCATTGCCGTCTGGCCCGATGCGCAGACGATCACCACGCCGGATGGGGAGTACGCGATCACCAGCGACAAGTTGCAGGCCAGCCTTGTGACCAAAGGTGCGGCGCACGTTCTGGAGCGGGCCAACCTTGTGGCCGATGTGCTGAACGTCACGGCACCCGAGGGGGCCACCACGGCGCTGGCGCAGCTGCGGATGGCCACGACACGGGCCGAGGGTGCGGCCTATGATATGGCGGTTGTGGTCGATGGGCTGGCGCTTCCGGCGGGGGTGGTTCAGGCCACGGGCGGCGCGCTGCCGCAGACCTTTTCCGAGGCCCGGCTTGCCGCGCGGCTGGTGTTTTCCGAACCCTGGGCGCTGGCCGCGACACGGGCACGCCCGCAACCCACCGCCATCGAGCTGAGCGAAGCGGCGCTGGAATGGGGGCCGATGGCGCTGCGCATGACCGGCGATCTGGAGATTGACGGCAAGGGCCGTGGCACCGGTAAAGTGCATGTGCAGGCCAAGAACTGGCGCGAGATGCTGGAGGTGGCGCGCGCCTCTGGCGAAGTCTCGGCGGTGATGGTGGATGGCATCGAAACCGCGCTTTCGCTGCTGGCGCAAATATCGGGCAGCCGCAACTCGCTTGACCTGACGCTGACGCTCGACAAAGGCGAAATGCGGCTTGGGCCGCTGCCATTGGGCCCGGCGCCTCGGTTTGTCTTGCGCTAGGATTTCGCGCCGCGCAAGATCGGCGGCATGAGTGATATTCAGGACCGATTGAAGGCGGAAATCGCGGCGCGGCGCGAGGATCTTGTGGCGCTGACCCAGGATCTTATCCGCATTCCCACGCTGAACCCGCCGGGTGAAAATTACCGCGAGATTTGCGAGTATCTGGCTGTGCGGCTGGCCCGGCGTGGCTTTGACATCCAGAAGATCCGCGCCGCGGGAGCCCCCGGCGACAGTGACCGCTATCCACGCTGGAACGTGCTGGCGCGCCGCGAGGGCGCGCGGGCGGGCGACTGCGTGCATTTCAATTCGCACACCGATGTGGTCGAGGTCGGTAAGGGCTGGACCTTTGATCCCTTTGGCGGGACGGTCGCCGACGGGCGGATTTATGGCCGTGGGGCCTGCGATATGAAAGGCGGGCTGGCGGCGTCGATCATCGCGGCGGAAGTGTTTGTCGACCTTTGCCCCGATTTCGCCGGCGCGGTGGAGATCAGCGGCACGGCGGATGAGGAATCGGGCGGCTATGGCGGGGTGGCCTATCTGGCGCAACAGGGGGTGTTCGCCCCTGCCCGCGTGCAGCACGTCATCATCCCCGAACCGCTGCACAAAGACCGCATTTGCCTTGGCCATCGCGGGGCGTGGTGGGCCGAGATCGAAACGATGGGCGAGATTGCCCATGGGGCGATGCCGTTCCTGGGCGATTGCGCGGTTCGGCATATGGGCGCGGTGATCGATGCCTTTGAGGCCCGGCTGTACCCCGCGATGGCGGCGCGGCGCACCGATATGCCGGTGGTGCCGGAGGGGGCGAAAGCCTCGACCATGAACATCAATTCGATCCACGGCGGCGAGGCTGAGGCGCCTGCCGATTACACCGGGCTGCCCGCCTATTGCGTGCCCGACAGTTGCCGCATGGTGATCGACCGACGCTATCTGGCCGAGGAAAGCCACGCGAGCGTGTCGGGCGAGGTGCGCGCGCTGTTGGAGGAGTTAAAGACCACGCGGGCGAAGTTTGAGTACCGGCTGGAAGAGATCAACCACGTCGCGCCGTCGATGACGGACCGGGATGCGCCGGTGGTGCAGGTGGTGGCCGGCGCGATCCGGGAGGTGCTGGGCAAGGGGCCGGAATACGTCGCCTCACCCGGCACCTATGATCAAAAGCACATCGACCGGATTGGGCGGCTGAAGAACTGCATCGCCTATGGGCCGGGTGTGCTTGAGCTGGCGCATAAGCCGGACGAATGGATCGGCATCGACGATATGGTGGAAAGCGCGCAGGTCATGGCGCTTTCCTTGGCGGCGTTGTGTCTGCCGCAGTCGAGCTAAGGGGGCCAGCCCCCTCGGCCTGCGGCCTCACCCCCGAGGTATTTTTAAACAGAAGAAGCAGGGGGACGGGGGAGCCGGTTACTTGGCTTGCGGGACGTCGATATTGTCGATCAGCCGGACGCCGGCGAGGTAAGCCGCGGCGAGGAGGCGGGCAGGCTCGGTTGGGGTTTCGAGCAGGGACAGGGTATCGCAGCTTCTGAGCTCGAGGTAGTCTACCTTGAGGAAATCGGCGTTTTCCAAGGCTTTGAGGGCCGTTGGCACCAGATCGGACATCTGCTGGCCTGCGGTAAGCCCCTCGGCGATGACCTCCATCACCTCATGCAGCCGGGGGGCCTTAACCCGCGCGCGGTCGGACAGCAGCAGGTTGCGCGAGGACATGGCCAGACCGTCGATTTCGCGGATTGTCGGGCAGCCCACCACCTCGACCCCGAGATCGAGGTCGCGCGACAGGCGGCGCACGACTTGGAGTTGCTGGAAGTCTTTTTCGCCGAAAAAGGCGAGATCGGCGGCGGTTTGGCGGAACAGTTTGGTCACCACCGTCGCCACACCATCGAAATGACCGGGGCGGTGGGCACCGCAGAGCACATCCGTCAGGCCGGTCACCGCGACGCCGGTGGAAAACCCCGGCGGGTACATCGTGTCACCGTCCGGGGCCCAAATCGCGTCGACTTCGAAGCGTTCGAGCTTGCGGGCGTCATCCACTTCGGTGCGGGGATAATTCGCCAAGTCTTCGGGATTGTTGAACTGTTTGGGATTGACGAAGATCGTCACGATCACCCGGTCGGCTTGCTTTTTGGCTTCAGCCACAAGGCTCAGGTGGCCATCATGCAACGCGCCCATCGTCGGCACCACGCCGATCACCTCACCCGCGCGACGCCAGCCGTTGGTCAGGGCGTCGAGGTCGTCGAGGCTGCGAATGATCGGGACGGTCACGATTTTTTACCCGGCGCTTCGTCGGCAAAGACATGCTCGGGCCAGGGGAATTTGCGGGCGCGGACGTCGGCGGCATAGGCGGCAATCGCCGCTTCGCCGTCTTCGCCGAGCTTGGCATAGCGTTTGACGAACTTCGGTTTGAAATCGGTGAACAGGCCGAGCATGTCATCGACCACGAGGATCTGTCCATCGCAGCCCGCCGAGGCACCAATGCCGATGGTCGGGATCGGGATTTTCAGGGTGATGCCATTGGCCAGCGTCTCGGGCACCTTTTCCAGCACCACCGAAAACGCACCGGCATCAGACACCGCTTTGGCATCGGCGTTCATCTGTTTGGCCGCATCACCGCGGCCCTGCACCTTGTAGCCGCCAAGCGTGTTGATCGACTGCGGCGTCAGGCCGATATGCGCCATCACCGGAATGCCGCGTTTGGTCAGGAAGCTGATGGTCTCGGCCATCACCTCGCCGCCCTCAAGCTTGATCGCGCCAGCGCCGGTTTCCGACATCATCCGCGAGGCATTGGCAAAGGCCTGCTCGGGGCTTTGTTCATAGGCGCCGAACGGCAGATCAACCACCAGCATCGCGCTGTTGAGGCCACGGGCGACGGCCTTGCCATGCAAGATCATCATGTCCATCGTGGCATGCAGGGTCGAGGGCAACCCGTGCTGCACCATCGCCACGCTGTCGCCGACAAGGACGAAATCGCAATGCGCGTCCATCAGCCGGGCCATCGGCGTGGAATAGGCGGTGAGGGACACAATAGGCGTGCCCCCTTTCATCGCCCGTATTTCATTGGGCATGGGGGCTTTTTGGCGGGCGGTCGCGCTCATGGGCGTGCCTCCGGTTGCTGCGAGTTAACCCGATGTAACAGCGCAATTCGGCGGAATCCAGCCATCTTGGCAATCAGGCACGCAATATCCCATCCGATATAAATCATCAGACGCAATGATAATTCCCGGCTTGCGGTATTTCGCAAGGTGACAGATGGTATACCAAAAGAGGAGGAGGCGAGGATGGCATTGACCGATTTGCCGTTTGATCCGTCGCTGGTGCTGATTGATGGCGGCTGGCGCGCGGCGCTGGGCGGCGACACGATCAGCCTGCGCAACCCGTCCGATGCCAGCGAATTGGCGCAGATTGCGCGGGGCGGTGCCAGCGACATCGACGCGGCGGTTGCGGCGGCCCAAGGCGCGCTGGAGGGCGACTGGGGGCGGATGCCTGCGGCAGAGCGGGGGCGTATCCTTGCCCGGCTGGGCGGATTGGTGCGCGAGCGGCTGGATTGGCTGGCCGAGCTTGAGGCGCTGGACGTGGGCAAACCGCTGACACAGGCGCGCAACGATGCGGTGGCGCTGGCGCGCTATTGCGAGTTTTACGGCGGCGCGGCGGACAAGGTGCATGGCACCACCATTCCCTACCTCGACGGTTACACCGTCTATACCCTGCGTGAACCGCATGGCGTGACCGGCCATATCGTGCCATGGAATTACCCGATGCAGATCATCGGCCGCTCGGTTGGCGCGGCTTTGGCGATGGGCAACGCCTGTGTTTTGAAACCCGCCGAAGAGGCCTGTCTGACCGCGCTGGCCTTTGCCTGGTTGGCCGAGCAGGCCGGGCTGCCGAAAGGCGCGCTGAACGTCGTGCCGGGCCTTGGGGCCGAGGCGGGCGCGGCGCTGGCGGGCCACCCCGGCATCCAACATGTGAGCTTTACCGGGTCGGTTGCGACGGGTGGTGCGGTGCAGATGGCGGCGTCGAAGAACGTGGTGCCGGTGACGCTGGAGCTGGGTGGGAAATCGCCGCAGATCGTGTTTGACGATGCCGATCTGGACGCTGCCCTGCCGTTTCTGATCAACGCCGGCGTGCAGAACGCGGGCCAGACCTGTTCGGCCTCGTCGCGGGTGCTGGTGCATCGGTCGATCCATACGGAATTGCGCAACAGGATGGCCGAGCGCTACAGCGCGCTGCGGGTAGGTCCGGCGATGGAGGATCTTGATGTCGGGCCGCTGATCAGCGCGCGGCAACAGGCGATTGTGGCGGGATTTCTCGACAAGGCACAGGATCTGACCATCGCGGCGCAGGCCCAGATACCGGAGGGGCCGGGGCATTTCGCGCCGCCGACCCTGCTGGACGATGTGCCGCCCGACCATCCACTGGCGCAGCAAGAAATCTTTGGCCCGGTGCAGGTGATCATCCCGTTCGACACCGAAGCAGACGCGATCCGCATCGCCAATGGCACCGATTACGGCCTAGTCGCCGGTCTTTGGACCCGTGACGGCGCGCGACAGATGCGCATGGCCAAGGCGATCCGGTCGGGGCAGGTCTATATCAACAATTACGGTGCCGGGGGTGGGGTGGAATTGCCCTTCGGCGGCATCGGCAAATCGGGTCACGGACGGGAAAAGGGGTTCGAGGCGCTGTACGGCTTCTCCTGCCTGAAAACCGTGGCGGCCTATCATGGGTGAACAGATGACTTTTACCGACAGATTTAAGGGGCGCAAAGCGCTCATCACCGGCGGGGCCTCTGGCATCGGGGCCGCAGCGGCGCGGCGCATGAAAGCCGAGGGCGCAGAGGTGATGGTGTGGGATGTGAACCCCGCAGCGCTCGACGCGATCACGGCCGAGGGCATCTTGGCGCGCAAGGTCGACGTCACCCACCCCGAAGCGGTTGACACCGCAATGCGCAACGCGGCGGATGAGATGGGCGGGCTCGACATCCTTGTCTGTTCCGCCGGAATCACCGGGCCGAATGTGCCGACATGGGAGTATCCGGTCGAGGATTGGCTTAAGGTCTATGCGCTCAACGTCCACGGGCTGTTTTACTGCAACCGCACCGCCGCGCCGCTGATGAAGGCGGCGGGCTTTGGCCGCATCGTCAACATCGCCTCGGTCGCGGGCAAAGAGGGCAACCCGAACGCCGCGGCCTATTCTTCGTCCAAGGCGGCGGTGATCGGGCTGACCAAATCGCTGGGCAAGGAACTGGCCGACACCCAGGTCACGGTGAATTGCATCGCGCCCGCAGCGGTGGAAAGCCCGATCTTCGACCAGATGACGCCAGAGTTCATTGCCTTCATGAAATCCAAGATCCCGATGGGCCGCTTCGGCACCCCGGACGAGATTGCGGCGATGATCTGCTGGCTGGCCTCTGATGAGGCCTCTTTCACCACCGGGGCCTGCTTTGATCAATCCGGCGGCCGGGCGACATTCTGACGGGAGGCACGACATGAGACTGCAAGGCAAAACTGCGATTGTGACTGGCGCGGGTTCGGGCTTTGGCGCCGGGATTGCGCATAAGTTCCTGCTTGAGGGCGCACAGGTCATGCTGGCCGATATCAACGAAGAGGCGGCGCGCAATGTGGCGCAGGAATACGGCGGCGTCGGCCAATATGTCGATGTGTCCGACGGGGCCAGTGTGCAGCATATGATCGACAAGGCAACCGAGCTGATGGGCGACATCGATATCGTGGTGAACAACGCAGGCGTCACCCACCTGCCCGCCCCGATGGAAGAGATCAGCGAGGCCGATTTCGACCGTGTCTTCGCAGTGAACTGCAAATCGGTGTATTACGCCGCCAAATCGGTGCTGCCCTTGATGAAGGCGCGCAAGGCGGGCTGCATTCTTAACATTGCATCGACGGCGGGGGTGTCGCCCCGGCCCAACCTCAACTGGTACAACGCCTCAAAGGGCTGGATGAACACCGCCACCCGCGCCATGGCGATCGAGCTCGCCCCGCATGGCATCCGCGTTAATGCGGTGAACCCGGTGGCGGGGGATACGCCGCTGCTTGCGTCCTTCATGGGCGAAGACACGCCCGAGCGCCGCGATGCCTTTCTGTCGACCATCCCGCTGGGCCGCTTTTCCATGCCCGAAGACATTGCCAACGCCGCCTGCTACCTCTGCTCGGACGAGGCCAGCCTTGTCACCGGGGTCTGCATGGAGGTCGACGGCGGGCGCTGCATATGAAACTTGGTCTGGCGGCGCTGTCGCCCCGCCCCCTTCCTGCGCAAAGGCGTCTGCCATGCACCTGACCCCCGGCCCCCGCAACCTGATCACCGATGTCGCGGGGCTGCGGGTCGGCAATGCGCAGGACGATACGCTCAAATCCGGCTGCACCGTGCTGGTCGGCGATGCGCCTTTTGTCGCCTCGGTTGCCGTTATGGGCGGCGCGCCCGGCACCCGCGAGACTGACCTGCTCGCCCCCGACAAGATGGCCCCGGCGGTGGATGCTTTGGTGCTGTCGGGCGGCTCTGCCTTTGGGCTGGCGGCGGCACAAGGCGTGATGGATGCGCTGGCCGAACAGGGCCGCGGCTTTGCCGTTGGCCCCGCCCGCGTGCCTTTGGTGCCCGCCGCGATCCTGTTTGATCTGCTCAACGGCGGCACCAAGGGTTGGACCGAAAACCCCTACCCCACACTCGGCCGCAGCGCCTTGGCGCAGGCCAGCGCGGATTTCGCAATCGGCTCGCAGGGGGCCGGCACCGGAGCGACCACGGCGATGCTCAAAGGCGGGCTGGGCTCGGCCTCGCTACAGCTGGGCAATATCACCGTCGGTGCACTGGTCGCCGCCAACCCGGTCGGCGCGGTCACCACACCGGGCGACCGACACTTCTGGGCCGCCCCGTTTGAGATCGACGGCGAGTTCGGCAACCTCGGCCCCGACCCGGCACCGCAACCCTTTGACCTTGCGAAAAGCCGCAAACTTGCGGCCCTGTCTGCCGGGGCCAACACCACCATTGCCATCGTCGCAACCGATGCCGTGCTGACCAAGGCGCAGGCCCAGCGCATGGCCACCGCCGCGCATGATGGCATCGCCCGCGCCATTGTGCCCGCCCATACCCCGATGGACGGCGATCTGGTGTTTGCCGCCGCCACTGGAGCAGTGGACATGACAGCGCCGGATTGGCAAATGCTCGAAATCTGCCACGCCGCCGCCACCTGTCTCTCCCGCGCCGTCGCCCGCGCGGTGTTTCACGCCACGCCAGCCCCAAACGACACGATGCCCTGCTGGTCACGGCACACACCGGACTGACCCCCGACCTCTCTGGACCTCGGCGCGCCCCCGGCTTATGACCCGGACAACCCCATCAGGAGATGCCGCATGTCGTTTGACCGTACCGTTAAGATCGCCCCGTCGATCCTGTCCGCCGATTTCGCCAACTTCGGCGCAGAAATCCGCGCCATCGAGGATCAGGGTGCCGATTGGGTGCATGTTGATGTGATGGACGGCCATTTCGTGCCCAACCTCACCTTCGGCCCGCCCGCGGTAAAAGCCTTCCGCCCGCACGTCAAAACCTTCATGGATGTGCACCTGATGATCGCCCCGGTCGATCCCTACATCGAGGCCTATGCCGAAGCCGGTGCCGATATGCTCACCGCCCACGTCGAGGCTGGTCCGCACATCCACCGCACCCTGCAAGCGATCCGGGCGACGGGGATGAAAGCCGGTGTCGCGCTCAACCCCGGCACCCCGGCAGAGGCGGTCAAAGATGTGCTCGACCTCGCGGATATGGTCTGCGTCATGACAGTCAATCCCGGCTTCGGCGGGCAGAAATTCATCGACATGACCGACAAGATCACCGCCCTGCGCGCAATGATCGGCGACCGTGAGATTCACATCCAGATCGACGGCGGCGTCGATCCTGTCACCGCACCCAAAGTCGTGGCCGCAGGCGCCGACGTGCTGGTCGCAGGCTCAGCTGTCTTCAAAGGCGGCTCGGTCGACACACCCGAAATCTACGGCCAAAACATGCGCGCGATCCGCAACAGCCTGACATGAGCCTAACCATCGCCTTCGACCTTGACGGCACACTGATCCACTCGGTCCCGGAAATCGCCGCCTCGGTCAATGGCGCGCTAACAGACCGGGGCCTGCCTGCGCTGTCCGAAGCCACGGTCCAAAGCTTCGTCGGCCGCGGCCTGCCAATCCTGGTTGATCAGGTGGTGACCTACCTCGGCCTGACCAAGGACATCGCTGGCCCGCTGCACGATGCCATCCTGCGCCGCTACGTGACGGTCGAAACCACCCCGGACGCGCTCTATCCCGGCGTCATCGAGGCCCTGACAGACCTCAAATCCCAGGGCCACCGCCTCACGCTCTGCACCAACAAACCCCACGCCGCCACGCTCACCTGCCTGCGCGGCACCGGCCTTGCGCCGTTCTTTGACGCTGTGATCGGCGGCGACAGCCTGCCCACCCGCAAACCCGACCCCGCGATGCTGCACGCCGCCCTGAACGGCGCATCCAAAGCACTCTACGTCGGCGACAGTGAAACCGACGCCGAAACCGCCAAAGCAGCAGACATCCCGTTCCTGCTCTACACCGAGGGCTATCGCAAATCGGCGATAGACGCCCTCCCCCACCACGCCCACTTCAAGACCTTCAGCGCCCTCCCCGCACTCGTCCAATCTTCTTCTGTTTAAAAATACCCGGGCTTATGTATCAAACGCACCAACAATCTAGGGTCAGGACTCGTTCTCGTTTCATAGCCAGAACATGACGGTTGCGGCGAGGGCGATGGCGGAGAGGAAGACTTTCGGGCATCGGTCGTAGCGTGTGGCAATCCTGCGCCAGTCCTTCAGGCGCCCGAACATGATCTCGATCCTGTTGCGGCGTTTGTAGCGGCGCTTGTCGTATTTGACGGGCTTGGCGCGGGACTTCCGGCCAGGGATGCAGGGCTTTATCTCCTTGTCTTTCAACGCTTCCCTGAACCAGTCGGCGTCATAGCCCCGGTCGGCCAGAAGCCATTGTGCCGATGGCAGGCTGCCAAGAAGGGCCGCAGCGCCGGTGTAGTCGCTGACCTGGCCCGCGGTCATGAAAAACCGGATCGGTCGTCCCTCGGCATCGGTGACGGCATGCAGCTTGGTGTTCATGCCGCCTTTGGTTCGGCCGATCGCGCGCCCCCGCTGGTCGTCGGGCCCCCCTTTTTCGACCGCAGACTGCTCGCCGTGCGGTGCGCCTTCAGATAGGTCGCGTCGATCATCACCGTCTTTGGAACCGCTGCCTCCGACGCAAGGCCGTGCATCATCCTCGCGAAAATGCCCTTGTCGCTCCATCGTTTCCAGCGGTTATAGAGCGTTTTGGCCGGGCCGTATTCCGCGGGCGCGTCGCACCAGCGCAAGCCATTGCGATTGATGAATATTATTCCACTCAGAACACGCCGGTCATCCACCCGCGGCTTGCCATGGCTCTTGGGAAAAAACGGCCGAAGCCGGTCCATCTGCGCGTCCGTTAGCCAGAAAAGGTTGCTCATCATCACCCCCGTCAGTTTGGGAGCTTGAATCACGCTGCCGACGTAGCCTCAAGCAGATCAATGGGTCCTGAGCCTAGCACTCCGGCGCTTTGCGAGGGGACAAGACAGCAGTTTTGGGTGAAGGCAAAGTCATCTTTTGCCCAAGTAGTTCTTGGCATTGCGCAATGCAGCGAAAGCCTGCTTTCCGCGCACCCGGTCGATGGTCGCAGTTGCCGATGGCTGGGTGCGAGCGTCAAGTTTGAGCTGGCTTCGCCCCCCCTTGCCGCGCACTGTGCGCGGGACCGGTTTAGAGTCCTGGCACGCGGGGTTGAAGCCTCGCAAATATCCCGAGGGCCCTCGCTTAGCCATCCACCAGGGACCAGAACCCGTATTTGCGGCCATGTTTTTGCCGAAGCGCTGCGACAAAACCCTCATGCGTCAGGACTGCACCATAGTCGGTGATCGCCCGCTCCGACGCCTGGCATTCCGCCAGATGGCGCGCGGCATGGCGATAGCGCGTGGATTTCGCACCGTTCAGCGTGTCATCGACCATCGCGCGGCGCAGCAGCGTCGCGGCAAGCGGGTGGCGCGCGTCCAGCGCCTCTGCGGCGTGGCTCAGCGTGGTGTAGTTATCACCGTCCAGCTCATCGGCGCGCGCCAGCACGATCCGTGCAGCCCGATCAAGCGCAGGCCAGTCGACCAAGAAGCTGATCGCTGCGGCAATGCGAGGATCGGTTTCGACAGCATCGAGCGCTTTTTCCTCGGCCTCGACATCGTCAAAATCCGGCAGCAGTTTGAGGTATTTGCGCAAGGCGCGCGCGCTCAGGGCCTGCTCGAACGTGGTCCAGAGATGCACCTTCAGATCGTCCAGCTTGCCCAGACGATTGAGGCAGTCTTCATAAACCTCATCAAGGTTGGAATTGAACCTCCGGAAGGGGGTATCCGCCTCGCGCGTCATGCACCGTCGAAGAATGTCAAAGGCTTCCTGAACGCGCCCCGCATCGATCAGACGGCGCGCCACGTCGGGGCGATGGTGCCATAGGTCAGCTGCTCGGCGGAATAGCGGGCCATGTAGGCATCGACGTCACCCTGCGCATCGGCCACATCGGCAAGGATGATCGAGCAGGTCGACTGCTTTGCGCGCCGCACGGAGTCTGCGGGCGACGAGGACAGACCAAAGCGTTCATACGCGGCCAGCTCTTCGGATGTCGGCGGCGTATCGGCCCATGTCTTGGTGATCTGTTTGAGATGCTCCAACCCTTCCGGGCCAAGCGCCTCTGCCGTCTCCGGGATGATGCCGTCAAATTCACCATAGCCCGCATCGGTGACCGCATCGAGGATCCGCTCAGCCAGCGTCTGCGGTTTGATCGTGACCTGGGGCGCCACCAACCCGATCATCGTAACGGCCTGACGAAACACATCGCTAACCGATCCATTGCTGTCATCGGTGCGCTCATGGATCGACGGGGCAAGTTGCAAGAAGGACCAGAGAAGCTCGAACGCTTCGCCTGCGTCCTGCGGCGCGATCACCGTCTCAATCTGGGCTAACAGGCTGTTCAGATCCTTGACCAGCGCACGCTGCTTGCGCCAGTCGACATAGCTTCGCGACCGACGCAGCGACGCAAACCGCTTGCGCAGATCGGCGGTCACCTCCTTGGGGCCCTGTGCTGCGCTCAGCTCCATCCGGGCGCGACGCTGCAAGGCCGCGGACCCCTGCACCAGCTCCATCACCAGATCGGCAAGCTTGGGCGCGCCAAGCCTTTCGAGATTGGCTTTGTTCAGTGTTTTCTTGGACATCGCAGTCGCTCGGCATCTGTTTCGGATAACCGTATCCGCAAACCGCTCGCGATGACAGAGCGCTCGCCGCCGAGCCGTATCGTTGATTTCATTGAATATTTATTGCGCGACTCGCCAAACGTTGACGTGGCGTTGACATGGAATGCACAAAAGCAAAAAGCCCCGCGTGATGCGAGGCCTAAGGCTTTGGTATTGTTCGGTAAATTTGGTTGCGGGAGTAGGATTTGAACCTACGACCTTCAGGTTATGAGCCTGACGAGCTACCGGGCTGCTCCATCCCGCGACAGTTTTGTTTGGCCGAGTGGTTAGCGGCTACTTGAGGCTGTTTACCTGTGTTGTAGCGGCGGGTGCTGGCCAGTGTCGCTGATATCGTTTGAGAGATACACCTTATCGGGGCTTATCAGGTTTGGCGATGACCTACTCTCCCACGTCTTAAGACGCAGTACCATTGGCGCGACGGCACTTAACGGCCGGGTTCGGGATGGGACCGGGTGTTTTGCTCGTGCTGTGATCACCAAACCAGGAAAGCCCCGGTAAGGGTGGATTGTGTTGCGCGGCTGAAGCGCAACGACCTGTAGTATTGCTATGTACAGGTTGATTTCACTCTCGTTGAGAGTGTCCAAGTCAAGTCATTTACGTCCGCCTTGCAGCGTGACGTTCTGATTTAGTGTGATGTTTGCTTTGATCTTCGTCCGGTAAGGACTTATTTGATTTGCGCTACCGCCTTTCGGCTACTTGAGCGCGTTTCAAATCTGTCTTTTACTGGATCAAATCAAGCCTATCGGACCATTAGTACCAGTCAACTGAACGCGTTACCGCGCTTACATCTCTGGCCTATCGACGTGGTGGTCTACCACGGTCCTCAGGGATACCTTGTTTTGAGGGGGGCTTCCCGCTTAGATGCCTTCAGCGGTTATCCTGTCCGATCATAGCTACCCAGCACTGCTCCTGGCGGAACAACTGGTACACCAGTGGATCGTTCACCCCGGTCCTCTCGTACTAGGGGCAACTCCTCTCAAGTATCCTACACCCACGGCAGATAGGGACCGAACTGTCTCACGACGTTCTAAACCCAGCTCACGTACCTCTTTAAACGGCGAACAGCCGTACCCTTGGGACCTGCTCCAGCCCCAGGATGAGATGAGCCGACATCGAGGTGCCAAACACTGCCGTCGATATGGACTCTTGGGCAGTATCAGCCTGTTATCCCCGGCGTACCTTTTATCCGTTGAGCGATGGCCCTTCCACTCGGGACCACCGGATCACTATGACCGACTTTCGTCTCTGCTCGTCTTGTCAGACTTGCAGTCAGGCTGGCTTCTGCCATTGCACTCAACGACCGATTTCCGACCGGTCTGAGCCAACCATCGCGCGCCTCCGTTACTCTTTAGGAGGCGACCGCCCCAGTCAAACTACCCGCCACGCAGGGTCCCGGATCCGGATAACGGACCGCGGTTAGACATCAAAAATGCAAAGGGTGGTATCTCAAGGGAGGCTCCACAGAAACTGGCGTTCCTGCTTCAAAGCCCACCACCTATCCTGCACATTGCAGTTCTGATGCCAGTGCGAAGCTGTAGTAAAGGTGCACGGGGTCTTTCCGTCTAACCGCGGGAAGCCTGCATCTTGACAGGCAATTCAATTTCGCTGAGTCTATGTTGGAGACAGCGGGGAAGTCGTTACGCCATTCGTGCAGGTCGGAACTTACCCGACAAGGAATTTCGCTACCTTAGGACCGTTATAGTTACGGCCGCCGTTTACCTGGGCTTCAATTCAGAGCTCTCACCCCTCCTTTTAACCTTCAGGCACCGGGCAGGCGTCAGACCCTATACGTCGTCTTGCGACTTCGCAGAGCCCTGTGTTTTTAGTAAACAGTCGCCACCCCCTGGTTTGTGCCCCCAGCCCCTAGTTTCCTAAGAACCGGGCCTCCTTCTCGCGAACTTACGGAGGTATTTTGCCGAGTTCCTTCAACATAGTTCTCTCAAGCGCCTTGGTATTCTCTACCAGTCCACCTGTGTCGGTTTAGGGTACGGTCTGATGGAGGGCTATTTCCAGGGACCAATTAGCAGCCCATTCAATCCAATAAGGATGAACTACCTTCATGATCCGTCACATCCTCCTGGCCCACGAATATTAACGTGGTTCCCATCGGCTACGCATTTCTGCCTCGCCTTAGGGGCCGGCTTACCCTGCTCAGATTAGCTTTAAGCAGGAACCCTTGGACTTTCGGCGAGAGTGTCTCTCACACTCTTTGTCGCTACTCATGTCATCATTCTCGCTAGTGATCTCTCCACCGGATCGCTCACGCGCCGGCTTCACAGAAAGAACCCAATCCTCCGCAACATCCCGAAAGATGCTAAAGAGGAAGGGTCCTATGTCACACTACGCTCTGCTACCATGCCTTACGGCATCCTAAGCTTCGGCTCATGGCTTGAGCCCCGTTACATCTTCGCCGCAGGACAACTTATTTAGACCAGTGAGCTGTTACGCTATCTTTAAAGGATGGCTGCTTCTAAGCCAACCTCCTGGTTGTTATGGTCGTCCCACCTGCTTTCCCACTTAGCCATGAATTAGGGGCCTTAGCTGTAGGTTAGGGTTGTTTCCCTCTCCACTACGGACGTTAGCATCCGCAGTGTGTCTGCCATCTAGTACTCCTCGGTATTCGGAGTTTGGTTAGGATCAGTAAGCCTGTGGGGCCCCATTACCCATCCAGTGCTCTACCCCCGAGGGTATTCGGATGACGCTCTACCTAAATAGATTTCGCAGAGAACCAGCTATCTCCGAGTTTGATTGGCCTTTCACCCCTAGGCACAACTCATCCCGACCTTTTTCAACAGGTGTGGGTTCGGACCTCCAGTAAGTGTTACCTTACCTTCATCCTGGTCATGCCTAGATCACTCGGTTTCGGGTCTAATGCATCTAACTCAATCGCCCTATTAAGACTCGCTTTCGCTACGCCTACACCTAACGGCTTAAGCTTGCTAGATACACTAAGTCGATGACCCATTATACAAAAGGTACGCCGTCACAAGACTGGACACTGATAATAATCATGTTTGATTTGCACTCCGTGCCGGCGCAATGCCGGTACACCAATCCTTCGGATCGGCACTGGCGTGCCATTTCGAAGATGGTTTTAAAGAATGCAATTTTCGATGCGACTTATCTGGTTGGGATCGAGAGGCGCAGTTGCACCGTCTCTACTCCGGGGTTGTGATCGTAGATCCCCGCATTCGACCGATGGTCGAAGCTGAGACCAAATCGCCAACCGCGATTGTTCTGCCAACCGACCTCTGCACCCGAGCGGAACACAATGGGTCCACCCAGATCAAGGCCGTCACCCGCATTATAAATGCCGGTCATCGCATGCAATTGCGCATAAAACGGCGATGAACCATCGTTCACCGTATACGTCTGTCCAATGCCGAACCAGGTTGACCCCCGGCTGCCGACACTGAGCCCCACCGCATGACCAAAAGGACCATTACGGTGCCCCAGATCATAGCGAAGATAGGCTTCACGACCCGTCTTTGCGCGGCGTTCAAGAACCTGACCACCTGAGAAGGCGATCCGCGGTGCCACATCGTTTCGGCCTAAACAGCCTTGCGGTGTGCCACAGTAATTCATGCCCATATCCGTCAGTCCTGCGACCAACATCAATATGGCAAAGGTTCCATCCGCCATGTCCAACTCCCCATTTCCAGGGCAGGACATGCATCAGATTATCATTAGAGTCCAGTCAAGCTCCGACTGATTGTAGGCGTTCGGTTTCAGGTACTGTTTCACTCCCCTCGTCGGGGTGCTTTTCACCTTTCCCTCACGGTACTGGTTCGCTATCGGTCAGTAAGGAGTACTTAGCCTTCGAAGGTGGTCCTCCGATCTTCAGACAGAATTTCACGTGTTCCGCCCTACTTAATACGTCTGATCATGCTTCATATACGGGACTGTCACCCACTATGGTTGGCCATTCCATGCCATTCTATTCACACTCACAGCTCGGCTGGTCCCCGTTCGCTCGCCGCTACTAGGGGAGTATCAATT